>NZ_JACAAX010000009.1 GCF_013377085.1 Rhodoplanes sp. | reverse complement strand
ACAACAGCACGACGCTGAAGCGCTGCGAGGACGACCGCATCGTCGCCTATGTGCCGGCGGCCGAGCGCACCGGGCGGCTCGCGGCACAGGGCTGCTTCACTCACACCGACTTCACCTACGAGGCCGAGGCGAACGTCTACCGCTGTCCGTCTGGTGCGGAGCTGCGGCCGACCAAGACGCCCAAGGAGAATGGCGGCCGGCTCGAGGTTCGCTACGTGAGCCGCAAGGGCGTGTGCGACGCGTGTCCTCTGCGGCTGCGCTGCATCACCGCCAAATCGGGGACCCGGGAGGTTCTTCGCTGGGTGCACGAGGACGTGCTCGACCGCCACCGGGCCCGCATGCAGGGGGCCGGCACCCTGATGCGCCGTCGTTCCGCCCTCGCCGAGCATCCGTTCGGCACGCTGAAGTGCCGCGCCGGCTACCGCCACTTTCTCGTGCGCGGCTTCCGCAAGGTGCGCGGTGAATGGAGCCTGATGGCGCTCTGCTACAACTTCACACGCGTGCTCGCCATCCTCGGCCTCGCCGCCTTCGCGGCCCATCTGATCGACCGAGCCGCCGATTTGCTCGCGCGCGGCCCCCTGGACGCCGTCCAGACCCTTCTCCGCGCCGTCCGGCGTCTCCTCGCCCGATTCGCGCCTGAAATCACCCTGACGACCGCTCACCGCCGGCAATGCCCGGTCCTCGCCGCCTGAGGCGTATTCTTGCCCAGCCTCGCAGCGACGTCCAGGGGCAGACGGTGCCGCGGATCCCGGGTTTCGTTTCACTCGACCCGGGCTACAGAAGCGGACTGCGGCGAGAATCCGACGACCCGTTTCACCATGCGACGCGCGTGGCGGATCACGCTGCGCCGGGCCGCCCTGCGGCGACGGGCTTGAATTAGTGTTCATGATATGTTCTTTAGCCGGCGCTTGGACGATTCACAGGCTGCATCGCGCCGCACGGCGATCCGGCGGGCGGAGACGATGCGATCGCCGAACCGGGGACGCCGATCGTCGGTTCGGAACAGGAGTAGGGACTTATGGACGCGCCGAATTATTCCGACATGTCGTCGGAGGATCTGCTCACGATGATCGAGGATGCGCAGAAAGCGCTCGATCAGAAGATCGCCGTCGAGAAGGCAGACCTCGAAGAGCGGCAGGTGAAGCTGGCCGAGCTGGAAGCCCGCCGCGCGAGCAAGGACGCGGGACCGAAGACCAAGCCGCCGGCTCTCAAGCCGCGCGGTCGGCCGCCACAGACGGGGGCGCCCAGAGCCGCCGAGCAGCTCGCGCCATCGCCCTAGAGGCACGACACGAAACGGGCCGCCCGCGAGGATCGTGCGATCGTGCGCCGCGCTCATCGCCGGGCTTGACCCGGCGATCCATCATCCTGCGAACAAGCATTTTTACGAAGCTCGATGGATGCGCGGGTCGCGGCCCGCGCATGACGCTCTCATGCATGGCAAGCGATGTGTGCATCCCATAGCGCGCGCGGGGAGAGATCTAGACGGAAGCCCCCATCGCCATCACGCCGCCATCACGCCGCCCTCACTCCGCCGCCGCGGCACCGGCCGAAAGGTTGTCCAGCGACGAGACGATGTGACCGGCGAGCGCGTCGGCGAGCGGCGAGCGTTTGTGCGGATTGCGTAGAAGGCCGATGCGGCAGGGCGGCAGCTCGGGGAAGCCGTCGGCGGGCGTGAGCACCCGCATGCCGGGGCGCAGGCCCGAGGTCGGCAGCACCGAGATCGCCAGCCCGGCCAGCACGGCGGCCGAGATGGCGCCGGCATTCTCGCTGGAGAACAGCAGGCGGTGGGTGCGGCCCATCGAATCGAGGCTGTTCATCGCGGCCTGCCGCCAGTTGCAGGTCGGCCGGCCGAGCGCCAGCGGCAGCGGCGTGTCGAGATGGATGGCGTGGCGGTTCGACGTCACCCACAGCAGCCGCTCCTGGCGGAAAATCTCCGAGGCCCGGTGGGCGTCGCAGCTCGTCACGATGGCGATGTCGATCTCGCTGCGGTCGATGCGGGCGATCAGGTCCACGGACGGCTCACAATAGACGGTGAGCTCGACGCCCGGATAGACGCGCGAAAAGCGCGCCATGATCTCGGGCAGATAACGGTCGGCATAGTCGTCCGGCACGCCGAGCCGCACCCGGCCGGAAAACTCCTCGGTGCCGAAGGCCGCCACCGCCTCGACGTTCAGCTTGACGATGCGGCGGGCATAGTCGAGCAGCCGCTCGCCGTCCTCGGTGAGCTTGGAGGCGCGGCCGTCGCGGGCGAACAGCTCCCGCGCGATGCGCTCCTCCAGCCGCTTCATCTGCATGGAGACGGCCGACTGGGTCTTGTGGACGATCTCGGCGGCGCGCGTGAACGAGCCGGTCTCGGCGATGGCCACGAAGGTGCGGAGCTGGTCGACGTCGAGCAGCGTGGTCATCGGAACCTCTCGCTGGGGTACCCCCGGGTTGCCCGGGACGCCGGGACGCCGGGCCAAACCATCAGCACGGCTTATCGGTCAGATTAAAAACATTCGTTTTCGTCATCAATCCCGGAATGGCATTCTCCGGCTCCCGGCAACACGCGCGGCAATTCGGGTGGCGTCCTCGGAGGGGGACGCCGACGATGCCGCGCCGCCACACGAGTCGCCACACACCAGGAGGTCGCCATGACGGCGCTGTCGTCCGCCCGCTTCGTCCAAATGCCCGCCCTGCGGGTGATCGCCACGGCGATCGGGACGGTGGTGCGCGCCACGCGCCATCTGGCCGAGACGATGCGACACCGCCGCGACGCCGCCATGCTGGGCGGCTTCAACGACCGCATGCTGTCCGACATCGGGCTGACCCGCAGCGATCTCGCCGACGCCTATGCGGAGCCGTTGTGGCGCGACCCGACCGCACTCCTGGCCGTGCGCGCCGGCGAGCGGCGGCAGGCGCGCCGGCGTCCGGATCCGCGGCTCCGCCGCCTGGTCTCGGCACCGCCTCTGGTGCCGGCCGACGACGGTTTTTCGGCCGCACACAGGGCCTCGCGCCCCGGCTGAGCGGGGCCGGCCGTCACCGGCGCATCACGGATGCGCCGGTGCGGCGACAGGTCGGGTCGATTCGTCTGTGACGGCGCGCACGGTTGACAGACGATCTTTTGCCCATCGATCCTGCCTCCCCGGTCGCGCCCCGATGGCGGACGCCCGACCGGGCAACAGGAGTCCATCGATGCGCCGAACCCTCGCCGCGATCCTCGTCGTCGGATCGCTCGTCGCGCCCGCCGGGGCCGAATCGCTGACGCTCGCCAAGAGCTACGCGGTCGCCGGCACCAATCCGGACGGCTCGAGCTATGGCGGCTCGCTCGCCGTCCAGGTGATTTCCGACACCACCTACACGGTGCGCTGGTCGATCGGCGGCTCGACCTATACGGGGTTCGGGATGCGCATGAACGACACGCTCTCGGCCACCTACACGCTCGACGGCAAGCCGGGCCTGGTCATGTACCAGCTCCAGGACGGCGGCGTGCTGAAGGGCATCTGGGCCGTGCGCGGCAATGACGGCTTCGGCACCGAAACGCTGACGCCGAAATAAGCGGCCAGCCCCGTCGCTCTCGGTGTCGTCGCCGGGCTATGACCCGGCGATCCATCGACGTCCGCAGAAGCGTCCTTGCGCTTTGGCTGGATGCGCGGGTCGAGCCCGCGCATGACGGCTCCCCTGCACGGACAGCCCATGTGCAGGCCGTCGACGCGGAGCGAGACAGCGTCCCGACCGGCCGGTGTTCAGCAAAAAGGCCGGGTCACTCCGACTCCGCCTCGATCAGCTTGGCGACGCAGTCGACCGGGTCGTAGACCGAGACCTGGAGCACCGGAAAGGCGTTCTTGATCACCCGGCCGGCCGCCTCGGCGGCCTCGATGGTCGCGTAGGATTCCTTGGTCTGACGATCGACCTGGAGCAGATAGCGCCCGGTCTCGGGCTTGCGGCGCTGGCTGCGCGGCTCCACCGCCTCGTCCGAATTCGCGATTTTCGTGAGAGTCTTGCTCCCCGCGCGAGTCGCCATTTTCGTTCCTTCCAGGGTCTTCGATCTCGGTTTGATGATGCGGATGCCGGCCGCCGGACGGAATGAATCCGAATCGGCACGAGACCGCGAACGGCGCGGGACCGACCGCAACGAATCGTCCGACCGGTGCCCGCGGCTCGCGGCGGCGGATCGGCGGCATTCGGGATCGGACCGGATGGGATGGTGGAGCCGAGGGGATTTGAACCCCTGACCTCCGCAGTGCGATTGCGGCGCTCTCCCAACTGAGCTACGGCCCCGCCGCTCGCGGCCACAAGGGTGGCGAGCCATCAGGTGGCGCCATTTACGGGTCCGCTCCTTATGGTGTCAAGGATTGTCCGCCAGGGCGGCGGACAGCGTTGCGCCCCGGCGACAGCCCCCCGCCGCTCGTGGCAGGACGCCGCGGCACGCGGCGTTTACCAGCGGCATTCTTGCCGCTTGCCGCTGCCGAAGCGGAACGGTACACGTCGCACGGCCCCGGCCCGCCGAATCCACGCCATGCAAGGCGCGTATTGCGATCACCTGACTGGACCGAGAGATGATTGAATTCCTGAGTTTCATCAGCACTCTGCTGACGCTCTATGTGTACATCCTGATCGCCGCGGCCGTATTGAGCTGGCTGATCGCCTTCAACGTCGTCAACACTCGCAACAACGCCGTCTCGATGATCGGCGAGTTCCTGTACCGGATCACCGAGCCGGTGCTGCGGCCGATCCGCCGGGTGATGCCGGATCTCGGCGGCATCGACATCTCGCCCGTGATCGTCATCCTGGTGATCTTCTTCATCCAGTCGGTGCTTCTCCCGATCCTGGCCCGGGCCCTGATGTGACGGACGGCTCCGCCGCCTGGAGCGAGGCGCCGGACGGTCTCGTCGTGACGGTGCGGCTGACCCCGCGTGGCGGCCGCGATGCTCTCGACGGGATCGAGCGGCTCGCCGACGGCCGTGCCGTCCTGAAAGCGCGCGTGCGCGCCGCCCCGACCGACGGCGAGGCCAACGCCGCCCTGCTCTCCCTGTTCGCCAAGACCCTGCGGCTGCCGTCACGCGCCGTCACGCTGGTCGCCGGCGACACCGCCCGCATCAAGCGCATCAAGATTCTCGGGGAGGCGCGGGCGCTCGCCGCGGCGCTTGCCCGCGTGACCGGAGCCGACGCCGCATGACTGCCCGACTGATCGACGGAAAGGTGGCCTCCGAGGCCGTGCGGACGGCGGTCGCCGCCGAGGTGGCCCGGCTCGAAGCCGACCACGGCCTGGTGCCCGGCCTCGCCGTGGTGCTGGTCGGCGACGATCCGGCCAGCGCCGTCTATGTCCGCAACAAGGGCAAGGCGACGGCCGCGGCCGGCATGCGCTCGTTCGAGCACCGGCTGCCGGCGACCGCCTCGCAGGCCGAGGTGCTGGACGTCATCGCGCGGCTCAACGCCGATCCGGCCGTGCACGGCATCCTGGTCCAGCTCCCGGTGCCGAAGCAGATCGATTCGCTCGCCGTGATCCTCGCCATCGACCCCAGGAAGGACGTCGACGGCCTGCACCCGATGAGCGCCGGGGCGCTGATGACCGGCCTGCCCGGCCTCGTCCCCTGCACGCCGCTCGGCTGCCTCTACATGGCCAAGACCGTGCACGCGACGCTCGCCGGCCTCGACGCCGTGGTGGTCGGCCGCTCCAATCTGGTCGGCAAGCCCGTCGCCCAGTTGCTGTTGCGCGAGAACGCCACCGTGACGATGGCGCATTCGAAGACCCGCGACCTGCCGGCGGTGTGTCGGCGCGCCGACATCCTGGTCGCTGCGGTAGGCAAGCCGGGGATGATCCGCGGCGACTGGATCAAGCCGGGCGCCACCGTGATCGATGTCGGCATCAACCGGGTGCCGACGCAGGACGGCAAGAGCCGCCTGGTCGGCGACGTCGCCTTCGACGAGGCCATGGCGGTCGCCGGCGCCGTCACGCCGGTGCCGGGCGGCGTCGGGCTGATGACGGTGGCGTTCCTGCTGGTCAACACGGTGCGGGCCGCCTGCGCCGCCGCCGGCCTGCCGGCACCGCGCATCTAGCCGGAGCCCTGCCATCGGCCGCCGTCGTCATCCGCGAAGGCGGATGACCCAGTAACCCCGGTCGTCGTGCCTTCGCACCGCTGGGCGTACTGGGTGCCCCGCCTGCGCGGGGCACGACGCCGGGATTCTTACCGCCACGCCTGCCTTGCCATTCGGCAATCCGCGCATTAGCACTCCGCCCGTCACATACGACATCCGTCCGACAGGGCGGCACCTTTCGGCACAGACCCCCCACAAGGCGAATCATGGCGACCTACAAGCTTCTCCTGCTTCCCGGCGACGGCATCGGCACCGAAGTGATGGCCGAGGTGAAGCGTCTGATCGCCTGGATGAATTCACACGGGCTCGGCACCTTCGAGACCGAGGAGGGGCTGGTCGGCGGCGCCGCCTACGACGCCGAGGGCGTCGCCATCTCGGACGCCACAATGGCGCTGGCGCAGACCGCCGACGCGGTGATCTTCGGCGCCGTCGGCGGACCGAAATGGGCGAACGTGCCCTACGAGGCGCGCCCCGAGGCCGGCCTCTTACGGCTGCGCAAGGACCTCGCCCTCTACGCCAATCTGCGCCCGGCGATCTGCTATCCGGCGCTCGCCGACGCCTCCTCGCTCAAGCGCGAGGTGGTCGACGGGCTCGACATCATGATCGTGCGCGAGCTCACCGGCGGCGTCTATTTCGGCGAGCCGAAGACCATCGTGGATCTCGGCAACGGCCAGAAGCGGGCCATCGACACGCAGGTCTACGACACCTACGAGATCGAGCGCATCGGCCGGGTCGCCTTCGAGCTGGCGCGCAAGCGCCGCAACAAGGTGGCGTCGATGGAGAAGCGCAACGTGATGAAGTCCGGCGTGCTGTGGAACGAGGTGATGACCGCGTTGCACGCCCGCGAGTTCCCGGACGTCGCGCTCGAGCACGTGCTGGCCGACGCCGGCGGCATGCAGCTCGTGCGCTGGCCCAAGCAGTTCGACGTCATCGTCACCGACAACCTGTTCGGCGACCTTTTGTCCGACGTCGCCTCGATGCTGACCGGCTCGCTCGGGATGCTGCCCTCGGCCTCGCTCGGCGACGTCGATCCGTCGACCGGCACCCGCAAGTCGATGTACGAGCCGGTGCACGGCTCGGCCCCCGACATCATGGGCAAGGGCATCGCCAACCCGATCGCCATGCTGGCCTCGTTCGCGATGGCGCTGCGCTACTCGTTCGGGCTCGGCCGCGAGGCCGACTTCATCGAGACGGCGATCGCCAATACGCTCGACAAGGGCCTGCGCACCGCCGACATCAAGTCGGAGGGCACGACCGTGGTCGGCACAAGCGAGATGGGGCAGGCCGTGATCGACGAGGTGGCGCGGCTGGCGGGGGTGTGATGCTCGCCGTCATTCCGGGACGCGCGCGCAAGCGCGCGGGCCCGGAATCCATACGCCCGGCGCGCATTGCAGATCGAGAGACAGGGGTCATGGGTTCCGGGCTCGCTGCTTCGCAGCGCCCCGGAACGACCGGCGGGTGAGTTCAGCCGCGCTCAGTAGCGCGAGTAGCCCGGGATGTCGAACTGGCCGGGCAGCGGCATGCGCGACCACGAGCCCGGCGCCGTGCTGTGATCGAAGAACGACGGGAACACCGTGTAGGACGGCGAAAAGGCATAGTCGCTGTAGTGCTGGCTGTTGGGCAGCGGCTCGCGGCCGGGATCCAGGAACGAGCGCTTGCGCACCGTGATGCGCGACGCCGGGCGGCCGTTGTAGTCGGCGACCGGGTCGTAATAGCGAGCCGCGCGCCGCTTGGTCGCGGCATCGGCCGGCGCGGAGAACAGCACCGCCACCAGCCCCGCGGCAACGGCGCAAGCGACAAAGGTCATCGGGCGCATCGGATCCTCGCAAGCATTTCGAACGCGAAAGACACTCATACCGTCGATTCCCGTACCACGACAAGGCAACGGACGCCTTAACGGGCCGGTTCCGGGCGACTTCCGGGCGACCTGTGGCCCCCCTGCTGCACCCGGGCGGCTTCAGTAGCGCGACGGCGCGTAGGGATTCGCCTTGCGCAACAACGCCGGGTTGGATCCGCGCGCATCGCTGGTCTGGGTGACCAGGGTGGCCGAGCAGCGCATTCCGCGGCCCATGCGGGCGCGCAGGAAGCCGTCGGCCTCCTTGCCCGCGAGCGGCTTCTCCAGCACCAGGCGGTCGAGCAGGCAGGCGACATTGTCGGCGACCGGCCGGCTGCCGTCGGCCTCGCAATACCAGCCCTTCAGGTAGACGGCCGTGGTGTCGAACCGGCTGAGGAAGGCGAGGCACTGCTTGCGCAGCCCGTCCGCCTGGACCACGAAGTCGACCGCCCGCACGTCGCCGAACCGCGTGTCCAGATCCCAGTGCACCTGCCCGAACCGCGTCGAGACCGCGCCAAGGCTCGGTATGTCCCTGACCTCGCGAGCAATATCGGTTTCGCCGAACCAGTTCTTCGGAGGCACGACGAGGGCGACGGTGAGGTCCTGGTCGCGGCCATGGATGCGACCGTACTGGCGCATCTCGACCCGTCCGATGCCGCGGCCGGTGGCGACGAGGCCCTGCGCGGGGAGGCGATCGAGCGAGGAGACGCCGAGCCGGAACGACGGCGCCTCGTCGACCTTCGTCACCTGGTAGCTCGACACCCTCAGAATGACGAGACCGATCAGGCCGAGCACCAGGGCGCCGACCAGGTAGAACGAGTAGCGGATGAGGGTCCCGACCGTCGACACGGCCGCCGCAATGGGAGCCCGGCCGGGCGCGGCGTCGTCCGATCCCAGAAAAGTAGCCATGCTGCACACCGAAGCCTATATGGGTCCTGCGGAACCGTCTCCGACCGCGGATGAGCCATGCGTTGTCTCGACCGTCGTTCTCGCCTAGAAGCGGTTTTGCTTCGGTGACTCCGGTTGGCTGCGCCGAGGGATATTAATCCTGGGAGTAAACTATGGGTTACAAGGTCGCGATCGTCGGCGCCACGGGCAATGTGGGCCGCGCGATGCTGGAGATCCTCGCCGAGCGGCAGTTCCCCGCCGACGAGGTGGTGGCGCTCGCGTCCCGGCGCAGCATGGGCGTCGAGGTCTCCTTTGGCGACAAGATCCTCAAGACGAAAACGCTCGAGCATTACGACTTTTCGGATGTCGACATCTGCCTGATGTCGGCAGGCGGCAGCGTATCGAAGGAGTGGTCGCCCAAGATCGGCGCGCACGGCGTCGTGGTGATCGACAACTCCTCGGCTTGGCGCTACGACGCGGACGTGCCGCTGATCGTGCCCGAGGTGAATGCCGACGCGGTGGCGGGCTTCCGCAAGAAGAACATCATCGCCAACCCGAACTGCTCGACCGCGCAGCTCGTCGTCGCGCTCAAGCCGCTGCACGACCGCGCCGGCATCAAGCGCGTCGTCGTCTCGACCTACCAGTCGGTGTCGGGCGCCGGCAAGGAGGCGATGGACGAGCTTTTCTCGCAGACCAAGGCCGTCTTCACGCTCGGCGAGGTGGAAACCAAGAAGTTCCCCAAGCGCATCGCCTTCAACATCATCCCTCAGATCGACGTGTTCATGGAGGACGGGTACACGAAGGAAGAGTGGAAGATGATGGCCGAGACCAAGAAGATTCTCGATCCGAAGATCAAGCTCACCGCGACCTGCGTGCGGGTGCCGGTCTTCATCGGCCATTCGGAAGCCGTCAACATCGAGTTCGAGAAGCCGATCTCGGCCGACGAGGCGCGCAAGATCCTGTCGACCGCGCCCGGATGCCTGGTCATCGACAAGCACGAGCCGGGCGGCTACGTCACGCCCTACGAGTGCGCCGGCGAGGATGCCACCTATATCAGCCGCATCCGCGAGGACGCGACGGTGGAGAACGGCCTGGTGCTGTGGTGCGTCTCCGACAATCTGCGCAAGGGCGCCGCCCTCAACGCCGTGCAGATCGCCGAGTGCCTGCTCAAGCGCAAGCTGATCGCGCCAAAGAAGAAGGCGGCGTGAGCGGCAGTTCCGCATTGGATGACTGAACCAATTCCGCCTCGTCCTGAGGAACCCGCGTAGCGGGCGTCTCGAAGGACGGGGCGGCCACCGAAGTCGGGCCTGCCCGACTTCGGTACTCATGGGTGCACAAGTCGGCTATAGCCGACTTGTGTGTTCGAGACGCGCTCCTTCGGAGCGCTCCTCACCATGAGGCCGAGTGGGTCCTGCATCCAGACTCTCTCACGATCCCGTAGAGAGATCCTCGTAGACTTCGAGCTGCACGGCGCCGCCGAGCAGCGAGCGCCACGCCTGCAGGAAACTCTGGATGCGCAGGTCGCCGGCGATGCGCTGGCGGCTCAGCTCGATCGACTCGGGCGTCTCGTAGGCGATCTCCTGGATGAACTGCGCGGGGTCGTCGACATTGCGCAGCAGGCGCACGCTGGTGCCGCCGAGGAGGCTGTAGAACGGCGCTGTCGCCTGCACGACCGAGCGCACATAGGCGGCGTCCGCCGATGGCAGCGTCACCCTCAGGAACAGGATCCTGCGCACCTTGCCGTCCGTCTCCGCCATGGAAAGCCCCCGCTCAGGTCGCAACCTCGAGCTGCGACCGTTTGGCGAACGTAGCGCGGAACGGGTGCGCCGGATAGACGCCGAGGATCTTCAGCGACTTCGGCTGCGAGAAGAAAGCCAGCTCCTCGAGCGCCAGCTTGAGGCCCGGCTCGTCCGGATGGCCCTCGACATCGGCATAGAACTGGGTGGCGGCGAAATTGCCCTCGACCATGTAGCTCTCGAGCTTGGTCATGTTGACGCCGTTGGTGGCGAAGCCGCCGAGCGCCTTGTAGAGGGCGGCCGGGATGTTGCGCACCTGGAACACGAAGGTGGTGATCACCGGCCCGTTGCCGGGGGCGACCACGGCCGGCTCGCGCGCCAGCACGATGAAGCGCGTGGTCGAGTGCGACTCGTCCTCGATGTTCTCGGCCAGGATGTCGAGCCCGTAGATCTCGGCGGCGAGCCGCGAGGCGATCGCCCCGCGCGTCTTGTCGCCGGCCTCGGCGACGATGCGGGCGGCGCCGGCCGTGTCGGCCGCGACCTTGGTCACGGCGCCGAGCTTGCGCAGGTAGCGGCGGCATTGGCCGAGCGCCATGATGTGGCTCTCGACGGACTTCAGGTCCTTCAGGGTGGCGCCCTTGACGGCCATGAGCTGGTTGCGGATCGGCAGGAACCACTCGGCGACGATGCGCAGCCGCGAGGTCGGCATCAGGTGGTGGATGTCGGAGACCCGACCCGCGACCGAGTTCTCGATCGGGATCATGCCGAGCGTCGCCTTGCCGGAGGCGACCGCCGTGAAGGCGTCCTCGAAGGTCGGGCACGGCACCGGTTGGCAGTCGGGATAGCCTTCGCGGCAGGCGATGTCCGAATTGGCGCCGGGCTCGCCCTGAAAGACGATTTTTCGCTGATCCATGATGGGCCTTGGGTACGCGCTCGGATCGGGAGGAGTCAATCCGCGCCGGCCAGCATGGCGCGGGCGGCGGCGAGATCGGCCGGCGTGTCGACCCCGAGCGGCACCGAGGAGACCAGCGCCACGTCGATGCGCATGCCGGCCTCGAGCGCCCGGAGCTGCTCGAGCTTTTCGCGCCGCTCCAGCACCGAGGGCGGCAGAGCGACGAAGCGGGCGAGCGCGGCGCGCCGATAGGCGTAGAGCCCGATATGATGCCAGAGCGGCCCGTCGCCCCACGGCGCGGTCGCCCGGGTGAAATAGAGGGCGCGCAGCCGGCGCTCCGACACCGGCGTGCCGACCACCTTGACGACGTTCGGATTGGTGCGCTCCTCCTCGCGCCGGATCTCGGCCGCGAGCGTCGCAATGTCGACCGCCGGATCGTCGACTGCCCGCACGGCCGCCGCGAGGTCCGCGGACGCCAGCGTCGGCAGGTCGCCCTGGACGTTGACGACGACGTCGAACCGGCCGTCCGGATCGATGGTCGTCAGCGCCTCGAAGATGCGGTCGGAGCCGGAGGGATGGTCGGACCGGGTCATAACGGCGCGGCCGCCGGCGGCCTCGACGGCAGCGCGGATCTCCTCCGAATCGGTCGCCACATAGACGGGGCCGACCGCGGCCGCCTCGGCCCGGGCCAGCACATGGGCGATCATCGGCCGACCGCCGATGTCGGCGAGCGGCTTGTTGGGAAGCCTGGTGGCCGCGAGCCGGGCCGGGATGAGAACGACGACGTCGGTTTCGGCCATCGGAGAGCGCCACGCCATGCCGGCCGCGACAGGACGAGCCGCGGCTTTCGGCGGCGCTTATACGTGTTGCAAGGTCGCTCGCAAACCCGCTATGTTTTTCTCGAACCTCGTGCGGCCGGACCCCCGCCGTCATTGCTCGCCCTTTCGGAGCCCTTGCGCGATGGATTCCTTCGAGATCAACAAGATTGCCGGCGCTGTCCTGTTCAGCGGTGTCTGCGTCATCGCCCTCAATCTGACCGCCGGCGTGATCTTCTCTCCGGACAAGCCGGAGCAGCCCGGCTATGCCATCGCGGTGGCGGGCGCGCCGGACGAGCCCAAGGCGGCCGCCGCCCCGGCCGACCAGCCGATCACGGCGCTGCTGGCGACGGCGAGCGCCGAGCGGGGCCAGTCGGCGGCGCGCAAATGCGAGGCCTGCCACACCCTCGACAAGAGCGGCGCCAACAAGGTCGGCCCCAATCTGTGGGGCGTCGTCGGCCGGACCCGGGCGTCGCATGCGGGCTTCAACTACTCGGCCGCCATGAAGGCCAAGGGCGGGAGCTGGACCATCGACGAGCTCAACGCATTCATCCAGAGCCCGAAGGCGGATATTCCGGGCACCGCGATGGCCTTCGCCGGCGTGCCCAAGGCAAGCGAGCGGGCCGATATCCTGGTCTTCCTCAACAGGCAGTCCGACAACCCGCAGCCGCTGCCCACCACCACGGGCGCCGCCTCCGCCGAGCCGCAGCCCAAGCAGTGACCGACAGGCGCGGGACCTGCCCGTCGCCCCAGATGGCCGATCCGGCCATGACCGCGTCCGGGACCGGGACTCCGGCCCGGCGCGCGCTCGCTTGCCTCGGCGTTGCGAATATTTAACCCGGGCCCTGGCGGGGCGCGGCTGGCGGACGCACATCCCAAAACCGACATATTCGGTTAGAACCGTCGGTCGAGCCACCCTGGAGGCTTTCCTTGGGAGATAGTCCTTGCGCCTGACCCGCCGTGACCTCATCCGCTCGACCGCGCTCGCGGCGGCGGCCCCTGCCCTCGCCCCGCTCGCCGGCGGCCAAGCCGGTCTGGTGCAAGGCGCCCTCGCGCAAGGCGCCGCCGCGCCGCAGGGAGCGGCCGAGGGCCCGCCCTGGCGGCACGGCCTGTCGCTTTTCGGCGAGCTGAAATACCCGCCGGCGTTCAAGCATTTCGACTACGTCAACCCGAGCGCCCCGAAAGCCGGCGCGGCCCGCATGAGCGCCTTCGGCACCTTCGACAATCTCAACACCGTGGTGGCCGGCGTGAAGGGCTCGATCGCCGGCGGCATCGACCTCGTCTACGACACCCTGATGGTGTCGGCGCTCGACGAGGTGTCGACCGAATACGGGCTGCTGGCCGAGGCGGTGAGCCATCCGGACGACTTCGCCTTCGTCACCTACCGGCTGCGCGCCGGCGCGCGCTGGCACGACGGCAAGCCGGTGACGCCCGAGGACGTGATCTTCTCGTTCGACGCCTTCAAGACGAACCACCCGCAATACGCCGCCTACTGGCGCCATGTGGTGAAGGCCGAGAAGACCGGTGCGCGCGACGTGACCTTCACGTTCGACGCGCCCGGCAACCGCGAGCTGCCGCAGATCGTCGGCCAGCTCTCGGTGCTGCCCAAGCACTGGTGGGAGGGCACCGACGCATCGGGCAAAAAGCGCGACGTCGGCGCCACCACGCTGGAGCTGCCGCTCGGCTGCGGCGCCTACAAAATCAAGGGGATCGACCCCGGCCGCGCGATCACGTTCGAGCGCGTCAAGGACTATTGGGGCCGCGACCTGCCGGTGAACATCGGCCGCGACAATTTCGACGAGCTGCGCTTCGAGTACTTTCGCGACTCGACGGTGGCGCTCGAGGCCTTCAAGGCCGATCAGATGGACTGGCGCAGCGAGAACAGCGCCAAGAACTGGGCGACCGCCTACGACACGCCCGCGGTGCGCGAGAAGCGCATCGTGCTGGAGGAGTTCCCGGTCCGCAATGTCGGCGTGATGCAGGCCTTCGCCTTCAACATCCGCCGCGACAAGTTCAAGGACGCGCGCCTGCGCCGCGCCTTCAACTTCGCGTTCGATTTCGAGGAGATGAACAAGCAGATCTTCTTCGGCCAGTACAAGCGCATCGCCAGCTATTTCGAGGGCACCGAGCTCGCCTCCTCGGGCCTGCCGGAAGGTCGCGAGCGCGAGATCCTGGAGAGCGTGAAGGACAAGATCCCGGCCGGCGTGTTCACGACGCCGTACACCAACCCGGCCGGCGGCAATCCGGAGGCCGTGCGGGCGAATCTCCGCGAGGCGACGCGGCTGTTGCGCGAAGCCGGCTACGAGGTGAAGAACCAGAAGCTGATCGACGCCAGGACGGGCGAGCCCTACACGGTCGAGTTCCTCGCCTCCGATCCGAACTCCGAGCGCTTCGTGCTGTTCTACAAGCCCTCGCTGGAGCGCCTCGGCATCACCGTGTCGGTCCGCACCGTCGACGACGCCCAGTACGAGAACCGGATGCGCCAGTGGGACTTCGACATCACCACTTCGGTGTGGGCGGAGTCGCTGTCGCCCGGCAACGAGCAGCGCGGGTTCTGGGGCTCGCAGGCCGCCGACCAGCCGGGCTCGCGCAACCTGATCGGCATCAAGGATGCCGGCATCGACGCGCTGATCGACCAGGTGATCTACGCCAAGAGCCGCGCCGACCTGGTGGCGGCGACGCGGGCACTCGACCGCGTGCTGCTGGCGCACAATTTCGTCGTGCCGCAGTGGACCTACGGCAAGGCTCGCACGGCCCGCTGGGACCGCTTCGGCCGGCCGGACAAAATGCCGGAATACGGCATGGCGGCCTTCCCGACCGTGTGGTGGTGGGACGCCGCCAAGGCCGCCAAGACCGGCGGCCGTTCGTGAGGCGGGGCGAGCGGGACGACGGGCTTCACTTCACCTCCCCCTGGAGGGGGGAGGTCGACCGGCCGCAGGCCGGTCGGGAGGGGGTGATCGGCGAAGCCGGTCTTTGGGGCTTCACCCCACCCCGGTCGTCCGCTTCGCGGACGCCCGACCCTCCCCCTCCAGGGGAGGGTGGACTTCGAGCTGACAACCACGACCTGAACCGCCGGCAAATGTTGCTGCTCGCCGGCACGGCCGCGCTTGTCGCTGCGGGCGGCGGCGCGCCGACCCGCGTTCGCGCCGAGCCGGCCGAGGGCACCGAGACGCACGGGCTGTCGGCTTTTGGCGACCTGAAATACCCGGCCGACTTTCCGCATTTCGATTATGTCGATCCGCGCGCCCCGAAGGGCGGCGTGTTCTCGCTGATCGGCTCGAGCCGCCAGTTCAACCAGAATTTCAACACGTTCAACACGCTCAACAGCTACATTCTGCGCGGCGACGCGGCGCTCGGCCTGGAGCTGACCTTCGCCAGCCTGATGGCGCGAGCGAGCGACGAGCCGGACGCCATGTACGGACTCGCCGCCAGCCGCGTGCGCATCGCCCCCGACGGTCTCACCCACACCTTCACGCTGCGCCCCGAAGCGCGCTTCCACGACGGCACCAAGATCACGGCGCACGACGTCGCCTTCTCGCTGACGACGCTGAAGGACAAGGGCCACCCGATCATCACCCAGCTCATGCGCGACGTGATCAGCGCCGAGGTTTTGGACGACGCCCACGTGACGGTGCGTTACAAGACAGGACGAGCCCGCGACGTGCCGCTGTTCGTCGCCGCGCTGCCGATCTTTTCGCGCGTCTACTATGCGGCGCGGCCGTTCGACGAGACGACGCTCGACGTTCCGCTCGGCTCCGGCCCCTACCGGGTCGGCCGCTTCGAGACGGGGCGCTATATCGAGTACGACCGCGTCAAGGACTGGTGGGGTGCGGCCCTGCCGGTGTCGGTCGGGCAGAACAATTTCGACACCGTCCGGTACGAGTTCTATCGCGACCGCGACGTCGCCTTCGAGGGATTCACGGCGCGCAACTATCTCTTCCGCGAGGAGTTCACCTCGCGCATCTGGGCCACCCGCTACGACTTTCCGGCGATCCGCGACGGCCGGGTGAAGCGCGACGTGCTGCCCGACGACACGCCGTCCGGCGCGCAGGGCTGGTTCCTCAACACGCGGCGCGACAAGTTCAAGGACCCCAAGCTGCGCGAGGCGCTGATCGTCGCCTTCGACTTCGAGTGGGCCAACAAGTCGCTGATGTACGGCTCCTACGAGCGCACCCATTCGGTGTTCCAGAACTCCGACATGATGGCGCAGGGCAAGCCCGAAGGCGCCGAGCTGGCGCTGTTGGAAAAATTCCGCGGAAAGGTGTCGGACGAGGTGTTCGGCGAGCCTTTCGTGCCGCCGGTGTCGGACGGCTCGGGGCAGGACCGCACGCTCCTGCGCCGCGCCACCCAGCTCCTCGTCGACGCCGGCTATCCGGTGAAGAACGGCAAGCGGGTGGCGCCTAACGGCGAGCCGGTGACCATCGAGTTCCTGCTCGACGAGCCGGCCTTCCAGCCGCATCACATGCTTTATATCAAGAACCTGGCCGTGCTCGGCATCGACGCCAACCTGCGCATGGTCGACGCCGTGCAGTTCCGCGCCCGGGTCGACAGCTTCGATTTCGATTCGACCATCCAGCGCTTCTCCTTCTCGACCACGCCCGGCGACGCATTGCGGACGTATTTCTCGTCGCAGGCTGCGGCCCTGAAGGGCGCGCAGAATCTCGCCGGCATCGCCGACCCGGTGGTCGACGCGCTGATCGAGGCGATCATCGCGGCAAACACCCGCGCCGACCTGGTGATCGCGGCGCGCGCGCTCGACCGCGTCATCCGGGCCGGCCGATACTGGGTGCCGCAGTGGTACAAGGCCTCGCACTGGCTCGCCTACTGGGACGTGTTCGGCCGCCCGCCGACCAAGCCCCGCTACGCCCGCGGCGCCCCGGAGATCTGGTGGACCGACGCGGCCAAGGCGGCGAAGGCCGAGGGAAGAGGATAGAGTACCGCTCTGCCTTCACCCTCCCCTGGAGGGGGAGGGTCGGGCGTCCGCGCAGCGGACGACCGGGGTGGGGTGAAGCCGCAAACGCCGGCTGCGCCGATCACCCCCTCCCGCCGAGCTGCGCTCGGCGACCTCCCCCCTCCAGGGGGAGGTGACAAACAGAGGTTCGTCGTACGACATGACCGCCTATATCCTCCGCCGCATCCTGTTCATGATCCCGACGCTGCTCGGCATCATGCTGGTGTCCTTCGTGGTGGTACAGTTCGCGCCGGGCGGGCCGGTCGAGCGGGTGATCGCCCAGCTCTCCGGCTCCGACACCGGCGCGACCTCGCGCATCTCCGGCTCCGCCGGCGGCGACTTCGGGGCACGCGGGCAGATGCAGGGCGGCGCCCAGTTGGACGCGACCTCGTCGAAATACCGCGGCGCCCAGGGGCTCGACCCCGAATTCATCAAGCGCCTGGAGCAGCAGTTCGGCTTCGACAAGCCCGCTTACGAACGGTTCTTCATCATGCTGAAGAACTATCTCACGTTCGATTTCGGCAAAAGTTACTTTCGCGACGTACGCGTGATCGACCTGATCAAGGAGAAGCTGCCGGTCTCGATGTCGCTCGGCGTCTGGATGCTGCTGCTCACCTATCTGATCTCGATCCCGCTCGGCATCCGCAAGGCCGTGAAGGACGGCTCGCATTTCGACGTGTGGACCTCGGGCGTCATCATCATCGGCTACGCCATACCGGGCTTCCTGTTCGCCATCCTGCTGATCATCCTGTTCGCCGGCGGCTCGTTCTTCGACTGGTTCCCGCTGCGCGGGCTGACCTCGGACAACTGGGCGCGGCTCGCCTGGTGGGAGAAGATCCTCGACTATTTCTGGCATCTCGTGCTGCCGATCCTGTCGATGGGCATCGGCGCCTTCGCCACCATGACGCTGCTCACCAAGAACTCCTTCCTGGACGAGATCAGGAAGCAGTATGTCCTGACGGCGCGTGCAAAAGGCTGCACCGAGCGGCAGGTGCTGTACGGCCATGTGTTTCGCAACGCCATGCTGCTGATCATCGCCGGCTTCCCGGGCGCCTTCGTGCACGCCTTCTTCTCCGGCTCGCTGCTGATCGAGACGATCTTCTCGCTCGACGGGCTCGGCCTCTTGGGCTTCGAGAGCGTGCTCAATCGCGACTATCCGGTGGTGTTCGCCACCCTCTACATCTTCTCGCTGGTCGGCCTGATCGTGAACCTGATCTCCGACCTCACCTACACCTGGGTCGATCCGCGCATCGACTTCGAGACCCGGGAGGTGTGAGATGGACGCGCCCACCACACCGATCCGACCGACCGGCCCGGCCGGCGCGCCGCCCGGCAAGACGCCCGACACCCAGGCCGTCGGGCCGACCGGGCTCAGCGTGCTGCCCGAGATGCGCCCGCTCAAGGTGTCGCCGATCACCCGCCGCCGCTGGCTGAACTTCAAGGCCAATCGGCGCGGCTTCGTCTCGCTGTGGGTGTTCCTGGTCCTGTTCGTCGTGTCGCTTTGCGCCGAGTTCATCGCCAACGACCGGCCGTTCCTGGTGACCTATGACGGCCACTGGTACTTTCCCGTGCTGGTCGACTATCCGGAGACGACGTTCGGGGGCGACTTCGAGACGCGGGCCGATTTCCGCGATCCCTATCTGCAGAAACAGATCGCCGACAAGGGCGGCACCATGGTCTGGCCGCCGATCCGCTACTCCTACAACTCCCACAATCTCGACCTGCCGACGCCCGCCCCCTCGCCGCCGACCTGGATGCTCACCGAGGCGCAGTGCAAGGCCGTGGTGGAGCGCAAGCACCTCTCCGGCTGCCGCGACCTCGAATACAACTGGCTCGGCACCGACGACCAGGGCCGCGACGTGGTCGCCCGCCTGCTTTACGGCTTCCGCCTGTCGGTGCTGTTCGGCCTGTGCCTGACGCTGGTGTCGTCGGCGGTCGGCGTCGCGGCCGGCGCCGTGCAGGGCTATTTCGGCGGCTGGACCGATCTCCTGTTCCAGCGGTTCATCGAGATCTGGACCTCGGTGCCGTCGCTCTACCTGCTGCTGATCATCTCCTCGGTGCTGGTGCCGGGCTTCTTCGTGCTGCTCGGGATCCTGCTCTTGTTCTCCTGGGTGTCGCTGGTCGGCCTGGTGCGGGCCGAGTTCCTGCGCGGACGGAACTTCGAGTACGTGCAGGCGGCGCGCGCGCTCGGCGTCTCCAACACGCTGATCATGTTCCGCCACCTGCTGCCGAACGCCATGGTGGCGACCCTGACGTTCCTGCCCTTCGTCCTGTCGTCCTCGGTGATGACGCTGACCGCCCTCGACTTCCTCGGCTTCGGCCTGCCGCCCGGCTCGCCCTCGCTCGGCGAGATGCTCGGCCAGGGCAAGGCCAACGTCCAGGCGCCATGGCTCGGCCTCACGGCCTTCTTCACCGTGGCCATGATGCTGTCGCTGCTGATCTTCATCGGCGAGGCGGTGCGCGACGCCTTCGATCCGCGCAAGGCGTTCGGGTGACGACATGACATCCCCCCTCCTCTCCGTACGCGACCTCTCGGTGTCGTTCCGCCAGGGCGCGCGCGACATTCTCGCGGTCGATCGGGTGTCGTTCGACGTCGGCAAGGGCGAGACGCTGGCGCTGGTCGGCGAATCGGGCTCCGGCAAGTCGGTGACGGCGCTCTCGGTGATGAAGCTGCTGCCTTATCCGGCGGCGAGCCATCCCTCGGGGACGATCACGTTCAAGGGTCAGGAATTGATCGCGCTCGGCGATAGCGAGATGCGCCGGGTGCGCGGCGACGACATCTCGATCGTCTTCCAGGAGCCGATGACGTCGCTCAATCCGCTCCACACCATCGAGAAGCAGATCGCCGAGATCCTGCTGCTGCACCGCGGCCTCACCGGCGGCGCCGCGCGCAAAAGAATCGTCGAGCTGCTGGAGCAGGTCGGCATTCCCGACCCCGCGGGCCGGCTCGACAGCTATCCGCACCAGCTCTCCGGCGGCCAGCGCCAGCGCGTGATGATCGCCATGGCGCTCGCCAACGAGCCCGACCTCCTCATCGCCGACGAACCGACGACCGCCCTCGACGTCACCGTGCAGGCGCAGATCCTCGCGCTCCTCAAGGACATCCAGACCCGCCTCGGCATGGCGATGCTGTTCATCACCCACGACCTCGGCATCGTGCGCAAGATCGCCGACCATGTCAGCGTGATGAAGCAGGGCAAGATCGTCGAGCACGGGCCGGTCGAGCGCGTGTTCACGGCCCCCGAGCATCCCTACACGCGCGAGCTGATGGCAGCCGAGCCGAAGCCCGATCCGGCGCCGCTGCAGCCCGACGCGCCCGTGATGGTCGAAACCAAGGATCTCAAGGTCTGGTTCCCGGTCAAGCGCGGCGTGTTGCGCAAGGTGGTCGGCCACATCAAGGCGGTCGACGGCATCGACATCGCGGTGCGCAAGGGCGAGACGCTCGGCGTGGTCGGCGAATCCGGCTCCGGCAAGACGACGCTCGGCCTCGCCATCCTGCGGCTGATCTCGTCGCAGGGACCGATCGTCTTTCTCGGCAGCCCGCTGCAGGGGCTGAAGTTCAAGGAGATGCGGCCGTTCCGCCGCGACATGCAGATCGTCTTCCAGGATCCGTTCGGCTCGCTGTCGCCGCGCATGTCGATCGCCAACATCATCGAGGAAGGCCTTTGGGTGCATCACCCGAAAATGTCGGCCGGCGAACGCGAGCAGCGGGTGATCAACGTGCTCACCGACGTGGGCCTCGATCCAGAGTCGCGGTTTCGCTACCCGCACGAGTATTCGGGCGGGCAGCGCCAGCGCATCGCGGTCGCCCGCGCTCTGGTGCTGGAGCCGACCTTCATGGTGCTGGACGAGCCGACCAGCGCCCTCGACATGCTGATCCAATCGCAGATCGTCGACCTGCTGCGCGACCTGCAGAAGCGCCGCAACCTCACCTATCTGTTCATCTCGCACGATCTGCGCGTGGTCGCCGCGCTGGCGAGCCGACTGATCGTGATGCGGCACGGCAAGGTGGTCGAGGAAGGCCCGGCGGCCGAGGTGTTCAACGCCCCAAAAAGCGCGTATACGCGGGCCCTGTTCGCTGCCGCCTTCAATCTCGACATCTCCCCCGAGGGGGTGGTGGCGCAGTGATGTCTTGCGTCATTCCGGGGCGCACCACCCGGATCGGCGCTTCGCGCCGTCCGAGTGCAGGCTCCGGTGCGAACCCGGAATCCAACCACAAGCGCCGAGATCCCGCTGGATTCCGGGTCCACCGCTGCGCGGCGCCCCGGAATGACCAACTCATGAACCCCGTGCTATGACCCGCGCATGACCAAGCAATCTCCTCCCCCGTCCCAGATTCTCGCCGACACGCCGGCCGAGGTGCGGCTCGACGGGCCCGAGCTGATCGGCCCCGGCTTTCGGCGGTTCGAGCGCTACTCGGTCACCATCGATCACGGCGGAACGCCGGCGACGATGTCGCGCGACATCCTGCGGATCGGCCGCACCGTCGGCATCATCGCGGTCGATCTCGGCCGCGACGAGATCGTTCTGATCCGCCAGTTCCGCCTCGCCTCGCATCTCGCCACCGGCCGCGGCGACATCCTCGAGGTCCCGGCCGGCTATGTCGACCACGGCGAGGCGCCGGCCGCCGCCGCCCATCGGGAGTGCATCGAGGAGATCGGCGTGGCGCCGCGCGCGCTGCGCGAGGTGTTCAGCTTCATGCCGGCGCCCGGCATGCTGGAGGAGCTCGCCACCATCTTCCTGGTCTCGGTCGATGCCGCGCAGGTGCCGGACCAGGCGGGCGCCGACCACGAGATCGAGCACACGCGGCCGATCCGCGTGCCGATCGACGAGGCGATCGCTGCGCTCGGCGCCGGCACCATCTTCAACGGCTATTTGATCATTGCGCTGCAATGGCTCGCGCTGAACCGCGGGCGGCTCGGCGGGCTCCTGGGAGAGGATTGAGGAATGTGCAGGTTTCGGTTGCGCGCCGCCGTCGCGGCGGCGTTGCTCGCTCTCCTGGCCGTGTCGGCGCTCGCGCCGCGTGCAGGCGCCCAGGACGGCAGCCTGTTCCCGATCAAGGGCCAGGATGGCTCGCCGGTCGTCAACTATCGCGTGCCGGTGGAGCTGGAGAGCCGCATCGAGGCGCTGCCCGGCGCCGTGGTGGTCGGCAATCCGAAGGGCGACGTCACGCTTGCCGAGTTCTACGACCTCAACTGCCCGTTCTGCCGCAAGGCCGCGGCCGACGTCGCCGCGATCCTGGCCGCCGACCGCGAGCTTCGGCTGGTGCTGGTGCCGTTCCCGGTGCTCGGCGTGCAATCCATCCAGGCCGGGCGCGTCGAGCTCGCTGTGCAAAAGCTCGGCACGCCGACGCAGTTCCTGTCGTTCCACGACAAGATCTATGCCGGCCGCGGCACCGTCGACGGCAAACGCGCGCTCGCCGTCGCCAAGGAGCTCGGTTTCCCGGTGCCGAAGATCACGGCGGCGGCCGACGACGACGCCGTCACCGACACCATGCTGGCGCATGTGCGGCTCGGCAATGCGCTGGGCCTGCAGGCGACGCCGTCTTTCGTCATCAAGGGCGTCGCCGTGCTGGGCCATCCGGGCCGCACGGCGCTGGAACAGATGATCGCAGCGGTGCGCCGCTGCGACCAGATCAGTTGCTGATCATGCGATCCTCTTTTCTGGTCGGCGTGCTGATTCTCACCGCGAGCGCGGCTGCGTCCGCCGAGATCTCCGACGGCGTGGTGCGGATCGGCGTGCTGACCGACATCAACGGCGTGTTCAGCGACACCACCGGCATGGGATCGGTCGAGGCAGCCCGCATGGCGGCCGAGGATTTTTCCCGGGAGCGCCGCGATATCGCGGTCGAGATCGTCCACGCCGATCACCAGAACAAGCCGGACATCGGCTCGGCGACGGTGCGGCGCTGGCTCGACGTCGACAAAGTCGACGCCGTCGTCGACGTGCCGAACTCAGGCGTCGGTCTCGCCGTCGCCGCGATCACGCGCGGCACCCGCATGACGTTCCTGGCCTCCTCGACCGCGACCTCGGAGCTGACCGGCCGGAGCTGCTCGCCCAACACGGTGCAGTGGGTGAACGACACCTGGGCTATCGGCAACAGCACGGCCGCAGCCATGATGAAGCGCGGCGGCGAAAGCTGGTACTTCGTCACGGTCAATTACGCGCTCGGCCAGAGCATCGAGTCGGAGGCCACGGCCCATGTGGTGAGGAACGGCGGCAAGGTCTTGGGCTCCAGCCGCCACCCGCTCGGCACCGCCGATTTCTCCTCGTTCCTGCTGCAGGCCCAGGCCTCGAAGGCGAAGGTGATCGGGCTCGCCAATGCCGGCGCCGACGCCGTCAACGCGGTGAAGCAGGCGTCCGAGTTCGGCATGCGCGACGGACGGCAGTCGCTGGTCGCCTTCCTGGTGTTCATCGACGATATCCATGCGATGGGGCTGAAGACCGCCCAGGGCCTGCTGCTGACCGAGTCGTTCTACTGGGACATGAACGACGACACCCGCGCCTTCGCGCGACGCTTCGCCGCCCGGCCGGGCATGAACGGCAAGATGCCGAGCGCCGGCCAGGCCGGCGTCTACTCGGCGACACTCGCGTATCTCCGGGCCGTCGCGGCGGTCGGCAGCGACGACGCCGGAGAGGCCGTGCCGCAGATGAAGCGGACGCCGCTGAACGATCCGCTGTTCGGCGACCTGACGGTGCGGCCAGACGGCCGCGCCGTGCACCCGATCCATCTGTTCGAGGTCAAGGCGCCGGCGGAGTCCAGGCAGCCGTGGGACTACTACCGCCTCGTCGCCACCATCCCGGCCGAGCAGGCGTTCCGCCCGCTGGCCGACGGCGGCTGCCCGCTGGTGAAGTGACGGCGGCGCATGTGCGCCGCGGTCGTCGCCGCGGCACGCCGCTGCGGCGAGATCAACCTCGCTGCTGATCGAAGTAGGGCCTTCCCTTCAGCTTCAGCATAACGACCGGGCTCGCCATCAGGAGTGCGCCGCCGGCGACCGCGCCGATGAACGTCAGCAGGTCGAGATCGCCCTGCGCGGCGGCGGCGCGAAACATCGCGACGCCGAGCGGCAGGAACAGCACCACGGCCGTGGCCAGGCCGGGCGAGAAACGGCCGCGCATCGTCACGAACGGCAGCACGTGGAAGAAGATCGCGTTGATGATCATCAGCGCCGCATAGATCAGGGGCGCCAGCGGCAGCGTCGGCGCCAGCATCGCCTGGGCGATGCCGAGCGCGACGACGACCGCGTTGGTGATGAAGAAGTCGCTCCACTCGACCGGCAGGCCGATCACGGCGCGAGCCCAGTTGCGCCAGTCGAACATGTATTCTTCGAGGATGTGCATGGCGTAGGCCGCCATCGCCAGCCAAGCGAGATCGGCGAGAGTCATGGTCGCTCCACGCTGAGTCCGGCCCTGCGGCCGGCCGACCATGCTCACATGCCGGGCGTCGGCCCGGCAAGCCGCCGCACGCTGGTCACGGCGCCGCCGGCCTCGGCGATGCGCCGCACGGTGTCGGCCGTGCGCTCGATCGCCACCATCAGGTGGTGGGCGTTGGCGTGCACGAGGGTGTCGGCATCACGCACGATGGCGACATGGCCTTTCCAGAAGATCAGGTCGCCGCGGCGCAGCGCCGCGAGATCGTGCGGATCGGGGAGCGCCGCGCCGAGCTCGCGCTCCTGCATGTCGCTGTCGCGCGGCGCGGCGACCCCCGCTGCTGCGAGCGACACCTGCACCAGGCCGGAGCAGTCGATCCCGAGGCTGGTCTTGCCGCCCCACAGATAGGGCGTGCCGGCGAACCGTTCCGCCACCGCCACGAAGTCCGGCTCCGTCGTGTCGATCGCAGCGAGATGGCGGGCGAAGACGAAGCCGCCCGACGCCAGCACGGCGAACGCGCCCTCGGGGCGCACGACCGCGACCCGGCAGCCGAGCGAGATCATCGCCAGCGGCGTGGTCTTGATCGACGGCTCCGGAAACACGAAGGTGCGCAGCGCCGCGACGCGGTGCGTCGGCGTCGGCCCCGGCGGCGCCAGCGCGTGGCTCGGCAGATAGCCGACATAGCCGTCGGCAAGCTGCGCCCACGACCAGCCCTCGTCGTCGTCCTCGTAGACGGTGACGCGCTCGCCCAGCAGCACCTCGGTGTCGAGCGGCGCATCCGGCTCGCGCCGGCGGCGCAGCGGCGCCTGCGGCTCGACCACGTCGCGCACGCGGCCTTCGACGAAGCGCGTCGCCTCGACCTGCCCTTCCAGATGTGCCGCCGCGAGATCGCCCCGCGCCGGCGTCAGCCGCGGATCGAAGGTCATCCGTAGCGCTCGGTGAGCAGCGCATAGAGGGCGCGGGCCGCCTGGCATTCGCCGCCCTCGGGCCGGCCGGGCTTGGCCGACGGCGTCCAGGCGTAGATGTCGAGATGCAGCCAGCTCTTCGCCGCGGCGACGAAGCGGCCGAGGAACAGCGCGCACAGGATCGAGCCGGCGAAGCCCGAGGTGCCGACATTGTTCACCTCGGCGACCTTGGACTCGATCATCGACTCGTAAGGCCGCCACAGCGGCATCCGCCACAGCGGATCGTGCTCGGCGGCGGCGTGCCTGGCGAGCGCGCCGGCGAGCGCATCGTCCTCGGTGTAGAAGGGCGGCAGATCCGGCCCGAGCGCCACCCGCGCCGCACCCGTCAGCGTGCCCATGTCGATCAGGAGGTCGGGCGCCTCCTCGTCGGCCAGCGTCAGCGCGTCGGCCAGCACCAGGCGGCCCTCCGCGTCCGTATTCCCGATCTCGACCGTGAGGCCCTTGCGCGACGGGTAGACGTCGAGCGGCCGGAAGGCGTCGCCCGAGACGGAATTCTCCACGGCCGGGATCAGCACGCGCAGGCGGATGCGCAGGCCGCGCTCCATGATCATGTGGGCGAGCGCCAGCACGCTCGCGGCACCGCCCATGTCCTTCTTCATCAGGCGCATGGAGGTCTCGGTCTTGAGGTCGAGACCGCCGGTGTCGAAGCACACACCCTTGCCGACCAACGTCACCTTGGGGGCGGCGGGATCGCCCCAGGTCAGATCGATCAGCCGCGGCGCCCGGGTCGAGGCGCGGCCGACCGCGTGGACGAGCGGCAGGTTCTCGGCCAGCAGCGCATCGCCGACAATGCTGCGCACGGACGCGCCATGGCGCTCGGCCAGCTTGCGGGCGACCTCCTCGAGCTCGGCCGGGCCCATCTCGTTCGACGGCGTGTTGACGAGATCGCGGGCCAGATACACGGCCTCGGCGACGCAGCCGAGATCCTGGCCGATGCCGTCGGGCGGCACCAGCCGTACCTCGCGATCGCCGCCGCTCTGGTAGCGGCCGAACCGGTAGGCGCCGAGCGCGAAGGCTAGCGCGGCGAGCCGCGCGTCGGCGGGCGCCTCGGCGAACCGGTAGATGCCGCGCGGCAGCAGGCCCGGCAGGCGGCCCGGCAGGAAGGGATCGCGCCCGGCCCGGCCGGGCGGCTCGACCCCGAACAGCACCCCGGCGAAGCGGCCGCGGCCATCGGGCAGCAGCGCGTGGCGGCCGGGCTTCGGCTCGAAGCCGACGGCGTCCGCGAACGCCGCCGCCGCCGGATCGAGCTTTGCACGCAACGCCGGCCAGCCGGCCGGATCGACCAGCCAGATCGGGGTGGCGGTGGTGCCGTCGCTCGCAAATGCCGGTTGCATGTCGAAAGGGTCCCGTGTCGCGTGACAGCCGTGCTAGCACGCAGCCGCCCGGACTTGAAGCGTTGCAGGCTTGCGGCGGGGCGCGTGGACGCCGGCGCGGCATTCGACTATTCGGTCATGCGGCGCGACCCACGGCGCCGGACGAGGACCCCGCATGGCGATCGAGTTCTATGCTTTCAACACCCCCAACGGCCGCAAGATCAGCGTCGCGCTCGAGGAGATGGCGCTGCCCTACACGATCAAGATCGTCGACATCGGCAAGAACCAGCAGTTCGACCCGGCCTTCCTGGCGATCAGCCCGAACAACAAGATCCCGGCGATCGTCGATCCCGACGGGCCCGGCGGCGAACCGATCAGCGTGTTCGAATCAGGCGCCATCCTGATCTATCTGGCCGAGAAAACCGGCCTGTTCATGCCGCGCGACCTGCGGGGGCGCGTGCCGGTGCTGGAATGGCTGATGTTCCAGATGGCCGGCTTCGGCCCCATGCCCGGCCAGGTGCACCATTTCCTGCAGGTGGAGAACGAGCAGGACCGCCGTTACGGGCTCGAGCGCTTCAAGAAGGAGACGCACCGGCTCTACGGCGTGATGGACCGCCGCCTCGCCGACCGCGCCTTCTTCACCGGCGACATCTCGATCGCCGACTTCGCCCTCGTCGGCTGGGCGTGGCGGCACGAGCGCCATCAGGTCGATCTCGACCAGTACCCCAACGTCAAGCGCTGGTACGAGACCATGATGGCGCGCCCCGCGGTCGCGAAGGGGTTTGCGGTGCTGCTGAGCTGAGGGCGCCCAGCCACACGCCGCCGCCGCCGTGCGGTCACATCGGTGAAGTCCGAAATACTTTAACCGGGCGTTAGGGTTAACGGTCTATTTCTGATCAGGTGACGGAGCGCCGCAGATCGCGCCCCGGCATGTGTGAGGTGAGACCGTGTCCCGACGTAACCGCTTCCCCCGACTCCTGGCCTCTGTCGCGTTGCTGGGGCTGCTCGGCGCCTCGCTGGCCGGCTGCACCACCACGGGCAACACGCTGGGATCGGCGCTGAGCTCGCTCGGCTCGGGCGACCGCACCGGAGCGGTGACGACGGCGGCGCAGCCGCGCGGCGAAACCGACTGGCGGCGCGAGGCCGAGATCTACGGCGCCCGCTACCGCACCGACCCCTCCGACAGCACCGCCGCCGTGGCCTATGCCAGGGCGCTGACCGCCACCGGCCAGCGCGTCCAGGCCGTGTCGGTGCTGGAGCAGACCTCGCTGCGCAATCCGAACGACCAAGTGCTGCTCGGCGCCTATGGCCGGGCGCTGGCCGATACCGGCCGCTTCGACCAGGCTCTGGAGGTGCTCGGCCGCGCCCACAGCCCGGACCGACCGGACTGGCGCATCCTGTCGGCGCAGGGCACCGTGCTGGACCAGCTCGGCCGCCACAAGGACGCCCAGGCCTATTACGCGAGCGCCCTGAAGATCGTCCCGGACGAGCCGACCGTGCTGTCCAATCTCGGCCTCTCCTACGCACTGGCGAAGGACCTGCCGCGCGCCGAGGCGACGCTGCGCCGCGCCGCCGCACGGCCGACCGACGATCCGCGGGTGCGCCAGAACCTCGCGCTGGTGGTCGGCCTCCAGGGCCGCTTCGCCGACGCCGAGGACATCGCCAAGGCCGAGCTGCCGCCCGACGAGGCCTCCGCCAACGTCGTCTATCTGCGCGAGATGCTGGCCCAGAAGGGCGACTGGAAGCAGATGGGCCGTCCACCCAAGATCGCCGCCAAGGGCCAGTCGTGAGATAGACCGTCCCGTCGAGCCGGTGCGTGTCATACGGATGCAGCGTCCAACAAACGCAGCTCGAGCAACTTCTGCCGACCGAGCCGCAGTCCTTCGTCCTCGCCCTCTCCCCGCCGGAGGGCTTTGCAGAACTCACCTCGTCGTTCCGGGGCGGCCCGCAGGGCCGAGCCCGGAACCCATAACCCCTGTGTTTCTGAAGCAATCGGCACCGGTATTAGGGATTCCGGGCTCGCGGGCTGTCGCCCGCGAGCCCGGAATGACGAATTCTGCAAAGCCCCCTGCCGGGGAGAGGCGAACCGAGCGAGCCGCACGCCCTCACTTCATCGCCATCACCTGGATGGCGGCGGGGCCGAGAATCACGACGAACAGCACCGGCAGGAAGAACACGATCATCGGCACGGTCAGCTTGGGCGGCAGCGCGGCGGCGCGCTTCTCGGCCTCGGCCATGCGCATGTCGCGGTTCTCCTGGGCCATCACGCGTAGCGCGTTCGCCATCGGCGTGCCGTAGCGTTCCGACTGCTGCAGCGCCAGGCAGACCGACTTGACGCCTTCGAGGCCGGTGCGCTTGGCGAGGTTCTCGTAGGCCTGCTTGCGGTCCGGCAAATAGGACAGCTCGGCGGTCGTCAGGGTCAGCTCCTCGGCGAGCGGAATCGACTGCGCCCCGACCTCCTGGCTCACCTTGCGCAATGCCGCCTCGATCGACATGCCGGATTCGACGCAGATCAGCAGCAGGTCGAGCGCGTCCGGAAAGGCGCGCCGGATCGATAGCTGCCGCTTCTGGATCTTGTTCTTCAGGACCAGCGGCGGAAGCTGGATGCCGAAGAAGGTGGCGCCAATGCACATGCCGATCTTGACGGTGGTCGGCTGGTCGAGATCCAGGATGAAGAAGACGTAGAGAATCGACAGCGCCATCATGACGAGCGGCGCCACCATGCGGAAGAACAGGAAGCCCACATAGGGCGCCGAGCCGCGATATCCCGCCTGGGTGAGCAGGTCGCGCGCCTCCTCCTTGCCGAGCCATTTGTTGAGGTTGAACTGCTCGACCACCCGCTGCATGTACTGCTTGGGCGAGGCGCGCAGCTTGACCCGGTCGCCGCGTGCCATCCGCTCACGCTCGCGCTGGCGGATCTTCTCGCGCTCGATCGCCACCGCGTTCATCCGTTTGGACAGCGTGTCGCTGGCGAGCAGCGGCATCGCCAGCGTGACGACGGTGGCGCCGGCCGCGATGGCGGCCAGGATCATCATCATCAGCCGGGGATCGTGAAGGAGATCGGAGATCATGGTCTCGCTCAAAAGTCGAAGTTGATCATCTTCTTCATGACCAGGATGCCGGCCGTCATCCAGGCGGCCGACACGGCGAGCAGGACGTGCCCGGTCGGGTGCGTCCACAGCAGCGAGATGTAGTCCGGGCTGGTGATGTAGACGGTGAGCATCACGATCGGCGGCAGCGCGCCGATGATGCTGGCCGACGCCTTGGCCTCCATCGACATCGCCTTGATCTTCTCTTTCATCTTCTTGCGGTCGCGCAGCACGCGCGACAGATTGCCGAGCGCCTCGGAGAGATTGCCGCCGGCCTGCTGCTGGATCGCCACGACGATGCCGAAGAAGTTCGCCTCCGCCAGCGGGATGCGCTCATAGAGCCGGCCGCAGGCCTCGCCGAGCGGGACGCCGACCGTCTGGGTCTCCAGGATGGCACGGAACTCGCTGCGGATCGGCTCCGGCGAGTCGGCGACGATCACCTTCATCGAATCGAACAGCGGCAGGCCCGCCTTGATGCCGCGCACGATGACGTCGACGGCATCGGGGAAATGCTCGAGGAACTTCGCCTCGCGCCGCTTGCGCAGGAAGTTCAGGATCCAGGTCGGCACCCCGCCGCCGGCCGCGAATCCGAGCCCGAGCGCGGCCAGCAGCCCGCCACCGGCCAGCCAGGTGAGAGCAAACACCGAGACGCCGAGCACGGCGCCGATGGTGATGAACTTGCGCTTCGACCAGTCGAGCCCGGCGCGGCCGATCCGCACCGCGAGGGACGGACTGTTGGCCTTCTTGCCGCGCGCCTCGATCTCGTTGAGGGTCTCCTCGAGCTGCTCGCGGCGCAGCCGCTGCGGCGAGCGCGTCGACACCTTGCGCACCGGCTCGGCACGCACGACGCTGCCGAACCGCTCCTCGGCCGCCTTCTCGCCGGACAGCATCGGATAGAGAAAAACCCAGGCGACGCCGCCGACCGACACGGTCACCAGGAACATCAGCGCGATCGTCTGCAGGGTCATGACCATACTCCTCGTGCCGCCCCTCCCCTGCCGGAGACGCCGGACGGCCCGTTACACCACGCATACACGGACCCGGCGCCGAGGCCCCGGGCGACCACATCAGGACGCGTTGCCGACCTCTGCCGCGTCCAGCGCCTTGGCGAGCCGGCCGTCCTCGCCGAAATATCGGGCCCGGTCCCAGAACCGCGGCCGACCGATCCCGGTGGAGCGGTGGCGGCCGATCAGCCTGCCGTTGGCGTCCTCGCCGAGCAGGTCGTACAGGAACAGGTCCTGGGTGATGATGACGTCGCCTTCGAGGCCCATCACCTCGGTGATGTGGGTGATCTTGCGCGAGCCGTCGCGCAGGCGCGCCGCCTGGATGACCACGTCGACCGAGGCGCAGACCATCTCGCGGATGGTGCGCGACGGCAGCGAGAAGCCGCCCATGGTGATCATCGATTCGAGGCGCGACAGCGCCTCGCGCGGATTGTTGGCGTGCAGCGTGCCCATCGAGCCGTCGTGGCCGGTGTTCATCGCCTGCAGCAGGTCGAACGCCTCGGGTCCGCGCACCTCGCCGACGATGATGCGCTCGGGCCGCATGCGCAGGCAGTTCCGCACCAGGTCACGCATGGTCACCTGACCCTCGCCCTCGAGGTTGGGCGGCCGCGTCTCCAGCCGGACGACGTGCGGCTGCTGGAGCTGCAGCTCGGCGGCGTCCTCGCAGGTGATGATCCGCTCCTCCTCGTCGATGTAGCGGGTCAGGCAGTTGAGCAGCGTCGTCTTGCCCGAGCCGGTGCCGCCCGACACGATGGCGTTGACGCGGCAGCGACCGATGATCTTCAGGATCTCGGCGCCTTCCGGCGTGATCGTGCCGTAGCGCACGAGCTGCTCGAGGGTGAGCTTGTCCTTCTTGAACTTGCGGATGGTGAGGGCCGGCCCGTCGATCGACAGCGGCGGCACGATGACGTTGACGCGCGAGCCGTCCGGCAGGCGCGCGTCGCAGATCGGCGAGGATTCGTCGACGCGCCGGCCGACCTGGCTGACGATGCGCTGGCAGATGTTGAGAAGCTGCTGGTTGTCGCGGAAGCGGATTCCGGTCTTCTGGATCTTGCCGGCGACCTCGATGTAGACCGTGCCTGAGCCGTTCACCATCACGTCGGCGATGTCGTCGCGGGCGAGCAGCGGCTCCAGCGGGCCGTAACCGAGCACGTCGTTGCAGATGTCGTCGAGCAACTCCTCCTGCTCGGCGATCGACATCACGATGTTCTTGATCGCGATGATCTCGTTGACGATGTCGCGGATCTCCTCGCGCGCCGATTCGGCGTCGAGGCGGGCGAGCTGGGCGAGGTCGATGGCCTCGATCAGGGCGCCGAAGATCGAGCTCTTGGTCTCGTAATAGGAGTCGGAGCGGCGCGAATCGACCGCCGCCGGCGTCCGAGCCGGGGCCTGGTTCGGCTGGTCGGCGAGCGTCGGCACCCGGCCCGCGACGGTCGCGGGCGGCGGCACCATCGGGGCGGCGAGCCCGCTCGAGGGGAACGGCGCTTGCCCCGCCTCGGTGCGCTCGGGCGGCGGCGGGGCCACCGGCGCGGGCGTCATCCGCGGCGGTTCCCTCGCTTCCGTCGGCAGGCCGGACCGTCTTCCGAACACAATACTCTCCGGGGCGGCGGGGTCAGCGGGCGAACAGCTTCCCGATCAGTGGTTGCAACAGGCCGGGGCGGGTCTTCTTCGACTCGGAGCGGCCGGTGAGGATCTGGGCGAGATGCCGGAACGATTCGGCGATCCGGTGCGTGGAGGCGACCTCGGCGATCATCTGCCCGTTGTTGGCCGCGGTGCCGAAGAGCTGCGGCTCGAACGGGATGACGGCAACCGGCTCGTCCTCGAGCGCCTTGGCGAAGTCGGGCGGCTTGATCTCGGGACGTTTCGGCACGCCGACCATGTTGAGACAGTAGAGCGGCCGCCGGTCGTTCGGCCGCGCCGCCTTGAGCATGTCGACGATGTTCTTGGCGTTGCGCAGGCTGGCGAGATCGGGCGTCGCCACCACCAGGATGTCGTCGGCGCCGACCAGCACGCGCTTGGTCCAGGCCGACCACAGATGCGGCACGTCGAGCACTACGCAGGGCACGCTGGCGCGCAGCGAGTCGATGACGGGATCGAAGCTCTCCGGGGCGAAGTCGTAGGCCCGGTCGATGGTGGCCGGCGCCGCCAGGAGGCTCAGATGGTCCGTGCACTTCGACAGCAGCCGGTCGATGAAAGCGGTGTCGACCCGATCCGGCGAGAACACCGCGTCGGCGATGCCCTGCGGCGGATCCTGGTTGTAGTCGAGGCTCGCGGTGCCGAAGGCGAGATCGAGATCCGTTATCACGGTGTCGAGCGAGAGATCGCGCGCCACCGCCCAGGCGATGTTGTGGGCGACCGTCGAGGCGCCGACCCCGCCCTTGGCGCCGACCACGGCGACGATGCGGCCGACCGGCTTGGCGCTGGGGGAATGGAACAGCGTCGACACTGCCCGCACGACGTCGATCGCGCCCACCGGCGCGATCAGGTATTCGCTGATGCCGCGACGGACCAGCTCGCGATAGAGGCCGATGTCGTTGTGGTGGCCGATCACGATGACCCGGGTCGCCGCGTCGCAGACCTCGGCGAGCTCGTCGAGCGCGCCGATGATCTCCTCGCTGCGATTCTCGGTCTCCAGCATGATCACGTTCGGCGTCGGCGAGTTGCGATACGCTTCGGCGGCGGCCGCCATGCCGCCCATCTGGACGCGCACATGCGCCTTGATCATGCGGCGGTCGCCGGCGGCGGACTGCACGGCCGCAGCGGTTTCCGCGGTCTCGCAGAAGGCCTGGACGGACACGCGGGGCGCCGGCGCGATGTAATCGTCGTCGCCGGGCGCGGTGACGGTCTCGGGGCTCGCCGCCGATTTCTGCTGATACGTGATCATTTGCCGACGTCGCTGATCTTGCCCTTGTCTTCCTTCGGGTAGTTGCCGCCCGTCGGCTCGCCCTTTCGGTAGTTGTCCAGCACGACCGTGCGGCGCGAGGTCGGGCTCGGACCCTCGCCGCGCGGCTGGACGAGGTCGTGCGGATCCTCGACCATCGCGGCGAGATTGCGCTGGGTGGCACAGCCGAGGTTGAAATAGGGCTTGTTCGACATATAGCCGGGATCGGCGTAGCTCGGCCCGAGGTCGTTCGGCCACAGTCCGCAGGGACCGGCCTCGGCGACCATCCGCGGGTAGCGGATCCGCATGGTGGCGACCTTCTTCGGGCTGTCGGGCTGGTAGGGCTGCACATAGACGCCGTTCGGCGGCAGACCGCCGGCGTGCAGGAGCGACTGCACCTCCGGCAGCGCGTCGGCGGCCGCTCGCTCGTTCGGCGTGCCGGCCGGAAGCTCGACGACGATGCCGCCGGTCGCCTCGCGCTTCCAGTTGTGGGCGAAGGCGAGCACCTGAGCGCGCTGGTTCGGCGTCAGCCCGCCGCGATTGGTGCCGATGAACAGCTCGATCGCCTGGTCGCCCTCGTGAATGGCGATCGGATGGCGTAGCCGGTAGTCGTTCGGCACGCTGGCCGTCTGGTCGCGCGATCCGAGGCAGCCGCCGAGCGCGGTGGCGAGCATCAGGGCCGCGGCGGTGCGCAACAGGGTGGCGTGCACGGAACGGGCGCGCGGCACGCCTGCGCCGGGACGCTCCCTCATCGGCTTGGTCGGGTCCGCTCGAGTCATGTGGTCGTCTCCCGGTCCCTGCCACTCAGTCCAGAATGAAGCCGTACTTGCCGAAATAGGTGCGGCTCGGATCGGCGCTGCCGCTCACGCCGTAGATCTTGTTGAGGCGGCCGAGCAGCACGGCGGATGGATCGGAGATGTCGGCGTACCCGTCGTCGGGCCGCGACAGGCCCTTCGGCGCCACCGACCGAACCGTGTAGGGCGCCACCATGATCATCAGCTCGGACTCGCGATTCACGTAGTCCCGGCTGCGGAACAGCGTGCCGAGCACCGGAAGCTGGAGCAGCCCGGGCACGCCGTTGATCGCCTGCTTGGTCTGCTCCTGGATCATGCCGGCCATGGCGAGCATGCCACCGGACGGGATCTCGACGACCGTCTCGGCGCGCCGCGTCCGGATCGACGGGATCGTGACGGTCGGTCCGCCGATGGTCGGCTGCAGCGTCATGGAGTTCTCGTTGGACAGATCCGAGACCTCGGTCATGACCTTGAGGCTGATGCGGCCCTCGCTCAGCACCACCGGCGTGAAGGCCAGCCCGATGCCGAACTTCTTGAACTGAACCGCGACCTGGCAGTTGCGGCCGGTCTGGTCGCAGGTCAGCCCGCCCGGGATGGGAAACTCGCCGCCCGCCAGGAACGTCGCGCTCTCGCCCGACACCGCGCTCAGATTCGGCTCGGCCAGCGTGCGGATGACGCCGGCGCGCTCCATCGCCTTGAGGGTCGCCGTGACCTTGCCGAAGGTTCCGGTGAACGCCGTTCCGCTGAGGTCCCCGCCATAGGCCGAGAACGGATTGCTGGTGCTCAGGTTGAGCACCGCGTTGCCGCTGCCGATGGTGCCGTCGAGATTGATGCCGAGCTGCTTGATGATGTCGCGCTGCACCTCGGCGACCGTGACCTTCAGCATCACCTGGTCGCGGCCCTTCACCGCGATGGCATTGAGCACCTTCGTGTCGGTGCCGACCAGGCGGACCGCGAGGTCGAAGGCCTGCTGGGCATCGGACGGGCTCGTCACCGTCCCGGTGAGCATGACGCCCTCGCCGGCGCCCTCGATCGACACGTCGCCTTGCGGGAACATGCGGCGCAGGGTCGCGCGCAGGCCGTTGAGGTCGCGCGTCACCGCGATGTCGTAGCCGACGATCTGGGCGCCGGTCTCGTCGAAGAAATAGATGTTGGTCTGCCCGATCTTGCCGCCGATCAGATAGGCGCGGCGCGACGAGCGGATCACCGCATTGGCGATCTCGGGATTGGCGACCAGGACGTCCTTGACGTCGCGCGGCAGGTCGATCACCACCGACTTGCCGACGCCGAGCTGCACCGACTGCACGCCCGGCTCGACCGCCATCGTCTCGACGGCAGGCGGCGGCAAGGGCGGCGGCAGCCCGCGCGGATCGGCGGCGCCGGCCGGCTGCGCGAGGCCGACGGCGGCCCCGACCAGCAGCGCTCCCAGCGCGACGGCCCGCTTCATGGCGCTCATGGACATCTCCGCCCCCTTGCCTCGCAGCCCACCCCGTAAGCCGCTCACTTTGCGATCGTCGTGCTCGTCACGCCGAAGCGGACCATGTTCAGCCGGTTGCTGCGCTCGACCTCGACCACCTCGCCGCGGTCCCTGCTCGGGTCGGAGTCGGCGAGGCTGCGCAGCGCCAGCGACAGCGAGCCCATCTGCTTGGAAACCGCGAGGGTTTCGGCCTGGCGCGGCGTCAGCTCCAGCGTCGCGGTGCGTCCGACCACGACCTTCTGGCCGTTCTTCTCCTCGACGAGCTGGTCGATGGCGAGCACCCGCACGTCCGGCAGCACGGTCTCGCTGACATGGGCCTCGATGCCGGTCGCGCGCTCGGATTCGCGGTCGCGGCGGGTGAGCAGCACGTCGACGCGGTCGTTCGGCAGGATGAAGCCGCCGGCGCCGGTCTCCGGCGAGATTTCGGTCGACACCGCCCGCATGCCCTGCGGCAGGATGGCGGCCATGTAGCCCGAGCCCTTCACCTTGATCAGCTTGCTCTCGCGCACCGGCTCGCCGGCGGCGATCGGCGTGCGGGCGATGGCGCCGACAAACTGCGCGACGGCGTCGGGGCGCTCGTTGCGGCGCAGGAAGGCGGGGCTCAGCGCGGCCGTCGGCCACGGCTGCCACTGCACGTCCTGCTCGCTGAGGCTCTGCCCGATCCCGATGTCGTTCTTGGCCACCAGCACCTCGACGGTGTCGAGACTGGCGGCCGGGGCCGGAGCCGGAGCCTCCTGGCGGTCGAGGCCGCCGGCCAGGATGGCCGCGAGGCCGCCGGCGACGACGGCGATTCCGAGGACGATCAGGCGGGCGGCTTTCATACGCTTCACTTTCCACATGACGCGACGGCACCAGACTCCGTCCTGCCGGCATTTCAGCAGCCAAAGGTCAATTCATGGTTAATGAGGCGTATCCGGTTTGCCACATCGGCCGACCAGAGAGGCGCGAAGCCCCTGAGCGACAGGGCGTATTTGAACGGATGTTTCTTCCCGGCGCCGGCCGCGCGGGGCACGGCGCGACCGTGCGAGACGAACCGGGGAAAGCCGTGGCGGCGGCGCGACGGCTCAGCCGATCGCGGCCATCCAGGGGGTCGACGGATAGATCAGCAGCGCGGCGGCGGCGAGCGCGATCCCGTACGGGATGCCGCCGTCGCGGCGGTGCAGGCGCTCGATCCAGGCCTCGTCGCCGAGCCGGCCCGGCAGGGCGTATTTGCGGAACTCGAGCAGGCCGAGCGTGAGCACGCCGCCGAGCAGCGAGGCGTAGAGCACATACTCGTAGAGGAAGCCGAAGCCGAGCCACAGGGCGGTCGCGGCCGCGAGCTTGGCGTCGCCGCCGCCGATCCAGCCGCGGGCGAAAAAGACGAAGCTGACGACCAGCACCACGGCCGCGGCGCCGAGATGCTCGCCGATCTCCGCGATCGGCATGCCGCTCGCGGCCGCGAGCGCGCCGAAGCCGAGCGCGAGCAGAATCGCCACCCGGTTGGAGATCGTCATGGTGAAGAGGTCGCTCGAGGCGGCGAACGCCATCAGAGCCGGGAAGACGAGCAGGCGCGCGGCATCGAGGAGCATGGCGTCAGTTCCCCGACGCGAGGCTGTTGGACACTTCGGTGTAGCGGTCCTTCATGCTCGTGCCCATCGCCTGGACGGCGGCGATGATGGTGATCGAGACGCCGGCTGCGATGAGCGCGTACTCGATCGAGGTGGCCGCACGGTCGTCCCGGACGAAACGCTTCAACGCACGGATCATGCTTCCCTCGAACATCGCCCTCGCGGCGTAGGTGAATGATACGTGGAAGGGATTAAGCGCCGGTAACTCCGGTCGGGCGTTTCGGCGGGTCGCGTGGCGTGCGCCCGCGACTCTCGCACCAGGAGTCCCCCCGGGCTGGCAACCGCCCCGTCCGATGCGGGACCGTCGCCGTCCGAGCCGAGCCGGTCGTTACTTGCCGATCTGGCTGGAGACGTTCGAGAAGGTGTTCATCAGGCTGGTGCCGAGCGAGTTCACCACCGCGATGATGGCGACCGAGATGCCGGCGGCGATCAGGCCGTACTCGATGGCGGTGGCGCCGGACTGGTCGGCAGCGAAGCGCTTGATGAGAGTCATGTCACGTTCTCCTGAAATGGATGATCGCCCGTGTGGCGACGTGAGCATGGTCGCATCGACACGCGAAAGAGGTAATAAGAGAAGTTGCAGAATTTCCCGCCGTGACTTGTGCAATATTAATGCGATCCCGTTCACGTCGCATAAACCATATCATGTCTTCCGTCCGAGAATGCGGAAGGCCCCGGGCGCGGCGCCCGGGGCCTTTCGTATCGTGCCGGCCGGAGCTTACTTGCCGAGCTGGCTGGAGACGTTCGAGAAGGTGTTCTTCAGGCTGGTGCCGAGCGAGTTCACCACCGCGATGATGGCGACCGAGATGCCGGCGGCGATCAGGCCGTACTCGATGGCGGTCGCACCGGACTTGTCGGCGAGGAAGCGCTTGATGAGGGTCATTTCGGTTTCCTTGGTGTTGTCAAATCCGAGGCCGGACTGTTCGGCCGACGGTGGAGTCTCGCATCCACCCGTCGCCGAGCCGATAAGCCGAAGCAGCGAAAATCGGCGGAATGTTCGCGTCAAATCAGAACCGATCGTTTAACGAATTCGTGGCGCGGGCCGCGAAGAGCTGCCCTGAAACAGCAGAAGGCCCCGGACGCGAGGTCCGGGGCCTTCTGTTTTCGAGCCTGCGGTCGGCTTACTTGCCGAGCTGGCTGGAGACGTTCGAGAAGGTGTTCTTCAGGCTGGTGCCGAGAGAATTCACCACCGCGATGATGGCGACCGAGATGCCGGCGGCGATCAGGCCATACTCGATGGCGGTCGCACCAGACTCGTCCTTCGCAAAGCGCTTCACAAGGTTGTTCATGTCCTGCTCCTGGAGTCCACGCATACTGTCTGAGCTCGGTCCGCCAACCAGTTGTGTCCCGGTCAATCCGGACCTTGGCGCCACGTTAGCGCAGGCCCCTTGCGTGCCGGTTAATTCGCTCGCAGAATCCGGGCCTCATCGCGATCGTTTGGCGCGTGGTTAACACCCTGTTTCAAATGTCGTGCAAATTGGCGAGGAAGTCCCCGAAAATCGGGCCTTTCTGCAACTCGGCCGCATCCGGCTCATTGGCATTTGATTCACCAATTCCGTCGCAAGGTCGAGAGCGCGGATACGGCCGTCTCGCGGTCGTCGGTTCCGGTGTGATTTGGAGAGTTCCGATGACGTGCTCGTCGTGGCGGTGCTGGCCTGGTCCGATCGGCTTGGCGCTCTGCCTCCTCTGCGGTGTGGCGGCTGCGGAACCGGCGGCGCCGGCCGATCCCCTCGTCGTTGTTCTCGATCAGGCCCGCATCGTCAAGATGCCCGAGAACGTCGCCACCATCGTGATCGGAAACCCGCTGATTGCCGATGTTTCCGTGCAGGCCGGCGGCATGATGGTGATCACCGGCAAGGGATACGGCGTCACCAATCTGGTGGCGCTCGACCGCGCCGGAAAGATGCTGATGAACGAGGCCGTGCAGGTGCAGGGACCGCCCGACGCCGTCGTCGTCTATCGCGGCGCCAGGCGCGAGTCGTATAGTTGCACGCCGGACTGCGACCGCCGCATCACGCTCGGCGACACGCCGGACTTCTTCGACGCGACCATCTCGCAGACCAGCACGCGCAACCTGCGCGCCCAGGCCGGCGCCGGCGGTCCGGGTCCGGCGCGCTGAGGCTCGGTCGCGCACCGCGGGGTGACGAGACCAGGCTCCGCGCGCCCCTCTTGGTTAAAGTTTTCTCAATCGGAGGGGCGGGCCGCTACCGGTCCAGCGCAAGGGTTTCACAACAGGCCTTTGCCTAAAATAGCTCGTTCGCGAGAGGTGCGCCCATGCTCCGACGATGCACGAGGATGCTCGAAGCCGTCCAGGCGGGGTTGTCGGCGCGCGTCGTGGCGCCGGCGCGTTCGGCTGTGCGGTCGACGACGCCGGCTTGGCTGCGGAGCTTCGTGCGCCGGAAGGAAGGCACGACCGCCATCGAGTTCGGCATCGTGCTGCTGCCGTTCATGTCGATCCTGCTGATGACGATGGAGACGGCGCTGGTGTTCTTCGCCCAGCAGACGCTGGAGACCGCGGTCGCCGATTCGGCCCGTCTGATCATGACCGGGCAGGCGCAGAGTGCGAGCTTCGACGCCGACAAGTTCAAGACCGCGGTGTGCGGCAAGATCGTCGCTCTGTTCGACTGCGCGAACGGAATGTATGTCGACGTGCAGAAATACACGTCGTTCGCCTCGATCACCAGCACCGTGACGGTCGACTCGAGCGGCAAGCCGGTCACCACCTATCAGCCCGGCGCCAACGGCGACATCGTCGTGGTCCGCCTGATCTACAAGTGGCCTATCGTCTCGCCGCTGACCCAGACCTATCTGGCCGACAGCTCGTCCACCACGCGCATGCTGGTCGCGACCGCCGCATTCCGCAACGAACCCTTCTGAGGCTGCCATGCCGCACGCCCGACTGCTCCGCTTCCTCGCCGAACCGGCTCGACGGTTCGGCGGCGACGACGGCGGCGTCTCCGCCGTCGAATTCGCGTTGCTGCTGCCGGTGATGCTGACGCTCTATCTGGGCGGCGTCGAGGTGACCCAGGCGGTCAGCATCGACCGCAAGGTGACGCTGGTGTCGCACACGGTCGCCGACCTGGTGGCGCAGGCCACCACGGTGAGCACGACCGATCTCACCAACATCCTCAGCGCCGCCACGGCCGTGCTGGCGCCCTACTCGTCGGCCAACCTGAAGGTCACGGTGTCGAGCGTCGTCGTCGACAAGTCCAAGAAGGCGACCATCGACTGGAGCTCGACGCAGGGCGGCACGGCGCGCACCAAGGGCACCGACGTCTCCAGCCTGATCCCGTCCGCGCTGCTCGCCCCCTGCGCCACCGCGACCACCGCCTGCACGCTGATCTGGGGCGAGGCCGCGTACAGCTACAAGCCGACGATCGGCTACGTCATCACCGGCACCCTGCCGCTGTCCGACCAGATCTTCATGAAGCCGCGGATGACCAACCAGGTCACCAAGAGCTGACGCGGGCTTCGGCGCCGAGACGACGCGATCAGCCATCCCGTTCCGCTCGTCCCCGCGAAGGCGGGGACCCAGGGCCACGCAAAGCAAGACTGGATTCCCGCTTGCGCGGGAATGAGCGGAGGATATCGATCCTCCTGAGAAAATCGCAAATGCTTCGACCTCGGCCCCGATGGGGACGAGCCCGGCACCGACACCGAAGCTCGGCGTCGGTGCCCGCCGGCCTCACCCGATCGGCAGCACCGTGGTCGACTTGATGCGCTCCATGGCGAAGCGCGAGGTGACGTTCTTGAGCGGCACCGTGGCGATGAGCTGCTTGTAGAAGCGGTCGTAGGCGTGCATGTCGGGCACGACGACGCGCAGCATGTAGTCGACGTCGCCGGCCATCCGGTAGAACTCCATCACCTGCGGCATCGCCCCGACCGTCTGGGCGAAGCGATCGAGCCATTCCTGCGAATGGTCGGCCGTCTCCACCGAGACGAACACCGTGACGCCGAGCCCGACCTTGTCGGGATCGACCAGCGCCACCCGGCGGGCGATGATGCCGGCCGCCTCCAGCTTCTGGATGCGCTTCCAGCACGGCGTCGAGGACAGGCCGACGCGGTTGCCGATCTCCTGCACGGAGAGCGAGGCGTCGTCCTGGAGCAGCGCGAGGATCTTTCGGTCGATGGCATCCATGGCGGGTCCGTGCGCGGCATCGGGCCGAAGCGAGGCGCCGGCTCACGCCGGCCGCCAAGTCTCCTCGACCCAGCCGCGGATGAGGAAATGGGCGATGGCGATGGGGGGCGGCGTCGTCAGCGCGCCGGGATGGCGGCGCTCCAGCATGGCGGCGACCTCGTCGCGGGAAAACCAGCGCAGATCCTCGAGCTCGTCGATGTCCATCACGAGGTCGGTGTCGAGCGCCTCGGCGTAGCAGCCGATCATCAGCGACATCGGGAACGGCCAGGGCTGCGAGGCGGCGTAGTGCACCCGGCCGATGCGGATGCCAGCCTCCTCCCGGGTCTCGCGCCGCACCGCCTCCTCGATGTTCTCGCCCGGCTCGACGAAGCCGGCGAGGCAGGACCACATGCCGGGGGCGAAGCGGGCCTGGCGGCCGAGCAGGCAGCGCTGGCCGTCGACGGCCAGCATGATGACGACCGGATCGGTGCGCGGGAAATGCTCGGCCCCGCAGGCCGGGCAGGCGCGCCGCCAGCCGGCGTCGGCGACCTGCGAGAGCTGCCCGCAGACCGAGCAGAAGCGGTGGCGGACGTGCCACAGCAGCAGCGCCTTGGCCTCAGCGAGCGGAGCCAGGTGCTCGGCCGCGACCAGGCCCTGCACGGCGATCGAGCGGAGGTCCGTCACCAGCAGGTCGGAGCGCGCCGACAGCGCCTCGGCGGCGCCGGGGTCGAGCCCCAGCCCGAACCGCGGGGCGGCGCCCGACAGGCCGAGCAGGACCCGTTCGCGCCCCGGACCGAGGCCGTCGGCCTCGGCGAGCCCGAACAGCGGGTCGGCGAGCGCGGCACCGCGCCGCATCACCACCATGTCGCCGGCCGTCACATAGGTGCGGGCGGCCGGATCGGCGGCGAGCGCCGCCACCCGGGCCGGGTCGTGCCGGACCGCCGGATCGCGGTCGAGCAGGTTTCCGGTGTAGCCGAGCCGGGGCCGGTCGTCGGAATCGGGACGGTTCAGCATGGCGGCACTAAAAGCAGCCCCCTAGTCGGACGCAAGCCAAATTCTGCGACGCAACGCCTGGATGAAGGCCTCGACCTCCTGCTTGTCGTGGGCGAGCGGCGCCACCTGGCCCCAGACGGGCCGCGGCCAGGCGGCATCCGAGGTGCGGCGGGCGATCACATGGATGTGGAGCTGCGACACCACATTGCCGAGGGCCGCGATGTTGAGCTTGGCGCACTGGGTGACCGCCTTGAGGGCGCGGCCGACCCGGGTGATCTCGGTCATGAGCTGGGCCTGCTCGACCTCGTCGAGATCGATGATCTCGGCCACCTCGGGGCGGCGGGGAACCAGCAGCAGCCACGGATAGTTGGCGTCGTTGATCACCAGCACCCGGCACAGCGGCAAATCGCCGATATTGATCGTGTCCTTGGCGAGCTGCGGGTGCAGGGACCAGGCGGCGGACGGGTCGGGGGGCATTGCGGGCCTTGGGGAACCGGGAATCGATCGGTCGGACCCTACCACGACGACATCCGAGGCGCTTGCAATCCAGCCCCGTCCCGTCGATATAGGGGGCGGGAGGTTGGCGGTGGACGAGCCACTCGCCAACCGGGTCAGATCCGGAAGGAAGCAGCCCTAACGAGCCCCGGTTCGGGTCGCGTGTCAGCCTCCCACTTCTCGAATTCCATTGTGAAATCCACTGCGAGGCCCGGCCGAAGCGATGGACGACGCCGAGACAACCGGGCATGCGGCGCCGGCCCTTTTCGAGCCGACCCCATCCGGGGCGCCCGGCGCGAAGGCCGAACCGGCGACTGCCACGTCCGCATCTCCGACACCCGTCGCGGCCGAACCCGCCGGCACCTACCGGGTGCTGGCGCGAAAATACCGCCCCCAGACCTTCGAGGACCTGATCGGCCAGGACGCGATGGTGCGCACCATCGCTAATGGGTTCGAAACCGGCCGCATCCCCCAGGCCTGGATGCTCACCGGGGTGCGCGGGGTCGGCAAGACAACGACGGCCAGGATTCTTGCCCGCGCCCTAAATTACGAGCTGTCGGACGGCTCGGTCGCCGGTCCGACCATCCACATGCCGAAGCTTGGCGTTCACTGTGAAGCCATCATGGAGAGCCGGCATTTCGATGTGCTCGAGATGGACGCGGCGTCCCACACCGGTGTCGAGGATGTGCGCCAGATCACGGACGGCGTCCGATACGCCCCGACCTCCGCGCGCTACAAGGTATACATCATCGATGAAGTCCACATGCTGTCGGAGAAGGCATTCAACGCTTTTCTAAAGACCATCGAGGAGCCGCCGCCCCACGCCAAATTCGTGTTCGCGACGACCGAGATCCGGAAGGTGCCGATCACGGTGCTGTCGCGCTGCCAGCGCTTCGACCTGCGCCGGCTCGACGCCGACCTCTTGGGGACCCACCTCGGCAACATCGCCGCCAAGGAGAACGTGACGGTCGAGCCGGAGGCGCTGGCCCTGATCGCCCGCGCCGCCGAGGGCTCGGTGCGCGACGCGCTCTCGCTGCTCGACCAGGCGATCGCGCACGCCGCAGGCGCGGCGGGCGGCACCGTCGACGCCGCCGGCGTGCGCATCATGCTGGGGCTGGCCGACCGCAGCCGGGTCATCGACCTGTTCGAAACGCTGATGCGCGGCGACATCGCCGGGGCGCTGACCGAGCTTCGCGACCAGTACGACAGCGGCGCCGACCCGGCGACCGTGCTGGAGGATCTGGCCGAGCTCACCCATTTCGTCACGCGCGTGAAAGTGGTTCCAGCGGTCGCCGACGATCGCGCGTTGTCGGAGGAGGAGCGCTCGCGCGGCCGCGCGCTCGCCACCACCCTCTCGATGCGGGTGCTGTCGCGCACCTGGCAGATGCTGCTCAAGGGCCTGGCCGAGGTCGAGGCTGCGGCGAAGCCGATCGCCGCCGCCGAGATGGTTCTGGTGCGCATCGCCTATGCGGCCGACCTGCCGACCCCCGACGAGGTGATCCGCTCGCTCGGCACCTCCGGCGCGACCGCGTCTGCTGCGGGTGCCGGCAGCGGCGTCCCGGCCGGCCGCGGCGCCCCCCAGGGCGCCCTCGCCGGTGCGGACCGCCCGGCCCGGCCGCCGCTCGACCGCAGCGCGTTCGAACGCAGCGGGCCACGCGGAGGCGCTGCCGCGGAGCCGCGCGTCGCCGCGCCGCGCGCCATGGCCGCCCCCGAGGCCGTCGCCGCCTCGACCCCGACGCTCGCCCGCTTCGAGGACCTGGTCGCGCTCGCCACCGAGCGCCGCGACATTCAGCTCAAGACCCTGCTGGAGCGCGACGTCCGCCTGGTGCGGTTCGAGGACGGGCATCTCGAGATCGCGCTCGAGCCCGATACCTCCAAAACCGTGATCGGCGACCTGTCGCGCCGGCTCGGCGACCTCACCGGCCGCCGCTGGATCGTGGTCGTGTCGTCCGCGCCGGGCCAGCCGACCATCCGGTCGCAGCAGCAGGCGCGCGACACCGAGGCGAAGCGCGGGGTGCTGGCTGACCCGCTGGTGCAGAGCGTGCTGGCTCGCTTCCCCGGCTCGGAGGTCGTGCAGGTGCGCCGGCGCGAGACCGAGGCGACCGAGACGGCGGCCTCCCTGCCGCCGGCGCCCGAGCCCGACGACGACTCCGGCGAGCCGGCCGTGTGGGACGAGAGCGCCTACGGGGCCCACGGGCTCCCTGACGATGTCGACGACGATTTTTGATCGGGGGCCTGTTCGCGTAGGCTCCGCCGACGTTAAGACTTTGAGTCCCGCATTCCGGACCACCGCCGGGCCGGGCCCGACGACATGCTCCACCGCGAGGCGTCCGCGCCCGCCAATTGCACGAGGCGACCATGGCGAACTTTCTCGGCCTGATGAAGCAGGCCGCCGAGCTCAAAGGCAAGATGGAGACGCTCCAAGCCGAGCTCGATCAAATCGAGGTTCAGGGCTCGTCCGGCGGCGGCCTGGTCGCCGTGACGGTGACGCCGAAGGGCGAGCTGAAGAAGATCACGGTCGACCCGTCGCTGATGAAGCCGGACGAGACCGAGGTGCTGGAGGATCTGATCGTCGCCGCGCATGCCGACGCCAAGCGCAAGGCCGACGTTCTGCTCGCCGAGAAGATGCAAGGCCTCACCGGCGGCTTGCCGATCCCGCCCGGCATGAAGCTGTTCTGAGAACGATGGCGCGAGCGGGATGAGACGAGAGCCCGGCGGTCTGGGCTACCCCCCTCCCTGTCCCTCCCCCACAAGGGGGGAGGGAACGCTAGAACCGCGACGCGGTCTCGATTTGGAGCGGTCGTATTGTTGTTTTCGATGACCTCTTGGATCTCCGCTGCCTGCTCCCTCCCCCCTTGCGGGGGAGGGGTGGGGAGGGGGGTAAGCCCCGAGCTCCGCGCTTCTGAGACGCGACCTCCGAGACACGATCGGCGATGAGTGCCGCCGGCCCCGAGATCGAGCGCCTGATCCAGATCCTGGCGAAGCTGCCGGGACTGGGGCCGCGCTCGGCGCGCCGCGCCGCGCTGCATCTGGTCAAGAAGCGCGACCTCCTGATGGCGCCGCTCGCCACCGCCCTGCAGACCGTGATGGACACCGTCACGGTGTGCCGCGTCTGCGGCAATCTCGACAGCAAGAATCCCTGCACGGTATGCAGCGACCCGCGGCGCGACCCCGGTATCATCGTGGTGGTCGCCGACGTCGCGGATCTGTGGGCGCTGGAACGCGCCAATGCGGTCAATGCTCGCTATCACGTGCTCGGCGGCACGCTGTCGCCGCTCGACGGCGTCGGGCCGGAGGACCTCGCCATCGCGTCGCTGGTGACACGGGCCCATGCCGGCGAGGTGAGCGAGGTGATCCTCGCCCTCAACGCCACGGTCGACGGCCAGACCACGGCGCACTACATCACCGACCTGTTGAGCGACGCCGGCGTGAAAGTGACGGGCCTCGCCCACGGCGTGCCGGTCGGCGGCGAGCTCGACTATCTCGACGAGGGCACGCTGACCACGGCGATCCGCAGCCGCACCAATATGGGATGAGCCGCCCTGGGATGACCCGCCCTGGCGGCGGCGCGACAGACGCGGCATCGTCATGCGCTGCGTGCAGAACAGGCCGGCTCGAAAGCTCTTCTTAAGGAACTAGGTCGAGAGACTTAGGGCGAGTTCGCAGATGCCGTGACGTTTGGTCCGGCACGACGAGGCCCGTCCATGAAGAAGCTCCTGAGCGTCCTTGCCCGCCGATCGATCCCCGCCAAGCTCGCCGTGATGACCATCGTCGGCGCCGTCTTCATGGGTCTCGTCGCCATCACGGTGCTGCTGATCGCACGGACCGAGCTGATGGCCGAGCGCACCGAGCGGGCCCACACCTTCGTCGACTCGATCTGGTCGCTGGCGAGCTACTACCATGGCCAGGCGAAGTCGGGCGCCATGACGGACGCCGAGGCGAAGAAGCGCCTGTTCGACGCCGCGCGAGAAATGCGGTTCGAGGACAACACCAACTACGCCTTCATCTACGACTACGAGACCGGCCTCTGCGTGGTGAATGGCGGCAATCCGGGCCTGGTCGGCAAGGACGTGAACAAGCTCCGGGACGCCAACGGGCAGGCCTTCGCCACCCGGATGCTGGAGATCGCCCGCGGCGGCCAGGGCACGCACCGCTACGCTTTTCCACGCGGCGGCAGCACGATCCCGCTCGACAAGGTCGCCTATGTTCGCGGTTTCACGCCCTGGAACATGATGATCGCGGCCGCCGTGTACACCGACGCCATCGACACCGCCTTCTGGGACACGGCGCGAACCGCCGCGATGGTGATCGGCGTGTTCATGCTGGTCTCGATCGCGATCGCCTGGCTGGTCGCCCGCAGCATCGTCAACCCGCTGTCGCGCCTGCGCACCCGCATGGCCGCGCTCAGCGCCGGCGAGCTCGACGGCGCCGTCGCCGACACCCACCGGCACGACGAGATCGGCGAGATGGCGCGCACCGTCCAGGTGTTCAAGGACAACGCGATCGCGGTGCAGCACCTGCGCGCCGAGCAGGACACGCACAAGCAGGAGACCGAGGCGGAGCGCAAGCGCGCGCTCGCCGGGCTCGCCACGACCTTCGAGGCCAAGGTGCGCGGCATCGTCGAGGCGGTGCTCGCGGCCGCCCTCGCCATGCAAACGACGGCGCGCTCGCTGGCGAGCTCGGCCGAGAGCACGCGTCAGCAGGCCTGCACGGTCGCCTCCGGCGCCACCCAGGCGACCGCCAATGTCGAGACCGTGGCGGCCGCCGCCGAGGAGCTCGCCGCGTCGATCGGCGAGATCGGCCAGCAGGTCGCCCGTTCGGCGACGACGGCCAAGCAGGCCGCCGACGAGAGCCAGCGCACCAATGCCAGCGTCTCCGGGCTGGCCGAGACGGCGCAGAAGATCGGTGAGGTGGTCAACCTCATCAACGACATCGCCAGCCAGACCAACCTGTTGGCCCTCAACGCCACCATCGAGGCGGCGCGCGCCGGCGAGGCCGGCAAGGGCTTCGCCGTGGTGGCGAGCGAGGTGAAGTCGCTGGCGACCCAGACCGCCAAGGCGACCGAGGACATCCGGGCCCAGATCGCCGCCATCCAGGGCGAGACCCAAGGTGCCGTCGACGCCATCCGGCGCGTCGCCGGCACCATCATGGCGGTCAACGAGATCTCCTCCTCCATCGCCGCCGCGGTCGAGGAGCAGAACGCGGCGACCAAGGAGATCACCCGCAACGTGCAGCAGGCGGCGAGCGGCACCCGCGACGTCTCGCAGAACATTACCGGCATCAGCGGCGCCATCGAGGAGGCGGGCGTGGCCGCCGCCGACGTCACCCAGGCCGCCGACGGCCTCGCCGGGCAGGCCGAGACGTTGCGCCAGGAGGTCGATCAGTTCCTCGCCACCCTGCGGGCGGCGTAGCAGGGCGCATTCCCAGAGCCGTCATTCCGGGGTGCGGACCGAAGGTCCGCGAACCCGGAATCCAGCCGGAAGTTCGGAGCACACCGCTGGATTCCGGGTTCGCGGCTTCGCGGCGCCCCGGAATGACGGCGAACTGTTCACCCGGATGCTCGTATCACTCCACCTGGACGCCGCTCGCCTTGATGGGCGCCGCCCACTTTTCGATCTCGCTCTTCACGAAGCTGGTGAGATATTCCGGCGTCTGGCGGTCGGGCGCCACCACGACGGCGCCGAGACCCTCCAGGCGCTCACGCACCCATGGGGTCTTCAGGGTCTCGACCAGCGCGGCGTTCAGCTTGGCGACGATCGGCTTCGGCGCGTTCTTGGGCAGGAAGATCGCGTTCCACGTATAGGCCTCGACCTGGGTCCCTTCCTCGATGGCGGACGACAGATCGGGCAGCGCCGGCGAGCGGTCCTTGGTCAGGATGGCGATCGGCTTGACGGCGCCGCCGTCGATCTGCGGCTTGGCGGTCGAGATCATGTCGCACAGATAGTCGACGCGCCCGCCCTGGAGATCCTGCATGGCCGGCCCGGTGCCGCGATAGGGCACGTGGGTGATCGGCAACCCGGCCGCGGTGTTGAACACCGTGCAGGCGAGGTGGGAGGCCGAGCCGGCGCCGGCCGAGGCGAACGTCATCTTGGCCGCGTTGGCCTTGGCGTAGGCGAGAAAATCCTTGAAGTTCTTCACCGGCAGATCCTTGCGGATCACCAGCACGATCGGCACGTCGGCGAGCAGCGCGACCGGGGTGAAATCGCCCTCGGCGTTGTAGAGGGGGCGCTTGTAGAGGGTCTGGTTCTGGGCGTGGGTGCCGACCGTGCCGAGCACCATCGTGTAGCCGTCCGCCGGGGCATTGGCGACCCGCTGGCTGCCGTTACCGCCGCCGGCGCCGCCGACATTCTCGACCACGACCTGCTGTCCCAGCACCTCGCCGAGCCGCTGTGCGACAATTCGCCCGAGCACGTCGGTCGGACCGCCCGCCGCGAACGGGATCACCATGGTGAGGGGCCTGTTGGGGAAATCCTGGGCGCCCGCGATCGCCGTCGCGGCGAGCGCGATCACGGCCGATAAAACCACCTTGAGCGTGGCACGGAACATCGGTTCCTCCTTGTTTGATCGGAGCGTTCGGATATGAAAAAACTGCAGCCATGATAACCCGGCGGCGGCAGGGTTGCAGCAAAACCGACGGACGGGAAGGCTAAAATGGTGCCGATGCGGATCGGAATCGCGGGTCTCGGCATCATCGGGCGGACCGTCGTCCGGGCGCTCGCCGACGGCATGCCGGGCCTGGAGCTCGCCTGCGTCGCCGCCCGCGACCAGGGCAAGGCGCGCGCCTGGCTGGAGCAGCAGAGCATCCCCTGCCCGATCGTCAAGCTGGAGGCGATGCCGTCGCATGCCGACCTGGTGGTCGAATGCGCGCCGGCCAGCGTGCTGGAGGACATCTGCCGGCCGATGCTGTCGGCCCGCAAGCGCGTGATGGTGCTCAGCGCCGGCGCCCTGCTGTCGCGCCCGGAGCTGATCGATCTGGCCAAGAGCAAGGGCGGCCAGATCATCGTGCCGACCGGCGCGCTGATCGGGCTCGACGCCGTCACGGCGGCCGCGCAGGGAACCATCCACTCGGTCCGGATGGTGACCCGCAAGCCGCCGCGGGGGCTCGCCGGCGCTCCCTATCTGGTCGAGCACGGCATCTCGGTCGACCATCTGGCCGAGCCGCTGCGGGTGTTCGCCGGCACGGCCCGCGAGGCGGCGATCGGCTTCCCGGCCAATGTCAACGTCGTCGCCGCGCTGGCGCTGGCCGGCATCGGGCCCGACCGCACCACCATCGAGATCTGGGCCGACCCTTCGGTGCAGCGCAACTGCCACACCATCGAGGTCGACTCGGACTCGGCCAAGCTCTCGATGTCGATCGAGAACGTCCCCTCGGAAAACCCCCGCACCGGCCGCATCACGGCCCTGTCGGTGCTGGCCGCGCTCGCCAAGATGCGGTCGCCGCTGCGGGTGGGGACGTAGGGAGTTTCGGTCATTCCGGGGCGCGGGCTGAAAGCCCGCGAGCCCGGAATCCATACTCACAGACCGGGATTATGGGTTCCGGGCTCGCCGCTGCGCGGCGCCCCGGAACGACGAAGGAGAGGCGGGGTACCCCTCAATCCTTCGCCCGCTCCACATAGGACCCGTCGGCGGTCGACACGACGATGCGGGTGCCGGCACCGATATGCGGCGGCACGCCCGTGCGCAGGCCGTTCGACAGCATGGCCGGCTTGTAGGACGACGATGCGGTCTGGCCCTTCATGGCCGGCTCGGTCTCGACCACCTCGAGGATGACGCGCTGCGGCAGCTCGAGGCCGACGACGACGCCCTCGTGCACCGAGAGCTTGCACTTCATCTCGGGCGCCAGGTACACGGCCATGTCGCCGACCACGTCCTCGGACGCGGCGACCTGGTCGTAGCTCTCCATGTGCATGAAATGGAAGCCGTCGGGGTCCTGGTAGAGATACTGGTACTCGCGCTCCTCGACATGGGCGCGCTCGACCTGGTCGGTGGTCTTGTAGCGCTGCGACGACTTCACTCCGTCGGAGAGCCGGCGCATGTCGAGCTGGGTGACCGGGGTGCCCTTGCCGGGATGGATGTTCTCGGCGCTCAGAATGACGTAGAGCCTCCCCTCGAGATCGACGATGTTGCCCTTCCGGAGCGAGCTGGCGATAACCTTCACGTGCGTAAATCCTTGTTGCGGGGGAGCAGGGGCGCGCCTGCATGAGCGGCGACCAGACCCGGAAACCGTGGTGTCGTGGCGTGCAACATACTGATCCTGGGCCGGTCCGCCAGTTCTTTTCGGTGTGGCCGAGGGCTGCCGGCGAGCCGCGGCCGGACCGCGGAGTTGGCGGAATGAGCGATATTTTTCAGGGACTTGGGTCGCCCATTGACGGGCCGGCAGCGCCATGACGGCGGCCTCGCCCTGGTGGACGCCGCACGTCCATGCCGACCGGCGGCCGCTGCTCCTCGCCCGCAACCGCATCGCGGCGCGCCTGCGGGCCCATCTGGCGGCACAGGATTTCGTCGAGGTCGACCCCGCCGCCCTGCAGGTCTCGCCCGGCAACGAGGCGCATCTGCACGCCTTCGCAACCGAGCAGGTCGGCCCCGACACGGCGCGCCGGCCCCTCTACCTGCACACGTCCCCCGAGCTCGCCTGCAAGAAGCTGTTGGCCGCCGGCGAGCCCCGCCTGTTCGCCCTCGGCCACGTCTTCCGCAACCGCGAGCGCGGCGCCCTCCATCACCCGGAGTTCACCATGCTGGAGTGGTACCGGGCGGGTGCGCCGGTCGCGGCCGTGATGGCCGACTGTGCGGACGTTCTGGCGCTCGCCGCCGAGACGACCGGGATCACCCGCGTCGCCTTCCGGGGCGCCGAGGCCGACCCGTTCGCCGAACCCGAGCGCGTCACGGTCGCCGAGGCGTTTTTTCGCCATTCCGGCATCGACCTTCTGGCCACCGTCGCGGGGGCCGAGACCGACCGGGAGGCCCTGGCGGCCGCCGCTACGGAAGCGGGGATTCGAACCGCCGCCGACGACACCTGGTCGGACGTGTTCAGCCGCGTGCTGGTCGAGCGCATCGAGCCGAACCTCGGCATCGGCCGCCCGACTTTGCTCACCGAATACCCGACCGCCGAGGCCGCGCTGGCGCGGCCGACCGCGCACGACCCACGGGTCGCCGAGCGCTTCGAGCTCTATGTCTGCCGGGTCGAGCTCGCCAACGGCTTTGGCGAGCTGACCGATCCGGCCGAGCAGAGACGTCGGTTCGAGGCCGAGATGGCGGAAAAAGCCCGCGTCTACGGCGAGCGCTATCCGATCGACGAGGATTTTCTGGCCGCCCTCGCCGTGATGCCGGACGCCTCGGGCTGCGCGCTCGGCTTCGACCGGCTGGTGATGCTCGCCACAGGCGCGCCCCGCATCGACGCCGTGATCTGGACCCCGGTGGCGGAACCGTGAGGCCCTTTCGCGAAAATGCGCCACCGTCACCTCTCCCCGCGTGCGGGGAGAGGTCGGATCGCATGCCGCAGGCAGGCGATCCGGGTGAGGGGGCGCTTCCGTATCCACGCGACGCCCCCTCATCCGTCTCGCCGCTTTGCGGCGAGCCACCTTCTCCCCGCGCGCGGGGAGAAGGAGAGCCGGCGCCGTGCCTTGTGAGTGCCGTAGCACTGGCGTATCGCTGAGGCCAGGATAGCACCCCCGATGACCTCACCCCCCAAAACCCTGCGCAGCGCCGCCGAGCTTTTCGCCGAAGGCTTGGTGCGGGCCGAGGACGTGGCCGCGCTCGACGCGGTGGCGGCGTGCTATGCCGTGGCGGTGCCGCCGGCGCTCGCCGCGCTGATCGATCCTGCCGATCCGAACGACCCGATCGCCCGCCAGTTCATCCCCGATCCGGCCGAGCTCGACACCGCCCCCGAGGAGCGCGACGACCCGATCGGCGACGACGCCATGACTCCGGTCGAAGGCGTGGTGCACCGCTATCCGGACCGGGTGCTGCTCAAGCTCGTGCATGTCTGCCCGGTCTATTGCCGCTTCTGCTTCCGCCGCGCCATGGTGGGGCCGTCCGGCCGGCCGACGCTGTCGCCGCGCAAGATCGTCGCGGCGCTCGAGTATATCCGTGGCCATCGCGAGATCTTCGAGGTGATCTTCACCGGCGGCGACCCGCTGATCCTGCCGCCCGGCAAGCTCGGCGCCGTGCTGCGCGCGATCGCCGAGATCGAGCATGTGCGGGTCGTCCGCTTTCACACCCGGGTGCCGGTGGCGGTGCCGGAGGCGATCACGCCGGCGCTGATCGCGGCGCTGAAGAGCTCGGGCAAGGCGACCTATGTGGTGCTGCACGCCAACCATCCGCGCGAGCTGACCGATGCAGCGCGAAAAGCCTGCGCCCTGCTGATCGACGCCGGCATCCCGATGCTGTCGCAGTCGGTGCTGCTCAAGGGCGTCAACGACGACGACAAGACCTTGGCCGAGCTGATGAGGGCCTTCGTCGCCGCGCGCATAAAACCCTACTATCTGCACCACGGCGACCTCGCGCCCGGCACGGCGCATCTGCGTACGACGCTGGCCGCAGGGCAGGCGCTGATGCGCCGCCTGCGCGGCCGCGTCTCCGGCCTCGCCCAGCCGACCTATGTGCTGGATCTGCCGGGCGGCGCCGGCAAGGTGCCGGTCGGGCCGACCTATCTCGGACCGACTGCTGCCGCCTGCGAGCCCGGCGGCACCATGCATTACGAGGTGGAGGATTTGCAGGGCCGCACCCACACCTACCCGCCGGCGCCGGAGGACATGGAGCCGGTGCCGGAGGAGGACGACCGGGACGGACGGGAGACCGAGGCGTAGGTCGTCCGTCGTTCAGGGGCGCGGGACCGAAGGTGGGCTCCGCATTCGGGGCTCACCCCCTCCCCGACCCTCCCCCACAAGGGGGGAGGGAGCAGGCTGCGGCGAGAGGCAACGCCATCGCGGCCGAAAGCACGACACGATCAAAACCGCGATGAGCCCGAGCAGGACGGGGCGGCTCTTGCGTTCCCTCCCCCCTTGTGGGGGAGGGACAGGGAGGGGGGTGCCCCACCCGCGAGCCTCGCATGTCATCCACCAGGGTGCGTTGCAGCCGTGGCAACTCACCCCGCCGCGGTCTCGGCCTTCGCCTCGGCCGTCTTGCCCGCCTTCCTGGCCTTGCGCTCCGCCAAAAACTCCTCGAAGCGCTGCATCAGCACGAAGAAGGACGGCACGAACAGCACCGCCAGGCAGGTCGAGGCGATCATGCCGGAGAACACCGTGATGCCGATCGAGGCGCGGGCCGAGGCGCCCGCGCCGCTCGCCACCACCAGCGGCGCGACGCCGAGGATGAAGGCGAACGACGTCATCAGGATCGGCCGGAATCTTTCACGCGCCCCCTCCACGGCCGACTCGACGATGGTCTTGCCGGCGGCCCGCGTCTCGCGGGCGAACTCGACGATCAGGATGGCGTTCTTGGCGGAGAGCGCGATCAGCAGCACCAGGCCGATCTGGACGTAGAGGTTGTTGTCGAGCTTGAGGGCGTTGAGCACCACCACCGGACCGAGCAGCGACAGCGGCACGGCCAGCACCACGGCGATCGGCGCCCACCAGCTCTCGTACTGGCCGGCCAGCACCAGATAGACCAGGAAGATCGACAGGGCGAACACCATGAACATCTGGTTGCCGACGATCTTCTCCTGATACGACATCGCCGTCCATTCGATCCCGGCGCCCGGCGGCAGGGTCTTGTCGGCGATCTCCTCCATCAGCCGCATGGTCTGGCCGGTCGAGACGCCGGCGGCCGGCAGCGCCACGATGGTGGCCGACGGGTAGAGGTTGTACAGGCTGATCAGCGGCGCCCCGACGGTCGGCGTGATGGTCATCAGCGTGCCGAGCGGAATCATGTCGCCCTTGACGTTGCGGACCGTCAGGTTGCGGACGTCCTCCAGCCGCTGGCGGAACCCGGCGTCGGCCTGCACATAGACCTGGAAGACGCGGCCGAACTTGTTGAACTGGTCGACATAGGTCGAGCCGAGATAGCCGGCGAGCGTCTGGAACACCTGGTCGAGCGACACCTGCAGGGTCTCGGTCTTCACCCGGTCGACCTCGACCCGGTATTGCGGCGCGGCCGACCGGAAGGTCGAGATGACGCGCTGGATCTGCGACTGGGTCGCGGCGTTGCCGACGAAGCTGTCGACGATGCCCTGCAGCTTGACGAGGTCGAAGCTGCCGTCGCGCAGCTCGATCTGCATGGTGACGCCGCCGGCATTGCCGACGCCCTGGATGGGCGGCGGCGGCACGACGAGGATCTTGGCCTCGGCGATCGCGCCGAGCGACCCGTTGAGGCCGACGAGCAGCGAGCGCAGATCCTCGCCCTTGCCGCGCTTGTCCCAGTCGTCGAGCATGATGTAGGCGACGCCGGCATTGGCGAGCGAGGCCGAGTTGTCGAGCGGCGAGACGCCGGCGATGGCGATCACCTGCCTCACGCCCGGCGTCTTGCCGGCGATCTCCGTCACCCGGTCGAGCACCGCCTGGGTGCGGCCGAGCGAGGCGCCGTCCGGCAATTGCACGCTCGCCAGCACGTAGCCCTGGTCCTCGATCGGCAGGAAGCCGGTCGGCACCCTCGTGAAGCCGTAGAACGCGCCGGCGATGATCATCAGCGCAAGCACGGCCATGGCGGCGCTCTTCGCCACCATGCGCTTCATCAGCGCCTCGTAGAGGTGCTCGGCCTTGCCGTAGACGGCGTTGAAGCCGCGGAAGAAGGCGTTGCGCTCTTCCGGCGGCACCGGCGGGCGCAGCCAGGTGGCCGCCTGGGTCGGCTTCAGGGTAAGGGCGTTGACGGCGCTGAGCAGCGCGGTCGCGGCGATCACCAGGGCGAACTGCGCATACATGCGGCCGGTGAGGCCGGGCAGGAACGCCGCCGGCAGGAACACGGCCATCAGCACCAGGGTGATGCCGATGATCGGGCCGAGCAGGATCTTCATGGCGCCGATCGCCGCGTCGTGGCCGCTCATCCCCTTCTCGATGTTGTGGGCGGCGCCCTCGACCACCACGATGGCGTCGTCGACCACGATGCCGATCGCCAGCACGATGGCGAACAGGGTGGAGAGGTTGACGCTGAAGCCGAGCGCCGCCATGCCGGCGAAGGCGCCGATGATGGTCACCGGCACGGTCGTCGCCGGCACCAGCATGGCGCGCCAGTCCTGCAGGAACATGAGGATGACGATCAGCACCAGGATCGCCGCCTCGTAGAGCGTCTTGTAGACCTCGTTGATCGACTGGGTGACGAAGATCGTCGTGTCGAACGGCACCCCGTAGACGAGCCCTTGCGGAAAATCCTTGGCCAGCACCGTCATCTTGGCCTTGACCCGATCGGCGACGTCGAGCGCGTTGGCGCCGGGCGACTGGTAGATGGCGATGCCGGCGGACGGCTGACCGTCCTGGGTGAAGATCTGGCTGTAGGTCTGGGCGCCGAGCTCGACCCGGCCGATGTCGCGCACCCGCGTCACCTCGCCGTTCTGCCCGGTCTTGACGATGACGGCGGCGAACTGCTCGGGATCGTCGAGGCGCCCGAGCACCTCGAGCGTATACTGGAAGTTCTGCGTCTTGGGCGACGGCGGCATGCCGACCTGGCCGGCCGTCACCTGCTCGTTCTGGCCCTGCAGCGCCTGCACCACGTCCTGGGTGGTCAGCGCGCGCGCCTGCATCCGGTTGGGATCGAGCCAGATCCGCATCGAGTACTGGCCGGCGCCGAACACCGTGACATTGCCGACGCCGGGCAGGCGCGAGATCTCGTCGCGCAGCCTGATGGTCGCGTAGTTGGCGAGATAGAGGCTGTCGTAGCGGTTGTCAGGCGACGTCAGGGTGACGATCTGCAGGATCGACGTCATCTTCTTCTGCACCGTCACGCCCTGCACCTGGACGGACTGCGGCAGTTGCGACAGCGCGGTGGCGACGCGGTTCTGGACCAGCACCTGCGCCATGTCGAGATCGGTGCCGATCTCGAACGTGACGGTCAGCGTGTAGCTGCCGTCCGACCCGGCGTAGGACTGCATGTAGATCATGCCCTGGACGCCGTTGACCTGCTGCTCGATCGGCAGCGACACCGTGTCGACGACGGTGCGGGCGCTGGCACCCGGATAGCTGGTCGTCACCTGGACGGTGGGCGGCACCACATCGGGATACTGCGAGACCGGCAGCCGCAGCAGCGCCACGGCCCCGATCACGATCATCAGGATGGCCAGGACGTTGGCGAGAACCGGCCGCTCGATGAAGAATTTCGAGATCATGCCGGGCTCACTGCATGGTGCGGGGTCGCGGCAGCCCGCCGGGCACGCCGGGCGGCGCCGGCGAGGGATGCGGCGGGAGCACGGGGTCGGCCACCTTGGGCACGACTGGCAGCGTGTTGGGCAGCGGCGGCGGCGCGACCGGCGCGGTCGGCAGTTGGACGGGCGGCGGCGCCGCGATCGTGGTGAGCTGCGGATCGACCTTCTGGCCCGGCACGGCGCGCAGCGCACCCGCGACCACGATGCGGTCGTCCGGCCCGATGCCCTTCTCGATCACCCGCAGGTCGCCGACCTGCGGGCCGACCTCGACCTTGCGCTGCTCGACGACATCGTCCTTGCCGATCACCAGCAGGTAACGGCCGCCCTGGTCGCTGCCGATCGCCGTGTCCGGCACCAGGAGCGCGTTGGGGATGCGCTCGATCGGCAGTCGCACCCGCACGAAATAGCCGGGCAGCAGGCCGCGCTTCTCGTTCGCCAGGACGGCGCGCGCCAGCAGCGTGCCGGTCGAGGCGCTGACCGAAGGCGCGACGTAGTCGAGCGTGCCGACATGCGGGTAGCCGGTCTCGGTCTGGGTGGCGATCTCGACCGGCACCTTGCGGATGTCGTCGCGGGTCAGGCCGAGGCGCGTCATCTCGTCCCGGACGCGCTGGACGTCGGTCTCGCTGATGTTGAAGTTCACGTAGATCGGCGAAATCTGCACGATTGTGGCGAGCGTGGTCGGCTGGCCGTTGGCGCCGACATACTGGCCGAGCGATACCTGGCGGGCCGTCACCACGCCGTCGAACGGAGCGGTGACGCGGGTGTAGCCGTCGTTGATCACGGCGAGCTGGGTGTTGGCCTTCGACTGGTCCAGGTTGGACTGTGCCGAATCGCGGCTGGCGGTCGCCTGGTCGAGCAGCGACTGCGGGCTCGCCTGCTTGGCGACCAGGTCGACCTGGCGGTCGTAGACGATCTGCTGCTGCTTGAGATTGGCCTCGGCACCGAGTTCGGCCGCCTTGGACTGCTCCACCTTCACCCGGTAGGGCTCGGGCTCGATGGTGAACAGGAGCCGGCCTTGCTTCACCTCCTCGCCGTCGTTGTAGCTGATGCCCTGCACGAAGCCGGCGACCCGGGCGACCAGATCCGCCTGGTTGACGGGCGCGGTCGAGCCGGTCGCCTCGAGATAGCGGATCGCCTGTTGCTGCACCGGCTTCGCCACCGTGACCTTCGGAGGCGGCGGGGCGACGTAGTGGTTCTGCTCGCCACAGGCGGCGAGACCGAGCGGGAGAGCGACGGCGGCGGCCGTCCACAACAAGCGGGCCAGGGCGGTCACGGCGTCCTTCCAGGGCTGGCGTCCAAAGGCATGCGACCGACGTTCCCCGCCCGGTGATTCGGACGGGGTGCGTCGCGAGGTCTGGTTATACCAGTTTTTCGCCCGCGCGCCTGTCTTCTCGTCGCGGGCCGATGCCGAGTGTCGGAGCCACGCCTTTGTTTCCACAGCAAAATACTGAAACGTCGAAGACCCGTGCCCGGCGTAAACTCAGATTAACCGGCCTGCCTTAGCCTGTGGATCAGACCCATGATCAAGATCCACCATGCCAATCGTGGGATCGTCGCCCTCGCGGCCTATGTGGCCGGCGTGGCGGCGATCGCACTCGTCGGCTACGAGGTCGGCGCCCGCCAACTCGGCTATTCGCCGCCGAGCGAGCAACTGTCGGCGCTGTTCGGCCCGGCGCCGCCGCCCGAGGCCGAGGTCCGGCGCTATGGCCGCATGTGGCTGAAGGTCGACAATATGGGCAACTGCCGGGAGTACACGGTGGACAACCGCACCCAGCAGATGGTCGACAAGGGCATCGTCACCTGCGACCCCGCCCGCAAGCGGGAGATCAAGGAAAAGACCACCTCCCGGTTCGACTCCTTCCGTGACGCTTTCGGCGGGAAGTAGGGGCGGCGGCCGCCGCAGCATCCAGAGGCGCCGCCCTACTCACTCCCTATCCCTTTCACGGCCGCATCGAAGCGGGCCAGCGCGCGGGCGCGCTCGGCCTCCGGCATCATGGCGGCGGAAAAGCTGTTGCGGGCCAGCGCGACGATCTCGGGCGCGGAGAGGTCGAGCGCACGGACGACGGCTGAAAAATTGTCGTTCACATAGCCGCCGAAATAGGCCGGATCGTCCGAGTTCACCGTGACGGCGAGGTCCTTCTCCATCATGTGCCGCAGCGGATGATGCTTCAGGTCGTCGACGACGCGCAGACGCAGATTGGACAGCGGGCAGACGGTGAGCGGCACGCGGTCGCGGGCGAGCCGCGCGACGAGCGCCGCGTCCTCCAGCGCCCGATTGCCGTGGTCGACGCGGGCGACGCCGAGCACGTCGAGCGCCTGCCACACATAGTTGGGCGGCCCCTCCTCGCCGGCGTGGGCGAACAGCGCGAAGCCGGCGTCGCGGGCGCGGCGAAAGACGTTCCTGAATTTTTCGGGCGGATTCCCCTTTTCCGACGAGTCGAGCCCCACCCCGACGATGCGGTCGCGGTGCACCAGCGCCGCGTCGAGGGTACGGTGCGCACCAGCCTCGTCGAGATGGCGCAGGAAGCACATGATCAGGCTCGCCTGGATGCCGAGCGTTTCACGCGCATCGACGCAGGCGCGGAAAAGGCCGTTCACCACCGTGTCGAAGGGGATGCCGCGGCTGGTGTGGCCCTGCGGATCGAAGAACATCTCGACATGCACGACATTATCGGCGTGCGCCCGCTGGAGATACGCGGTGGCGAGGTCGTAAAAATCCTGCTCGGTGACCAGCACGGACATCCCGACATAGTAGACGTCCAAAAAATCCTGCAGCGAGCCGAACCGGTAGGCGCGGCGCAGCGCCTCGACCGAGTCCCATGGCAGCCGGATGCCGTTGCGGCGCGCCAGCGAAAGGACCATCTCGGGCTCCAGCGAGCCCTCGATGTGGATGTGCAGTTCGCATTTCGGCAGACGGCCGATGAGCAGGTCGCGATCCGGCATCTTTTGGCGCTCACCCCTGGTCTGGTGCTGCGACGACCATAGCAGATCGGGGTGATCCACAGACGTGCCGCAGCCTCCGACGGGGCGATCGCGGACGCCTCGGCGCGCCGCTCCATCACGGCGCCAAGACACCGACCGTGGGGGCCTTGCCGGTTGCGTGAGCGGACGACGGGCCGGACCCGTGCGTCGACACGACCGCTGTCGCAACCGGCGCCGCCGCAACCGCAGGCTCCTCATCGGCCGGCCCGCCCTCCTCCCGTGCCGCGTCCTGCGCCGCCAGCCTCCGCCGCTCGGCGCGCGGCAGGGCGAAGCGGTCGTAGAGGATCGGCAGCAGAAGGAGCGTCAACGCCGTCGCCGTGACCAGGCCGCCGATCACCACGATGGCGAGCGGACGCTGGATCTCGGCGCCGGGGCCGTCGGCGAACAGGAACGGGACGAGACCGAGCGCGGCGATCGACGCGGTCAACATCACGGGCCGCAGCCGCCGGCGCGCCCCTTCCATCACGGCCTCGCGGAACGGCAGGTCGCCGCGGGCACAGACCTCGTTGATGTAGGAGACCAGCACCACGCCGTTGAGCACCGCGATGCCCATCAGGGCAATGAAGCCGACCGAGGCCGGCACCGACAGGAACTCGCCCGACGCCCACAGCGCGACGACGCCGCCGATGGTGGCGAAGGGCACGTTGCAGAACACCAGGGTCGCCTGCCGCAGCGAGCCAAAGGTGAGGTAGAGCAGCAGGAAGATGGCGCCGAGCGCGATCGGCACGACGATGGCGAGCCGCGCGGCGGCGCGCTGCTGGTTCTCGAACTGGCCGCCCCAGACCAGCGAATAGCCCTTCGGCATCTCCACCTTGGCGGCGACCGCCGCCTTGGCGTCGTCGACGAAGCCGACGAGGTCGCGTCCGCGCACGTTCGACAGAACGGTGGCGAAACGCTGGCCGTCCTCGCGGATCACCTGGATCGGCCCGTCCTCCACATTGATGGCGGCCACCTGCGACAGCTCGACGGTGCCGCCGCCGGGCAGCACGATCGGCACGCGGGCGAGATCAGCCGCCGAGGCGCGCAGCCGCTCCTCGCCGCGAATCACCAGCGGCGTGCGGACCTGCCCTTCCAGCACCAGCCCGAGCCGGCGTCCGTCGACCCACACGCGCAGCGCCTCCTGCACCTCCTCGGCGTTGAGGCCGAACCGGCCGGCCTTGTCGCGATCGACCGCCACGGTGAAGTAGCGCATCCCGGCGTTGCGCAGCGCGAACACGTCGATCGCTCCCGGCACGGTGCGGATCGCGCGAGCGACGTCGCGGGCGACCCGATTGAGAGTCGAAATGTCGTCGCCGAACACCTTCACGACCACGTCGCCGCGCGCCCCGATGATCATCTCCTGGACGCGCATGTCGATCGGCTGGGTCAGCGCGAAGTCGATGCCCGGAACGCCGTCGAGCACGCGGCGCAGCTCGCCGAGAAACCAGCGCATGTCGGGACCGCGCCACTGCTCCTTGGGCGCCAGCGTCATGAACATGTCGGTCTCGTTGAGGCCGACCGGATCGATGCCGAGCTCGTCGGCGCCGGCCCGTGCCATGATCCGCTTGATCTCCGGGATTTCGGACATCAGCGCCTGCTGGATGCGCAGATCGGTCTGCGCCGCCTCGTCGACCGAGATGGTCGGAAATTTCCGGATGGTGACGACCGGCGTGCCCTCGTCCATCACCGGCATGAAGGTGCTGCCGATGCGCGGAAACACCACGGCGACCGCCGCGATGCCGAGCACGACCGCGACCACCACGGCGACGGGCTTGCGCATCACAAAGGCGAGCAGCGGGTCGTAGCCGGCGTGCAGCTTGCGCACCAGCCACGGCTCGGCATGGGCGCCGGCCCGCAGCACATGCGCCGACAGGGCCGGCACGACGGTGAGCGACAGCACCAGCGCCGCGATCAGCGCGACCACGATGGTCAGCGCCACCGGGCTGAACAGCCGCCCTTCCAGGCCCTGCAGGGCGAGCAGCGGCGTGAACACCACGACGATGATGGCGACGCCCGAGACCAGCGGCACCGCGACCTCGCGGGTCGCCTCCAGGGTGAGCCGCAGCCGGGTGGCGAGGTCGGGCTTCTCCACAGTCGAAAGACGGTGCTCGACGTTCTCGACCACCACCACGGCGCAATCGACCAGGATGCCGATCGCGATGGCGAGGCCGCCGAGCGACATGATGTTGGCCGACCAGCCGAGCTGGCGCATCACCCCGAAGGTGGCCAGCACGGCGAGCGGCAGGATCAGCGACACGACCAGCGCGGAGCGGAGATTGCCGAGGAACAGCAGCAGCATCACGACGACCAGCGCGACCGCCTCGAGCAGCACCTTCTGCACGGTCCACACCGCCTCGCCGATCAGCTCGCTGCGGTCGTAGAAGATCACGATCCCGGTGTTCTCGGGAAGTTGCGGCTTCAGCGTGGCGAGGCGCGCCTTGACGCCGTCGACCACGGTGCGGGCGTTGGCGCCGCGCAGACCGAGCACCATGCCCCACACGGTCTCGCCGGCGGCGTCCGCCGTCACCACGCCGTTGCGGGCGAGCGCGCCGAAGCGCACGTCGGCGACGTCGCCGACCCGCACCACCGAGCCGTTCTTCACCGCCACGATGGTGTTGCGGACGTCGTCGAGGGTGCGGATGCGGCCCTCCGAGCGCACCAGCAGGGCCTCCTCGCCGTTGCGGATGCGGCCGGCGCCGTCGTTGCGGTTGTTGCCCTCGATGGCCTTCTCCAGCATCTGCGTGGTGATGCCGCGCGCCGCCATGGCGGACGCGGACGGGATCACCTCGAAGGTCCGCACGAAGCCACCCAGCACGTTGACGTCGGCGACGCCGGGCAGGCCGCGCAGCGCCGGGCGGATCGTCCAGTCGAGCAGCGAGCGCTTCTCCTGCGCCGTCAGGCTGTCGGACTCGATGGTGAACATCACCATCTCGGCGAGCGGCGTGATGATCGGGGCGAGGCCGCCGTCGGCGTCGGCGGGAAGCTGGCTGCGCACCTCCTGCAGGCGCTCGTTGACCTGGGCGCGCGCCCAGAAGATGTCGGTGCCGTCGGCGAACTCGAAGGTCATCAGCGCCACCGCGTAGCGCGTCGTCGAGCGCATGCGCACCAGATTGGGGATGCCGCGCGCGGCGAGCTCGATCGGCGTGGTGACGCGGCTCTCGAGCTCCTCCGGCGTCAGGCCGGGCGCCCGCATGGAGACGAGCACCTGCACGGGCGCGACGTCCGGGAAGGCGTCGATGGCGAGCTTCTGATAGGCGGTCGCGCCCCAGACGGCGAGCGCGAGCGCGCCGATGAAGACGAGAAGGCGCTGCTTGAGGGCGATGTCGACGAGGTTCGAGAGCATCGGGTCAGTCCTGGTCGACGGCGGCGAGCTCGGCGAGCAGCGCCACGATGCCGCGTTCCGCGATCTGGTCGCCCGCCGCGAGCGCGCCGCGCACCGAGGCGGTGGCCGAGGTTTCGGCGACCACCTGCACGGGCTTCGCCCGGAAGCCGGTCGCGTCGCGCACGAACACCCAGGCGCGGTCGCGGTGGCGCACCACGGCGCTCGCCGGCACCGACCACTGCGGCGCGCCGTTCTGGCCGATGCGGATCGTCACCGCGACGGCGAGCCCGGGGCGCACCCGCCCGTTGCCGGAGCCGATCTCGGCGACCGCGACGGCCGATTGAGTGGCGGTATCGACGGTGCGGCCGATCCGCACGATGCGGCCCTGCACGCCATAGGCCGGCAGCACGACCACCTCGCCGGCCGTGATGGCCGGCAGGCGGGCGGCCGGCACCTGGATGTTGACCCACAGGGGCTCCAGCACCGCCAGCGTGAACACCGGGGCCGCTGCCTCGACGCGCTGGCCCGGATTGGCGTTGCGCGCCACCACGGTGCCGGAGATCGGCGCATGGACCGTCACGGCGCTGACGATCCGCCGCGTCGTGCGCAGCGCCTCGACGTCGGCTTCCGACATCTCCATGAGCGAAAGGATCTGGGAGCGCTCGTCGAGCCGCGACTTGGCGTGCGACGCCTCCGTCTCGGCGACCCGCAGCTCGCGCTCCGGCGTCACCCGGCCTTCCCACAAGAGGCGGGTGCGGCGCAGCCGGTCGGCGGCGAGCGCGTCGTCGGCGAGCGCGGCGAGGTACTGGCGCTGCGCCTCGACCAGATCGGGCGAGCGCAGGCGGGCGATCGGCTGGCCGGCCGTCACGGTCTCGTCGACCGCGACCAACACGGCCTCGACCAGGCCGTTCGCCGGCGCGGCGACGACGCGCATCTGCTGCGGCGGGATCACCACGGTGCCGGGCAGCGACAGCTCGAGCTCGCCGGTCTCGGGCGTGATCGGCGTCGTGCCGATACCGGCCGTGCGGATCTCGCGCTCGTCGATCAGGATGCTCACCCCGTCGCGGTCGCGGCCGGCAGGCAGCGCATCGGCCGCCGCAGCCTCGACGGCGGCGGTGGCGAGCACGATCATCAGGGCGGCCAGCAGGGACCGTCCGGTCGGGGCAGGTGGGGCTGTCATCGTGGGTCTCGTTCGGTTCGGCTCGGGAATTTTCCAAGTCGGCCGCCCGGACTCGCGCCGGAGACGCCTCGCGTCGGAGTCCATGCGTCGGTGGTTGCGTCGTTCGCAGCTCAGCGTCGCACGGTGCGCTCCTGCTCGATGATCCCTGGCGCGTGAGGTAGGGCGGTGGCCCTGCCGCGCCAGACCCGTCCCGCCGCCCGAAATGTCGCACCGTGCGGCAGGCTGCCGCGCCGATGCCCGATTTTTTCGGCGATGGAACCAGATACGCCGGCGGCCGGCGGCCCGATCAGACCCTGCGACAAAGCGCCGTGACGCCACCCGTCCGCCGGCCACTTCTGCGTGCAGGACCGCCCCGGCTCGCGGAGAGCGGTCTGCCGGCCGGTCCCGGCCCGATCCCTGAACGGTATTGCTGCCGCCCGGGCGCTCGGCTTGCACCCGGGCGCCACCCGCCTATAGTCCGCCGCGATTTTCAACCTGCGACAAGGATCCGGGACCGCCGGGACCGTCGGGACGAGGAGCGGCCGGCCGGCCGAGACAGCATGGCGAAGAGCGACGTCAAGAAGGTGGTGCTGGCCTATTCGGGTGGTCTCGACACCTCGATCATCCTGAAGTGGCTGCAGACGACCTATGGCTGCGAGGTCGTCACCTTCACGGCCGATCTCGGCCAGGGCGAGGAGCTGGAGCCGGCCCGCCAGAAGGCCCTGCTGCTCGGCATCAAGCCGGAGAACATCTTCATCGAAGACTTGCGCGAAGAGTTCGTGCGCGACTACGTCTTCCCGATGTTCCGCGCCAACGCGGTCTACGAGGGCCAGTACCTGCTCGGCACCTCGATCGCCCGGCCGCTGATCGGCAAGCGGCAGATCGAGATCGCCGAGACGGTCGGGGCCGACGCGGTCTGCCACGGCGCCACCGGCAAGGGCAACGACCAGGTCCGCTTCGAGCTCGCCTACTATGCGTGGAAGCCCGACGTGAAGGTGATCGCCCCCTGGCGGGAATGGGATCTGACGTCCCGGACCAAGCTCATCGAGTTCGCGGAAAAGCATCAGATCCCGATCGCCAAGGACAAGCGCGGCGACGCGCCGTTCTCGACCGACGCCAACCTGCTGCACACCTCCTCCGAGGGCAAGGTCTTGGAGGATCCCTCGCAGGACGTGCCGGACTACGTGTTCAGCCGCACCGTCAGCCCCGAGAGCGCCCCCGACAAGGCGACCGTCATCACGATCGACTTCGAGCGCGGCGACGCCACCGCCGTGGACGGCGTCAAGCTCTCCCCGGCTGCGCTCTTGGCCAAGCTCAACGAGCTCGGCCGCATCAACGGCATCGGCCGGCTGGACCTGGTCGAGAACCGCTATGTCGGCATGAAGTCGCGCGGCATGTACGAGACGCCCGGCGGCACCATCCTGCTGGCCGCCCATCGCGGCATCGAGTCGATCACGCTCGACCGCGGCGCGGCGCATCTCAAGGACGAGCTGATGCCGCGCTATGCGGAGATCGTCTACAACGGCTTCTGGTTCGCGCCCGAGCGCGAGATGCTGCAGGCGGCGATCGACAAGAGCCAGGAGCTGGTGACGGGCCGGGTGCGGCTCAAGCTCTACAAGGGCAACGTCTCGGTGATCGGCCGCGAGAGCCCCTACTCGCTCTACGACCAAGAGCTGGTCACCTTCGAGGAAGGCGCCGTCGCCTACGACCAGCACGACGCCCAGGGCTTCATCAAGCTCAACGCGCTGCGCCTGCGCACCCTCGGCCAGCGCCGCAAGAAGACCGGGAATTAGGCGCAGAGCTTCAGGCGTCCTGATGCTCGCGGCGTTGCGCCGGGTGCTTGATGTTGAGGATCACGGCCTCGTCAGCGGCCTCGTCGACCGTGTAGTAGACGAGGTAGGGGTATTTTCGGGCGATGATTTTTCGCACGCCCTTGGCGCTCTGCCGCCGTCCGACCCGCGGGAACAGGACTAGGTTCTGGATGCTGTCGAGGATGGCGGCGCGGACCCGGAGCGCGGCGGCTGGATTGTACGCCCGGATGTCGTCGGCGATGCTGATCAGGTCGGCGACCGCCTCGGGCGTGTAGCGAAGCTTCATTCTTCGAAGCGGCGGAAGGCAGCCTCGACCTCGGCATCCGTGGCGAACTCGCGACGTTTGGCTCGAGCGAGACTTTTGAGCACGTCGGGGAGATGCGCGGGGTCGATCTCCTCGGGCTGGCCTTCGTCGACCGCCATGTGGAGCACGAGGCGGGCGATTTCGTCTTGCGTCTCCGGCGGGAGCGCGCGGGCTATCGCGACGGCCTGTTCCAAGAGCTTGGTCATCGATACAGAATAGTGAACCGGAAGGCGGAGGGGAAGGGGTGAGCAGCTTCGGAACAGCTCCTTCCGTCGCAAACTTCGGCTATCCTGTCCGGCCAAAAGCAGGAGAGCGCCGCCGTGTATGCCGTCGAGGTCCGCCACCACGTCATGATCGCCCACTCGTTTCGCGGGGCCGTGTTCGGCCCGGCGCAGGCGCTGCACGGGGCGACCTTCGTGATCGACGCCGCCATCCTGGCCGAGACGCTCGACCCGAACGGCATCGTGGTCGACATCGGCCGCGCCGACGAGGTCTTGAAGAGCGTTCTGGCGCCGCTGAACTACAAGAATCTCGACGACGTGCCCGAGTTTGCGGGCCAGAACACCACCACCGAGTTCCTGACCCGCCATGTCTTCGACCGCCTCGCCGAGGCGGCGCGCAGCGATGCGCTCGGCCGCGACGGCCGCGAGCTGTTTGCCATCCGCATCACCATCTCCGAATCGCACGTCGCCCGCGCCTGGTACGAGGCGCCCCTGTGGTGAGACGCGTCGTGTTCGCCGTGCCGGGCGATCTCGACACACCGACCGGCGGCTACGCCTACGACAAGCGAGTGATCGCGGGGTTGCGCGAAAACGGCTGGACCGTCGACGTGGTGGACCTCGGCCAAAACTTTCCGCGGCCGGACGCCGCCACCCGCGCCACCGCCGTCGCGATGCTGAACAGAATCCCGGACGGTACGCCGACAGTCGTCGACGGCCTCGCCTACGGGGTGCTGCCGGAGCTCGCCGAAACCGTCTGCCGCCGCGCACCCGTGATCGCGCTGGTGCATCATCCGCTGGCACTTGAGAGCGGGCTTGCGGCCGACGACGCCGCACGGCTGCGGGCGAGCGAGCGCACGGCGCTCGCCGCGGCGCGCGCCGTGCTGGTCACCAGCGACGCGACGGCGCGGCTGCTGGCGGCGGACTACGGCGTGCCGCCGGGAAAAATCACCGTGGCGCCGCCCGGCACCGACCGGGTCGCCGCCGCGGATCGAACCGGCCACGCCGGCCCGGTGGCGCTGCTCGCCGTCGGCGCGCTGGTGCCGCGAAAGGGCTACGACGTGCTCCTCGACGCGCTGGCGCGCCTCGTCGACCTCGACTGGCGTCTGACCATCGTCGGCCCGCTGGACCGCGACCCCGCCACGGCCACCGCGGTCGCGGCGCAGATCATGGATCTCGCCCTCGCCGATCGCGTGACTCTCGCCGGCGCGGTCGCGGCCGACACCCTCGCCGCCTTCTATGCCGGCGCCGACGCGTTCGTGCTGGCGTCGCGGTTCGAAGGCTACGGAATGGCGTTTTCGGAAGCCTTGGGCTACGGTCTGCCCGTGGTCGGAACCACCGGCGGGGCGATCCCCGACACGGTTCCGGCGGGGGCCGGCCTTCTCGTCGCGCCGGACGACGTGGAGGCGCTGGCCCTGGCGCTGCGGCGCGTGATCGGCGAGCCCGGCACGCGCGAGCGCTTGGTGCGGGCGGCGCAAGCGGCGTCCGACCGGCTGCCGACCTGGCGCGAGGCCGCCCGCCTCGTCGCCACGACGATCGAAACCATCGAGGCCACCCGTTGAGTCTCTTCAGCGCAGACTGGCTCGATCGCCGCGAGCCGCACGACCGGCGGGCCCGCAATCCGGCCGTGCTGGCCGCCGTCACCAAGGCCTTCGCGAACGACGCGTCGGTGTCGGCCGTCGACCTCGCCTGCGGCACCGGCGCGACCGTGCGGGCGCTCGGCGAGGCCCTGCCGAGGCACCAGCACTGGCGCCTGATCGACAACGATCTCGGCCTGCTCGCCCGCGCCAAGGCGGCGGCTCCGCAAGGCGCGCGGGCGAACATCATGGCGATCGATCTGGCCCGCGACCTCGAGGCGGCGCTCGACGGGCCGGTGGATCTCGTCACCACCTCGGCGTTTCTCGATCTCGTCTCGGAGGACTGGCTGGAGCGGCTGGTGACCGAGATCGCGGCGCGGCGTCTGCCCTTCTACGCGGCGCTGTCCTATGACGGGCGCGTCGTGATGACGCCTGTCGACGACGCCGATGCCACCATCGTGTCGGCCTTCAACCGCCACCAGACGAGCGACAAGGGGTTCGGCCCGGCGCTCGGGCCGGCCTCGGCCGCGCACGCCGTCACGATGTTCGAGCGGCTCGGCTACCAGGTCGTGCAGGGCAAGGCCGACTGGCGGATCGAGGCGAGCGACCCTCTCCAAATGGAGATCGTCTCGTCGATGGCCGCCGCAGCGCGCGAGCTGGTCGGCGTGCCGCAGGCGACCATCGAGGGCTGGGCGACGCGCCGGCGCATCTTGGCGGCGGCCGGACGCTCGACCCTGCAGATCGGTCACATCGACTTCTTCGCCCGTCCCACGGAGCGGCGCTGAGCCGACAGGTCGCAGTCGAACAGCACCTCCTCGCCGAGCAGCACGGTTTTCACACGCGGGCGCAGGGCTTCCTCGGCGTCGGCGATCGGCGGCAGCGTGCAGCTCGGCCGTCCCGAGCCGAGAATGATCGGCGCGATCACCACATGCAGGCGATCGAGGCAGCCGGCGGCCAGAAAGCCCGACAGCGTATCGGCGCCGCCCTCGATCAGGATGCGGCGGAACCCGGCGGCGGCGAGCCCGGCCAGGATGGCGGACGGCGCCAGCCGGCGGTCGGTCCCCGGCACGGCGACGCGCTCGACTCCGGCCGGCAGCCGCACGTCGCTCGCCGCCGCCGTCACCACCACGCGGCGGGCGCCGTCGCCGGCGAGCAGCCGGGCATCGTCGGGCAGGCGGCCGCGCGGATCGATGACCACGCGGGCCGGATTGGGTCCTTCGACATGCCGCACCGTGAGCTGCGGGTCGTCGCACAGCGCCGTACCGATGCCGATCACCACGGCGTCGACCACGGCGCGCAGCCGGTGCAGATGGGCGAGGCCGGCGGCGCCGTTGATGTATTCGAGGCGGCCGCCGACCGTGGCGATGCGGCCGTCGAGCGACTGGCCGGTCTGGCCGATCACCATCAGGTCGTCGACGCTGCCCTGGCGCAGCGGACCGAACAGCGCCTCCCAGCGCGGCGGCAGCGTCGTGCCGTCCCGCAACGCCTGCGGAACCACCGACCAACCGTCGACCGGCGTCTCGCACAGGGGGCAGCTAGACGGGTCCAAAAGCTCGATCCGAACTCGATCCGCACAGGATGGGAAACGGGGGGTCGGCCCCGCGGCACGCGATACGCGAGGCTTGCGTCGGCCGCGACTTTATCCTGTCATACGGCATCGGCTCAATGACCGTCGTGCCGCCTCGCGCTGCGACCGACGCGGCGACGCGACGCACCGGTGCCGCGACCCAAGGAGGCCGGACATGACTGCCGCGGCGACCTCGCCCGACCGCACCGCGACGGGCTACAGCGCGACCGCCCGCGCCTTCCACTGGATCACGGCCGCGATCGTCATCGCGCTGATCCCGGGGGGAATCTACATGGCGAATGCCGAGCCGGGGCCGGCCCAGGATCTCGCCTTCAACCTGCACCGCTCGTTCGGCGTCGTGCTGCTGCCGCTGGTGCTGATCCGCTTCGTCTGGCGACTGCGCTACCCGCCGCCGCCGCTGCCGCGCGACATCCCGCTGCGCCAGCGCGCCATCGCCCATGCGGTGCACGGCATCCTCTACGCGCTCTTGATCATCCAGCCGCTGGTCGGCTGGATCGCCACCTCGGCCTACCGGGCCCCCATCACGGTGTTCTGGCTGTTCGAGCTGCCGCCGATCTGGCCGCAGGACCGCGTTTTCTCGGAAGCGCTGTTCGGGCTGCACAAGGCCTTCGGAATCCTGATCGCGCTGCTGGCGACGGCGCACATCGTCGCGGCGCTCTATCACCATTTCGTTCGGCGCGACGACGTGCTGATGCGCATGATGCGCGGCTAGCGCAGTGCCCGGCGACCTCGGCCCCGGTTCGCGCCGGAGGCTCGCGGGGCCCCCCCTGGACCATGCGACCCCACGAGAGCCTTGCCGGGACTTTCCGATTCGGCCTGATCGGACCGCACGCCGGCGGCGACGCCGCAGGGGCATCCGCATCTCTGTGGCGCACCGTCAGTCGCCGGGATCCGAGGATCGGCAAGCGGACTCGGAGCGTCCTCGCGGATCCGGCTGGCCGCCGTGAGGGGCGTCGCCTGGGCGCCGAAGAGTCATGTGAACCGCCACGTCGCACCGAAACCGGAGAAGCTCGCGCAGCATCTCGGCGTCGATCGACGACCTGGACCGGATCGCACGGCAGCGCCGTGCCAAGCGCGTCCTTCAACCACGAACTCGCGCCCGGATGATCGAGAACCCATGCGATGCGGCGTCGCGATTCCCGCTGGCGGTCAGCCAACGACTCGCTCTGACCCACCTTCGCCGTCCTTCAGCACGATCCCGTCAAGGATTGCAGGCGTCGCACAAGCCGGGATCAGCAGTCGGCGGACCGGCCCTCACCTCGATCCGGTGGCCGCATCCGGCGCAGGTCGCGGCCTCGGCCCGGATCACCCGGGTCGGCGTTCCGCACGCCGCGCACGGCGCGCCCGGCAGGCGCTCGGTGACGACGAGGCCCGGGCGGTCGCAGCGCGGGCATCGGTTGCCGACGTTGCGGATCAGCGTCACGGTGGCGCGCGCAATGGCCCTCATCCGACGCGGATTGCGATGCGCCCGCATGTCGGTCTCGACCACGGCGGCGCCGCAGCGGGCGATCACCGCGCCGACCGCGCGTTCGAGGTCGGCGCGCCCGCCGATCTCCTTGAACAGGCCGAGATCGGGGCGCGGAAGCCGCCCCTCGCAGCCGGCGACGACCACTCCTTGCGCCGGGAAGCCGACGCGGTCGGCGAACGCGACGGCTGCGGCGATGTCCGTCACCACGCTGTGCGTCCAGGCGGCCTCGAGATCGGCGAACCGGCCGACGATCTCGATGCCGGTGGCGCGATCGGCCAGCAGCACGATCTCGACCCCGAGCGGCGCGAACGGAACGATCGGATCCGGACCGAAGCTTCCCTCGCTCGCGACGGCCACGCGGGCGCCGGGCGCGTGGGCGAACGCGGCCGCGATCTTGGCCCGCGCGGCGTCGAGCTGGGAGCCCGGCCGCGGCACCTCGCGGGTGAAGGTGCCGAAGCGGTCGGTGTCGAAACCGACGACGGTCTCGACCCGAAGCCCGAGGAAGCGGCCGAGAAGCGGCGCGATCACCCGCTCCTTGCCGTGCATGGTCGCCAGCACGGCCCGCTCGCCGCGCAGATCGAAGCGGTCGCGCTCCGGCGGGCGGACGACGGGGCCTGCGCGAAGGCCAGCCGGACCCTTCGTCACGCGAGAGCCCCTATGCGGCGCTCGCGGTCGGCAGCGCCGCCGGCGGCGGCTCGACCGCTTCCCATCGCAGATCTCCGACGTAACGGCGGGCGATCCGGCCCTCCTGATCGATCTCGAGCAGATGGAGCCAGCGGTTGTCGAACAAGGCCCGGACCGCGTCGTGGCGCGCCAGGATCTCGGTCATGGCCTCCGCCGGCGCTTCGATGCACACGCTCAGGCGCAGCGGCTCGTGCGCATACGTCTCGCCGTCGTGCACCGACTGCCACGGCAGACCGGTGCGCAACACGCCGCCGTTACCCTCGACGACGCCAATGCCGCCGACGACGTTGTGCAGCAGCTTGTTGCCGGAGCCGAACACGTTCGGCGCCACGGTGGAGCCGTAATACTGCAGGCTGATCCAGCTCGCCACCACGACCGGCGCAGTCATGATCAGCTCGAGCACGCCGAAGCCGCGTTCCTTGTCCTTTCGCCAGTCGAAGTCATGCAGGAACGCGCGGCCTTCAAGACTTCGGCCGGCCGTGCGCTTTCGGGGCGCGGCGATGAACGCCTTGCAGCCGGCGAGCGCCCATTCCGGCCGCACTTCCGCCCAGTCGCGGCTGCGCGACAGCAACGCGCCCTCGCCGGCGGCGCGCGGCAGGCGAAGGGCCCGTTCGCCGCGGGTGACCTTGCCGGCGGCACTCAGCCAAGCGCGCGCCTGCTTCAGGTCCTCGGCGTGAGCCCGCGTCGGCACATCGGAGTCGTAGAGCGTCACCTCGTCGGTGGTCGTGTCGTGAAGGGCGCCGACGAACAACGTGTCGTCGGGGATCTCGATGCCGCGGGCGACGAGCCCCTTGCGAACGTCGCGATCGTTCAACACGCTCGCCAGCAGCCGGGCGTTGACCTCGCCCGAGTAGCCGCCGCAGGCGCCACAATGCAGGGCACTGGCGAACGGATTGTTGACGACGCTGGCGCCATGGCCAGCGAGCACGACGAGCCGGGAGAAGTTTTCGGTCAGGAACATGGCGCGCAGCACCATCTCCGCCCCGGCAAGCTTTTTCTCCAGCGGCAGGGCCGGATCGGGACGCGGGGCCGGGTCGTTCGGCGTCGGCGGCGCATCGATGCCGATGGCGTCACGCACCAGTTTGGCGATGTAGACTGGCCCCATCGCTTCGACAAAGGCGAACGACGAGACGGCGGCAAGCTTGAAGCGGCGCCACGCCCGCGAGGCGCGGGCGGAGAAACGCGCCTGTAGGTCGGCGGCCGCGTCGTCGTGGCCGCCTGAGCAAGTCGTCACGCTCGGGTTGAGCAACACCGGCAGCCGCAGTTCAACAACGTCCGACGCGAACCGCCGATGGGCCGCGAAGATGCCGAAGAAGCCGGCGAAGCCCAGCGTCTGGATGTTCGGGTCCACGGCTTCGAGCGCGCGCCGGAAGATTTCCGAGCGCACGTCGATGCAGAACGCCGCCTGAAGCGCCGGCCGGCTGCCCGAGCGCGTCGGGCTCGGCATGGCGAAGGCGGCGGCGAGCCCGCGCTGGGCCGCGCGTTCGGTGGCTTCCTGCAAAATCTCCTCGACGACGAGATCGAACGTGGGCGCCACCGGGGCGGCGTGATCGTCGCGCACGAACGCCCAGGAACCGGCGATCTTGTCGGCGTAGCGTTCGTAGAGCGCCTCTTCCCAGACGAGTCGGATCGCGAGCATCTGCATCGTCGTGTCGTCGGTGCCGCCGGCCAGCTCCGCCCGCCACAGGTGATAGCGCGCCACCTGCGACCAGCCGACGAGAGTCATCAGCAATCGATGGAAGTAAGTGGGCAACGCCGCCTCGCTGAGCTCGAGCCGGGTGACGGCGCGGGCGATCGCCTCGCGGGCTGTTTCCGGCGTGCCGGCGACGTGCCGCGCAAAACCGTCAAGACCGATGATCTCGGGCGTCAAGTCATGGATGGCCATGGCCCGCCAGGCGGCGTAGGCGCCGGAGCCGCGGGGCGCGCTCCACAGTGCCTGGCCGTCGTCGAAATGTGCGGCGGCCCACGAACCGATGCGCTCGCCGATCAGCCCTGGCCAATCCGTGGCGGAAACATCCGCCGCCAGGTCGGCGACGGTCGGCAACGCCTTGGGCGGTCGCGCCGGCTGAGCCGCCGCCGCTTTCAGCGCCGCGACGTCCGCCGGGCGCACGGCGGCCGGCGCAGAGGCCAACGCCGCAGCGATGTCGTCGTCGCTGATCTGGCCGGACGCGATGCGGTCGAGATACCAGCGTCGCGGCATGGTGATCGGGATGCCGGCGACGCGCGCGAGGCGCGCCCCGGCGGCAGCCAGACTCTCGCCGCCCTGTCCGAGATAAGGATTGACCGCAACGGTCGAGGAGAGCGGCCACGCCGGCGGGATGGCCCGCGTCGCAGCTTCAATAGCGGCATCGACGGCGGCGCTCGTCGGGGCGGGAACGGTGATGGACGTGAGCATTGATCAGTCTCCGTAGCGGATTGTTCAGGACGAGCGTCGGACGGACCAGCCGCCGAGGACGCGATCGAAAGCCGCGTTGGCGTAGAGGCCGTTCGCCAGGTGCACGCGCAGGCCGGCGGCGGCCGGGTGATGGGCCCACAGCGGGAACATCGCCTGCGCCATGGCGACGAGGCCGAAGCTCAGCACGGCGAGCACCATCAGCGCCCACTCGAGCGGTCCCGGCGCCGGAGTCCGCGGCAGCGTGCCGGCAGTCAGCCACTCGGCGCCGGTCTGCAGCGCGAAATAGGCGACCGCGGCGGCCACCGAGTAGATCGCGGTGCGCCGCGTCAGCATCTGCGGCGCCGCGTCGGCGAGGCCCTGCGCCAGCAGGTAGGCCACGCCGAAGATGAGGATCGCGCCGAGCGCGATCGCCTGGGGCGACTTCGTCGAGAAGCCGAAGATCGTTCCGATGACGAGATAGATGACGATGGCGAGGGCGAAGGCGCGACCCACCGCCGCCATGCCGGGGATCGCGACCGGGCCCGGGCGGCGGGCGGCGGCGACGCTGTCGACCGCTCCGCCGGAGGCAAGGAAGGCGTGCGCCTTGTACAGGGAGTGGGCGACGATGTGCAGGAGCGCCAGCGGGAACAGAGCGAGCCCGCATTGCAGCGTCATGAAGCCCATCTGCGCCACCGTCGACCACGCGAGCGAGGTCTTGACCGCCGGCTGCGCCAGCATGACGGCGCCGCCGAACACGGCCGTGAAGCCGCCGACCATGACCAGCACGGCGAGCACGCCCGGCGCGTTCAGCATGACGTCGGCGAAGCGGATCAGCAGAAAGCCTCCGGCGTTGACGACGCCGGCGTGCAACAGCGCCGAAACCGGGGTCGGAGTCTCCATCACCTCGGTCAGCCAGCCGTGCGTCGGGAACTGCGCCGACTTGAGCAGCGCGGCGAATGCGATCAGTCCGGCCGCCCAGGCCGCCGCTGCGCCCGCACTGTTGTTGCTCGCCGCCTTGAGGATCGTTGCTATATCGGCGCTGTGGTAGGTCCAGACGAGAAGCGCGACAGCGCCGAGCAGCGCCGCATCGCTGAGCCGAGCGCAGACAAACTTTTTCCGTGCCGCCCGCTGCGCCTGCACACGCTCCGGGTAGAACAGCAGCAATTGATGCAGGGCGAGGCTGGTGGCGATCCAGGCGGCGGCGAACTGCACGAGGTTGCCCGCCTGCACCAACAGCAGCACGGCGCCGAGAGTGGCGGCGAGCCAGCCCGTGAACGCGCCCTGCCTCTCCTCGCCGTCAGTATAGGTGGCGGCGTAACGGACCACGATCCAGCCGACAAACGAGACAAGCAGCATCATCACGATGCTGACGACGTCGAGGCGCGCGGAGAGGCCGATTTCAGCCGCCCCGATCAGCGGGCTGGTGCCCGCCCCATGCACGACCAGAATAACAGCAGACGCCAGCGAGACCGCCAGCGCCAGAAGCGCAGCGCCTTCGGCAAGGGCCGGAACCGTCTTCGGCCGTCGGCCAGGCCGGTAGAACGCGATTGCGGCTGCAAAGAACAGCCCGATTGGCGCCAGAAACGGCAGAAAATACATCGACAAAGTACCCTCCTGTTCGATGCGAAGCTGGCTGATCGATGTCATTCAGGGGTCGCGACCGTCCGGCCCAGGACGGGTCCCTGGCGGGCCTCGCCGTCCGGCGCTCGGACCGAGCAGCGCACCACCACCCAGCCGACGAAGGCGACCGGCACCATCACGGTGGCGCTGATCGCGTCGAGGCGCACGCCGAGGCCAGCGCCGGCATATCGCGCCGCGAGGCTGGCGCCGGGACCGCGGTCGACCAGCACGGCCAGCAACAGGACGGCGACGGCGAACGCGGCCATGCCCGCCGCCTCGGCGAGTCGACGGCCCCCCGGCGGGCGGCGCTTCTGCGCCTTGCCGGCCACCAGCGCGGCGATCCGCAGCATCGCCGGCGCGACGGGCGGAAGCGAATACGAGGACACGGCGTCGATCTCCCCTGCGGTTGAATGTCGCCGCAGTGTCCGACGGCCGCGCACGGAAGAAAAATTCATTGTATGATCGAGTTCGATCTATTTTTTGGTGACTTGGCATGGCACGGGACCTGAACTACAAGCATCTCCGCTATTTCCAGGCGGTCGCCCACGAAGGGCACGTCACCCGCGCGGCGAGGCGGCTGAACCTGTCGCAGTCGGCGGTATCGACCCAGATCGCCCTGCTCGAGCAGCGGCTCGGCCATCCTCTGTTCCACCGGGAGAAGCGCGCGCTGCGCCTGACCGAGGCCGGCCGCATCGCGCTCGACCACGCCGACGCGCTGTTCGGCATCGGCGACGATCTGGTGGCGACGCTGAAGCGCGAGGGAGCGAAGCGCCGGCCGCTGCGCGTCGGCGCCATCGCGACGCTGTCGCGCAACTTCCAGCTCACCTTCCTGCGCCCGGTGCTCGAACGGCCCGACATCGAAATCATTCTGCGGTCTGGAAGTGCCGCCGAACTCTACGGCGCCCTGGCCGATCATCATCTCGATGTCGTGCTGACCAGCCAGCCGCCGCCGTCCGACACGCTTGCGCCCTTCGTCGTCCATCGGCTCGCCGAGCAGCCGATCAGCTTGATCGGCGTGCCGGGCCTGTGCCGGCCCCGCGCGTCGCTGGCCGATCGGCTGGCCGGGGTGCCGCTGATCCTACCGACCGCCGGAACCGGGCTGCGGATGGGATTCGACACGCTGGCGGCGCGGTTCGACGTCCGCCCGCAGATCGCCGCGGAGATCGACGACATGGCGATGATGCGGCTGCTCGCCCGCGAAGGCGTCGGGCTGGCGGTGCTGCCGTCGATCGCGGTTCAGGACGAGCTCGCCGCCGGCGTCCTGGCGGTCGCGGCGAAGCTGCCGGCCCTGACCGAGACATTCTACGGGGTCACGGTCGAGCGGCGCTTCCCGAACCCGATCGTCTCGGATCTTCTGCGGCCGCGCTCCTACGCGGCGCGTCCCGACCGGCCGGCGGGATCGTCACGGCGACAGAAGACCCCGACGCGGCGGAGGTGACGCGGCGCGAGCGCCTCCGCGCTCGGCCGTCGCGCCGGCGACGGGAACGCCGCCTCGGCTCACCCCGGATGGCCGGCGGCCGCGGCGGTGGCGTCGGCCTCGGCGGGGGTGCCGGGCGCCGCGGCGATGAACTGGTCGCGGGCGAGCGCGGCGAAGCGGCCACCCTTGGCCATCAGCGCCTCGAACGTCCCCTCCTCGACCACCCGGCCGTGCTCGAACAGCAGGATACGGTCGGCGCGCCGCACCGTCGCCAGGCGGTGGGCGATCACGAAGGTGGTGCGGCCCTTCATCACCTCGTCGAGCGCCACCATCAGCTTGGTCTCGGTGGCGGCGTCGAGCGCGCTGGTCGGCTCGTCGAGGATCAGGATCGGGGGCTCCTTGAGGAGCGCGCGGGCGATCGACAGGCGCTGGCGCTCGCCGCCCGAGAGACTGCGGCCACGCTCGCCCACCCGCGCGTCGAAGCCGCCCGGCGTGCGCTCGATGAACTCCAGCGCCTGGGCCCGCTCGGCCGCGAGCCTGAGCTCGTCCTCCGTGGCGTCGGGCTTGCCGATGCGCAGATTCTCGGCGATCGAGCGGTTGAACATCAGGCCTTCCTGGAAGACGACGCCGATATTCCGGCGCAGCCCCGAGAGCGTCATGGAGCGGATGTCGACGCCGTCGATGCGGATGGTGCCGCTCTGCGGATCGAAGGCGCGGTGCAAGAGCGCCAGCGCCGTGGTCTTGCCGGCACCCGTGGTGCCGACGAACGCGATGGTCTCGCCCGGCCGCGCCGTGACGGTGAGGTTTTCCACCGCCGGCCGCTTGCCGTCGTAGGAGAACGACACCGCGTCGAACGCGACGGTCCCCTCGAGGCGGCCGGGATCGACCGCGCCGGGCCGGTCGCGGATCGCCGGCACGGCGTCGAACACCTCGAAGAACTCGGCCAGCCGCGGCGCCTCGGCGAACACCCGGTTGACGAACCACACGGCGTCCTGCAGCCGCGTGATCAGCATGGTCGCGAAGCCCATGAAGGTGACGATCTCGCCGACCGAGGCGAGGCCGCGCACGTGCAGGAGCGTGCCGAGCAGGACGATGGCCAACATGGTCAGCGTGGTCGAGGCGCGGGTGAGCACCGCCACCAGGGCCCACCACGACAGCACCGGGATTTGCGCGGCGAGCAGCCGGTCGATGACGGTCTTCAGGCCCGTCACCTCGGCCTCGATGCGGGCGAAGCTGTGCACCAGCGCGACATTGCCGAGCGTGTCGGAGGCGCGCTCGGCCAGCTCGGAATAGTTGTCCTCGACCAGGCGCTGCAGCGTCTCGGTCTTGCGCATCACGAAGGCGGTCAGCACCGCGAACACGACGCACAGCACGAGCAGCAGCAGCGCGAGGCGCCAGTTGAGCACCAGCGCCAACGGCAGCAGCACGAAGAACGACACGAAGGCGGCGAGATTGTCGCGGAAGAAGGCGAGCCACAACCCCCACAGCGCATCGGTGCCCTGCAGCATCACCTTCATCAGCCGCCCCGAATGCGTGGCGCCGTGATAGCCGAGCGGCAGCTCCAGCACGTGCTCGAAATAGTCGCTCAGCACGGCCTGCCGCTGCTGATGGGCGAGCCGGTCGGCATAGAGCGCGGTGAGCGTGCCGCACACGATGTTGAACAGGCCGAAGGCGGCCCAGGCGGCGAGCAGCGACGTCAGGGTCGACCAGGGAAAGGCATCGGCCGTCGCCGGCGCACTGGAGAGCGTGTCGATGACCTTGCCGAACAGCACCGGCTCGGCGAACTGGGCGGCGGCCAGCGCCAGATTGGCCACCGCCAGCGTCCAGGCGAGAACCTTGACCCGAGCGAGCAGCGCCAGCGCACGCGCATAGAGACGGAAAACGTTCATGGCGACCCTGCCGGAGCATCGTTTGCGTCCGGTCGATCGCGTCCTCGTCATTCCGGAAGACGCGCGAAGCGCGGCTGTCCGGAATCCATGACCCCTGTCTGTGAGTATGGATTCCGGGCTCGCCGCTGCGCGGCGCCCCGGAATGACGGTGAAGCGCGTCCCCGAACTCGGTCTCTGTCGCCCGAATCCGTCAGCCGGCTCCGAGCGCGACCGCGATGTTATACGTCAGGAAGGCGCCCGCATAGGCGAGGACGATCATGTAGGCGAACGACACCGCCATCCAGTGCCAGCCGCCGGTCTCGCGGCGGATCACGGCGAGCGTCGAGGCGCATTGCGGGGCGAAGATGTACCAGGCGAGCAGCGCCAGCGCGGTGGCAAGGCTCCAACTCTGGGCCAGCACCAAGCCGATCTGGTCGCTCGCCTCCTTGCCGCCCTCGATGGCGTAGACGGTGCCGAGCGCCGCCACCGCCACCTCGCGGGCCGCCATGCCGGGGATCAGCGCCACGTTGATGTGCCAGTCGAAGCCGATCGGCGCCGTCAGCGGCTCGATGGCGCGGCCCAGGATGGCGGCGAGGCTGTACTCGATCGCCGGCTCGGCTGCCCCCTCCGGCGGCCGCGGGAACGAGGCCAGAAACCAGATCAGCACCATCATCGAGAAGATGGTGGTGCCAGCCCTCTGCAGGAACATCAGGGCGCGGGTGTAGACGCCGATCAGCACGCTCTTCAAGCGCGGCATCTTGTAGTCGGGCAGCTCGAGCATGAACGGCTCGGGATGGTCGCGCCACAACAGCCGCTTGGCGACGAACGAGACGGCGAGAGCGCTGGAAATGCCGGCCGCGTAGAGGCCGAACATCACCAGGCCCTGCAGGCCGACGAAGCCGAACACCTCGCGGTCCGGCACGAAGGCCGAGATGATCAGCACATAGACCGGGATGCGGGCCGAGCAGGTCATCAGCGGCGCCACCAGGATGGTGGTCAGGCGGTCGCGGCGGTTGTCGATCACGCGCGCCGCCATGATGCCCGGGATGGCGCAGGCGAAGCTCGACAGGAGCGGGATGAAGGCGCGGCCGTGCAGGCCGGCACCGCCCATGATGCGGTCCATCAAAAACGCGGCGCGGGCCAGATAGCCGAGATCCTCCAGGATCAGGATGAACAGGAACAGGATCAGGATCTGCGGCAGGAAGACGATGACGCTGCCCACCCCGGCGATCACGCCGTTCTGGACGAAGCTCTGCAGCAGGCCCTCCGGCATGTTCGCCTGGACGAGCCCGCCGAGCGCGTCGAAGCCGGCCTTGATCAGATCCATGGCCGGCTGCGCCCAGGAGAACACCGCCTGGAACATCACGAACAGCACGGCGAGCAGGATGAGGATGCCGAACACCGGGTGCAGCAGAACGCCGTCGAGCCGGCCCGTGAGGGTGTCGGGCCGTCCTGGCACCTTGACGGCGGCGTGCAGGATGCGGTCGGCCTCGCGCTGGGTGGCGCGCAGCTCGGCCGAGGTCGGCGGCGTCCAGGTGTTGGCGGCGGCGACATGCGCGGCCGGCGGCATGGCGATCAGCCCGTCCATGCGGGCGATCAGATCCTCGACGCCGCCGCGACGCACCGCCGTCGAGGTGACGACCGGCACGCCGAGCTCTGCCGACAGCCGGTCGAGGTCGAACTCGAAGCCGCGCTTTCTGGCGATGTCGATCATGTTGAGGGCGAGCATCAGGGGCCGGCCGACCCTTTTGAGCTCCAGCACCAGGCGAAGCGCGATGCGCAGATTGGTGGCGTCGGCGACGCACAGCAGCATGTCGGGAGGGGATTCGCCGGCGAGGCGCCCCAGCACGGCGTCGCGAGTGACCTGCTCGTCGGGGCTGCGGGCGCGCAGCGAATAGGTGCCGGGAAGGTCGAGCAGATGGACGGAGCGGCCGCTCGGGGTCTGGAACAGGCCGGACTTCCGCTCGACCGTGACGCCGGGGTAATTGGCGACCTTCTGGCGGCTGCCCGTGAGCGCGTTGAACAGCGCCGTCTTGCCGCAATTGGGATTGCCGACCAGCGCCAGATGCCAGGGCCCGGCCGGTTCGACGGCGGTCATGTCAGAGCCTGCTTTCGCCCCGGTCAGCTCACCAGGATCGCCATCGCCTCGCGGCGGCGCAGCGCGATGGTCGCGTCGTTGACCCGCACGGCGATGGGGTCGCGCCCGAAGGCGCCCTCGTGGAGAATCTCGACCCGGGCGCCCTCGACGAAGCCGAGCTCGACCAGCCGGCTCTCCAGCTCACCGGCCGGCAGCCCCGCCCCATATCCGTTCACCTCGATGGCATCGATGCGGCCGCAGAAGCCGCGCCGCGCCTGCCCGAGCGGCAGGGAGGACACCGACGCCGACAATTCGGAGAACAGATCGGACATGAAGTCGCCTCGGTCGAAATCTTCGCATTTGCGAACGAGTTTCATCTTGCCGTGGAAGGGGGGGCCGGAGTCAAGAAAAAACGCAAAACAACTCAGTAACTTAGAATTTCTACAGAGTAGCATCGGTAAACTTCGCCATTCGACGTACGCATTGTTGCGGAGGGATTAGGCCCCCCGGACGGTCAGACGGCCTGGATATCGGAGCGGCCGCGGGCGCCCGGCCGGCCGACGGTATCCTGGGCGGCCTCGGCCGCCACCCGCGGCCTGCCCCCGCACAAGGCGGCCGCGCAAGGGGTTTTGCGAAGTGAACAAAGCACGGAACGAGCGGCAGGAACTCCGTTCTCGGTTCGTTGCTGCGACCAGCGCGGGTATCGACGGCGCTCGTCCACGCCAGCACGTCCGCACCCGCGGGACGCAGCGACAGCGCGCCAGCCGAAGCGAACCAACTGCCGCTCGAGGCAGCAACGCTGCACCAATTCTATGCATTGCATACATGCTGCCGGCGTCCGGAATGCGAACAAGCCGGACGATCGCTGGCACGTGCCTTGCTAATTCCTGCTCCGCATCGCCGGCTCACGGCGACGAGACGGAGTGCCCCATGTCCCTGTTCGACGATCCCTTCCGGAGCGACCGCCGGCTGACCGCGGGCTGTGTCTGCGGCCGCCATGCGAGCCAGATCGAGCACGACCACGCCGCCCACGCGCAAACCCTGCAGCTCCAGCAACAGGCCGCCACGACGGCGACCGCCAGCGAGGAGGAGCGCTACCAGGGCGTCGTCGCCTCCGCCGTGATGCGGGCGATGTTCCCGCAGGACGCCGCGCGCCGCGCCTTCCTGAAATCGGTCGGCGCCTCGACGGCGCTGGCCGCGCTGTCGCAGATCTTCCCGCTCGGCACCGCGACCGAGATTTTCGCGCAAGGCGCCGCGCTGGAGAAGAAGGACCTCAAGGTCGGCTTCATCCCGATCACCTGCGCGACGCCCATCATCATGGCGCATCCGATGGGTTTCTATGCCAAGCACGGCCTGAACGTCGAGGTGGTGAAGACCGCCGGCTGGGCCGTGATCCGCGACAAGACCCTCAACAAGGAATACGACGCCGCCCACATGCTCTCCCCGATGCCGCTGGCCATCACCATGGGCGCCGGCGCCAGCCCGATCCCCTACACGGCGCCGGCCGTGGAGAACATCAACGGCCAGGCCATCACGCTGGCCATGAAGCACAAGGACAAGCGCGACCCGAAGTCGTGGAAGGGCTTCAAGTTCGCGGTGCCGTTCGACTACTCGATGCACAATTACCTGCTGCGCTACTACGTGGCGGAGCATGGGCTCGATCCCGACACCGACATCCAGATCCGCGCCGTGCCGCCGCCCGAGATGGTGGCGAACCTGCGCGCCGACAATATCGACGGCTTCCTGGCCCCCGACCCGGTCAATCAGCGCGCCGTCTATGACGGCGTCGGCTTCATCCACATGCTGTCCAAGGAGCTGTGGGACGGCCATCCGTGCTGCGTGTTCGCCGCCTCGAAGGAGTTCGTTACCACGGCGCCCAACACCTATGCGGCGCTCCTCAAGGCGATCATCGACGCCACCGCCTACGCCACCAAGGCGGAGAACCGCAAGGCGATCGCCGAGGCGATCGCGCCCGCCAACTATCTCAACCAGCCTGTCACGGTGGTCGAGCAGGTCCTGACCGGCACGTTCGCGGACGGGCTCGGCAACGTGCAGAAGGTGCCGGACCGCATCGCCTTCGATCCATTCCCGTGGTCGTCCTTCGCGGTGTGGATCCTCACCCAGATGAAGCGCTGGGGCCAGATCAAGGGCGAGGTCGACTACAAGGCGATCGCCGACCAGGTTTTTCTCGCCACCGACACGGCCCGGCTGATGAAGGAGGTCGGCCTGACGCCGCCGACCGCGACGACGAAAAGCTTCTCGGTGATGGGCAAGACCTTCGATCCGGCCAAGCCGGACGAGTACGTCGCCAGCTTCGCCATCAAGCGGAGCTGAGCCGCCTGTCTTCACCTCCCCCTGGAGGGGGGAGGTCGCCGAGCAAAGCTCGGCGGGAGGGGGCGATCAGCGAAGCCGGTCTTCTGGGCTTCACCCCACCCCGATCGCGCGCTTCGCACGCGCTCGACCCTCCCCCTCCAGGGGAGGGTGATCCACCCGAGCCGCTGTCGCATCGAATCGCAAGAAACGACGCCCCATGACCCGCTCCCTCACGCTTCGCGCCGCCGTCGTGTCGCTGCTTTTCTTCGCCGCCTTCGTGCTGGCGTGGCATCTGGCGACGCGCGGCGCGGGCGCGACCGTCGCGATGGATCCGGAATACGCCAAGCTGATGGGCGCCACGGCGACGCAGGGCAAGTCGGCGATGCCGGGGCCGCTCGACGTCGCGCAGACGCTGTGGGGCCATCTGAAAGATCCGTTCTACGACCGCGGCACCAACGACAAGGGGCTCGGCATCCAGCTCGGCTGGTCGATCGCCCGCGTCGGCCTCGGCTATCTGCTCGCCGTGCTGGTGGCGATCCCGCTCGGCGTGATGATCGGCATGTCGCCCTTGATGAGCAAGGCGCTCGACCCGTTCATCCAGATTCTGAAACCGATCTCGCCGCTCGCCTGGATGCCGCTCGCGCTCTACACCATCAAGGATTCGGGCATCTCCGCCATCTTCGTCATCTTCATCTGCTCGCTGTGGCCCATGCTGGTGAACACGGCGTTCGGCATCGCCTCGGTGCGGCGCGAATGGATCAACGTCGCCCGCACGCTCGAGGTCGGCACGCTGCGCCGCATCTTCACCGTGCTGCTGCCGGCCGCCGCGCCGACGATTCTGACCGGCATGCGCATCTCGATCGGCATCGCCTGGCTGGTCATCGTCGCCGCCGAGATGCTGGTCGGCGGCACCGGCATCGGCTACTTCGTCTGGAACGAGTGGAACAACCTCTCCATCACCAACGTCATCACCGCCATCCTGGTCATCGGCGTGGTCGGCATGATTTTGGACCAGCTCCTCGCCCGCGCGACCCGCGCCGTCACGTTCCCGGAGTGATGGGGATGAGGCTACTCAGCCATTCGTCTGTTGCTCGTCATGGCCGGGCTTGTCCCGGCCATCCACGCCTTCCTTTCGGCACCCGCAGCAAGACGTGGATGCCCGCGACGAGCGCGGGCATGACGGCAGAGAACGTGGCCGGGCCATGACCCAAAGCTTCATCTCGATCGAAGGCATTTCGAAGCGCTTCCCGGCGGCGGGCGGCGGCGCCACCACGGTGTTCGAGGATCTGTGGCTGCCGATGGAGCGCGGCGCCTTCACCTGCATCATCGGTCATTCCGGCTGCGGCAAGACCACGGTGCTCAACGTGCTGGCCGGGCTCGACCGGCCGAGCGAGGGCGTCGTCATCGTCGACAACCAGGCGATCGAGGGCCCGAGCCTCGACCGCGCCGTGATCTTCCAGAGCCACGCGCTGCTGCCCTGGCTCACCGTGATGGGCAATGTCGCCTACGCGGTGTCGTCGAGATGGCGGCGCTGGTCGCGCGTCGAGGTCGAGGAGCACGCCCGGAAATTCATCGCCCTGGTCGGGCTGTCGGGCGCCGAGCGAAAACGGCCGGCCGAGCTCTCCGGCGGCATGAAGCAGCGCGTCGGCATCGCCCGGGCGCTGTCGATCGAGCCGAAGATTCTGCTGATGGACGAGCCGTTCTCGGCGCTCGACGCGCTCACCCGCGGGACGCTGCAGGACGAGGTGCGCCGCATCTGCCGCGAGACCGGCCAGACCGTGCTGATGATCACCCACGACGTCGACGAGGCGATCTATCTGGCCGACCGCATCGTGCTGATGACCAACGGGCCGCAGGCCGTGATGGCCGAGATCGTCGAGAACCCGCTGCCGGTCGACCGCGCCCGCAACGACGTGCACAAGCACCCGCTCTATTACGCGGTGCGCAATCACGTGGTGGATTTTCTGGTGACGCGCAGCCGGAGCTTTTCCGATGCCGACAAGGCCGCGCTGAACCGCCGCGCCGTTCCGGTCGTGCGCCCCGGCGCGCCCGAGCCCGTGGTGCTGGGCGGCGACACCCTCACGCCGTCATGGCCGGGCTCGCGCGTGAAGGAAGCGTGATGAGGCCGGGCTTCTCCGCTCTGTCATTCCGGGGCGCCGCGCAGCGGCGAGCCCGGAATCCATATCCGCGGACTGGGGTCATGGATTCCGGCCTCGCGGGCTGACGCCCGCGCCCCGGAATGACCGAACGAGTTCATCTGCGCATTCGCTCGAAGAACATCTGCATCGACATAGACCGAAGGAGACCCATCATGATCCGTGCCGACCTCACCGAGAAGCTGCTCGACATCAAGCGCGAGAAGGGCTGGACCTGGAAGCACATCTGCGACGCCATCGGCGGCTACTCGCCGGTGCTGATCGTCGGCGCCATCCTGGGCCAGATGAAGCTGACCAAGCCGCAGGCCGCCAAGGCCGGCGAGCTGTTCGGCCTGTCCAACGCCGAGACCGCGATGCTCAACGAGGTGCCGATGCGCGGCGCCGACGTCGTGATGCCGCCGACCGACCCGCTGATCTACCGCTTCTACGAGCTGGTGATGGTCAACGGCCCGGCCTGGAAGGCGCTGATCGAGGAGGAGTTCGGCGACGGCATCATGTCGGCGATCGACTTCGACATGCAGATGGAGCGCCTGCCCGATCCCAAGGGCGACCGCGTCAAGATCACCATGTCGGGCAAGTTCCTGCCCTACAAGTACTACGGCGCCTCCGGCAACGTCCCGGCCTACGGCTTCAAGGAGGAGTGAGGCCGGCATTCAGAAGCTTCGACTCGTCATGCGCGGCCTCGACCCGCGTATCGATCGCTTAGAAAAGGCATCTTTCGAAGCTCGATGGATTGCCGGGTCGAGCCCGGCAATGACGATGCAGGTCGAAGCCAACGAAGCGCGGCATAAGACCGGCATTCATTCGCGCCGACTCACATCTCTGGTCCTAGCCGGGCGTGTCCCGGCCATCCACGATCTTTCGTTGGCGCAACGTTCAAGACGTGGATGGCCGCGACGAGCGCGGCCACGACGAGTCGGAGTTTCCGGAGGTCGATATGATGCCGGGCCCGGTCAGCCCGTACCCCGGATCGCCGCGGCGAGCGCGTCGATCATCTGGCGGGCGCGGGCCGGCTTGGCGAGGATCGGACAGCCGTCCCACTCGGCCGGCAGGCTGCCGCGGTCGAAATGGCCCGAGCAGAAGACGAACGGGATGCGGCGCACGGCGAGAATCCTGGCGACCGGCCAGACCTCGTCGTCGTTGAGCTTTATGTCGAGGAGCGCGGCCGTGATCGGCTCGGACGCGGCGAGCTGCTCGGCCTCGTCGAGCAGGCCGACCGGTCCGACCACGTCGGCGCCGGCGCTGCGCAGGATGCTGTCGACCGTCAGGGCGAGCAACGCATTGTCCTCGACGATGAGGATGCGGAATCCCTGCAATGCGTCGTCGTTCATGGTCGGGCCGTCCTCTGCTCCGGCTCGGGGACGTCGCGGACGATCCGGTGCGCCTCCAGCTCCAGCCGCCACACCAGGCCCTCCGGCGGGAAGTCCATGCCGACGACGGCCTTGTGGGCCTTCGCCAGCATGTCCTTGATCACCGTGCCGCCGAAGCCCGCATGTGTCGGCACGGCGATGCGGGGGCCGCCCTCCTCGCGCCAGCTCATCTGAAAGAGCGCGACCGGCGCGGCGGTGACCGTCCAGCCCACGACCACGCGGCCGGTCGGCACCGACAGGGAGCCGTACTTGGAGGCGTTGGTCGCGAGCTCGTGCAGGACGAGACCAAGATCCTGCGCCCCGTTCGGCTTCAGCGTCAGCGGCGGCCCGGTCAGCACCAGATGGGAGCCGGCGTCGTCGAAGAACGGCGAGAGCTGGTCGCGCACCAGCTCCTCCAGATCGACGCCCTCCCATTCCCGCCTGACCAGCAGGTCGATGGACCGCCCCAGCCCGTCGATGCGCCGCGACAGCCGCTCCTGGAACCCCTCGGAGTCGGAGGTCGTGCGCGAGGTCTGCCACGCCATCGCCTGCACCACGGACAGCACGTTCTTGGTGCGATGCGACAGCTCCCGCATGATCAGCCGGATGTGCTGCTCGCGCTCCTTGCGTCCGGTGATGTCGCGCATGATGCCGGTGAAGTAGCGTCGGCCCTCGACCGACCATTCGGTGAGCGCGAGATCGAGATGCACCAGCGCGCCGTCCTTGCGGCGGCCTTCGACCTCCCGTCCGGTGCCGATGACCTTCCCGACGCCGGTCCTGAGATAGGCCGAGATGTAGTCGTCGTGCGCACGTCCGAGCGCCTTGGGCATGAGAATGCTCACATTGCTGCCGATCGCCTCGGCGGCGGCGTATCCGAAGATGCGCTCGGCCGAGGTGTTGAACGACTGCACGATCCCCCTCTCGTCGACGACCACGATTGCGTCGACGGCCGTCTCCACGATCGTGCTCAGGCGCGTCTCGCTGGCGCGGAGCTGAATCTCGGCGTTTTTGCGCCGGGTGATGTCGATCAGCGCGATGACGACCCCCGCCGTCTCGCCGCCGAGCTGATACGGCAGGATGCGAAGCAGAAAGGCCCGGTCCGATGTGCTGATCTCGTGCTCGCAGGCCGGCCCGCCCGCCAGCACATCCTTGATCCACGAGAACAGCTCCGGCTGGTGGAAGCGCGCCGTGATGTGCTCGATCGGCCGCCCGATGTCCTGCTCGAGCAGATTGAACGTGTCGGCGATCGCCGGCGTGAGGCGCCGCACCCGCAGATCGTGATCGAGATAGATGACGCCGATGTCGGTGCTCTTGAGCAGGTGATTCATGTCGAGCGTGACCTCGACCAGCTCGTCGATCTTGCGCTGGTGCTCGGCGCTCACCGTGAGAAGCTCCTCGTTGACCGAGTTGAGCTCCTCGTTGGTGGACTGCAGCTCCTCGTTGGTCGACATCAGCTCTTCGTTGGTCGCCTGCAGCTCCTCGTTGGTGGTCTCCATCTCCTCGATGGTCGCCTGCAGGTTCTCCTCGGTGGCGCGCAGCTCGTTCTCGAGATCGCGGATGCGCTCCCGATAGAGCTCGACGGCCTCCACCGACTCGATTTCCGCCTCAACGGCCCGGGCGCGACGCCCCACCTTCTTCGGAGGGGCGACCTCGGCGAACGTGACCATGCAGTAGTCCTCGTCCTGCCAGTCCGAGCCGTTCAGCCGCTCCACCGTGACCTTGAACGCCTTCTCGTCCTCGCCGGCGAGCCGGCACCTCACCTGGCGGACGAACGGCACCGTATTGTACCCACGCATGCGTTCGAGCCCGGCCCCGATGGTGTGGCGCAGATCCTCGATGGCGACGCCGGTGATCAGGTTCGAGAAGCGTCCCTCGCGCACCGACAGATAGCGATGGGCGTCGCCGAACACGTGGAAGATCGTGCCGTCGCGGCTGACCAGGACGCCGGCCGGCGCGAACCGGTCGAGGATCGCGTCATAGGCCTTGGTCAGCCCGCGTTGCGCCGGTGCGCTCCTCGCCTTGGCGGCGGCGACGGCGATCACCGGCGAGCGCGGCTCGTGGTGGAGGGCCGGATCGTCGCGCAGCGAGGGCGACGGCAGCAGGCGAAAGGATTCGCGCAGCCGGACGTCGCGCAGCTTGCGGAAGATCCGCCATTGCTGGTCGATCACGCCGAACTCGTCGGCCAGCTCGCTGATCGCCTCGCTCGGCCCGAGGAACAGGATGCCGTTGCGATCCAGCGCGAAGTGGAACAGCATCAGCACCATGCGCTGGGCAATGTCGTCGAAATAGATGAGCAGGTTGCGGCAGCTCACGAGATCCATCCGGGTGAACGGCGGATCCTTGAGCAGATTGTGCGGACTGAACACGACGAAGCGCCGCAGCCCCGGCTTCACCTGATACTGGCTGCCATTGGCGTCGAAATAACGCTCCACCAGGTCGGGACCGAGCGCCTTGACGATCGAGTCGTCGTAGACGCCGCGGCCGGCGCGCTCGAGCGCCGGCCCGAAAATGTCGGTCGCGAACACCTTGGCGTTGAGCTCCATGCGCTCCTTGCGGGCATACTCCTTCAGCAGGATGGCGATCGAATAGGCCTCCTCGCCGGTGGCACAGCCCGGCACCCACACCCGGACGGGTCGCCGCGGCGACATGGCGGCCATTATCTTCGGAAGGGCCTTCTCGGACAGCGCGCTGAACGCATCGGCGTCGCGGAAGAACGAGGTGACGCCGATCAGCAGGTCCTTGCTCAGGAGGTCGATCTCCTCCGGCTCCTGCTTGAGCTTCTCCACATAGGCGGCGAGGTCGTCGAGATGGGCCATCTCGGCGCGCCGGCGAATCCGCCGCCCGACCGTCGACTTCTTGTAGTAGCCGAAATCGGCGCCGCAGCGCCGTTGCAGGAGCTGGATGATCTGGCGCTCCGGATCGACCGACCACGAATGCTCGCTAGCCTCCTCGGCGAACGGCGGCGCTTCGCCGCTCAGGACCCGGAGCAGAAGACGTGGCAGCGCATTCGGCGGGGCGGAGGCGCTGGCCAGATTGCGCTCGATCAGCGAGCGCGGCATGCTGTCGAAGCGCGCCGTCGTCGGATCCTGGGCCAGCACGATTCCGCCCGCGTCCCGGATCGCAGCCGCGCCGAGCGTTCCGTCGGTGCCGGTGCCGGACAGGATCACGGCGATCGCCCGGTCCTTCTGGTCGCGGGCGAGCGACTTCAGGAACGCGTCGATCGGAAAGTTCAGGTGGGTCTTCTTGTCCTCCTGCTTCAGGACGAAGACGCCCTGCTGGATGATCAGGGTCTGCTGCGCCGGCCGCAGATAGATCACGTTCGGCTCGACCGCCGTCCCTGTGGTCACCGCACGGATGGACATGCGGGTGCGGCGGGCCAGGAGCTCGTCCATCACGGAGCGGAAATCCGGCGACAGGTGCTGGACGATCACGAAGGCGACGCCGCTGTCGGCGCGCATCGCGTCGAAAAACAGCTCGAGCGCCTCGAGGCCGCCGGCCGAGGCCCCGATGGCGACGATCCGGGTCGCCGGCGGCTTCTGGCGCGTCGCGGGTGCGTCCGCTGACGCGTCGGCCGGGCTGTCCGCTCTGGTCGCCGGCTTCGGCTTGGCGCTCCGCCCGCCGCGGGCGGGTGCGGGGTCGTCCTTGCGCGGCATCTGCTCACCCTTGTTTTCGCAGCGCAGCCGATCCCCGCTCAGATCGGACAATCGGCGGCGCCCCTATGCGGTCCGTGGGGCGGCCGGCGCACTTCGGCGTCGGTCCGACGCGGACATTCAGCGATTCGATGGCAGACTCCGGCCATTGCTGCCGACGGCACGACCGTGACCTGCCGGCAGGCCGGAGCAGCACTTTGTCGGCCTTCGGCGCCCGACGGTTCATGCACCGGGGCATCATGAGGTCGTGCAGGCCAATTGGGCGCGTTACCGCGTTATCGTCTAGCAGCCGGCGGCGACGGTTCGCCTTGATGTGGATCATCCGGGCTCGGTACAGCCGCAGTGCGGCATTCCGGCGACACAGTTGCTCCGGCATGTCGCGCGTCGGCGCGGGCAGATGTGGCGTGAACCGACGGGCAAGAGACCATACCAGTCTTCGTCGTCCTCGACCGTCGTCGTCATTGCCGGGCTTGATCCGGCAATCCGTCGATCTTCAAAAGACGCTCTTCTTTGAGCGATGGATGCGCGGGTCGAGTCTGCGCATGACGAGTCGGAGCTTGTGAAGACCGGCATCAGATCGACGGCACGGGATGGGCGGCGAAACACCGCCCGGAATCCTTCGCTGTGCCGTAGAATCGGGCGCAGGGCCGCACGGCCCGAACCGAAGGCGGCGCGGGTGCCTGATCTGCTCATCCATTCGATGTCGGAGCTCTCCGATCTGATCCTCGGCGGCCTGCAGCTCGCCGGCGCCGACCATGTCGTCGAGATCGGCGCCGAGCACGGCGGCATGTCGTCTCTTCTCGCCGACCACACAGGCGCCCGCGGCGGCACGCTGACCAGCATCGATCCCGCACCGAAACCGGAGTTCCGCGCCTGGGCGGCGCGCGAGCCGCATGTCCGGCATATCGAGGAGCCGAGCCTCGCCGTCATCGACACGCTCGCCGGCATCGACGCCTGGCTGATCGACGGCGATCACAACTGGTACACGGTGTTTCACGAGCTGACCGCGATCGAGCGCGCCTGCCGCCGCGACGGCCGGCCGCTGCTCGCCTTCCTGCACGACATCGGCTGGCCGGCCGGGCGCCGTGACCAGTATTACGCGCCCGAGCGCATCCCGGCCGAGCACCGCCAGCCCTTCTCCCACGAGGCCGGCGCCGTGCTCGACACCGCTGCGCTCGTGCCGGGCCGCGGCTTCCGCGGCATGGGCGCCTTCGCCTTCGCGGTCCACGAAGGCGGCCCGAAGAACGGCGTGCTCACGGCGATCGAGGACTTTCTGGCCGAGGCGCTCGCCGACGGCCGCGACTACGCCTTCGCCGAGATCCCGGCCGTGTTCGGCCTCGGCATCGTCTTCGCCCTCGATGCGCCGTGGAGTGCGCGGCTCGCCGATCTGCTGATGCCGTTCCACCGCAACGCCCTGCTGCGCCGCCTCGAGGACAATCGGCTGCGCAACTATCTCCAGGTGATCGCGTTGCAGGACGAGGCGGCCGGGAGCGACCGGCGCCTGCGCTCGGTAGCCTGGTAGCGCCGGCCGGCGATCGCCGGTCCGGCCCGCACGGGCCGATTATGTCCCCGAAGCAACGGTCGGCGTGCCGCGCGAGGCACTAGTTACTGCGCTGCAACATGACTAGATGATCCAAGCGATCACGGCGGCCGTTCGAGGATATGCGGTCGCCGGCCGATAGTGCAGCCACCCCCCTGAGAGGACCAGGACCCGATCCGACCATGATCTCGCTCGCCTTCAACGCCGCGCTCGCCTTCTACGGCGCGTTCCTTCTCGCCGCCCTGTCACCATCGCCACCGGACCCGTTCTCCCGCGCCGTGACGTTCGCCTTGACCGGCTCGGACCGTGGCATCGTCCGCCCGGTGGACTGGACGGCCTGCGTGTTCGAGGTCGACGGCGCGCAGTTCCGCGTCGGCGCCGTCGACACCGACCGCCTCTCGATCGAGTTGCGTGACGTGCCGAGCGACTGGGGCCAGGTGCAGCGCGTCGCCGTCGGCCTGCACGGCGAGGCGCCCGTCTACGAGCGCATCGAGCGGGCGATCGAGGACAGCAACCCGATGGACGACGACTTCGCCCTGATGCTCAAGGCCGAGTTGAAGCAGCGCAGCCCCGGGTTGTTCGAGGATCGCCGCACGGCGGAGACCGACTACACGCTGCTGCTCGGCACCACCGATGTGGCACGCGTCCGCCACGACTGGGGCGTGCTGATCCGCGCCTGTTCCGGGCCGCCGCACGGGCCCTGAGGGCGCACAGGGTCGGCGGGCGGCAAGGCCGTCATGGCTCCTGTTCCGGCTCCGAATCCGGCTCCGCGTCCAGCTTCGGCCGCGGTCGCGGCAGCGGCACCGGGTCTCGCACGTCCCACTGGCAAATCCGAAAGTCCTTGCGGCGCTCGGCCAGATCGAGGTGCACGTGGTCCTCGTGATAGCCGTCCGAGCCCGGCCCGAGCACCGTGGTGAAACGCGCGCACACGGACTTCGCCAGCGCACTGCGCAGCGTCTTGTCGGCGATCGGGTCGGTCAGTCCGACGCTGCGCCCGTCGGCCAGCACGAAGCCGCGCAGATCGACCGCATTGCCGCGCCCATGCTCGCTGATTTTTGCGCCGGCGATGCGGTTGCGTGGCCGGCACTCGTAGGAGGTATCGACCACCATCGTGGCGGGCCGCCCGCCGGACGGCGTCATCAGCGCCGCGACGTCGTCGCGCATCCAGGCCACGAGAGCTTCGGCCAGCGTGCAGCGGATGCGCGCCGTGGCGGCGACGGCGACGCGCTCGCCGCCGGCGAGCCGGATCGCCGAGAGCCGCACTAGATCCTGGGCCTGGCAGGCGGGCTGGCCCGCCGCGGGCGGCTCCGGCTCCGCCTCGGCCACCACGGCGAGCCGCTCCAGGCAGGCGTCCCGCTCGGCCAGGATTTTCGGGTCGGGCTCCGGCGGCTTGGCGGGCGCCGTGATCGGGCGCGGACGCGGCAGCGGCACGACGACCGGCAGGGGCACGGCGTCCCCGGCCGCGCCCTCGGGCACGCGCGCCGGTTCGCGCCGGGCCTGCGGCGCCGCCACGGCTGAGCCGACCGCCGTGGCGGTCAGCAGCAGCACCAGCACTGCGGTCCGGATCGCCACGCGGCCCCACTCACCCGTGCGCGTCGTGCGCCATCGGGCGCCACACCAGGAGGCGGCGCTCGACCATACTGACCAGCATGTCGATGACGATCACGAAGGCGGCCAGCACCACCATGCCGGCGAACACGCCGGCGACGTCGAACACGCCCTCGGCCTGCTGGATCAGATAGCCGAGCCCAGCGGCGGAGCCGAGATACTCGCCGACCACGGCGCCGACCACGGCGAAGCCGACCGAGGTGTGCAGCGAGGAGAACATCCAGGACAGCGCCGAGGGCCAGTAGACGTGGCGCATGAGCTGGCGCTCGCTCATCCCCAGCATGCGGCCGTTGGCCAGCACGGTCGGGCTCACCTCCTTGACGCCCTGATAGACGTTGAAGAACACCACGAAGAACACCAGCGTGACGCCGAGCGCCACCTTCGACCAGATGCCGAGGCCGAGCCACAGCGCGAAGATCGGCGCCAGCACGACGCGCGGCAGCGCATTGATCATCTTGACATAGGGATCGAACACCGCGGCGATCAGCGGCTTTCGCGCGAACCAGAAGCCGACCAGCCCACCGCCGAGCGAGCCGATCACGAAGGCGAGCACCGACTCGGTCAGCGTGATCCACAGATGCACCCAGATGGTGCCGTCGGCGAACCACTTGACGATGCGCAGCGCGACGTCGAGCGGCCGCGAGAAGAAGAACGGCGGCAGCAGCACGGTGCCGAAGATCGGCACGCTGGTGAGCACCTGCCACAGGCCGATCACCACGACCGCGACCAGGATCTGCAGCGTCAGGAGAGTCAGGCGGGACATTTTTGGGCTCCTGCGCGCGGCCAGCGTAATCTGATCGGAGGCAACGCGCTCGCCACCTTCTCCGAAGTCATCGCCGGGCCTGACCCGGCGATCCATCGTCTTGTGAAAGAAGCATTTCTTGCGCAGTCGATGGATGCGCGGGTCGAGCCCGCGCATGACGGCTCTGAATGCACGGCAGCCGGCGTCATCCCAAGCCCCCGGTCTGCACGTAGCCCTTCATCACCTCGTCGCGCAGCATGGCCCAGATCTCGCGGTGCAGATCGTGGAACGCCTTGTCGAGCTTGATCTCGGCGACCTCGCGGGGTCGGGCGAGCGGAATCGTCCAGTCGCCGATGATGCGCGCCGCCGGCCCGGCCGACATGATCACGACGCGGTCGGCGAGCGCGATCGCCTCCTCGAGATCGTGGGTGACGAACATCACGCCCTTGCGGTCGGCGCTCCACAGCTCGAGCAGCAGGTTGCCCATGATCTGCCTCGTCTGCGCGTCGAGCGGCCCGAACGGCTCGTCCATCAGAAGAATCTTCGGGTGGCGGATCAGCACCTGGGCGAGGCCGACGCGCTTGCGCTGGCCGCCCGAGAGCATGTGCGGATAGCGGTCGCCGAAGCTGCCGAGACCGACCCGGCGCAGCCAGGCCGCGGCCTCGTCGCGCGCCTCCTGCCTCGGCGTGCCGGCGACCTCGAGCCCGATGGCGACGTTCTCGAGCGAGGTCTTCCACGGAAACAGCGCGTCGGCCTGGAACAGGTAGCCGGCCGTTCGGTTGAGGCCGACAAGCGGCGCCCCGAAAATCTCGACCGTTCCGGTGGCCGGCACCAGAAGTCCGGCGGCGGCGTTGAGCAGGGTCGACTTGCCGCAGCCGGTCGGGCCGACAATGGCGACGAACTCGCCGTCGGCGACGCTGAGCGAGGCGTCGCGCACCGCCGTGAAGGTCGAACGGTCGGCGAGCCGGAACGCGATGGTGAGGTCGGCGAGATGCACGGCGCAGGGAGACGCCGCCGCGTCCGCGCCGGTTGCGGCCTGCTGCACGTGTCCACGCCTCCCCGTGATGGCCCATTGTGTCCTGCGGCGGCCGGCCTGCCGGCGCAGTGTCCGGCTGGCGCAATACCGTGCGCCGGCGAAAACGTCCATACGCCGAGAGGCCAAGGCCGACGGCGATGCGACCCGACTTGGATGCGACCCGACTTGGCGGCGGCCGCCGGTCATGGCTTACTTCTCCCAGACTGCGCCGCGACGCGGAAACGCCGTCGCCCCACGGAGACCGGACGAACGACATGACCGGGATGCTGGTTCGTTTCTGGGGCGTGCGGGGCAGCGTCACCTGCCCGGGCCCCGCGACGGTGCGCTACGGCGGCAACACGGCCTGCGTCGAGGTGCGCTGCGGCGACCGGCTGGTGATTTTCGACGCCGGCTCCGGCCTGCGCCCGTTCGGCCTCACCCTGTCGCAGGCCGGGGCGAAGACCGGTGTCGCCGGAGCGGGGGAGCGCAGGTCGATCGAGCCGAAAGCGGCCGGCCCTCTCGACGCCGACATTTTCCTCAGCCACTGCCATCTCGATCACGTCTGGGGGCTGCCGTTCTTCCAGCCGGCCTACGAGCCGGGGACGCGGCTGCGGCTGTGGGCCGGACACCTGCTGCCCGACCACACGCTGGCCGAGGCGATCGCCCGGCTGGTCGGCCATCCGCTGTTTCCCGGCGGCGGCGACTTCTTCCGCGCCGACATCGCCTTCCACGACTTCCGCGGCGGCGAGACGCTGACGCCGCATCCCGGGCTGACGCTGCGCACCGGGCCGCTGCAGCATCCGGGCGGCGGCACCGGCTATCGGCTGGAGCACGGCGGCGCCACGCTCGCCTATGTCACCGACACCGAGCACCGGCCGGACGGTCTCAATCCGGTCGTGCTGGGGCTCGCCGCGAACGCCGACCTGCTGATCTACGACTGCACCTATACGGACGCCGAGTATCCGGCCCATGCGGGCCGCGGCCACTCCACCTGGCAGCATGGCGCACGGCTCGCCGAGGCCGCCGGGGCGAGGCGGCTGGCGATCTTCCACCACGACCCCTCGCACGACGACCCGACCCTCGACCGGGTCGCCCGCGAGGCCGAGGCGATGCGCCCCGGCACCCTGGTCGCGGCGGAGGGCCTGACGTTGCGGCTGCCCGCCGCCCCCGCCACCCGCCCGGCCGAGGTTCAAGCCGACGACGGCACGCCCTGGCTTGTGTGATCCGCCTCACATTTCGCGGCGGCCGCAAGGCCTATGGATCCTCCACACAGTTCGTGGAGGTGCCGATGTCCACCGTTTTTACGCTGCCGAGAGTGAACGGGGCCGATCGCCGCCCGGCCACCACGAGCGCCAAGGCTCCGACCGATGCCGGCCTGATGGCCCGGATGGCGGAGGGCGACCGTGCCGCCCTGCAGGCGTTCTACACGCGCCACCACGTGCGGGTGTTCCGCTTCGTCCTGCGCATCCTGGGCGACCGCACCCAGGCCGAGGACGTGATCAGCGACGTCTTCATCGACGCCTGGCGCCAGGCCGGCCAGTTCGAGGGCCGCTCGGCGGTGTCGACCTGGCTCTTGGCGATCGCCCGCCACAAGGCCTATGCGGTGTTGCGCCGCCGGCCGACCGAGTCGATCGACGACGAGAAGGCCGCCCAGATCGAGGATGGCTGCGACACGCCGGACGTGACGCTGGAGAAGCGGAACCGCGCCGCCATCCTGCGTCGCTGCCTGGAGGCGCTGCCCTCGACCCATCGCGAGATCGTCGACCTCGTCTATTATCACGAGAAGTCGGTGGCCGAGGTCGCCCGCGTGTTCAATATCCCGGAGAACACCGTCAAGACCCGGCTGTTCTATGCGCGCAAGAAGCTCGCCGGCATGCTCGCCGGCGCCGGCGTCGATCGCGACTGGCTGTGAGACATACGGCCGCGGCGGGTGCCGCGGCCGGCGAAGACCGCGGCCGACAGCACGCCTCCCGCCGCGGATCGTGGCATGAACCCCAGCCCGTCCGCCGCGACCCGAACCGGACGCCATCGATCGGCCGGCGTCATCCGGTGCACCACCGTCGATACCGCACCGCAGCAACACACAGTACGCGTGCGCGGTCGCGGATCGAGCTGTTGACAGCCGAGACGGTATAATTTCAAGCTATCCATACAAAGCAGAATAACGCCTGCGGCCTCGCGGGCGACCCGGGAGGAAATTCATGAAACGTGCCGTGTCGGCCGCGCTCGCGGCTGCTCTTCTCGCCGTGGCTGCGACGCCCGGCGTCGCGCAGGAGACATTCCGGCTGCGCATCGCCTCCGGCCACCCGCCGGTGCAGACCTACGTCAATCTGCTCACCACCTTCTTCGTGCCGGAGGTGACCAAGCGGGTCGCCGAGCGCACCAAGCACAAGGTGCAGTTCATCGAGGGCTATGGCGGCGCCATGGTGAAGGTCGCCGACACGCTCGAGGGCGTGCAGTCCGGCATCATCGATCTCGGCGCCTACAATTTCGGCTTCGAGCCGTCGAACCTGCCGCTGCACGCCTTCCAGGTGATGCTGCCGTTCGGCACCATGAGCCCCGTCGCCAGCGTCAAGATCGCCCGCGAGGTCTACGACCGGGTGCCGTATCTGACCAAGGTGCTGGAGGACAAGTACAAGCAGAAGCTGGTCTCGCTGATCGCCGACAACGGCTACAATCTCGGCACCACCTTCGAATGGAACAAGGTCTCCGACCTCAAGGGCCAGAAGATCGCCGGTGCCGGACTCAATCTGAAATGGCTCGAATACGCCGGCGCGACGCCGGTGCAGTCGTCGCTGCCCGAGGCCTACACCTCGATGCAGACCGGCGTCTACAACGGCTGGGTGATGTTTCCGTCCGGCTGGGTGCAGTTCAAGCTCTACGAGATCGGCAAGCACTATGCCGAGATCGGCTTCGGCGCGATGACCTGGCACGGGCTCACCATCAACACGGCGACCTGGGCCAAGCTGCCGAAAGAGGTGCAGGACATCGTCATGGAGGTCGGCCGCGAGTACGAGACGCTGACCGGCACCGTCAACGAGGAGAACTACGGCAAGCAGATCGAGGATCTGAAGGCACACGGCGTCACGGTACGCAAGATGCCCGAGTCGGTGCGCGAGGACTGGGCCCGCTTCCTCGCCGACTGGCCGAAGCAGAAGGCCAAGGAACTCGACGCCCAGGGCATGCCGGCGACCCAGGTGCTGGAGCTGACGCTCGCCGTCGCCGAGAAAAACGGACACAAGTGGCCGGTGCGCTACGTGATCAAATGAGACGTCGACGATGCGGCGGCCGGGTGACGCCCGGCCGCGACGCCCCTGCCCCGGAGGTTCCGCCTTGCTCGATCGCCTGATCACGCCCCTGGTTCATCTGCTGCTCGCCGCCGCCGCGGTGCTCATCTTCCTGATGTCGTTCCTGGTGGTCTCCGACGTGATCGGCCGTGCGGTGTTCAACAGTCCGGTCAAGGGCACGCCCGAGCTGGTGTCGATGTCGATCGTGCTGATCGCCTTCCTGCTCGCCCCGCATGCGGTGCAGAGCGGCGGCATGCTGAAGGCGGACGTGCTGGTCGGCACCTTCGGCAAGGCGGGCCAGGACTTTTCCGAGCTCGTGTCGGGGCTTCTCGGCGCCGCCTTCTTCGGCTTCATCCTGTGGGGCGGCGCCGGGCCGGCCCTCAACTCCTGGATCGGCGGCGAGTACGAGGGCGAGGGCGCGCTGCGGGTGCCGGCCTGGCCGGCCCGCTTCGTCGTCGTGTTCGGCGCGTTCCTGGTCGTCGTCATCTATCTCGGCAAGGCGGTGCGCGCCGGGCGCGACCTCCTGACCTCCCGCTCGCAGCAGTCCTGACGGCCTGCGCCTCCTCCGATCCGGAACAGAAGGTCGATCGCCTTGCTCGGCAACAGCGACATGTTGATCGTCATCGCCTTGGTGCTGGTGCTGGTGTTCGCCGGCGTGCACATCGCCATCGCACTCGGCATCACGGCGGCGTTCGGCATCTGGCTGATGCTCGGCGACGTCGACGTGGTGCGGAATTTCGTCTCCAACACGGCCTACGAGGCGCTGCGCGACTACGTCTTCGCCGTCATCCCGCTGTTCATGCTGATGGGCGACCTGCTGGCGAAATGCGGCGCCGCGCGCGACCTCTACGCGCTCGGCCACCGCTTCAGCAAATGGCTGCCGGCCCAGCTCGCCGTCGCCACCATCATCTCGAACGCGCTGTTCGGCTTCGTCACCGGCGTGAGCATCGCGGCCGCGGCCGCCTTCTCGCGCATCGCGTATCCGGAGATGATGCGCTACGGCTACAAGCGCAGCTTCGCGCTCGGCTGCGTCGCCGGCAGCGCCTGTCTCGGCATGCTGATCCCGCCGTCGGTGCTGATGATCGTGTGGGCCGTGCTGACCGAGGTGTCGATCGGCAAGCTGTTCCTGGCCGGGGTGATCCCCGGGTTCATCGCGGCCGGCGGCATGATCGTCTATGTGGTGATCGCCGCCAAGCTGAACCCGGAGATCGCCGGCGGCTCGCCGCGCGTGACCTCCCGTGCGGCCGGCGTGGCGGTCGCGGAGGCAGGCACCGGACTACCGAACGAGGAGCCGATCGGCCCGCTGTTGCGCAGCACCGGCCTCGTCGTCGTGCTGGTGATCGGCGTGCTGGCCGCCATCTGGCTCGGCTTCTGCACGCCGACCGAGGGCGCCGGCGTCGGCGCCGTCGGGGCGCTGGCGCTGGCGCTGATCAAGGGCATCAAGCCGCGCGAGATCCGCGAGGTGGTGCTCGACGTCGGCCGCACCTCCGGGCCGCTGCTGCTGCTGCTGTTCTGCGCCCAGCTCTACTCGCGCGTGCTGTCGATGACCGGCTTCACCGAGGTGGCGAAGGCATTCCTGCTGTCGACCGGACTCGGGCCGTGGGGCATCCTCACCGTGATGGTGGCGATCTGGTTCGTGCTCGGCTGCCTGATCGATTCGATCTCGATCATCCTGCTGACCGTGCCGATCTTCGCGCCGATCGCCGTCCATCTCGGCTTCGACCCGCTCGCCTTCGCCATCATCGGCATCCTGGCCATCGAGACCGGCCTGCTGACGCCGCCCTTCGGCATCCTGGTGTTCACCGTCAAGGCGGCGGTGCCGGACAGGTCGGTCGAGCTCGCCGAGATCTTCCGCGGCTCGATCCCGTACTGGATCGTGCTGCTGGCCGTGGTGATCGCCATCGCGGCATTCCCGCAGATCGCGACTTTCCTGCCGAACCTGTAGGATCGCTCGAAGCGCTTCGGAGCATCGCCTCGCGGCGCGAGACCGTCCGGATCTCGAGCGCCGTCACGGGAATTTGAAAGCGCCGCACCGGCGCGTCCGCGCGTCGCCGGTAAAAGCCGATAAGAAGGACCCGATCGAACGTCACCAGCGACAGGCCGTCGATGCTCCCACACATCAGCCGCCGCGACCTCCGGCTGGCCTCGGGCCTGATCCTGTTCGGCTATGTGGGAACGCATCTCGCCAACCACGCGCTCGGCCTCGTCTCGCTCGACACGGCCGAGGCGGCCCTGGTCTTCTCGGTGGAGTTCTGGGGCGGCCCGGTCGGGACCGTCGTCCTCTATGCCGCGGCGGCCGTCCACGTCACGCTGGCGATCGAGGCGATCTATGTCCGCCGCACCTTCCGGCTCCCGCCGATCGAGCTGCTGCGCATCGGCCTCGGGCTGTGGCTCCCGGTGCTGCTGATCGGACACGCGGTCACGGCGCGCCTGGAGTTCGAGCTGGTCGGCTCCCCGACCACCTATCACCGCGTCGTCACCGGCCTGTGGGCCTCGAATTCCGAATGGCGGCAAATCGGCCTGCTGGCGCCCGGCTGGCTGCACGGCTGTCTCGGGCTGCGGCTGGCGTTCGGTCATCGGCCGGTGTGGCGCCGGCTCCAGTTGCCGTTGTTCGCCGTCGCCTTGCTGCTTCCGGTCCTGTCGGCGCTCGGGTTCCTCGCCATGGGCCGCGACCTCGCCCGGGCCGGGCCGCCCGCGCCGGTCGCCGCATCGACGCAGGAGGCGCGCGCCACCCTGAACCGCTGGCGCGAGGACCTGCTCGGCGGCTATCTGGGACTCATCGGGTTCGCGGTCGCGGCGCGTTCCGTCCGCAACATGATCGAGCGGCGCGGCCGCAAGCTGGTGACCATCGCGTATCCCAACCGCACCGTGACGGTGCCGCGCGGCTGGTCGGTGCTCGACGCCAGCCGTGCCTTCCACGTCGCCCATGCGTCGAGCTGCGGGGGGCGCGCCCGCTGCTCGACCTGCCGGGTCCGCGTCGTGTCCGGCGATTGCCCGCCGCCCGCCGCGATCGAACGCGCGACCCTGGCGCGCATCGCCGCCCCACCGGAGGTACGGCTGGCCTGCCAGCTTCGGCCCGATCGCGACGTCTCCGTGGTCCCGCTGGTCCGCACCGACCGGCCGGTCTACCGCAGCACGCCGGTGGCGATCGACAACGACCGGACCGTGGTGCTGCTGTTCTGCGACTTCGCAAACCGCACCACGCTGGCGCGCGATCATCTCGCCCACGACGTGCTGTTCGCCTTCACGCGCCATGCCGAGACGGCCTGCGACGCCGTCGTCGCCGCAGGTGGCACGGTGAGCTATGTGGAACACGACAGCATCTGCGCCGTGTTCGGGCTGGACACCGGTGTGGAGCGCGCGAGCCGCGCGGCGCTCGCCACCACCGCCGGCATCGAGCAGTCGCTCGCCGACCTCAATTCCCGGCTCGGCGCCGAATGGGGCTGCCAGGCCAACATCGTGGTCAGCCTGCATGCGGGCCGCGCGGCACTCGGCAGGGTCGGGCACACCGGAACGATCGTGGCGGCCGGCGAGGCGCTCGACGCCGCCGAGGCGATCCGCCGGGCCGTGATCGCGGCCGGCAAGGCGTTCGCGGTCTCGGGGCCGGTGATTGCGGCCGCCGGGCTGCCGCCGCCGACCGAGCCGGCACTGCGGCTGACACGCACCTCCTCCGGCTGGACGCCTGCTGGCGCGTCGGACGCGGACGCCGCCGCCGACGACCGGGCGATCGTGCCTCTTCCGGTCTATCTTCTGGACACCGTCGCGTGGGCGTCGGACGGTGCCACGTGGAGCCATCGGGTGCGGCACGCGGCGGCGGCCGCCAGGAACCTCATCCAAGGCTGACGGACTGCGGGCACGGCTTGCGTGTCGTCCGGCCATCTGCTCGACTGCACTGATACTGCCCCCCGAAACAGGTCCTCTCCCGCAATGCCGCCAAAGATGTCGCCGCTGGACAGCCAGGGTCTCCGCGGATTTCTGCGCATGGTCGAGCAGAGGTTCCCGGACGAGCTGCTGCGCATCCGCGCGCCGGTGCGCACCAAGCTCGACATCACGTCGTTGGTGCTCGAGCTGGAAAAGACCGGCCGCAGCCCCGTCGTGGTGTTCGACAACGTCGAGGGCCACGCCATGCCGGTCGTCACCAACACGACGGGCAACCGGCGGCTGCTCGCCGCCTGCCTCGGCGTCGAGCCGGCGGATCTGCCGACCGCCTTTCGCGAGCGTTGCCAGACCTACATTCCGTGCGAGCTGGTCGACGAAGCCCCCTGGCACGAGGTGACGCTGGAAGGCGACGACGTCGACCTCGGAGCGCTGCCGATCCCGGTGCATTTCTCGGTCGATGCGGCGCCCTACATCACGGCGGGCCAGATCGTCGCCCGCGATCCGGTGACGGGCGTCGACACCACCGGCTTCCACCGGCTGATGCTGAAGGGCAGGAACCGGCTCGGCGTGTCGCTGCACTCGCGCCGGCGCATGTGGGAGTTCCATCGCCGCGCCGAGGAGCGCGGCGAGGCGCTGCCGGTCGCCGTCACGCTCGGCATCCATCCGCTGCACTACATGGGCTCGATGGTCTACGCCTATCCGCCCGGCGTGCGAAAGTTCGAGATCATCGGCGGCCTGTTCGGGCAGCCCTACTGGCTCGCCCCGACCGGCATCGACGGCCTCGCCGTGCCGGCCGGCGCCGAGATCGTCATCGAGGGCGAGATCCTGCCCGGCGTGCACGAGCCGGAAGGCCCGTTCAGCGAGTTCACGGGCTACGCCTCGTATCGGAGCACCCAGAACGTGCTGGTCGCCAAGCGCGTGCGCATGCGACGCGACGCCATGTTCCACTCGGTCGCCTCGGGCATGGCGAAGGACCACATACTGGTGTCGTGCATCACCCGCGAGGGCGAGATCCTCAACACGCTGCGGCGGAACCTGCCGAACGTCATTGCCGTGCACGTGCCGCACACCACCTGCGGCGCCTTCATGGCTTTCGTGAAGATGAGGAAGACCGCCCAGGGCGAGCCGCAGCAGGCCATCATGGCGGCGCTCGGCACCGAATTCTACACCAAGTACGTCATCGTCGTGGACGAGGACGTCGACATCTTCGACATGAACGACGTGATGTGGGCGGTGGCGACAAGGGTGCGCGCCGAGCAGGACATCGTGCTCATCCCGGGCTGCAAGGGCGCGATCCTCGACCCGACCTCCGACCCGCAGACCTTCACGCTGACCAAGATGGGCATCGATGCGACGCGACCGCTCGGCAAGGATTTTGCCGAGCGGTTGACCATCTCGGACGAGCAGCGGGCGCGGGTGCGCGGGATTCTCGCGGGCGCCGGTGTCGCTCTTTAGGAACGACGCCAGCGTCGCGCGGGGTGAGCCTCAGCGCGCGGCGAAGGTGCGCAGCGTGCGGCGGCGATCGCCGGCGAGCGCCAGGGCGGCGCGCTGGGCCGCCGCCGGGTTTGGAAAGCGCCGCTGGTCCATCGGATAGAACGCCCGCGTCGCGGCGAAGAAGGTGAAATCGTCGCCGCTCTCGCGGATCACGATTCCGACCGTGGTATCGTCGACCTCGACCGCATAGGCATTGTGGGCGGGCGATAGTCGCGGATGCGGGGAGGCAGCGTCGGTGAGGCTCATCGTCGGTTCCTGTCGTATCGGAGCCCACGAAGACCGTTCGTGGCGCTTTAGCGCTTGGTGACGCGGCGCAAGCTGCTCCATCAAATCCCGCGGCCGGCCTTGCACGTATCGTGCCTCTTGCCGACCCCTCGACGATGCAGCAGCGGACGATCGAGCACAAGCCGAATGGCATTCTTGTTTGAAGTCAAACGGAAGCAGAATTTTCGGTAGCCCCTCGGCTGCCGGGACCGGATTCCCCCAGGGTGCGATTTACGCCGGATCCGAGCCCCCGGCAGGCGAGCCGAGACCTGACCGGCGCGCCGATCGAGTCCGCCGCCTTTGCAGACCAGCGATGCAGCGCCGGCGCTGGTCTGCGTGCCGGCCCGGGTCCTTGATCGCGGCACCTCCGATCGGTCCGGGTCACGCCGTTGCGCCGCCGAGACGGTGCCGGCAGCCCCAATCACATCGCAACGGAAGGACGCCGTGATGCAGCCCGCGCCCAAGAAGTATCGCTTTGCCCTGATCAACGCCTTCGTCCTGCCGAAGGACTCGCCCTATATCGACGAGCACCACGTTCCGGTGGAAGGCCCCAAAGAATCGCGGATCATGAACTTCGAGAGCGTCAAGGACGTGCTCGCCGACGTCGACTGGGACTTCAGCCCGGGCGCGCTCGCCCCCTACGGCAACTGGCCGGTGCTGACCCGTGAGGAGTTCGGCCTGGCGTCGTCGGCCCGTGTGCCGCTGGTGCGGGCGGCCTGCGAGACCGGCAAGTACAACGCGATCGTGCTGCTGGGCGGCGGCGAGCCGGGGTTTCGCGAATCGACCGAGGTGGCGCGCAACTACGGCATCCCGGTCACGGCCTGCGGCTTCGCGCAGATGTATCTCGCCACCATGCTGGGCAACCGGTTCAGCGTGATCGACATCGACGAGGTGCACAACATGTTCTACTACGACCTCGTCGTGCAGCATCGCCTCGACCAGCGCTGCGCCTCCATCCGCAACATCAATTTCCCGCTGCCGCGGCCCGGCGAGGAGCAGGCCGAGCACACCACGCGCGGCCAGCGCACCAAGGCGCTGCGCGGCGAGCACTCCGAGATGGTCGAGGCGGCGGTCGCCGAGGCGGTGGCGGCGATCGAGGAGGACGGCGCCGAGGTCCTCACCATGGGCTGCTCGGCGACCTTCTGGCTGCAGCCGTTCCTGAAGACGCGGCTGGCGGCGCTCGGCTGGGACATCCCGGTGCTCGAAGGCTATTCGGCCGCCATCCTGCTCGCCAAGCTGTTCGTCGATCTCGGCGTGACGGCCAGCAGCCTGACCTATCCGCCCGACCATCCCAAGCGCTGGCGCCGCAAGAAGACGTTCTGAGCCCGCCTCGCGAAGCCCCGTCTGCTCCTCGCGCAGACGCTCCGCCACCGGCACGTCGCGGACCCGACAACGATCCGCGACGAAGCCGAGGCGCAGCCGAGACGACGATGTGACTCTCCCGTCCGGCGGGACGCGCCTGGCGCGCGCCACGAAAGCACCCGCCCCCGCGCCTTGCCGGTTCGGAGGCGAAGCATTTTCGTCACGCGGGCCGGGCGCTTCGCTCGAGAGCGTCCCGGCCGCGGAGCGCCCGGTTACAAGGGGCTGAGCCCGAACCCGGACTCTCCGCCGACGTCCCGGTCTTGCCCGGCCGGCCGAGCCGCCGCGAGGCGCTCGGCCCATACGCGGCAGGCGACGCCGGCGGGGTCCGGGCCCTTGTAGGCGGCCCGCGCCGCCATCAGGGCGGCGTCGGCGGTGTCGTAACGCTCCGACTGGTCGTTGATTCCGCAACTGAAGCGGTCTCTCGCCACGACCCCGGCCACGCGGGCCTCGGTCGTCGCACGGATGATGTAGGCGCTCGCCATCGCAACCTCCTATCCGGTCGTGACGCATCATCGGCCGGTCGGGCGGGGCAGGATTGCGCTGCATCAAGAATTCGACAGTTCGTCGCGCCGCCAGCCGCTTCCGCTGCGCCCGGTCTGGCGCGCCGCGGCCGCGGCCGCTATCCTCCGCCACGACTCGCGTTCGGCGCATCGAAAGCTCATGGCTCACAGCCTCGTTCCTCCTCTCCGACGAGAGTCCGACATCCTCCCCTCCGCCCTCTCGGTGCTCGAATCGGTGTTCGGCCTGCGCGGCTTTCGCGGTGCGCAGGAGGAGATCGTGCGGCACGTCACGGGCGGCGGGCACTGCCTGGTGCTGATGCCGACCGGCGGCGGCAAGTCGCTGTGCTACCAGTTGCCGGCGCTGCTGCGCGAGGGCTGCGGCATCGTCGTCTCGCCGCTGATCGCGCTGATGCGCGACCAGGTCGCCGGGCTCACCGAGGCCGGGGTCCGGGCGGCCGTGCTGAACTCCACGCTGTCCGTCGCGGAAGCCTCCGCGGTCGAGCAGCAGCTCCTGGCGGGCGAGCTCGACCTGCTCTATGTCGCGCCGGAACGGCTGCTGACGCCGCGCTGCCTGGCGCTCCTGGCCCGCGCGAAGCTCGCCTTGTTCGCCATCGACGAGGCGCATTGCGTGTCGCAATGGGGGCACGATTTTCGCCCGGAATATATCGGCCTCTCGGTGATCGCCGAACGCTTTCCCGAGGTGCCGCGCATCGCCCTCACGGCGACGGCCGACGACCTCACCCGGCGCGAGATCGCCGAGCGCCTCGGCCTCGCCGACGCGCCGCGCTTCGTCGCCAGCTTCGACCGCCCCAACATCCGCTACGAGATCGTCGAGAAGCAGAACGCGCCGCGCCAGCTCGAGGCCTTCGTCGCCGAGCGCCACGCCGGCGACGCCGGGATCGTCTACTGCCTGTCGCGCGCCAAGGTGGAGGAGACGGCGAGCGCGCTGAGCCGCGCCGGCATTCCGGCGCTGCCCTACCACGCCGGCCTGCCGGCGGAGTTGCGCGCAAAAAACCAGGATCGCTTCATCAACGAGGACGGCGTCGTCATCGTCGCCACGATCGCGTTCGGGATGGGCATCGACAAGCCCGACGTGCGCTTCGTCGCCCATCTCGACCTGCCGAAGAGCATCGAGGCCTATTATCAGGAGACCGGGCGGGCCGGCCGCGACGGCAAGCCGGCCGACGCCTGGATGGCCTATGGCCTGTCGGACATCGTGCAGCAGCGCCGCATGATCGACGAATCGACCGGCTCCGACGCGTTCAAGCGGGTGTCGCTGGCGAAGCTCGACGCGCTGGTCGGCCTCGCCGAGACGGCGGGCTGCCGGCGCGCCCGCCTGCTCGGCTATTTCGGCGAGACGCCGCACGCCGCCGCCTGCGGCAACTGCGACAACTGCCTGTCGCCGCCGACACTGTGGGACGGCAGCGTCGTCGCCCAGAAGCTCCTGTCCTGCGCGTACCGCACCGGGCAGCGCTTCGGCGCGGCGCACCTGATCGACGTGCTGCTCGGCCACGCGACCGAGCGCGTCGCGCAATTCCGTCACGACACCCTGTCGGTGTTCGGCATCGGCAAGGAGCTGAACGAGAAGCAGTGGCGCGCCGTGGTGCGCCAGCTCGTCGCGCTCGGTCACCTGCGTCCGGACAGCGAGGCGTTCGGCGCGCTGACCCTGACGGACTCCTCGCGCGACGTGCTGACCGGCCGGACCGCCGTGATGCTGCGCGAACAGGCCGCCCGCGCCCGTCGCACCCGCCGCGACAGGGCGCGACGCGGCGCGGCCACGCTCCCCTCCGGCGCGCCCGGACCCGCCGGGAGCCCCGATCTGATCGGCCGGCTCAGGGCCTGGCGCTCCGAGGTGGCGCGCAGCCGCGGCGTGCCGGCCTATGTGGTGCTGCACGACGCCACCATCGACGGCATCGCCGCCGCGTGCCCGACGACGCTGGCGGCGTTGCGCGAAATACCCGGCATCGGCGACAAGAAGCTCGAGCATTACGGCGCCGACCTCCTGGCCCTGGTGAAGGCGGCCGACGGCGACTGAAACCGACGGCTCCTTCACCTCTCCCCGCACGCGCTACGGGATGCACACATCGCTTGCCATGCATGAGAGCGTCATGCGCGGGCTCGACCCGCGCATCCATCGATTTTCGCAAAAATGCTTTGTTCGCAGGATGATGGATCGCCGGGTCAAGCCCGGCGATGACGACGGTGGGGAAGGCGCTCTTTTTGCCGTACCACCAGATGGTCTCGACAAAACGAGATCTGTGCATCCCGTAGCCCGCACGCGGGGAGAGGAAGAGTCGGCGCTGTGCCGCACAAGTGCTCACCACAAATCTCCACCGCTCCCGCGACGCGCGGGGCGCCCGGGGTGTGCCCATGACCCGTGCCCTGGCCCTTCCGAAGAAAGACCGAGGGAGGCGGAGCGCCGGCAGGCGCCAAACCTGAAATTCTGCGCTCGTGGAAGCGCAGCGCGTGCGAAAAGCGTCGCACGCACGCCTCCCGGCGCTCCACCGCGGCGATTTTGGGCTTTCGGGCCGCGCTTGCAGTCCGGCCCGACCGGGGTGACGGACCTCTCCAGCGATGCTCCTCGCGCCCGGGTCGTCTTGCCCGGAGGGCGGAGCCCCAAAAACCCCCGGGAGCCCGGCGGACGAGGCCGGACCCGCAGGCGCCGCATCCGCCGGCCGGATTTCCCGGGAGTTCCGGCGGCCGGTTTCTTTGCACGCGAGACCGTCGCGCGAAAAAGCAACCGGCCCGCTCCGCCGCCCGACGTCACCGGTCGACGTCCCTCGACGAGCGAGACCTGACCAATGTATTTAATCCTAGGATTTTAGTCAACAATGCCGGTGGCGGAGCATGAGGGCAGGCGCTGCGGCTCGGCGCCGGGTCGGCGGCCAGGACAGATACCAGCCGTCACACGCTCCGACGCGTCATCCGCGGGGACTCGTCATACGCCGGCTCGACCCGTGTCTCCATCTCTGGAAAGGAACATATTTTCAGCAGCTTGATGGATGGCCGGGTCAAGCCCGGCCATGACGCGAGGGGGCGAAGCCTGGATGAAAGACCCGTCCCGATTCAAAATCGATCCGCGCCACCTCGTCCAGGGACCAAACGGCTGACGGTCGCTGTTTCGAGCCGACAAATTGACAATCTGGACGCGCCGATTTTCGGCGGCATACGGGTGGGCCTCGTTTATCGACTGCGCCTTGCCGTATCCCACTGACACATGATTGTCGGTCCGCAGCCTATAAATTCGGCTCGTTCGTCGACTTGCGACCTCGAGCGACCACGCGGCCTGACGCCGCGTGCAGGGTCTCGTCACCAGCCCTGTTGCTCCCGACGGGGGTCGTACGGGTCGCCGCGCCAACCCGGATTGCCGAGTTGCTGGCTCCTGCCGCGCTGGTACGGATTGCCAGTTTCGGGGCCCCGGCCGGGCTGGAAAAATGAGCCGAAGAAGCCCCCCTCGCCCTGGCCGTCACGGCTCGCGACCGCGGCTGCGGGGGTCGGCTTGCGCGTGATGAAGCCGCCCTGCGGATGGTTGTTCAGCACCACGACGAACTCGGTGCGATAGTTGGTCTCGGCGCTCAGCGGCTCGTCCGAGACGACGATCGAGGATCGCGGCAATGCGGTCGGCGCGATGCGATCGAGCACGTCCTGCGGGATGGTGATGCGGTCGAGCGCGGTCTTGGCCTCGTCCGCGTTGTCGATCGTGACCGCGCTCCAGCGCAGGCCCGCGTCGCTGCGTGCCATCGCGGTGAACACATGCGTGCCGATCGGCTTGTCCGGATTGCGGATCGTGACCGGAACCTCGATGGTCGCGTCGAACACCTCGCCGCCCCCGTCCGGCGCCGGCTTGTGCGTGTTGCGCCGCACGTAGAGCTTCTGGGTCGCGCGGCTGATGTAGATCGAGACCGGTTCGAGCGCGAGCTTCGCGTCGCTCGCCGCCGTGGCGGTGGCGGCCTTCCTGATCTCGGCTGCCTTGGCGGCGTCCTTTGCGGCGGCGGCGGCGTCGAGCTTCGACGTCGCGGCGGCCCGGGCGGTGCCGAGCTGCGTCGCCAGGTCCGCGGCCTTGGCGGCGGCCTTCTGCTTGCGATCCTCGGCCCGCGCCCTGGCGTCGTCCGTCTTTGCGGCGGCGAGGGCCTTGTCGGCGGCTGCAAGCTCGGCGGCGGCACGGGTCTCGAGCGATTCCAGCTTGCGCAGCGACGCCGTGAGCGGTGCTGTCTCCCGCGCCAGCGTCGCGGCGGCTTTCTTCGCCTCGTCGGCGGCCCTGGCGGCCTCCACGGCTTGGCGGGCCAGCGATTCGACCCGCGCCGGGGCAGCCGCGACGGCCTCCGCCTTCGGCACCAACAGCGCCGGATGGGAAAACTCGACCGGGGCCGCGTCGTTCGGCGAGATGATCACCCGCATCCCGATCCGGGTCCTGTCGAACAGCTTCTCGGCAAAGCCGTAAGGCATGCGCACGCAGCCGTGCGAGGCCGCATACCCCGGCAGCGGCCCGCCGTGCAGCGCGATGCCGTTCCAGGTGATGCGCTGCATGTTCGGCATCCACGCGTCGTCATACATGGTCGAGCGGTGGTCCTTGTCCTTCTCGACGACGGCGAAGATACCGGCCGGCGTCTCGCGTCCCTTGACGCCGGTCGACACCGGCGCGCGCACGATCCAGCCGTCGGCGTCGTAGAACACGACCTGCTGCGACTTGATCGAGACGATCGCCATGATCGGCTCGCCCGCCGGGCGCGGCGCCGTCGCTTCCTTGGGTGGCGGCGCGGGGCGCGCCTCCCGCGCGACGGCGTCGGCGGTCAGCGCCGTCAATGCGGCCATGGCGGCGAGCGTCGCAAGGGCGGGAGCCCCCCAGCGCCGCATCGCCACGGGGGATTGCGCCGTCGTCAGTCGATTTGCCATGCCATGTCCGCTTGAATTTCTGTCCACGCTCGCGTCGAATAATGCCTGCCCGCGCTCGCGTCGAATCACGTGTCGGATCGCGCTTTTGAATAATTATCCGCCACCATCGACGCCGCCAATTCGTCTCGAGGGACTATCGGCGCGTATCGACGGTATCGACATACGACGGCCGGCGCAGGACGAAGGGCGGCGCGCGACTCGACTGCACCGCGACCTTGTCCGGACACCACCCTCTGCAAGCAACTCTCTGCAAGCAAATTATGCGCCGACGCACGGATCACCGGCACGCCACGCGCCGATCACGCTCGATACCTCGCAAGATACCTGGCAAGTTGGCTGGCCGTTCCGAGGGAGGACAAGCGTGCGATCTTCCCAGCCGCGTCGAAGGCGTCCGAAGCCGTCGAGTTCTCGAGCGCAGCACCAGACGCTCAGGCAAGCCGTTCGAGGTGTGGGCGAGCGCATGGGTTATGGCCGCGCCAGGATATAAAATATTTTATTTTCAATGACTTGACGGCATCCGTGGCGGAGGGAGTGGAGCCGGGGGCGAACATTCTCCGCGTCGTTCAGCGCACTCGATCGTATCGAGTTCATCCGATTGCATTTGATCTACGGACGAGCCGGGGGGGGGGGCGCTCAATCGCGACCAGAAGCGCTGTAGGAATTTATTCGTTGACAAATAGCGATCGTCGAAGTAGGAATATTATCGTATTTTCTATCGAGGCGCCGATTATGACGACCTCTCCGGACCTGACGTGCGAAATCCTCCGGTACAAATCACTGGTCGCGGCGGACAGGTTTCTGTTGGGCTTGGCGGAAGTGCTTCCCCCGGGGCCGCACCCGCGTGCCGAATGGTTCCGAATCGGATCGAATTTGGCCTTCCGGCAGTTCCAGCTCGCCCTGGTCGAGTACGTGGCGAGTGAACAGAAAGCCGGGTTCAACCCGGATCAGCCACGTGTTCCGGCCGGCAATCCCGACGGCGGACAATGGATGAGCGAAGGACCGAACAATGGTCTCAGCAGTCCTGCCGGGAGTAAGCCGTCGGCTCCGATCTCCACGCCGGGATTGGTATTGAGCGATGCGAGCCCTGATCCGATCGAGCCCGGAGCGCAATACGCACAAGCCCCCACAGAGATTGTCATCCATCCAAGCGGATTAACGGGCATTTCGCAGATTGATGACACGTCGAAGTCACTCGTCGGCACTTTGGCGCGCGTCATGGACGTCGTCGAATGGGTGCCCGACATGACCGCACAGACATACGGCACAGCGGTCCATGTGGCATTTGGAACCGCTGTTCGTCTCGGCAACCATCCCGGGCTCGGGTTTTTTGACGTGGAAACAACGTTTGGTGCTGAACCTGACGCGCCTTACGGCTCGAAGGGTAGCATCAGAACCGACATCCTTTTGCGAAATGAAGTTGGAGACATAATCGCAATTTACGACCTGAAGACGGGAGAAAAAGGCCTAACGCCTGGTCGCGTTAGGGAATTGCGCCAGAGGACTGGGGTGGGACCGAACATCCCAATCATCGAATTGCATGCGATCAGAGGCGTGACGCTGAAATACGCTTTGGTCTCCGGCGTCTTTGGAAGCTTTCGAATTTATTGGGGGAGCGCCCAATGAGCATGGAGATCGAAATCCTTTCAGACTTTCATCTGAAATCGTTCGACGAATGGCAACGTTCGATCGACGCCATCGGCTTTCCCCTTCAGCTCGACTCGAACATTGGGGTCGAAGACATCGGTGGATTTATTCCGGCACGCCTCGGCGAGACACCGACGGGATTCGAATGTTACCAAGACAATGCAAACGAGGTTGTCCAGTCCCTCGGACTTTCCAACTTGGGCCGGGCCTGGAGATTCGCACTAGGGCTGCGCTGGAAAGGCGATTTGAATGAACTTCAAGCGGCCTGGATGGCAGCCGCGGCCTACGCCAGAGCCACCAATGGTGTAATATTCGACTATGAGGAGGGAAAGGTATATCATCCACCCGAAGCCATCGCCCAGGTTCAACGCATCAGGCGCGACGTGCCACACGTCGAAGCCATGCTGCGAGAAATCATTACGCGATTCACGCCGAAGAAATAATCAAGTCGCCCGTAGAGGACGGTCTGCGAGGCTCGCAATGGCAGCCGCTTCACCAGACCCCACCGCACAACGGCAGAGTTTAGCGCCGGTCGACGACCGTCGAACGGAGAAATTTCGATTCCAGGTCGGCTCGGTCCGCTGGCGGAGGGAGTGGGATTCGAACCCACGTTACGGTTTCCCGTAAACACGCTTTCCAAGCGTGCGCCTTCAGCCACTCGGCCACCCCTCCGGACCGCCCCTGATACGAAGCCGGAGGGCATAATGCAAGCTTTCCCGCGGGTTGGCCGACGGCCCGGCTTGCACGCCGCGGCGGCGGCCGGCGGCGGCGGCCGGCGCCCTCGGGCCCCTGGCGGTGGACAAGCCCCCGGCGGTGGACAGGCCCGAAAAATTCCGCCACGCCGTGAGTGTCCTGATGAACCGCGCCTGCCGGCGCCGGGCCCTGCCGATGCCGACCGACCCGTCCCCGCCCCGCGCCCCATCCGGGATACCGAGCCGCGACCGGCCCGGTGCCCAGCCCGACATCGGGCCCGATGCCGCGCAGCACCCGACCGCCATCCCGCCGACGCTCGGGCTGGTGCTGGCGGGGGGCCGGGCGCGGCGGCTCGGCGGCGGCGACAAGGGCCTTCTCACGATCGGCGGACGGCCGATCCTGGCCCGGGTGCTGGCGCGGCTCGCCCCCTGCGCCGCCGTGATCCTCAACGCCAACGGCGACCCGGCCCGTTTCGAGGCACTGGCGCTGGCGCTGCCCGTCGTCGCCGACGACGTGCCGGGCTTTGCCGGGCCGCTCGCCGGCATCCTGGCGGGGCTCGACTGGGCGGCGGCGCACCGTCCGGACCTCGCCCATGTGGTCAGCGCGCCGGCCGACTGTCCGTTCCTGCCCACCGATCTGGTCGCCCGACTGCACGGCGCCGCGCGGAGCGCGAGCCTTCCGCTCGCCTGCGCCCGCTCGGGCGGACGCCGCCACCCGGTCGCCGCCCTTTGGCCGGTGGCCTTGCGCCACGATCTGCGGCGCGCCGTCGTCGAGGAGGAGCTTCACAAGGTCGGGGCCTGGATGGACCGCCACGGCGTCGCCCTGGCGGAGTGGCCGGACGCGCCGGTCGACCCGTTCCTCAACGTCAACACGCCGGACGACCTCGCGGCGGCCGAAACGCTGGCGGCGGAGCACCCCGGCGCCTGACGCGGCGGCGTGCCGGGCGCAACGCCGGCGTTCAGCCGGCGATCTCGGTGTAGGAGACGAAACCGACCGTGTCGCCGGGTGCGACCGCCGTGACGTCGTCGCCGATCTCGATCAGCCCGTCCGTCTCGGTGAGCGACGTGATGGCGCCGGCGCCTTCCAGCCGATAGGTCACCACCTCGGGGCGCCCGTCCGCCCCGGTCCGCAGCGAGCCGCGCAGATACTCACGTCGGCCCGGCTTCTTGCGATGCGCGAAGGCAGCCCGCACGGGCAGCACCTGGAGCGGGCGCGGCGTCGCGCCGGCGAGCCGCAGCAGCAGCGGCCGCACCACCCGCGCGAAGGTGACGAAGGCCGCCGCCGGATTGCCGGGCAGTCCGACGAAGGCGGCGCGGGCGCCCGCCGCGCCCGTCTCGCGTCCGGGGCCGGTCAGCACGCCCATCGCCACCGGCCGCCCCGGCTTGATGGCGATCCGCCAGAACACCAGCGTGCCGGCCCGCTCGACGGCGCTTCGCACATGATCGGCCTCGCCGGCCGAGACGCCGCCCGAGGTGATCACCAGATCGTGGCCGACGGCGGCGGAGCGCAGCGCGGCGGCGAGCGCGTCGGGATCGTCGGGCAGGATGCCGAGATCGGTGGTGACGGCGCCGAGCTTCTCGGCGAGCGCCAGCAGCAGATAGCGGTTGGCGTCGTAGATGGCGCTCGCCGGCAGCGGGGCGCCCGGCTCGACGATCTCGTCGCCGGTCGAGAACAGCGCGACGGCGACGCGACGGCGCACCGGCAGCCCGGTCAGGCCCTGCGCCGCGGCGAGCGCGACGTCGGCGGCGGCGAGCCGCCGGCCGGCCGGCAGCATCACGCCGTCCTTGGAGAGGTCCTCGCCGGCGAGCCGCCGGTTGTCGCCGGCCTTCAGACCGGGCGGCACGATCAGCACGTCGCCGTCGAGCCGGGCATCCTCCTGCATCAGCACCGTGTCGGCGCCCTGCGGGATCGGCGCGCCGGTGAAGATGCGCACCGCTTCGCCCACGGCGAGCGGCCGCGCGGCCGCATGGCCGGCCGCGATGCGGTCGACGACAGAGAGGCGCGTCTCGGCGCCCGATGCGAGATCGGCGTGGCGCAGCGCATAGCCGTCGACGGCGGAGTTGTCGAAGGGCGGCAGGTCGAGCCGCGCCGGAATATCGTGCGCCGTCACCCGGCCGAGCGCGGCGCGCAAGCCCACCGCCTCGATCTCGGCCACCGGGACGATGCGCTCGGCCAGCAGCCGCTCCATCTCCTCGATGCGCAGCACCGGCGCGGCGACCGCGAAGGAGTCGTCGCTCAGTTGCGGCATGCGGCGCTCCCGGCGCGGGCGATCGCCTCCTCGATCGGGATCGCGCGCTCGACCAGGAGGTCGACGATCGCCTGGACGTCGTCGAGCGCCAGCACCGGGATGGCGGCGTCCGGCACCGGGCCGTCGGAGGCGATGGCGACGATGTCGTGATCGTCGGGAAAGATGTAGGGCTTGCCGACCACGGCGCGGTGCACCTCGAGCTTGGGATGCGGCTCGCGCTTGAAGCCCTCGACGACGACCAGATCGACCGGCGCCAGATGCGCCAGCAGCTCGTGCAGCTCCGGCTCGGGAGCGCCGCGCAGCTCGTGCATCAGGGCGAAGCGCAGCGGCGAGGAGACCAGCACCTCGGTCGCGCCGGCGACCCGGTGGGCATAGGAGTCCTTGCCCGGATGATCGACGTCGAAGCCGTGATGGGCGTGCTTGACGGTCGACACCGTCAGGCCGCGGCCGATCAGCCGCGGAATGACGCGCTTGAGTAGCGTGGTCTTGCCGGCACCGCTCCACCCGGTGAACCCGATAACCCGCACGGCGTGCTCCCCCCGTCGGCGGCGCCCGCGCGCCACACCCGTTTCCTCTTAATCCGAAACGAGGAGCCGATCCAACCGGACGTGGCGATGCGCACGGCGGGTCGGCACGGCGAGCGCGCCGAGGCGGACGACTGTCGGCCGATGGTCGGCTTGACGGGAGACGGAACGGCGGCGACAACCCGGCATGGACATGCTCGACCTGCGCGGGATGAAATGCCCGCTCCCGGCGCTGAAGACCCGCAAGGCGCTGACCCGGCTGGCGCCCGGCGCCGTGCTGACGGTCGCCTGCACGGATCCGCTGGCCGAGATCGACATTCCCCATGTCGTCAACGAGACCGGCGATGCGCTGGAGGACTCGCGGCGCGACGGCGACGTGATCACGTTCCGGATCCGCAAGCGGTGAGTGGACGCGAGGTCGTGACAATCGCGCTGGTCGTACCGGGGCGGCGCGAACCGCCGAGCCCGGCCCCCATAACCCTTCTCTCTCGATATCGAGCAGCATCGGGCGTATGGATTCCGGGCCCGCGCTCACGCGCACGTCCCGGAATGACGGGTTTTGCCGAGCCTCGCATTCGCGGAGCGACGGGTGACCGGAATCACTCGTCGTGCGGGCCGAGAAGACGGCCGGCGCAGCCGGCCATCGAGGACGTCTCGAACGGAGTGCTCCAATCCTTCGGCACGCGGACGACAGCTCTCCTGGAGCAGACGCCGCAGGCCAATCAGGCCGACCCGCTCAGAGGCGACCCGTCAGGGCCAGCACCAGGACGATGACCAGCACGACACCGACGATGCCGCCCGGGCCGTAGCCCCAGTTGCCGCTGTAGCCCCACCTCGGCAGCGCACCGATCAGCACGAGAATCAGAACGACGATCAGAATGGTCGACAACACGGGCGGCCTCCACGCATCGGTGAGATCGAGACGTCATATCAGTCTTCGCAGGCTCAGACCCGTCATGCGCGGGCTCGACCCGCGCATCCATCGCTTGAAAGAAGAGCTTCTTTCGAAGCTCGATGGATTGCCGGGTCAAGCCCGGCAATGACGATGAAGATCGAGAACAACAAAGACTGGTGACAATACGGCACCATCGGGATAGTTCCCGCTCCGCCACCGCGTCTATCTGCGGTCGACGCCGCGGCTCAGCATCATGCCGATCACGAAGGCCCCGACGAGGCCGAGCGAGAGCGCCCGGCGGCCGCCGAGCGTCCGGCCGAGGCTGAGCCCGGTGCTGATGAGCCGCGGGTCCATCCACCACGGCGGCACCGCCTGCGCGGCCGACCGGGCCACGATCGCTTCGCGGCGGCGTGCCGTTCGGCGCACCACGAACAGGCCGACCGCGGCGATCGCCGCGACCACCAGGAAGAACATCGCGAAGCCGAGGCTCGTCCCGATCGTGCCGAAGTCCTCCTGCGCGCGGATGAACACCGCGACGCCCGAGAACACCAGCGCCCCGCCGAGCGCCAGTCCCACGATCGACGCCCAGACGCTGCTCCTCACGAGCGCGTCGAGGCGTGACTGCCAGCGGCGAACGATCCCGTCGAGCATGCCCGTGCGTCCGCTCAACGCCGCCACAGTGCGCCGAACAGGAAGCCGAGCCCGAGCGCCAGCGCCACCGTCGAGAACGGCCGCGCCCGCACATTGTCCTCGACCGTCGAGCCGACCGTGTCGGCGAACTCGCTCACCGCGTCGCGGCTGCGCTCGCCCGCGCCGTGAACGGCGTCGCCGACATTGTCGCGCACGCGACGAAAGCGGTCCCGCACGCCGCCGAGCGCGTCCTCGCTCGACGAGGCGAGCGCCGTCGAGAGCTGGCCGGCGAGGCGCGTCACGTCGTCCTTCAGGCTCTGCAGATCGTTGCGCAGATCGTCGACATTGGTCGCGGGTCCGTTCACGGTCGCCATGGCAGTGCTCCAATCAGGTCGTGTGGAATTCGACGCGAGCGATCCGCTCGCGAAAGCGGCAAGCCATCTTGCCCTCCGGATCGGTAACGCGGCGACGGCGGAAAGGTTCTGGCGCCCGCGAGAACGAGATCGAGACCTGGGCGCGGCGGGACGAGCTGCGCGTGGAACCCGACGCCGGGCCGCACATTGCCGAGCTGACACCACGCCGAGGAGGCTCGAATGGGTCGTTATTTTCTGCTCTGGATGATCGGCATTCCGATCCCGGTTCTGGCGCTGATCTGGCTGTTCGGCGGTCTGCACTGAGACCTGTTCGGCTCTTTACGACCGCTGCCGATCGCGAGACATGATCACGAACGAAAAGCGCCGCGGGCGATGCCGCGGCGCTTTTCGTCGTTCGATCGCGCCAGATGCGGACCCTAGGCCGCGGCCGCTCCGTCGCCGTCCTGCGGGCCGCGCTTGAGCGACAGCAGGAACTCCTTCACGGACAGGCCGAGCTGATGCGACTGCTCGGCGAGGCTGCCCGAGGCCGACATGGTGAGGCCGGCGTGGCGCTCGGACTCGCCGGCATTGTCGCTGACGCCGCGGATCGTCGTGGTGATGCCGCGCACGCCGGCGAAGGCCTGCTCGACATTGCGGGCGATCTCCTGGGTCGCCTGCGACTGCGCGTCGATCGCCTGCGCCACGTGCGAGGTGATCTGGTCGACCTCGCCGATGGTGGCGCCGATGGCCGTGATGGCCGCGACGGCGGCCCGGGTGGTGCTCTGCACCTCGACGATGCTCCTCGAGATGTCCTCGGTGGCGCGCGCGGTCTGGCCGGCGAGAGTCTTCACCTCCTGGGCGACGACCGCGAAGCCCTTGCCGGCCTCGCCGGCGCGTGCCGCCTCGATGGTGGCATTGAGGGCGAGCAGGTTGGTCTGCGACGCGATCGCGTTGATCAGTTCGACGATCTCGTCGATGCGCCCGGTCGCGGTGGAGAGGCTCTCCACCGCATGGCTCGCATGCTCCACCTTGGCGACCGCGTCGCGGGCGATCGCCGCGGAGCGGTTGACGTCCTGGCCGATCTCGCGGGCCGAGGCGGCGAGCTCGGTGGTCGCCGCCGCCACCGTCTCCATGGCGGAGCTGGCGGTCTCGGAGGAGGATTCCACCGCCTTGGCGCGGTCGCGCGTCGCCGCGGCGCCGTCGCCGAGCACGCCGGCGGTCGCCTCCATGTTGCCGGCGGCACCCGACACCGCGTCGACGATCCGGCCGATCGCGTCCTCGAACTGCGCCGTGTTGGCGTTGAAGGCGGCGACGCGGCGCTGGATCACCGCCATGGCGTCGTTGATGGTCTCGCTCGCGCCCAGCACGGCGCCGTGCAGGCCCTTGGGCAGGATGCGGCGGTGGTATCGGTTGTCCCGGATTGCGCCCATCGTGGCCGCGGATTCGCGCACGAAGGCGTCGCAGCGATCGATCGCGTCGTTGAAGGCATGCTGCAGCCGGCCGAGCGCGCCGCGCTCGCGAAGGCCGATGACGCGGGCCTCGAAATCGCCGCGGGCGATCCGCTCGGCGACGTCGGCGAACATCCGGCAGATTCGGGCGATGCGCATCAGCCGCCAGGCGACGAAGGCGAGCGCCACGGCGGCGACGGCCAGGCCGCCCGTGAGCACGGGGATGCTGGACAGGGCGAGACCTGCAAACGCAGCGACGAGCGCGACGCCGGCGGCAACGACGCCGGCGACCGCCTCAGAGAGCGAAGACGAGTTCATCGTAGGGCACGCCTTGGGCATTGACGAAATCGATCAGCCGGCGATAGCCGGCCGCGAGGGCATCCTTGCCGTTGGCGTGGCGCGCTTCCTCGCGCAGCACCTCGGCATAGATGGGCGAGATCGCCGCGATGGCGCTTCGCTCAGGGACGCGCCGGTTCGAGTGGAAGCCGACGATCTCGTGCCGCTCGTTCAACGACGGCGTGACATGGGCGAACACCCAGTAGAAGTCGCCGTTGCGCGCCATGTTCTTCACATAGGCGAACACCTCGCGGCGGTCCTGGATGGTGTCCCACAACAGCTTGAACACGGCCCGCGGCATGTCCGGATGCCGGATGATGCTGTGCGGCTGTCCCATCAGCTCGGCCTCGCCGTAGCCGCACACGTCACAGAACACCTTGTTGGCGTATGTGATGCGGCCCTTGAGGTCGGTCTTCGAGACGATCAGGTCATCCGGGCTGAAATGAATTTCACGATCTGTCGGCGTCGCGCGTAATGACACGGCCCTCTTCCCATTCCTGAATCAGTGCGGTTAATTTGGCGGAGAGGTGGTAAATGAATGGCTACACCGCGCCGCAAAAAGATTAGGCACGGCCGGTTATAGTGTGACGATTTCGGCATCCGAAGGCGTTCCTCTATTCAGAACATGACAAAACTCGGCAATAGCTGACTAGCCGCTACGCATTATTTGGTCGCCATCGGCACGTGGCACGCGCAACCCGCGCCGACGGTTGCATGCTGTAGCGTCGGTGTCATGAAACAGTCATCTCATCCAAACCGATTAACCCTTTCCTAACCATTCCGTTGCAACCGCGACGCGGGGGGGTACGCTCTCGGCGGGAGTTGTCGATCGAGGGGAAGAGCCATGCAGGACCGCCGCCGCGAGCAGCGATGGCCCGCTTATCTCAGGGGCCGGATCAGCTTCGCCGACCGGTTTGCCGCGGTCGACTGCCTGATCCGGAACACGTCGGCGACCGGCGCGCGGCTCGCCGTGCACAACGGCGTCTTCGTGCCGGACGAGTTCGACCTGGCGATCCCGCGCAAGTCGACCGAGGTCCGGGTGCGGGCCCGCTGGCGCACCGTGGACGCCATCGGCGTGGAGATCGCCGACCCGCCGGCCGCCGACGCGCCGATCCCGATCTCCCTGGCCCGGCGCATCCGCGAGCTCGAGGCGGCGAACGAAGCCCTCGAGCGTCGCCTCCACGAGGAGACCTGATCGGCGTAATACCAGCCCTCACTGGTTTCGCCCCCTCGCGTCATGGCCGGGCTTGCCCCGGCCATCCATCAAGCTACTGAAAATAAATTCTTTTCTAGAGATGGATACGCGGGTCGAGCCCGCGTATGACGAGTCGGAGTATGTGACGGCTGGTATAAATCGACGACATTCCGAACGATCGCGTTAAGGTTCAATCGAGGCTCGGCTTGCCGCGGGGCGCGCAACCCCGCACAATTCGACATTGGCAGGAGGCGCCCATGTCGGACCCGGGCAAGGAAACGAACCGTCGCAAGGAGCAGCGTTCCCCGTCCTATCTCGGGGGCCGTCTCACCTTCTCGCAACAGAATCTCAGTGCCGACTGCGTGGTGCGCGACCAGTCCGAGGGCGGCGCGCTCTTGTTCGTCGATGGCGCCGAACGCGTTCCCGACGCCTTCGACCTGACCATCGCCAAGACCAAGACGGCCTATCGGGTGCGCACCCGCTGGCGCCGCAACGACGCGCTCGGCGTCGAGATCACGGCCCAGCACACCGGCCCGGCCGCGCCCCCCGACGCGTTCGAGGCCGACCGCATCCGCCGCCTCCGGGCCGAGAACGAGCGGCTGAGGCGTCGGCTGCGCCAGTTGGAGGAGTAGGCTCCTCGACCGCCGGCACAACCGCCCACGCGGTGACCTGCCGCCGGCGACGACACCCCACGGGACGTGATCGTACCCCCCCCGCCGCCGCCAATCGCCGCATCGGATCGCCTTGTGGGGTCTGGCTGCGGCGCGCCGGGCCTGCTATTCGCTCAGGTCGAGCCATCGATCCGAGCAACGATGAACGAGAGCATCCTGCCCCCCGATTCCCGCGAGGAGAGCCCCACCCTGGGGTCCGACGCCACGGATCGGGCATCCGCCGGGGCAGTCGCGCGGACGGCCGGCAGCTCCGGTCCGCGGCCGGCGGCGTCGCACCGGCCGGCCGACCACCCGCCGGTCGAGAGCGGCCGCATCGGCGTGCTGATCGTCAATCTCGGCACCCCCGACGCCACCGACGCGGTTTCGGTACGTAAATACCTCAAGGAGTTCCTCTCCGACCGGCGTGTGATCGAGGAAAACAGCCTGATCTGGAAGCTGGTCCTCAACGTCATCATCCTGCGCAATCGTCCGGCCCAGAAGGGGCGCGACTACGACAAGATCTGGAACCAGGAGAGGAACGAGTCGCCGCTCAAGACCATCACAAGGTCGCAGAGCGACCAGCTCGCCGCGAGCCTCGCGGGCGTCGACGACCGGCTCGTCGTCGACTGGGCGATGCGCTACGGCAACCCCTCGATGGAGTCGCGACTCCAGGCCCTGCAGGCGCGCGGCTGCGACCGCATCCTGCTGGTGCCGCTCTATCCCCAATACGCCGCCGCCACCACGGCGACCGTGTGCGACGAGGCGTTCCGGGCCCTGATGCGGATGCGCTGGCAGCCGACCCTGCGGGTCGCCGCGCCCTGGTACGACGACCCGGTCTATATCGACGCCCTCGCCCGCTCGATCGAGCTGGAGCTCGGCAAGCTCGCCTTCACGCCCGACATCCTGATCGCCTCCTTCCACGGCATCCCGAAGGAGTATTTCGACAAGGGCGATCCCTATTACTGCCACTGCGCCAAGACCCATCGGCTGCTGGCGGCGCGGCTCGGCATGGACGCAGACCGGTTCCGGCTGACCTTCCAGTCGCGCTTCGGCCGCGCCGAATGGCTGCAGCCCTACACCGACATGACCGTCAAGGGGCTGGCCGAGAGCGGGGTGAAGAGCCTCGCCGTGGTGACGCCCGGCTTCACGGCCGACTGCCTGGAGACGCTGGAGGAGATCGCCGGCGAGAACGCCGAGATCTTCCTGGAGCATGGCGGCGTGAATTTCGCGGCGATCCCCTGCCTCAACGACGGCGGCCCCGGCATGGAGGTGATCCGCACCGTCGTGCTGCGCGAGCTGAAGGGCTGGATCGACGCCTGACGGCACGATGACGCCTCGTTGACGCTCACGGTCGAATTTCGCGCCGCGCCCGTGCCGCCCGTGAACCGCGCAGCCGCCCCATCGGCCTAAACATCGGGTCTCGAATCCGTGAGGACGCGCGCCGCGCTTGCGGTATGATCGCTGCGTCGCCACACTTCGCGCCGGATTCACAACGGGAGCGCTTCGATGATTTTGGGCGGCCTCGACGTTTTCATCGTCATCCTCGTCCTGCTCGCCATCCTGACGGTCTTTCTGGGGGTCAAGACGGTCCCCCAGGGGTTCGAATGGACGGTCGAGCGGTTCGGCCGCTACACGCGGCGGCTCGACCCCGGGCTCAACCTGATCGTTCCGTTCGTCGACCGGATCGGTCGCAAGATCAACGTGATGGAGCAGGTGATCGACATCCCCCAGCAGGAGGTCATCACCAAGGACAATGCCAGCGTCACGGTCGACGGCGTCGCCTTCTTCCAGGTCGTCGACGCCGTCAAGGCGAGCTACGAGGTGGCGCAGCTCGACCTCGCGATCATCAAGCTGACCATGACCAATATCCGGTCCGTGATGGGCTCGATGGATCTCGACCAGATGCTGTCGCATCGCGACGAGATCAATGTCCGGCTGCTGCGGGTGGTGGATGCCGCCGTCTCGGCCTGGGGCATCAAGGTCAACCGCATCGAGATCAAGGACATCTACCCGCCCGCCGACCTCGTCAACGCGATGGGCCGGCAGATGAAGGCGGAGCGCGAGAAGCGCGCCGAGATCCTCACGGCGGAGGGCCAGCGGCAGTCGGACATCCTGCGCGCCGAGGGCGCCAAGCAGTCGCAGATCCTCGAGGCCGAAGGCCGCCGCGAGGCGGCGTTCCGCGACGCCGAGGCGCGCGAGCGATCGGCCCAGGCCGAGGCCAAGGCGACCGAGATGGTCAGCGAGGCGGTCGCCCGCGGCGACGTCGCCGCGCTGAACTACTTCATCGCCGAAAAGTACCTCAAGGCCTTCGCCGAGCTGGCCCGCTCGCCGAACCAGAAGGTGCTGATGCTGCCGATCGAGGTGACCGGCGTGCTCGGCTCGCTCGCCGGCATCGCCGAGATCGCCAAGGCGACCTTCGAGGACCGGGCGACCGCGGCGCGGCCTGCCGGCCGGGCGCCGACCGGCCCGTCCGTGCCGCCGCCGCAGCCTGCGAGGTGAGCCATGTCGATCCTCTCCGCGCTCGGCCCCTGGGGCTGGCTGACGGCGGCCGCCGTGCTGCTGATCGCCGAGATCATGGTGCCCGGCATCTTCCTCTTGTGGCTCGGTATCGCCGCCCTGATCGTCGGCCTGGTGTCGTTCGTGATCGCCTGGGGCTGGCAGCTCCAGTGGCTCGCCTTCGCGCTGATCTCGCTCGCCGCCATCCCGCTGTGGCGCCGGCTCGCCCGCGCCGGCCAGACCAGCGACCAGCCGTTCCTGAACCGGCGCATCGAGGCGATGGTCGGCCGCATCTTCACGCTGGAGCGGCCGATCGTCGGCGGCGCCGGCACGATCGCGGTCGACGACACGATCTGGCGCGTCACCGGCAGCGACGCTCCGGCCGGCAGCCGCATCAAGGTCACCCATGTCGACGGGGCGACCGTCCACGTGGAGCGGGTGGACGACTGACGCCGACGGCGGCGTGACGCGTCACGCCGCCCGCACGCCGCCGTCAGGCGGCCCGCACGCCGGCGAGGAAATTCCCCACCTCGAGCTTGAGGCGGTTGCTCTCGCCGGCGAGCGACTGCGCCGAGGTCAGCACCTGCGAGGAGGCCGCGCCGGTCTCGCCGGCGCCGCGATTCACCTCGGTGATGTTGGAGGCGACCTGCGCGGTCCCCTGGGCGGCCTGCTGGACGTTGCGGGCGATCTCGCCGGTCGCAGCCCCCTGCTCCTCGATCGCCGCGGCGATCGAGGACGCGATCTCCGAGATGCGGGAGATGGTGCCGCCGATCTCCTTGATGGCGGCGACCGACTCCTGCGTCGACGCCTGCATGCCGGACACCTGCGTCGCGATCTCTCCGGTCGCCTTGGCGGTCTGGGCGGCGAGCGCCTTGACCTCCTGGGCGACGACGGCGAAGCCCTTGCCGGCCTCGCCGGCGCGGGCCGCCTCGATGGTCGCGTTGAGCGCCAGCAGGTTGGTCTGCTCGGCGATCGCGTTGATCAGCTTGACCACGTCGCCGATGCGCTGCGCGGCATGCGAGAGCTCGGTGATGCGGCCGTCGGTCGTCTCGGCCTGCTTGACGGCCTCGCCGGCGATGCGGGTCGACTCCTGCACCTGACGGCTGATCTCGTCGACCGACGAGGTCATCTCGTCGGTCGCCGAGGCGACGCTCTGGACGTTGGCGGAGGCCTGCTCGGACGCGGTCGCGACGGCGGCCGCGAGCTGCATGGTGGTCTCGGCCGTGTGCGTCAGCGTGCCGGCGGCGGCCTCGAGCTCGGTCGCGGCCGTCGACACCGTATCCACCACGCCGCCGATCGCCGCCTCGAACTCGTCGGCGAGCGTGCACATGGACGACTTGCGCTCGGCGGCGGCCTGCCGCCCGGCCTCGGCCTGCGCCTCGGCGTCGCGACGCGCCTTCTCGGCCGCCTTGATCTTGAACGCCTCGACCGCCTCGGCGATCTCGCCGACCTCGTCCTTGCGGCCGACGCCGGCCAGCACGACGTCGAAGTTCCCGTTCGCGAGCTGATGCATGCCGGCGGTGAGCAACATGATCGGCCGCGCGATCCCGAACCGGGCGACGGCGAAGCCGATCAGCAGCGCGATCAGTATCCCGCCGCCGATGATCACGTAGCTCGACTGGCGGGCCGCGACCGTGGTGGCCCCCAGATCGGCCGCGCCCTGCTTGATGTCCTTGTTGAGCGCAATCGCCATCGTGGCCATGTCGGAGAACAGCTTTCCGAGCATCGGATCGATACGGCCTCGCATCTGCGCGACGGCTTCGTCCCGCTGTCCGCGCAACCCGAGGTCGACGACCGGCCTCGCCGCTGCGACGATCTCGCCGATGCTGCGTTCGTAACCCACGAGGTGGTCGGTGATGCGCGGCAGCCTGCGCTTGACCTCGGCCAGGCTCTGCTGCGCCGCCGCCACGGCCTTGTCGATCTCCGCCGGCAGGCTCCGCTTCTGCGCGTCGTCGGTCTCGGCGATCAGGCGATACAGCAGCATGTCGTATTGGTACAGCGAGCGATTGGATCGCGCCGCTGCGACGAGCGCCATCGCTTCATTGTCGATGAACAGTGCATAACCGGCGTCCACGGCCTGGATCTTCTGATTCGAATACCAGGCCCCGAAGCCCGCAATCGCAGCGAGAAGAAAGACGACACTCAGAATCTTCGGGAGGAGTCGGACATTGGCGAGAAGCGACATTGGAATTCCCATCGAGCCTGCGACGAGATCACGCCGACCGTTGACGGGGGCGAGGTCGTCGACGGCCAGACGGTATTCCGATGACGTTTCAAGGATGTGGACCGAACTTATCGGCTTTTAATCAGGTCTTTGCAGTCCGGCGACAATCTGACCGATGCAATTGCGTCGATCTTGTCGAAAGCTGCGCGTTGTCGTTCGGAAGTGCTGTCGCGATCGGACTTTCCGATCGCACCGCGCAGGCGCGGATCCGGTCTCGGCCTCGGCTTGCGGAATCGGAATGGCCGGCACGCGCCGGCCACCGCTGTTCGAACGCCTCTACCCGCCCGCGAGACACCGCCGCGGGACAACGCGCCGACGACCCGCGAGGGGTCCGTCGATGGGGCCTCAGGCCGCCCGCACGCCGGCGAGGAACTTTTCCACCTCGGTGCGCAGATGATTGCTCTCGGTGGCGAGCTGGCCGGCCGCGCTCAACACCTCGCCCGAAGCCGCGCCGGTTTCCTCGGCGCCGCGGCTCACCTCCGTGATGGTCTCGGCCACCTGGGTCGTGCCGGCCGCGGCCTGCTGGATGTTGCGCGAGATCTCGGACGTCGCCGCGCCCTGCTCCTCGACGGCCGCCGCGATCGCCGAGGCGATCTCGGCGATCTGGCCGATGGTGCCGCTGATCTCCTTGATGGCCGCGACCGACTCCTGGGTCGCCGCCTGCATGCCGGAGATCTGGGCGCCGATCTCGCCGGTCGCCTTGCCGGTCTGAGCGGCCAGCGCCTTCACCTCGTTGGCCACCACGGCGAAGCCGCGGCCGGCCTCGCCGGCGCGCGCCGCCTCGATGGTGGCGTTGAGCGCCAGCAGGTTGGTCTGTTCGGCGATCGCCGTGATCATCTTGACGACGTCGCCGATGCGGCTCGCCGCCTGCGACAGCTCGCCGACGCGGGCGTCGGTCTTGGCCGCCTGGTTCACGGCGGCCTCGGCAATCCGGCTCGACGCCTGGACCTGGCGGCCGATCTCGCCGATCGAGGAGGTCATCTCGTTGGTCGCCGCCGCCACGGCCTGGACGTTGGTCGAGGCCTCTTCCGAGGCGGTGCTGACCGTCGCCGACCTCTGCTGCGTCGTGTCGGCCGTGCGGGTGAGCGTCGTCGCAGTCGCCTCCAGCTCGGTCGCCGCCGACGACACCGTGTCGATGATGTCGCCGACCGCCGCCTCGAAGTCGCCGGCGAGCCGGTTCATGTCGGCCTTGCGCTGCGCCGCCGCCTCGGCGGCCTTGCGCTCCGCCTCCTCCTTCTGGGCCCGCACGAAATTCTCGCGGAAGCCCTCGATGGCGCGCGCCATCGCGCCGATCTCGTCGCCACGATCGAGATGCGGGATCGCGATGGCGAAGTTGCCGTCCCGCATGCTGTTGATGACGTCGACGAGCTGCCCCAGCAGATCCCGCACGATGCGCATCACCGTCCGGCCGAACACCAGCATGGCCAGGAACACCGCCGCGACGACGCCGACATAGGCGAGCAGGCCGCGCCAGGCGTCGCTCAGCATCTGCGTGTTCTCGGCGCTGATGCCGTCGATCGTCACGCCGACGATCTTGCCGAACAACGCCGTCTGATCGGCGCTCAGCTCCTCCCACCGCTTGATCTGAGAGGACGACGCCGGCTGGCCCGTCGGCTTCACGGCGAGGTCGCGCAGGGCCTGCAGGTCGCGGCCGTTGGCCGCATCGAACTTGGTGTAGAGCGCGACGGCATCGGCCGGCGCAAAGTCGACGAAGAGCTTTCCGAACGGACCGTTCAGGGCGAGGCCGCGGCTGAGAAGCAGCCAAGCGTCGGGCGCCAGCTTGCCATCCTGCAGCGACACCAGGCCGGACCCGCGCTGGAGCAGGGAGCTGTCGGCGAACTGCAAGGTGGCGTAGAGCGCGACGATGCGGCGCGACAGCACTGCGTCGCTGACGATGGCGGAGGCGCTGCCGACGAGATCGATCGCCTGGCCGACCATCGGCGCGACCGCGAGCGTCGCCGCGGCGACGTTCTGCACCGCCTTGGCGTCGATCTGCTGCCGGATCTCGCGGACCTTCTGCATCTTGTCCTCGAGCCCGCGCACGTGACGCTCGATCGCCGGATGCTTGAGGACGTCGGGCGTCACTGTTTCGCGGAAGCCGGCATACAGCGTGTCGACCACGCGCCGCAGCTCCTCGGTGCGGGCGCGGTCGCCGGTGCCGGCGATCAGCTCCCGCTCGGCGGTCGCCTCGGGGGGCAGCGCCGTGGCCAGGCGGCTGGTCGCGACGGCGAGCCGCAGCAGGGAGGACGCCCGCGTCAGATCGCTGTAGCGGGACCAGCTCTCCCAGGCGAGCTGGGTGCCGAACACGGCCAGGCCGAGCACGGGGATCGAAACGAGAAGGAGCAGCAATCGAAACAAGGGTATCCGGCGCATTTCTGGCCTCCGCGGCCGTTGCCGGCCGGCGCATCATGCGAGGTGTGTTCCACGCAGAGGCCACGACCGGAAATGCGGCTGGCCTGCAGGAATCCGCAGCGACTGCTCGCTCGCGAAAGCGGTACGATGATGGGGCTGATCCGTTTAATTTTATCTTTATGCGAATATGTCGACGTCATGTAATGACGCATGACTACCACTGAAGGTTCGCGTATTCGCGAGTGCCACCTGACGTATATAATCTACATTTGCTATAAGAGATGGAGTGGACAATTCGTCTAGCCGCGTCCGTATAGCCCATCAGCCATTGTCGACTACACAAACGCCCCCGTGTAGATAAAAAAAGCCGCACGCCGCAGATGCGGCGGGCGGCTCGACGCGAGACGGGGTGCCGCTGATCAGGCGGCCCGCACGGTCTGCAGGAATTTTCCGACCTCGAGCTTGAGGCGGTTGCTCTCGCCGGCCAGCGACTGCGCCGAGGACAGCACCTGCGAGGAGGCCGAGCCGGTCTCGCCGGCACCGCGGCTCACATCGGTGATGTTGCGGGCCACCTCGGTGGTGCCTTGCGACGCCTGCTGGACGTTGCGGGCGATCTCGGCCGTGGCCGCGCCCTGCTCCTCGATGGCTGCGGCGATCGAGGAGGCGATCTCGGCGATGCGGCCGATGGTGCCGCCGATCTCCTTGATGGCCGCGACCGAGTCGTGGGTCGCCGCCTGCATGCCGGCGATCTGGGTCGAGATGTCGCCCGTCGCCTTGCCGGTCTGGGCGGCGAGCGCCTTGACCTCCTGGGCGACCACGGCGAAGCCCTTGCCGGCCTCGCCGGCGCGCGCCGCCTCGATGGTGGCGTTGAGCGCCAGCAGATTGGTCTGCTCGGCGATCGCCGTGATCAGCTTGATGACGTCGCCGATGCGGTTGGCCGCCTGCGACAGCTCGCCGATCCGCGCGTCGGTCTTTTCGGCCTGCTTGACGGCCTCCCCGGCGATGCGGGTCGATTCCTGCACCTGCCGGCTGATCTCGTTGACCGAGGAGGTCATCTCGTTGGTGGCCGAGGCGACGCTCTGGACATTGGCGGAGGCCTGCTCGGACGCCGAGGCGACCGTGGTGGAGAGCTGCTGCGTCGTCTCGGCCGTGCGGGTCAGCGTGCCGGCCGCGGCTTCGAGCTCGGTCGAGGCCGACGACACCGTCTCGATGATCTCGCCGACGGCCGACTCGAAGTCGTCGGCGAGCTTGTGCATCGCGGTCTTGCGATCGGCTGCCGCGCGCTGGTCGGCCTGCGCCTTCTCGGCCGCCTCCAGCCGCGCCTTCTCGGCCGCCTTCACCTTGAAGACCTCGACGGCGCCGGCGATCTGGCCGATCTCGTCCTTGCGGCCGACCCCGGCGAGCACGACGTCGAAATTGCCGCCGGCGAGCTCGTGCATGCCGGCGGTGAGCTGCGAGAGCGGCCGGGCGATGCCGAACTGGGCCATGGCGAAGCCGAGCACCAGCGCGACCGCGACGCCGATGCCGACGATGACGTAGTTGGACATGGCAGCCGCGTTGCTGGTCGCGGTCAGCGCGTCGGAGCCGGCCTTGATGTCCTTGTCGAGCACGGTCCCGAGCTCGAGCATATCGGCGATCGCCTTGCCGATCAGCGGATCGACGTTCTGCCGCATCTGCTCCGTCGCCTTGTCGTTGATGTTCTGGAGAGTCAGCTCCATCACCGACTTGGCCGCCTCGCGGGCCTGCTGGACCAGTCGCTCGTTCTGCGCCAGCCGGGCAGCGTGCTGCGGCGCCTTTTCCTTGGCGGTGGCGACATTGCGGCCGACCAGCTCGATCGCCTTGTCCATCTCCGGTATCAGCTTGCGCATCTGCGCGTCGTCGGTCTCGGCGATCATCCGGTACAGCAGCATCTCGTAATTGTAGATCGCCCGCGTCATCCGCGCGGTCGAGACCCAGGCCACCACGTCGGCGTCGAGATAGCGCGAGTAGGCGTTGTCGACCTCGGTGATCTTCTGCCCGGCGGACCACGCGCCGAACCCGGCGACGGCTGCGAGCAGGGCGATCACGCTCAGGATCTTCGGGAGAATTCGGATACGGGTCAGCAGCGACATCGGGCACTCCGTCAGGATCGCAGGTCCAACCGCCGCCTGGCGGCGGCCGGGATGCAGGCCGCCGGGCAGGTCACGAGCACTGACCGGAACAGGTCGGGGCTGATGTGACGCAACGGCTTCTGCGGAGTAGGAGATTCGCCTGAAGGTATTACTTTAACGTTGATAAGAAATTATTCGAAGATTCGCCGATCTGTTTATCAATGCAGTTTGGTCAAATTACTAATCCATCTGGAAATTAACTAATCCATCTAGGTGGTATTATTTATATAACAGGTTGAGCGTTTCCGCATTTGCAATGCCGAGGATTGCTTCACCTTCGGGTGCGTCGGCCCGACGAAGCCGCCCGCCGGTTGAGCCGGTGGCTTCGGTCGGGCATCCGCTGCGCGACTCATACCAGCGGCGGCAGAGACTGACCGCTCCGCTGCGTCATGGCCGGGCTTGTCCCGGCCATCCATGCCTTCCTTGCTGCAGGGCCGCTTCAAGACGTGGATGCCCGCGACAAGCGCGGGCATGACGAGTCAGAGTTCGCGGCGGTTGGTGTCACGCCGCCCGCACGGTGGTGAGGAATTTCTGGACCTCGAGCCGCAGGCGGTTGCTCTCGCCGGCGAGCTGGCCGGCGGCGCTCAGGACCTCGCCGGAGGCCGCGCCGGTTTCCTCGGCGCCGCGGCTCACCTCGGTGATGTTCTCGGCCACCTGCGTGGTGCCGGCGGCGGCCTGCTGGATGTTGCGCGAGATCTCGGACGTCGCCGCGCCCTGCTCCTCGACGGCCGCCGCGATCGCCGAGGCGATCTCGGCGATCTGGCCGATGGTGCCGCTGATCTCCTTGATGGCCGCGACCGACTCCTGGGTCGCCGCCTGCATGCCGGAGATCTGGGCGCCGATCTCGCCGGTCGCCTTGCCGGTCTGAGCGGCCAGCGCCTTCACCTCGTTGGCCACCACGGCGAAGCCGCGGCCGGCCTCGCCGGCGCGCGCCGCCTCGATGGTGGCGTTGAGCGCCAGCAGGTTGGTCTGCTCGGCGATCGCCGTGATCAGCTTGACCACGTCGCCGATCTTGTTGGCCGCCACCGACAGCGCGCCGACGCGCGCATCGGTCTTGGCCGCCTGGCTCACCGCCGCGTCGGCGATGCGGCTCGACGCCTGCACCTGGCGGCCGATCTCGTGCACCGACGACGTCATCTCGTTGGTCGCCGCCGCGACGGCCTGGACGTTGGTCGAGGCCTCCTCCGATGCGGCGCTGACGGTCGCCGACATCTGCTGGGTCGTGTCGGCCGTGCGGGTCAGCGTGGTCGCGGTCGCCTCCAGCTCGGTCGCCGCCGACGACACCGTGCCGATGATGCCGCCGACCGCCGCCTCGAACTGGTCGGCCAGCCGAACCATGTCGGCCTTGCGCTGCGCGACGGCGCGAAGCTCGGCCGCCTTCTGCTCGGCCTCGAGGCGAACCCGCTCGACCGCATTGGTCTTGAACACGGCGACGGCCTCGGCCATCTCGCCGATCTCGTCGTGCCGGCCGACCCCGGCGATCTCGACATCGAGCTTGCCGGCGGCGAGCTCCTTCATGGTGCCGGTCATCTGGTGCAGCGGCCCGGTGATGCGCCGCGCGATGAAAACCGACACGCCGAGCGTGATCAGCAGAACCAAGCCGGCCGCGATCAGGGCGCGTTGCGTCGAGGCCCAGGTCTGTGCCTGCAGATCGTCGACATAGACGCCGGTGCCGATCACCCATTGCCAGGGCGCGAAACCCGCCACATAGGAGAGCTTCGGCTGCGGCCTGTCGGAGCCGGGTTTCGGCCACTGATAGGGCAGGACGCCGGTGCCGTCGCGGCGCACGAGATCGACCGCCTCGACGAAAAGGGCCTTTCCGTTCGGGTCCTTGAAATCGACGAGCGACGTGCCGTCGAGCTTCGGCTGCGTCGGGTGCATCACCATGCGCACCTGCATGTCGTTGATCCAGAAGTAGTCGTTGTTGCCGTAGCGGAGCGCGGCGACCCGGCCCATGGCCCGCTTCTGGGCCTCCTCGATGCCGACGCGGCCGGCCTGGGCGGCCGCGTGCTCCTCCTTGACGATGCCGATGGCCAGCTCGGCGAGATGGCGAAGCTCGAGCTGCTTCTGCTGGGTCAGGCTGGTGCCGAGCTCGCTCGCAGCGAGCGCCACCACGCCGAACAGGCCGAGAACGGAAAGGCCGATGAGGGCATATATCTTGCGGCCGATCGTCATGTTCATTCGCGACATTTCAGGAGTCTCCGAAACCGGATTGGCACTGAACGTCGGGCCGCAGAAACCGGTCGGCGCACCCGCACGGCTGATCATACGGAGGTACTATTCAGCCAAGATGCGCTTGAACTGATTAAAATTCGTTACACCCGATAAGCGTGCTTTGCAGTCCATGACGTCATGCGGGAGAATGGTGTCCTGGCGGTTGTATCGACTGCGGATTCGCCCGGCCGGGCGGAGACCTGCAAACCGGAGGGACCGCGGACCAAGTGCCCCCGATCCTCCGTTTGATCCTACGGGATCTGCAGATCTCGACTGACCGAGAGATCTGGTTGTGAAGCAGGGTGAAACCCATCGTGCTCGGCGTCATCGCCGGGCTTGACCCGGCGATCCATCTTCTTTCGAAAAACGCATTTTTACGTTCTTGATAGATGCGCGGGTCAAGCCCGCGCATGACGGCTTTCATGCATGGCAAGCGATGTGTGCATGCCGTAGCCGCTTGACGACCGCGGGCGGAGCAGCCGGCGGCAGCCGCCGGCCGGGCCGCTGCCTCAGGCCGCGCGCTCTCTCCGGGTCACAACCCGGTCGGTCCGGCGCTCGGGCCCCGTGTAGCCCGGGTCGTCGGTCTCGCGGCGATCGAGCGGCCCGGTGCGGACGTTCATCAGGAAGCGCCGCACCTCGTCCTTGAGCTTGCTGCCCTCGACGGCCAGCATGGTGGCGGAGCTGCGCACCTGCTCGGAGGCGGCCTCGGTGGCCCCCGCACCGCGGCTGACCTCGCCGATCGTGCGGGCCACCTCGGCGGTGCCGTGCGAGGCCTGCTGGATGTTGCGTGCGACCTCCGCGGTCGCGGCGCCCTGCTCCTCGACCGCGGCCGCGATGGCGGCGGCGATCTCGGCGACGCGGCCGATGGTGCCACCGATCTCCTTGATGGCCGTGACCGAGTCGTGCGTCGCCGCCTGCATGCCGGCGATCTGGGCGCCGATCTCGCCGGTCGCCTTGGCGGTCTGCGACGCCAGCGCCTTCACCTCGTTGGCCACCACGGCGAAGCCCCGCCCGGACTCGCCGGCGCGCGCCGCCTCGATCGTCGCATTCAGCGCGAGAAGATTCGTCTGCTCGGCGATCGCCGTGATCATCTTGACCACGTCGCCGATGCGGCTCGCCGCCTGCGACAGCTCGCCGATCCGGCTGTCGGTCTTCTCCGCCTGCTTCACCGCCGCCGCGGCGATGCGGGTCGATTCCTGCACCTGGCGGCTGATCTCGTTGACCGACGAGGTCATCTCGGTGGTCGCCGAAGCGACGCTCTCGACGTTCGCCGACGCCTCCTCGGACGCGCTGGCGACCGTGGTAGAGAGCCGCTGCGTCGTCTCCGCCGTCTTGGTCAGGCTGCCGGAGGCCGCCTCGAGCTCGGTCGCGGCCGCCGACACGGTCTCGACGATCTCACCGACCGCCGCCTCGAACTCGTCGGCGATCTTGTGGACGGCGGCCTGGCGCTCCCTGGCGGCGCGCTCGTCGGCGGCGCGCTGGTCGGCCTCCATGGCGACGAGCCGCACCAGATTGTCCTTGAAGGACTGGGCGGCGCGAGCGTTGGCCCCGACCTCGTCGCGGCGGCCGACATAAGGAATCTCCACCGACCGGTCGCCACCCGCGATGGCGACCAGCACCTCGCCGATCCGCACGATCGGGTGCGAGATGCCGCGGCCGATGATCCAGGACAAGAGGACGCCGAGCAGAAGGCCGCCGAGAGCGGCGACGCCGACGAACGTCATGGTGGTGGCGAGCAGGTGCTTGGTCTCGGTCTGGACGAGGTTCTGCTCGGCGATCGCATCGTCGCGGATCGCAACCGTGTCCTTGCCGATCGCCTCGGCCCGCTTCGGCATCTCGGTGTTGACCAGCGCCACGATCTGCTGCTCGATCGCCATGTAGCGCCGGAAGCCGTCGAAATAGGCCGCCGCACCGGTGCGGACGGCGTCGACGAGCCTGCGGACATCGGAATCGCCGACCGCGCTGCCGAGCTTTGTCACGGCCGCTTCGAGGTCCTTGTAGGCGGCGACGGCCTGCGCGTCCGCCGTGTCCTCGATTCGCCCGAACGCCTTGCTCACATTGACCCGGATGAGCAGGAAGCTCTTGAGGATCGCGCCGGCGAGCACGCCGTCGCCGGTTTCGGTCGGGCGTGACATCACCGCCCGCTGCAGTTGGTCGACCTGGTCGGTCAGCTTGCCACCCACCGGCCCGAGCACGGTGCGACGCAGGTCGGCCTGGCTGTTCTTCAGCGGCACGATGGTCTCGAAGCCGTCCGAATAGGCTTTGAACTGCGCCGCGAGGTCGCGCAGCTTGGCGGTCCGCTCGGGGACGCTGATGCGAGCGACCCCCTGTGCGATGGCCGCCTCGACGGCGGCCTTCCTGTCCCTCACCGGCTGCGGATCGAGCGCCACCGTCGCCAGCATGTATTCGCGCGCCAGCCGCTGCAGGCCGACGAACTCGCGGTCGATGTTGCGCACCAGGGCGACCTCGTCGACGCCCTCGGCAAAACGGGTGAAGGCCCTCTCGATGGAACCGAAGCCGCGATACGAGACAGCGGCGATCGCCGCCATGATGATCAGCACGAGGGCAAAGCCGATCATGATCTTGGTGCCGATCTTGCGGTCGGCGTAGAGGGACGAGAGGCCGTGTCCCGACGGGGAGGAAACCTGCGGAGAGGAAGCCATGGTGCTGTTCCGACCCTGTGCTGCGGAATCGGGCGCACATGCGCCGTTGCCGGGCCGCGCAGGGCGGCCGGCACTCACGATCCCGGTACGGACGTTGATTTCGGTGTTCATTACAGGGGTGGACAACTAAAAGTTTGTTAAAATGACTTAACTCTACCTCCGATCAGTGCAAGTACGTATCGGTCAGCGCAACGAGATGCGCGAACCGCGGCAAACCCTAGTAAGAACGATGTAATGCGCCCGGTCCACGGGCTCTCGTCGGATCGCCGCCGTGAAACGCGACGAGCGGCCGCCTGCAAGCGGCCGCTCGGTTGGCTGGCGCGATCGGAGCTGCCGTCCACGCCGCCCCGGGCGGCGCGGACCAGGTCGCGCCGCCTCAGGCTGCGCGGACCGTCTCGACGAAGCGCGCCACCTCGACCTTGAGGCGGCCGCTCTCGCCGGACAGCGACTGCGCCGCCGACAGCACCTGGGCCGAGGCCGAGCCGGTCTCGCCCGCCCCATGCTCGACGTCGACGATGTTCTTCGCGACCTCGGCGGTGCCGTGCGACGCCTGCTGGACGTTGCGGGCGATCTCGGCCGTCGCGGCGCCCTGCTCCTCCATGGCGGCGGCGATCGACGAGGCGATCTCGGCGATGCGGCCGATAGTGCCGCCGATCTCCTTGATGGCCACCACCGACTCGTGGGTCGCCGCCTGCATGCCGGTGATCTGGCTGGCGATGTCGCCGGTCGCCTTGGCCGTCTGGGCGGCCAGTGCCTTGACCTCCTGGGCGACCACCGCGAACCCCTTGCCGGCGTCGCCGGCGCGAGCGGCCTCGATGGTGGCATTGAGGGCGAGCAGATTGGTCTGCTCGGCGATCGCCGTGATCAGCTTCACCACGTCGCCGATCCGCTGCGCCGCCTGCGACAGCTCGGCGATGCGGGTGTCGGTCTTCTCGGCCTGCCTGACCGCCTCGCCCGCGATGCGGCTCGACTCCTGCACCTGCCGGCTGATCTCGTGCACCGAGGAGGTCATCTGGTCGGCCGCCGAGGCGACGCTCTGCACGTTGCTCGATGCCTGACCGGAGGCCGCCGCGACCGCCGTGGAAAGCTCACGGGTCGTCTCGGCGGTGCGGGTCAGCGTGCCGGCCGCTCCCTCGAGCTCCGTCGAGGCGGACGAGACCGTCTCGACGATATGGCCGACCGCGCGCTCGAACTCGCCGGCGAGCCGCTGCATCGTCGCCTTGCGCTCCGTCCCGGCACGCTCGTCGGCGTCGCGCCGATCGGCCTCGACCTGGGCGATCCTCTCGAGATTGTCCTTGAAGGCCTGTGCGGCGCGGGCATTGTCGCCGACCTCGTCGCGGCGCTCCACATACGGAATGGCGACCGAGCGGTTGCCGCCGGCGAGCTCCATCAGCACGCCGGTGATGCGCCGGATCGGACCGGCGATGCCGCGGCCGATCAGGACGGCGAGCAGCGCACCGAGCAGCAGCGCGGCGACCGCCATCACCTGCTGGACCGTGATGGTTGACGCGACGGTCGCCTCCGACGAATCGCGCGCCGCGGCGAAGTCGGACTGCAGGGTCGCCTGCGCATCGGCCATCGTCGCCTGGATCGATTCGATCTTCGGCGCCATCTCGGCCGTGAACAGCGCGTCGCTCCTGGTCAGCACGGCGGCGACCTTGCCGAAGCTCCCGGCATAGGCGGCGAGCGCCTGCTTGATCGGATCGAGCGCCGCCAGGACGTCGAGCGGAAGATCGGACTCCTGCATCGTGTCGATTGCGGTGTCCGCCTTCTTGACGGCCGCCTTGAAGGTCTCGGCCCCTTTCGGATCGCGCGTCGCGAGGAAACGCCAGTTGGCGACCCGGACAGCCTGGACGTACTTTTCGAGCTCGGCGAGCGCGAGCGCGAGCGGCAGACTGTCGTTGCCGCGCGCGACGTCGACCATCTTGCCGGCCGCAGCGGCGAGGTCGTTGCCGCCGGAGAAGAGCTTGCCGCGCTCCGCGGCGAGCTCGCGACCGAGCACGACCAGCTCGTTGCGACGCGTCTCGTATTCGCCGATGCCCTTGCGGGCCGCCGCGTAGATGGCACGCCGTTCCACCGACAGCGTCGCCGCGCTGGCCGCGTCGAGGAGCTCGACGGACCGCTTGGCCGCCTCGTCGCTCTGCCGCAGGACGGCTTCGGCACCGTCGCTCTTGTACTGCAGCGCAGCCCGCCGCATCACCTCGAGCTCCTTGCCGATCTGCAGGGCCCGGATGGTGTTCTCGGACAGCGCGCTCATCCGCTCGACCGACGACTTGATGGTGACGAGCCCGTAGCTCCCGAACACGGCGAGCCCGACGGCAAAGATCAGGGGAACGGCAAACCCGGAATAGATGCGGGCCGACAAGCGAAGCTGAGGAAGGGGCATGACAACGTCCAGCGTGGGGGAAACTCCACGCCAGTTATGTGGCCGGACATTAATGGCTCATGAAATTCCGGCCGCACCTTGGGTGTGCAACGCACCCATGCGGAATCGGCCTGTGCAGCTTGCTCAAATGCGACTCGAAGACGAGACGAATGCACCTGTCGCGAGAGATGATTCCGTTATGATCGCGAGCCGCTCGACAATGTCGAGCATCGACTCCATCGGGCACGCATGTCCGGACTCGTGAAGCGCAGATGCCCGGCCGACAGTTCGAATCGCGTCCGGCCGGGCACCTGCAGAGTCGACGTGATCACGCCGCCCGCACGGTGCTCAGGAAGCTCGCGACCTCGCGCTTGAGGCGGCCGCTCTCGCTCGCCAGCGACTGCGCCGAGGACAGCACCTGCGACGACGCCGAGCCGGTCTCGCCGGCGCCGCGATTGACCTCGACGATGTTGGCCGCGACCTGCTCGGTCCCGTGCGCGGCCTGCTGCACGTTGCGGGCGATCTCGGCGGTGGCCGCGCCCTGCTCCTCGATGGCGGCGGCGATCGACGAGGCGATCTCGGCGATCCTGCCGATCGTGCCGCCGATCTCCTTGATGGCCGAGACCGAGTCCTGGGTCGCCGCCTGCATGCCGGAAATCTGCGCCGAGATGTCGCCCGTCGCCTTGCCGGTCTGCGCCGCAAGCGCCTTCACCTCCGAGGCGACGACCGCGAATCCCTTGCCGGCCTCGCCGGCGCGCGCCGCCTCGATGGTCGCATTCAAGGCCAAGAGGTTGGTCTGCTCGGCGATCGCCGTGATCAGCTTCACCACGTCGCCGATGCGGCTCGCCGCCCGCGACAGCTCGGTGATGCGGCCGTCGGTCTTCTCGGCCTGCCGCACCGCCTCGTTGGCGATCCGGCTCGACTCCTGCACCTGCCGGCTGATCTCCTGCACCGAGGCGGTCATCTCGTCGGTCGCCGTGGCGACGCTCTGGACATTGGTCGAGGCGAGCTCGGAGGCCGACGCCACCGTCGAGGACAGCGACTGGGTGGTCTCGGCCGTCTTCGTCAGGGTGCGGGCCGCGGATTCGAGCTCGCCGGCCGTCGACGACACGGTCTCGACGATCTCGCCCACCGCCGCCTCGAAGTCGCCGGCGAGACGCTGCATCGCCGTCTTGCGCTCGGTCGCGGCGCGCTGCTCGGTCGCATGCTGCTCGGCTTCCATGGACTCCAGCCGGAGCAGGTTCTCCTTGAAGGTGCGGGCCGCGCGCGCATTGTCGCCGACCTCGTCGCGGCGCTCCGTGTAGGGAACCTCGACCGCCTTGTTGCCGCCGGCGAGCTGCATGAGCACGTCGCCGATGCGCCGGATCGGCACCGAGATGCTGCGGCCGATCAGCCAGGCGAGGCCGAGGCCGACGACGAGGCCGCCGACGCCGAGCCAGACCACCCACTGGATGGTACCGGCGATCACCTGCTCGGCCCGCTGCTCGATCGCGCCGGCGTCGGCGATGCTCGACGTCTTGATCGCGATGGCGTCGACGCCGATCGTCTCGCCGATCTTCGGCAGATCGACCGAGGCGAGCGTGTCGACGCCGGTGGAAAGCGCGATGTAACGTTTGAAGCCGTCGAGGAACCGGTCGCCGAGCGCCTTGGTCTCCTCGATCAGCTTGCGCATGTCGGGGCTGAGATTCATGCCGCCGATCGCGGTCAGCTCGACGCGGACGATCTCGAAGGCCTGCGCGGCGGCATCGGCCGCCGCCGGGTCGAAACGTCCGGCCAGCTTGCCGAGGTTCAGCCGCGTCACCTGGAGCTGCTGCTGGGCGCGGCCGGCCATCATGATCACGTCGATGTCGCCGGTCTTCTCCACGGCCCAGCGCTGGAGCTGCTCGATATCGACGCCGAGCGTCGCGAAGGCCGGTTCGAGGATCGTTCCGGCGATCTGCATCTGCTCGCCCTTGACCTGCAGCAACCGGTCGAAGCCGGTCCGGTACGCCTCGAAGGTCGCGGCGAGCGTCTTGAAGGCGGCGAGGCGGGTCGGATCGTCGATCTCCCGGAGTCCCTTGTCGAGGATCCCGGCGACGCGCTTGATGCCGTCCTGGGTCGCCTTCAGATCGACGTCGCGACCGAACAGCCAGTATTCGCGGGCGACCCGGCGATAGGCGAGGAACTCGCGGTCGAAGTCGCGGGCGACATTGCCGGCGACGGCGGCGTGCGTGAAGGTGCGGAAGTTGGCCGCCACCTCGTTGAAATTGACCCAGGCGGCGAGCGAGATCGCGCCCATGATCGCGTTCAGGCAGAGAAAGCCGACCGCGATCTTGGTGCCGATCGCACGGTTGGTGAACACGGTCGTCAGCCGGGCCATACCGCCGGAACCGGAAATCTCGGTCTTGGACATGCGAAAACCTTTCAGGATCGAGTCCTTCGAAACCTGTTCGGCGCCGACGTCGTCGGCGCCCGGAGAGGCCCGGTGCGGGCCGGTCAGGCAGCCCTCACGGTCTGCAGAAACTTGGCGACCTCGGTCTTCAGCCGGTTGCCCTCCCGGGCGAGCAGGGAGGCGGAGCCGCGAACCTGCTCGGACGCGGTCTCGGTGGCGCCGGCGCCGCGGCTGACCTCGCCGATGGTGCGGGCGACCTCGGTGGTGCCGTGCGAGGCCTGCTGGATGTTGCGTGATACCTCGGCCGTGGTCGCCCCTTGCTGCTCGACGGCCGCCGCGATGGCGGACGCGATCTCGGCGATCCTGCCGATCGTGCCGCCGATCTCCTTGATGGCGGCGACCGAATCCTGCGTCGCCGCCTGCATGCCGGAAATCTGCGCCGAGATGTCGCCGGTCGCCTTGCCGGTCTGCGCCGCCAGCGCCTTCACCTCCTGGGCCACCACGGCGAAGCCCTTGCCGGCCTCGCCGGCGCGGGCCGCCTCGATGGTGGCGTTGAGGGCCAGCAGATTGGTCTGCTCGGCGATGGCCGTGATCAGCTTCACCACGTCGCCGATACGGCCGGCGGCAAGCGACAATTCGCCGATGCGGCCGTCGGTCCGTTCGGCCTGCTTCACGGCCTCGCCGGCGATCCGCGTCGATTCCCCCACCTGACGACTGATCTCGTCGACCGAGGCGGTCAGCTCGGCGGTCGCCGCGGCGACCGTCTGGACATTGGCCGAGGCCTGCTGCGAGGCCGCCGCCACCGTGGTCGAAAGCCGCTGGGTCGTCTCGGCCGTCGTCGTCAGGCTGCCCGAGGCCGCCTCGAGCTCGCTCGCGGCCGACGACACGGTCTCGACGATGTGGCCGACCGCGCGCTCGAACTCGCCTGCCAGCGCCTGCATGGTCGCGGCACGCTCCGTCGCCGAGCGGGCCTCGACCTGCCGGCGCTCGCTCTCGACGCGCTCGATGCGGATCAGGTTTTCCTTGAAGATCTGCGCGGCGCGGGCATTGTCGCCGACCTCGTCGCGGCGGGTCACATAGGGGATCGCGACCGTCTTGTCGCCGCCGGCCAGCGCCGCCAGCACCTCGCCGATGCGGCGGATCGGCCGGCCGACCGAGACGTTGCCGAACACGGCGGCGCCGAGCTGGACGAGGACGACCACCAGCCCGAGAATGAGCCCCATGCGGCCGGACTGGGAGAGCTGATCGGCCGCGCTGGCGGTCGCCGCCCTGGCGCTCGCCCGGGTCTCCTTGACGGCCTCCTGCATCAGCGCGACCGCCTCGGCCGCCACCGGCTCCATCCGCTCGGCGACCAGCTTCGTATTGGCGTCCTCGGCCTTCATGGCCGCTTCGCTGATCTCCTTGTAGGTCGCGGCGAAGCGCAGGAGCTCGTCGGCGAGCGCGACCGAGGTGGTCTCGCTCATCATGTCCTGGGCGTTCTGGACCAGGGCGGTGGCGTCGGCGATCTCCTTGGCGGCGAGGGTCTGCTGCTCGGCTTCGCCGAGGGCGGCGTAGCGCCACATCGCCGAGCGCGCCGCATTGAACACCGAATAGGCCTTCCACAGCTCCGCCTTGACGTCCATGGCGCTGCGGCGGGACATCTCGGGCGTGGCGAGCAGGGACTCGAAGATGGTGTTCCACTGCACGGCCGCCTTGCTGCGGTTGGGCAGCAGCGTGTCGAAATACTCGGTCTCGCGCCGCGCCAGCTCGAAGGCGGACTCGGCGTACTGAGTGACCAGCGCCTTGCTGCGGGCGAGCAGGTCGCGATGCGAAGCGACGTCGGTCGCGGCGGCCGCGCCGTCGAGATGGCGGGTCACGCTGGCGAAAGCCGTCCGCAGCGCCGCCTCGGCGGCTGCGACATCCTTGGAGGTGCGGGCGCCCCGCATGTCGCGGAACGTCGCCTCCATCCGCCGCAGCCCGGTCTCGGCAGTTGCGGTGGATTCCGAAATCCCCCGCTGGATGTCGGCAGCCGCGTCCGTCTGCCCGACATTGCCGTTGCTGATTTGCTGATAGGCGATCATACCGAGAATCAGCAGCACGCTGAGAGCTGCCGACAGCGCGATCTTCGTCCCGATCCGAATTTTCAAGGTACTCATTCCGATTCCCAACCGCTTGCCGGCCGGAATCCTGACGGAAACGTCGTGAAGTTTCCGTTAGGCTCGCCCGTCCGTATTAACCCGGACGCAACTAGATCAAACGGGCGCGCGTTTAAGACGAATAATCGATATGTGCATACAACTTATGCGCGCATGGACCCAAAATGTCACAGGACCATAAAGAGAACAAATACACCTAAAAATTGTTAATTAATACCGAACGGTTAACCGGCAAGGCTGGAGATTCTTCAAAGGAACTGCAGTTCAGTTAAGTCTGAACGGGGGAGTGCTTGTAATGGAGTCTATATTTAGAATAATTTAGATGGGTGACTCGGAACTATGCGGCTCAACCGTGAACATGAAGCAAGAATTATGATCGATAACCTCGCGACGTGTACCACGCATTCAGAGCTCGACTGGTCCTTCGAGCCAATTGAAGCCCTGTTTTCAGGGCCTACTATCCGCGCCGTTCTGCTCGACCGCGCGGGCACCATTCTGGCCGTCAATGCCGCCTGGCAGGAGTCCGCACAAAAAGCCGGCCTCACGCTGCCTAACTCCGGGGTCGGCCAGAACTACCTCCAGTATTGCGCCTGTGCGGACGAGCAATCCGGGCGGATCATCGATGGAATCACCCAGTTGCTTCACGGCCGGGTCGATTGCCTGTCGTTCATCTATCCGTGCCCGTCGCCGACGGCGCAGAGCTGGTTCCTGATGCTGGGCTTCCCCCACATCAAGGGCACGGCCCGCGCCATACTGTTGCATGTCGACATCTCGGCACTAATGCCGCATGCGTCGGCCGACAGGCCTAAGCCGGTCGTTCTCAAGGACGATTTCGGCGTCGAGCCGTTCAATGCGCGGCTCGAGCGGATGATGGAGACGATCGAGCGGTCGATCCGCGCGGTCGCGCCGGCCTCCAGCGAGCCGGCCGAGCTCGACGACCTCGCCGGCTACGCCGACCCGAAGGGCTCCGGCCCATCGGTCGCACTCAGCCGGCGGCAGCGGCAGGTGCTCGAGCTGATGGCCAAGGGCCTCAGCAACATCGAGATCGGCCGGATGCTCGCGATCTCGCCCAACACGGTGAAGATCCACGTCTCCGGCATCCTGGCCCGGCTCGGGGTGCCGAACCGCGCCCAGGCGATCCACTGGACCCTGACGCGACCGCAGGACGATATCCGCAAGACGGCGACCTGAGCGCCCCCGGACGGTCGGCGCCGCCGGACCTCGCCCGGGGATCGCCCGTCACGAAATCCTGCGTCAGGCCACGCCGACCCGCAGCAGATCGTGCAGGTGGAGGATGCCGACCGGCGTGCCGCGCTCGGTGACGAACACGGCCGTGATCTTCGAGGCGTTGAGCACCTGCAGGGCCTCGCTGGCGAGCTGATCCGGCTTGGCGCAGATCGGCCCGCAGGTCATCACCTGCTCGACCGGAAGCTCCATCAGGTCCGGCCGCATGTGGCGGCGCAGATCGCCGTCGGTGACGATCCCGACCAATCGTCCGTCACGGCCGACCACGCCGACGCAGCCGAACCCCTTGCTCGACATCTCGACGATCGCGTTCCCCATGCGCGACCCGACCTCGCACAACGGCATCGCCTCGCCGGCGTGCATGAGATCGCGGGCGAATTTCAACGCGGCCCCGAGCCGGCCGCCGGGGTGCAGGTTCCGGAAGTCGAGCGGCGTGAAGCCGCGGCTCTCCAGGAGCGCGATCGCCAACGCGTCGCCGAGGGCGAGCTGCATCAGCGACGAGGTGGTCGGCGCGAGATTGTGCGGGCATGCCTCGCGCGCCGGCGGCAACGCCAGCACGATGTCGGCGGCCTGGCCGAGCGTGCTCGCGGCTTCCGACGTGATGGCCACCAGCGGAATACGGAACCGGCGCGAATAGTCGATCAGGTTCTTGAGCTCGGCGGTCTCGCCCGACCAGGACAGCGCCACCAGCACGTCGTCCGGCGTGATCATGCCGAGATCGCCGTGCCCGGCCTCCGCCGGGTGGACGAAAAAGGACGGCGTGCCCGTGGAGGCGAGCGTCGCGGCGATCTTGCGCCCGACATGGCCGGATTTGCCCATGCCGCTCACCACCACGCGGCCGCGCGCGGCCCGAATGGTCTCGGCAGCGGCCACGAAGGGCGCCCGCAGGCCGTTTCGCATGGCCGCGGCCAGCGCCGCGATCCCGTCGGCCTCCGCCTCGAGGGTGCGCAGGCCCGTCTCGATCAGGTCTTGGTCGGATGTCGGGGGGCGGTCGGTCGGCGTGGTGACGTCTGACATGCGCCGTCTCTACTCGTTTTTCCGCTGCGCGCAACCGTCTCTGACGCGCCGCAGAGCTGCCCGTCAACCCGCCATTAACCATGCCCGTTCTATTCCAATTAACCAGTTCTGTGCCGACCGGCCGGCGTGGAGGACGTATCAGTGCCGCGCCCCACCTCTCGACCTCTCGCGATGCTCGGCTCGGGCGTGATGGTCGGCGTGGGGCTTTACGCGTCGGCTTTCTCCCCCGCGCTCGCCCAGACGCAGCCGTCCACGACCGATCCAGCGGCCACGGAGCAGCCCGGCCTGTTCTCCCCCGCACCGGCCGGCGGGAGCCTGCTGACGCCCGCCTTCAGGCCCGGCAGCGCCACGGCCCCGGCGGAGGACGGGCGGACCGTGTTCCGCACCGGCACGGAGGAGACGGCGCCGCCCGGATCGAGACCGGCGACGACCGCGGCGACCAGCTTCGATTCCAAGAACACCCGCAAGCCGCGCGTCCCCCAGTCGCTCACCCAGCGCCAGCAGGAGGCCGCCCGGCTGAAGAAAGCGCCGCAACCGGCGACCCTGGTGCCCGGCACCAACCCGGCCGCGACCCCGCTGGTCGTGCCCGGGCGGTTGCGGCGGCGCGGCGGACCCGACATCGACCAGACCTCGCGCCTCAACGTGCCGGTCACGGCCGTCATCCCGCGGCGCTTCCCGCGCGTCGAGGAGGATCCCTTCGCGCCGCTCGGCGTACGGGTCGGCGCCTTCACGCTGCGGCCCGCCGTCGAGATCAAGAGCGGCTTCGACACCAATCCGACCCGCGTCGCCGGCCTGCCCGGCTCCGGCCTGACCATGGTGTCGCCCGAGCTGCTGGTCCGCTCCGACTGGCAGCGCCACGCCCTCAACGCGGATCTGCGCGGCACCTACACCTGGTATGGCCAGCACTACGGCCTGGTGATCGACAACCCCGGCACCGTGTCGTCGTCGACGACGCCCGAGAACATCGACCGGCCCACCATGGATTCGCGGGTGAACGGCCGCTTCGACGTGTCGAGCCTGTCGCGCTTCGAGGGCGAGGCGCGGGCCGTGGTCTCGATCGACGCGCCCGGCAGCCCCAATGTGCAGACCGGCCTGAAATATTTTCCGATGGTGACGACCGTCGGATCGACGCTCGGCTATGTCCAGCAGTTCAACCGGCTCGAGGTGACGGCGAAGACCCTCTTCGACCACCAGATGTACACCGACTCGCACTACATCAACGGCTTGACCGCGACCAACGGCGACCGCGAGTACAACCAGTACGGCGGGACCCTCCGGGTCGGCTACGAGCTCAAGCCGGGCCTCAAGCCGTTCATCGAGACCGGCGCCAACACCCGCATCCACACCACCAAGGTCGACCGCAACGGCTACGACCGCGACTCGAACGGCACCTTCGTCAAGGCCGGCACCACCTTCGAGTTCACCAGCAAGCTGATCGGTGAGGCCTCGACGGGCTGGCTGTGGCGGTTCTACGTCGACCCGGCGCTCACCGACATGTCGGGCTGGACCATCGACGGGGCGCTGACCTATCTGGCCACCGACCTCACCACCGTGAAGCTGGTCGGCACCACGGTCGCCTCCGAGATCGTCGTGCCGGGCGTCTCCGGCGTGTTCAGCCGCGACATCAGCCTGCAGATCGACCACGCCTTCCGGCGCTGGCTGATCGGCACCGCGCGGTTCGGCACCGGCATCGACGACTATGTCGGCTCGCCGCGCCTCGACCACCGCTATTTCATGTCGTTCGCGATGCTCTACAAGCTCAGCCGCGAGATCCAGCTCAAGAGCGAGGTGCGCCAGGACTGGCTGAACTCCAACCAGACCGGCCTCAACTGGAACGCCACCCAGGTTACGATGGGGGTCAGGCTGCAGCGGTGAGGGGCGAGAAAACGCCGGGGGTTCTTGCCCTCTCCCCGCCGGGGAGAGGTGAAGCCGTGCCCCTGGCGAGCGGCCTAACCGAACAGCCGTAAGATCCGCCAACCTTGCAGGTGGGGAACTGCCCTTGGACTTCGCCGCGTCACCGGCGATGCATGCTGTCCCATGCCGCCCTCGGTCTCACTCGCCCAGCAGCGCCTTCAACTCCTTGCGGAAGGCCGGGGCGATGTCGTCGCGCTCGAGCGCATAGGCGACGTTGGCGGTCAGGAAGCCGATCTTGGAGCCGCAGTCGAAGGCGCGGCCCTCGAACTTCACGCCGAAGAAGGGCTGGCTCATCGCCAGCTTGATCATCGCGTCGGTGAGCTGGATCTCGCCGCCGGCGCCCCAGCTCTGATTCTCCAGGATGTCGAAGATCTCCGGCTGCAGGATGTAGCGGCCCGTGATGATCAGATTGGACGGCGCCTTGCCGCGCGCCGGCTTCTCGATCATCTCGGTGACCTCGAAGGCCTTGCCGGTCGACTTGCCGGCGCCGACCACGCCGTACATCTGCAGCTTGTCCTCCGGCATCTCCTCGACCGCGATGATGTTGGCGCGCTGGTTGATCTCTTTGTACGCGTCCATCATCTGGGCGAGGCAGCCGCGCTCGGCCTGCACCAGCACGTCGGGCAGCAGCAGCGCGAACGGCTCCTCGCCGACGATGTCGCGGGCGCACCACACGGCGTGGCCGAGACCGAGCGGCGACTGCTGGCGGGTGAAGCTGGTCTGGCCCGGGATCGGCAGGTCGCGCTCGAGATGCTCGAGATCGGCGAACTTGCGCCGTTCCGTCAGCGTCACCTCGAGCTCGTACTGGCGGTCGAAATGATCCTCGATGACGGCCTTGTTGCGGCCCGTCACGAAGATGATGTGCTCGATGCCGGCCTCGCGCGCCTCGTCGACGACGTGCTGGATCAGCGGCCGGTCGACGACCGGCAGCATCTCCTTGGGCATCGCCTTGGTGGCCGGAAGAAACCGGGTGCCGAGACCGGCGACGGGAAGAATGGCTTTGCGGATGGGTTTGGTCATTGTGCGATCGCGTGAGGTCGGGACCGACACGGTCCGAAGGCGCGGCAAAGAACCACGCCCGCCGAGCCGAGTCCATGGATAAACAGGCGGACGGGCGCCGTGTCGCATAAACGCGACGCGGCCCGCCACGGTTCCGCGCGCGGCGGTGCCGCGGCGCCTTGGAGACGCCCGATTTGCGCCGCGAGGCCGCCATCGGCGATTAACATGGCTTAAACCGTGCGCGGCCTTGACTGGCCGCCCCGGACGGAGAGACGCGATGGCCCGACAGTCGGCGACACAAACGGCACGCCTCGCCGCCCTGGCGCTCGCCGGCTTGGCGCTGGCGCTGGCGTCACCGGGCCGCCCGGCCGTGGCCCAGAGCTTCCTCGACTCGCTGTTCGGCACGCGCAGCACCGGCACCGTGACGCCGACCAGCGCCCAGCCGGGCGGGCCCTCCGCCGGCGGCGCCGGCGGCACCCGCGACTGGAGCGGCGAATCCGGCAGCTCCGGCCATCCCGAGATGACGGCCGACGCCATCACGGCGGCCGCCGCCCAGTTTCCCGCCTGCATCGCGCGCCTGTGGCCCGACGCGGCGCGCCGCGGCATTTCGCGCGCGACGTTCGACACTCATACGGCAGGGCTGACGCCCGAGCTGCGGCTGATGGACCTGATGGACGCCCAGCCGGAGTTCACCAAGGCGTTCTGGGACTACCTCGACCTCCTGGTCAGCGACGCCCGCATCAAGCGCGGCCGCGAGGTCGTCGCCCAGAACGCCGCGACCTTCGCGGCGGTCGAGAAGGCCTACGGGGTCGACCGCTACGTCGTCGCCGCGATCTGGGGCGTCGAATCGAATTTCGGCACCCAGATCGGCGATCGGTCGGTGGTGCGCTCGACCGCGACGCTCGCCTGTGTCGGCCGCCGGCAGGCCTATTTCCGCGACGAGTTCCTCTCCACGCTGGAAATCCTGCAGCGTGGCGACGTGATCCCGGACCACCTCAAGGGCTCGTGGGCCGGGGCCTTCGGCCCGACCCAGTTCATGCCGACCTCGTTCAAGCGCTACGCCGTCGACTTCGACGGCGACGGCCGGCGCGACGTGGTCGATTCGCGGCCCGACATGATCGCCTCGACGGCCAACAACCTGAAGAAGGACGGCTGGGAGGCGGGCAAGACCTGGGGCTACGAGGTGGTGCTGCCGCAAGGCTTCGACTTCCTGCTCGCCGACTCGTCGCGCTGGCACACCATGCAGGAGTGGGCGCGGCTCGGCGTCACCCGGCCGGGCGGCAAGGGATTCCCGCGCCCCGCCGACAAGGCCTATCTGCTGGTGCCGGCCGGCAGCGGCGGCCCCGCCTTCCTGATGCTCAAGAATTTCCGGGTCATCATGAAGTACAACCCGGCCGAGGCCTATGCGATGGCGATCGGCCATCTCGCCGACCGCATGCGCGGCGAGGGGCCGATCGTGCAGGCCTGGCCGCGGCACGAGCGGGTGCTGACCTCGGCCGAGCGCTACGAGCTGCAGACCCATCTGGTGCGGCGCGGCTTCGACATCGGCGGCGAGCCGAACGGCCGCATCAACGCCAAGTCGCGCAGCGCCATCAAGCGCTGGCAGTCGACCGTCGGGCTGGTCCCGGACGGCTTTGCCACCGCGTCCCTGCTGGACCGCCTGCGCTCGCGGTAGCATCCTCGAAAGACAGGGTTTTCGAGGCGCGCCGGCGCCCCGCCGGCTTGAAAACGCCGCCCGGTCCTGCGATCTTCGTGTCGCCATGGTCGGCCGCCAGACTGGCGTTGCGTCGGTCCGCGCGGGCGAACCGGCGTGTTTTGTCTTTTGCCCGGGGCGTTCGGAGCGGACTTTCGTGATGACACAGCGGTTTACGCGCGCCCTTGCCGCGCTCGCTCTGCTGGTCGCGGTGGAGGCGGCGGCCATGCTGGCGGTCGGCACCGCAACCCTGGTCGCGACGCTCGCCGGCGCCACGCCGGCCGCGGCGCAGCTCTTCGACGATCGCTTCCCGTTCCAGAACCCGTTCGGCAATCCCTACCGCCGCCAGCAGCAGCCGTACCAGCAGCAACAGCAGCAGCAGTACTGGAACCCGTTCCAGCCGCAGCAGGAGCAGCGGCAGGCGGCGCCGCCGGCCGACTACTCCAAGGCGCCGGCCGCCAAGAAGCCCGAGACCCCGCCGACCACCAACGTGCTGGTGTTCGGCGACTCGCTGGCCGACTGGCTCGCCTACGGGCTCGAGGTGTCGTTCACCGAGTCGCCCGAGATGGGCGTCATCCGCAAGCACCGCACGCTGTCCGGCCTGATCCGGCAGGACGTCCGCAGCGATCCGCGCGGCGAGCATCCCGATTGGCCGAAGACCATCCAGGAGACGCTGGCGACCGAGCGGCCCGACTTCATCGTGATGATGATCGGCCTCAACGACCGCCGGCCGATCCGCGAGCCGCGCCCCGCCCGCGCCGCCGTCACGCGTCCGGGCCAGCCGGCGCAGCCGGGCCAGCCCGCCACGCCCGGCCAGCC
>NZ_JACAAX010000089.1 GCF_013377085.1 Rhodoplanes sp. | reverse complement strand
GCCACCGACCAGGCTCGCCACCGACCAGGCTCGCCACCGACCAGGCTCGCCACCGGGCGAATTCGCCACTTGGCGCGGCGCCGGATATGGGGCGCACACCCAAAAACGCCCACGTCACGGAGCGCCCGCGGCATAGAGCGCCCGCGGCATAGAGCATCTCACGACCGTCGGCTACGCAGCTTCGAGGCACATGGCTCCGCGACGAACGCCGCCCGCCGCGTCAACCGCCTGTGCCTGCCGGCCGTGCGGCCGGCCTCTCGTGACCCGTCAGGCCGCTTCGGCGCAATGCATCTCGCCGCGCTCGGGCTGGAACTTCACCCAGGTGCTGAAGCCGGTCCCGCACGCCTCGCAGCTCCACATGTGGCGGACGACGCGGTCGGCCACGTGATGCGATTCGTCCGGGGCCACCAGAAGATACGAGCACCGCGGGCAGTGCTGTTTGCCGAAGAGGGTTCTGTCGGATCCCCACTCCTCGATGCAGCCGCTGTTCATCATGGCGTTTCTTTCCCTTCCACCGCCGGACGTGGCGCAGCCACAGTTCAAGCGTCCCGGCGCGCGGGCGAAACATGCCGCGTGCCGAGCTTGCTCGGATCATGACCCGTCGCGTTGCCGCGACAGCCAAAATCCCCCGTAGCTTTGCCTGTTTTTGGATTGGTTGCCGGCCGAGGCGATGGTCGACCGCAACTTGGACTTTAGTCTAACAGAGGTACCCAGGATTGTGCCAGCAATAATTGGCCGACGAGAGGCGTTTTTCTGATGTGGGATACGGCCTTCGGGTTAAACCCGGTCCTATTTTGCGATGCACTTTTCAACGTGCGTTGCGGCAAGGTCGCCGCTTTCGCCGCTCATGAGACCTTATTTCCATTAAGTGCAAGATGTGGGTAGCGTTCGGCGCCGCCGGTCGTCAGGTCGCCCGTCACCGCGACCTTGTGGTCGAGGCCGACGATCGCGCCGCGCAGGCTGCCGGAGATCACGTTGTTCGACACGAGCGCACTGCGCGCTCCCGGCACCACGGTGACGCCGATGCCGATCCCGCACTCCCGCACCACGTTACCGGTGAGGGCGACGTCGCGCAGATAGGGGCCCCAGCCGACCGCAATCCCGACCGCGCTCGCCCGCTCCACCACATTGCCGGTCGCCGCCGTGTCGGCCTCGACATACATGCCGACGCCGATCAGGAACTCCGGGTCCGGGTTGGCGTCGCGGCGGGCGAGGTTGCGCAGGATGTTGCCCTGGACGACGGCGATGCGGCCGCCGCTGGCGAAATTGGCGATCGATATCCCCATCTGGGCGCCGTCGACGATGTTGTTGGCCACCATCGCGGCCTCGAACTGGAACTCCGAGTAGAGCGCCGTCTCGCCGACATTGGTCACGGTGTTGCCGACGATCTGCAGGTTGGAGGCGGAGTTGCCGCGCACCCCCGAGAACGCGCAGTCGGCGATCCGGTTGCCCCGCACGATCACGCCGTTGGTGCGGAAGACGTTGATGCCGTTGCCGTACTGGCCTTGCCCCCCGGCCCGGTTGCGGACCCCGGAAATGCGGTTGTCGGTGATCAGGGTGCCATCCTGGCCGACCTCGAAGCGCAACACCTGGATGCCGTTGTTGCCGGCCCGCTCGATCACGTTGCGGGTGATCATCAGGCCGGTGGCGTTGCGGGTCTGGACGGCGACGTCGGCCGTGTCGGTGATGCGGTTGTCCGAAATCGTGCCGCCGGCCGCATAGGCGTAGATCGCGGTGCCGTCCGCCCCGGCGACCGTGCAGTTGGTGATCGCGAGCGCGTCGACCTGCTCGCAGTGGAGGAGGGCGCGGTCCTGCGGCAGCGGCCGGCCACCGCCGTCGAGAACGAGACCGTCGAGCGCGATGCGGCGGGCGCCGCTCGCCGACAACAGCGAGGCGCCGCCCAGAAACACCAGCCGGCA
>NZ_JACAAX010000088.1 GCF_013377085.1 Rhodoplanes sp. | reverse complement strand
GCGGTCCACATCGCCGCGACCGTCTGCTACTGGTTATGAGTCCGGACCCTAGGGCCCGCGTTGAAGAACTGCCTCAGCTTGCCCCTCCACAGCCTATCCGTGAGAGGCTGCTTCAGGAACTGTTCGGCGACGTTTCCGAACGCGGTGCGTTGCGCCTGCGGGGAAGCGGCCTTCCTGACGAAGTCGCGGTCCGTGAGAACTTTTGCCCGCTCGGCGTCCGCCACCTTCTGAAAGTCCGCTCCCGCGGTCAGAACGACGAGGCCTTCGACGCGAGGCACGATCAGCGACTTGGTCTCGGGGTATTTCTTCATCGCGTGCGCGAGGATCGGACCCAAATCCCGCGCGATGCCCGTGACTTTCTTGACGGGCGATGAGTCCATATCCTTGCCGTCGAATGCGAAGGTCGACAACAGCCTGTCTCCGGTCGCGGCAGCGAGCAACCAATCACCCATCTCGTCGATGGATCTGGCGAGTGAGACGAGCAGCAGCTCGTATCGCATCGTCGCCGGCGCGAATCTTGCCAGCGCTAACCCGGTGGCGGTGACGAGCGGCAGCAGCGCCGACGTCACCGTCGACGGCCATGTCTCTTACGCCAACCCCCAGGCAAATTCGAGTAACAGCGTTGCCAGCACCATCAGCGTCGGCAATGTGGTGCGCACCGGCACCGGCTCCATAACGATCGCGGCTTCAGGTGATTTCGAACTGCTAGACACGACCGCGCCCGGCGCCGTCTACACGGCGGGCAGCGCCGTGGCGACGCCATCCGATTTCACGTCACCCGGCATGTCCTCGTCCTATGTCAGCAACCCCAATGGCCTGGTCAGCACGCCGACCTGGGCGGAGGGGGGCGGCTCTGTCACCGTCGCGGTGGGCGGGGACATCGTCGGCATCGAGACCACCTCGCTCGACGGCACTGCCAGTTGGGCCTCGTGGTATTACCACCTTATCAAGAGCAACGGCAATTCGACGGCGCAATTCACCGGGACAAACTCCAACAACGTTGCCGCCCGGCAGACGGCGGCCTGGATCAACTATGCCACCTATGCGGACGGCATCGGCGCGCTGGGCGGCGGCAATGTCACGCTGACGGCGGGTGGCAGCATCAAGGACGTCATCGTGTCCTTGCCGCAGACCATCGTGGTGAGCGGCGGCACCGCCGCGGTGCCCACCGCGACCGAGCACACCTATGGGGGCGGCAACCTGAAGGTCGAGGCCGGCGGCGACCTCGTCGGCGGCGCGGTTCTGGTCGGCGCCGGCACCGGAACCATCCGGATCGGCGGCGCGGTCACCGCGGACAGCGCCGGCAAGACCCTGAACCTCGCCGTGCAGGACGGCGTCATCAGCCTGATGGCCGGCGGCGCCATCACGCTGGGCGCGATCACCGATCCGGCGATGCTGAGAAATGACAGCCTGCTGGCCGCGCAGGCCTACACCCCGGGCGATGCTTTGCCCGGCGGCGTCATGGGCATTGGCTTGGGACCCTTCCTGGGCGCCCCGTTCACCAGCTACAGCGCCGGCAGCAGCGTGTCGCTGACCAGCGTCTCGGGCGACGTCGTCATCGGGGCGAGCTCGTCGGATAACCTGCTGCTGCCGGCCACGCTGGCGATCGACGCGGTCAGCGGCAGCATCCGGGTGAACACCTCGCTCGCCCTGATCCCGTCCGCCACCGGAACTCTGACCCTGCTGGCCGGCGGCTCGATCAGCACGCCTCTCTATTCGGCCGGGACCGGCGCCTTCGGCATCGCCATGCTGGACGGCACCTCGGCGTCCTATGTCGATCCGCTCGGCACGCCGGCACCCGCGGTGCTGTCGTCCGCCGTGCACGCCGGCGACGACGTTCCGGTCGTCATCTATGCGGGCCAGGACATCAGCGGCAGCTTCACGCTGATCAAGCCGGCCAAGGTCGAGGCCGGCCGCGACATCGTCAACATGAGCTTCATCGGCCGGAACAATTCTGCCTCCGACATCGCCAGCATCGTCGCCGGCCGCGACATCCGCGCGATATCGGCCATCACATACGGCCCCGGCGATTTCCCGGTCGAGGCCGGGCGCAATCTCGGCCCGTTGTACA
>NZ_JACAAX010000087.1 GCF_013377085.1 Rhodoplanes sp. | reverse complement strand
CCTGCCGCCACCACGCCCGCCGGCGAGGCGGCGCGGGCCGCGGCCCGGGCGCGCGTGCCTTTGCGCCGGACCGTCACGGTGCCGGCCGAGCCGGCGCTCGGTGCGAAGATCGCGCGCATCAACACCAACACCATCTCGATCGTCGCCGGAGGCCCCGACGCCACCGCGCTGACGATCGCCTCCGATCTGTCCGCCGTCCTCGACGACGGAGACGGGTTCCGCATCCTGCCGATCGCCGGCAAGGGCGGCGGACAGAACATCCGCGACGTGCGCTTCCTGAAGGGTATCGATCTCGGCATCGCCCAGACCAATCTGCTCGGGCTGATGCAGCGGTCGAACGAGATCGGCCGGATCGACGACAAGATCAGCTACCTGGCCAAGCTGTTCAACGAGGAGATGCATGTTCTGGTGCGGGCCGATTCGCCGCTCGCCGGCGTCGGCGACCTCGCCGGCAAGCCGGTGAATTTCGGCGAGCCCGGCTCCGGTACGCAATTCACCGCCCGCGACGTGTTCGCCCGGCTCGGCGTCGCGCCCGCCGAGGTCGACCTGCCGCAGGCGGACGCGATCGAGAAGCTGCGCAAGGGCGAGATCGCCGCGGTCGTGCTGATCTCCGGCAAGCCGGCGCCCGCGATGGCGCATCTCGCCGGCGGCGAGTTCCGCCTGCTGCCGCTGCCCTTCGCCAAACCGCTGCAGGCCGACTACCTGCCGGCGGCGCTGACGGCGGCCGACTATCCGGGCCTGATCGGGCCGGGCGCGACCGTCGACACCATCGCGGTCGGCACGGTGCTGTTCGCCCATGTCTGGCCGAAGGGCTCGGAGCGCTACCGGCGCATCGAGCGGTTCGTCGAGGCGTTCTTTCCGCGGCTCGCCGAGCTGCAGAAGCCGCCGCGCCATCCAAAATGGATCGAGACCAATCTGAGCGCCACGGTGCCGGGCTGGACGCGCTTCCCGGCTGCCGAGGAGTGGCTGCGCCGCAATGCGCCGCCGCCCGCGCAGGTGTCGCGCGAGCAGTTCGAGCGGTTCCTCGCGAGCCGGCGGGTCGCGTCCGACGACACGGCGACGCCGGTCGATCGCGAAAAGCTGTTTCAGGAGTTCCTGCGCTGGAACGGGACGCGCGAGCGCCGCTGAGCGCCGGCGTCCGGCATCGGCGCCTGATGGGGTGGAGGATATTGGATGAGTGCCCCGATCGACGACAAAGGCTTCAGTGAGCCGCTGCGCTATGCGCCGCCATGGGCGCGGCGCGCCGCTCCCGACGCCGCCGGCGAGAGCGCGCCGCCCGCCGTGCCGGACATCCCGTCCGAGCCGCCCGTGCGGGCCGAGGCGGAACCGGCCGATCCGTCGATGGGCGATCCGCCGGCCGAGGCCGATCCGCACGACTCGTCTTCGCACGATTTCTCTGCGGACGATCTCTCGGCGCGCCGCGAGGCGCCGCGTGATTTGGATCGTCCCGATGCGGAACAGCCGAAAGCGGCCTCTCGGCGCGATCCGGCGGCCCCGGAGGATCGGCAGGCGGATGCGCCGTCCATCGGCGACCTGCAATTCGGCGATCCCGCGCCGGCCGATTCCGCGTCGGACGATTCCGCGGCGGCGGCCGATGACCCGCGCGATCTGATCTTTTCCGCGCCGAAGCTGCAAGACGACGCCGCACCTCGGGCCGCGGAGCGGCGGCCCGCGGGCGTCGTCCCCAAGACGGCGCGGCCGGTGCCGCCGCCTGTCGTGCGCGAGCCGGCCCGATCGGAGCCGCCGCATATCGAGGATTCGCCCACCACGGTGCCGTCGGCCGGCGACCCCGGCGGGTTCGGCTGGCTGCGGCAACGGCCTTTCGAAGGCGACGTGGCGATGCGCGAGCTGACCCGCCGCCTGGCGCTCGATCCGCATCTCTTGCCCGAGCCGCCGCGCGCCGTCGACCGGCTGCGGGTGCCGTGGCGGGCCGCCGCCTTCGTGGCGGCGCTGTGCGGGGCGGCCGCCGCGGTCGCGCTCGCCCTCGTGCTGGTGCTGTTTCCGAGCGCCGGCACGGCGCCGCGCAGCGACGTCATCGATATTCCGGCGCTGGCCGGGGCCAAGACCGACCGCGCCCTGATGGCGGGGCTCGAACGGTCCGCGCCGGTGCGGCTGGTGCTGGTCGAGACGCGCCGTGCCGGCCGCGGCGAGCCGGTCGCGCTCGGCGTCACGCTGACGCGCGGGCTCGGCGAGGGTAGCCTGATTGTCTCCGGGCTCGCCGCCGGCAGCCGGCTGTCCGCCGGCGCGGCCCTGGCGTCGGACCGCTGGCGCGTGCCGCTCGCCGATCTCGGCCGGGTCGCCGTGGTGCCGCCGCGCGGCTTCTCCGGCACCATGGAGCTCGGGCTCGAGCTGCGGCTGCCCGACGACACGGTCGGGGACCGCAGCGCCATGCGGATCGAATGGAGCGGCGCCGCGATCACGCCGGTCGCCGCCGAGTCCGCGGGCAGCCCTGCGGCGCCGGCGCAGCCGCGCGGCTCTGCGCGGGGCGGTCCGGAGCTGGCGTCGGCCCCGACGCCGGCGCC
>NZ_JACAAX010000086.1 GCF_013377085.1 Rhodoplanes sp. | reverse complement strand
CCGGCGCCGCGATCACCATCAGGGCGCCGCCGGTCAGGCCGGAGACGAATCGCCAGAAAACGAACCAGGCGAACGGCAGCGGCACGGCGCAGGCCAGGAACGTCGCGGCCGTGATCAGCATCAGCACGGGCGCGGCCGTCGCGGTGCGGTGCGCCAGCCGGCGACCGCCGATCGCGCCGAGCAGGTAGCCGCCGAGATTCGCGGCGCCCAGATAGGCGGCCTGGTCGGGGCCGAACCAGCCGGCCGCCACCACGGCCGGCAACAGCGGCGTGTAGGCGAAGCGGGCGAGCCCGACGCCGACGAACAAGGCGGCGAGCGCCGCCAGGATGGCGGGTCGTTCGCGCGGGCTCGTGTCGGTACGGGTCTGGTCGGTGCGGGTCTGGTCCATGCGGTCTCCGGCCGGACCGGGACTTTAGGGAGCCGCCGCGGCGAGGAGAAACGGTTTGTTGTGATCGCGGCGATCTATATCCGTGATCGAACCGGACGTTCACTCGGCCGCGATCGCGCGCGTGGTCCGGGCGCGGACGTGATCCAGGAACGCGGCGAGCGCGCTGGAGACGTGGCCGTCGCGGCGTCGGACGAAGGCGGTCTCGACGCTCGCTTCGGCCGGCGCCAAAGCATGGACATGGACGCGCGCCGCCGGCCATACCGGGCCGAGCAGGGCGCGGGGCAGCAGCGTGAGGCCGAGCCCGGCCGAGACGCAGCCGAAGATCGCCTCGAGCGTGCCGAACTCCAGGATACGCAGGCCGACGATGCCGCGTCGCGCCAGCAGGCCTTCGAGCCGCTGGCGGTAGGAGCAGCCCATCCGCAGCACGACGATCTTCAGGCCGCTGCGCGCCAGCGCCGCGTCGAGCCGGGTCACGTCGGGGGCCGTGAGGATCGCCAGCTCCTCGCGGAACACCACCTCCTCGACGAGGTCGGGATGATCGACCGGGCCGCACACGAAGGCGCCCTCGACCTCGCGGCCCAGCACCTTGTCGATAAGCTCGGCCGTGGTGCCGGTCCGCAGCGTCAGGTCGACCTCGGGGAAGGCTCGCGCGTAGCTCGACAGCAGCGGCGACAGCCGCAGCGCCAGCGTCGTCTCCAGCGCGCCGAGCAGCAGCGGCCCCTTCGGCGTGCCGTCGTCGCGCGCCGCCGCAGCGGCATCGCGCAGCAGGCTCGTCACCCGGCCCACATAGGGCAGCAGCCGCCGGCCGGCGGCGGTGAGGACGACACCGCGGCTGTGGCGCTCGAACAGCGCCGCGCCGATCTCGTCTTCGAGCACCCGGATCCGGGCCGTCACGTTGGACTGCACGGTGTTGAGCGCCTCGGCGGCGGCCCGCATGCTGCCGTGCCGTGCCACGGCCGCGAACACTTCGAGGTCCGCAGGGTCCATCCCGCATTCTCCGCGACGCCGGCGAGTGCCCGTGCTGACGCTCCAGCGGCGCGCTCCCGATCTCACTCTAGACGTGTGCGGCGGAGACGTCACCCCGCAGGATGGCGGGGATCAGCCGCGACTCACGGGCGCGGCGCCGGCGCGGGTCCGGCGACCGGCGCGTCGGCGCGGCCGGCCCAGCCGGCCCAGGACGGCTTGTAGAGGCGCACCTTGGAGAAGCCGAGCTCTTTGAGGACTCCAAATGTCTCGGAGGCGCGGCCACCGGTCTGGCAGTAGACGATGGTTTCCTTGGCGGGATCGAGCCCGGCATAGAGACGGCGCAGCTCGGCCTCGGACCTCAGGGTCATGCCGCGCGTGTCGTTCACCTGCCGGCGGGCCAGCTTGAGGTTGGCCTCGGAGTCGACCCAGTTGGTCTCGTAGGGGATGTTCACGGCGCCCGGGATGTGGCCGCCGCGCGGCCCGCGGACATCGCGGCCGGCATACTCGTCCGGCGTGCGGGCGTCGACGATCTGCACGTCGGCCGTGTTCAGCCGGGCCAGCACCTCGTCGGTCGTGATGGTCATGCGCGGGTCGGGCGTGATGCGGACCGTGACCGGGGTGCGCCGTCCGTCGCCGGTCTCGATGGCGCGGCCGGAGTCGTGCCAGCCTTCGATGCCGTCGTGGAACACGGTGGCATTGCGGGCGCCGAAATATTGCGCCGCCGCCAGCGCCGCATAGGCGAGAGGGCTGCCGCGATTGGCGTAGACGACGATCTCGCGGTCGAGGTCGATGCCGGCCTCGCCGAGGCTCTTCTCGACACGGACGAGCTCGGCGAACTCCTGCGGGCCCGGCAGGCGCAGCACGCGGTCCGCCTCTGCCACCGTGACGGCGCCCGGCAGATGCCCCTGCCGGTACGCGGCCACGTCGCGCGCGTCCCACACGACGGCGCCGCGGCCGATCGCCTCGGCGACCCCGGCGGCGTCCAGGATGGTGCCGGCGAAGAGCGGGCCGGCGAGAACGAGCGAGACGAAGAGGGTGGCGGACCGGAGAATGGCGTGCACGACGAGCCCTTCGGGTAGGGGTTCCGGGAGCGGGCCGCACGATCGTCACATCGCCGCCCGGTGTCCTTGACGCAGATCAGCGGCGAGCCGCCCGGCGCGGTGGGTCATTTCTTGTTGCGTTGCGATTGACGGAACATATTCGTGTAATCATATAACATGCGCTTCGGCAATCGACGATTTCGGCGTGGCTTACGTCTCCGAAGGGTTTATTGACGACCGCAAACCATTCGGATCGGAGAGGCGTGAGATGACGATGCGGATCGCGGTCGCCAGCGACGACTTTCGCAACGTGACGGGCCATGCCGGCAAGGCGTGCCGGTTCCTGGTGTTCGATGTGGCCGACGGGGCGGCGCCGCGCGAGGTCGAGCGGCTCGACCTGTCACCGGATCTGTCGATCCACGAGTTCCGTTGCGACGGCCCGCACCCGCTGTTCGGCATGCGGGCCGTGATCGCCGGCAGTGCCGGCGCCGGTTTCGTGCGCCGGCTCGCCGAACGCGGCGTCGCCGCCGTCACCACGGCCGAGACGGATCCGGTCACCGCAGTCGCCCGCTATATGGCGGGCACGCTGGCGCCAGCCGGCGCGCACGATCACGATCATGGTGCCGGCGGCGGAGGCTGCGGCTGCACCTGCGGGTGAGCCGACCGCGCCCGCACCCATCTCGAAACGAAAATCGCCGGACAGGGGAAGGACCCGCCCGGCGATCAGACTCGGCCTTGCGTTCGCTTGGCCTTGCGTTCGCGTGTCGTGAGCGCGGCGTCAGGTTGTCGTCACTTCACTTCTTGGCGATCGGGCAGGTGTTGACGCCGATCAGCGAATAGGCCGGGCAGGAGCCGATGGCCGCGGTCAACAGCGGCACCACGCCGATCCAGGCCCACACCGGGCCGCCCTTGATGGCCCAGTAGATCAGGGCCAAGCCGACCACGGCGCGGATCGCGCGATCCACCATTCCCATGTTCTTGGTCAGGTTCATATCGAGTTCCTCGTTTTGAAATACTCTGATGATGAAACGAAGACGTAGGCGCCTGTGTGCGTCTCGTCTGTGACGAAGTCACCGTGGCGGATGACCGACGAAGCCACCGGGGCGGTGTCGCTCGAATGATGTTATTGTAGTCCTCGGACGGGCGCACGTCTTGGGAATTCGGCGACGGCCGGTCAAGCTTCAGGGATCGGGCGGCCCAGCGGCACCGCGCAGCGAGACGGCGTCGCGCACCTCGATGCGATTGCGGGCGAGCGAGACCCAGCCGCGCCGCTCGAAGGTCTTCAAATGGCGGCTGACCACCTCCCGGGCGCTGCCGATCTCGGCGGCGAGCTGCTGGTGGGTGATCGACAAGGCATGGCGGTCGGCCGCGAGCGCCAGCAGTCGGGCGGCGAGGCGGGATTCGATCGACTCGAACGTGACGTTCTGGATGACCCGCATCAGGTCGGCCATCCGCTCGGCATGGGCCAGGAACACGAAGCTGCGGAACCGCGGCGAGGCGCCGAGCAGGGCATCGAAGCTACGGTCCGGCAGCGCCACGGCGTCGACCTGCGTCTCGGTCACCGCGAAGGCGCCGTAACGGTCGGCGGCGAGCAGCGCCAGTGTGGTGAGGATGCAGATGCTGCCGGGGCCGAGCCGGTAGAGGACGATCTCGTTGCCGTCGCGGTCGAGCTGGTAGACCCGCACGCTGCCGGTCCGCACGAAAAGGAAGGCGCCGCAGGCCTGGTGCGGCTCGAACACAGTCGCGCCGGCCGGCAGGGCGACGGGCGCGGCGTTGCCGCATAGCACCGCGCGCTCGTCGTCCGGCAACCCGGCGAGCGGCGGGAACAGGGACAGCCAAGTGTCGTCGCGACGGCTCATGCTGCTTTTGCTCGGCTCCATGGTGCGATCTCGCGCCTTCAACGCACTTGCCGACAGACCTGTCACCCCCAAAACGGACTGACGGCGCCGACGCCATAGACACTGGCTTCTTGGCCCGGGGGGTGCGATCAGACAGATTTTAGGATGGCCTTTGCGTCCTCAAATGCCGTCTGAGCGATCGGCTTGAACCGATCCTTGATCATCAGCTCCGCTATCGTCGCGTTGACGAAGTCCGGATTCAATCGTTCGATGGCACTGAGCGTCTTGGCAACGTCATCCTTGTGGCCTCTCAGGGCGCCAACGAGGGCATCCCGATCGTGCTGCGCTGCCGCTGCGATGTCAAAGATGTCGCGCGGCTTGATGCTCGCGCCGCGGTAATGAATCTTCTTGGCAATAAGTTCGGCAATTGTCTCGACATCGACGCTCTCGCCCTCGATCATCCGCTTCGTCGTTGGCGTATCTGTCAGGGCGTGCGCGACGATGAAATCAATCTCACCGATTTCCTCGAAAGCCAGCTTCAGGAATCCGGCGCCATCGCCGCCGTAATCGGACGGCATGATCTCGAATTCGAAGTCGTGCAGCTTGGGATCGAGGAAGGACAGAAATTGTGCATCGGGCAGGAAGATATCGACGTCGTGGCTCTCACGGTGACCAATCTGCAGCATCATGGCGGTGCCGCCGCCGAACGACCATGAATCGACGATGACCTGTTGGGAATTGACTTGGCGTATCAGCGAGCAAGCGATGCGGAACAGACGCGCCCAGTCTGGTCCACCCGCGCTCACGCGGCGAGCGGATAGGATTCGCCGGAAAATTCGGCAAACGTCTTTGCGGCGATGACCAGTTCTGCCTCGCTGATGTGAAAGGCGCTGGCAAAGGCCTTCTGCAAGTCCGGCGCGACCTCACCGAAAAACGCCGACATCTGTCCCGGCGCAGTCTTGGCGGCCGCCGGATGCGTCAGACAATAGGCGAGCGCCTGCGCGTCCAGCTTCTTGCTGTACGGCGCATTTACGGTCATCAGAACAGACGCGGGAAACATGCCTATTCCCTTTGTTGTCTCAAATGCGCGCGTGCCGCTGTCCCCATTCCTAAAGATGGCCCGGCGCGGGGCCAAGTCAACGGCATACGACCGTGGCGTGAACAAGCTCTGAACCACCTTGAGTTCAAAGAGGTCCCATTGGACCGCTAATGTATTGATTTGTAATGCTTAATTTTGCCGGAGTCAAGATCGGCGCCGCGGCAACAAGGAAAACCCAAACAAACTCAATGCATTGCCGTCGCGCCCTAGGGTCCGGACTCATAACCAGTAGCAGACGGTCGCGGCGATGTGGACCGC
>NZ_JACAAX010000085.1 GCF_013377085.1 Rhodoplanes sp. | reverse complement strand
GGTCGGTCGAGGCGGTCTGGCTGGTGTCGGTGGTCCGGGTCGTGCTCGGATCGGTCGTCCGCTGGCGCGTCTGGGCGTCCTGGGTCGCCGCGGCGGAGTCATGCGCGTCGTCGATCAGGCTGGCGAAGTCGGTCGTGGACGAGGCGGTGCGCGTCGCCGAACGGGCGGCGGATTGGACCGCATGGGCGGCGGCAGCGAAGGCGCTCGACTCGGTGGTGATGGTGGGCACGCGGATCGACCTTTTCGACAGGTTCGGCGAACACTCTTTCGCGGATCGATTTGCAAGCCTTGGGCCATCACAAAAATCGATATGAAACAATGCGATAACGGGTTGCCCCGGCGGCCCTCCGGGCGCGGTCGGGAATCCCTTGCTGGCGTCCCGGCAAGTTCTGCCGGTCTTTTCCGGCGGATGCGGGCGCCCCGCCGCCGCAAGGCGCCGCAAGGCGCCGCATGGCGCCGCTGGCGGCAGGCCGCCCGGCTCCCTATAGTAATGTCGACAAGAGCCGCGACGGCGGGCCAGCCGTGCGGGGCCAGGTGAGGAGCGCGGCGGTGCCGCGGCGATGATGCGGAGCAATCTCGATCTCGATACGCGGCCGGCCGACACCCGCGTGGTGGTCGCCATGTCGGGCGGGGTCGATTCCTCCGTGACGGCCGCGCTCTTGAAGGCCGACGGCTACGACGTCGTCGGCGTGACGCTGCAGCTCTACGACCACGGCGCCGCGACGCATCGGCTGGGGGCTTGTTGTGCCGGCCAGGACATCCACGACGCCCGCCGGGTCGCCGAGCAGATCGGCATCCCTCATTATGTCCTGGACTACGAGAGCCGCTTCAAGGAAGCCGTGATCGACCGCTTCGCCGAGAGCTACGTCTCGGGCGAGACGCCGGTGCCCTGTGTCGACTGCAACCAGTCGATCAAGTTCCGCGATCTCCTGACCACGGCCCGCGAGCTCGGCGCCCGCGTGCTGGCGACCGGTCACTACGTCGCGTCGCGCGACATGCCGGACGGCGGCCGCGCCCTCTTCAGGGCCCGCGAGGAGGAGCGCGACCAGAGCTATTTCCTGTTCGCGACGACGCGCGACCAGCTCGACGTGCTGCGTTTCCCGCTCGGTGAGCGCACCAAGGCCGAGACCCGCGAGCTGGCGCGGCAGTTCGGCCTGAAAATCGCCGACAAGCACGACAGCCAGGACATCTGCTTCGTGCCGACCGGCCGCTACACCGAGGTGATCGAGCGGCTGATGCCGGGCGCCGCCGAGCCGGGCGAGATCGTCGATCTCGCCGGCCGGGTGCTCGGCCGGCACCAGGGCATCATCCGCTTCACGGTCGGCCAGCGCCGCGGGCTGGGCATCGCGGCCGGCGAGCCGCTGTTCGTGGTGCGGCTCGATGCGGCGTCGAGGCGCGTCGTCGTCGGCCCGCGCGAGGCGCTGAAGACCATGCGGATGCGGCTGCGCGACGTGAACTGGATCGGCGAGGGCACGCTCGACGAGGCGTTGGCGGCGGCGCATGCGCCCGGCCGGCTCGAGGTGTTCGTCAAGGTGCGCTCGACCCGCCGGCCGCAGCCGGCCTGGATTTTTCGCGCCGGGGACGAGATCGAGGTGGAGCTGGTCGACGGCGAGGAGGGGGTCGCTCCCGGGCAGGCTTGCGTGCTCTACGACGCGCTGGCCGGCCAGGCGCGGGTCCTCGGCGGCGGCTTCATCCGCAATGCGGCGTCGGCGGCCGAGACGGTGGTGCCGCCGCGGGCGGACGCACGGATCGAGCGGCACGGGGCCGAGGCGGTTTTCGTGCGACGCTGAGACATTTTCAATTCGGGGGCATTGCCATGGGGGACGATTTTCGCCGCGACGGTCTCGACGGTCTGGACCGCGACAAGGTCGCGAAAGCCTATGCGCGCTGGGCGCCGGTCTACGACCTGGTATTCGGCACGGTGTTCGAGCGCGGCCGCAAGGCGGCGATCGCGGCCGTGGAGGCGACCGGCGGCGGCCGCATCCTCGAGGTCGGCGTCGGCACCGGCATCTCGCTGCCCGACTACAAGCGCACCAACCGGCTGTTCGGCGTCGACATCTCCGAGCCGATGCTGCGCAAGGCGCAGGAGCGCGTCGTCGCCCAAAAGCTCGACAATGTCGAAGTGCTGTCGGTGATGGACGCGACCAAGCTCGCCTTTCCGGACGGCTGGTTCGACGTCGTGGTGGCGCAATACGTCATCACGGCGGTGCCGAACCCGGAGGGCACGCTCGACGAATTCTTGCGCGTGGTGAAGCCGGGCGGCGAGATCATCCTGGTCAACCACATCGGGGCGGAGAGCGGCCCGCGGAAAATTTTTGAAACGGCCTTCGCGCCGCTGGCGCGAAAACTCGGCTGGCGGCCGGAGTTCCCGTGGGACCGCCTGCGCCACTGGGTCGAGCGCGCCCGCGGCGTGCATTTCATCGAGCGCCGCCCGATGCCGCCGCTCGGCCACTTCTCGCTGATCCGCTTCGGCAAGGACGCCGCAGCGCCGCAGATGCAGGCGGCGCAGTAGGCGGGTCTGCGACGGGATCGGGGCGTGTACGACGACACCGATGCGGCGGCCGACGGGCCGGACGATGCGGCGGTCGAGATCGCACGCCTCGAGGACCAGATCGAGCGGCTGGCCGACACGGCCGAGGGGTGCCGAAAGTACATGCTCGCCGCCAAGGTGGCGATCGGAGCGGGGCTTCCGATCCTGCTCGGGTCGTTTTTCGGGCTGTTCGGCGGAAACGCCGTGCTGTTCCTCGGCGCGCTGGCGGCGACCATCGGCGGGATCGTCGTCCTCGGCTCCAACGCCACGACGCACCGGCAGACGATCGCCGCGGTCGCCGCCGCCGAGACCCGCCGCGACGCCCTGATCGACGGCATGGCTCTGCGCCTGGTGTCGCGCCCGGGCGCCGACGGCGGGGGCTGATCGCGGGTCTGCGAGGTTCCTATCTCGCGGTCACGGACGGCGTGCTTGGCCTCGCGCTCGACCAGATCGACCGGGCGGCCGAGCAGGGCTTCCCGCGCGTCTTTGACGTCGGCGAAGGCGGCGAGGTCGTTGCGTAGCTCGGGCAGAAAGCTCACCAGCAGATCGACGTGGCTGCGGGCCGGATCGAAGCCGGCTCCTCGCGCCGCCGAGCCGAACACCTCCAGGCGCGCGATCCCTAGCAGCGGCAAAAGGCGGCCAGTTCGGTCTGCTTCTCGGCGAGGGTCGCGTGCATGTGGTATCGGATGGGCGTTTTGGTGTGGCGCCAATCCTTATACTGCACGGCCGATCGAGCGGGGCTCGGCCTCACCTCCGCGCGTGGGAGGAGGGAGCCCGTAGGGCGGATCAGCCGGAGGCGTGATCCGCCGATCGCGCCGTGACGCCGAGGGCGGCGGATCACTCTTCGCTGATCCGCCCTACGGCCCCAAGCCGGCTACGCGATGCCCAAAATCTCCAGCTCGTGATCGCCGGAGCCGACGACATCCCCGACGGCTTTGCGCATCAGCAGCCGGGCCACCGGGGAGACAAACGAAATCGTTCCGGCCTTCGGATCCGCCTCGTCCTCTCCGACGATGCGATAGGTTTGTTCGCGGCCGTCGCCGCGCCGGAAGGTCACGGTGCTGCCGAACGCGACGACATCGGCCGAGGTCGGATCGGCGATCACCTGGGCCGTCCGGACGCGGACCGCGAGGTATCGCGCATCGCGCAGCGGACCGGCCTCCTGCCGGCGTCGTTCGTTCACGTCCTCGATCGTCTGCGCCGCCTCGCAGGCCGCGCGGGCTTTCAGGAGCGCAAGCTCCAGCGCCTTCAGCCCGGCCGCGGTGACCAGGTTGGGATGCGGCGAAATCGGCCGGTCGGGAAGCTGCGTCTCCGACGCCGTCTCGGCACTTTCTTCCTTGGTGAAGGCGACGCTCAAGCGAGAACTCCGTGTCGGATCGCATAGCGCCGTCAGCATAAGGATTGCGGCCGGTTACACCAGCGGCCTCCAGCACCGACTCCCCCCGTGACCCCGAGGTGCTCGGCCGAAGTCGTGCCGTCATCACGTCCCACGAGACCTCGTCCGCGCCGTGCGCGCGTCAGTCGCAGCGGACGTAGACGTCGATGCCGGGCTCGTCATCGTCCGGCTGGGGGGTGCCCGAGTCGTCGCGGTGGTCCCAGGTCTTCAGCGTCGCGGTGACCAGCAGCGAGCGGCCATCGACGCGGCGGACCTGCCAGATTTCCAGACTGCGGTAGGAATTCGCCTCGACGAAGCAGCTCATCTCCACCCGGACGGTGGCCTGGCCGTCGGGCGGCGTCGTCTTGGGCGTCTCGATCCGGATGAGGTCGCAGCCGCTCTCCCAGCCCTTCCACGCGGTCGGGTCGACCTGGATGACGCCGCTGGTCAGGCTCAGCCGCGGCGTCGGGCAGGCATTGCCCGTCTTGCCGGCGAGCTTCCAGAAGCCGCGGAACGCTGGCGGAAAGCTCGCGGCCGGGGCGGCCGCGTCGATGTCTCGGGTGCCGGCATATTCGAACGTGAGCGTGTCCGGGCGCGTGCCCTGCGGACGGCAGTCGCGACCGATGCGCGGCGCCTCGCCGCTCAGAACCACCCGGCGGTCGTCGTTGCTCACCGCCCCCGACACCGCATAGGTGAAGCTGCCGCACTTTGGATGGAACATCGTCGCCGTGCCGACGTATCGATTGCCCTCGATGCGCCCCTGGAACAGCACCGCGTCGCGCGCCGCCCCCGCCGCGGCCATTCCGGGGCGGGGCTCGAGATAACGGAAGCTGCGTTCCGCGCCGTCGGCCACGAGGTACATCAGCGATCCGTTGTGGGTCCACACGCTGCGCTCGGCGGCGCCGACTCCGAACGGCAGCAGTGCAAGAATGGCGGCCAGGCCGGCCCGCGTCATCGTCGAACCTCCACGTCGCGATCATTCGGCTCCGGTCGAGTGGCGCGAACGAACGATGCCGGATGCGCCCCTGACCCGGATCACCGAAGCGAGGTTCGGTGATCCGGCTTCTCTCTGCAACCGGCGAGTTGAAGGGCGGCGAAGGCACGCCGCCGTCGCGCTGCGGGCGCGTCAGGCGACCTTGGCGGCCGCATCGGCTCCGAGAGGCCGGCGCGCGAAAAGGCGGCGATCGTAGTCGTCGGCGAGTGCGTGCAGGGCGGCGGCGCCGTCTCCTGAGAAGGACGGACCGTGCATCAGCGCCAGCGTGCGTGGGGCGAGCCGCGACAGGCCGCGGATGGTCGGTCCCATGCCGGGGGCGAGGCTGGAATAGCCGAACAGATCCTCGGCCGTGATGGCCGGGCCGACGATGTCGCCCTCGGTCAGCGCGTCGCCGTCGCCGAGCTGGGTGAACAGGTCGCCGCACATCAGCGTTCCGGTCGTTTCCTCGAACAGGACGCCGGCGTCCCAGCCGTGCGGGGTGTGCGGCGTGTCGAGGTAGCGCACCCGTTTGCCGCCGAGGTCGATCGTCTCGCCGTCGGCGAGCTCGCGCGGCGGTCGGTCGGCCATGTCGGCGAGCGACACCATGCAGCCGGTGTGGCCGTGCGCCAGCGTGGCCTGCGGCGCGACCGCGAGCCACTCGTTCATCGATCCGCACTCGTCGGCCTCGAAATGGCCGAAGGCGATCCAGCGCAGGCGCTCGGGCGGGATCAGCCGCGCCACGGCGGCGCGCACGATCGGAAACATCTTCCGCAGGCCGGTGTGGAACAGCAGCGGCTCGTCGCCGCGCACGAGAAAGTGGTTGAAGGTGAAGCCGGCCGGCGGGGCGATGTCGGGCACGAAGATCGACAGGCGATAGATGCCGTCGGCGATTTCATCGATGCGGGCTTCCATGGCGTCCTCCCGTGAGGTCGGGGGTTCGCGGCCGGACCGGGGCCGCACCGGGTGGTGGACATATTCGACATTCAGTGGCACACACACGTGTAGTGAAATTCGACAGGACGGTCAATTATGGGTGCACGTATGTGTGCAGTCAAAAATCCGTGACCCGGACCTACACGCTCAGGCGGCGGGCCGAGCAGCAGGCGCAGACGCGGCTGCGGATCGTCGAGGCGGCCGTCGCCCTGCACGGCAGCGTCGGCCCGGCGCTGACCACGCTGAGCATGGTGGCCGAGCGCGCCGGCGTTCAGCGCCACACGCTCTATGCCCATTTCCCGGACGAGCGGAGCCTGTATCTGGCCTGCTCCGGATTGACGCTCGAGCGCGATCCGCTGCCCGAGGCCGCGTCCTGGCGCACGATCGAAGATCGGCGCGAGCGGCTGCGCGCCGGCCTGCTCGCGGTCTACGGCTGGTACGAGCGCAACCATGCGCTGGCGGCCTGCGTGCTGCGCGACGCCGAGCATCATGCCCTCACCCGGGAGATCGTCGAGCAGCGGCTCGGTCCGCCCATGGCGGCGTGGCAGGAGGTGCTCGGCACCAGGCTGGGCGCACGGCAGCGGGCAGTGTTGAAGCTGGCGCTCAGCTTCTTCAGTTGGCGGACGCTGGTGTGCGAGAGCGGCCTGAAACCCGCCGCTGCCGTCGACGTCATGGTGCGCGCCGTCTGCGGCGAGACGTGACGGCGCCGGCGTCGCGGTGGTGCAGTCTGCGTTCGGGTGCGGCGCCCGACGGCCGGCATGCCGGCGGGAGCGTGGAGGCGCGCCGTCTCGAACACACTGTATCGAGTCGTTACAGGCGTCGCGGTGCTCCGCCCTGTGGCGCCTGTCACCACGGTGGGTTCCGCAGGAGCGCCGACGGCCCAGCAATCGCCCGAGTGATCGTCCAAGTGGTCGTCCAAGTGATCGTCCAGGCAACCGAAGCCGCAGAAGGACGCGATGGAGCGCGTCATGCACGAGTTCGAGCTTGGCGAGCCGAAGACGCGCGGCGGCCGCACGGTGAGGCGCCGGCGCCAGGCGGTGACGATCGGGCTCGGCGAGGCAGGCGCATCCGGATACCAGAGCAGGGCGGACAGCCGCCGCGTGCCGAAGCGCATCAAGCGCAACAGCTCGCCGCTCGCCTCCGACGGCAGCGGGGTGTTTCAGGGTCGCGCCGCCGTGCTGTTGGAAACGGGCGGCCTTCGAGCCGGCCCCGACCGAGGCGAGGAGCGCGGCCGGGACCGGGGCAGGCCGAGCCGCGTGCGCCCCGCCGATCGGCGACCTTCGCGGGCGCTTGGCAGGCCTGCCGGATCGTCCTAGGGTCCGGACCCATAAAATTGTTGGCAGCGTGAGAGGCTTGTGATTCACG
>NZ_JACAAX010000084.1 GCF_013377085.1 Rhodoplanes sp. | reverse complement strand
GCCGTCCGGCGTCTCCTCGCCCGAGTCGCGACCGAAATCACCCAGACGACCGCTCCCCGTCGGCAATGCCCGCTCCTCGCAGTCTGATGCGTATTCTTGCCCAGTCTCTTCGCTCAATCCAGGCTACGAAGATCCCGGGCTACGCTTGCTACGAGTGAGCCCGGGCTACGCTTGCTACAAGGAAGCAGGGCTACGCTTTCTCTGGAGCGGATATGCGGGGCGATGTAAGAAAGGGCGGCAATTCGCGGATTCCGCCTCCCGATACTTACGTTGCATGAAGCGATGCCTGCGGCGGCTCTGGATGAGATACATGGCACCTGCGCGACCCGGGCTGCTCGGCTACCCAAGCGACAACCCAACCATTCTGGCGCAGCAGCGCAAGCAGCTTGCCGCCTACGTCATCCAGGACGTCTTGGAGGCCGCCGGCCGGCCGATCCAGATCAACGCGGGATCGGTCCGTATGTCAGTTAGGTGGATCCACTTCGACACGGAGGTTCGGGTATCTCTGTCGGACGCGATCTACGGCCGGATGTTCCCCCGCACGATGTCAGGCGAGTTCTATCACTACACCGGCGTGGAGGCCTTCAAGAGCATTGCGAACGAAGGCTCGTTGCGGCTCTACTGGCTCCGCAAGCGGATGGGCCAGCCGATCGAAGGCGAACTGGTCAACCTGGCGCGGCTGGAGGGATGGCATATCCTCGAGGCCGATATTGAAGCTGCGTACGACGATCCGAAGATCCAGGATTCACCCGGATCGAACTTGTTCTACGCCTCGCTGACAAAAGTCGACGGAGGTGGGGATCTCTGGAGTTTTGGCCCCGTTCGGCTCCATCTGCGCGTCGACACGACCGGAAAGATGGGGCAGTTGCGGGAGATCCAGTATCACGCGCCGGGAGGCGCCACGCTGCTCGGGGAGATCAACGACGCGCTTGCCACTAAAGGGTTGCCTCCGATCCTTCCTCTGTCGTCGTACCGGATGGCGGCAAATTCGGTGCCGGCAGGCTTCGCCGGCGAGGCCGAGACCCGGCTTCTACACCTGCATTTTGAAGGGCAACCCGACGAACGACAGAGGGATTCGGACAATGGTTTCTACTGGCCGATCCCGATCAACGGCTGCTGCGCCGTCGCCGACGTCACGCTGCTGGGTGTCTCGGTCAATTCGGTCGCCAACTTGGCTCGCGCTTGCAAGGCTATCGAGAACTCGCCATTGAGTTCGATCGAACCCATTTGCGTACCGCCGACGGTAAATCATTAGCGCTTCTTCTATAGGCAACAATGACCGGCAGGATTGAAATGGGGGAGATCCACACGTCGGGCGCGCCAAGCGTATGCGCAAAGGATTCACGGATTTGATGGAGCGCATCGACGATCTGAACGCCCAGATCGTCGCTAAATTCCCCACGATGGTGGCAGCCCGAACGGCCCATGGTTCCAACCCATCCCCCGAAAATCCTGAAGCACTCAGGAAGATCGAAGAGGAGGTTGCCGCTCTCCACGCCGAAAGCACCAGGCTGGTCGGCGAGTTGCCGGCAGCCAGCGGGTTGCCGATTGAACTATTCGAGGCCGCCCTCAAGGAGGACGAGCAGGCGACAGCCGTGGAGAAGAAAGCCCCGGATTTCGCTTCGCTCAATCCAGGCTACAAGGAAGCAGGGCTACGCTTGCTTCATTTTGAAGAGGGCTATAAACGATGAACGAACCTGAACTTAAATGGCCTGATTACGCCTTTGTTCCACAGACGGAATTTGTCCATGCAATCGGTATGGTATCCATAAATTTCAATTTACTGGAGCAGTCTATCAGGTGGGTTCTAAGCTTGGTAATTGATCTTCCTGAAGAGCCATTCTTAATGCTGTTCAACACCCTCGACAACTCGAGTAGATCAAGTCTCTTAAGACTATGCGATAATGCCGGAAAGTTCGATAGTAAGTTAAATACCTCAATAACGAATTTCGTTGAGGGATTCAACGTTTGTTGTAAAAATCGAAACATCCTTATGCACGCGCATGTTATAGGAATGACTGACGATGAGCCATTTTATATGTTTATGTCGAAGGCGACGAAAAGGTCGTCAAAAGAAAAAACATACCAGCCGACCGTGGCGGATATCCGAAAGATCGCCGACGATATGCATCGTTTTTATACGCTGGGGTTAGAACTTTACTCATACATTAAGAGCGCGAACGATGCGGAAAAAAAGCACACCATCGCTGTCATCGCTTTACCTAAAGAAATTACATCATCAGAATAGCTTTTATACAACAAAATAGTTCTTGGCCTCCGCCTATCGAGTTTTTTATTTAAACGATAACCCCGATTCTTGGCGGGCGTCCGGCCGCCACGTGGGAGCGGCCGGACGACGAAACGTTTTAACCCGTCACGAGCACCCCGTCGTGCTCCCGCACGTGTCGCACTTCATGCACGTCCCGTTGCGGACCAAAGTAAAATTCCCGCATTCGCCGCAGCTTTCGCCTTCGTAGCCTTTGGCTTTGGCTTCGGCGCGCTTTTCGGCGGCGTGGGCCTTGGCGTCGCGGGCGTCGGCGCGGGCGTGGGTTTCCTCCTGCCAGGGCAGCTCGTCGAGCACCTCGCCGAGGCGCAGTGCCGGCTCGGCCTTCAGGGCCGCGGCGAGCTGCTGGCCGCCGCCGCGGGCGAACGGGGCGACATTGCTGGCGCCTGCGGCGCCCAGGGCCGTCGGCGGCGAAGCCGCGGCGCGGCTGTCGGTGTGGCCGCCGGCCGGGGCGGTGGGTCCGCGCGTTTCGGTGCGGTGCTCGGCCGAGCGGTGATCGCCGGTCGGGGCGCCGCCGCCCTGCATCACCACCAGCTTGTCGGTGCGCGAGCGGGTGAGGCCCTTCGACACGTAGCGCGAGGCCGGCGAACCCTCCGGTATCTTGCCCTCGGCGACGCCCTTGCCGAGCGCGTCGAAGCCGCCCGTGGTCGACGGGTCGACATGGGCGAGATCGAAGCGCGACATGTACGACACCGCCAGCTCGCGGAACACGTAGTCGAGGATCGAGGTGGCGTACTTGATCGAGTCGTTGCCCTGCACCGGGCCGGACGGCTCGAAGCGCGTGAACGTGAAGGCGTCCACGTATTCCTCGAGCGGCACGCCGTATTGCAGGCCGAGCGACACCGCGATGGCGAAGTTGTTCAACAAAGAGCGCAGCGCCGCGCCCTCCTTGTGCATGTCGATGAAGATTTCGCCGAGCCGCCCGTCGTCGTACTCGCCGGTGCGCAGATAGACCTTGTGGCCGCCGACCACGGCCTTCTGGGTGTAGCCCTTGCGCCGGTCCGGCATCTTCTCGCGCTCGCGCATCAGCACGATGCGCTCGACCACCTTCTCGACGATCTTCTCCGACAGCGCCGCGGCGCGGGCCGCCATCGGCTTCTCGATGAAGGCGTCGACGTCGTCGTCCTCGTCCTCGTCGTCGGCGACGAGCTGGGACGAGAGCGGCTGCGACAGCTTCGATCCGTCGCGGTAGAGCGCGTTCGCCTTCAGCGCCAGCTTCCACGACAGCATGTAGGCGGCCTTGCAGTCCTCGACCGTCGCCTCGTTCGGCATGTTGATGGTCTTGGAGATCGCCCCCGAGATGAAGGGCTGGGCCGCCGCCATCATGCGGATGTGGCTCTCGACCGAGAGGAAGCGCTTGCCGTTGCGCCCGCAGGCATTGGCGCAGTCGAACACCGGATAGTGCTCGGGCCGCAGATGCGGGGCGCCCTCGACCGTCATGGCGCCGCAGACGAACACGTTGGCGGCGTCGATCTCGCGCCGGGTGAAGCCGATCGCGGCCAGAAGGTCGAAGCTCGGCTTCGACAGCTCCTCGGCGGCGAGGCCGAGCGTGCCGGTGCAGAAGGCCTCCCCGAGCGTCCACTTGTTGAAGGCGAACTTGATGTCGAAGGCGGTCGGCAGCGCCTTCTCGATCTTCTCCAGGATGTCGGGCGTGAAGCCCTTGGCCTTGAGGGTGGCGTGGTTGACGCCCGGCGCCTCGGCCAGCGTGCCGCGTCCGACCGCATAGGACTCGATGTCGGCGATCTGCTCGCCCGCGTAGCCGAGCACGCGCAGCGCCTCCGGCACGGCGCGGTTGATGATCTTGAAGTAGCCGCCGCCGGCGAGCTTCTTGAACTTCACCAGGGCGAAGTCGGGCTCGATCCCGGTGGTGTCGCAATCCATCACCAGGCCGATCGTGCCGGTCGGCGCGATCACGGTCGCCTGGGCGTTGCGATAGCCGTGCTCGGTGCCGAGCGTCAGGGCACGATCCCAGGCGGTCTTGGCGTGCTCGACCAGCCGCGGGTCCGGGCAGGTGGCGTGGTCGAGCCGCATCGGCACGGTGGCGAGCTTCTCGTAGCCGTGCTTCTCGCCATGCGCCGCGCGGCGATGGTTGCGGATCACCCGCAGCATGTGGTCGCGGTTCTTGCGATAGCCCGGGAAGGCGCCGAGCAGCGCCGCCATCTCGGCCGAGGTCGCGTAGGAGACGCCCGTCATGATGGCCGACAGGGCGCCGCACAGAGCGCGGCCGGCGTCGGAGTCATACGGGATGCCGGACGACATCAGGAGGCCGCCGAGATTGGCGTAGCCGAGGCCCAGCGTGCGGTACTCGTAGGAGAGCTGGGCGATCTCCTTGGAGGGGAACTGCGCCATCAGCACCGAGATCTCGAGCACCACGGTCCACAGCCGCACGGTGTGCTCGTAGCCCTCGACGTCGAAGGCGAGCGGGTCGCCGACCGCGCCCTTCTGCCGGAACGTCAGCAGGTTCAGCGAGGCGAGATTGCACGCCGTGTCGTCCAGGAACATGTATTCCGAGCACGGATTGGAGGCCCGGATCGGCCCGGAGGCCGGGCAGGTGTGCCAGTCGTTGATGGTGGTGTGGAACTGCAGGCCGGGATCGGCCGAGGACCACGCCGCGCCGGCGATCTTCTCCCACAGGTGGCTCGCCTTGACGGTCTTGGCGACCTTGTTGGGCTTGGTGCGCCAGGTCAGGTCCCAGTCGCGATCGGACTCGACGGCCTTGAGGAAGTCGTCGTTCACCCGCACGGTGTTGTTGGAGTTCTGGCCCGACACTGTGAGATAGGCTTCCGAGTCCCAATCGGTGTCGTAGATCGGGAGCTCGATGTCCTTGTAGCCCTGGCGGGCGAGCTGGATCACCCGCTTGATGACGTTGTCGGACACGTGATTTTTTCGCGCGGCCTTGATCTCGCGCTTGAGCACCGGATTCTTCTCGGGCGTGAAGCAGTCGTCGCCGGAACCCTGGCAGTTGACGCAGGCCTTCATCACGGCGCGCAGGTGCCGCTGGGCGATGCGCGAGCCGGTGACCATGCTGGCCACCTTCTGCTCCTCGATCACCTTCCAGTCGATGAAGGTCTCGATGTCGGGATGGTCGACGTCGACGATCACCATCTTGGCGGCGCGACGCGTGGTGCCGCCCGACTTGATGGCGCCGGCGGCGCGGTCGCCGATCTTGAGGAAGCTCATCAGGCCGGACGACTTGCCGCCGCCCGAGAGCCGCTCGCCCGAGCCGCGCAGGCGGGAAAAGTTGGTTCCGGTGCCGGAGCCGTACTTGAACAGGCGCGCTTCGCGGACCCACAGGTCCATGATGCCGCCCTCGTTGACGAGGTCGTCCTGGATCGACTGGATGAAGCAGGCGTGCGGCTGCGGGTGCTCGTAGGCGGACTTCGAGCGGTGCAGCTTGCCGGTCTTGAAGTCGACGAAGTGGTGGCCCTGGCTCGGCCCGTCGATGCCGTAGGCCCAGTGCAGGCCGGTGTTGAACCACTGCGGCGAGTTCGGCGCCACCATCTGCATGGCCAGCATGTAGCGCAGCTCGTCGAAGAAGGCCTGCGCGTCGGCCTCGGCGTCGAAATAGCCGCCCTTCCAGCCCCAATAGGTCCAGGTGCCGGCGAGCCGGTCGAACACCTGACGGGCCGAGGTCTCGCCGACCACGCGCTCCTTCTCGGGCATCGCCGAGAGCGCCGCCTCGTCGGGCACCGAGCGCCACAGCCAGGAGGGGACCGTCTCCTCCTCGACCTTCTTCAGGCGCGCGGCGACGCCGGCCTTGCGGAAGTACTTCTGGGCGAGCACGTCGGAGGCGACCTGCGACCAGGCGGTCGGCACCTCGACGGCGTCGGCGTGGAACACCACCGAGCCGTCCGGGTTGCGGATTTCGCTCTGGGTCAGGCGGAACGGGATGTCCGCATAGGGTGACTGGCCGTCCTTGGTGTAGCGCCGATCGATCCGCATCTTCCTGCCTCTTGCCTCGCTCCGCCCGCCGTCCTCCCGGACGTCGGGCCGACAATTCCGCCGCCGCAGGCCCGAAGGTCCGCGCCGTACTCCTCACGCTCCGTGCTCCGACTGACGCCGTTACTCGCCGATGATCCGCGCGCGGTCTCGGTCTTGTCGCTCACGTCGGCCGGAAGGACCCCCGTCAGGGTGAGGCACAGGCACGACAACGGGTGTCCACAAAGGCCAATTGGCTCCGGTGGAGGTCTGTCGCAAGCCTCAGGGATCCGTCCGGCGAGGACGTGGTACCAGCCGCGCCGCAGGGACCGAACGCTAGGCCGACTCCGGCGAGGCAGTCAAGCAATAGTGCGGAAGTCTGAATCATCCCCTAAATGTGGTGGGGTAGGGGAAGAATTGCGGGGATATTTTTAACGGCTCGGCAACCCTCTGGAATCTGGTCCGGATTCTGTAAAGCCCCGGAAAGACCCGAATGCCCCTTCGCGCTGCGGCAGCCGGCCGGAGTGTCACGCCGGCGTCACAACGAAGCAAAACCGCCTGTGAAATTCCCGAGTCGTTCTCCCCGCAGGACGGGTATCGGCAGCGGGCCGCGCGTGCCGCTGGTATCCTTGGAAGGGTCCGCGACGGAGGATGCCCGAAACGTCCGAGTCGGTGCTGCCGACTCGGGCCGAGCCGCGGACCGGGCGGGCCGACTCGCCGGATCCTGGGCCACGCCCGGTGTGTCTGGACATCCCGCCGGCCGGGTGGCATGAACGCGCAGCCCTCGCGCCCGCAGGTGGACCATGGACGTCAAGACCTTCCTGATCCGCGTCTTCACCTGGTGGAACGGCCAGACCTTCGGCACCCAGCTTTGGACGGCGCGCCACGGCGAGCTGATCGGCCAGGACGACGCCGGCAACAGCTACTATCGCGAGAAGGGCGGCCGGATCAGTCCGGCGCTCGGCTTCGAGCGCCGCTGGGTGATCTACAACGGCGAGGCGGACGCCTCCCGCATCCCGCCCGAGTGGCACGCCTGGATCCACCACATCGTCGACGTGCCGCCGAGCCGGCAGACCGTGGTGGCGCGCGAGTGGTGGAAGCCGCACAGGCCGAACCTCACCGGCACGCCCGGCGCCTACCGGCCGCCCGGCTCGACGCTGGCGCAGAACCGCCGGCCGGCCGCGACCGGCGACTACAAGGCCTGGACGCCCGGCCGCTGATAAAGCCTGGCCGCCATTTGCCCCGAAGCGGCCCCGCGAGGGGCCGGGGCCGCCGCGTTTCTTGTCGCTGCGACCCCTGTCGCCGCGACCCTTTCGGTGCCGCAATCCGCGTGTTAAGTGCGCCGCCTGCGCGGTCGCCGCCTTGCGCGCCGCCCTCGATCCGGATGTCGAGCCACCCATGATTCGATTCGCGCGCGCCGACCTGGCGCTTCTCGGCTTGCCGCTTTATGGCTTGGCGCTTCTCGGCCTCGCGCTGGCGGCCTCGCCGGCCGAAGCCCAGCTCGGCAGCATCTTCGGCGATCCGCCGCCGCGGCCGCCCTCGGCCGTGCCGACCCGCCAGCAGCCGCTGCCGCCGCCGGGCTCGCTGCAGCCGGTGACGCCGCTGCCCGACGAGAAGTTCGAGGAGCCGCCGCCGCTGTTCCCCGAGCGCCGCGGCGCCGTACCGCCTCCGGGTGGGGTCGAATCGCAGCCGCTGGCGCCGCCGCCCGGCGCGACGGTGACGCCCGGCCGCGCCCCCGACCAGGCC
>NZ_JACAAX010000083.1 GCF_013377085.1 Rhodoplanes sp. | reverse complement strand
CCTCGCCTTTCCGAGGAAAGATCGAGGGAGGCGGAGCGCCGGCAGGCGCCACACCTGAAACTCTGCGCTCGTGAGAAGCGCAGCGCGTGCGAAAAGCGTCGCACGCCCGCCTCCCGGCGCTCCGCCGCGGCGATTTTGGGCTTTCGGGCCGCGCTTGCAGGCTTGGGCCGACCGAGCCGCAAACCCTCTCCAGCGATGCTCCTCGCGCCCGGGTCGTCGTGCCCGGAGGGCGGAGCCCCAAAAACCCCCGGGAGCCCGACTGACGAGGCCGGACCCGCAGGCGCCGCATCCGCCGGCCGGATTTCCCGGGAGTTCCGGCGGCCGGTTTTCTCCGCGCGACACCGTCGTGCGAAAAGACCGGCACGCTCCGCCGCCCGACGTCACCGGTCGACGTCCCTCGACGAGCGAGACGGACGGATTTTACGGCCGCCCCGGAGACCGGGGATTACTTTTTGCGGCCGCAGCCCCGCCATCCCATAGTCACGTCGTCCGCCGTGCGGCCCCGACCACGACGAAGGATCTTTGCATGACGATCATGGCCCCGCCCGCGTCCGAATCCGGCCCGACGCGTTTCACCGAGCCCGCGGCGCCGCCGCCGGCCGCTCCCGCGGGTGTGCCGAGGCTCCTGTTGCGGCTCGAGGGCGCCGCGGCCTTCGCGGGCGCACTGGTCGCCTATCAGTGGCTCGGCGGCTCGTGGCTGTGGTTCGCCGGGCTGTTTCTGGTGCCCGACCTGTCGATGCTCGGCTACCTGGCCGGACCTCGCCCGGGCGCGATCGCCTACAATGTCGTGCACACCTATCTCGGCCCGGCGCTGCTGGCGCTCGCGGGCCTTTTGCTCGGCAGCACCACGGCCTTGCAGGTCGCCGCCATCTGGGCCGCCCATATCGGGCTCGACCGGGCGCTCGGCTATGGCCTCAAATACCGCACCGCTTTCGCCGACACGCATCTCGGCCGGCTCGGGCCGATATAGTCGGCGCCGGCCACCTCCCGCCCTGCCTCGTCGCGATCCAGGGCCGGGCCTGTCGATCCGTCGCCGACCAGGCACGGCCTCGATGGTGTCCTTCCAGACGGCCTCCCGCGAGGCGTAGGTCGCGGCCGAACAATAAGCGACCGGCATCCAGGCGCCAGCATCCTCGACGTCCCGTCGGAGTTCTTCGAATCCCCACGTCCCGTCCGGACGCCTGAACAGCAACAGTAGCCCGGGTCGAGCTTGCGAAACCCGGGATCCTTGGCGAGGTCCGTCCCCGACGTCGCTGCGCTCCGTCCAGGCTACGAACGAGCCGGGCTATGCTTGCCGATCAGAACGCGGTCCCGAACCATTTGCTCGCCAGCGAGCCGTCGTTGTCGACCCAGGGGATCGGCGGCAGCTTCGGCAGGTGCGAGGCGTAGGGCATCACCTTCGACAGGGGGATGACCCAGCCGAAATAGCGGGCCCGGAACCTCTCGTTCATGCCGCCGTCGAGGCCGGTGTAGATCGGCGCGGCCGGCACGCCGTCGGCAGCCAGCCGCCCGACCAGTCGCGCGACCTCGGCCGCGTCGGCGCGCTGCTTCTCCAGCGCCGCCCGGGCGACCGTCGGGTCGACGGCGAAGGGCGGACATTTGCCGACCGGGTCGAACACCGGAGGGCTCGACGCATTCGGGAGCGGCTTCGCATCGAACACATAACGGCGGTCGCACACGTCGACCCGGGGCTCGCGCTGCGTCGTCTCGAAGTGATCGTTGCCGATCTTCAGCATCGTCCAGAACGGCAGGTTCGGACTGTTGCGATGGCGCGCCAGGTTCGCCGGTGTCAGGCGGAACGGATAGGCCTGGACCTGGAACCACGGCCGGCCGACGAGCGCGTCGCGCGCCAGCGCATAGATCTCGCCGATCTGCTCGTCGGTCATGGCGAAGCAGCCGGCCGACGCGCAGTCGCCGTGGATCATCAGCAGGCTGCCGGCGCGGCCGTTCGCCTTGTCGAAGCTGTTGGGAAAGCCGGTGTTGATGGCGAGATGATAATTGGAATGCGGGTTCATCAGCGCGGGCGTCACCGTGTAGAACCCCTCGGGAGCCTGACGATCGCCCTCGTGAAATTTCGGCCCGAGATCGCCAGACCACCGGCAGATCGGAAAGGTCTTCAGGAGCTGGAAGCGCCCGCCGGCGTCCTGCTTCCAGACCTCGAGCTCCGCCTCCTCCTTGAAGACGCGCAGGAGGATCGGCGAATGCTTCGGCATCCGCTTCTCCTGGAGCAGCGCCAGCAGGGCCGGCGGCAGCTCCTTGGTGGCCTTGGCCGGCAGCGGCTTTTCGCTCTCCGGTCGCTTGCCTTGGGTCTGGCCGTCCTGGGCGAGGCACCGGACCGGCACGGCCACGGTGGCGAGCGCCACGGCGGCCAAGGCCACCGTCAGCACGAGCGCGCGGACCACCGTGACGCGGATCATGGCCACCCCCCCCCCCGAACCGGACCCTTTGCGGCCCGGTCGCGGCTTTCGTATGGCGAACCGAAGGGGCGGCGCGCGCAGGCCCGGCGGCCGCGCTCAGTTCAGCGAGATCACGCCGGTCTTGGCGATCTCGGCCCAGCGGGCCGAGTCCTTTTTCATGAACTCGGCGAACTCGGCCGGGGTGTTGCCGATCGGGCGGGCGCCTTCGCTTTCCAGGCGCTGCTTGACCAGCGGCGTGTTGATGGCGTCGACGGTCGCCTTGCGCAGCGCCTCGGTCACGTCCTTCGGCGTGCCGGCCGGCACGACAAAACCGTACCAGGCCGTCGACTCGTAGTCGGGCCAGCCGCTCTCGGCGATGCTCGGCACCTCGGGCAGCACCGCGATGCGCTCCTTGCTGGTGACGGCGAGCGGCTTCAAGAGCTTGCCTTCGACCATGCCGAGCACCGACGGGATGGTGGTGACCATGAACTGGGTCTGGGCGCCGAGCAGATCGTTGAGGGCCGGGCCGGCGCCCTTGTAGGGCACATGCACGGTGTCGATCTTGGCGACCACATTGAGCAGCACGGCGGCGAGATGACTGGCCGAGCCGTTGCCGGCGGAGCCGTAGGTGAGCTTGCCCGGATTGGCCTTGGCGAAGGCCATGAGCTGCTTGATGTCGTTGAACTCGGACTTGGCCGGCACGACGACCAGCAGCGGTGCCGCCGCGATCAGCGTCACCGGATCGAAGGCGGTCAGCGGGTTCACCTTCATGGTCTTGAAGATGTGCGGGTTGACGGCCATCGGTCCCTGGTTGGCCTGCAGCATGGTGTAGCCGTCGGCCGGCTGCGACGCGACGTTCTGGGTGGCGAGGTTGCCGCCGGCGCCCGTGATGTTCTCGACCACGATGGACCAGCCCGAGCGCTCGCTCATCGCCTGCGCCACCACGCGGGCGAGCGCATCGGTGCCGCCGCCGGCCGCATAGGGCACGACCAGGCGGATCGGGCGGGACGGAAAGCTTTGCGCGCGCACCACCGAAGGCGCGGCGACGAAGGGGGCGGCGAGCAGGCCGGCACAGAGCTGGCGGCGGTCCATCATGGCGTCTCTCCCGGATCTGTCGTTCGAATGATTGATTTGGTCGGACTTCTGACGTCAGGCGGCGAGCGCGCTCGCCGGCACCAGCAGATTGCCCTCGAAGATGCGGCGCGCCGTGCGGATGACGCCGGCCCGCGTCACCGTGCCGTCCGGCCCGAAGGTGAGGTCGATGTCGATGCGGCCTGACGGATGCTCGATCGCGACGGCGTTCCTGGAGCCGTCGCGGGAGGCGAGATCATACGCCACCGTGCCGGGCGTGCGCGCCGCCACCGCGACGCACAGGCCGCCGGTGACGGCGTGGCTCTTGTGGCAGCGGTCCGGCACGAAATAGCGCGACGTGATGGTGCCGCCGCGGCGCGGCGCCGACAGGAGCCCCACCTTGGGGATCACCAGCTTGGAGGTGTCGCCGAGCCCCATGCGGCGCCCCGCTTCCAGCCGCAGCGCCTGGATGCGGGCGAGCAGCGCCGCATTCGCGTCCAGCACGTCGGGGGTCTCGTCGCCGGCGATGCCGAGATCGGCGGCGGCGACCAGCATCATCGGCATCGCATAGTCGGCGAGCGTCACCCGCACGCCGTCGATGATCTCCGAGGTCTCGCCGCTCGGGAACAGGCCGCGGGTCTTCGAGCCGACCGCATCGAGAAACGCCAGCTTGATCGGCGCCGCCGTGCCGGACACGCCGTCGATCGCGGTCGTGCCGTCATAGACGACGGCGCCGCCCGGCGTCTGCACGATCGCCTCGATCAGGCCGCTGGTGTTGCGGTTGAAGATGCGCACCGTGGTCTCAGCCGATGCCGCCGGAACCAGCCCGCTCTCGATCGCGAACGGGCCGACGCCGGAGAGCATGTTGCCGCAGTTCGGGCTGGTGTCGACGAAGGCGCGGTCGACCGACACCTGGGCGAACAGATACTCGACATCGACGCCCGGCCGCTCCGAGCGCGACACGATCGCCACCTTGCTGGTGAGCGCGTGGCCGCCGCCGATGCCGTCGACCTGCAAGCTGTGCGGCGAGCCCATGGCGGCGATCAGCACGCGGTCGCGCGCCGCCGCGTCCACCGGCAGGTCGGACTCGAGGAAATACGGTCCGCGCGACGTGCCGCCGCGCATCAGGACACAGGGAATCTTCACGAAGCCACGGGTGGGTGCGGTCATGGTGCTCGGCAGTGCTGGCGGGAGTGCGCGACGAGAATGCAACCCTCTCCATGCCAAGCCGCCCAAAAATTGTAAATTGCAAAGATCGTCGCTATTGATGCGTCATGAGCATCAATTTCGAGGCGCTCGACCTGCGGGCCTTTCTGGCGGTCGCCGACTGCGGCAGCTTCCACGCCGCCGCCGAAACCCTTCATCTGTCGCAGCCTGCACTCAGCCGGCGCATCCAGCGGCTGGAGGGCATGGTCGGGGCGCCGCTCCTGGAGCGCACCACCCGCCGGGTCGCCGTCACGGTGCTGGGCCGCGAGCTCTTGCCGCTGGTGCGCCGCCTGCTCGACGAGGTCGACTCCTCGCTGTTCGGCCTGCGCAGCGCCGGCCGCCAGGATGCCCAGGTGACGCTCGCCTGCGTGCCGACCGCCGCCTTCTACTTCCTGCCCGCCGTGATCGCCCGCTTCAACGAGCAGTTCCCCGAGGTGCGCTTCCGCATCCTGGATCTCTCGGCCAATGCCGGGCTGGAGGCGGTGTCGCGCGGCGAGGCCGATTTCGGCATCAACTTCATCGGCGCCTCCGACCCGACGCTGTCGTTCGATCCGCTGCTGGAGGATCCCTTCGTCCTGGCCTGCCGGCGCGACCATCCTCTGGCGTCGCGCGAAAAGGTGGACTGGGCCGATCTCGCCCCCTATCGCCTGGTGACGGTCGGCCGCGAGAGCGGCAACCGAATCTTGCTGGAGAACGCGCTGGCGCGAGCCAAGGTGCGGATGCGCTGGTTCTACGAGGTGACGCACCTGTCGACGTCGCTCGGCCTGGTCGAGGCCGGGCTCGGCATCTCGGTGCTGCCGCGCCTCGCCACCCCGCAGGGCGATCACCCGATCATCGTGACCCGGCCGGTGACGCCGCACATCACCCGCACCATCGGCCTGGTCGGCCGCCGCGGCCGGCCGCTGTCGCCCGCCGCGCAGCGGTTTCGCGACCTGCTGATCGAGACCTGGGCCGACACGGGCGGCGAGCGGGCGCCGGGTGCGGGACTATCGGCCGCCGCCGATCAGGCCGGGTGAGCGGTGCGCGGCAGTGTCCGCACTGATGCCGCCGCGGGCTTTTGCGTCGACGTCCCGGCCGTGCGGGCGTCGTAGGCGCGCTGCGCCGCCTCGATCTGGCCGATATGGGTTTCTGCCCACACCCGCAGCGCATCGACCGTGTCGGCGAGCGTGCCGCCGAGCGGGGTCAGCGCATACTCCACCGTCACGGGCACGGTCGGAAAGGCGGTGCGCCGCACCAGCCCGTCGCGCTCGAGCTTTCGCAGCGTTTGCGCCAGGACTTTTTGGGACAGCCCCTCGATCTCGCGGCGAAGCTGGTTGAAGCGCACCGGCCCCTCGCCGAGCAGGCCGAGGATCAGCACGGTCCATTTGTCGGCGATGCGGTCGAGCACCAGCCGGGTCGGACAGGCCTGGACATAGGTGTTGCCGACTTTTGCCGACTTGCCGAGCTTTCCGTGCCGGCGGGCCTCGGCGGCCAGCCCGTTGCGGGCCGGCCCGGTGCGGGCGATCTTGGGCTCGGGCGGACGGCGGGTGACGGACGTGTCGGTGCGCATGGAAAATCTCGGTTTCGGCTCTGGACCGGTTTCGCCGGGGTGACCAGGACACTCCAAGGTGCCTTCTTCACAGCAGGTAGCATATCCGGTAGCTGGTTTCTATCGGAAACTAGATACCGGATGGAGACCAGCCATGAAGATCGCCCTGATCGGTGCCAGCGGCCATGTCGGCAGCCGCCTGCTGAAAGAGCTCGCCCGCCGCGGCCATGCCGTGACGGCGATCGCCCGCAATCCCGACAAGATCGCCCCTGCCCCCGGCGTCACGGCGGTCGCCTCCGACGCCAAGAACCCGGCGGCGCTGTCAAAAATCCTCGTAGGCCACGACGCCGTGATCCGCGCCGTGCATTTCCTCGCGCTCGATGCCGAAACGCTGCTGGCCGCCGTCACGGCGTCCGGGGTGAAGCGCCTGCTGGTGGTCGGCGGCGCCGGCAGCCTTTTGGTCGCGCCCGGCAAGACGCTGATCGAGGCCCCCGACTTCCCGGCGATCTACAAGGCCGAGGCCCAGGCCGGCTGCGATTTTCTCGATGTGCTGAAGGCGGGATCACACGGCGCCGACACCTTGGACTGGACCTTCCTCTCCCCCTCGGCCGAGATCGCCCCCGGCGCGCGGACGGGAAAATTCCGGCTCGGCGGCGACCAGCTTCTGATCGACGCCGCCGGCAAGAGCCACATCTCCACCGAGGACTTTGCCGTCGCCCTGATCGACGAACTGGAGCGCCCGGCGCATTCGCGGAGGCGGTTCACCGTGGGGTATTGAGCGGCGCCGGGCCGGAGCCGCAGCCCCCTCATGGCCGGGCCGGCCGCAGGCCGAGACCCGGCCATCCACGCCTTCCCGGTGTAGCCTCGACCGGAATCGTGGATGGGCGGGACAAGCCCGGCCATGACGGGCTTCGAACGACCGGCGGTCATCGGTCGAGATCCGGGCGGCCCGATTTCGCTCCCTCCCGATCCGGGCTACGCTGATGTCCGGATGCCGCGAGGAGGCTCGATGAAGCTGCACTATTATCCGGAAACCGACAGCCTCTACATCGAGCTGAAGGAGACACCGGGGGCCGAGGCGCGCGAGATCGTCGCCGAGCTGGTCGTCGACCTCGATGCGAACGGTGAGGTCGTCGGCTTCGACATCGACCACGCCTCGCAAAAGCTCGATCTCACCAAGGTCGAGACGATCGCGCTGCCGCTCGCCACCGCGGCGGAGTGAACCACGGCCCGCCTTCACCCCACGGACATCCCATGCGGATGCGAATGCGAAACGCCCTCGTCGTCCTCGCTTTGCTGTGGGCCGGGCTGGTCGTGCTGGTCGTCCAGGCGGCGCGCACCGGCGAGGTGTCGACGGCCCAGACCATCGTCACGGTCGTCGCCCTGACGATTGTGGTGCCGATCTTTTGGCGGATGTTTCGGCGGCGGGGGTCGTAAAGTCGTGAGACCGTAGCCCGGGTCGAGTGCAACGAAACCCGGGATTCTTGCCGGCCCCCCGGATGTCGCGTCGCTCCATCGGCGCTACGCTTGCCGGACACCGGCCGGCACGGCGGCTCCGCGCCGGCGGAGCGCGATCGACAGGGACGACCGACGATGGCGACACAGACCGGGTATCTGTTCATTTTCAACGATTCCCCTTACGGCAGCCAGCGCACCTACAACGGGCTGCGGCTCGCGCTGGCGCTGGCCCGCAAGACGCCGATCCGCGTGTTTCTGCTGGGTGACGGCGTCACCGCGGCCCTCGCTGGCCCGGCGCCGGCCAATCCCGAATATTCGCCGCAGGAGATGTTGCGGGCGATCGCCGACGAGACCAGCCCGGTGGGGGCCAGCCCCGTGCGGGCCTGCCGGACCTGCATGGAGGCGCGCGGCCTGACCGAAACCTCGCTGATCGCCGCCGTCCAGCCCGGCACCCTCGACCAACTCGCCGCGTGGACCGAGGAGGCCGAAAAGGTCCTGTGCTTCTGAAACGGATCGGAGTGACGCGACAGACCGCAGCCCGTAGCCCGGGTCGAGTGAAACGAGACCCGGGATTCTGCGGCGCCGGCCCATCCCGGACGTCGCTGCGAGACTGGGCAAGAATACGTCTTAGGCTGCGCG
>NZ_JACAAX010000082.1 GCF_013377085.1 Rhodoplanes sp. | reverse complement strand
GCCGGACGCGGTGCCGGGCGCGGCGCCTGGGAGGGGGCCTGCGCGGCCGCGACGGACGCGGACAGCGTCAGAAGCAGAACGGGGAGGACACGGAAGCCAATGCGACGCGGCACAACGGGAATCATGGAACGACCTTCTGTTCTCGGATCTTGCTTCCGTAATCCTGCAGGAGATTTTGGACACCCACACGACGGATGCCGAGCAAAGGCTCGCGCCCGCTGATCATGTCGCCGATGGTGACGTCCTCGTAGGCCTTCATCAGGTCGTGGCCGACCTTGACGAGTTCCTTGTTCTTGGCCTCGCAGCTCTTGGTGCGGGCCTTGCAGGCGTTGGCCTCGCCCTCGAACTTGGACCGCTCGGCGTCCTTGGCGCGGGCGACGGTCGCCGCCTCGCCATAGGCCGCCTTCCACCGTTCGAGGGTCTCGTTCCGCTCCTCGATCTTCTGGTTGAAGGTCTCGACGGCGGTCCGATGGGCTGCCTCGACCTCCCGGAGCTGGGTCTTGAGCCCGTCGAGCTGCTTCTGCAGGGTGTCGCGCGCCCGGTCGGCCTCGGCCAGCTTGGCCTGGAGCTGGGTGCGCTGGTCTTCGAGCGAGCGGGTCTGGGCGGTGGCGCTGCGCAGGGCGTCGCGCAGCCGGTCGGTCTCCGATTGGGCCAGAGCCGGACCGCTGATCGTCACGCCGGCGACGACGGCCGCGAGGATGAGCCGGCGCATGTCAGAACCTCGCATTGAGGTCGACCTGGACGATGTCGACGGAGCCGGGCGGACCGGCGATCACGTTGGCGCTCATCCAGCGCGCCGAGGCCCAGACATTGGCGCTGAGGCCGAGGCTGGCGCCGATGAAATAGCCCTTCAGATTGGTGCCGCCGAGGCCGAAATCGGCATCCGTGAAGGCGTCCACGGTGGCATCGGACTCGACGTATTTGTAGCCGATATGGGCGTTCCAGTCCCACAACTGACGCAGCACCGGATTGCCGACCGTCAGGCGGCCGTAATAGCCGGTGTCGCCGCCTTCGTAGCTGCCGACCACCTTGTTGCCGTCCGAGTACTTGATGGTCGGGCCGAAATTGTTGACCGCGATGGCGGCGACCTCGTTCTTGTTGAAGGCCGTGTTCTTGACGAACTCGCCCTCGAGCGTCACGTGGATGGGCTCGAATTGGGCGTTGTCGAGGCGGGCCGAAACGACCACGGGGCGAAACTCGCTGGCGAGGCCGAAATATTGGTAGTTGTGGCCCGCGCCGCCATTGGCGAGCTGGTAGGTCGCCAGCGCGGTCAGATCCTGGTTGCGCAGCGCCATGTAGGTGTTGCCCTTCTGGGCAAACAGCGGGCGAAACAGGTCGGTGTCGCAGGCGATGTCGACATTGGTGGTGTCGCACACGCTCGACAGCCGCCCCTTGACGCCGGTGAAGTTATAGAACGCACCGGCGACCGTGAGCGACCACACGTCGGCGAAACGCGTCGAAAACCCGGTCTGGGCACCCTGCAGCCACTTGTCGTGGCTCTTGTACTTGTAGGGCTCGGTCGCGGCCTGCGCGCCGAGATCGATGCCGGCATTGAGCGCCGTGTTGAAGATCGAGAACACACCGGCGTTGAGGAAGCCCGTGAGATTAGGCAGCACGTCCCGCCGGAACTTGACGGCACCGCCGTCGAAACCGATGTCGCGGTTCCACACCATGTCGTGGACCGTGAAGAACGGGTTGTCGAAGCGGCCGATCACGCCCGTGAACTCGTAGGCCGGCTGATACTGGATGTAGGCGCGGTCGAGCCACAGCGCGTATTTGCTGAAATTGGTCCCCGTGGTTCCGAACGTCTGGTTCATCGATACTGGCGAGCTCGAGTCGCCGGTCCCGATCCGCATCCCGAACGTGAAGGCGTCGCCGAGATCGGCGTCGAAGCCGAGACGGGCGCGCAACCGCATCCGCTCGCGGTCCTCGGTGACGTTGTAGGTCGGATACCACGACTGGCTGTAGCCGAGGTCGTAGGGCTTGCCGTTGTTGAGGGTGTTGAAGTCGTAGGCATAGTCCTGCAGGTTCCCTTTCGGGAACGTCTGCTTCTCGTAGCGCATGCGGGCATCGCCGTAGAAGCGAATGCGCGACGCCCATTCCGGATACTTGCCCGGCGACGCCCAGCCTTCCGCCTGCGCCTTCGACATCACCTCCTGGCGAAGCTCGTCGCGCAACTGCCGCTTGACCACCTCGGGCACGTAGGTGACGTGCCGGGCGCCGGGCGGCGAGGCCGCCGCCGCGGCCGCCGTCGCGGTCCGGGCCGCTTCCTCGGCGCGGGCACCGGCGTCTTTCGCGGCCTGGCGCGCCACGTAGGATTCGTCCTGTGCCTGCTTGATCAGAAGCGTGCCTTCTTCCTCGGTGAAGACCCCACGGCGGACCAGTCCGTTGACCAGGTTGACCATGGCGTTCGGATCGGCCGCCTTGGCCGTCGACACCGTCGGGCGTTTCGGAGCGACCTTACCCTCCTCCTGCGCGACGGCCGGCGCCGCGGCGCACAGCGCCCCGACGGTCGCCGCGAGCACGGCCAAGCGCCGGCTGTCGGTTTGATTGTGGAACATGGCTACCCGCCCCCTTGTATTGACGCTCGTCTCGCTCACCAACCCGGCTCCGCGGATCCGTCCGTTCGCCACTCTCGTCTTCACTGTCGTCATCGTCGCATCGCCCACGGTCACGTCGGCCGCCGTGCGGTGATGCGCGTGACCATCGGCATCGGCATGTCGGCCGGCGGCGGCTCGCGCAGCACGATCCCGGCCATCACTTCGTTGCGGATGGCGTCGTCGACATCCGCGCTTCCGGTCGACGAGACGAGCACGATGCGGCTGATCCGACCGCTCGAGTCCGCCCATACGCGCACCTGAACCTGCATCACTGCATTCTTGGTCTTGGGATTGGAGCGCAGCGCCTGCTCGAGTTGCGTCTGGACCATGGTGGCGTACCAGCCCCACCGGCTGCCGCCGCCTCCACCGCCCGTGATCGGACGACCACCCTTCTTGGCCGCCATGTCGCCCGGCCCCTTGGCATCGGCGTCGAGCGCCAGCGGGCCCGGCGGCTCGTCGGACCGCGAGTCGTTCGGCTTCTCGTCCTTGGGCTGCTCGACCGGCTTCTCCTGCTTGATCTCCGGCTCGACCATCTTGGGCTGCTCGACCATCTGCTGCTCGGGCGGCGGCTGCACTTCGGGCGGCGGAGGCGGCGGCGGAGGCGGGATGTTGACGATCATGAACTCCTGCACGCGCCGCGGCGGATCGGGATCGCCGCCGCTCAGCAGGAAGCCGGCTGCCGCGATCGCGACGACCACGGCTCCGCCGACGGCGAACCCGAGCCATCGCCGTCCTTGATCTCGGGAATCGCGTTTGGTTTGCATGATCGCCTCACGTCACCAGCGGCTTGGTGGCCAGCCCGACCTGGGTGATGCCGAGCCGGCCGAGCAGGTCGAGCACGTCCATCACGTTCTGGTACTGGGTCTGGCTGTCGCCGCGCAGCACCACCGGAAACTCCGGCGTCAGCGCCTTTTGCTGGACGAGCCGCTGCTCGAGCTCGGCCATGGTCACCGGGATGGTATCGAGGAAGATGCGGCCCTCGTTGGTGACCGTGATGGCCTTGGTGGTCTGCTGCGCGAGGCTCGGCGAGGCCGAGGCCTTCGGCAGATTGACTTTCATGCCCTGCACCGTGGCGGTCGTCATGATGATGAAGATGACCAGCAGCACATAGGCGAGATCGAGCATCGGGGTGATGTTGATGTCGTCGTAGGGCTTGGCTTCGGTATTGAGTTTCATGGCTCACTCCGCCGCGATCGAGCGCGGATGGTCCGAGCCGTCGAACCGGTAAGCCTCGCCGAGCTTCGTGACGAACTCGTCGACGAAGACCTGCATGTCGGCCGTGAGGGCCTGTATCCGGCTGATCAGGTAGTTGTAGCCGAACAGCGCCGGGATCGCGACCGCGAGGCCCGCGACGGTGGCGACCAGCGCGGCCGCGATGCCGGGCGCGATGGCGTTGACGTTGACGTCGCCGGACGCGGCGATCGCCGCGAACGTGATCATCACGCCGACCACGGTGCCGAGCAGGCCGAGGAACGGGCCGCCCGAGATGGCGATGGTGAGCAACACCATCAGCCGGTTGAGCCTCTGGCTCTCCCGCACCAGGCTGGCGTCGAGCGTCGCCCGGATGGCGGCGAGCGAGGCGCCCTTCAGACGGCGCTTCTCCTTGCCGTCGAAGCGATGCTTCAGCTCGGCGACGCCGACGTGATAGATGCGGTAGAGCGATGCGTTGCGCAGCAGCCGCATGTCTTTCGCGTTGGCGCGGCCGCCGAGGCTCGACACGTCGTCGGGATCGCCGGCGTCGATCGCCGTGACGTCCGCGGCGAGCTCGCGGAAACGCTCGATGAACAGGTCGTTCGCCTTGGACTGGCGCGCCAGGTAGGTGGCCTTGTCGACCATCACGACCCAGGAGATCACCGCCATCACGGCCAGGAAGCCGATCACGACCCAGCCGTCGAGCGTCACCGACTTGAGGATCACGGCGAAGTAGCCGGAGAGCCAGCTCGCCGTCTCCTCGTCGATCCCGTAGGCGACGAGCTTGCCGACGTCGCCGCCCTGCCCGATCGCCTGCACGCGGACGAAGCCGGCCGGACGCGCCACCTTGGAGATCGACAGTTCGTCGACGTCGCCGGCGAAGCCGATCGCGGCGACCGTCGCCGGCACCGCCGGAGCCGGAGCCTCGGCCGCATCGCCGGCGGGCGCCGCAGGCGTTGCCTCGGCCGGGGCGCCACCCGCTCCCGCATCGGGGACGGGCGCAGGCGCGGGTTGCGCCACCGGCCGAGGAGTGTCGCCGCCGAGCAGCGCCGGCGAGCCGAGCGCCGGCGTCGCGGCGGCGAGGCTGCCGTAGGGCTGACCGTCGAGGAAGACGGCGATCTGGGTGCCGTTCGACACCACGGCGAGGTGATGCCAGGTGTTCGGTGCGACCGGGGCGGCCGCGGCGCTGCGCTCGGCGGCGCCGTCGCGCGTCACCTCGACGACCGGGGCGCCGTTGTCGAGCGCGATCACCAGGGCGTTGCGTCCCTCACGGCGCGCATAGAGCGCGGCATTGGGCTGCGCCGCGGCCATCTTGAACCAGGTCGACCAGGTGAACGGCATCGCGTCCGCGAAGGCGAGCGAGGGCGAGCCGGGAAGCGTCAGCGGGGTACGGCCGTCGAGCCGCAGGCCGGTGCCGATGATGGCGCCGTCGGCGGGCTGGCCGGAGCTCTGCGCCCCGTTACCCCAGGGCGAGGAATCCTGCGCCGGCGTGCCGCGCTCGGCGAAGTGATAGTCCAGCACGGTGTCGGGATCGAAGGTCGCCTTGGCGTCGGCCACCGAGACGGCCTTCTTGTTTCCGTAATAGAGCCAGAAGTCCGACTTGGCGCCGGGCGCGAGGTTGGGCACCTGCACCCAGACCAGCGCCTCGCCGAGGAGCGAATCCCACTTCTCGACGTGGTGCTTGAGCGGCGTCTTGTCGTCGCCGGCGACGAAGCGCAGATCGGCTCCGTCCTCCTTGGCGGCGGCGAAACGGAAGTTGCCTACATGCAGACGGACCAGAAGCGGCACGGTGCCGACCGGCTCGTTGACGGCGGCACCCGACGGCGCGGTGTCGACCGTGATCTTCTTGCGCATCGACCACTCGTCGTTCCACCAGGCCTGGGCGGACCCGGCCGGCAGCAGCGCAGCCGCCCACAAGCCGAGCATCAGCGCGAGCGCGAGGCTCCGCCCGGTGCGGCGCGAGCCCGCTCCGGGGATGCGCAGGATGCGCGAGACGAGATCGAAACCCATGGAAACGGCCCCTTCAGAATTCGCCCCAGAAGCGGAACAGCACGCGGGGGTGATTGGCTGACGTGTAGGTCTGACTGATCAGCGGCATCGCCCAGGCGACCGAGCCGCTGAAATAGTTGAACACCTTGAACCGCGTCCCGAAGCCGTAGCTCGCCAGCTCGTACTGCTGCGTCTGTTCCGGGAGGGGATCGTGGATGCGGGTGAAACCGGCGTCGCCGAAGGCGAACAGCTTCCACTCGTTGACCATCGTGACGTCGAACGGCGCCGGCGGCGGCGCCGGCGGCTTGAAGGTCGCGCGGAACCAGCCCGCGATATCGGGCGTTCGCAGCTCGGCCGTGCCGATCACGCCGTAGTCGCCGAGCGTCTCCGTCTCCAGATAGCCCCGCACCGTGTCGAGACCGCCGACACTGAGTTGCTCGCTCGACACCAGCGGCTGGTCGGTGATCTGGCCCTGCACCTTGCCGAACACCTGAAAACCTTCGGGAAGGTCGTGGGTGTGCGACAGGTCGCCCTTGAGGATCGCGAACTGCTCGGTCGCCCTGTAGCGCTTGGCGTCGAAGTCGTCGGGCTCGCTGCCGAGCCCGCGGAAGCCGTAGACGGCGCCGGCATTGAGCTGCGTCAGCGATCCCTCGCGCTGCCAAGTGGCGCTGTAGTTGACCGAACCGGGGAAATAGGTGACAGGCGTCGAGAAGTTCTGAGAACCCGACTCCATCATCTGGCCGAAGTGCTTGTAGTCGATGCCGAGCGACACCGTGTGGAAGAAGCCCTCGAGGCCGGGCAGCGTCACGATCAGCCGGGTGCCTACCACCTGGCCCGGGCCGACCACGTTACTTCCCCCGACCGTCGCCACGTTGCTCTTCGAATCGACCGCGTAGAACAGCACGTTGAAGCGGTCGGTATCGACCGGCCGCCAGAGATAGGACCCGGAGAACACCGTCACCTGCTCGGGCGCCTGCGGCGCGACCTGATAGCTGAAGCTCGCCGAATGGCCGAGCTGCCACAGATTCTCGTAGCGGACCGTGTAGGTGGTGCGCGTCGGCACCGTGTTCGGGCTCTGGCGGTTGTTCACCTCGGCGCTGGCGTGCAGCGGGAACTTGTCCTCGACGTTGAGATCGATATCGACCGTGCCGGGCGTCACGCCGGCCCGCAACGCCGGCGTCACGCGGCGGTCCGGCCACTGGTTCAGCCGTACGATGTCCTTGCTGATGTCGTTGAAGTTCGGCAGCTTGCCTTCCGCGACCGCCCCGGCGGTCCGTTTGATCCGGTCGACGTCGAAGAACCGCGACCCGTTCACCCGGAGTTGCCCGACCTTCTGCTCCGTCACGTTGAGGACGACCACGCCGGTCGCCGGATCCTGGCTCAGCACGGCGACGCCGACGGTCTGCAGGCCGCGGCCGTGATACGCCTTCTCCAGCGCGGCCCGCGCCTTTTCGACGTCGTCGGCGCTGCGGTTCGGGCCGACGAACGGATAGACGGCTTCCTCGAGATCGATCTGGCGCAGCGCGTGAGCGCCGCGGATCTCGAAGTCGTTGATGTCGAAGCGTGCGGGACGCTCCTTCCCGGCCGCCGGCTTGCCGGCCGCCGGCGCCGTGCTCGCCGACGGGGCGGGCGGCGCCGTGGCTGCGTCGGCCGGCTGGGCCGACGCGGACAGCGGATACACCGCCAGCGCCGCCGCGAGCGTCGCCACGACGCCGGCATCCGTCCGCATCCGCCACCGTCCGTAGCGACGGCGGCCATCGCGCGCATGGCGACGGCCTGATCGAGGCAACCCGGGCAAACGACACCTCCCCCCGGCCGCGCAGTGCGCGCCGGTTCTCCGCTCTCGTGAATCAGACGCGCCGGAACGGGGAGTTACGAATCGATTTATTCGGGAGGTGCGGCTTTGAAATACTTCGTGCAGCGTAGACGCCGTGCGGCATCGACGGCCGAGCGGAGGACCGACCGGCGGTTCCGCTCGCGCGTGGCGCCGACTGTCGGCTCAGCCGACCAGAACGAGACCGCCCGGCAAAACCGTGATGCTGGCACCGAACAGATCCCTGATCTGCGCCAGGATGTCGTCGAGGCGGTCGATATGGAAGGCGGCGTTCACCAGCCGCGGCCCAAGCTCCGCGCGGGTGAGCAGAATGCGTCCCGCGCGGTAGCGGTTCACTTCCTCGATCACCTCGGCGAGCGGACGATTCTTGAAGATCAGGAGGCCATTCGTCCAGGACGCGGCGATCTCGGTATCGGCCTGACTGGCTGTCCCGAGATCGGCGGCGGAATACTCGGCCTGCTGGTTGCGCGTCAACGGCAACGCCCCGCGGTCGTGGTGGAGAACGACATCACCGGAGAAGCAGACCACCTTCGCGGCTCCATCGTCCAGCCGCACGCTGAACTCCGCCGCGCCGGCCGCGATGCGGCCCCCGCCCGCCTTGACCGAGAGCGATCGGCCGGCCCCGCCAGGACGGGACACGATCATGGCCTCGCCCGCGACCAGCACGAGCCGATGCGGCGGCTCCTCCACCGACAGGCTGGTCTGCGTGTTCAGCTCGACCGACACGTCGTCGGACAGGATGATCTTGCGGCGCTCCCCCTTGCCGGTCCGATAGTCGGCGGCGAGCTCGTCGAACGACGGCCACAGTCCCAGCGGCGGATGCGTCCCGAGCACCGCGACAGCCGAGACCGAAGCGGCGATGGAGCCGACCAGCACGGCCCGTCGTCCGAGCTTCAGCGGCGATCGAGACGATATCGGCGGCGGCGCATACTGCTTCGCCACGGCGCCGGCCGCCGCGCCGAGCAGCCTCCAGGTCCGCGCTGCATCACGAAACGCGACCTCGTGATTCAGGTCGGCGGATCGCCAGCGCTTGAAGCTCTCGGCGTCCTCGATGGTCGCCTCGCCCGACTTGAGGCGAATGATCCAGTCGAGCGCCTCGAGCTGCAGCGGATCGAGATCCGGAGGTTCTTTGTCGGCTTCGGTCACAGCCCGTCACTTCCGTGCCGGGCCCGGCACCCTTTGCACCGGCTCCGGCTCTATTCGAAAGACGTGTCACGCGGCCGCGGACCGAAGCGACGCTTCCATTTTCTTCCGAGCCGGGCGGCGCAATGCTCGACCGCGGTCTTCAATTCGATCTCGATGGTCCGGACCGAGACCCCGAACCGCTCCGCCAGATCGCGATGCGGCACGTCGCCGACGCGGGCCGCGAGGAAGATTTCACGACAACGCTGCGGCAACTCGTCGATCGCCCGCGTCAGCAGCTCAAGATCGGATCGGGCCTCCAGGGTCCGGCAGGGATCCGGCGACTCGTCCGGAAGGCTCAATAAAGAATCGACCTCCGCTGCGGTCAAGTGCCGGCTTTCTGCACGGCGCCGATCGATCGCAATGTTGAGCGCGATCCTGAGAAGATAGGCCTTCGGACTCCGCATCTGGCCGACATCGGCGATTCTCTCCAGACGAAGAAACGTATCCTGCAGAGCTTCCCGAGCGAGCTCGATCGAGCCAAGCCGGTGTGCCAACTGACGTCCGAGATCATTGTAGTCGGATATCAGGAGGTCGCGGAGGATCTTCCGATTGGAATCCGGATAGGTGATCGACATGTCCCTCACCGGACCAACCGGCCCGTCCTCGCCTGGAGCGAGTTCCATTCCGCTGGAATCACAGCCCGCACAGTTGCCGACGTGAACGCATTCCCTGCGACAAACCGGTTTCCATTCCGCCGGAAAACGCCTAGCCCATACGGATAGGCGGCCTCCTATACGGATTTGTGACACATTGGAGACAACAGTTTTGCGGATGCGATCAAAGCTTGCGTGCATCCTGACCAGCCCGCGTCCAGAGTGCGAACTCGATCGGAAGCTGAACGCTGAGGCGATCGGGAAGGCCGGGCGGAATCGCCGGTAAAGGCGCGG
>NZ_JACAAX010000081.1 GCF_013377085.1 Rhodoplanes sp. | reverse complement strand
GGCCCAACTGGGCGGCGGCGGTCCGCGGGGCGGCGGTGCCGGGCTCGGCGGCGGCGGCGGCAGAGAGTTTCGCGGCGGCGGCGGTGGCGGCAGGGAGTTCCGCGGCGGCGGAGGCGGAGGCGGATTCCGTGGCGGCGGCGGCGGCGGTGGTCGGGGAGGCCGGCGATGAGCACGACCTTCTGCTCCGCGCTCCGCCCCGGTCTCGTCCGCTCGTTCCGCGAAAGAAGCGCCATGTCGTCACGACCCACGTCTCGCGTGATCCGTCTGCTCGTGGCCGTCGCAGGCCTCTGCGTCCTGCTGGCCACCGGTGCCGCGACGGCGGCCCAGAAGCCCCAGCCGCAGCAGACATCCTTCGCCACGCCGCAGGCGGCGGCCGAGGCGCTGGTCCAGGCCGCCAAGGCCAAGGACCAGGCCGCGATCGTCGGCATCCTGGGGCCATCGTTTCGTGACTGGATCCTCAGCGGCGACCCGGTCCAGGACGCCCAGCGGGTCGAGCGGTTCGTCGCCGCCTATGGCCAGAAGTCCAGCGTGAAAAGCGAGGGCGACGCCAAGGCCGTGCTCTCGGTCGGCGACGACGACTTCCCGTTCCCGTTCCCGATCGTGAAGAGCGGCGACGCCTGGCGGTTCGACGCCGAGGCCGGCCGCGAGGAGATGCTCAACCGGGCGATCGGCCGCAACGAGCTCGACACCATCCAGACGCTGCTCGCCGTCGTCGACGCGCAGCGCGACTACGCGGCGCGAGCCCGAACCGACAACGGCGCGCCCGACTATGCGCGGAAGTTCAGAAGCGCGCCCGGCAAGACCGACGGGCTGTTCTGGCCGACCAAGCAGGGCGAGCCGGCGAGCCCGCTCGGTCCGCTGGTCGCCGGCGCCGTGAGCGAAGGCTACAAGGCCAAGGACAGCGGCCCTGTTCCGTACCACGGCTATTATTTCCGCATTCTCACCCGGCAGGGCGACAAGGCGCCGGGCGGCGCCATGGACTACGTGGTGAAAGGGCGGATGATCGGCGGCTTCGCCGTGCTGGCCTATCCGGCCCGCTACGGCATCTCCGGCGTCAAGACCTTCGCGGTCGGCCATGACGGCGTCGTCTACGAGACGGATCTCGGGGCGGATACCGGCAAAGCCGCACCGAAGATCACGACCTTCAATCCCGACAGCCGCTGGACCAAGGTCGAGCCGCCGAAAAGCTGAACGACCCGCCCCTGCGAGGCCGGCCGCACCGCCGGTCTCGCCATTCAGATCGGCCGACGACGCCGACGAGGAGCATCGCATGAAGAGACTGTGGGTGGCGCTCGCCGCGTCGTTGGTCATGGCGACGGCCGCGCCCGCTGCGGCGCAGACGATCGGCTACGCCGAGGCGATCGACCGTCTCGCCGTCCGCTGTGGAAAGGACATCGACCAGTTCTGCAAGAAGGTGAATCTCGGCGGCGGTCGCGTCCAGCAATGCCTGAGCCAGAACCAGGCCAAGGTGTCGTCCGGATGCAAGGTGGCGTTCGCCGAGGTCGCGAGCCTGCTGCAGAAGCGCGCCGACGCCCGCAGCTATGTGCTGAAGGTCTGCGACGCCGACATCCGCCGGCTGTGCCAGGGCGTCCAGGCGGGCGACGGCAACTTGCTGGAATGCTTCTTCAAGGCCGAGCGCAACGCCAGTCCGCAGTGCCGCCAGGCCGTGACGGACGCCGGCTACCGGTAGCGCTCACCGCTCGCTCCGGGCCGACATCCGACGACCGCACACGGAAGGAAACGGTCATGACTCTGCGAACTTACGCCATCGCGACGGCGATCGCGCTCACCGCGGCGGCGTCGCTGGCGATGGCGCAGACCAAGCTCAGCTCGGGCGACCTGGTCAGCAGCCTTCAGGGCATCGAGGCGACGCCCGGCCTCAATGCGGCGCTGCTGCGCCAGCAGGCCCAGGCGAGCCTCAAGGACCCGGCCCGCGCGAACCGCGTCAATCGCGAGCCCCTCTCGGCACAGCTCGAGAAGCTCGCGCAGATCACGGTCGCCATCCAGTTCGACTACGACTCGGCCCGCATCCGCCCGGAATCGTATCGCACCGTCGGGCTGATCGCGGACTCGCTCTATCACCCCTATCTGCAGGGCTACAAGTTCCTGGTGGTCGGCCACACCGACGGCACCGGCAACCGCGAGTACAACCTCAAGCTCAGCCAGCAGCGCGCCGACGCGATCCGCGACGCCCTGATCAATCCGTTCGGCATCTCGCCGTCCCGGGTCGAGGCGGTCGGGCTGGGCGAGGAGCAACTCCTGAACCGCGCCAAGCCGGAGGCCGCCGAGAACCGTCGGGTCCAGCTCATCAATATCGGCCGCTGAGCGACCCCGCCGGCGGACCGTCCGGCGCGGCGCGACCGAACCAGACAGCATCGGACACCGGACATGACTGACTGGGCGTTCAGGGCTCTGGCCGCGGCCGCCATGGCCGCGATCGTGGCGTCGCCGACTGCCGTCGCCCGGGCGGCGCCGATCGAGGAACCACCGTCCCTCTCGGCCGAGGCCGTGCTGGGCGCGCGGGCCCGCGGGTCCAACTACCAGGTCGAGGACCCGGTCCGCAGCGACGGCTTCCTGCAGGTCTTCACGATCCGCACGGCCCAGGGCCGCCATCACGTCGAAGGGCGCGACCTGCTCGAGGTCCGCCTGCGCGAGCTGCAGGCGCTGGCGACGCTCCAGCAGATGAGCACGTCGCAGACCTACGTGAATGCCGCCGCGGCGGCGGCCAAGAAGCCGGTCGATCTGGCGGTGGGGCTGGTCACCAATCCGGTCGACACGATCGAGCGGAGCATGTCCGGGGTCGGCACTCTGTTCAGCCGGATCGGCGCGGCGGCGTCGAACCCGGGCCGCGGGCGCGACAGCCTCGCCGACAGCGCGCTCGGCATCGCCTCGGCCAAGCGCCAGCTCGCGCGCCAGCTCGGCGTCGATCCCTACACCGACTTCAAGCCGCTCGCCGCAGCGCTCGACGAGACCGCCCGCGTCACCGCGCTGGGGAACCTGACGGTCAGCGGCGCCTTCATGGCGATCCCGGGCGGCGCGGGCGTGGCGGTCTCCTACAGCAAGTCCGCCGAGGACATGGGGCAGATCGTGTTCGACAAGACGCCCTCGGAGCTGCGCGAGCTCAATCGCGGCAAGCTCGCGGCGCTCGGCGTCCCTGCCCCGCTCGCCGGCACGTTCCTCGACAACACCTCGTTCACGCCCACCGACCAGACCGTCATCGTGGCGGCGCTGACGCGCATGACGGGCGTGAAGAACCGCCAGCTCTTCGTTGCCCGCGTCGCCACCGCCTCGACCCGCGACCTCGCCTTCTTCTTCCGGCGACGGGCCGAGCTCATCGCCGATCAGCACACGCGGGTCGCGCCGTTCGCGGACTTCACGGACATCATCGGCTTCCCGCTCAACCGCACCGCCGGCGGCAAGGTCGTCGCCGTCCTGCCGCTCGACCAGCTCGCCTGGACCGGGCCGGTGAGCGATCTCGTCGCCTCGCTCGATCAGATGATCAAGGAGAACCGGCTGGGCAACGCTGTGGAGATCAGGCTGTCCGGAACCGTGACGGCAGCCGCGCGGCAAGGCATCGAGGAGCACGGCTGGACCGTGGTCGAGCGCCTGACGACCGAGCCACGGGCGCGCGCATCGGCCGGCGCCGCTCAGGCCGCGCCCGGCAAAGCCAAACCGGCCCCGCCCGGCCGATGACGCCGCCCGGCGCCATGAGCTGGACGAACCGTCTCTCGCTCCTCGTCGCGCTCGGCCTGGCGCTCGGCGCCGCCGGCTGCGGCGGCGGGGCGCCGTCTCAGGGCATGCTGGTGCCGGTGGCGAAGACTGCGGAAGGAACCTCGCGCGTCAAGGTTCTGGCCGCCACCACGCGGCGCCGCGATACCGCCGATGCCGGTCTGATGTTTTCCGGCGAGCGCGCCGATGGCCTCGCCTTCGCGGCCGTGACGGTGTCGATCCCGCCCGACGAGGCGCGCACCATCGGCGAGGTCAAGCGGCCCGCGGCACCACCCGGCGATCCGGCGCGCGAGTTCGTCACCGTCTCGGCGGACTTCCTGCAGAAGCAGGACCTCACTGCGGCCATCACGGCGGCCGCAAGGCAGAACGGCAAAAGCCGGGTGCTGGTCTTCGTCCACGGCTTCAACAATCGCTTCGACGACGCCATCTACCGGTTCGCCCAGATCGTCCACGATTCGAAGGCGCAAGGCATCCCGGTTCTGTTCACCTGGCCGTCGCGCGGCGAGCTCGCCTTGCGCTCCTACACGTACGACCGGGAGAGCGCCAATTTTTCGCGCGACGGCCTCGAGGAGCTGCTCGATCTCGTCGCCGCCAATCCCGCCGTGAAGGAGATCAACGTCCTGGCGCACTCGATGGGCAACTGGGTCACGCTCGAGGCGCTGCGCTCGATGTCGATCCGGCCCGGCCGGATCGGCGCCAAGATCAGGAACGTGATGCTGGTGGCGCCCGATGTCGACGTCGACGTGTTCCGGGCGCAGATCCGCCGGATCGGCGCGCCGCGGCCCCGCATACTGCTGTTCGTCTCGCAGGACGACCAGGCGCTGAGCCTGTCGCAGACCATCTGGGGCGGCGTGCCGCGCCTCGGCGAGGTCGATCCGGCCCAGGAGCCCTATCAGAGCGAGTTCGAGCGCGAGAAGATCGAGGTGTTCGACCTGACCAAGCTGCGCGGCAACGCCCACAACCGCGCCTTCGAGGACATCACCACGGTGATGATGATGATCCGCGACCGGATCGGCGACGCCGAGGTCGGCGGCCCCCGCGGCCCGCGACGCGCGAATTGAGCAGCAGGCGTCGCGCTCCGGGCGCCCCGCACCGACGACGGCGGGGCCCCCAAAGCAGCCGTCCTATTTCTTCACCCCGATCATCGCCTGCTCGGCCTTCTCGTTCGGATTGTCGAGGCAGCGGTCGATGAAGGCGTTGGTCTCGGCGCGCAGCCGCTCGGTATTGAATTTCGAGCCGCCGGACTTACCCAGCAGGTAGCCGTGCAGGAACGCGATGGCGACGTCCCGGTCGGGGCCGCTGTCCCGCATCACGTCCTTGCAGGCGAACTGCTCGATGGTCCGCTCCACCTGGTCCTGAGCGCGAACCGGAAGGACGGCCGCCAGAACAGCCGCCGCGATCACGGCAACGCGGATTTGAGCCGATCCAAAGGGCATGAGGCGTTTCCTTGGCTGGGATGATGGTCAGCAATTGCCCGAGCGGAACAGGCCGGCGCACCGGGCGCGGCCGCCGCTGAACGTGATCGACCCGAAGGTCGCCGGGGGATCGTTGCGCGTGAGATGGCGGCCGATGTTGCTGACTCCGCTGAACGGCGTCCGCGAGGCGCGGGGGTCGTCGCTCGGGTTCGAAAAGTCGATCGGGCCGCCCCGGGTGGGCGCCCCGCAGGCGGACCCGCCCGCCTGGGGGTTGCAGGACTGAGCGGCGGCCGTGGCGATCAGCGCCAGGAGCACGAAGAGCGCAGGCAAAGCTCTGGTCATCGGTTTCGATCCTTGGTGCCGGTTGCGATGCACATCGCGGTGCGAGCGCCCCTGCCCGGTCGGTCCCTACCTCGGTCGTCCTCGGAATAAGCCAATGAGCGCGGCGCCGACGCCTTGACAACCATCAAGGCCGCACTGGCCATAATTGTCCAAACTACCGGACGAATTGGCAGGCACCGGCCTGTCCCGACGGGCGATGCCGGCACAGCACCATGGCTTTGCACGCCCGGGCTGTCTGGGGCTGGCCGCAGCGGCTCACGCGCCGGCGGCGCGATCAGAGGACCGGAGCGATGACACGTTTGGGTGCGACCCGCCTGCGTCCGACCTGCCTGCGTGCGGCTTGGCGCCTGATCGCGGTCGCGGCGGGGCTCGTCCTTCCGGGTTCCGCTGCACCCGCCATGGATCTCGACGGTGCCTGGGCGACCGACCGTGCCGTCTGTTCGAACGTGTTCGTGAAGAAGGGCGGCAGCATCGCCTTCCGGCCGAAGTCGGAGTTGCACGGCAGCGGCTTCATCATCGAGGGCAATTCCATCCGAGGGGCGAGCGCGCGCTGCACCATCAAGACCCGGAAGGAGGACGGCTCGACCGTCCACCTGCTGGCCTCCTGCGCGACCGACATCATGCTCTCGAGCATGCAGTTCAGCGTGAAGGTCGTCGGCCCCGACAAGATTTCCCGCGTTTTTCCGGGCATGGACGGGATGGAGCTCGCCTACGACCGCTGCTCGTTCTAGCCGCGCGCGCAGCACGCGCGGCCCGGGTGCTCGCATCTCCCGCGCGATGTGGCGCCGTCGGCAGCGGGGCGAGCGCGGGCATTGACAGGGGGCGGCTTGGTGCCGCCCGTCCGCCGATCATTGCGGGTCCGCGTCGCGCTGCGCCGCGGACCGATACTCAGGAGCTAGGCATCGATGTTCCCGTCCGTCATAGCGGCTGAAATCACCGAACCGGGCCACGATGTCCGCACGGGGCTCGATCCCGACACCCTGGCGTGTGCCGTCCGCGACTATCTCTACTATTTCCAGGGCCGGCATCCGGCGACGGCGTCGCGCAACGACTACTATCTGGCGACCGCTTACGCCGTGCGCGATCGCCTGTTCCAGCGCGGCGTGCAGTCGCTCGACGCGCTGCTGCACCGGCCGGACGGCCGCATGGTCGCCTATCTGTCGGCCGAGTTCCTGATGGGGCCGCAGCTCGCCGCCAATCTGATCAATCTCGGCATCTATGACGCGATGCGCGAAGCCCTGTCGCGCATGCACATCCGGCTCGAGGATCTGGTCGAGCACGAGGAGGAGCCGGGTCTCGGCAATGGCGGCCTCGGGCGATTGGCGGCCTGCTACCTCGATTCGCTCGCCACCCTGGAGGTGCCGGCGATCGGCTACGGCATCCGCTACGAGTTCGGCATCTTCACCCAGCAGATCCGCAACGGCTGGCAGGTCGAGCTCACCGACAAGTGGCTGCATCTCGGCTATCCGTGGGAGGTGGCGCGGCCGGAGCGGGCCGTGGAGGTCGGCTTCGGCGGCTATACCGAGCCCTACCGGGACGAGAAGGGCCGCTATCGCGTGCGCTGGCACCCGGGCGAGGTGGTCAAGGGCGTGCCGCACGACACCCCGATCCTCGGCTACCGGGTGAAGACCTGCAACCTGCTCCGCCTGTGGCGGGCCGAGGCCGTGCAGTCGTTCGACTTCGCCAGCTTCAATGTCGGCGATTACGGCCGGGCCGTCGAGGAGCAGGTCTCCACCGAGACCATCAGCAAGGTGCTGTACCCGAACGACGCCTCGCCGCAGGGCAAGGCGCTGCGGTTGAAGCAGCAATACTTCTTCGTCGCCTGCGCCATCGCGGACATGCTGCGCGCCCACCTGCGTTTCGGCGGCACGCCCGAGACCTTCCATCACCGTTGGGCCGCCCAACTCAACGACACCCATCCGGCCGTCGCCGTGCCCGAGCTGATGCGGCTGCTGCTCGACGATTGCGGGCTGGAGTGGGACGCCGCCTGGGAGGTCACCCAAAAGACGTTCGGCTACACCAATCACACGCTGCTGCCGGAGGCGCTGGAAACCTGGCATGTCGACCTGTTCGGCGCGCTGCTGCCGCGCCATCTCGAGATCGTCTTCGAGATCAACCAACGCCTGATCGACGGCGTGCGCCGCGTCTATCCGGGCGAGGACGACCGCGTGCGGCGGATGTCGCTGATCGACGAGACGGGCCGCCGCTCCCTGCGCATGGCCAATCTCGCCTGCGCCGGCAGCCATGCCATCAACGGCGTCGCCGCGCTCCACACCGAGCTGCTGAAGACCCAGGTTCTGTCCGACTGGGTGGCGATGCTGCCGGAGCGATTCCTTAACGTCACCAACGGCGTCACGCCACGCCGCTTCGTGCTGGTGAGCAACCCGGCCCTGTCGCGGCTGATCACCGAGACGGTCGGCGACGCGTGGCCGACACGGCTCGGCGACCTGCGCAAGCTCGAGCCCGCGGCCGACGACCCGGCCTTCCGGCAGCGCTGGCGCGAGGTGAAACGCGACAACAAGCGGCAGCTCGCCGCCGTGATCAAGGACCGCACCGGCATCGTCGTCGATCCGGAGTCGCTGTTCGACGTGCAGGTCAAGCGCATCCACGAGTACAAGCGCCAGCACCTCAACGTGCTGCACATTCTCACGCTCTATCGGCGCCTGAAGGCCAATCCCGACCTCGACATGGTGCCGCGCACCTTCCTGTTCGGCGGCAAGGCGGCGCCCGGCTATTTCATCGCCAAGCTGATGATCAGGCTGGTCACGGCGGTCGGCGAGCTGGTCAACGACGACCCCGACATGCGCGACCGCATCAAGGTGGTGTTCTTCCCCAATTTCAGCGTCAAGGCCGGGCAGATGATCTACCCGGCCGCCGACCTCTCCGAGCAGATCTCGACGGCCGGCCAGGAGGCGAGCGGCACCGGCAACATGAAGTTCTCGCTCAACGGCGCGCTGACCATCGGCACGCTCGACGGCGCCAATATCGAGATCCGCGAGGAGGTCGGGGCGGAGAACTTCTTCCTGTTCGGTCTAACGGCCGACGAGGTGCGAACCTCGAAGGCGGCCGGCTACAGCCCGCGGCGCGTCTACGAGCAGAACGCCGAGTTGCGCGCCGTCATCGACCTGATCGGCTCCGGCACCCTGCCCGGCGATCCCAACCTGTTCCGCCCGCTCCTCGACGGCCTGCTCTGGCACGATCCGTTCATGGTGCTGGCCGACTACCAGGCCTATGTCGACTGCCAGGACCGGGTCGCCGCCCTGTGGCGCGACACCGACGCCTGGACCCGGATGTCGATCATCAATGTCGCGCGGATGGGCAAGTTCTCGTCCGACCGCTCGATCCTCGACTATTGCGAGCGGGTCTGGCACGTGAAGCCGCTGGGGGCATGAGGCGAGCGGGCCGGGGAATTCCCTGGCCTGCCCGGTCGGAACGAGCTGGGCGCCGCACGGTCTGGCGCCTGGCCAAATCGCGCAAGCACGTTCCCGCGCGGCTTGCGGCACCTCGGTCGCCCGCGTCGTGAAGGTGCGCGCCGAGACCGAAAACAGTCCCCGTTTCCTCGACCTGCCTATGGCAGCAACTGAAGTGCATGCAAGGGCGCGGTCATGACGGCCAAGTGATGCCGTCAGAAATGCGGCAGTGCACGCGCTGGACTTCAAAGACGATCTCGGGTTTTTCCGTAACTGGAACCCCGTGCGTACTCGCCCCGACTTCACAGAAGGCGGGATATCCTCTTTCCTTATTGATGTACCGCCTGTCTAGGGAGGAACGGTACCAACGAGTGGCGGGCGGCAGGAAACTGGCCGCCCGTTCGCTTTTGCCAGGCGCCGAGCGCCCAGCGCGCTGACCGGCAATCCGGACATATAGCCTGGAGTTGTACGACCTTGGACTTAAGGGCCTTTCCGAGTGGTGATGTGACGAGCTTTTGCTGCGATGCAACATCGCGTATGTTCGCCGAGTGATTTGGCGGTTCTCCCCGCCATCCGAGGCCGCCGGCCTGACGGTTGGTGGTGCCCTCCTTGGGCGTTTCCTCCCTAGACTTCGCCCCGCCCCCTCCGGGATGGCGGGGCTTTTTTTTCATTCGTCAGCGAGGTCTCCGCGTCGAGGCGTGGCGGCGGGAGGCACCGGCGGGCGTGGCGCAGGGCGCCACCCGCGCCGACATGAAAAACGGGCGGCTGGAGAAGTCTCCGGCCGCCCGCTGCCTTCACTAGGAATTCGTCAGTGAATGGCCAATTGAACGGTATTGTTGTGCCCATGTAAAGAACTCTTGACAAGCAGACCGGGTCGCCCGCTGGTTTAACCTCGAGACGTGGCAGGCCGGCCACAGCACGCCATGGGCGTGCTGGTTTTGCCCACCAGGCCGTCCGAAGCCGTCCCGATCCCGGGCGGCAGTTCGTCGGTCAATTCTTTGATTTTTTGAGAAATTCAGAAATGGCTGGGGGACTAGGGTCGGGACTCAATTTGCTTGCAGCGCGGATCGTCGACTGATTCAAGAGCTCCGGGGGTACGGAGCCCTTGATGAGCAAGCAGCTTTACTGGTTGAGCGATGT
>NZ_JACAAX010000080.1 GCF_013377085.1 Rhodoplanes sp. | reverse complement strand
GGCACAATCGACCCTCACAACCCCTCGCAGAAGGTGGCGCCAAAACGACGCTTACGGTCAACAATGAGGTCCGTTGGTATTAATGGCATCCCGCTCTATCGGGCAGACTACGCCGCCGCAGTCTTGAAGTCTGGAACCGTGTCGCGAAGCACCTGAAAGACCGCCTCGCGGTCGCCGAGCTTCAGGGCTTGGTCGAGCGCGGCGAGGCGGGCCCGCATGTCGTCGATCGGCACGAAGACCGGCCGGGCCGCCACCACGCCGGGGATTCCGATCTCGGCCGAAGGCTCCTCGTGCGAGAAGAGAACCTCGTTCAGCCGTTCGCCCGGGCGGATGCCGGTGAACTCGATCGTCACGTCGCGTCCGGGCTCGAGCCCGCTCAACCGGATCAGACGCTCGGCGAGATCTACGATCTTGATCGGCCGTCCCATGTTGAGCACGTAGACCGACACGTCGGAGTTGTCCGGACCGTGGGCATGGCTGGCGGCCGTCAGTACCAGGTCGCAGGCCTCACGGATCGTCATGAAGTAGCGCACCATGTCGGGATGCGTCACGGTCAGCGGGCCACCCGCCTCGATCTGCGCCTTGAACTTGGGGATCACGGATCCGTTCGACGCCAGCACATTGCCGAACCGCACGGCGATCAGCCGCATCGGCTCTGCGCTCGCCGGGCCGGCGCGCCGCGCGAACCCGGCGTCGAGCGCCTGGCAGTACATCTCGGCGAACCGCTTGGTCGCACCGAGCACGGACACCGGCTCGATCGCCTTGTCGGTCGAGATCATCACCATGCCGCGGGCGCCGGCCCGCACGGCCGCCTCGGCGACGTTGACGGAGCCGAACACGTTGGTCTTGACGCCCTCGTCCCAGTCGCGTTCCAGCACCGGCACATGCTTGAGCGCGGCGGCGTGAAACACGAGGTCAGGCTTGAAATCGGAAAACAGCTTGTCGATGCGCGGCCGGTCGCGGATGTCGGCGATCCGCCCCTCGATGATGACCGGATTGCCCTTGGCGCCGAGCGACTCCATGACGGCATGCATGGCCGGCTCGGAGTTCTCGATCACCAGGAGCCGCGCCGCGCCGAACCGGGCGATGCGGTCGCACAATTCGGACCCGATCGATCCACCGCCGCCGGTGACGACGACGCTGCGTCCGCGCACGAAGCTTTCCAGGCGGTGATTGTCGATCGCCACGCTCGGGCGCAGCAGCAGGTCCTCGACCGCCACCGGCGCCAGACGCAATGGATTGCCGCCGTCCTCAAGCGACGGCAGCCGGTTGGTGGCGATCCCGAGCCGGCGCGCCGCCGCCAGGGCACCCTCGACGCTCGCCCCGGCCTCGAACGCGGACGGCGTCAGGATCAGCCGCCGCAGCTCGATCCCACGCGCCGTGAGATCGACGCTCACCCGCTGGAGGTCGGAAAATCGCCCGAGCACTGCAATTCCGCGGACCGTCTGGCCCTGATCGGCCGGCGACGGCGAGAGGATGCCGGCCGGCGACAATTGATGCACCGCCCCGCTCTCGATCGCCCGCAACAGCACCTCGGCGTCCGCGGCGCGCCCGAGAATCAGGGTCGAGACCGGCGTTCCCTGCATCTGCGCGCGCCGGCGCGTCCGGGTGAAGCGGAAGTATCGATAGGCCAGCCGCGGTCCGCCCAGAAGGAAGACCTGCAGCACGAAGTACAAGGCAATGGTGATCTTGCCGAAGAAGAAGGAACCGAAAAAATACGAGGCGACCAGAACGTAGTCGAGCACGAGCAGCGACAGGGCCAGCACGGCCGAGGCGCGCACGATGCTCGCGAGATCGGGCAGGGACGCGAAGCGCCACTTCGACCGGTACAGGTCGAAAAACCAGAACACGCCGGACGCGTAGATGAAAAACGGCGGCAAAACGACCGCCAGCATGCTCAGGCGATCGTCGATGCCCTGCTCTTCGAAGCGCACATACAGGCTCAGCAGCAACGCCACCGTGGTCGCCACCACGTCGTGCGCGATGACGAAGTAGCGCCGCCAATTGAACCGGCGTCCGAAACTCATCCGCCTTTTTCCGTACCCTCGGTCCGACCGGCCCTTTGCCCAAGAGATAGATCAACCCTCCCGCGAACTCAACCGAATCCGCGGTTCGCAAAGAATGGCTCGAGCCCGTCACATCAAAGAAATTATTCAGCAGAGCGGACGAAACAGCGCCGTTGTCGGAACGATTGACTATGATTCCACAGTAGTCAGCGACGCAATCCACCGAGACGACTGACGAACTCGACGATCTACATTCAATTTTTTCCGTGGTCAGGGCCCTGTCGTCGGTCGCAACCGGACTTCGACGGCCTTTTTCTCGATCCGCCGTTCGATCCGGGGTAAGAAGCAGGACCTTGCGGCCACTGGCGGTGCGGCTATGTGGATTTCAAGGGGGCAGCGAGTCGCCCGGACGCCGCGTTTCGTGCAAAACGGCCGTGTGAAACGACCCACGAGCGGGAGTCGTAGGGGGGGGAGACGTGCAGTCCTGGACGGTCCCGAGCGTGGTCGGCATCGCGATCGTGCTGGGCGCGGTGGCGGTCACGGCGACGCTGATCGTGCTGCTGTTTCCCCTGCTCCGGCGCTACGCTTTGGCGCGCCCCAATGCCCGCTCGTCGCACACGATCCCGACCCCGCAAGGCGGCGGCATCGCCGTGGTGGCGGCCACGCTGGCAACTCTTGCCGGCGCCGTGGGCTGGACGGGTGTCGTCCCCTGGCATGACCTGCAACTGCTCGCGATCCTGCTCGGCACCACCGGCCTCGCCGCGGTCGGCATGATCGACGACATCCGGCCGATCCCGCCAGCGCCCCGCCTCGCCCTGCAGGCCCTCGCGGTCGGCCTCGTGATCGCTGCGCTGCCGTGCGACCTTCGTGTCCTGCCGCTGCTGCCGGGCTGGATCGAGCGTGTCGGGCTGGGGCTCGGGCTCTTGTGGTTCGTCAACCTGGTCAACTTCATGGACGGGATCGACTGGATGTCGGTCGCCGAGATCGTCCCCGTCACGGCCGCCCTCGGCCTTCTGTCGGCACTGGGCGCCGTTCCCCCGCTCGGCGGGCTGGCCGCCCTGGCGCTCCTCGGCGCCATGCTGGGCTTCGCCCCGTTCAACCGGCCGCGGGCAAAGCTGTTTCTAGGGGATGTCGGCAGCCTGCCGATCGGCCTCGTCACCGGCTGGCTGCTGATCGGGCTGGCCGGCTCCGGTCACCTCGCAGCGGCCCTACTGCTGCCACTGTACTATCTGGCCGATGCAACCCTGACGCTGCTGCTCCGGCTCAGGCGACGCGAACGCGTCTGGGAGGCGCATCGCAGTCATTTCTATCAGCGTGCGACGACGAACGGCCTGAGTGTCGGCCAGGTGATCGCACGGGTTGCTCTCGTGAACATGGTGCTGGCGGGGCTCGCCGTGACCTCGGCCATGGCGGAGAGCCAGGCCGTCAGCGTCGCTGCCCTGTGCGGCGGTGCTGTCGTCGTCGGCGTGTTGCTGGTCGGGTTCGCGAGGCCACGGCCGGCCCACGACAACGCAAGAGGGATCGGATGAAGATCCTGATCACCGGAGCCTCGGGGTTCGTCGGCCGCGCCCTCGTGCCGGCGGCGCTCGCGGCCGGCCACCGCGTCCGGGCTGCGGCCCGCAGCCCCGCCGCGCTTGCGATCGACCCCGCGGTCGAGGCAGTCCGGCTGCCCGACCTCGCCGGGCCGGTCGATTGGGCCCCGCTGATCGAATGCGTCGATGCGGTCGTCCACCTGGCCGGGATCGCGCATCGCAGCGGCGTCGACGACGCCGGCTACGACCGGGTCATCCGGGCCGCCACCGGCGATCTCGCCCACGCCTGCGCCCGCCCCGGGACACCGCTGGTGTTCGTCTCCTCGATCGGCGCCCAGACCGGCTCGGCAGCCGACGGCGTCCTGACCGAGGCGGACCCGCCGCGCCCGGCCACGCCCTATGACCGCGCCAAGCTGGCGGCCGAGGCGGAGGTCCGGGCCGCCGGGGGGCCGTTCACGATCCTGCGTCCGACGCTGGTGTACGGCCCCGGCGTGAAGGCCAACATGGCGGCGCTGATGCGGCTCGCCGCGTCGCCGTGGCCGCTGCCCTTCGGTGCCTTCGCCAACCGCCGGTCGCTGCTCGCCCTCGACAATCTGATCGGCGCCATCCTGTTCTGCCTGGCGGCCCCGGCGACCCGGGGCGAGACCTATGTGGTCGCCGATCCGGAGCCGATCACGGTCGCCGACATGGTCGGCGCCCTGCGCGAGGCGGCCGGCTCGCGGGCGCCGCTCCTGCCGGTTCCGCCGGTCGTGTTCGAGACGGTGCTGCGGATCGCCGGACGGTTCGCGCTGTGGGACCGCATCGGCCGCGAGCTCATGGTGGACCCGGGCAAGCTCCGCGCCGCGGGCTGGCGTCCGCTGGTCGACACGCCGGCGGGCTTGGCTGCGATGGCGCGGGCTAACCGCGCCGCAAACCGGCGCTGATCCGCCCGCGTGCCAGCGCGACCGCCTGCTCGAGAAGCCGCCCGCTCGCAGCCTCCCGCAGTGCCGCGACCTGCCGGGTCCGGGCGCGTGCCAGCGCCTCCCTGGTCGGCCCGTCCCGCAGGGCCGCGATCGCCGCGGCGAGATCGGCGGCACTCTCCACCGCGAGGGCGGCCGGACCGGCCGTTTCCATCATCCCGGGCTCGCGCCGGATGATCACCGGCAGGTCGAATGCGAGCGCATCGGCGAGCGGAACACAGAAGCCTTCATGCCGGCTCATCGAAACGAACCCGGCGGCCGCGCTGAACAGATGGCGCAACGCTCCGTCGGAAATTCCGCTGTAGAAACGGATTCGGCGTCCGACATCGTCGTCCAGCGCCGCTGCCCGCCCCGCGAGCTGCGCAAAATACGGTCCTTCGGCAGGCCCGCCGACAATCGCCAGTCCGAGGTCCGGATCATCGGCGGCCGCAAGGGCGAATCCCTCGATGACGTCGATGACGGATTTGTGGGGCACAAGCCGGCCGACCGACAGAAGATAACGCACGGCGGGCGGCCGCTCGACCAACTCATCCTCCGCTGACCGCCAGCGGTCCATGTCGATGATCGGCGGGCAACACAGCACCGCCGACGCAGCGATGCGATCCTGGTCCGGGCCGGACAGTCCCTCCCACAGGACACGGGCGCTCACGGTCGAATTCGCCATCAGAACGTCGAACCGGCCGGCGTGCCACCGTTGTGCAAGGCCCGCGGCCACCAGCCCCTCGGTCCGCGGGTCGACTCCCCGAAAATATTCAGGCGGCGTGATGTTATGGAAATACAATATTTTCGGATTCGACAATGCTGCAATACGCTCGAACCAAGGATCTTCGGTCGAGTAATGAAATAAAATTGTATCGTTCGACTTGATTTTGTCGAGGGCCGCGGAAATCGGGAAAATGCCGTCTGTCGCCCGAGAGCCGAAATTCTCCGCGGCGACACTGACCGGATTCCCGAGCTTCGCGAAGTGATCGGCAATCTGCATGCAGAAATTGCCGACAGCGTCGTTTCGCTGAATGTCACGGGCGATGACGTGAAGCGTATCTCGATACTGCGGCATTCTGTCGTTGCTTGCTGATCCGAGACGAGGTAGAGGAAAGAAATAGCGCAGACCTCGCCAGTCTGGAAGCGCACCATTTTAGTGTATAACCCCTCGGCTGGCAATGGCTCGGTGCGGTCAAAGCGACGAGGATTAAACGATGAGCGATCCGCGTATCCTCTTGACCACTTATCCAGAAGCTTTCCTTTTTCGTGGCGGCGGGGAACTCGAGCTAGTCGAAATTTCTTCTTGTCTTAAACTTCTGGGTTTCCGCGTCGATCTTTACGGACCGACGTCACAGCCGCTTCAGTTCTACGATACCGTGCTCCACTTCTCGATTGTCCAGTCGGGGCTGTCGCTGTTCCGAACGATCAAGTCCAACGCCAAGCGAATCGTCCTGGTGCCGAACGTCTGGTGGCCGGACGCCCCGAACGACGCAGAGCGGCAAAATGCTGAAGAGTATTTCCGCTTGGCTGATCAAATCATTTTCAAGTCGACATCAGAACTCAATAATGTTCGTCAATACGTCACTGTTCCCGAGGGCAAGGAGGTGTTGTGCCCGTGGGGGGTCGACCGCTGCTATTCGGAGCCGGTCGAGCGGACTCTGTTCAAATCCCTGTACGAGCTCGATCGCTACGTGTTGTGGGTCGGAATCATCGAGCCGCGGAAGAACCAGCTCACTGCGATTCATGCCCTGTCGGATTTGGACATCCCCGTCGTTTTCGTGGGAGACTATCGGGACCGGCGCTACTACGAGGCATGCCGGAGCAGCGCTCCGGACCATTTCAAGTTCATTCCCTATCTGCAGGCCAAGTCGGAGGTTCTGCGCTCCGCCTTCCAGAACTGCGACCTCTATCTGGAGGTTCCTCTCGAGCCGGCCGGAATGTCGGCCTTGGAGGCCTATATCGCCGGTCGCAACATGGTCCTGTCGGACGGCCCCTGGACCCAGGAGCAGTTTGGCGACGAGGTCATCGCCGTGGACCCGCGATCGGAGACCGCCATCGCCGGCGCGGTGTCGCGGGCGCTCTCGCCCGACTTCTCGCTGCCCCGCAGTGGCCGCATCAATCGACGCAATCTGCTGCCGGAATGCCTCGAGCCCCTCGGACGCGTGCTCGCCAAAGCGCCCGTTGCCGCGAGGGTTCGCCTGCGGTGAGCGTTGTGGATTGATCGGACGAAACGCGACCGCTTCACGATTGTTTGCGAGTGTCGGGCAGCCATGAAAAGTGACCATTCCATATCGCCGACCGTCGCCTTGACCTCGAGCTTTCGCGCCGAGGGCGAGATGAAGACGGAGGTCGTCGTCGCCCGCGACGGCTTGTGGAACCTCGATCGACTCGGCATCCTCGACAATGTCCGCAAGGAATCGAAGCATCTTCTGATCACCGACAAGAACATCGAGAAGCTCTATCTGCGTCCGGCCCTGGAGAGCATCGAGCGCAGCGGCCGGCTGGTCCGCACCATCGTCGTCCCGGCCGAGGAGTCGTCGAAGAGCTTCGAGGTGTATACCGGCCTGGTCAAGACGGCGCTGGACTACGGCATCGACAAGTACTCGGTGGTGTTCAGTCTCGGCGGAGGACTGGTCAACAATCTCGCCGGGTTTCTCGCGTCGACGCTGTACCGCGGGATCGGTCTCATCCACTTGCCGACGAGCCTGCTGGCGCAGGTCGATGCATCAATCGATTTCAAGCAGGCGCTCAACTACAGCCACGGAAAGAATCTCGTCGGGAGCTATTACCCCGCCTCGAAGGTCCTGGTCGATCCGGTGGCCCTGCGCACCCTCAACCTGCGCCTGATCCGCTGCGGCTTGGCCGAGGCGATCAAGCACGCCTTTTGCCAGGACAGCCAGTTTCTCGACTTCATCATGGCCCACCACAATCATCTGAGCGACCTCGATTTCCTCACCGAGATCGTGCTTCGGACGGTGCAGTTGAAGATCGAGACGATGAATCCCGATCTCCATGCCGACCGCGAGGAGACGCTCAAGCAGTATGGTCATGTGATCGGACACGCGGTCGAGCATCTGTCCGGTGGCCGCATCTATCACGGCGAGGCGATCGCCATCGGCATGTGCGTTTCTGCCGAAGTGGGGCGCATCCTCGGCGTCACCGACGAGGAAACGGTCGATGCCCATTACCGCGTCCTCGGATCCCTCGGCCTTCCCACCACCGTCCCGTTCGAGTTCTCGCTCGGCGACATCTGGGAGAAGGTCCGTTACGACAAGCACTTCGTCCACAACTGCGCCTACATGGGGCTGCTTCGCACCATTGCCGTTCCGGGCAGCGGATCCGAGGGCCGTTGTGGATATTGGGTGGGTCAGGAGGTGCTGTTCGAGGCGATCGAACGGAATCGAGATCGAGCTTGACCGAAAGAGCTCGGCGACAAAGACGACTGTCTGAAACATGCCGGCCGCCGGAGGCGCGCTCCAGAAGCGCCTCGATGTGCCGGATCGCGCGGCCTGGAAGCGCGCCGACGACGGCTTTGAACGAAGAGCCCCGCCAGTTCCCGATGAGGGCGGGCGTTTGCGCGCTAGCGCCGCGACTACCGCCGGCTGATCGCCAGATGACAGCGCCAGCGCGCACCCACCGGAGGGGCGCGCCGCGTTAATGGCCGACTACAAGGCGGCGGCCGGGTTTGCGATCGAGACACTGAATGCCGCGCCGCCCACGATCGCACCGGTCTCAAAGGTGAAGGAGCGGGTGGGGGTGTGAGGCGCGGAGCCATCCCGCGACCTCGATCGACCGACGCTCGCCCCGGTTCTCCTGATACTTCGCCGTGCAGAGTGCCGTCCGACTTGCAGGTCGTTTGCATCGTCGTCGGATCGTATGCGGTTTGACGGAGGCGTGCTGTCCTCTATAGTCCGCCCGCTTTATAATCGCGGAGAGGTTGCAGTCTCTGCTCTGCCCTGGGAAGAGTCTTATGGACTATGCACAGCCGCGCAATGTGAATCTGAACGACTGCTACTTCTACCACACCGTCGAGCTGCCGGAGCTCGGCCTGATTTCCGGCGAATGGGACATCCGCGGTCGCGAAGCCGCCTACGTCGGCGGGATCGATCTGCGCGGCAAGCGCGTGCTGGAAATCGGCTCGGCGAGCGGACATCTGTGCTTCTGGATGGAGAAGCAGGGCGCCGAGGTCGTCGCCTACGATCTCGACGACAAGCACGAATGGGACATCGTACCCTACAAGAAGGCCGAAGTTGACGCCGTGATCGAGCAGCGCAAGCAGCATCTGCGGCGGATCAACAATTCATGGTGGCTGTCGCATCAGAAGTACCAGTCGAACGCCAAAATGGCGTACGGCTCGGTCTACGATCTGAACGATAGCCTCGGCGATTTCGACATCGTCACCGTCAAGAACATGCTGCTGCATGTGCGCGATCCGTTCCTGGCGCTGCATCGCGCGGCGTCGCTCGCCCGTGATCGCATCGTCGTCACCGAACTCACCAAGCCGTTCTTCTTTTGGAACCAGGAGCAGATCCAGCCCCAGTCTGGGCAGCTCTATTTACAATTCCTGCCACGCGCGGACCGGCTAGAGCCGATCGAATCCTGGTGGTTCCTGCCGACCGCCACGATCGTCGAAATCCTCAAGATCCTCGGCTTTCAGACCATGACCACCAATCTTCACAAGCAGACTTTTCGCGACGGCCAGTCGATCGAATTCTGCACGATCGTAGGCCAGCGCTGACCCGGCGGCGATGGCTGCGCGACTGCGGATCGACGCTTATACTAACGGCGAGAGAGGGTGACTCGGGGTTTGCGAGGGGGTCTTGGCTTGATTCTGTGGAGCCTCTTTGATTCGCGGGAGGCAGAATGCCTGGGATCACGATCACGCGGACCGACTATACGGCGCAGGAACTGCGGCAGGCGGCGGCGCGCAGCCACGATGCCAATGCGGCGAGGCGGATGCTGGCGCTGGCCTTTGTGATGGACGGAAAGTCGCGGAGCGAAGCGGCTTCGTCGTGCGGGATGGACCGGCAGACGCTGCGGGACTGGGTGCATCGGTACAACATCATCGGGTTGGCCGGGGCTGGTCGACCGGAAGGCGCCCGGCGCGGCACCCCGGCTGTCACCGTCGCAGATGCGGTAGGTGGCGGAGCTGGTTCGACAAGGCCCCGATCCAGCTGTCCACGGCGTGGTGCGTTGGCGTCGGATCGACCTGTCGCGTCTGATCGAACAGCGCTACGGCGTCACGCTCGCCGAGCGCTCGGTGGGCGACCTGCTGCGGCGGCTCGGGTTCCAGCGGATGTCGGTGCGACCGCGCTGTCCCGAGCAAGACGTCGCGGCCCAGGAGGCGCATAAAATGACTTCGCGGACCTGGTCGCCGCCTGCATCCCGGCCCGAGCACGCGGCAAGCCGATCGAGCTCTGGTGCCAGGACGAAGCTCGCGTCGGCCAGCAGGGCACGCTGACCCACGTCTGGGCCGCACGGGGCACGCGGCCGCGTGCACCGCGCGATCAGCGCTACGATTGGGCCTATTTGTTCGGGGCGGTCTGTCCAGCCCGCGACTGCGGCGCTGCTCTCGTGCTGCCCAAGGCCGATGCCGAGACCATGACCCTGCATCTCGCCGAAATCGGTAGAAACGTCGGGCCCGGGCACCACGCCGTGGTCGCGCTCGACGGGGCCGGCTGGCACAAGACTGGCGGCCGGCTCCGTGTTCCCGGCAACATCAGCCTGCTGAAGCTACCGCCCTACTCCCCCGAGCTCAACCCGGTCGAAAACGTCTGGTAGTTCCTCCGCCAGAACAAACTTTCAAATTGCGTCTTCGACGATTATCGAGCCATCATCGGCGCCTGCTGTGACGCCTGGAACGATCTCCTCGCCGAGCCGGGCCGCATCCGATCGATCGCCACCAGACAATGGGCAGCGGTTAAACTCTGACGCCGTTGGTATTAGGGTCCGGACCCATAAAATTGTTGGCAGCGTGAGAGGCTTGTGATTCACGGC
>NZ_JACAAX010000008.1 GCF_013377085.1 Rhodoplanes sp. | reverse complement strand
CTCCTCAAGCTTCTCGCTCAAACGCGATAGCCCTGCCCTGGAGGGGGGAGGTCGGCGCGCAAAGCGCGCCGGGTGGGGGTAACAGCACCTCCGGTGTGCGCGACTTCACCCCACCCCGACGCGCTTCGCGCGTCGACCCTCCCCCTCCAGGGGAGGGTGAAGGTGCCTTCGTCTGCCGCACACCCTTGAGTCCGCGAAGTTTCTGCGGCACACCGGCGCCGTGACCGTCAATCGACGGTCGGTCGGAGCTTTTCGGTGACCGTCCTTTCCCCCATCCGTCTCGGCGTCAACATCGACCACGTCGCCACGCTGCGCAATGCGCGCGGCGGCCGGCATCCCGACCCGCTGCGGGCCGCCCAAGTCGCCGTCGCGTCCGGCGCCGACGGCATCACGGCGCATCTGCGCGAGGATCGCCGCCACATCCGCGACGCCGACATGGAGCGGCTACGCGGGCACCTGACCGTGCCGCTCAACATGGAGATGGCGGCGACCCGCGAGATGGTGGAGATCGCGCTGCGGTTGAAGCCGCATGCCACCTGCCTGGTGCCGGAACGGCGCGAGGAGCGCACCACCGAAGGTGGGCTCGATGTCGCCGGCCAGCGCGACGAGCTGGCGCCGGCGGTTCGCGCGCTCGGTGCCGCCGGCATCCGTGTTTCCATGTTCATCGCGCCCGAGCCGATTCAGCTCGACGCCGCCGTCGCGGTCGGCGCGGCGGTGGTCGAGCTGCACACCGGCGCCTGGTGCGACGCCGTGGCGGCGGGCGACCGTGTCGCCGCAGCGTCCGAGTTCGGCCGCATCGTGCAGGCGGCGCGCGGCGCCCGCGAGCGCGGCCTCGAGGTGCATGCCGGCCACGGCCTCGACCCGCTCACAGCCGAGACGATCGCGGCGCTGCCCGAGGTGGTCGAGCTGAACATCGGCCATTGGCTGGTCGCCGAGGCGGTGTTCGACGGGCTCGACGGGACGATCAGGCGCATGCTGGCCGCGATGCGGCGGGGCCGTGCCAAGGCGGTGGCGCCGTGATCATCGGCATCGGCACCGACATCGCCGACATCAGGCGAATCGAGCGGACCCTCGAGCGCCACGGCGAACGCTTCGTCGCGCGGGTGTTCACGCCGGTCGAGCGGGCGCTGGCCGAGCGCCGCAAGAACCGGGCGGCGACCTATGCCAAGCGCTTCGCCGCCAAGGAGGCCTGCGCCAAGGCGCTCGGCACCGGCTTTCGCCGCGGCGTCTTCTTCCGCGACCTCGGGGTGGTGAACCTGCCGTCCGGCCAGCCGACCCTGCGACTCACCGGCGGGGCGCTGGCGCGCCTCGAAGCCCTCACGCCGGCGGGCTGCGACGCCCGCATCGACCTCGCTTTGACGGACGAATGGCCGTTGGCGCAGGCTTTTGTGGTGATCTCGGCGGTACCGCGATCCGCCGGGGACGGGCCGCCCGCCTGAATTGCGCCATCGGCGGCGAGCAGCTAGAACTCAGGCACCACCGAGCCGGGTTCATCGTCGCACGCCTCCCGTTCGGGCCTGCAGCGGTGGGTGAATCGCCGAAAGACCCCCGTCCAGTCCCGGTCGAGGTCCGCTGCCTCGACAAGACGGCGATGGACTGAAGGCGAACAACGAGAGGCCAATGAGCGTGTACGACAGCCAAGAGAAGCGGCAGGAGAAGAAGAAGGAAGGCGGGCTTCTCGAAACGGCCCGGGTCATATTCCATGCCCTGATCATCGCTTTGGTCATCCGGACCTTCCTGTTTCAGCCGTTCAACATTCCGTCCGGCTCGATGATGGCGACGCTCCTCATCGGGGACTACCTGTTCGTCTCCAAGTACAGCTACGGTTACAGCCGCTATTCCTTTCCGCTGTCGCTGCCGCTGTTCAACGGGCGCATCGTGGGCTCGGAGCCCGAGCGTGGCGACGTGGTCGTCTTCCGCCTGCCGAAGGACGACTCGACCGACTACATCAAGCGGGTGATCGGCCTGCCGGGCGACCGCATCCAGATGATCGGCGGCCTGCTGCACATCAACGGCCAGCCGGTGAAGCGCGAGCGCGTCGGCGACTATGTCGAGGAGGAGGGCGGCCGCACCGTGCGGGTGCGCCGTTGGCGCGAGACTCTGCCGAACAACGTCAGCTACGAGACGCTGGACCTGCAGGACAACGGCTTCCTCGACAACACGCAGGTCTACGAGGTGCCGGCCGGGCACTTCTTCATGATGGGCGACAACCGCGACAACTCGACCGACAGCCGGGTGCTCAGCCAGGTCGGCTACGTGCCGTTCGACAACATCATCGGCCGCGCCCAGATCATCTTCTTCTCGGTGGGCGACGGCGTTCCGGCGTGGCACGTCTGGACGTGGCCCTGGGCGGTGCGATGGGGACGGTTGCTGACACTGGTCAGATGAGCCCGAAGATCAAGGGCCGGCGCGAGCTCGAGACCCGGATCGGGTACGCGTTCGCCGACAAGACGCTCTTGGAAACGGCCCTGACCCACATCTCGGCGCTGTCCGGCAAGAGCCGCATGGGCAGCTATCAGCGCCTCGAATTTTTGGGCGACCACGTGCTCGGCCTGGTCGTCTCGGCGATGCTGTACACGACCTTCCCCAAGGCCGAGGAGGGCGAGCTGTCGCGTCGCCTCGCCGACCTGGTCCGCCGCGAGACCTGCGCCGACGTCGCGCGCTGCCTCGATCTCGGCGCCGCCATCAAGCTCGGCGTGTCGGAGGCCAATGCCGGCGGGCGGCGGCGCACCGCGATCCTGGCCGACGTCTGCGAGGCGCTGATCGGCGCCGTGTTCGTCGACGGCGGCTATCCGGCGGCGACCGCCATGATCGAGCATCTGTGGGGCGAGCGGATGCGCAAGCCGAAGCGGCCGCTGCGCGATTCGAAGACCGTCCTGCAGGAATGGGCGCAGGGGCGCGGGCTGCCGACGCCGCACTACCGCGAGGTCGAGCGCACCGGCCCGCATCACGACCCGGAATTCCGCGTCGTCGTCGAGCTGCCCGATCTGTCCTCCGCCGAAGGCGTCGGGCGCTCCAAGCGCGCCGCCGAGCAGGCTGCCGCGGCGGCCTTTCTGGGCCGCGAGGGCGTTGTGACCGCGGCCGTCCCGGCCGAGACCGAGGGCTGAGCGCGACGGCCTTCCGCGATGGCCGTGGCGATGCCCGACACCGATCCGAATCGAGATCCGATGACCGAGATGGACGACACCACGCCAGCCCCCGCGCCGGCGGACCAAAAGACCCGCTGCGGCTTCGTCGCCGTGATCGGCGCCCCCAATGTGGGCAAGTCGACGCTGGTCAACGCCCTGGTCGGCAGCAAGGTGACGATCGTCAGCCCCAAGGTGCAGACCACCCGCACGCTGGTGCGCGGCATCGCCGTGTTCGGCGCAGCGCAACTGATCTTCGTCGACACGCCCGGCATCTTCCTGCCGCGCCGGCGGCTCGAGCGCGCCATGGTGACGACCGCGTGGTCCGGCACCAAGGACGCCGATCTCGCCGTGCTGGTGATCGACGCCAAGCGCGGCCTCGACTCCGAGACGGCGGCGATCCTCGACAAGCTCGTCGAGGTGCGCCAGCCCAAGACGCTGGTGATCAACAAGGTCGACCTGGTGGCGAAGCCGGCGCTGCTCGCGCTGGCGCAGGCCGCCAACGACCGCGTCGCCTTCACGGGCACGTTCATGGTCTCGGCGATGAGCGGCGACGGCGTGCCGGATCTCGCCGCGACGCTCGGCGGACAGGTGCCGGAGGGGCCGTGGCTCTATCCCGAGGATCAGATGTCGGATGCGCCGATGCGCAGCCTCGCGGCCGAGATCACCCGGGAGAAGCTGTTCTTGAAACTGCACCAGGAGCTGCCCTACCGCTCGACGGTGGAGACCGACTCGTGGACCGAGCAGCCCGACGGTTCGGTGCGGATCGAGCAGACCATCTTCGTCGAGCGGGAGAGCCAGCGGAAGATCGTGCTCGGGAAGGGCGGCCACACCATCAAGTCGATCGGCACGGACTCGCGCGAGGAGCTGGCGAAACTCATCGACCAGAAGGTTCACCTGTTCCTGTTCGTGAAGGTGCGCGAAAACTGGTCCGACGATCCCGAGCGCTACCGCGAGATGGGGCTGGAGTTCCCGAAGGGGTGAAGCCTCCCGTGTAGGGCGCAATGAGCGCAGCGAATTGCGCCGCGCATGATCTTGCTGGCGCAATTCGCTGCGCTCATTGCGCCCTACACGGCTTCCGCGCCGACGATTCGCGGGATAAGCCAGCCCCATGCAGTGGTCCGAGGAAGGCATCGTGCTCGGCGTCCGCCGGCATGGCGAGACGAGCGCCATCGTCGAGCTGATGACCCGCGAGCGCGGCCGTCATCTCGGTCTGGTGCGGGGCGGGGCAGGGCCGCGTCTGCAGGCGGTGCTGCAGCCCGGCAACCGGGTTGCCGCGACCTGGCGGGCGCGGCTCGACGAGCATCTCGGCAACTATGCGGTCGAGGGCGTCCGGCTGCGGGCAGGCGCCCTGCTGGCGCATCCGCATGCGCTCTACGGCGTCGTCCACCTCGCCGCGCTGGCCCGGCTGTTGCCGGAGCGTGACCCGCATCCGGTCGTTCACGACATGCTGGAGGCGATTCTCGAGCTGATCGGCGAGCCGGCGCGCGCCGGCGCCCTGGTGGTGCGCTTCGAGCTGCAGCTCCTCACCGAGCTCGGCTTCGGGCTCGACCTCGACCGCTGTGCGGTGAGCGGGGTCGATGCCGATCTCGTCTATGTCTCGCCGAAATCGGGGCGGGCGGTGTCGAAAAGCGTCGGCGCGCCGTGGCATGACCGGCTGCTGCCGCTGCCGGGATTTCTCGCTGCCGATCGGAATGACATCGCCGACGACGAGCTGGCCGAAGGCTTCCGGATGACCGGCTTCTTTCTGGCCCGCCATGTCTTCGAGCCGCGCGGCCTGCCGTTGCCGGACGCGCGCGCACACTTCCTTGCCGCGGTGATGCGGGCCCGGCCGCCGGCGTGCTGCACCGCGAGCGGCTGACGCGCTGTTTCGGCGTAATATTCTCTTCGGTCAAGAATACCGAAGGTCGACCATTCGCGTATGCAGCAATAGCGCTGCAGTGCGGTGTCAAAAGATTTTAACAAGACTGTGATACCTCTGGAATCCAGGCCCCGTTTGGCCATATCCTGGCCGAAATCGGGAGAGCTGACGGAACAACGCGGCCTCCAATGTGTTGTCGGTGGGATCGGAACGTCAGAGGGTCACCATGAACTCGTTCGTTCGACGTTTTGTCATGCACTACGGCATCTATCGCCGCTATCCGCTGGCGCGCTTCGACGCACTGCGGAACGCATGGCGGATCGCCAAGGCGTAGCGCTCTACGGAAATCATTTGCCGCCGGCCAGAGGCTCTCCGAGCCCGGCCGCGGTCGCCGCGATCCTCGGCACGACCGAGCAGCGGACAACCCGTCACGGTCTTGCCGCGGCGGGTTTTGCTTTTAAGGTTTCCCGTTTCGAGGGCCTATAGAGTTCCGCCGTTCTCGAACTTCCCGCTGCGTGGAAAACCCTTCGGGGGCAGGCGGCCGGCGTCGGCGCGGTTGCCGCGCCAGTCGGCCAGCTCCTTCAGGCTCAGCGTGAAGACGCGGCCCGCCGAGTCGGTCCAGGTCAGCCCGTCGGCGCCCGCAAACGTCTTCACGTCGGAGAGCCCGCCGTCCTTGTAGCGCTGCAGCCGCACGCCGCGCCCGCGCGCCATCTCCGGGATCTGGTCGAGCGGGAAGACCAGGAGCTTGCGGTTCTCGCCGATCACGGCGACCTGATTGCCCTCGACGGTCGTCACCATCCGGGCCTCGTCGGGCAGATCGACGTTGAGCACCTGCTTGCCCTTGCGGGTGTTGGCGACGCACTCGTCCTCGCCGACCACGAAGCCGTGGCCGCTGCGGCTCGCCACCAGGAACTTGCGCCCGCCGACGAACGGGAAGACGGCGACGAGATCGGCCTCCTGCTCCATGTCGATGTAGAGGCGCACCGGCTCGCCGTGGCCGCGGCCGCCCGGCAGCTTGCCGGCCTCCAACGTGTAGAAGCGGCCGTTGGTGGCCAGCACCGTGAGCTTCGAGGTGGTCTCGGCCGGGAAGGCGAACTTGAGCCGGTCGTCCGATTTGAACTGGACGCCGGACAGATCCGTCACGGTGCCCTTGAGGGCGCGGATCCAGCCCTTGTCCGACACCACCACGGTGATCGGCTCGCGGATCACCATGGCCTCCTCGATCGCCGCTTCGTCATGCGCGGGCGCCTCGGCGAAGCCGGTGCGGCGCTTGCCGAGCTTGGTCTTCGGGCCGAAGGTGGCGCGGATCGCCTTGATCTCCTCGGCGACCTTGGCCCACTGCTTGCCGTCCGATCCGACCAGGCCCTTGAGCTCGCGCTGCTCGGCGCGCAGCGCCTTGTCCTCGCCGCGGATCTCCATCTCCTCCAGCCGGCGCAGGTTGCGCAGCCGCATGTCGAGGATGGCGGTCGCCTGGACGTCGCTGAGGCTGAAGGTCTTCATCAGGACGGGCTTGGGCTCGTCCTCCTTGCGGATGATGCGGATCACCTTGTCGAGGTTCAGGTAGGCGATCAGATACGCGCCCAGCACCTCGAGCCGGCGCTCGATGACGCCGAGCCGGTGATTGGCGCGCCGCAGCAGCACGTCGCGGCGGTGGTCGAGCCATTCGCGCAGCGCCTCGGCGAGGCCGATCACCTTGGGGATGCGGCCCTGCACCAGCACGTTCATGTTGAGCGGGATGCGCGACTCGAGATCCGTCAGCTTGAACAGCGACTCCATCAGCAGCTCGGCGTCGACCGTTTTTGCACGCGGCTCGATCACCAGCCGGAGGTCCTCGGCCGACTCGTCGCGCACGTCGCCGACCAGCGGCAGCTTCTTCTCGTTCAGGAGCTCGGCGATGCGCTCGACCAGCCGCGACTTCTGCACCAGCCACGGGATCTCGGTGATGACGACGACCCACATGCCGCGGGCGCTGTCCTCCTTCTCCCAGCGGGCCCGCACCCGGAAGCCGCCGCGGCCGGTCTCGTAGGCCTCGGCGATGGTGGCGCGTGAGTCGATGATCAGGCCGCCGGTCGGAAAATCCGGACCGGGGACGTATTTCATCAGCGCCTTGGTCTTGGCGTCGGGATGCTCGATCAGGTGCAGAGCGGCGTCGCAAAGCTCGGCGGCATTGTGCGGCGGGATCGAGGTGGCCATGCCGACCGCGATGCCCTGGGCGCCGTTGGCCAAGAGGTTGGGGAAGGCGCCGGGCAGCACCACGGGCTCCTGCTCGGAGCCGTCATAGGTCGGGCGGAAGTCGACGGCGTCCTCGTCGAGCCCGTCCAGCATCAGCCGGGCGACCTCGGTGAGGCGTGCCTCGGTGTATCGCATGGCGGCGGCGTTATCGCCGTCGATATTGCCGAAATTGCCCTGGCCGTCGACCAGGGGATAGCGTTGCGCAAAATCCTGCGCGAGCCGCACCATGGCGTCGTAGACGGACTGGTCGCCGTGCGGGTGGTACTTGCCGATGACGTCGCCGACCACGCGGGCGCATTTCTTGAACGCCGCGCCGGGGTCGAGGCGCAGCTCGCGCATGGCGTAGAGGAGGCGCCGGTGCACCGGCTTGAGGCCGTCGCGGGCGTCCGGCAGGGCCCGGTGCATGATGGTGGACAGCGCGTAGGCGAGGTAGCGTTCCTCCAGCGCATCGCGCAGCGCGACGTCGTGCACCTCGGACGGATCGGGGGGAATCAGGGTCCTGCTCATGCCCGTCCGAATAGCCCGGGGACGGAGCGCGAACAACCGCCGTGGCCGGCGGGGCGGCGGTGCCGCCGGAACGGGGGCTTGCGGGCCGCCGGGGCGCTCCGGATGAACCCAAGATGAACGAACTCTCCATAATTCTGCTGAGATCCGAGGGCTTTATGCTGTTGCGACGGCACCCCTGCCGGTCGCCCGAGACGACATTTCGGATCAGACCGCTACGGCACGACCGCGACGGAGGACCGGCTGATCAGGGCTCGCACCCCCTGTTTCGAAGGCACTGAATCGAAGACACTGAATCGATCGCGTTGACTATCCCCGAGGAACCGACCGGCGATCCCGCGGGCGAGGTACTGACCTCGCGGCCACGGGCGGGCGGTCGCGAGATGAGGAGAACGAGATGCGTGGACTGGTCTTGGCGGCGGCGCTCGCCGCAGGTGTCGGCGTCTTCGGCGCCGCCCCGGTGTCGGCCGCCCCCCTCAATGGGGCCGGCTTGGTGACGTCGGACGTCGCCGGCGTCGTGACGCAGGTGCAATGGCACGGCCCCAACCGCAGCCACTGGCGCTGGGGCAGCCGCGGCGGCGCTTGGCACGATCCGGGCCGCAGCCATTGGCGTTTTGGCAGCCGCCCGCGCTGCCACTGGCGTGGGTCCAGCGCCTGGGGCCGTTGCTGAGCGAGCCCTGATGTGATCGCCGCCTCTGGCTGAGGCGGTCGTGCCGGTCCGCGCGAGCGGGCCGGCTTTTTGCGAGGCCCCACATTCATGCTCCGTCACGTATGGACGGCGCAGAGCGCCGGACCCGGAATCCAGCCGAGACCGTCGAGGCTGTCGCGGGATTCCGGGTTCGCGGGCCTTTGGCCCGCGCCCCGGAACGACGCCCTCACCCCTTCTTGCGGCCCTTGCCGCGCAGCTCCTTGATGGCGCGGGGGATCGGCGAAAAATTCTGCTGGCTGTCGTCGTCGACGACGAAGCAGGCGTAGTGGTTCGCCTCCGGAATGCGCTTGTCGGAGGCGCAGCGGTCGAACGCGGCGAGCTCGCTGTCGCGCTGGTAGTAATAGTAGGGCGCGATCATGAAGCGCTGGGCGCCGTCGCCCCAGCCGCCGAAGCGGTCGATCTTGCCCTTCAGCTCCGGCGCCACCGCGACGATCATGTCGCGGAAGGCGTCGCCCTCGATGAAATTGTCGGGGAGCTGATCGAATGGTCCGTCGAAATAGTTGTTCACCCGCGAGTTCGCGAACGCCACGCCGACCAGGATTTTTCGTGGGCGACGGTCGTCGACGAAGAAGCCGTAGCCGGTGCGCTTGCCCAGCACGATGCGGCCTGACTTCGCCGGCACGAACTGCTCGGGTACCGGCGCGGTCTCGTCCAGGATGTAGTGGAACAGCTTCAGCCGGGCGTTGAACACCAGGAAGAATCGCAGGCCCGACTCGTCGAAGATCGGCCCGACGAACTTTTCGTCCGGCCCGAGCAGGCCATCCGGCGGCTTCACGCCGGAGAGGTCGTTGAGCTCGAACAGCACGCTCTTGCCGCGGAAGGTGACGCGGTAGAGGAACCGCTCGACCTTCTCGACCTGCACGTCGTTGGTCGCGTCGAGCGCCACGTGGATGACGTCGGTCTCCTCCCGCCAGTCGGCCAGATCCTCCGAATAGGCGAAGTGCAGCTTGCCCTGGTCGCGGTCGCTGGCATCGAGCCGGATATTGCCGTTGTAAGGCGCGCCGGCATGCAGGAAGGTGAAGTAGTAGTAGTTTTCGGTGGGATAGACCTTCACGCGGTCCGGAAGCTGTCCGAACACGGCGGCGAACACGGCGACCGGATTGTCGATGGCGAGCGTCGTCGGCCGCGCCAGCTCCTCGATATACGCTTGATTGGTGCGGATGCGCGGCATCTCTGTGTCCTCGGCCCGCACCGAAACAGCGGCCAGCAGCGTCGTCGCCAGCAGGATCGCGCCAAGAAGCGCGGCGAGCCGGGCGGATGAAAAGATCGGTCTGGACGATGACGCATGCGGGCGATCGCGCCGGATCGCGGCGGGTCGCTGTCTTGCACGGAACATGAGGGACGGTCTCCTGGCCGAGGGTCCTTCGGTGTTGTGGCACGAAAGTGCGGATTTCTTGACGGCCATCAAACCGAGTGCGGCAATCCGCGCCGACGGTTCGAACCTTCCGTGGTGGTCGTCCGACAAGACGTAAGTCCGACAAGACATTTCAGAACCAACGGAGGTGCGGACATGGCGTGGCGGATGCTGACGGTCGCGGCGCTGGGCGCAAGTGTCGCCTTTGGCGCCGCGGCAGCAGAGCCCCGAATGGCTCTGGTGATCGGAAACTCGGCCTATCAGGCCGTGGCGGAGCTCCCCAATCCGGCCAATGACGCGAAGGCCATGGCCGAGCTCCTGACGGCGGCCGGCTTCGAGGTGGCCACGGCGCCGGATCTCGGTCAGGCCGAGATGCGGCGCGCGATCGGCGACTTCGCGGCCCGCGTCGCCGAGAAGGGCCAGGACACGGTCGCCCTGGTGTTCTATGCGGGCCACGGCCTGCAGGTCGACGGCGAGAACTTTCTGGTGCCGGTCGACGCGCGGATTTCGCGTGAGGCCGACGTGCCGCTGCAGACCGTGCGGCTCGCCGACGTGATGAATGCCCTTGCCGCGGTGCCGAGCAAGACCCGCATCGTCCTGATCGACGCCTGCCGCAACAACCCGTTCTCCGAGATCAACAAGGTGGTCGGCCGCGGCCTCGCCATCGTCGACGCTCCGGCCGGCTCGATCGTCTCCTACTCGACCGCCCCGGGCTCGGAGGCCGAGGACGGGGCGGGGGCGAACAGCCCCTATACGGGCGCGCTGCTCACGGTCGCCAAGGAACCGGGCGTTCCGATCGAGCAGGCGTTCAAGCGGGTGCGCTACGCCGTCCACCAGGCGACGGCGGGCCGCCAGACCCCGTGGGAAAGCTCGTCGCTGACCACCGACTTCGCCTTTTTCCCCGGCGTGTCGACCTCGTCGGCGCCGGTCGTCGCGGCGACCGACACCAAGCCGCCGGCCGGCAAGGCCGGGGGCGGGGCAGCCGGCCAGAAGGTCGCCGCCGTCGGCGGGCCGCGCACCGCGGTGCGCTCGGTCGACTCGTGGCGCAACGAGCTCAAGGCCAAGTCGCAGTTCGAGGCCTACGAGCAGGTGATCCGCGAGGACTCGCTGGAGGCCTACCAGGCCTATCTGCAGCTCTTCTCCGCGGCGCCGTTCCAGACCCGGGTGCGTGAGATCGTCGATCGCCGCAAGGTGATGGTCGCCTGGTACACGGCCGTCACGGTAAACACGCCGGCGTCTTTCGAGCTGTTCATGACCCAGAACCCCGGCACTGACCTGTTCGGCACCGCGCAGCGGTTGTTCGGCCGGGCCAGCAACCGGCAGATCGCCATCGCGACGCCGATCCAGATCGCGGCGCCGTGCATCTGCGCTCCCCCGGTGCAGCCGACCAGGCGTGAGCTGCGCCGCACCGAGAGGAGCGAGAAGAAGAGCACCAAGACCGTGAAGCGCACCACGGTCCGCGACGACGGTCCGCCGCCGCCCCCGCCGCATGCGGGACCGTCCGGTCCGCCGATCTCGATCGGCATCGGCATCATCGGCGGCGGAATGATACCGCATGGTCCGTCGCATGGGCCGAGCGGGCCGAGCGTCGGTCCCAGCGGCCATTCGCACGGTCCGGTTGGGCCGTCCGGCGGGTCGGGAGGCTTCCAGCGCGGCTCGCCGATGGGGCTCGGGCGTTAGCGCCCACGACCGAGGCGGTCCGGCGCGTGCCGGGCCGCCCTTCGTGTGCTCGCGCAGAAGTTGAAGATGGTTCTCTAAGTATATGTAATAATTATTAATAGTTCCGAGATCTCTGGACCCGCTGAGCTCCGCGCAAGCGGGACTGCGGGGCCCTCAGGCGCTGAGTGCCCGGGTTCGCGCGGAGGAGCGGAGCAAACCGTCGCAGTTCGACTCAGCGCTCCACCAGGTCCCAGCCCTCGGGGCCGAGGCGCTCCTGCGGCAGGAAGCGGGCCTTGTAGTCCATCTTCCGCGAGCCGTTCACCCAATAGCCGAGATAGACATAGGCCAGCCCCATGGCGCGGGCGCGGGCGATATGGTCGAGGATCATCAGGGTGCCGAGCGAGCGGCTTCCTTCATCCGGCTCGAAATACGAGTAGACCATCGACAGCCCGTCCTTGAGGACGTCGGTGAGGCTGACGGCCAGAAGCTCGCCCCGCCGGCCGAACCCGGTCTCGGCGCCGCGCCGGCGATACTCGACCAGCCGCGTGTCGACGTGGCTGTCCTCGATCATCATGGCGTAGTCGAGCACCGTCATGTCGGCCATGCCGCCGTCCTGGTGACGGGCGTCGAGATAGGCGCGGAACACGCCGTATTGCTCCGAGGTCGGCACCGCGACCCGCATCTCGCCGGCGAGGTCGTGATTGCGGTCGAGCACCCGGCGCATGTTGCGGGTCGGCTGGAAGTCGGCGACCGCCACCCGGACCGAGACGCAGCCGCGGCAGCCCTCGCAGGCCGGCCGATAGGCGATCGACTGGCTGCGCCGGAAGCCGCCATGGGTGAGCAGGTTGTTGAGGTCGCCGGCGCGCTCGCCGACCAGATGGGTGAAGACCTTGCGTTCCTCGCGGCCGGGCAGATATGGGCAGGGCGACGGCGCCGTCAGATAGAATTGCGGCGTATCGCGGGAATGCTGGGTCACGACGCCCACCGCGCGCGGCGCCCATCATGGTGCCGCCCCATCGGCTCACGCTCGCCCATCGGGCCGCTGCAACCGGGTCTTGCTCCGAAAACCATGTCGTCTCAAAGGGCCGGGCCGACCGCCCGCAGGCGCCGTGCACGCTGCTCGTTGTTGATCACCACCGTGCCGAGCAGGATATCATGGAGCAGCCGCCGGCGGTGATTGAAAAAGCAGACCAGCAGCACCAGCGGCGACAGGGCCGAGACCGACACCCAGAACACCACCGCATGGACGGCCCCGAGGACAAAATACGACGGCGAGCCATAGGAGGTTCGCATTTCCAGGTCCACCATCCGCATACCGAGGGTGGCCGATTCGGGTCCCCCGAGCGTCATCCCATAGTAGACCAGCGCCCAGACCACGGTCGCCGGGCCGAGCAGCCAGTACAGGGCCCAGCCGAGACCGAGCGTCACGATCCCGAACAGGAAGACGAAGATCGTGAACGCGACCACCGGAACGAAAAGGACGACGACGTCGATCATGAACGCGATCACGCGCCGGGGCAGCACGCCCTCGAACAGCTCGGGCTCCAGGAACGGGTCCAAAGGCGGCCGCCGGTCTGCCGCCGACCGGTCGCCGGCCGGTCGCTCGCCAGGATACGGTTCCCCCGGATACGGGTCGCCGGGCCGGTCGGAATTCGCGTATGTCATGCTGCTCCTCAGCGGCCGTGGCCGCCCGGGCCCGGGCGGCGCGAGCCTGCGCTCTCCGAAATGGCCGTGCGTGGCGCCCCCCGCAAGAGGGGCAGGCCGGCACACCGTGTCGGCCGGGCGGGAGGTGCGATCGTGACGGTCACGCTGGTCGCTGTCGAGGCCGCCCGCCGCATCCTGCAGGGCCAGGTGCTGGCGACCCCCATGTTGCCGGCGCCGCGGCTCTCGGCGCTGACCGGGGCCGAGGTGTTCGTCAAATACGAGAACCTGCAGGTCACCAACTCTTTCAAGGACCGCGGCGCGTTCGTGAAGCTCGCCTCGCTGGACGAGGAGGCGCGCCGGCGCGGCGTCATCACCATGTCGGCCGGCAATCACGCCCAGGCGGTCGCCTATCACGCCCAGCGGCTCGGCGTGCCGGCCACCATCGTGATGCCGGAGACCACGCCCTTCGTGAAGGTCGCCTCGACCAAGGCGTTCGGCGCCACCGTGGTGCTCGACGGCGAGACGCTCGCGGAGGCGCAGCGCCGCGTCGAGACGATCATGGCGGCCGAGGGGCTGACCCTGGTCCACCCTTACGACGACCCGCACATCATCGCCGGGCAGGGGACGGTCGCGATCGAGATGCTGGCCACCGTGCCGGATCTCGACGTCCTGGTGATCCCGATCGGCGGCGGCGGCCTGATCGCCGGCAACGCTGTCGCGGCCCGCGGCATCCGGCCCGAGATCGAGGTCGTCGGGGTGGAGGCGGCGCTCTATCCGTCGATGCGCAACGTCATCGCGGGCGAGGATCGGCCGATCGGCGGCCCGACGCTGGCCGAGGGCATCGCAGTCAAGAATGTCGGGCGGCTCACCCGGCCGATCATCGAGGAGCTCGTCTCCGACATCATCCTGGTCGACGAGGCGCAGCTCGAGCGGGCCGTGAACGCTTATCTGACGCTGCAGAAGACCATGGCCGAGGGGGCGGGCGCCGCCGGGCTGGCCGCCATGCTGGCGCGGCCCGAGCGGTTCCGCAACAAGCGGGTCGGCCTCGTCCTGTGCGGCGGCAATATCGACCCGCGGATTCTCGCGTCCATCATGGTGCGCGAGCTCGAGCGCGAGTCGCGCATCGTCTCGATCCGCCTGACGATTCCGGACCGGCCGGGGGTGCTGGGGTCGATCGCGACGCTGTTGGGCGAGCACGGCGCCAACATCCTCGAGGTCGAGCACCACCGTCTCTTCCTCGACGTGCCGGCCAAGGGCGCCAAGGTCGACGTCACGGTCGAGGCGCGCGACCGTGCCCATGCCCACGAGATCGTCCAGGCCTTCGCCGAGAACGGCTACCAGCCCGAGAAGATCGAGACCGTCAAGGCGATCGCGTAGAGGGGCCTTCCCCACCTACCCCTGAAGGGGGGAGGTCGGCGGACGAAGTCCGCCGGGAGGGGGTGATCGGCGAAGCCGGCATCTGTGGCTTCACCCCACCCCGACGCGCTTCGCGCGTCGACCCTCCCCCTCCAGGGGAGGGTGATCGGCGTTGCGGTCAGGCCCGCCTCACTGCGGCTGGTGCTTGTCGATTTCCCAGGGCGCGATCGTCGTCGCGGGCGCCGCGGAGGCGACGGCCTCGATCTCGGGCCGCGGGCGCGGCAGCGGCACCAGCGAGACGAGCGGCCGCTTGCGCGGCATTGGAACCAGGCCGGCGAGCGGCCCCTCGGACGCCTCTTCGACGCTGTCCGGCATCCCGGCAGGCAGCGGCGCGGCCCCGAGCGCGCCCGTGTAGTCGGCACTTCCGGCGGAAGCCAGCACCATGGGAGCGGGCTCGCCGGCGGCGGCCACGGGCGGTTCCTCGGTTGTCGCTCCGCCGTCGGCCGGTGTCGTGTCCGCGACGGACGGCGCGGCATCTGCCGGTGCGGGAACCGGGTCTGCGGCCACGATCGGCGTCGCGTCGTGTCGCGCCGACGCCACCTTGAGGATCGACAGGGTCGGCGGGGTGGTGTCGCGCGCGGCCAGCAGGGCCGTCGCGACATCACGGATCTGGGTTCCGTCCTTGAGGACCGTGTTGGCGGCGAGCACCCAGGCGCCCATCAGGCCGACCCCACAGGTCAGCGATACGACGAGGATGCGGGACCCGCGGCCCGGCTTCGCGTAATCTGCACTGCGGTTCGGCATGTCCCCCTCCGCATGCGTTTCGTGCGCCGCGCGCCCGTCCGAGCGGTCGGAACGGGCGTTCGGCGCACCACGACGGTCCGGGTGGTCGGACATCGGGCGCCGGTGACCCGGCGCCTCAGACGATCCTTATAACAGACGGCCCTGCTTCAGCTTTTCGGCCACGCGTGGCGCGAAATAAGTGAGGATTCCGTCTGCCCCAGCCCGCTTGAAGGCCATCAGGCTTTCGACCATGGCCTTCTCGCCGTCGAGCCAGCCGTTTCCGGCGGCCGCCATGATCATCGCATATTCTCCCGACACTTGGTAGACAAAGGTCGGATGCGCAAACGTGTCCTTGATGCGCCGGACGATGTCCAGATAGGGCAGGCCGGGTTTCACCATCACCATGTCGGCGCCTTCCTCGAGATCGAGCTCGACCTCGCGCAGCGCCTCGTCGGTGTTGCAATAGTCCATCTGATAGGTGCGCTTGTCGCCCGTCAGGGTCGCCGAGGAGCCGACCGCATCGCGGAACGGCCCATAGAACACCGAGGCGTATTTGGCCGCATAGGCCATGATCTGGATGTCGATGCGGCCGGCGTCGTCGAGGGCTTGGCGAATCGCACCGATGCGCCCGTCCATCATGTCGGACGGCGCGACGATGTCGCAGCCGGCCTCGGCCTGGATGAGGCTCTGCTGCATCAGGATCTCGACGGTCTCGTCGTTGAGGATCTCGCCGTCGCGCAGCAGGCCGTCATGGCCGTGGCTGGTGTAGGGGTCGAGCGCCACGTCGCACAGGATGCCGATGTTCGGCACCGCCTTCTTGATCGCGCGGACCGTACGGCAGACCAGATTGTCCGGGTTGAGCGCCTCGGAGCCGTTCTCGTCGCGCAGTTTCGGGTCCGTGTAGGGGAACAGTGCCAGGCACGGGATGTCGAGCGAGGCGGCCCGCTCGGCCTCGCGCACGGCGTGGTCCAGCGAGATGCGATCGACCCCGGGCATCGACGGGACGGGGGTGCGGACATTGTCGCCGTCGACCAGAAACAGCGGCCAGATCAGGTCGTTGGCGGTGAGGACGTTCTCCCGCATCATGCGCCGCGACCAGTCGGTGCGGCGGTTGCGGCGCGGCCGGTGGACGAGATCGAGCCCGTCCTGCCGGTCGCCGGCACTCGGCTCGGCCGGAATCACCCGGACCTTGGATTCGATCGGGCGTCCGTACTTGATGGCCATGGCTCTTCTCCGTAAGTGTTTTGCGGCGTTCTAGCGCGTTCTGGATCGGTGTTCCATGTCCTTGACACTCTTTTTGCCTGACACGGCTGGCCGGGCGGGCGCCGCTGCCGCTTGGTCGTCCGGGAGGAGACGCCGGTGAGCGACACGGGCAGCGGTCCGATCGAGCAGCTCGCGCCGGTCCACACCGATGACTACCGGCCCGACCGCGAGGGCTGGGCCAGCCGGCTGGTGCTGTTTCTACGGGTCGCCGCCGGCTTCGCCATGCTCAAGGGCCTCTATCACTGGTCGGCGGTGTGCGGTTTCGGGGCCGGGCCGACCGAGGTGTTCGACGCCCAGCCGCTGTCCTGGCAGACCGCGACCGTGTTCTTCGCCGTGATCGACCTGGTCGCCGCCGTCGGCCTGTGGCTCGCGGCACCCTGGGGCGCCGTGGTGTGGCTGACCGGCTCCGTCACCATGATCGTCGTGCAGGTGTTCTTCCCGCTGATCTACGGCTTCCAGTGGGCCGTGGTGGCCGGCCTCGGCGTGATGATCGTCGCCTATCTGTTCTTCGCCATCCAGGCCGCCCGCGAGCAGCCGGCCTGAGGTCCGGCCGGCCGGCGGGGTCCGCGCCGGACGCCCGCCGGCCATGGCTGGATTGTGCTTTGAGCCACCGGTCCGGCCGCTCTATCCTGCCGCGCAGATGCAGGCGCGCCGACAGGCTGTCCGCGCCCCGGCCGATTATGACCGTGGGCCGTTCGAGGCCGCGGCCGGCCGACCTGCCGCCCGGATGGATTGGCGATGACGGCGAACACGCTGGACGTTCTCTCCGCGCTCGAGCGCAAGGTGCTGTGGCTGGCCGCGTGGATGATCCACGAGGCCAACCACGTCCGCGACAATGTCGACGGGCTCAAGGTCGGCGGCCACCAGGCCTCGTGCGCGTCGCTGTCGACCATCATGACAGCGCTGTACTTCCAGGTGCTGCGGCCGCAGGACCGGGTCGCCGTCAAGCCGCATGCGAGCCCGATCTTCCACGCCATCCAGTATCTGCTCGGCCGCCAGACCCAGGACAAGCTCGCCAACTTCCGCGGCTACAAGGGCGCGCAGAGCTATCCGTCACGCACCAAGGACTCCGACGAGGTGGACTTCTCCACCGGCTCGGTCGGGCTCGGGGTGGCGCAGACGCTGTTCGCCTCGCTGGTGCAGGACTATGTGCACGGCCACGGTTTTGCGGCGGACCGCCCGGCCGGCCGCATGATCGCGCTGGTTGGCGACGCCGAGATGGACGAGGGCAACATCTTCGAGTCGCTGCTAGAGGGCTGGAAGCAGGGGCTTAGGAACTGCTGGTGGATCATCGACTACAACCGCCAGAGCCTCGACGCGGTGGTGCGCGAAGGCCTCTGGGAGCAATACGAAAAGCTGTTCCGCGCCTTCGGCTGGGACGTCGTCATCCTCAAATACGGCGTGCTGCTGGAGCACGCCTTTGCCCAGCCGGGCGGCGACAAGCTGCGCGCCTGGATCGACTCCTGCCCGAACCAGCTCTACTCGGCGCTGACCTTTCAGGGGGGCGCGGCGTGGCGGCGGCGCCTGACCGACGATCTCGGCGACCAGGGGCCGCTGAGCGCCATGCTGGACTCGCTGTCCGACGACGAGCTCGGCCGGCTGATGACCAACCTGGCCGGCCATGACCTGCCGACGCTCTTGGAGGCGTTCGGAAAAATCGATCACGACCGGCCGACCTGCTTCATCACCTACACGGTGAAGGGCCACGGCCTGCCGCTGGCCGGCCACAAGGACAACCATGCGGGCCTGATGACCTCGGCCCAGATGGAGACTTTTCGCACGGCGATGCGCATCCGCACCGGCCACGAGTGGGATCTTTTTGAGGGCCTAGAACTGCCCGCCGATGCACTGCAAACTTTCCTGAAGAAAGTGCCGTTTGCGCAAGGCGGCCCACGCCGCCTGAAGGCCGCCCATGTCGAGGTGCCGGCCACGCTGCCGGTCGAGATCGCCCCGACCATGTCGACCCAGCAGGGCTTTGGGCTGATCCTCAACGGCATCGGCAAGGACAACTCGCCCTTCGCCGACCGCGTCGTCACCACCTCGCCCGACGTCACCATGTCGACCAATCTCGGCGCCTGGGTGAACCGCCGTGGTCTGTTCGCCCGCGAGGTCATGGTCGACACCTTCAAGAGCGAACGCATCCCCTCGACCCTGACCTGGGAGTTCTCGCCCAAGGGTCAGCACATCGAGCTCGGCATCGCCGAGATGAACCTGTTCATCCTGCTGTCGGCGCTCGGGCTGTCGCATTCGATCCACGGCGAGCGGCTGTTTCCGATCGGCACGCTCTACGATCCGTTCATCTGCCGCGGCCTCGATGCGCTCAACTACGCCTGCTACCAGGACGCACGCTTCATCCTGGCCGGCACGCCGTCCGGCATCACGCTGGCGCCGGAGGGCGGCGCCCACCAGTCGATCGGCACGCCGCTGATCGGCATGGCGCAGGACGGCCTCGCCGCCTTCGAGCCGAGCTTCGTCGACGAGGTCGCCGCCGTCCTGGCCTTCGCGTTCGACTATGTGCAGCGGAACGGCGAGGGCGAGGCGTCCGAGCGCACCTGGCTGCGCGACGAGACCGGCGGCTCGGTCTATCTGCGGCTCTCGACGAGGCCGGTGGAGCAGCCGCAGCGGACCATGACCGACGAGCTGCGGCAGGGCATCATCGACGGCGCCTACTGGATGCGAAAGCCCGGGCCGAACTGCCAGGTGGCGGTCGCCTACACGGGCGCAGTCGCGCCGGAGGCGATCCAGGCGATCGGCCTGATGGCCGAGGACCGCCGCGACGTCGGGCTGCTCGCCGTCACCTCGGCCGACCGGCTCAACGCCGGCTGGACGGCGGCGAGCCGCGCGCGAGAACGCGGCCTTCCGCACGCGCGATCTCACATCGAGCGGCTGATGGGCGAGCTGCCGTCCCATTGCGGCATCGTCACGGTGCTGGACGGGCATCCGGCGACGCTCGCCTGGCTCGGCGCCGTCGCAGGCCATCGCACCCGGCCGCTCGGCGTCGAGCATTTCGGCCAGACCGGCTCGCTGCCCGACCTCTATCGCCACTACGGCATCGACGCCAACGCCATCGTGGCCGCCGCCCAGGCGATCGCGCCGGGGCGGCCGATCCGATACCTCAAGGCGCTGTGACGGACGGGCTCGGCGTCGCGAGAGAAAGACCGGGACAGCGCTCCGTCCCGGTCGGCCGCGTCTCACGTCGCCCGCACCTCACCACGTCACGCGCAGGCCGCCGGTGAGCTGATGCGCGCTGGCATTGCGGCGGAACTCGCCGTCGTAGGCGGCGTAGACCCGCAGCGCGTCGCTGCGCCAGCCGGTCACGGCGAGCCGCGTCACCAGGGCGTCGCGGCCGGGATCGGCACCGGAGACGACGAAGGGCGTGTCGAGCAGCGCGGCCTGGGTGGTCAGCGCGTCGTCGCGAAAATCGTGGCCCCAACCGAGTCGCAGCTCCGGCCGGTAGTGGGCGCCGTCCGGGGCGGTGAAAACGATCGTGGCCGCGGCGCCGACCGTCGAGGTCACCTTGGTGAAGGTTTGGCGCGGATAGGTGAGGCCGAACGTGCCGGTCTCGCTGAATCCGTCGCGGCGGAACGTCTGGGCCACGAGCCCGACATAGGGCATGACCGTGAACCGGTCGGCCGCGAGCTTGTAGCCGGCCTCGCCGGCCGCGAGCGCGCCGACGCCGTCGGTCTTTCCGGCGGTGGCGACCGAGGCGACGGTGCGGAAGCTCGATTGCGTGGTGACGGCGGCCGCCAGCCGGCCGTCGAACACGAAGCGTCCGGGCGTGTAGCTGGCATAGGTGGCGCCCGCATATGTGTCGGACGAGCCGACCGTGCCGGCGCTGTCGCTGGTTGTGCGCGTGAACCCGAAGGCGCCGCCGGCGAGGAAATCGGGGGCGAACAGCCGATCGGCTCCGGCGATGCCGCCGCCGCCATTGCTCTTGCTGCCCGGCAGGCCGCCGGAATCGCCGACCCGGGCGGTGCGGCCGAAGGCCTGGCCCCAGGTGGTCCAGGCGGAAGCGCTGGCCGGACCGGCGGGTGCCTCGTTCGCCCCGGCCGACGCGAACGCCGCCAGCGGCGTCTCGGTCAGGCGAGCCTCTACGGTAGGCTCGCGGCCGGCATAGCCGAGCGCGAAATTCGGCGCGAACGACGATTGGACGGCCGCGCCGCCCGACCCCCAAAACATCTGGCGGTCCGCGATGGCGTTTCCGAAGGCGGCAAACGAGCCCATGACGGCGGCGACCGCGGCCGGCTGCCCTTGCCCGGTCATCTGGTCGATCAACCCGGTGTAGCCCGCCGTGGTGGTCTGCAGATAAAGCGCGTCATAGATGGTTTTCGCGCGGTCGGACGGGCGCACGCCGGCATCCGGACGCCTGACGTCGAGCACCGATTCCACGGCCTGCTGGTTGGTGGTGCCGGCGAGCCCGCGGAACGTTTGCGGCGTCACCACCAGCGACAGCGCGGTCGACGAATAGAGCACGTCGTAGCGCGTGGCGGCGGCGAGCCCGGCGGTCGGCTGCGTGAGACTCGTGTACGAGCCGGCGACGCTGGCGCCGTCCTCGGCCGTCAGATAGGCGAAGCGCGCCCCGAGCGACGCCGTGTAGGTGTTGGTCCCGCCCGGAATGTCGCGCATGACCGGCGCCAGCGTGCCGCCGACCGTGAATGTATGGCCGGCGCCGGTGACGACGATGCGGTCCCAGGTGCCGGGGCCGCCCGGCACGATCAGGGTGCCGTCGACGTCGAGTCGCGTCACCGCCGTGGCGGTCTGCCAGACATTGCCGGAAAAGGTCAGCATGCCGGGCGAGGAGCCGGTGAGCGGCGTTCCGGCCGGCAGCACGCCGCCATTGTTGGCGATGAGATCGGAATAGTTCGGCAACGCGCCGGCCGCGAGCGTGCCGGCGATGGTGACGGTGCCGGCCACCGTGCCGAACCCGGCGAGCGTGCCGGCCTGCTGGACCGTCATCACGGTGCCGAGCGTCAGCGTGCCGTCGACGGCGAGCGCGCCGCCCGCCACGACGACGTCGCCCGTCGCCGTCGTCTTGCCGGCGACGATCAGCGATCCGTCGCCGGTCTTGGTGAAGCTGCCGGCGGTGAGCGGCCGGCTCCAATAGGTCGAGGTCTGCGCCGCGACGTTGACGGTGCTGCCGGGGGCGAGCGTGGTCGGCCCGTCGGTCGCCCGGTCGAGCCGGATCATGCCATAGCCGTAGACCGCATCGAGGCCGGCGGCGCCGAGATCCTCGGTCGTCGCGAACAGGAGATTGACGAGATCGGCCGCCGAATAGCCCGGGAAGGCCCCGGCCAGAACCGCGAGCGCGCCCGACACGGTCGGCGCCGCCATCGACGTGCCGCTCTTGTACGCGTAGCCGCTGGCGCTGACCGACGTCGGCACGGTGGAGAGAATTCCGGCCGTCCCGCCCGGCTGGTCGCCGCCGGGCGCAGCGACGCACCAGCTCGCCGTGACGCCGCACATGTTGGCATAGGACGCGATCGACTTGTTCTCGTCGACCGACGTCACCGCCACCACGCGGCCCGATTGGCCGAGCAGCGCGGAAAAATCATTCCGATTGCCGCCGTCGACATAGGCCCCGGCGCCGGCATTGGCCGGCTGGATGAACGGGTAGAGCGCGATGCCGTTCGGATTGCGGCCGGCGACCGGATTGGTATCCCGATCATTGCCGGTCGCCGCGACGACGATCTTTCCGGCCGCGAGCGCCCGCCCGACCGCGGCTGCCTCGTCCGCATCGATCGTCGTGGCCGGCCACGTCTTGAGACCGGCGGCGGTGCCAATGTTCGGACCGTAGCTCGCATTGTAGATCGTCACGTTGGAGAGCGAAGTGAAGTGGTCGAGCGCCGCGACGGACGCATTGCCGACCTCCTCGGCTGTGGTCCCGAGGCTGCGCAGGACGACGATGCCGGCGTTGTAGGCGACGCCGTACATGGAGTTGGGATTGGCCGGATCGTAAGGCGCCGCGACGATGCCGGCCACATGGGTGCCGTGCGATTCGAGATCGCCGGTGTCGGCAGGGTTGTAGGCGGCGCCCGCCGCGGACACGACAAAATTGGTGCTGCGCGGATCGATCTTGGCGGCGAAGCCCGGAACCGTGCTGGTGAACCCGGTGTCGGAGACCGCGACCGTGACGCCGGCGCCGGTGTAGCCGCGCGCATAGGCGTCGGCGGCGTGGATGAGGGCGAGACCCCACTGGTTCTGATATTGCTGTGTCGCGGCGAAGCTCGCCGGATCGCCCGGCACGCCCTGCGCGAAGACATCGGACGCGTCCGCCACGACGAGTGTCGCGACGGCCGACAGCAAGAGGCGCCGATGAGCAGCCGTCCGGATCGAACCACGCATGGTGCCTCCCACCCCAAGTCCATCGAAATCGCGTCGCCGCTCCCGCCGCCCGGATCGGGGGATGGGGGGCGGAGGCGGCGACGCGGGTGCCGCCGATTGAAAGTGCAATGGCAGCCGCTTATGGGCTATCAATTCGCGGCCGACAGGTCATGGGGAGAGGCTTGGACATCCGTCTCATTCAATCGAACCAGCGTATCGACGCCAAGGCGCGGCGGGCCGCCTCGAAGCTGCCGGTCTCGCTGTTCGACACCGCGGACCTGCCGCCGCCCGAGCGGTTCGCCGCTTGGCGGGAGAGCATCGGCGTGTTTCTCGAGGTCGACCTGCTGCGCTCGGGCGACGAGGCGCACTTCGACGGCTGGGCGGAAAGCTACCTCGTCGACGACATCGTGCTGTCGCGCTGCGCTGCGAGCGCGCAGAAGTTCGATCGCCGGCCGCTCCGTGTCGCGCACGACTCGATCGACAACTACATGATCCAGGTGCTGGTCGATGGCACGATCGACATGGCGTTCGGCCGCAGGGCCCTGTCGTTTCCGACCGGACAGGTGATCGCCTTCGATCTCGCCGACGTCATGGACACGGTCAACTCCACCTTCGACCTCGTCTCGGTCTTCATCCCGCGGCGACGGCTGGCACCGCTGCTGGCCCGACCGGATTCGCTCAACGGCGCCACCGTCGATCCGGTGAGCGGCACCGGCCGACTGCTCGCGACCTATCTGCTCTCGCTCTACCAGTCGGCCGCGCAGCTTTCGCCGACGCAAGCGAGCGCCGCGGCGGCGGCGCTGATCGAGCTGATCGCGCTTGCCTTCAATGGCGTCGCCCACGACGGCGGCGACGTCCCCGAGGCGCTGGGCAAGGCCGAGCTCCTGCGGGTGCAGAACTTCATCAGGGCCCATCTCGCGGCGCAAACGCTCGGGCCCGACATGATCGCGGCCGCGCTCGGCATCTCGCGGGCGCGGCTCTATCGCCTGTTCGCTCCGATCGGCGGCATCGCCGAGTACATCCGCGAGCAGCGGCTGCGCCGCTGCCTGACGGATCTGGTCTCGGCAAAGCAGGCCCGTCGCCAGGTCGCCGAGATCGCCTGGGCCTGGGGCTTTTCCGATCCGACCCACTTCGCCCGGGCCTTCAAGCAACGCTTCGGTCGGACGCCGACGGAGATCCGTCGCGCCGCGCCGCCGATCGCGCGCCGCGACCGGTCTTCGCTCGATCCGCGCGTCGGCGACCGCCTCCACGAGGAGTGGCTCGCCGGTCTGGCGTGACCACGGGCCGCCCGCCCGGCCGCTCGGGGTCGAGCATTTCGGCCAGACCGGCTCGCTGCCCGACCTCTATCGCCCCTACGGCATCGACGCCGACGCCATCGTGGCCGCCGCCCAGGCGATCGCGAACGGCGCCGCCGTCCTGCCGCACTCGTCGAACAAAGCTCGGCGCGAACGAGGCGCGGGCGGGCATGAGACGGATCGGCGCGATTGCTTGTGTGGGGTTGTTTCTGCTCTTGCGGTCCGTGGTGGTCGCCGGCGCGCATCCGCACGTGTGGGTGACGTTTCACAGCGATGTCCTGTACACGGCCGACGGGCGGATGACCGGCATCCGTCACGTGTGGACGTTCGACGACATGTTTTCGGCCTATGCTCTGCAAGGCATTCCGCACGCCAAGAAAGGGGCCTATACGCGCCAGGAATTGAGCTCGCTCGCCGAGGTGAACATCACGTCGTTGAAGGAATACGACTTCTTCACCTATGCGAAGGCCGACGGCAATAAGGTGGCGTTTTCGGATCCGATCGACTATTGGCTCGAATACAAGGACCCGGGCCTGACGCTGCATTTCACGCTGCCGCTGAAGGCGCCTGTCTCGGCGAAAACGATGGCGATCGACATCTACGATCCGACCATCTTCGTCGACTTCGAGTTCGCCAAAGGCAGGCCGGTCACGCTGGTCGGGGCGCCGCAGGGTTGTCAGCTCGTCGTCGAGCTTCCGCACGAGCCGACGTCGGCGGAACAGCGGCGGCTGAGCCAGCTCGATGCGAACCCGCTCGACCCGTCGGATACCTATGGCGAGACCTTCGCCAACAAGATTCAGGTCAGGTGTCCCTGAGATCGGCCCGGGCACTCGGGTCGCATTCTGCGAGGCGCGGCCGTCGGGAGCCGCGCCGCTGTTTGGTCATTCCGGGTTCGCACGCAAACGCGCGCGTCCCGGAATGACGGCAACATTGGAACGCCGGCTCAGCCCGCCGCCGGCGTCTCGCCGATGCCGGTGATGCGGAGGCCGGCGTCCGGGAGCTTGTAGGTGCGGTTGATCCAGATCAGCACCGAGGTGAGGCTCTCGGCGACCACCGAATTGGCGAGCGGGCCGGCATCGATGCCGCGCAGGCCAGCGTCGCCGGCGAGCCGGATCGCCACCGCGCGGGCCGCCTTATCGTCGCCCGTCACCAGCACGTCGCAGTCGATCGCCTTGTCGGGATCCTTCAGCTTGTGGGCCGAGACGTTCTGGAACGCCGACACCACCCGCACGCCGTCGCCGAGGGCGGCCTGCACGGCGACCACGCAGGAGTCGGTCGGCGGGAGCTGTACCCGCGACACCTTGGGCGGCACCAGCGGCACCGTGACGTCGATGAGAATCTTTCCCGCCAGCACGTCCTTCAGGCCTTCGACGGTCGGCATCTGGGCGGCGAACGGCACGGTCAGCACCACGACGTCGGCGCCCTCGACCGCGGCGCGGCTCGCCGCCGAGCCGATCAGCGGCCGGCCGAGCCGGGCATTGAGCTCGGTCGCCGCCGCCTCGGCCTTGGCCGGGTCGCGCGACCCGATGGTGACCCGATGGCCGGCACGGGCCCAGCGCAGCGCGAGGCCGCTACCTTCGGCTCCGGTGCCGCCGACGACGCAGATGGACAGGCTTTCCGTCATGATCCTTCCCCGGGCCACGGGCCCACAAGACAGCGTCCGCCTCGCGGCACCTCGCGCGCACTCGCGTCGGGGGTGTTTTTGGCCGGCTCGGGCAGGGTGGGGGTGCCGGCGGACGAGAGACCAAGGTGTGCGTCAGACGGGTGTCCCGAGGCAAGCCCGATCGTCGGGCCCTCGACCCGGATCCATGCCCGGAGATTAACCTCGCGGATAGCGTGACATACGACGAAATTACGCCTCGCCAAGGCTTCGACCTCTGCTAGACTGCCGCCGCGATGCAAGGTCACGGCGAGCTTTTCGGCTTCCGCGCCCATCGCCAAGCGGCAGCGCGGCCCGCAGAGGACGCGCCAACCACAACACGAAGACGGCAGCGCGACGCGCCAGACCGTCCGGCCTTTCGGGAGGAGACGCGGCGTGACGTTTCGCCGGATAGTGGAGCTATATCCCGCACGCGGTGCCTTCGTGGCCGCGACCAGATGCGCATGCTTGCAGGCACGGGGATGCCGGGGCGCGGAGGGGCGCGCGACAGCCAGGGACCGGGTCGGCCTCCATGGCGGCTGAGAACGTCATCGAGACGGATGGTCTCACAAAGGAATTCAAGGGCTTTCGGGCCGTCAACAATGTCCGCCTGAAGGTCAGGCGCGGCACCATCCACGCCCTGATCGGCCCGAACGGGGCCGGCAAGACCACCTGCTTCAACCTGATCACCAAGTTCCTGCAGCCGACCACCGGAAAGATCCTCTACAACGGCCGCGACATCACGGCGGCGAAGCCGCACGAGATCGCCCGCATGGGCTTGGTGCGCTCGTTCCAAATCTCCGCGGTCTTTCCGCACCTCACCGTGCTGGAGAACGTGCGGGTGGCACTGCAGCGTCGGCTCGGCACATCCTATCATTTCTGGCGGCCGGAGCGCTCCGTCGAGGTGCTGAACGACCGCGCCATGGATCTGCTCGAGCAGGTCGGCGTGCAGTCCTACGCGCATCTGCAGGCGGTGGAGCTGCCTTATGGGCGCAAGCGCGCGCTGGAGATCGCGACGACGCTGGCGCTCGACCCCGAGATGCTGCTGCTCGACGAGCCGATGGCCGGCATGGGCCGCGAGGACATCCAGCGCATCTCCGACCTGATCCAGCGCGTCGCCAAGAACCGCACCGTCCTGATGGTCGAGCACAATCTCTCGGTGGTCGCCGACCTCTCCGACCGCATCACCGTGCTGGCCCGCGGCGAGATCCTCGCCGAAGGCTCGTATGCCGAGGTGTCGAGCGATCCCGCCGTGGTCGAGGCCTATATGGGGACGGGCCATGGCTGAGGCGCTGCTCCAGGTCAGCGACCTGCACGGCTGGTACGGCGAGAGCCACATCCTGCACGGCATGACGTTCGAGGTCGGCCGCGGCGAGGTGGTGACGCTCTTGGGCCGCAACGGCGCCGGCAAGACCACGACCATGCGGGCCGTGATGGGCATGCTCACCAAGCGCACCGGCTCGGTGCGCTATCAGGGCCGCGAGCTGATCGGCCTCAAGTCGAACCAGATCGCCAAGGCCGGCATCGCCATCTGCCCGGAGGAGCGCGGCATCTTCGCCAGCCTCTCGGTCAAGGAGAACCTTCTGCTGCCGCCGCGCGTGAAGGACGGCGGGCTGGATCTGGAGGCGATCTACCGGCTGTTCCCGAATCTGCGCGAGCGCTCGACCAGCCAGGGCACCAAGCTCTCGGGCGGCGAGCAGCAGATGCTGGCGATCGCCCGGATTTTGCGCACCGGCGCCGACCTTCTGCTGCTCGACGAGCCGACCGAGGGGCTCGCCCCGGTCATCGTCCAGCAGATCGGTGCCACTATCCGGATGCTGCGGGAGACCGGCTTCACCATCGTCCTGGTCGAGCAGAACTTCCATTTCGCCGCGACCGTCGCGGACCGCCATTACGTGGTCGAGCACGGCCACGTCATCGACATGATTCCCAACGCGTCGCTGGAGTCGAGCCGGGACAAGCTGAAGGCCTATCTCGGCGTCTGACGGCGCATCTCACCCCGTCCATTGCAAGCTCGAGAAAAAATCCGGAGGAAGCAGATGACGCACATGAAGCAGATGTTGCTCGGAAGTCTCGCGGTCGCGGCGCTGTGCGTCGGGACAGCCGGTCAGGCGAGTGCCCAGTACACCGACGGGACGATCAAGATCGGCGTGATGAACGACCAGTCCGGCACCTATGCGGACCTGTCGGGGCAGGGCTCGGTGTTCGCGGCGAAGAAGGCCGTCGAGGATTTCTGCAAGGCGCAAAAATGCTTCGACAAGATCGAGGTGGTGTTCGCCGATCACCAGAACAAGCCGGATATCGGCTCGGGCGTGGCGCGGCGCTGGTACGACGTCGAGCAGGTCGACGTGATCGTCGACGTGCCGACCTCCTCGGTGGCGCTCGCCATCAATCAGATCACCCGCGAGAAGAACAAGGTCTTCCTCAACTCCGGCGCCGGCGCCTCCGACCTCACCGGCTCGGCCTGCTCGCCCAATTTGATACATTGGACCTACGACACCTGGGCGCTCGCCCACGGCACCGGGTCGGCGCTGGTCAAGCAGGGCGGCAAGACCTGGTTCTTCCTCACCGCCGACTACGCCTTCGGCCATGCGCTGGAGCGCGACACGGCGGCGGTGGTCGAGCAGATGGGCGGCAAGGTGCTGGGCAAGGTGCGCCATCCGTTCCCGGCGCAGGACTTCTCGTCCTTCCTGCTGCAGGCGCAGGGCTCGAAGGCGCAGGTGATCGGGCTCGCCAATGCCGGCGCCGACACCATCAACTCGATCAAGCAGGCGTCCGAGTTCGGCATCGTCCAGGGCGGCCAGAAGCTCGCCGGGCTCCTGGTGTTCATCACCGACGTGCATGCGCTCGGGCTGAAGACGGCGCAGGGCCTCACCTTCACGGAAGCCTGGTACTGGGACACGAGCGATGCCAACCGGGCCTTCGCCAAGGAGTTCTCGGCGGCCAACAAGGGCAACTATCCGAGCATGGTGCAGGCCGGCGTCTACTCGGCCGTGATGCATTATCTCAAGGCCGTGCACGCGCTCGGCTCGGACGCCGACGGCGCCAAGGTGGTCGAGAAGATGAAGGAGATGCCGACCGACGACAAGCTGTTCGGCAAGGGCACGATCCGGGCCGACGGACGAAAGATCCACGACGTGATGCTGGTCGAGGTGAAGAAGCCGGAGGAGAGCAAGGGCCCGTGGGACTACCACAAGGTCATCGCCACCATCCCGGCCTCGGAAGCCTTCCGGCCGCTCGCCGACGGCGGCTGCGCGCTGGTGAAGTAGTTGTTGCCTCTTCACCTCCCCCTGGAGGGGGGAGGTCGCCATGTGTCGTGAAACGACGCATGGCGGGAGGGGGTGACAGGCGAAGCCTGCGTTTGGGGCTTCACCCCACCCCGGAGCGCGCTTCGCGCGCCCCGACCCTTCCCCTCCAGGCGAGGGTGGAAGCGAACGGGGCAGCGCCTACGACCTTCATCTCCCCGCGTGCGGGGAGAGCTGAAGGCCATCGACACGAGGTGACGTGGATGTTCGAGCTGCTCGGCGTGCCGCCGCAGGCCCTGATGGGGCAACTGCTGCTCGGGCTGATCAACGGTGCGTTCTACGCACTGCTGTCGCTCGGGCTGGCCGTCATCTTCGGCCTGATGAACGTCATCAACTTCACCCACGGCGCCCAGTACATGATGGGGGCCTTCGTCGCCTGGATGCTGCTGCAATATGCCGGCATCCCGTATTGGGGCGCGCTGGTGCTGGTGCCCGTGATCGTCGGAGCGACCGGCGTCGTCATCGAGCGTCTGCTGATCTCGCGCCTCTATCACCTCGACCATCTCTACGGCCTGCTCTTGACCTTCGGGCTCGCGCTGATCATCGAGGGCCTGTTCCGCCAGCAATACGGCTCCTCCGGGCTGCCCTATTCGAACCCGATCCCGGGCGGGCAGAATCTCGGCTTTATGTTCCTGCCCTGGTATCGCGGCTGGGTGGTCGGCTTCTCGCTCGCCGTCTGCCTGGTCACCTGGTTCACCATCGAGCGCACCAAGCTCGGCGCCTATCTGCGCGCCGCGACCGAGCGGCCGGACCTCGTCCAGGCCTTCGGCATCAACGTGCCGCGTATGATCACGCTGACCTACGGGGTGGGCGTCGGGCTGGCGGCGCTCGCCGGCGTGCTGGCGGCGCCGATCTACACGGTCAACCCCACCATGGGGGCGAACCTGATCATCGTGGTGTTCGCCGTGGTGGTGATCGGCGGCATGGGCTCGATCCTCGGCTCGATCGTCACCGGCTTCGGCCTCGGCATCGTCGAAGGCCTCACCAAGGTCTTTTGGCCCGAGGCCTCCGCCACCGTCATCTTCGTCATCATGGCGATCGTCCTCATGGTGCGCCCGCAGGGCCTGTTCGGAACGCCGCGATGACCAGCCGCAAAGCCGCCGCCGACGGCCGCAACGTCGAGATGATCGTCTTCGCGGTGCTGATGGCCGTGATGATGGTGGCGCCGTTCGTCGTCTATCCGATCCTGTTGATGAAGATCCTGTGCTTTGCGCTGTTCGCCTGCGCCTTCAACCTGCTGATCGGCTATGGCGGGCTGCTGTCGTTCGGCCACGCGATGTTCTTCGGCTTCGCCGCCTATGTGTCGGCCTACACCGTGAAGGCCTGGGGCCTGTCGACCGAGCTCGGGATCCTCGCCGGCACCGCCGTCGCGGCCGGCCTCGGGTTGGTCGTGGGGCTGATCGCGATTCGCCGGCAGGGCATCTATTTCGCCATGGTGACGCTGGCGCTCGCCCAGATGGTGTTCTTCTTCTGCCTGCAGGCGCCGTTCACGGGCGGCGAGGACGGCATCCAGGCGATCCCGCGCCGGGCGCTGTTCGGCCTGATCGACATCTCCAAGGATATGTCCTTCTACTACGTGGTGCTGGCGATCTTCGCGATCGGCTTCCTGATCATCTATCGCACCATCCATTCGCCGTTCGGGCAGGTCCTCAAGGCGATCCGCGAGAACGAGCCGCGCGCCGTGTCGCTCGGCTATGCGGTCGACCGCTTCAAGCTGATCGCCTTCGTGCTGTCGGCGACGTTTGCGGGGCTCGCCGGCGCCACCAAGACGATCGTGTTCCAGCTCGCCTCGCTCACCGACGTCACTTGGCAGATGTCCGGCGAGGTGGTGCTGATGACGCTGGTCGGCGGCATGGGCACGGTGTTCGGCCCGATCGTCGGGGCGGCCATCATCGTGCTGATGCAGAACACCCTCACGGGCTTCGGCGAGTGGGTGCTGGTGATGCAGGGCTGCATCTTCGTCCTCACCGTGCTGCTGTTCCGCCGCGGCATCGTCGGCGAGATCGTCGCCGCGGCCCGGCGCCGGAGCGACGCGGTGGGTCGCGAGGCCGCCACAGAGGGGTAGGGCGCTGGGGATCTCCGTCCGGAGGACTAGCGGCAGCGTGTGGGGTAATTAGATACGGGTAACCGTCGGCCCGACCGGCCGACCGGGGCGGGCACGGCCTGTCGACAGATTATTACGAAAAAAATGTGCGGCGCGACACAAAACGCGTGCAACTGCGAATAAGGCGACGTATCATTTTACGCATTGACCCTCTTTGGCAGGAGTGGCCCTTGCTTCAGCGCAGCGATCTCGTCGCGTTCATGCCGACCTCCGACATGTGCGAATTCCTGGCGCGGGTCGCGGGCGGGCACGCCTCTTCACTGCATGCCTGGGTGGTCGATGGCCTGCGCGATCATGGCCTGATCGACCGCCACGACCGGCTGACCGAGCACGGCCGGCGGATGCTGGCGGGCGAATAGGTCGCTCGAGTTCGCGCAGGCGGTTCGGGCCGGAAGGCGGAGCGGCGACGAGCCGCTGACCGCAACGCCGTCCTCGGATCCGGGTCAGTCCTGCCGCGGCCGATGGCCCGGATGCGCTGTCCGCGATGCTTCCTTGCCGGCGATGCGCTCATTGCGCAGCTCGTGCCGGTGCTTGAGCTCCAGCGTCACCAGGCGGGCCAGCAGGGTCGCCGGATAGAGCTGGCCCATGATCGTCTCCACATTGCAGAGACTGCGCACGATCGGATGCACCGGGGCGATGTCGCCGTAGCCGGTCGAGGTCAGGGTGACGAAGCTGAAATAAATGAGCGTGGCGGCAATGTCCGGACGGTCCTCCACCACCATGCCGGCGAAGGCGTTCGGCTCGAGCATGCCGGCGAAGGCGTAGATCGAGACGAAGACGCTGGCGATCAGCAGATAGAGCAGCACGGCACCGATGACCCGGTGATAGTTCACCCGTCCCGGGCCGAACACCAGGCGCGCGACGACGTAGCCGAGCACGCTGGCGATGACCAGCCAGGCGGAGGCCGTGAGCGCGATGTCGGTCGTCGACGGTCCGTGCAGGCGCAGCGCGATGGCGAGGAGGTTCGTGCCGAAGCCGATCGACATTAGGACGAACACCCAAAGGCTGCCGGAGATCACCAGGCCGCCGGCCATGATGCACAGCAGAATGAGGCCGCTGAGCACCTGAAACGCCACGCCGCCCGTCGCCGCCAGCAGCGGGGCCGAGACGAAAAGCAGCATGAGCTGCAGGACGGTGAGGACCGTCAGCAGCGGATCGCTCCAGCGCTCCTGCAGGTGCAGGAGGCGCGCGCCGAGGCCGGTCGGTGCGTCCGTCCGGGTCCTTTCAATGCCCACGTCGTTCTCCAGGTCTGTCGTGCTCAGGCCGCCGCCGGCGGCTGTGGCTCGCCGCGCAGCCGCGCCCGCCGGAGCGCGATCAGCCGCTCCAGCCGATAGGTCGCGAGGGTGAGGGCGGACGGCTCCGCCGCATCGGGGTCGCGGGCCGCGATCTTGTCCAGCTCGCTTCGCAAGATGCCGTCGATCTGCCGCTCCAGATCGGTCAGCGTCGCCTCGTCGGCGGCCTCGTCGATGCGATCGGAGAGGGCGCACAGCCGCGCCAGCGATCGCTCGGCCGGCGAGGCCTCCTTGGCCATGAACTTCCAGGCCGCCGCGAACAGCGAGGTGAGCGAGCCGAGCAGCATCGAGCCGTAGAAGATCTGGTCGCCGTACTTGTCGAAGAACGTCTTGGTGTCGCCGTCGAAATAGGCGGCGGCGCCGGGATGGATGGGGACGAAGGCGTCCTTGTCGGTGCTCGGCGCGCTGATCTGCGCGAGAATCGGGAACTCGCCGATCAGCTCGCGCCGCGTCTCCATGATGGCCTTGGCGAGCGTCGCCACGGTGTCGTCGTCGAGCTTCCTCTTGGCGAGCAGATAGAACGGCACCCGCAGCGTCGTCAGGTCGTCGTCGGGGATCGGCGGCGAGCCGCGCAGCGTGCCCTTCGGCAGGTCCCAGCTCTCGTAGGCGCGCGCCACCTCGGCGATGGCGCCGGCCGCCTCGATCGCGATCAGGCCGGGCTTCTGCTTGCTGTTCGGGATGATGCTCCGCAGCAACGACAGATACCTCTCGGTGATGGGCATGACGACCAGCAGGGCGGCGACATGCTTGCCCGTGAACGCCGTCGCGATGTCGGGCAGCGGCAGATCCTTGAACGTCACCTTCAGCCGATCGAGCTCGTATTCCTTCTTCAGCACCTCGACGAGCTGGTGGTTGACGACGCCGCCGACCACACCCACGGTCTTGCCCTTGAGGTCCTCGACCTCCTTCACCGGGCTGCCCGGCGGCGTGACGATCAGCACGACATTGTTGGTGATCGCGACCACGGACCGCGCCTCGGAGAGGTCGCCGACATCGCCGCGTCCGACCGTCAGGTCGACCTCGCCGGCCGAGAACGCCTTCATGGCCTCGAGCACGTTGCCCTTGTCCACGACCTTGAGTCGCACCGGCGTGCCGTTCGCCGCCATGCGGGCCGCGATGGCACTCATGAACCGGGGCATGTCGCCGTCGGCGGAGCCGGTCGCCAGCGTCAGGGTCTTGGGCGTGGTGAAATGGCGGTAGACGTAAAGGCCGCTGCAGCCGGCCAGGATGACGAGCGCGAAGACCACGACGATCCGCAGCCAGCGGGGGAGGCGGCCGGTTGCGACCGCCGCCAGCGCCGCGATCACGGCCGCGCCGATCGCCGCCTTCCGAAGCTGCTCCTGCTCCATGGAAATCCTCCGCGCCGCGGTTCGCGGGCGAGCTTGGCAAGGGTGTGGCCGGACTGGCCTCGCCCGGGCCGCTGGCTTCGTGTCGAGTGGCCCGAGGGTCGAGGTGGGCCCGAGGTCGATGGTATCATGCGGGCGGGCGCACGTGGTCAGGCGCTCGGGCCGCACCATCCCGGCAGGAAGCGCGCGTCGGTCGACTTGGCGAGCGTCATGGCGGTGCTCAACGCCTTGTCGAAATCGCGGTCGACCACGCGGCGTTTGATCCGGCGGCGCAGGAAGTCGGCCCACAGGAACTCGCTGAACGGCGTCGCATCCTTGGCGAAACCGCCGGCCTTGCGCAACTCGCCGGCGAGGCTGCGATAGGGATCGTCGACCAGCTCCGAGACCCGGGAGGGGATGTCGTCGAAGCCGCGGCGGACGCCCTTCGCGTCATAGGGATGGCACCAGCCGTGGTGGTCGAGAAACACCCAGAAGGCGTCGCTCTCGAGCATGTGCAGGTCCATGATGACCGAGACGAGGATCTGGCGCTGGCCTTCGTCGTGGAGGGCGCGGGCCATGTGGTGGTGGTCGATCACGTAGGGTCGCTGCTTCGGCCCGAGGATCACCGGCACCATGTGGCGGCCGAGGAACTCGCTCTTGTCCTTCTGGGCCTGCCAGCTCTCGCGCTTGGCACGGACCTCGTGCATGCCGACCGTGATCTGGGTCGGCCGCAGGTCGGAGGTCTTCACCGGGTGGAGAATCGGCTCTCGAACATGCATGGAAGTCCTCGTCGCGTGATGGAAGGGCGTGGCGCGCCGCAAGGCGGCGCCGACGCATCGTACCATCCGGAACCGCCGCCCTGTCGACAAAGGCGGCGGCGCGGCCGGGAGGGCCGTCCGGGAGCTTCGCGCCGGGGGCCGGTCAGGGCAGCAGCAGCGACGCCCCGATGGTCTTGCCGGCTTCGAGGTCGCGGTGGGCGCTCACCGCGTCGCTCATCACGTAGCGCTTGCCGATGTTCGACTTGATCTTGCCGGCGAGGAAGAGGTCGAACAGCTTCTTGGCCGATGTCAGAATCTCCTCCCGCGTGCCGCAATAGGTGGCCAGCGTCGGGCGGGTGAAGTAGAGCGAGCCCTTCTTCTGCAGGAGCCCGGCCTCGACCGGCGGCGGCGCCCCCGTGGTGGTGCCGAACGACACGAAATAGCCGCGCGGCGCCAACGCCGCGATCGAGGTGTCGAAGGTCGCCTTGCCGATCGAGTCGTAGACCACCGGCACGCCGGCGCCGCCGGTGATCTCCTTCACCCGCGCCAAAATGTCCTCGCGCGAGCGGTCGATCACGAACTCGTAGCCGTTCTCCTTCGCCTTCTTGCACTTCTCGGCCCCGGAGGCGACGCCGATCATGCGGGCGCCGAGATGATGGCCCCACTGGCCGGCGATCAGGCCGACGCCGCCGGAGGCGGCGTAGAACAGCACGAGCTCGCCCTTCTTCACCGGGTAGCAGCGGGTCAGCAGGTACTCGGCCGTCATTCCCTTCATCAGCAGCGCCGCGGCGTCCTCCTCGGCGATGCCGTTGGGGATCGCGACCACGCGCTCGACCGGCATATTGCGGAGATCCGCATAGGAGCCGGACGCACCACCCGCATAGACCACGCGGTCGCCCGGCTTGAACCCGGTCACCCCGGCGCCGACCTTCTCGACCAGGCCGGCCGCCTCGGTGCCGACCGCACCCGGCAGCGGCGCCGGGTAGAAGCCGGACCGGAAGTAGCAGTCCTGGTAGTTGAGGCCGACCGCGCGCTGGCGGATCTGGACCTCGCCCGGGCCGGGGTCGGCGAGATCGACGGTTTCCAGCACGAGCACCTCGGGCGCACCCGTCTTCGCATACCTGACCACACGTGCCTTGCTGCTCATGATGCGCCTCTCCCTGGACGAGCGGAGTCCGAAAAGTCGTGGAGCCGGCACCGCGGTGGGAATTTCGGGGGCGGTGCCGATCGGAGCAACCGTCATAGCAACCCGGCCGGCCCCCCGGAACGCACCCCCGCGCCGGCATGCCATGTGAAAACGATGGGGCAGGGGCGGGAGGTGAAAGGGCTGCAGGTCGGCTGGATGCTGGACTGGACCGACCATGTCCGCCTCGCCGGCCGCCGGCGCGAGGTCTCCCGGTTAGAGTACGTCCGTGGATTGTGATGCCGGGACGCAACCGGCCGGCAGTATGCTGGCCCATCCTGGCCGTCCCGCCGACACCCGTCGGCCCATCGCGGCGTGCCGGGCCGAGACGGCGAAGCCGGCGACTCCTCCACCCCGCGTTACGCCGGCCGAAACCACCACCCTGGGAGGCTGTCGTGCAAAAGCGCTTCGTTCTCATCGCATCGTTGGCGGCCGTGCTGGTGACGGCCGGAGCCGTCCGGCCGAGCTGGGCTGAAGATACGGCGAGCGTCGTCGGACTGTGGAAGCTCGTCGGATACGAGGTCGAGGTGCAGGCGACCGGCCAGCGAGGCCCGGTGATGGGAGACCATCCGACCGGATATTCCCTGTTCACCCCGGATGGCCGGGTGTTCTTCATGCTGACGGGCGAAGGGCGCATGCCGGCCAAGACGGCCGAGGAGCGCGCCGCGCTGCTCACCACCATGGTGGCCTATACGGGACGCTACCGGCTCGAAGGCGACAAGTGGATCACCAATGTCGAGGTCGCCTGGAATCCCGAGTGGGTCGGCACCGAGCAGTCGCGTACCTACAAGATCGAGAACGGGCGGCTCCAGGTGCTCACCCCCTGGCGCATCATGCCCAACTGGGCCGACAAAGGCATGCAACGCAGCATCGTGACGTTCCAGAAGGCGGAGTAGGTCGCTGCCGCACGGATCGGCGGCCTGGATCCCGGACCGATCGGCAATCGGCCTAGCCGGCGGGGGGCGGCCTTGCGCTCCGGGCTAGGACAAGCGCGACGGCGCATGATACGCAGGCGCGGCGGCGGGAAGGTCCGGCTCGCCGGCCTTGCTCGCCCTGAGACATCGGAGATCGACATGGGATCCCAGCAGCCACGGATCACGCGGCGCGCCTTCGCCGTGGGCTGCCTGGGGCTCGGTGCGGCCGGGCTCGTCGCGGCAGTGGTGCGCGCCGGCGGTCCCGCCGTGTGGCCCGATCGTCCGGTGCGCCTGATCGTCCCGTATCCGGCCGGCGGCTCGGTCGATCTCCTCACCCGCATCTTGGCCGAACGGCTCGAAAGCCGCTTCGGCCAGCCCTTCGTGATCGAGAACAAGCCCGGCGCGGCCGGCAATATCGGCATCGCGGCGCTGGTCGGCAGCCCGGCCGACGGCTACACGCTCGCCTCGGCGACGGTCGGGCATTTCTCGATCAACCAGTTCCTCTACGAGCGGCTGCCCTACGATCCGGACCGCGATTTTGCCCCGATCTCGCTGACCTGGGACTTGCCCAACGTCTTCGCCGTGCCGAACCACGTGCCGGCGGCGACGGTCGGTGAGTTCGTCGCCTGGGCGAAGCCGCGCCGCGGCATCAGCTACGGCAGCTCGGGCGTCGGCACCTCGACGCATCTGTGCGCGGCGCTGCTGGCGGCGCGCACCGGGATCGACGCGGTGCACGTGCCGTTCCGCGGTGCGGCGCAGACGATCCCGGCGATGCTGTCCGGCGACGTGACCTATTCGGTCGACAATCTCGCCTCCTACATGGCCTATATCGAGAGCGGGCAGATCCGCCCGCTCGCCGTCACCTCGGCGCAGCGCTGGCCGACCCTGCCGAACGTTCCCACCATGGCCGAGGCCGGTGTTCCGAACCTCGAGGCGACCTCCTGGGCGGCCTTCGTGGCGCCGGCCGGCACGCCGCGGGCGATCGTCGACGCGCTCGCCGCGGCCCAGCGCGAGATCGCCGCCGATCCGGCCGTCCAGCGCCGCTTCGAGACGGCGGGCGCCCGCTGCCTGTCCTCCGATCCCGAGACCCTGTCCGCGAAAGTCGTCCGCGAGCGGCCGCTGTGGAAGGAGATGGTCCGGGTCTCCGGACTGTCGAGCTGACGGGCGCCCGGCCGCATCGGACGGCGCGGGCCGGGCCTCAATATCGTGCCGACAAGGCCGCGCCGAACACGATCGCCAAGGCGAGCAGCGACAATCCCGCCACGGGCCACTGCCGCAGGAACGCATCGGCCCGACAGAATCCCGCGCCCAGCGCGACACCGGCCCGGCGCAGCGGTCCGAGCGCGGCAGCGGCCTGCTGCAGCCGGCCGCGAGGCGGTGGTGTCCAACGCCCGAGCAGAACGGCGAGCACCCCGCCGGCCAGAACCGGCCAGACCGCGGCCGCGATCGTGTCGACGAGGGACGACGACAGGCGGGTGCCGGGCGGAACCGGAAGCCATGCGCTCCAGTCGACCAGCCCCAGCGCCAGCGAGCAGGCCGCGAGCGCCAGCGCCGCCGCCTGCTGAGACCAGCCGACGCGACCGCGCTTCGTCGCCGTTTCGTCCGTCGTTTCGTCCGCCGTCGCGGTACGGTTCACCGGTCCGAGGACACGGGCGAGCACCAGCAGAAGGTAGGCGCACGTGAAGGCGCCGCCCGCCTGGATCACGACGGCCCACCACCATTGCCCTGTGTCGGCCGCCGACCGCAACAGCAGCTCCTTTGCCAGATAGGCCCCGCTCGGTGGTAGCCCGACCAGCGCCAATCCGCCGAGCGCGAAGGCGGCGACGGCGCCCGGCACGCGCCGGCCGGCGCCGGCGAGTGCCGCGATGCGATCGTGCCCCAGCGCCGTATAGATCGACCCGGCGGCCATGAACATGGCGGCCTTGGCGGCCGCATGCGACATCGCCTGCAGCATGCCGCCCGCCAGCGCGTCGCCCTTCAGCATCGACGCCGCGCCGGCGTCATAGGCGAGCGCGAACATCAGGAAGAGATATCCGATCTGCGCCAGCGTCGAATAGGCGATCAGCAGCTTGAGCCGCTCCTGGCGCAGCGCGACGACACTGCCGAGCAGGATCGCCGTCGCTCCCAGCGCGGACAACATCTGCGTCGCCGCGACGCTCTGCAGTCCCGGCATCACGTCGAACCAGAGCCGGACCACGATGAAGAAGGAGCCTTTCACGACCAGGGCCGAGAGCAGCGCACTCCCGGCAGGCGGTGCGCCGGCATGGGCAGGCGGCAGCCAGAGATGCAGCGGCACCAGCGCGGTCTTGGCGAGAAGCCCGACCGTCATCAGCGAGCCGGCGACCAGCACGGCCGGTTCCGCCGTCACGAGGCGCGACAGCAGGACGACGTCGAGCGTGCCGTAGGCACCGTAGAGAAGCGTCGTTCCCGCCAGATAGAGCACCGAGCCGAGGAGCGCGAACAGCAGATAGCGCAGCGCCGCCTGCAGGGTCTCGGCGCGACCGTCGAGGCAGACCAGCGGCACCGCCGCGAAGGTGAGGATCTCCAGCGCCACGTAGAGCGTGAACAGATCACCGGCCAGGAAGACCGTGTTCAGGCCGCCCCACACGCCCAGCAACAGGATCCAGAACGTGAAGGGTGCGCGCTCCTCGGCCGCGCCCGCGGCGACGCGGAAGTCCGCCCGCGCATAGACGCCGATCGCGGCGACGACGCATGCCGTGACGACGAGCATGACGGCCGACAGGCCGTCCGCCCGCAGCGCGACCCCGAGCGGCGGCGCCCAGCCGCCGAGCAGATAGACCAGCGCGCCGCCCGTCTGTGGAACCTTGGCCGCGATCGCGACCGCGACGGCGAGGCCGACGGGCAGTGCGGCAAGCGCGATCCATGCGGTGCGCCGGCCGCCGGCGACGAACGCGACGAGCGCGGCGGCCACCGGGACCACGATCGACAGCACCAGCAGGGCCCCGCTCGACCCCGCCGACTCCAGGACCGCGACCGGACCGGACATCACGCGTCCGTGGATTCTGGGCCGGCGTTGCTCGCGGCGCCGTCGCGCAGCGAGGCCGAGCCGGTCGCGTCGAAGTAGCGAAGCAGCAGCGCCAGGGCCAATGCCGTCGCCGAGAACGCCACGACGACCCCGGTGATGACCAGCGCCTGTGGTATCGGGTCGCCCGGAAATCCGGCCGCCGCGCCCCTGCGGGCGACGACGCCGAAGAACAGGAACACTCCGCTGCCGAGCAGGTTGAAGGCCAGGATCTTGCGGAGCGGCTGCGGGTTCACGATCGCGCCGTAGAGGCCGAGACCGGCGACGACGGCGGCGCACAGGCCGAAGACGATCGTCTCGCTCACGGCTCGGCGCTCCTCTCGGGCGGTCCCGCGACCAAAAGTGCGAGCGTCGCCGCGACGGTCAGGATCATGGCGAACTCGATCGCCAGGATCACCGGCTTGGCCCAGTCCTGCGGATAGGACAGGAACGCGCCGCCCAGCAGGAGACCGCCGAGCCCGACGATCAGGAAGACGACGGGCCCGGCGACCAGCATCAGCCGCAACTGCTGCCGGCCGACCTCCGGCACATCGCCGAGCCCTGCCATCAGGACCACCAGCCACATCGCCGCCAGGATCGTGGCGCCCTGAAAGGCGCCACCCGGATGATCGGCGCTGACCCAGAGCACGTAGATGCCGAGGACGACGCCCAGCGGCGGCAGGACCCGCGCCAGGAACACGAGGGCCCCCTCCGGGTCGGCCCGGTGATAGGAGCGTGGGCGCCCGCCCCACGCGCCATCCGGCGCGAGCGACCACACGCCGACGAGGGCGATGACGAGCACGAACTTCTCGAGCATCGTGTCCATGGCCCGGAACGCCATCAGGACGTTGGTGATCGGATTGCCGAGACCGGTGGCCCCGGCATTCGCGGCCGCCTCGGGCGCCAGCGACGGAGCCGGATCGGGCAGCGACAGCAGGGCGACCGCGATCGCCGCCGCGACGATCGTCGCCAGCGCCGCGACCAGCGTCCGGCCGACGCCGCCGAGGTGCTCCGCGGACGTCGAGGACTCGCCGGCGCGCAGGCGAGCCGCGGCGCCGATCAGCAGGGCGCCGGTGAGGCCGCTGCCGATCGCCGCCTCGGTCAAGGCCACGTCGGGCGCGCCGAGACGCACCCACACCAGCGCGAGAAGCAGGCCGTAGGCGACGAAGCCGACCACGGCGGACGAGCTGTCGCGGGCGACGACCGTCCACACGGCGACGATCAGGACGACGCCTGCGACGAAGAGGTCGAGCGCCGGGACGATGGTCATGACGACGATCCCTCGCGACGCGCAGCCTGCGCGACGAGCTGGGAGACCGTGGCGCCCGCCAGCAGGACCAAGAGCCAGACGCAAACCAGCTTGAGGCCGTTCTGGAGGCTCCCCGCCTGCGGCAGCAGCCCGAGCGCCACGAGGCCGAGCCCGAGATTGTCGGCCTTGGTGAGCGCGTGCAGCCGCGTCAGCGTGTCGGGGAAGCGGAGCAGACCGACCGTGCCGGCGAGGAAGAAGAACACCCCGGCCGAGACGGCCACGATGGTCACGAGATCGAGCACGGCGCTCATGGTCCCTCCGTTTCCGGCGGTGTATCCGGCTGCTGCGCTCGCCGCGCGCATTCGGCGAAGGCTGCGGCCGCGAAGGTGGCGAGCAGCGCCAGAACCAGGGCCACGTCGATCGCCGCGGAGATGTCGCCGATCACGCCGATGATCAGCAGCGCGGCGATGCCGCAGGTTCCGATCAGTTGCGCCGCCATCATCCGATCGGCGTCGCCCGGGCCGCGCAGGACCCGCACCAGCCCCAGCGCCAGCAGCGCGAGGATAAGGCCGACCATCACGGTCAGGAACTCATTCATGCCGGACCACCCCCGACAGAGCCACCTCCTCGGTGGCGAGCTGCGAGACGACGGGCGCATCGACGTCGAGGCAATGATAGACGATGCCGCCGTCGTCGCTGCCCGCCGGCAGGGTGCCGGGCTGCAGGCTCGTGAACGCCGTGAACGCGCTGCGAAACAGCCCGGGCGGACAGCGGGCCGGATAGCTCACGAAGCCCGGCCGCAGCGGCAGCCGCGGATCGAAGGCCCGGCGGGCGACGTCGAGCCCGGCGACGACGGACTGGCGCAAGAAGCGAAGCGCGAGCCGCGCTGCCGCGACCGGGTCATAGCGCCGCGGCGTCGCCGGCAGCAGGTGCAGGCTCACCCGGGTCGCGAGCGCGCTGACGCCGACCCCGACCAGGAGATCGGCGACACCGACGCCGGCGAGGATCGTCCAGAAGCCGAAGAGGAGCACGGCCCGCACGATGGCGGCCCGCTGCACGGTACGATGCTCTCCGACGGTCCCGATCACGACGAGCGCCTTCGGGCTCGGGCCGGCGTTCGACGATGCCGCTGCGACATGGTTCGTCGTCTCCCGCCTCAGGTGGTTCCGGCCTGCGGGCTCGCCTCCGGCTCGTTCGCCCTGAACGACGCGACATAGAGGGCGGGGAGGAAGATCAGGGTCAGCACGGTGGCGACCAGGAGGCCGCCCATGATGGCGTAGGCCATCGGGCCCCAGAAGATCGTCGGGGCGATCGGGATCATGCCCAGCACGGTCGAGATCGCGGTCAGCACGATCGGCCGCAGCCGCGACAGCGACGCGGCGATCACGGCGTCCCAGATCGTCTTGCCTTCGCCGCGCTCGGTCTCGATCTGGTCGATCAGGATCACGGCGTTGCGGGCGATCATGCCCATCAGGGCGAGGACGCCGAGAATGGCGACGAAGCCGAGCGGCTTCTGGAACAGCAGCAGGGCCGCGACGATGCCGATCAGCCCGAGCGGCACGACGCTCAGCACCAGCGCAAGACGGCTGAAGCTCTGAAGCTGGATCATCAGGATCGTGATGGTGACGAACAGCATGGCCGGCACGACGGCGAACACCGAGGCCTGCGACTTGGCGCTCTCCTCGACCGTGCCGCCGGTGGCGATACGGTAGCCGGTGGGCAGCCCGGCCTGCACCCAGGCGATCTTCGGCGCCAGCGCGGCGACCACGGCTTCGGGTGACACGCCCGCGGCGACGTCGGCCTGGACCGTGAGGGTCGGCAGCCCGTCGCGCCGCCAGATCAGCGGATACTCCTGCTCGTCGTCGATGGTGGCGAACTGACCGAGCGGCACGGTACGCCCGTTCGGCAGGCCGACCTGCAGGTTGCGCAGCGTCGACAACGAGACGCGCTGCTCGTCGGTCGCCCGCACCACCACGTCGACCAGATAGATGCCGTCGCGCATCTGGGTCACGGCGTTGCCGGAGACGACGCTCGCCAGCACGCCGGCGATCGCCTCGGAACTCAAGCCCAGCAGGCGCGCCTGGTCCTGGTCGATCCGCACCCGCACCTTCCGGGCCGGTTCCATCCAGTCGAAGTTGATCTGGCGCACCCGCGTGTCGGCCGCGATCGTCGAGGCGAGCAGCATGGCGGCGTCGCGCACCTCGGCGAGGTCCGGCCCGCTGATCCGGTACTGCACCGGCCAGCCGACCGGCGGCCCGAGCTCCAGCGGCACGATGCGCGAGACGGCCGCCGGGAACTCGTCGGCCAAGACCTTCGACAGTCGCTCGCGCAGCCGGTCCCGTGCGGAAACGTCCTTGGCGACGACGACGAGCTGGCTGAAGAAGTCGTTCCTGAGCTGCACGTCGAGCGGCAGGTAGAAGCGGATGACGCCGCGGCCCACATAGGTGCTCCAGTGGGCGACGTCGGGATCGGCGGTGAGCACGCGATCGAGCCGGGCGGAGGCGTCCGAGCTGGCGTGGATCGAGGCGTTCTGGGGCAACCGCAGGTCGATCAGCAGCTCGGGCCTGTCGGACGAGGGGAAGAACTGCCGCGGGATCAGCGGCAGGGCGGCGATCGACGCGGCGAAGCAGGCGAGCGTCACGCCGATGGTCAGCCAGCGGTTCCGCATGGCGCCGACCAGCACGCTGCGGAAGACCCGGACCAGCCGGCCGGGCTCGGTCGCGGCCTTCGGGGTCGGCAGCAGCGCGACCCCGACCAGTGGCGTGAACAGCACCGCCACGACCCACGACGCGATCAGGGCGACGCTGACGACGGCGAAGATGGAAAACGTGTATTCGCCGGCCGAGCTTTTCGCGAAGCCGATCGGGATGAAGCCGGCGAGCGTGACGAAGGAGCCGGTCAGCATCGGCATCGCCAGGGTCTTGTAGGCGAAGGCGGCCGACTCCTCCTTGCTGGCGCCTTCGGCGAGCTTCATCGACATCGCGTCGATGGTCGACATCGCATCGTCGACCAGCAGCGTGAGCGCGATGATCAGGGCGCCGAGCGAGATGCGCTGCAGGTCGACCGAGATCAGCTCCATCACCGGGAACACCAGCGCCAGCGTCAGCGGGATCGACAGCGCCACGACCGCGCCGGCCCGGAACCCGAGACTGATGACGCTGACCGCCATGATGATCACGATCGCCTGCCAGAGCGACTCCATGAACTCGCCGATGGCGGTGTCGACCACGGCCGACTGGTCGGCGACCAGCACGGGCTCGATGCCGACCGGCAGGTCCGCCGTGATCTCGGCCATGATCCGCTTGACGTCGCGGCCGAGCGCCAGGATGTCGCCGCCCTCCCGCATGGCGACCGCGATGCCGACTGCCGGCGTGCCGTTCACCCGGAACATCGGCTGCGGCGGATCGGCAAGCCCACGCCGCACCGTGACGATGTCGCGCAGACGGATCAAGCGACCGTTCGCCGCGATGTTGACGTCGAGAATGTCGAGCTCGGACTCGAACGCGCCGGAGACCCGCAGCACCAACGTCTCGTCGCCGGTCTGGATGCTGCCTGCGGGGCTGACGGCGTTCTGGGCCCGCAGGGCCGCCACCACGGCCGCACGATCGATGCCGAGGCCGGCCAGCGTCGCGGTGGAGAACTCGATGAAGACCCGCTCGTCCTGGGCGCCGAGGATCTCGACCTTGGAGACGTCCCGCAAGCTCAGCAGCCGCTTGCGGATCGCCTCCGCCTTGTCGCGCAGCTCGCGATGCGTGAAGCCGTCCGCGGTCAGCCCGTAGATGATGCCGAAGGTGTCGCCGAAGTCGTCGTTGAAGCCGGGCCCGACCACGCCCGCCGGCAGGGTGTGGCGCATGTCCGCGACGCGCTTGCGTACCTCGTACCAGATGTCCGGCACCTCGGCGGGCGACGTCGCACCCCTGAGGTTGACGAAGATCGTCGCGCGGCCCGGCACCGTGGTGCTGCGCAGGAAATCGAGGTTCGGCACCTCCTTGAGGGTACGCTCCAGCCGGTCGGTGATCTGGTCGAGCGTGTCGGCCAGCGTCGCCCCCGGCCACGCCGCCTCGACCACCATGGCCCGGAACGTGAAAGCCGGGTCCTCGTTGCGGCCGAGCCTTATGTAGGAGAGCAGGCCGGCCAGCGTCACGGCGATCATCAGATAGAGCACGAAGGAGCGGTGGCGGAGGGCCCAGGCGGAGAGGTTGGGGCCGCTCATGGGCGCGCCCCGATGAGCCGCACCTTCTGTCCCGGGTGCAGCGCCTGCACGCCGGCCGTGACGACGATCTCGCCGACGTCGATGCCGCCGGCGACCGCGACCTTGGCCGGATCGAAGCGGACGACGTCGACGTTGCGCAGCGCCACCGTGCTGCTGGCCGGATCGACCACCCAGACGGCGGGCTGGCGGTCGGACCTGGTGAGCGCGGTCGCCGGGATCTCCATCACGGGCTGGGCGTCCATGCGCAGGCGCCCCGTCACGGTGGCGCCGAGCCGCATCGTCTCCGGGGGCTCGCTGAGCCCGACCTTGACCTCGAAGGTGCGGGTCACCGGATCGGCCTGCGGGGCGATCTCGCGGACCCGTCCGGTCGCCGTCACGCCCGGGTCGTCGGTCAGGCTCACGGTGATGACCGTGTTGCCGGGCGCCGCCCGCAGCACCTGGGCCGGCACGTCGAACACGGCGTCGCGCCCGCCCTGGCGGGCGAGCCGCACGATCGCCTGTCCGGCCTGGACGACCTCGCCGGGCTCGGCCCCGACCGCCGTGACGATGCCTTCGGCATCGGCGACGAGCTCGGTGAAGTCGAGGAGGTCGTTGGCGCTCTTGAGCTGAGCCTCGGCGGAGTCGACCCGGGCCTGCGCGGTGTCGCGCTCCTTCTGGGCCTGGTCGAACAGGGCGCGCGTCGTCCAGCCCTGCGCCAGCAGGGTCTCCTGGCGCTCGAAATGATTGCGCGCCTGGGTGAGCTGCGCCTGCGCGGCGGCGAGGCCGGCCTGCGCCGAGCGCAGCGCGTTGGTCTCGTTCTGCGGCTCGAGCCGCGCGATGACCTGGCCGGGCCGTACGCGGTCGCCGACATTGACGGGGCGCTCCTTCACCCGGCCACCGATGCGGAAGCCGAGCGCCGCCACGTCCTGGGCCGCGACGCTGCCGGTGAGCACGACGCTTTCGCCGGCCTCGCGCTTGGCCACCGTCACGGTGCGGACCGGACGCGGGTCCGGGGCGCGGACCTCCTCGGCGGGCCCGCAGGCGGCGAGCAGGGCAGGCCCGAAACAGACGAGAACGCGACCCCATCCGAAAAGCCCCTGACGTCGGCGGGGCGTCCGCTTCATTCCTCGTGGCATTCGACCTCCGCTCGGGCACGGCCGGCTACGCCGGCGCGGCTGCTCGGCCGCACCGGCGTCCTCCGAAGAGACGAGCCGTCAGCCGAGCTTGCTCAGCTCCGCCTTCAGCTTCTCCTCGTCCTCGTTGGACAGCGAGGTTCTCAGCACCCGCGGCTTGTAGGGTTCCAGCTCCGGCAGCACCTTGTCCTCGTTCACGCTCTTGAACAAGACGAACAGGGCCGACGAGCCTTCCGGGATGGTCGCGCTCAGCCGCTTCACGAAATCGTCGTCGATCCCGTACTTGGCCAGCGAGCCGGCCAGGGCGCCGGCGCCGGCCCCCGAAATGGCGCCGACCGCCATGCCGGCCAGTGGATTGAGGAACAGGATGCCGACCAGCGCACCCCACAGGGCGCCGCGGCTGACGCCGGTCGCCGCCCCGAGTGCCGTGAGATTGACGGCCTGCTTGACATGCACCTTGCCGGACGCCTCGCGCTCGACCACGCAGGCGTCCTCCAGGTCGATCAGGTACTCCTTCTGCAGCGAACGCAGCTTGTTCAAGACCTCGTCCGCGGTGTGAAGGCCGTCGAAGCCGAGTACGACCAACGTGCTCATGATCTCTCCCTTGTGACTCGAACGAATGTGACCGTCATTTCTGTTCCCGTCGCCGCGGCGACGGATCGGGTATCTCGCCCGGGATGTAGTTCGGCAGCCGGCTGGCCGGGATGATCGCCAGCATCGCGATGCTGGCCATGATGACGAGCCCGATCTTCAGCGCCCGCAGGCGTGCCTCGGCGTTGACGCGCAACGCCTCCCGGACCTGCTCGGGCGTCGCGGTGGTCGCCGCCAGGACGCCCTGCAGCCGCTCGTCGCTGACGAAGTTGATGCTGTCGAGATCGACCTGCGCCTGGATCTCGGGCGTGAGCTTGGGACTGCCGGCGATACTGCCCAGCACGATCGAGCTGAGCAGGCCGACCATCAGGGCACCCGCGACCGCCGTGCCGACCGCGGCGGCGAGATTGTTGGTGGTGCCGCGCAGGGAGCCGACATCGCCGGCGAGCTCCTTCGGCGACGCCGTCACGAGGACGTTGAACAGCAGCGTGACCAGCGAGCCCTGGCCGATGCCGAACAGGACGAGGCCGACCAGAACCGGGCCGGCGCTCCAGTCGTTCTTCACCACGAAGGCGAGCCAGAGCAGCGCCGCCGTGCACAGCGCGAAACCGTAGCGCCCGATCTGCCGCGGTGTCAGCCGCTTGTACAGCCGGACGACCAGCATGGCGGTGAAGAACACCGTCAGGTTGAACGGCATCATGGCGATCGCGGTGGCGAGCGGCGAGCGGCCCTGCACGATCTGGATATACAGAGGCACCGAGAAGTTGAGCATCGCCTCGAGCGCGACGACGGCGAACATCGCGGCGACTGCGGCCCGCTCCTGCGCCGAGCCGATGACCTCGAGCGCCAGCAGCGGCGTCTTGCCGGCCTGTTGGCGTGCGTAGGTCCACCGCACGAAGGCGAAGCCGATCATGATGCCGACGACGATCAGCACCGGCGCCGGCGAGAAGCCGGCGAGATCGAACGGCGCGCCGGGCGAGGCGACCGCCAGGCCCCAGCGATTGAGATTGTTGAAGCCGAAGCTGATCGACACGATCGCGGCGGCGGCGAGAGCGACGCCGACGATGTCGATCTGCACCTCAGGGCGCCCCTCGTCGCGCTTCAGCGTGAAGCTCAGGGCGAACACGATCGCGGCCAGGACGATCAGGATGCCGAACACCGGACGCCAGCCGATGAAGGTGCCGAGCACGCCGCCGATCATGAACGCCGCGACGCCGGCGCCGGCACGCGCCGATCCGAGCGCCCCGAGCGCCGTCGCCTGCTGGGTGCCGCGATAGTTCTCGGCGATGAGCGCCACCAGCGAGGGCACCAGCGCGGCGCCGGCCGCGCCGGACATGGCCTGCGCCAACATCATGGTGCCCGCATTGGGGCTGAACGTCATCACCACCTGGGCCGCACCGAACAGCACGACGACGGCCCGGAACACCATCAGGGCGCCGTAACGCTGGTTCAGCTTGGCGCCCAGCATCACGAAGCCGGCGACCAGCATGGAGTACATGACGATGCCGGTGGCCACCGTCGTGGGGGGCACGTTGAAGCTCGCCACCATGCCGCCCATGGCGACGGGCAGCGCCGCCACGTTGAACGACATCAGCACCTGGCCGAGCGCGATGGCGATCATCGGCGCCCAGGATTGCTTTTCGTCCGCGGGGGAAACCGCCTCGGCAGCCGGCGTTGTGCTCATGGATTGCGTTCCTCGAGTTTCCGATGTCGGTGATGCACGGCCGATCGGCCCGAACTCAGACGTCCGGCGTCGACACGAACAAATCCATCCCGAGTTGCTGGGAGAGGAACCTGGCGGCCAGGATGCCCTTGACGCTGTTGCCGGCGCCGTCGAGCAGCGGGGCGAAGGTGCCGAGGCCACCCTTGCCGGGCGACACCGTGACGATGCCGCCACCGATGCCGCTCTTGCCCGGCAGCCCGATGTCGAAGAGCCAGTCTCCCGAGGTCTCGTACATGCCGGCTGTCGCCATGACGGCGAGCGCGTAATGGCAGATGGTCGCGTCGACGACCCGCTCCTTGGTCAGCGGGTTGACGCCGCCGTCGGCGAGCGTCGCGCCCATCACGGCGAGATCCCGGGCGCTCACGTTGAGCGAGCACTGCCGGGTGTACAGGTCGGTCGCCTCCAGCGGGTCGCAATAGATGCTGTTGCGGCTCTGCAGCATGTGGGCGATGCCGCGGTTGCGGAAGTTCGTCTCCGAGGCCGACGCGTAGACCTCGTCGTTCATCGGCAGCGTGCGGCCGGCGAAGCGGCTCAGACCGTCGTGGATGAAGCGCCATTTGGCGTCGACCGACGCGCCGGGAACCAGGCTGGTGGTCGCGATCGCGCCGGCGTTGACCATCGGATTGGTTCGCCCGTCGGGGCTCCACTCGATTGCGGCGATCGAGTTGAACGGCAGGCCCGTCGCATTGGCCCCGAGCTTGGCGCGGGCCTCGGCGGCGCCGATCGCCTCGCAGACGAGGGCGAACACGAACGGCTTGGACACGCTCATGATCGAGAAGCCGACGTCCGTGTCACCGACCGCGAAGACGTTTCCGCTGGTGCCGACGACGCACACGCCGAAGAGATCGCTCGGCACGCGCGCCAGCGCCGGATAGACCTGCGACACCTCTCCGTCGGCGTTGCTCTTGAACCGCGCATGCGCCTCGGCGACCAGCCCCTGCACCTCGTCGGGGGTCGGAAGGCGCCCGGTCGAGACGTGGGAGAACGCAGGGCGATCGGTCGCCGCGGATCGCATGTCCATGTTTGCCGACCTCTCCTTGGTTGTCATCTCACCTTGGCCGTCATCATCCGGGATGTCATCATCCAGGATATCGTCGATCGCGGTCTGCGGCGAGGCCCGGATCGATCCGGACCGGTCCGCGCGCGATGCGCGTCACCGGTCATGGGTCGCTGAGATCACGCCGTGTTGCTGGTCGTCGTCAGCAGCCCTTGTTCCGCGTCGCCGGACAGCGATGCCTCGCGTGTGTTCGGCGTGAGCAGCCGTGTCTCCGGACAGGCCGCAAGGCTTCTCTCCCGTCGACGAGGAGCGGCTTGAAACAGATCGCTGAGAGAGGCCAAAGATGAAGATAACTCGATGCCTCTTCCCGAACATTCGCGTTCTCGCTGAGACAATGGACGCGCAGCTATCGTTGGCATCGTCGATCTTATATGATGCCGATACGATCTACACAACCGCCGCGGCATCGTGTTCGGAGTGAGGATTAGGATTAGTGCCGATCGCATCGCGGCACTAGACGCCATGCCGACGACGAGGCGTCGCGTCCCGGCGTCGACATGAATAGTCACGCACACGTGATCCGACGCGAGGCCACCGGACATTGTGATGGTCCGCGGTCCCGGTTTCTTGCAAACGTCATTCGATTGCGCGACAAAACGATCGATGCTGCAGTGCGCCAGCGCGAGACCGGAGCAGGCGTTCGCGACGCGCATCGCCGAGCAGCCAGCGACAGCGAGAATGCCATGACGGTCGACCGCGAACCCGTCCTTATCGACCTCGCCCTGCAAGGGGGTGGCTCCCACGGCGCCTTCAGTTGGGGCGTCCTCGACCGGCTGCTCGAGGAGCCGTGGCTCGAGATCGACGGCGTCTCCGGCACCTCGGCCGGCGCCATGAACGCCGCCGTTCTGGTCGACGGCCATGCGGCCGGCGGACGCGACGGCGCCCGCGCTGCCCTGGAGACGTTCTGGCGCAGCGTCTCGGACGCGGCCCGGTTCAGCCCGTTCCAGCGCACTCCGCTCGACCTGCTGCTCGGCCGCTGGACCCTCGACCACTCGCCGCTCTACGTGGCCATGGATCTGATGGCCCGCATGGTCTCGCCCTACGACCTCAATCCCGGCGGATCGAACCCGCTGTCGACGATCCTGGCGCGGCACATCGATTTCGCCCGCGTCGCGCAGGCGCCGATAAAACTGTTCATCACCGCGACCAGCGTCCGCACCGGCCAGGGCCGCGTCTTCCGCAACGACGAGATCACGCCCGACGTGCTGCTCGCCTCCGCCTGCCTGCCGACCATGTTCCAGTCGATCGAGATCGACGGCGACGCCTATTGGGACGGCGGCTACTCGGGCAACCCGACCATCACGCCGCTGGTGCGCGAATGCCGCTCGCGCGACACCATCATCGTCCAGATCAACCCGGTCGAGCGGCCCGGCACGCCGCGCTCGGCGCGCGACATCCTCAACCGCCTGAACGAGGTCTCGTTCAACGCGGTCCTGCTGAAGGAGCTGCGCATGATCGCGCTGCTCCGCCAGGTCGCAGACCCGGGCAATTGCGAAGGCGCCTTGTGGGCCGGCATGCGCATCCACCGGATCGCCAGCGAGGAGATGGCCGAGCTCGGCGCCTCGTCCAAGCTGATCGCCGAATGGGATTTCTTCTGCAAGCTGCGCGATCTCGGCCGCGCCGCCGCGGAGGCGTTTCTCCAGGCCCATGCCGGCGATCTCGGGCAGCGCTCGTCCTTCGATCTCGATGCTCTGCTGACGAGGATCTGACGCGATGGGACTCGCCGGTGTTCTCGTCGGCCTCTGCCTGCTGATCGCGCTCGCCTATCGGGGCTGGAGCGTGCTGCTGCTCGCTCCCCTCGCGGCGGTGATCGCCGCCGCCTTCGCCGGCGAGCCGCTGCTCGCCCACTGGACCGAGACCTTCATGGGCAGTGCCGCGCGCTTCCTCGCGCAGTTCTTCCCGATCTTCCTGCTCGGTGCCCTGTTCGGCAAGCTGATGGACGACAGCGGCTCGGTGACGGCGATCGCCGACGGCATGACCCGCAAGCTCGGCCCGCAACGCGCCATCCTGGCCGTGGTGATCGCCGGCGCGATCGTCACCTATGGCGGCGTCAGCCTGTTCGTGGCGTTCTTCGTCATCGCCCCGATGGCCGAGGCGCTGTTCCGCGCCGCCGACATTCCGCGCCGGCTGATGCCTGCCGCGATCGCACTCGGCACCATGACCTTCACGATGTCGGCCCTGCCGGGGACGCCGTCGATCCAGAACGCCATCCCGATGCCGTTCTTCGGCACCACGCCGTTCGCGGCGCCCGGCCTCGGCGTCGTCGGCTCGATCGTGATGCTCGTCTTCGGGCTGGTCTGGCTCGCCCGGGCGGAAGCCGCGGCCCGCCGCCGCAAGGAGGGGTTCGGGCCCGGCATCATGGCCGACCCGAGCGCCGCCGCGGCCGACGACATCGTCCGCGAGCGCGCCACCGTGGCGCGCGAGTTCGACCCCGCCGAGATCAACCACGGACGGCACGCCGACCAGGGACCGCCGATCGCGGTCGCCGTCGCGCCGCTCGTCGTGGTCGTGCTCGTCAATCTGGTGATGTCGCTCGGCGTGTTGCCGCGGCTCGACGTGTCGTTCCTGGCGGAGCCGCGCTGGGGCTCGACCTCGCTGTCGGCCGTCGCCGGCGTATGGTCCGTGGTGGTCGCGCTGGCGGCCGCCATCGTCACCGTGGTCGCGCTGAACCTGCGCCGCCTGAGCGAGCTGCGCGCCACCATGGATGCCGGCGCCAACGCCTCGGTGCTGCCGGCCTGCAGCGTCGCGAGCCTGGTCGGGTTCGGCGCCGTGGTCGCCGCGCTGCCGGCCTTCGAGCTGGTGCGCGACTGGGTGCTGTCGATCCAGGGCGGACCGCTCATCTCGCTCGCCGCCTCGACCAACATCCTGGCGGCGCTGACCGGCTCCGCCTCCGGCGGCATGACCATCGCGCTCGACGCGCTCGGCGGCACCTATATGCGGCTCGCCGGCGAGCTCGGCATCGACCCGGCGCTGCTGCACCGGGTCGCCGTGATCGGCTCCGGCACGCTCGACAGCCTTCCCCACAACGGCGCCGTCGTCACGCTGCTGGCGGTGTGCGGCACCACCCACCGCGAGGGCTACTTCCACATCGTCATGGTCGGCATCGTCGGCGCCGTGCTGGGCCTCGTCGCAGTGATCGCGCTCGGGTCGGTCTTCGGCTCGTTCTGAGCGCCGACAGCGGACGGCGGGGATCCGTCGCGCGCCCGCCCCCGACCGGCTGCGGCCGGCGAATGATGGCCGCCTCGTTCGGGAACAATCGTGCATCCTCGGTGCGCCGCATAACCGCGCCGCCAAGGCGTCGATGTTTCGACGGCTCGCGCTCTACGGCCCTCGTTTCCGGACGAGCCTCGTCACGTGCCGTGCTCCAAAATCTCGACGATCTCGTGCAGCTCCTCGGAAAGTTGGCCGGGCAGCAATCTGCGGAATTGGTCCGAGAGATTACGATAGTACCAAAGGGTTTGCTCTTTGGGTTGGCTGAAACGATCCCAAATCTTATCGCCGATCTCAGTCTTGCGAAGGTCGCGCAGGATAGCGCGGGCATTGTGGACTTTGTCGGCGAGAGAGACGCGCAGAATGTCCTCGTGAGCGTGATCGAGATGGGCGAGGTAGGCTTCCTTCCGATCACGCCAGGCGGCCTTACGCTCGCCTTTCGCTGCGTCGGCGAGACTATCGGAACAGGCTTCGACGATCCGCGCGACCCGCTCGCCGAACCGATTGCGAACGTCGGCGAGCCGGGCGTTGCCGCCCTGGTCCTCGACGCTGTCGTGCAGCAACGCCGCGATGGCGAGGTCCTCGTCGCCGCCATACTCCAGGACGGTCGCAGCCACGGCGAGCAGATGTGCGACGTAGGGGGTCGACGTGCCCTTCCGGACCTGACCGCCGTGGACGTGGGTGGCATACAGAAGCGCACGATCGAATCTATCGGTGAGCACCGTCGCTTGGCTCATTCACTTTCTCCTTGCTGGAATTTGTGCCGGCGAGTCGGACGGCTTCCGTCCGTCTCGGCGTCTCCGCGGTGGCGCCTGCACGTCGAGGGCTCGCCCATCGCACAGGCGTATCGACCAATTGTTCGAGGGGCCCTCCGACGATTGCGCGGAGCGTGCAGGTGGCGATATCGAAAGTTGCGAAGGCGGGTGACGGACTGCGGTTCAGCGGAGCGCAGACCTGCTCGAGCCGCAGCATCCTTGCGGGATTTCTTCTTCGCCTATCGAGCGGGATCCGATCGGCCACCGGCGATGACTTCGGATTGGGTCCGCGCGTAGCTGTCAGCCGAGAAGGTCACGGCAGGATCGGGAATGAACGGATCGTCGCCGAACATGCTCCACAGCTCGAACAGCTCCGCCGCGCCCATCCCCGGCTTGAACATCCCCGCAAGCTCGTCGTCGACGATGGCCTTGCACTTGGCGATCGCCGCATCAGCCGTGGCGAACGTGCCGGCGCTGGTGCGGTTGCTCGCACCCATGTAGCTCAGGTTTTCGTCGATCTGAACGTCATAGGGCATTGGTGACTCCTCCTCGGCACGGCGATGGGGCCATGCGCGGCATTGCAGCTTTCGAAATGGCTTCTGGGAATTCCGAGGGGCGAGCCGCCGCTCTCGACAACTCAGTGTGCGCCCATTCAGGGAGGACCGCAAGGCGAGCCGGCAGCCCAGATTGTCCGGGCATCCTCCTGCTGGCCTTGGCACCGCCCTTGTGAGGCGGCGTCATTCTCGAGCAGCACCGCATCCGCCGCATCGTCGTCGGATCGAACGCCCCGGACATCTCGATGCGCTGGCGGAATGACGTTCGCCCTGGCACCTGCCGGTCGTCGGCCGACGGATCACGTCGGCCGATCGGGAACGCCCGGCCATGGTTGCGACCTCGAGAGGTCGGAGCGCCGGAGTCCTGGGGGGCGAAACCTGGAGAGCATGCGCCGCCGCCGACGTCGCATCGTGCGGCGAACACCTTCACCAGCGCGCCGCAGCGCGAACTTGCCGACATGTGTCGGCCGCGCGTCGGCGCCGACCATCCCGCATCGTCTGCGTGCCATGCGAGGACCAAGCGCCGGCATTGAAACGCCGTCGCTCCGGGCGCCCACCGGCACTGCAGCCTCCTGGCGGCAGACCTCGCAAGTCACCGCGAGAGAGCGCACGCCAAGTGCGCATGTCGGCGAGCGTTATTGGGGGCGGAGTGGCGGGAGGAGCAGGCAGGCATCGGGTCAGGACGGGTCCGGCCGCCTACGCCAAGCGACCACACCGCCCTTGACGGGCGTTCCCGTCTTCACGCTTCGCCAAGCCCCGTCCGACCACTGGCAGAGATAGGGAAGGGCGTAGGTGCCGACATGGTCTTCGCACAGCAGCTCGCAAGGCTCGCGCTCGGGAGGAAGGCCGGAGCCCGGAAAGCAGGCGAGGCGCTTCTGACGGGCCAATGCTCGCGCCAGCATCCGGCGCGGTTCAGCTTGCCCCGCGCACGAGTCAGGGCGGCCGTCGCCCGTGGGTGGGGTCGTGGGTAGATCGATGTAATTCATATGTAGTCCATATATGACAATAACCGAAATGAAGCTTTGGCGGACGGGGTGTCCGCCGAACATATGTCCACCGTCCCCTCCTGGTATCCTGAAATGCGCTGGATATAAAGGGATAATTCTTCCGATCGTCTTCTCTAGACCGCCACCGTCCGCTACAATCCAGATCAAATTGGGGGATAAATTGGGGGATAGGGGGTGACCGGATGGCTGGATCGCGGCACGGACTGACAGCCCGGAAGGTCGAGACGGCGCCGCCTGGCAAGTACGAAGACGGCCACGGTCTCCGGCTCGTCGTCTCGACAGGCGGGGCGAGGAGGTGGGTGTACCGCTACATGCGCGACGGGCGGCGCATGGAGATGGGGCTCGGATCGGCCTCGGCCATTGGTCTCGCCGAGGCGCGCGAGCTGGCCGGGGATGCGAGACGGGTTCTGACGAAGGGTGGCGATCCACTCGCAGTCCGCCGGGCCGAGCGGGCTGCGGCTCTGGAGATCGACCGGTTCGGCGACTTCGCCCAGAAGCTCATCGACAGCATCGAGGAAGGCTTCCGGAACGCGAAGCACCGGGCGCAATGGCGCTCGACCCTCGTCGCCTACGCCGTGCCGATCTGGTCGAAACGGCTGTCCGAGATCGACACCGACGACGTGCTCCAGTGCCTCACCCCGATCTGGCAGAAGAAACCCTAACCGCATCCCGGGTGCGCGGCCGGATCGAGCGGGTGCTCGATGCGGCGGCGGCCCGCGGGCTGCGGTCACGCGACAACCCGGCCCGTTGGCGGGGGCATCTCGCCAACCTTCTGCCGAAACGGGGGACGCTGTCGCGTGGACACCATGCCGCGATGCCCTTCGCTGACGTGCCGGACTACGTCGCCGCACTACACGCCCTGAACGGCGTGTCGGCACTTGCGCTGGAGTTTGCGATCCTCACCGCGGCGCGGTCCGGTGAGGTCTTGGGGGCCCAATGGTCGGAGATCGATGTCGAGGCGCGGGTGTGGACAGTGCCGGCCGGACGAATGAAGGCTGCCCGCGAGCATCGGGTTCCGCTTTCGCAGCGCGCCGTCGAAATCCTGCAGGGCCTTGCCGAAACCAAGATCGGAAGCTTCATTTTCCCCGGCGCCAAGCCGGAAAAACCCCTATCCGTGATGGCCCTGGCGATGGTGTTGCGGCGAACAGGTGCCGGCGCGTTCACGGTGCACGGATTCCGGTCTGCCTTTCGCGACTGGGTCGGCGAGCGTACCGATGTCCCCAGGGAGGTCGCGGAAGCGGCGCTGGCCCACGTGGTCGGCGATGCCACGGAACGGGCCTATCGGCGCTGCGATGCCCTCGAGAAGCGCCGCGATCTCATGGAGCGGTGGGCGACCTTTTGCGAGGCGGGCAGACGCGACCGTTCCTCCGGCGTAACCGATGGCGGTAGCGAGTTCGACCAATCCGCGATCAGCCGAAACGCTGCTTCACGTAATCCATCACCGACGACCCAATGAGTTCCGTGGTTGCATTTCCCCCGCGAACGAAGAAGCGCTGCGCTGCCCCATCCTTGACGAACGCCGGCTTTGGTCCTTTCTCGCAACGAACCGCGAGAATACGCTGGCCATCGTAATCGTCGAAGTGGGAGTGAACGTAGGGAAGGAAAACGTCGCCGATCCGGTCCTTGACCAGGTTGACGAGATGCAGCCCCATCTTGTCCTCGTTCGGGAACGCATCGTTGCTCAGGCCGAGCGCCTCGCCGTCATCGGCTATACCGATCAGCAGGGTTCCGCCTTTGGCATTCAGAAAGCCGGCGATCGACTTGAGGGCGGCCAAGTGAATTTTCTCGTCCGGCAGACCGGTGTGGAGGTTGGTTCGGAGTGTCGACTTGAACTCCACCGCATCAGTCTCTCCCGATGCGATAAGGTCGGCAATGGAAAGAACGCTCGGCTCGCTTTCCGGCAGATCACCGGTCAGTTGCTTCCAAGCGGTTTGGATGACCCTGGCCATCCGGACACGTCGTTCGACGAGGAACGCCTCATAGGGCATCTCCCACCAAAGGTGCGGCAGGGCGTGCCAGAAGTACGCTTGCTCGCGCTGCGCTGCCGAGAAGGTCTTGTCGAGCGTCGGGGCGTAATCAGCCGGAGAGTCGCATCCGATATCGATGTTCTTGGGCCACTCGATCAGAGCGAAGTTCGCAATCTGGTTGATTTGCTTGACGTCGGTTACGCCCTGCTGCTTCAGGAACTCACGCGGGAAAAGGTGGTGCTGCTCCATGGCGGACTTCGACCCGTTCAAGTTCGGGTCGGCGAGCGCTGCGATTTTGATCGGGCTATAGAGCGCAAACGCATCGAGAGTGATGAGCGCGGCCTGGTAGGCGAACAGCGAGGGGCTGCGCGACGCGGAGGTCGCGAGTTGGCTCGGCAGCGTGATGGCCCAATAGTCGCCGGTCAGTGTCGTCGCGCACAGCTCACGGAGCTTGGAGAGGAAGGCCTCACCATTCGGAAGCTGCCAAAGCGTGGCAAGGTCGGACTCGAAGCGCGTCTCGGGCGAGCTGGTGTAGCGGCCGGTCAGTGCGGCCATGAAGAAAAATTCGGCAATCGCCTGCCGCATCTGGTCGCGATCGATTGCGTAATCGCGAATCCCGATGAGGTAGAGAACATAGCTGAAGACGATCGCGGTCTCGGAGCTGATCATCTTCTTGCCGCGATAACCGGCAAGCGTCAGCGCGCTCAGGAAGTGGTGCCAGTTCGACAGCTTGAGAGCGACTTTCTGGCCTTCGCGCATGAGCGCGAACTGCGCCTCTCGCCTTTCGGGGATATCGAGGCCCGTCTTGGCGTCGCGGCCGCGGAGCGCGCTGTAGACGCTTTCGAGCCGCGCTCTCTTCAGGGAAAGCCCCACGGTCACGCGCAGCATCTGGTCGGGTGCCGGTTTGATGAAGTGGTTGAACGGCGAGGTGTGGCCGTCGGCGGGAAGGGCGGCTCGGCGGGCGAATCCTTCGAGTTCGGCGCGGCCTTCGTCCCAGAAGACGGACATCAGCGTCATGATGAAGTCCGACTGGTTCAGCTTCTTTCCTTCGCCGTTGATGCGGACGAAGATTTCCGCGATCGTCTCCACGTCCACCGACGACACCATCTCCAGCGCGACGAACGTGTATTGCGGCAGGATGTGAAGCCGGCTGATCGAGTCTTCGATCTTTCCGAGCTCCGCCTCGCTGAGCTCCCGCGTCGCATTCAGGGTCTCGATGAACTTCTTTGCGAACGGCAGCAGCTTCGTCCCCGGCTTCCAGATTTCGGAGATGTCGGGGATATACGCCTTGTCCTTTCGGATCGCGGCGTCGGCGACGTCGAAGCGCTCGGACAGGGGATTGAAGGCGATCTGGATGTGCTCGTGCGTGAAGTTCTCGCGCAGAACCTTCTCGCCCTTGATCACGGCGTAGAGCGACGTCAGTCGCTGCTGTCCATCGACGATCGCGAGCTTGGGCACGGCTTTGTCGTTGTTCGCACCGATCCCCTTGAGCCCCGGTGCGGCTCCGGTATCCCAGAACAGCAGGAACCCCGCCGGGTAGCCGCGATACAGCGAATCGAACAGGTTTCGCACGTTGACGTTGGGCCACACGAAAGGACGCTGCAGCTCGGGCAGGCCGATCTTTCCGTGGGCAATGTCTTCGATGAGCGCGTTGACCGGATAGTTGGTCGTCGTGAATAGAAGAGTCATCTCACCCCCCACGTATTACTGCGCAACAGCTTTTCGACGGTCAAGGCACCAATGGACAAATCTGAAGCGCTCTGCCGTGCTTTAGGCCGTGTGAGTATAGCTGTAGAAAGCCACCTGCATGCTCTGGAGCGCTCGGTCGCTGTCGCTTGGAATCCGCTCCAAGTATTAGCTTGGCGATGAAAAAAGGATAGAGCAGGTTCGAAGTCGACCATACGCCGAGTCAGCCGGCTACAAAGGTGGTGTTTGGTTGGGAAAATTGGCCACGGGCCGAGGCTTGGTGTCGGCAATGCATGCCGAGCTCCGATGTGCACTCGTCCGCGACTTTCGCTATGGTTCCGGCGCGCGACCAAGGGCCATAGCGGTCCACCTCGAAGAAATGCACAGGACGGACAATGCCGCGGGGGCGACCGAAAAGAAACGGGTCCGAAACGGACAATACGTCGAACGGCAACGGCAGCAAGACGACCAGCGCGAATCTCGGTTACGAGGCCAGGCTCTGGCAGATGGCCGACGCGTTGCGCAACAACATGGACGCGGCCGAGTACAAGCACGTGGTGCTCGGGCTGATCTTCCTGAAATACATCTCCGACGCCTTCGAGGCGAAGCACGCCGCCCTGGAGGCCGAGCGCGCCCAGGGGGCCGACCCGGAGGACCCGGACGAGTACCGCGCCGACAACATCTTCTGGGTGCCGCCGGAGGCGCGCTGGGCCTACCTCAAGGCGATGGCGCCGCAGCCGACCATCGGCAAGCTGGTCGACGACGCCATGGAGGCGATCGAGCGCGACAACGCCTCGCTCAAGGGCGTGCTGCCGAAGGACTACGCCCGGCCCGGGCTCGACAAGCAGCGGCTCGGCCAGATCATCAACCTGGTCAGCGACATCGCCCTCGGCAGCCCGACCGACCGCGCCAAGGACACGCTCGGCCGCGTCTACGAGTATTTCTTGGCCCGCTTCGCCAGCGCCGAGGGCAAGAGCGGCGGGCAGTTCTACACGCCCTCGCATGTCGTCCGGGTGCTGGTGGAGATGCTCGCGCCCTACAAGGGGCGGGTCTACGACCCGTGCTGCGGCTCCGGCGGCATGTTCGTGCAGAGCGAGGCGTTCATCCGCGCGCACACCAACGGGAACGGCAACGGCGGCAAGGCGCACGCCGACATCTCGATCTGGGGGCAGGAGTCGAACTACACGACGTGGCGCCTCGCCAAGATGAACCTGGCGATCCGCGGCATCGACGCCCAGATCGGCCACGGCGACACATTCCACAACGATCGCAACCCCGATCTGAAAGCCGACTACGTCCTGGCCAATCCGCCGTTCAATGATTCCGACTGGCGCGGCGATCTCTTGAAGGACGACAAGCGCTGGGTCTTTGGGACGCCGCCGGCCGGCAACGCCAACTTCGCCTGGGTGCAGCACTTCATCTACCACCTCGCACCCACCGGGCTCGCCGGCTTCGTGCTCGCCAACGGCTCGATGTCGTCGAACCAGTCGGGCGAGGGAGAGATCCGCAAGGCGATCGTCGAGGCCGACCTCGTCGACTGCATGGTGGCGCTGCCGGGCCAGCTCTTCTACTCGACCCAGATCCCGGTGTGCCTGTGGTTCCTGGCGCGGACCAAGAAGAACGGCCGGTTCCGCGACCGCCGCGGCGAGACGCTGTTCATCGACGCGCGAAAAATGGGAACGCTGGTCGACCGCGTCCACCGCGAGCTGACCGACGAGGACATTCAAAAGATCGCCGGCACCTATCATGCGTGGCGTGGCGATCCCGCCCCCGATGGTGCCGGTGCGGGAACGGGCGGCCACCAGGGCCGCCCCTACGGCTGCGATGGTGCGGTGGACGCCGCCGTTGTAGGGGCGGGCCTCGTGCCCGCCCGAGAGAAAGGCGACCCGGTAGGGGCGGGCCTCGTGCCCGCCCGAAACGGCAGTGCAGAGGGCGACCACGAGGGTCGCCCCTACGTCGACGTGCCGGGTTTCTGCAAGGCGGCGACGCTCGACGATATCCGCAAACACGCTCACGTCCTGACGCCGGGCCGCTACGTCGGTGCCGCCGCGGCCGAGGAGGACGACGAGCCCTTCGAGGAGAAGATGGCCCGGCTCGCCAAAACGCTTCGGGAGCAGCAGGAGGAGGCCCAAAAGCTCGACGCTGCCATCGCCGCCAACATGAAGGAGCTCGGGTATGGCGGGTGATTGTTGGAAAGCTGTCACTATTGACCAAATTAAAGCTGAAACAGATAGAGCCATCGCAATTGGTCCATTTGGATCTCGAATGAAAAGTGACTTATATACAAATGATGGCGTGCCGGTTATTCGCGGTAACAATATTACCGATACGCGAGTGTTGGGCGGTGATTTCGTCTATGTGGCTGACGAGACGGCAGACGAACTCTCATCAAGCAACGTATTGCCAGGAGATCTTGTCTTTCCTCACCGCGGCGCGATTGGGCTTGTTGGGATTGTTCCGTTTAATGTGGCAAAAAGATATATTATGTCAACGAGCATGATGAAGCTTACTTGTAATACCTCAATCGTCGACCCGCTATACATATATTACTTCTTCAGGTCTACCGTCGGTCGTCATGAGTTACTTAAGCATGCCTCTACTGTTGGGACTCCCGGAATTGGTCAGCCCCTGACGTCGCTTCGATCCATCTCCCTTCGACTACCTGAACGGTCAGAGCAGCGCGCCATCGCCCACATCCTCGGCACGCTCGACGACAAGATCGAGTTGAACCGGCGGACGAACGAGACGCTGGAGGCCATGGCGCGGGCGCTGTTCAAATCGTGGTTCGCGGATTTCGATCCCGTCCGCGCGAAGGCGAGGGGGCAGGATGTTCGCCTGCCTCGAACGCTTGCATCCCTTTTCCCGGGTTCGTTCGAGAACTCGGAATCGGGCGCGATTCCCGCGGGGTGGTTCGTTCAGTCTCTTTCGCAGCTTTCGAATATCTATTCTGGCGGAACACCGAGTAAGAGCGTTGCCGACTACTGGGGTGGTGAATTACCGTGGATCAGCCCAAAGGCGATGACGGCAATTCATGTGGACCGCTCGGACGAAAAAGTGACCCCGATGGCGATCGGCAACGGAACGCGTCTTGTTTCGAATGGCTCCGTACTCGTGATGGTACGCGGCATGGGTCTTCATCAAGGAGTCCGGATTTCCCAGGCTCGGCGTGACGTCACTTTCAATCAGGATGTCAAGGCGTTCGTGCCAAAATGGGGCGACGGCACATTTCTGCTGTTCGCCCTTCTGGATGCATCAGCCTATTTGTTTTCCAAAGTGCAGGCATCTGGGCATGGAACGGGTGTGCTCCCGACGGACATCTTAGAAGGCATGTCTTTTCCGGTGCCTCCGCCGGGCGTGCGTGAGAAGCTGACAAAGCCGCTCTCCGACTTCAATGCCAAGATCGCCGCCAACAGTCGAATGTCTGAAATTCTCGCATCCCTCCGCGACACGCTCCTGCCAAAGCTCATCTCCGGTGAGCTGCGCGTAAAAGACGCCGAGAGGATCGTGGAGCGGGTCGCATGACCGAAAGCCCGTCCCGGGGCGAGCTGATCCTCTACCGCACCGAGGACGGGCGTGCGGCGATCCGGCTGCGCCTGCAGGACGGCACCGTCTGGCTGACCCAGGCCGAGATCGCGGCCCTGTTCGACACCACGCCCCAGAACGTCACCCAGCACCTGCGCACCCTCTATGGCGAGGGGGAGCTGGTGGAGGGGGCAACCTGTAAGGATCTCTTACAAGTTCAGCAGGAGGGCGCACGGTCGGTCCGGCGGACCGTCAAGACCTACAATCTCGACGCGATTCTTGCCGTCGGCTATCGCGTGCGCAGCCCGCGCGGCACCCAGTTCCGCCAATGGGCCTCGACGGTGCTCCGCGAGTATCTGGTCAAGGGGTTCGTGCTCGACGACGCGCGGCTGAAGGAGCCCGGCGGCCTCGACTATTTCGACGAGCTGCTCCGCCGCATCCGGGACATCCGGGCCTCGGAGAAGCGGTTCTACCAAAAAGTCCGCGACCTCTTCAAAGCGTCCAGCGTCGACTACGACGGCACGGCCGAGACCGCCAAGGCGTTCTTCGCCACCATCCAGAACAAGCTCGTCTATGCCGTGACGGGCCGCACCGCGGCCGAGCTGATCGTCGCGCGCGCCGATTCGACCAAGCCCAACATGGCCCTGACCACCTGGGAGGGCGACCGGGTGCGCAAGGCCGACGTCACCGTCTCGAAGAACTACCTTCAGGCCGACGAGATCGAGACGCTGAACCGTCTCACCACCATGTTCCTCGATTTCGCCGAGGACCGCGCGTCGCGCCGGCAGGAGACCCGCATGGCCGACTGGATCGCCCAGACCGACCGGTTTCTGGCGTTCAACGAGCGCGAGGTGCTTCACGGCAAGGGGCGGATGTCGCACGAGCAGATGACCCAAATCGCGCATGCCCGGTTCGAGACGTTCGACACCAACCGCCGCGCCGCCGAGACCGAGGATGCCGAACGCGAAGCCGACGAGGATTTCGCCAGGCTCCAGGCCGAGGCGCGGCGGCTGAGCAAGCCGGAGCGCAAACCGTGAGCGGCTTAACCGAGGATGCCGACCCATGATGCCAGGCCCGGTCGTGCGCCGTCGCCGTTCTCTTCGCCTGAAGGGATACGACTATGGGCAAGCCGGAGCGTATTTCGTGACGATCTGCACACAGGATCGAATTTGTCTGCTCGGTGAGCCGATCGATGCCTCGGTGCGGCTCACCGATGCCGGACGGATGGTGATGGCGATGTGGGACGGCCTTCCGGGGAGATTTCCGGGCGTCGAGGTCGACGTGTTCGTGGTGATGCCGAATCACGTGCACGGGATCGTCCTGCTGGCGGACACAGGGTCGTCGGACCCGGCGGCCGCCGCGAGCGGGGCGACCACGAGGGTCGCCCCTACGGAAGTCGGCCTGCCGGTAGGGGCGCCCCTCGTGGGCGCCCAGTTCGCCGCCCGCGGCCTGCCGGTAGGGGCGCCCCTCATGGGCGCCCAGTTCGCCGCCCGCATGGGTGTCCGGCTGGGTGAGGTGGTCGGCGCATTCAAATCGGCCACCACGGTCGAATACATTCGCGGGGTGAAGGAGAGGGGATGGGTCGCATTCCGTGGTCGGCTCTGGCAACGCAATTACTACGAGCATGTCGTGCGTGACGAACCGGCGTTGGACCGCATTCGCCATTATATCGAAGACAACCCGGCCCGGTGGGACGTCGACGACGAGAACCCGCACAAGGTGACGGCATGAGTCCCTTCACCGAGTCGGTGGTCGAGGAGGCCAGCCTCGAATGGCTCGGGGCGCTGGGCTGGGCGGTGCTGCATGGGCCGGACATCGCCGCCGGCGAGGTTTTGGCGGAGCGCAAGGACCCGGGCTATCGCGACGTCATCCTGGAGAGGCGGCTGCGCGCCGCGCTCGCGCGGCTCAATCCCGACCTGCCGGCCGATGCGCGCGACGAGGCCTTCCGCAAGCTGATGCGGGTCGATGCGCCGTCGCTGGTGGAGCGCAACCGGCTCGTCCACCGCATGCTGGTCGACGGCATCACGGTCGAGTACCGCCGCCAGGACGGCTCCATCGCCGGGGCGCAGGCGCGGCTCCTCGATTTCGACGACCCCGACGGCAACGACTGGCTCGCCGTCAATCAGTTCACGGTGGCGGAGGGCCAGCACGTCCGCCGGCCCGACGTCGCCCTGTTCGTCAACGGGCTGCCGCTCGCCGTCATCGAGCTGAAGAACGCCGCCGACGAGAACGCCGACGTCTGGGCCGCGTTCCACCAGCTCCAGACCTACCAGGCGCAGATCCCGTTGCTGTTCGGGCCCAACGTGGCGCTGGTCGCCTCCGACGGCGTGCAGGCGCGCATCGGCGTCCTCGGGGCCGGGCAGGAGTGGTTCAAGCCGTGGCGCACCATCACGGGCCGCGACGACGGCGCCGGGCTCTGCGAGCTGCAGGTGATGCTGGAGGGCGTGTTCGCCAGGCGCCGCTTCCTCGACCTGGTGCGTTTCTTCGTGGTGTTCGAGGCGCTCGACGGCGGCAAGCTCGTCAAGAAGATGGCCGGCTACCACCAGTTCCATGCCGTGAACGTGGCGCTGGAGGAGACCTTGCGGGCGGCGATCCCGGCGCAGAGCTGGCACAAGACGCAGGAGTTTTCCGAGGAGGCCGGCCGCTACGATGCCGGGCCGATGGCCGGCGGCGAGGACGGCGACCGCCGGGTCGGCGTCGTCTGGCACACGCAAGGGTCCGGCAAGAGCCTCACCATGGCGTTCTACGCCGGACGCGTGATCCTGGCGCCCGAGATGGAGAACCCGACCATCGTCGTCCTCACCGATCGCAACGATCTCGACGACCAGCTCTTCGGCACTTTTGCCCGTTGCCGCGACCTGCTGCGCCAGCCGCCCGCGCAGGCGGTCGACCGCGCCGACCTGCGGGCGCGCCTTTCGGTCGGGGCCGGCGGCGTTGTGTTCACGACCATCCAGAAGTTCTTTCCGGAGGAGCGCGGCGACCGGCATCCGGTGCTGTCCGAGCGACGCAACATCGTGGTGATCGCCGACGAGGCGCACCGCAGCCAGTACGACTTCATCGACGGCTTCGCCCGGCACATGCGCGACGCGCTGCCGAACGCCTCGTTCATCGGCTTCACCGGCACGCCGATCGAGAAGACCGACGCCAACACCAGGGCCGTGTTCGGCGACTACATCAGCGTCTACGACATCCAGCGCGCCGTGATAGACGGCGCGACCGTGCCGATCTACTACGAGAGCCGGCTCGCCAAGCTGGAGCTGAAGGCCTCCGAGCGCCCGAACATCGATCCCGACTTCGAGGAGGCGACCGAGGGCGAAGAGGTCGAGCGCAAGGAGAAGCTGAAGAGCAAGTGGGCGCAGCTCGAGGCGGTGGTCGGGTCCGAGAGCCGGGTGAAGCTCGTCGCTCGCGATCTCGTCGACCATTTCGAGGACCGTCTCGCCGCCATGGACGGCAAGGCCATGGTGGTGGTGATGAGCCGGCGCATCGCCGTGGCGCTCCACGACGAGATCGTCAAGCTGCGGCCGGACTGGCGCGCCGACGAGGACGACAAGGGCGCCATCAAGATCGTCATGACGGGGTCGGCCTCCGACCCGCTGGAATGGCAGCCGCACATCCGCAACAAGATGCGCCGTGAAGATCTCGCCGACCGTTTCCGCGACGCCAAGGACCCGTTCAAGATCGTCATCGTCCGCGACATGTGGCTGACCGGGTTCGACGCGCCGAGCCTCTCCACCATGTATGTCGACAAGCCGATGCGCGGGCACGGGCTGATGCAGGCGATCGCCCGCGTCAACCGCGTGTTCAAGGACAAACCCGGCGGGCTCGTGGTCGATTATCTCGGGCTCGCCGACGAGCTCCGCCAGGCGCTCGCGATCTACACGGAGGCGGGCGGCACCGGCCGCACCGCGCTCGATCAGGCCGAGGCGGTCGCCGTGATGCTGGCCAAATACGAGGTCTGCCAGGCGCTCTTCCATGGCTTCGACTGGTCGCATTGGATCAGCGGGACGTCGGCTCAGAAGGTTTCAGTTCTGCCGGCGGCGCAGGAGCACATCCTCGCCCAGGAGAACGGCAAGGCGCGGCTGATGCAGGCCGTGCACGAGCTGTCGCAGGCCTTCGCGCTGTCGGTGCCACACGCCGAGGCGATCCGCATCCGGGACGATGTCGGCTTCTTCCAGGCGGTGCGCGCCGTGCTGGCCAAGACCGCGTCCGGGGAGCGGAAGACCGACGAACAGCTCGATCACGCCATCCGGCAGATCATCTCCAAGGCGGTGGTCTCCGAGGAGGTGGTCGACATCTTCGCCGCCGCCGGGCTGAAGAAGCCGGACATCTCGATCCTGTCCGACGAGTTCTTGGCCGAGGTCCGCGGCATGCCGCAGCGGAACCTGGCGGTCGAGCTGCTGCAGAAGCTGCTCAAGGGCGAGATCAAGACGCGCGCGAAGCGCAACCTCGTCCAGGGCCGGGCCTTCTCCGAGATGCTGGAGATGTCGCTGCGCCGCTACCAGAACCGCGCCATCGAGACCGCCAAGGTGATCGAGGAGCTTATCCAGCTCGCCAAGGACATGCGCAAGGCCTCTCTGCGCGGCGAGGAACTGGGGCTGACCGACGAGGAGGTCGCCTTCTACGACGCGCTGGAGACCAACGACAGCGCCGTCAAGGTGATGGGCGACGAGGCCCTGCGCACGATCGCCCGCGAGCTGGTCGCCATGCTGCGGAAGAACGCGGCGATCGACTGGACGGTGCGCGAAAACGTCCGGGCCCAGCTCCGCGTCCTGGTGAAACGCATCCTGCGCAAGTGGGGCTACCCGCCCGACAAGGCCGAGAAGGCGACCCGCACCGTGCTGGAGCAGGCCGAGCTGATGTCGGCCGCCTGGGCGGCGTGAGGGGCTGGATCGCGCCCGGGAACCGGCGCATCGGTTCAGAGTGGCAGTTGACGGCCGGTATACAGGTCGCGACGGCAGCGTGTGGACAGGTGCGGATGTCGACAGCTTGTGCTGCTCTTCCACCGACCGGTCAAATCCGGGCCACCGAGGGTCAAGAAGTGCTGATGTCAGTGGAAACCGGCTTCGAATCTTTCGCGTTGACAGCCCCGCGCGGACCCCTCAGTCTGACCGCATGCACCGCGCACCAGCGGACTGAAACCCGGTCTTTACGACGGTTGCGATGGTGCGTTCGTCTGACCGCATGCACCGCGCACCAGCGGACTGAAACGCTGCCAGAGCTTCCGTCATTCCATTCGAGGTCTGACCGCATGCACCGCGCACCAGCGGACTGAAACGGCGCCTGAACCGCGCAGAAGATGTCCGATTTTGTCTGACCGCATGCACCGCGCACCAGCGGACTGAAACGACTTGCGACCGATCCAGAGTGATCGGTGCGTCTGACGGCATGCACCGCGCACCAGCGGACTGAAACGTGTGTTCCTCCACGCTGGTGGGGTTTTCCATGTCTGAAGGCATGCACCGTGCACCAGCGGACTGAAACAGGCCTCCAATGATCGTGATCAAGGAGATTCTGTCTGACGGCATGCACCGCGCACCAGCGGACTGAAACGAACGCGATGAAGCCCATGATGGGCATGGTCAGCGCGTCTGACGGCATGCACCGCGCACCAGCGGGGCGGTGCAAACCCGGAATCACGCGACGAAAGCCGGGCGCGTGGCCGGCGTCCGGGTCCGGCGCTGCACGCCGTTCCGGTCGGACCACAAAATTTGGATCACCCGACTCTCGTCTGACGGCCGGCACGAGACGGCCGGCACGGCATGCCGTCCCGTCGTCCGCGTCAGGCGGCGCGCGCCCTCACGGATACAGCGCCGGCCGCACGCGCCCCATGCCGAGCGCCGCGTGGCTGCCGATATGCGTCTGGGCGGCCAGCATCAGAAACGGTGCGAGCGGCGTCAGGGCGCCTTCGACGCTGAACTCTCCGAGCAACCCGCTGACCGGGATGCGGCGGTCGCGCTGGCGCTGGGAGGACCGCACCGCGCGGTAGGGCAGCAGCCGGTCCTGCACGACATGCGCCTGCTCGCACGCCTGTCGCAGCGCGGTCCAGTCGGCGACGAGCTTCACGTCGAGCCAACGCGCCAGCCGGCGCGCGCGCGTGACGGCGGCATAGAGCAGGGCAGGCGGCGCACTCAGGAGAGCATGACCGGCGCGCACCGCGACCGGCGTGACGCAGGCCAGGTTCACGGCGCCGACGGACCGCGGCGGCAGCTCCGCACAGACGCGGCGCATCAGACAATCGAGCGGCTGGAGCGGCTGGCGATGGCGGCTGCCCGCCTTGATCGAGATCCCGCCGGCGAGCGCCGCCAGCAGCGCGTCGCGGCACTGGTCGACCCAGAACGCCGCCGATCCGAACAGCCGGAGATCGACCTGCACGATGTCGGCGAGGACGTCGACGTCGATGGTGAAGGGCCGAGTCGCGTCCTCGTCCTGCGTGCCGAACAGCGCCGGGAAGGGCGGCGGCCGATCGAACGGATCGTGGCGGTGGCCGACCGGCGGCCCTGCCAGCGCGAGCATGCGGCCGAAGGCGCCGCGCACCCGCATCGCCAGGTCGGGATGGTCCTCGAGGTCCGCAGGCCGCGCGCAGATCACGCGGACTTCCTCCTGGGTCCACATCAGGACGAGCTCGTCGGGCGTCGCCTCGATCAGGGGCATGGCGGCTCAGAACAGCAGGAAGGCGGATTTCTCGCCGATCGGCGCGGCGCCGATCGACAGGCTCGCATCGATCCCCTGCGCCGTCACGGCATAGACGCGCAGCGAGTCCGTCGGGGCGATCTCGCGCCCGATCTTCTTGGCGATGCGCCGCGCCGCGGTCGGCGTCATGCGGCCTTCGAAGACGGATTTCTGGACCCGCACGAGTTCGTTCTCCAGCAGCTTGGCGACGCGCGCGCGGGCGCGGTCCCGTTCGATATCGTAGGCGAACACGTAGAGGTGAGTCCCGCGCGCCATCCTCAGTAGTCCATCTGGTAGGGGCGATAAGGCCCGTCGCCCTCGCACGCCTCGGCATAGGCCTGCGCCTGCTCCAGCATCAGGGCCCGCCACAGCACGTCCCGCTCGGAACGGGGCGAGCGGATCGGCTGGGCCACCCACGCTTCATAGGCCCGGATCAGCGCCGCCCAGCCCTCGCGGGTGAGGCGGGGGCCGGGGTCGAGGGTGAAGCTCTCGGTCGACAGGGCCTTGCGGTTGAAGGCCGCGGCCACGCAGGCCTCGGCCACCGGTGCGCGAAACTCCTCCATCAGGTCGTGGACGACCGCGTCGATCCCGTCCCTGGTCTCGTGCAGCGCGCCGAAGCCGGGGTGCAGCCCGGCCCGCATCACCACGGCGCGGATGTCGCGGGCCAGCATGTTGCAGGTGACGTTGATCGCCAGGTTGGCGGCGTCGGCCACCGGGCGCCGGCGGCGGAGCCCGAACCGGAACGGTTCCGGGAAGCACCGCCCGAAGGCCGGCCAGAACACGGCGCCGGCCGCGCCCTCGAACCCCATGGCGGCGCCCACATCCGCCGCCTTGGCGAGCTTGAGGATGGTCCGGTTGAGCACCACGCAGGCCTTGGCGATCTCCGGATCCTTGCGGCGCCGGTTGAGGCGGCGGAGCAGGGCGCGCTGGTTGCGCAGCCGGCCGTCGACGATGGCGCGGGCGACCGCGAGGCGCCGGGCGGGATCCAGCACGGTCCTGGCCTGGGCGAGGTGGCGCCGCGCCCGCTCCGGCCCGACATCCTCGTAGCGGCCCGTCACCTCGCCGTGGCCGTTCACCCGGTCGACCTCGATGGCGTTGGCGGCGGCCAGCTCCAGCGCCTCCAGGGTGGCATCCGTGCCGGGGCCGAGCTCGATGCGGTCGATGCGGCCGGGCGGCAGATCGACGATGCGACCGATCTCGTCGATCAGGCGCAGCCGCGCACCCTTGGCCTCCAGCCGCCGGCCGGGCTCGATCACGTAGACCGGGAACACCGGATCGGAGCGCTCGCGCGGCGTCGCCGCGCCCGGCTCCGGCGCCTCGGCTGCGTCCGCCGCCTCGGCCTTGGCCAACAATCCCTCCGCCGCCGCGATGGCGTCCTCGGCCGGGATGTCCTCCTCCTGCACCTCGCGGACCACCAGCGAGCGGACGAACACGTGGCCGAGAAACCGAAAGCCCTCCTCGAAGCTGACCAGGCGGGTCTTGTCGGGATGGATCTCCAGCCCTTCCGCGGCGAGCAGCCGGGTCATCTCGGCGAGCGCCGTCTCGGCCGAGGCCGGCGTCTTGGTCAGCAGCACGAAGTCGTCGGCGAAGCGCACCAGCCGCACGCCGGCCCGCTCGATGCGGTCGTCGACCGTGTCGAGATACAGGTTGGCGAGCAGCGGCGAGATCGGCGCGCCCTGCGGCACGCCGCGGCCGGTCAGCGAGTAGGTCTCGAGCCACAGCCAGATCAGGTCGACCAGCGCATGGTCGTCGACATGCTCCTCCAGCTTGGCGATCAGCCGGTCGTGCGGGATGCGCTCGAAATAGGCCCGGATGTCGCCGTCGACCACATGGGTGAAGCCTTGCCGGCGCAGGCTGCCGATGCGGGCGACCGCCTGCGCCACCGAGCGGCCGCGCCGATACGCGAAGCTCGAATCCGCGAACTCGCGGTCGAGAACCGGGTCGAGAACCAGGGTCGCGGCGCCCTGGACCACGCGGTCGTGGACGCAGGGGATGTCGAGCGGCCGGACGCCGCCGTCGGTCTTCGGGATGAGGACGCGCCGTGCCGGCCCGGGCCGGTATTGCCCGGTGCGCAGCCCCTGGGCGAGGCGCTCGATCATCGATTCGGCGACCAGCGCGAATCGCGCCACCGTCATGCCGTCGCCACCGGCGGCGCCGTTGTTGGCCTTCACCTTCTCCCAGGCCTGCCGCAGGGTGTCGACAGCCGCCACCCGGTCGTACAGGGGCCCGGATACAGTTTTCGGAGTGGTCATGCGAACAGGTCCGCGTGTCGACAGATTTGACCCGGTTTCCACTGACGGGTCAAATCAGGGCCGAAAATACCGCCGAGCGGCCGATGTCAGTGGAAACCGGCCAGAAAAATTTCGCATTGACAGCCCCTCGCGGACCCCTCAGTCTGATCGCATGCACCGCGCACCAGCGGACTGAAACCCGCCGGGGGGCGGGCCGTAACCGTAGCGGTAGTCTGATCGCATGCACCGCGCACCAGCGGACTGAAACGAAGCCGAATGAGCTGATCTCCACCTTCTTCGTCTGATCGCATGCACCGCGCACCAGCGGACTGAAACGCGAGCGTCACGGTCTTGCACAGGTCGACCTTGTCGCAGGTCTGATCGCATGCACCGCGCACCAGCGGACTGAAACCAAGAGCCGCATCAGATTCGCCAGAAAGACGGGTCTGATCGCATGCACCGCGCACCAGCGGACTGAAACCAATCATTCCAATTGTGAGTGATGCGTACCATGTCTGATCGCATGCACCGCGCACCAGCGGACTGAAACACGCTCACCACCGCGAGCGCAAAAATCCACAAGTCTGATCGCATGCACCGCGCACCAGCGGACTGAAACAAGGCCGCTTCCGCTGCCTCGTCCGGTGCCCGCGTCTGATCGCATGCACCGCGCACCAGCGGACTGAAACTTCTTGGCGAGAACGGCGGCGGCCGTCAGAGGTCTGATCGCATGCACCGCGCACCAGCGGACTGAAACCAGCAGCAGCGGCGGGAGCAGAACCTGCTGCTGTCTGATCGCATGCACCGCGCACCAGCGGACTGAAACGCACCGTGCCAGCCGAGCCTGACGAACTGATGGGTCTGATCGCATGCACCGCGCACCAGCGGACTGAAACTGGCCAAGGTAGTCGAAGGATTGGGTCTTGACGTCTGATCGCATGCACCGCGCACCAGCGGACTGAAACCGATCGGCTTGCCATCGTAGGCGCCCCGGTTCGTCTGATCGCATGCACCGCGCACCAGCGGACTGAAACGACAGCTCGGTGATGATCAGCTGCTCGGCGTAGTCTGATCGCATGCACCGCGCACCAGCGGACTGAAACTAACCTCCTGCACCGACGCCACCTCCTGCACGTCTGATCGCATGCACCGCGCACCAGCGGACTGAAACACGCTCTTGCGGGGTCTGGCCGAGAGACTTCAGGTCTGATCGCATGCACCGCGCACCAGCGGACTGAAACCACCATCTGGCCGATGAACCCCAGCAGCCACACCGTCTGATCGCATGCACCGCGCACCAGCGGACTGAAACTGCGGACTCCCAGCGCGAAGAAGTAGGTGCCGTGTCTGATCGCATGCACCGCGCACCAGCGGACTGAAACAGACGTTCAGGCAGCACCCTGGTTAGACGAGCGTCTGATCGCATGCACCGCGCACCAGCGGACTGAAACAAACGCACCGGTGTGTCCGGCGAGTGGGTGGTTGTCTGACCGCATGCACCGCGCACCAGCGGACTGAAACACATAGCTCATGTCGCCGAACACGTTGATGCTCGTCTGACCGCATGTACCGCGCACCAGCGGACTGAAACCATGACGGGGTGCGGATCTCGTCCGGCGCGAAGTTCTGACCGCAAGCACCGCGCATCAGCGGACTGACACGCCGGCACGGCCGGCGGTGTGCTCCACTCCGAGTCTGCCCACTCGCACCGCGGGCCGGGCCACGGTCCGCCTGGCTCGACAGGCGATGCGCCAGAAGACCGCGTCGCCCGGATTTTGCGAGGCTCGGAATTACGATGGAAAACTGTCCCCTTTCTTGCCTTTGTCTTCCCCGGTTCGCCCCTTTTTCTTCACGGCGGGACAATTCCTTTGGATGGAGACAGAGTGTGTTTCTGTCGCGCCACAACCGTCTCGACAAAGGTATTTTTGAATGCTCTAATCGCCCCATTGATCGACGCGCCCCGTGGAATTAGGGGCCGGGGGGGCTCGTGCCGTCGCATATTGTCCGCGTCGCCGCGCAGAATCTGGCGTCTTCCATCCTGGACACCAACGACCTGTCGACCAGCCGGGGCGGCAGCCTGGCGCTGCTGAGGGCCGTCGAGGCGCTCGATGCGCGGCTGTCCGCGCTGCACCCGTCGTACCGGAGAATCTCGGGCGGGGCCTCGGAGCTGCTCGGGCTTCTCGACGTTGTGGACGGCCAGGAGCCGGCCGTGGAGGAGCAGGTCCGGCAGGCGCTGGCGGGCCCGGTCGACCCGGCCGCCGCGCCGGATCTCGTCGGCCGCGATTTCACCTTCGCCGTGACGGTCCTGCCGATCAAGGGCGGCTTCGCCGCGGCGGCCGCACAGGCCGAGGCGCGTATCCGCGTCGACCAATACCGCACCCTCTCCTTCGTGCTGCCGCCGGGCGAGCCGGGGATGGGCCGGCCGTGCGAGATCGACCGGACGCGCCCGGCCGTCGAGATGGACGCGGGCGACAAGGTCTCGCGCTTCGTCGTCGCGCGCCGCCACTACGGCCGAAAGGCCCGGCAGGGCTTTTATGCCACGGAGCTCGCGCGCGATCCGGCCGGGGACGCGGCTCGTGCCGGGCTTGCCGTGCGAAATCTCGAGTTCAGCAACAGCCTGTCCGATCTCACGGCCCACAAGGTCGGCGACATCGAGCTGCCGCCGGCGCTGTCCGGCAAGATCGCCATCGTGCATCTCGACGGCAACGCTTTCCAGAAACGCCGCAACACGCTGATGAGCATCCCGAAGAAGGGGGAGGAGGAGAAGGGCGCGGCGGCCGTCGCGGCGTTCAGCGCCTTCGTCCGCACGCGGCAGACCCGGCTCCTGGCGCACCTGCTCGACTGGGCCCTCGACGCGCGGCGGACCCACATGGTCCGGCCGCCGACCCCGGACGATCAGCAGGCCCGGCTGCGGTTCGAGACCTTGCTGTGGGGCGGCGACGAGATGGTGTTCGCCGTGCCGGTGTGGGCCGCCTGGGACCTCGTGCTGGAGATCGAGGACGAGCTGCGGGCGTGGACTCTTCCGGACGACGGGCCGTTCGGTGGGCTGAAAGCCGAGGAGCGGCGGCTGACCCATGCGATCGGCCTCGCCTTCGTCAACCACAAGGCACCGATCCGCCAGTCGCGACGGCTCGCGGATGACCTCTGCTCGGACGCCAAGGATGCCGACAAGACCCGCACCGTTGTGTCGGCCTTCGCTGCCGAGACGGTCGAGCTGCCGCGCGGCGATCTCGACACGGTGCGCAAGCAGTTGCTGCTGAACGGCGCCCCGGGGGATGCCCCGCTCGCCTTTGCCCAACCCGGCTCCGAACGGCCGTTCCGGATCGCCACCGAATGGTTCACCCGGCTGAAGGGATCGCTCGACCGCAGCCAGGCCATGAAGCTCGCGCTGGCGGCGCGGCAGCGCGCCGGCGGCCTGCCGGCCGCCGACGCCGGCGCGGGGGAAAACCCCTGGCCGGATTGGGCCGTCGCCGAGATCAGGCGCGTCGTGCGCGGCGCGAAGCACGCTGACGTCGCCATCGCGGTGCTCGGGCTCGGCGAGACCCGCGCGGGCTTGCCGTTCGCCGTGCCGAGGGACGGCACCGTCCACAAGGTGCTGCCGCTGATGATGGCGCTGCATCTGTGGGACTACGTCCAGCCGCTCGGTCCCAATTGCCACGACGGGGCCGCGCCATGACCTTGCGGGCGATCGACATCCGCATCGACCTCGTCTCGCCGTTCATGACCGGCGGCGAGATCAATCCGCTGTTCGGCGTCGATGCCCGGCTGCCGCGCGATCGCGATCAGCGGCCGGTCATTCCGGGCACGCTGCTGCGCGGCGTGCTGCGCGACGCGCTTTCGGCGATCTGCGACCGCTGCGGCGCGGTCCCCGGCATCGCGGGGCCGGGGCGTGCCTTCATCGGCGATCTGTTCGGCCGCGCCTCCGGTCTCGCAAAGGGCGACGACCCGCGCCGCGGCGTCGACGACCAGGGCGCCAGCAACGAACCTCAGCGCGGCGCCGTCACCTTCATGGATCTGGTCGCCGACGCGCCCGGGTCCGGCACCGGCACGATGACGCGCATCCGGATCGACGAGGGGCTCGGATCCGCGAAGGAAGGTCATCTTCAGGTCGTCGACCTGCCGTTCCCCATCGACGCCGTGATTACGTTCAAAGGTAAGGCGCTGCTGCGTACCGCTTCGGGGTTGACAATCGATGCCGTCGTCTCGGCGCTGAATACGGCACTCCAGGTCGTGCCCGCCATCGGGGCTCACAAGTCCGCCGGCTTCGGCCGCGTGAAGGCTTTTGAGGTGGGGGCCGGCATGGCCGATTCCGGCAAGAGGACCGCTGCTGCCGCGGCGGTCGGTACAGCGACGGCGCTGTCGTTTACACTCGCCTTCGACGGGCCGTTCCTGGTCGGTGCCGAGCGGGTGGCGCCGAACGTCTTCGCCGGTGCGGTCGAGGTATCAGGCGGCGCCATCAAGGGTGCAGTCGCGGACGCGCTCGGCGCGAACGGAACCTTGCCACCGGACCTGGATGCCTTCCTGTCGCGCGCCGTGTTTCGTGCCGCGCGGCCCGCTGTCAACGCCCATAACCGCGACACCGCGACGAGCAAGCCGGAACCGCTATGCGAGTCCGATTCCGCGGTGCGGCCCATGGCCGTTCCCTTCTCGCTCTCGGTATATGACAACGACCAGCCGGCGCCGAACTGCAAACGGTTCGACATCCACGACTCGATTCTCGATAAGAATCCCCGGATCATCGAGGCGTCGGCTAAACCGCCGGTTCTGGCAATCGACTGGAAGACGGATCACAGCAAAGCCGTGAGCAAGGCTCTGGTCGGCAAGGGCATCGTACCCATGTCGCTGGTTGCCGACGTCGTCGGACGCTCGATTCGCACGCGCACCGCAATCAATCCCGATCTTGGTGTCGCCAAGTACGAAGGCGGCGGCGGCTCGCTGTTCGTCTACGACATGGTGGAGCCGTATCTCCGAAACGATCCACAGAAGATCGCCTGGACATTCGAGATCGTCGCCTCCGACGGCTTTCCGGTCGGCATCATCGAGAGCCTGGATGACCTGCGCGTTCTGATCGGCAAGGCGCCGACCGCGGCGACGCTGTCGTTTCGAGGGGCTGTGACGCGACCAGTCGCCATGGCGACGAAACGCGACGGACAATGGCAGGCCGCCGTCAAGCTGGAGACGCCGGCGCTGCTCACTCCGACCGACCTGCTCCGCCAGAACGGCAGCGACGTCGCGGAGGCCTACCGCGACTACTTCCAGCAGATCTTCGCGCCGGTGTCGGTGACGCTCGTGCGGTTCTTTGCCCGCCAGCACATGGTCGGCGGATGGCAGGCGATGCGTTGGCGCGCCGGCGCGCATTACGACCCCTGGGTCGCGACCGAGGCGGGCTCGATCTTCCTGCTCGCCGTCGAGCAGGCCGACAAGGACGCGTTCGCAGCACGGCTGAGCGCGCTCGTCGCCGACGGGCTTCCCGAGGCCGGCGTCACCGGCGAGCCGCGCTGGCGGCACTGCCCGATGGCGCGGGTCAACGGCTACGGCGAGATCAGCCTGTGGAAGCCGGTCGAGCCGAAGAAGCTCGGCGACTGGTTCGTCGATATCGAGGCCTGATCATGCTGATCGATCGGATCGAGTTCGATCTTCGCCTGGTGGTCGAAGCGCCCCTCACGGTCGGGTCCGGCCGGCTGGAGGCCAAGGAGGGCGGCGAGGAGGGCAGCATCGCCGAGGTGCACCGTGACGCCGACGGCCGCCCGAGCATTCCGGCGACCACCATCAAGGGCGCGCTGCGGGCGCGCTGGACCGGCGACGACACGGTCGCCGCCTCGTTGTTTGGAGCGATCCTGGACCGCCGGGCCGAGACCGGTGTCGCGGGGTCGCTGTTGCTCTACGCCGCCTCGCTCGGCGACACGGCGGGCGCGGTCGCACCGGCGAAGCGCGCGCGCGACGACGGCACCTTCGATCGACCGGCGACGGCGATCGACCGAGACACGGGGGCTGCCGCCGACAACAAGCTGTTCGCCCAACGCGCCGTCGCCAAGGGTGCCGTGTTCGATCTGCACGGCAAGTTTCTGTGCGATCTCGGCACCGACACGGATGGGAAGTCCGCAAGCGATGCCGCGTTGAACCGCGTTGCCGAGGCGCTGGCGCCGCTGTCGGCGGGCATCGCGATCGGCAAGGGCACCCGCCAGGGCTATGGGCGTCTCCGGCTCACCGGCGTGACCGCCGTGGCGATGCGCCGGTTCGGCCCGCAAGGCTACGGTCCGGAGCCGGCCGAAGCACAACTGAAGACTGCGGCGGACGACCTGCAGACGCGCATTACCGCCGCGGCGAAGACGTTGCCGGCCACGACCAAGCGCCCCGCGGTGACGCTGGAGATCCATGCGCCGGGCCCGTTCCTGATCCTCGATCCGTCGGCCGAGTGGAGTGCCAAGGCCTCGACGGAGGGCGTCGAGACGCACGTCAATGTCCACTACCTCGCCGGTCCCGACGGGGTGCCGGTGCTGTGGCCGAGCTCGTTTCTCGGTGCCCTGCGCAGCCGCGCGGCCTGGCTGCTCGAGATCGAGCGCATGCGGCGCAAGGACGGCAGCGAGTACGTTCCGAAGACCCGTGGGTCGAACGTGCCGGTCGACGATCGATTTCTGGACGCCGTTTTCGCCGATCGCCGCGCCGTGCTGGCGCCCGGCGACCTGCGGCTGCTGACGCCGGTCGAGCGGCTGTTCGGCGTGCCGGGTTGGCGCGGCCTGATCGAGATCGTGCGACTCGCATGCGTCGATCGCGGGCAGCCGCGCAAGCGCACCAGCATCGCCATCGATCGCCTGACCGGCGGCGGCAAGGACGGCGCGCTGTTCACGGTCGAGGCGGTCGAAGGCAGCCGGTTCGAGATCGACATCGCGATCGACCAGGCCAGGATGACGTCCGGCTGGCAGAAGGACCTGGCCGAGCGCGACGCCGCGTTCTTCGAGGTCGTGATCGACGATCTCGTGAAGAACGGCCTGATGCTCGGGCACGGGGCGGCGCGCGGCTACGGCTGGTTCACGGTGGCGAAGGCTTAGGAGGGGCGTATGCCGGATCGGCGGACGGAGTTTCGGCAGGCGCGGCGGCGGTTCGATCGGGGCACCGTCGAGCTGGTGTCGCCCTACACCTTCGTGCCGCTGGTGGAGCCGCTGCCCTCGTGCTTCGGCGACGGCGCGCCGAGCCACGGCCGGCCCGAGCCGGACGGCCTGTGCGGCCGTCTCACGGTGGCGTGGACGTTCGAGACGCCGGTGCTGGTCGGCGGCGTCGACGAGGCGGACGGGGACAAGAAGAATCCGTCGCATTTCGCCACCGATGCGCAGGGCCGCCCGATCATTCCGGGCGCCACCATTCGCGGTGCGCTGCGCAACGTGATCGAGATCGCCACCGGCTCGCGCATGGACATCGTCGACCGTGACGCCCATTTCGCCGTGCGGAACTCGTCGGACGATTACTGGCGGGCAAACTCCTCGCTCGACGCCGGCCGGGCGATGTCGTTCGGCTGGCTGGTGCGAACCGATCCGAAGGGGAGCTTTTCCGAGCGGACCTACGAGGGCTGGTCGCTGCGGATCGCCGCGGAGGCGTGGCAGATCGAGACCACGGACATCCTGCGATCGACGCTGGGCAGGCCCGACCTCGTCGATTTCGAGGGACTGACCGTCAAGAAGAAGTACGACGCCGTCCGCACGGCACCGGGCGCGCGGATCGCCTACACGACCGTCGCCAAGCCCGACCCCAAGCGGTTCGAGGAGCCCCGCAAGGCCGTTCCGGCGTCGAGTGGCAAGCCGGGCTGGATCGTCTTCACGGGCGTGGATCCGAACCGGACCTCCGCCAAGCCGAAGCGCTATGCGACCGTGTTCGGCGACGAGGTCGTCGCCACGATCCCGCTGCCGGCCGACCTCGTGCGGCGCTTCATCAAGATCCATGCGACCACGCCGGGCGGCGACCGCGAGGAGGGCGCCTGGGATTTCTGGTGCAAGAGCTACCAGGAGAAGCGCCTCCCGGCCGCCACCGACGGCACGCCGATGCCGGGCATTCCGGTGTTCGTCGTGCACACGATCCCGACCCGCACCGGACGCGACCGCGACGGCAAGGCGCATCGCGAGGCGGGCCTCGACAAATACAATCACGCGGCGCGCAACCGCGAGCTCGAGCGGATTCTCGGGCTGCTCCAGGGCCGCGCCGCGGCGAGCCACCGGCGTCAGTCGAAACCGTCGGAGGAGCTCTATCTCGGCCTGTCGCGCTTCCTGAAGGTGCCGCACCGCTACGGCATGGACGACATGCTGAAGCGGGACGGCCACGGCGAAGAGGGGCCGCTCGACTTCGCCGGCGCCCTGTTCGGCCAGGTGCCGTCGGAAAAGCTCGAGCCGTCCGGCAAGCATTTCTCCGGCGCACTCAAGGGGCGCGTGCTCGTCGGCGAGGCGGCACTCGACCATGTCCCGAAGCCGCAGGACTACCGGGTCGAGATCGGCACCACGATGAGTCCGCGGGCGTCGTTCTGGCCCTACTATCTGCGGCCCTCGGGGCCGCCGCGCACGAATGCCGGCTATCCGCCCTTCGACTACTCCAACGCCGATGCCCGGCTCGCCGGCTGGAAGCGTTATCCGGTGCGGGCGGGCGATCCCGTCGCGTTTCCGTGGGACGACCGCGCCGACCAGAAGTGGGAGCAGCGCGCCGCCGATCCGAACGTGACCACGGCGATCGAGACCAGGATGGCGTTCCTGCCGAGCGGGCCGGCGCGCCCGAAGGTGTTCACGGGCGAGATCCGGTTCCACAATCTGCGCCCGGCCGAGCTCGGCGCGCTGCTGTGGGCGCTGACCTGGGGCGCCGAGGACGGCCGCGACGGGCGCCGTTCATCGCAGCGGCATCTGATCGGCCGCGGCAAGGCGCAAGGCTACGGGCGCTGCGTCGCGCAGGTCACCGGCCTGACGGTCGAGCGCAACGACGGCGGAGCGCCCGCCGACGCGCCCGCCTGCGTGGCGGGGTTCAAGACGCACGTGACGGGCGCCTATTTCGCCAAGAACCCGGGCGCCGCGGGCGGCACGTTCGACGACGTACCGATGGTCCGCCAGTTGCTGGCGATCGCCGATCCGCGGGTCGGCGCCGGCCTCGACGACCGGCTGGTCTATCCGCGCCATCCGTTCACGCCGCCGATGATGCCGCGGGCAACAGCGCTCGCCGGGCGCAAGCCGCCGGTGCTCGACCGGACCGCGTCGCTCGAAGGCTACGCGGCCGTCAAGGCGGCGGCCCGGCAGGCCGCGCAAGACGGGGACCCGCCGGTCCACCTGCCGCCCTATCCGGACGCGCCGGAGGAGTGATACCAGTCGTCATCGACCTCCATGGTCATTGCCGGGCCTGACCCCATAGGCGCTAAGATAGCTGGCGAAGCCTCTCCTTCGTCGTGCTCCGCGAAGGCGGAGCACCCAGTACGCCGCAGAGTTCGTGTGAAACAACCGACGCCAGGGGATACTGGATCATCCGCCTGCGCGGACGACGACGATCGAGAGGCCGTACACCGGCCTTTTCTCAGCGCCTATGGGGACAAGCCCGGCAATCCATCGAGCTTCGAAAGAAGCGCTTTTCAAGCGATGGATTAGCGGGTCGAGCCGGCGATTGACGAGCCGGAGTTGGTGAAGACCGGTATGAGGCGAGCCGGGCCGCGCCCGCCCCGAACCGGCGCGTCCCGCGAAGGCCCGTGACCGCCGGCGCGCACTCCAGATCCTGACATGCGACCGCGATTGCGTCCGAGTTTCGAGGGGGCGCCTTTTCGCGCGCGGCATTTCCGGCACGCCATAGAACGTGCTCGGGGACCAGCTCGCCGGCCGGCTCCGGGGTCAGCCTGCTGGCTCGCGGTGCGTGCGGTCAGACTGAACTGATCACGAAGGTGCGCGAGCTGAGCGCGTTTCAGTCCGCTGGTGCGCGGTGCATGCCGCCAGACGCGTGACATGGACCGATCCGAACTGATCACGAAGGTGATTTCAGTCCGCTGGTGCGCGGTGCATGGCGCCAGACCCGATCGCAACGACTCGGCCGAGGCGAACGCGTTTCAGTCCGCTGGTGCGCGGTGCATGGCGCCAGACTCGGACGTCCGGCCAGAAGAAGATCCGCCAGGTTTCAGTCCGCTGGTGCGCGGTGCATGGCGCCAGACCGGAAATGAAATCCTTGAAGCCCGCCCTGTGAAGAAGTTTCAGTCCGCTGGTGCGCGGTGCATGGCGCCAGACGCTCTTCACCGTCCTCGCGTCGGGGGCTATGTTTCAGTCCGCTGGTGCGCGGTGCATGGCGCCAGACACCTCCCGCAAGTCGCCGCCAAGATCGACTATGTTTCAGTCCGCTGGTGCGCGGTGCATGGCGCCAGACATGCTCTCTATTTGGAAAGAGCAGGTGACTGCGTTTCAGTCCGCTGGTGCGCGGTGCATGGCGCCAGACCGAACGGAATGTCGGAAGCACTCGCGGCGGCGTTTCAGTCCGCTGGTGCGCGGTGCATGGCGCCAGACGCTGCGAAGCGCCGGGAGCTCGGCATCGCGAGGTTTCAGTCCGCTGGTGCGCGGTGCATGGCGCCAGACCTCGCGTCTCGCACCACGAGCCTCTCCGACGAGGTTTCAGTCCGCTGGTGCGCGGTGCATGGCGCCAGACGGCTCTCGCCTGCGGGCAATACCCCGGCCAGGTTTCAGTCCGCTGGTGCGCGGTGCATGGCGCCAGACGCATCAGAATGACAGGCCGCGAATTCCGCGAGTTTCAGTCCGCTGGTGCGCGGTGCATGGCGCCAGACGACTCCCGCGCCGACGGGGAAAGTGACGGCGTGTTTCAGTCCGCTGGTGCGCGGTGCATGGCGCCAGACGACAACAAGGACCCGGCGGCGTTCCTGGCGTGGTTTCAGTCCGCTGGTGCGCGGTGCATGGCGCCAGACTGAGGGGTCTGCAGCCACCTGTCAACGCCGGATTTCCAAGGCCAGTTTCCACCGACCTCGGCCAATTGCCAGACAGAATCGGCTGAAATCGACGTATCAGTGGAAACTGCCTGAAATCTGTCGACTCGTGCAGTTGTTCACGCATTGGGGTCGAGCCCCTGTCGACGTTTGCCGTCGTCGCCCTATCTGTCTCGATGGAAAGTGTCGACAGCTTTAGCCCGGCGTGTCGACCCGGACAGTCGGCGCCTGCACGGCAGGGTGCGGTCGAGGACGGCGAGCAGCGCCGGGTCGAGCCGGTGCGTCCGGGCGGTCCGCCCCCAAAATCCCCGCCGCGGCAGCGCGCCGCCGGTCCAGCCGCCCGGAAAGGCGCGGTCGAGCGCGACCACGCCGGCGCCGGAACCGAAGAAGCCGACCTCGCCCGGCATCAGGACCAGCAGGTTCTCGACGTCGGCCCAGCGCCTGTCGAGTGCCACCGGGTCGGTCACGGTGGCGCTGCGTCGATGCGGCAGCCGCACCGTCAGCACGCGGCCGCCGAGGTGCCGGCGCGCATTGCGCAAGGCCCGACGGCCGGCGATCTCCTGGGCGGCCGTGATGCCCTGGGCCCGGCGGTCGGCGAGGCGAATCGCCGCCAACTCGTCCCGGCTCGCGCCGAGGGCTTTTAGTCCGGGGACGTGGCCGACATCGTTGGCATCGACGAGAGCGAGCCGGCGCGTCCACCGCGTGGCAGGCCGGCGCAGCAAGGCGAAGACCTGGGCGAGCGACGAAGGGGTGCCGACGTCCGGCCCGTGGTGATCGACGACGATCGCGGTGGCGGCGAGGACCGGGTCGGCCCTGAGCTCTACCAGCACCGGCACCCGGCTGGCCGCGAGCGTGGCGGCGATCTCGTCCGCATAGGCCGCGCTGCAGGCGCCCCAGCCGAGCCGACGATCGACGACCGCATCGGGACCGAGGGTGTCGCGCACCAAGTCGGCGATCGTGATCATCTCGAGGTCATGACCGCCGAGGAAAAAGCGGAGGTTTTCCGGGTCTGGTCCCGCGCAAACAGATGCCGGCGGCAAAGGCTTGGTCAAACGCGTGTCTCCGGAGGGCGCGGCATCCTCGTCGCCCCTTTGGGGGCGAGCTCGGGAGCGCCGAATGCTGTCGGATCGGAAAGATCGACTTAGCCGTAAGAATGATGCGGATCCAGTGCGGCAGCCACGATTCAGCGTTTTGTCGTGTTGCCCGGGACGGTAGCATGACGCCGCAGATGCGCGAGCCGGAGGAGATGGTGATGGCTGCGAAGGCGGCGAAGGGCGGGTTCAAGCAGAACGACCACGACAGCGTGAAGGCGATCACGGCGCTGCGGTTCCGCCATACGCTGCTTTTTCCCCTGGCACTGGCGCGGGGCGAGACGGGCAGCGGATTCGACACGCCTGCCGGGACGCTGGTCGACGGTATGGCTGCCGCGCTGACGCGCTCCGACAAGGAGACGTGGCGCGAGATCGATGCGCTCACCCATTGCGAACGCGCCGCGGCGCCGGCATCGGTGGGACGCTCCGCCGAGACGCCGGATGCGCACGCCCGGCCCGACGACGACCTTCTCGCCGAGCGCTATCAGGAGACGATCTTCTTTCATCGGTTCGTCCAGCGATTCCTTTACGGCGACGGTGCCCGATCGGAACATCGTGGGGCTTCGCCGGCCCAGCGGGTCTTCCAGCGTTGCGGCATCGCTCGGGTCAGTGTCGCGCTCGGGTCGGTCGAGGGGTTCGACGGCGACGAGCGCACCGAGGCACAAGCGACATGGCGCGCCTCGACGCCGAAAGCTCCCCCGGTGAGCGCGATGGGGCGACGATCGTCGCGCGTGATCACGCTCGCGGTGGACACCATCAACCTGCATCTCTTCGAGGCCGGTATCGCCGTGCTCGCCGTGACGGTGTCGCTGCCGCGGGAGGCAGGCAAGGGCGTGGTTCCGTCCGTCGTCCGGCGAACGCCGGCCAATCCGAGCGGCGGCGTGCCGGAGCAGGCCACGGTCGCCGACCTTCTCGATCTGATCGAATGCTTCCGGCGCCTCTACATCCCCTACTGGGTCGAGGCAGCCGTCGGTGCACCGCAATCGCTCGATCTCCTGGTGTGGGCCGACGGTGTGCCGGCCGAGGTCACCTGGCACGACAAGGCCGGAGCAGGAGAGCCCCACATCGTGCCGTCTCGCGAGACGGTCATGAACGCCTTCGAGGCCGGCTTTTCGCACGGCGTCCCGCGATTGCTGCCTTGGTGGGAAGCCCTGCTGCCGAAGGCCCTGCTGCTGCGCGGAACCTCACAGACCGAATCGGGGGTGGTTCCAAAATCGGATCTGTCGCAGTGGCGCTTCGTCGCCGACGAGCGCATGGCGACAACCACCTTCCTGTCGGTGCCGAACATCGCCCGTCTCTCGGATGGCGCCTGGGCACGCCTGTGCTTCTGTGACAAGGCGGGCGACGAGCATCCTTACGGACACGGCTTCCTCGAGAACTTCGACGCGCTCCACGCCTATGATCGGTTCAGCTCCTGGGGAACCCGCTATGTCCTGTGCGGCTACAACATGGCGTGCATCGTCAGCGAGGGCGATTTCGTAGACCTCGTCGAGATGCACATGCGGCGACACTATTTTCAGATGATGCTGGTCGCCCAGTTCCAAGCCGCCGCGCTGCTCGCCTTCTCGAACTGGGTGTCGGAGGCGATGGAACAGTATGCGAAGACGGCAGACGATACCGACGACCAGGCGCGGCAGGATCTGCGGGTCAACCTGCACTGCATCGAGCGGGAGTTCCAGGCGTTCGTGCACCGCTACTGGTTCACGGGCGTCTCGAACCAGGTGCAGCCGAGCGAAATCTACGCGAAGCTCCGCGAGCTTCTGTCGCTCGACAAGTGGTTTGCCGAGGTCCTCAACGAGATCGAGACGTCGCGCGGTTTCCTGCGGGACCAGGAACAGGAGCGCACCGCCCGCTCGGCCGAGCGGCTTTCGTTGCTTGCCGGCCTGGGTCTCCTGGTCGTCGTACCCGCTGCGCTGCTCGGCATGAACTTCGCGTTCGGCGACAAGGAATGGCTGAATGCCGTCCTCGCGATGAAATCGGTCCAAGGGGCTCTACCGACCGCAAAGCTGTGCGGATCGGAAACGATGGTGTCCGTCTCGGGGCAACTCGCCTGGACGTTCGCAATCGTTTGCCTGTGCGGAGCTGCGCTCAATTTCTTCCCGCGTCTCGGGCCGGTGCCGCGCTCCGCCAGGCGCAGCATCGGCAATGGCGTGGCGATGGCGTCGCTTCGACAGATCGCCCGTTCGGTCGCCGTCGTGTGCTGCGTGCTTGCGCTCGCATTTGCACTGAACGCGCCTCTATGCGCCCCGAAGACCGGATCCGCGGAGCAAGCCACCGAGGCTCCGCACGAGCCGAGCCGATAGCTCGACGTGTTTCGGGTCCAACCGGCTCTCGTTCAACCGATCACGGATCCCGCTCGATTGGGGGACGAATTGGGGGATCGGAAATAATCTCACTTCAAAATATCGCACTAAAACAGTGTCTTATGTTGATTAAGTGGCGGACGGGGTGGGATTCGAACCCACGAGAGACTTGCGCCTCTGGCGGTTTTCAAGACCGCTGCCTTCAACCACTCGGCCACCCGTCCGATCGTGCCGGATCACTCGCCTAGCAGAGGTCGCGGCGCCCCGGAAGCCCCGCAGGACGGGTGCGGCGCATTCGGCCCGTCGAGGGGCAGGGCGGCGACTTCGTGCGGTGATCCGTGTCGACGATCGGCCGATGGCGCGCTACCGGGCAGCGCCGCGGTTGAACCAGGCGCGCACGGCCTGCATCCGGTCGACCGCCGTGGTGTCGGCGTCGGCCGGCTCGCACGCCGAAACGCCGCGGTCGCGGAACTCGCCGTTGCGGTTGTCGAAGCCGAGCCGCTGGCACTGCTTGTGGGGATCGGGCGCCAGCCGGATCGTACCCTCGGGGCCGATGCTCGAGCGGACCGGGGAGCCCGGCGACGGCAGCCATGCGATTCCGATCGCCACCGCCAGCACGGCGCCGGCGGCGAGACCGGAGACGATCCGGACATGGGCGCGGAGCAGGCGTCCGAGGCGGCGTGACGATCGCATGCGGGCTGTCTCGTGGTTTCGACGAAGCCTAGCCACACGTCGGTTAACGGATACTTCCGATTGTGCGACGAAAGCCGGCACCCGTTCCACTGCGTAGCCGCGGCGCAGCGCCGGTCGGCGACCCGGCCGACGCCATGGCAGGCGCCACGGCACCAATGTCGGGGCGGATCCCGTGGCGATATCGCGCGCAACTGGGGCGTGACTCGTATCGCGGTAATGGAATGCGAACGAATGGTCCCCCATGGTGCGGGTTCACGCGTATGCGTGGTGGGCTCGGGCGCCTGCCGTGCGTTTCGGGCTGCACCAGCCCGCACCACCGCCGCGGCCGTGGGGCCGCCGTCAGGGAGTTGTCATGAGCGTATCCGCCATCAGTTCGGCCCCCGTCATGCCGACCGCGCCGGAACGTGCCGAAGCGCCGGGCCCGGACCGCGACGGCGACAGCGACGACCGGGGCGCCGTGCAGGCGCAGCCGGTCCAGGCCGCCACCGCGCCGGGAACCGGGCAGGTGGTCGACAAGCTGGCTTGAGTCGCACGCCGCTTCGTCGACAGAACCTTCGCAAAGGCGCGTCGCCGCTCCGGTGACGCGCCTTTGTCGTGACGCCCTTCGGCAGGCACGCACGCGACGCTCGCCGGCTTCGGCGTCCGTCGTCTGCAGGGCCGTCGCGCCGGCCGAGGGCGGTCCGCCGGTGCAGGCTTCGCCGGCGCCCAGGTGTCTTCTTTCCGGCTCATTTACCTTGCCAAAGTGTTTCGGTTCCGCGCCGTGGTGCGGTCGCGTATCGTGAGGCCCGAACCGATTGCGACTCCCGAGAGAGCCGCGGCGGTTCGTCCGTGGATGGTCGAGCGTCTCGTTCAGGGGGAACGGGGCGCGCGTTCGGCGTCCACGGCAAGGGAGGGGGGATCCTCGTCGGATGATCCGGGGGGAGATGCGGGGACGGTTGGGGCCACTGGCGCGCGTCGGCGCGACCGCGGTGGCGTGCGCGCTGCTGGCGCAATGCTCGGGTTCCGGCGGCAAGCTGTTTCCACAGATCGATCCGCGTTACGGCGTCGCCGCGAGCCCGCGCGTCGTCGAGCCCGGTGATCCGGTGCCGAAAGGCGGCGGTGGCTACCGGCTCGGCAAGCCCTACATGGTGGGCGGCCGCATGTATGTCCCCGAGGAGGACGTCAACTACCGGGCCGAGGGTCTCGCCTCCTGGTACGGCCCCGACTTCCACGGCCGGCTCACCGCCAATGGCGAGGTGTTCGACATGCACAGCATGTCGGCGGCGCACCCGACCTTGCCGATGCCGAGCTACATCCGGGTGACCAATCTCGGCAACAACCGCTCGATCGTGCTGCGGGTCAACGACCGCGGCCCGTTCCACCAAGGTCGGCTGGTCGACGTCTCGGTCAAGGCCGCCGACATGCTCGGTTTCCAGGGCAACGGCACGGCGCGGGTGCGGGTCGAGTATGTCGGCCGCGCCCCGCTCGAAGGCTCCGACGACGGGCTGCTGATGGCGACGCTGCGCCATGGCCAGCCGGCGCCGCCGCCCTCGCTCGTGATGGTCGCGGCGACCCGGCCCTTCTTGCCCGATTTGCGCCCCGCCGCCCTGCCGCCCCGCAGCGGCGTGCCGATGCCGCCCGAGCGGCCCTTCGGCCTCGGGCTCGACGAGCAGCCGTCTGCGCCGGCCCCGTCGCGGCCCTCGGGGCGCACCTCGCAGCGCGACCGCATGCCGGCCGAAGCGGCGCCCGTGGTGGCGTCGGGGCGTGAGCGCGGCGCGAAGCCCCCGGCATCGGCCTATGCGGCGGCCGAATCGAAGGCCGGGCGCGAGCCCCTGCCGGCCGTGATGACCGGCCGCGGCCTCTACTAGGCTGCGAGCGTCACGGCACAACCATTAGTTTCGCAAGGATTTTCTCTGGCGAGCCCGGCTGCGGCATTGTCCCGGCGGGCCGGCCGCGCCATTGTTCCGGCCAACTCTGGTGGGACTCGACGGCCATGATTCGATTGCTTCGCCGCCTGTGGGCGGCCCGGTTGGGCGTTCGGGGCGGCGGTCTGTTCGGCGCCTTCGCCCTCGTGCTGGCTTTGGTCGCCGCTGCGGGAGCCGCCAACAATTCGGTCTCCGGTGCGAAGAAGGACGACGGGTTCCAGACCGCCGCGCCCTACGCGATCCTGATCGACGCCGAGACCGGCACGGTCCTGTACGAGAAGGCCGCCGACGTGCCGAGCCCGCCGTCCAGCCTCGCCAAGCTGATGACGGCCGAGGTCGTGTTCAACGAGATCAAGGCCGGCCGGCTGACGCTCGACCAGGAGCTCATGGTCAGCGAGGACGCCTGGCGGCGCGGCGGCGCGCCCTCGCACACCTCCAGCATGTTCGCGCCGATCCACAGCAAGACCCGGGTCGAGGACCTGCTGCGCGGGCTCATCATCCAGTCGGGCAACGACGCCGCCATCGCGCTCGCGGAAGGCATCGCCGGCAATGAGCGCAGCTTCGCCCAGGCGATGACCAAGCGGGCCCGCGAGCTCGGCCTGACGCGGTCGACCTTCGGCAACGCCACCGGCCTGCCTGACCCGGCCAATCTGGTGACCATGCGGGAGCTGGCCAAGCTCGCCCAGCACATCAACAAGACCTATCCGGAGTTCTATCCGATCTACGGCGAGCGCGAGTTCACCTGGAACAAGATCCGCCAGCTCAACCGCAACCCGCTGCTGCCGCTCAACATCGGCGCCGACGGCATGAAGACCGGCTTCACTGCCGAGGGCGGCTACGGCCTGGTCGGCTCGGCCCTTCAGAACGGGCTGCGGCTGATCGTGGCGATCAACGGGCTGAAGACCGCCAAGGACCGCGCCGACGAAGGCAAGCGCCTGCTCGACTGGGGCTTCTCCGGCTTCGAGGCGCGGCCGCTGTTCGCCGACGGTCAGGTCATCGGCGACGCCAAGGTGTTCGGCGGGACGCAGGGCAGTGTGCCGCTGGTCGCCAACGGCGCCGTCTCGGTGCTGATTCCGAAGAACACCAACGACCGCATCTCGGCCCGCATCGTCTACACGGGCCCGGTGCGGGCGCCGGTGGCCGAGGGCCAGCCGATCGGCAAGGTGCGGGTGATGCGCGGCGACAATGTCACGCTCGAGGTGCCGCTGAAGGCCTCCGAGGCCGTCGAGGTCGGCAACCTGCCGCAGCGCGCCGTCGACGTGGTGACCGAGCTGGTGATCGGCTGGATCAAGTCCGGGTTCGCGCGCATCTAGCGCCGCGCAACAGGGATGCGGGGACGAGGATGCGCGGCAAGTTCATCACCTTCGAGGGCGGGGAGGGGTCCGGCAAGTCGACCCAGGCGTCGTTGCTGGCCGGCCGCCTGCGCACGCTCGGCATCTCGGTGATCCTGACCCGCGAGCCCGGCGGCTCGCCCGGCGCCGAGATGGTTCGCCATGTGCTGCTCGCCGGCGCCGCCAAGCCGCTCGGGGCCGAGGCGGAGGCAATTCTCTTTGCGGCGGCCCGCGCCGACCATCTGGAGAAAACCATCCGGCCGGCGCTGGAGCGCGGTGCCTGGGTGGTATGCGACCGCTTCGCCGATTCCACCCGCGTCTACCAGGGGGCGGTCGGCAAGGTCGACGACACCGTGATCCGGGCGCTGGAGCGCGTCACGGTCGGCGACACCAGGCCGGACCTCACCATCATGCTCGACCTGCCGGCCGAGCTCGGTCTTTCCCGCGCCGCCGGGCGGCGCGAGGGCGCCGCCGCCGACCGTTTCGAGGGCGAGGAGCTCGCGTTTCACGCCGCGCTGCGCGACGCCTACCGGGTGATCGCCGCCGCCGAGCCGGAACGTTGCGTCGTCATCGAGGCCGAGCCGCCGCCGCACCGCATCTCCGACGAGGTGTGGACCGTGGTCTGCGCCCGCCTGGGCGCCGCCCAGGTGGAAACCGAGCCGCCCGCAGCGCCACCGGCTCCGGCCGGTGCGTCCGAGCCCGCCCGCGACGTCGTGGCCGTCCCGTGAGCCGGGCTCCGCGTGCCGCCCGCGACGAGGGCGTCACGGTTCCGCATCCCCGCGAGACGCTCGACCTCGTCGGCCACGTCGCCGCCGAGGCGACACTACTCGGCGCCTACAAGTCGGGGCGGGTGCCGCATGCCTGGCTGATCGGCGGCCCGGCCGGCATCGGCAAGGCGACGCTGGCCTATCGGTTCACCCGCTTCGTGCTGGCCCATCCGGACCCGGCCGCGCCCGCCGTCCAGGCGGCGACCTCGCTGGCGCTGCCGGCGGACCATCCGGTGGCGCGGCGCGTCACGGCTTCGACCGAGGGGGCACTTCTGGCGCTCGAGCGGACGCCGGGCGAAAAGACCGAGACGCTGCGCACCGTCATCACGGTCGACCAGGTGCGCGAGACGGTCGGGTTCTTCGGCGCCACCGCCACGGGCGGGGGCTGGCGCGTGTGCCTCGTCGACGCCGCCGAGGAGCTGAAATATCCCGAAGGCGCCAATGCCTTGCTGAAGATACTGGAGGAGCCGCCGCGGCGCGCGCTGCTGCTCCTGGTGAGCCATTCGCCGGGCCGGTTGCTGCCGACCATCAGGTCGCGCTGCCGCATGCTGACGCTGCGTCCGTTGTCCGTTGCGGACGTGATCGCCGCCGCCGCGACGGCGCTCGGCCGGGCGCCGGACGACCCCGGCCTCGCCGCGGCGGCCGCCGCCGCCGACGGCTGCGTCGCCCGGGCGATCGCGCTGTCGGGCGGTCCCCTGCTGGCGTTGCGCGAAAAGGTGACGGCGCTGCTCGCCCAGGTGCCGAGCCCGGACCCGCGCGGCCTGCATGCGCTCGGCGACGTGCTGGAGCGGGCCGACCGCGAGCTGGTCGAGATCTTCGTCGAGACGGTTCGGGACTGGCTGTCGCGCGAGCTGCGGCGCGAGCCGCAGGCGGTGGGCCGGCTCGCCCCCTATGCCGAGGCATGGGGGCGCCTCGACACGGCCGCCCGCGACACCCTCACGCTCAATCTCGACAAGCGGGCGCTGGTGTTCGCGGTGTTCGGCTGGCTTGCCGAGGCGGCACGGGGTTGATACCTCACCTGTGAGCCGATCTAAGTCTCTGTCCGTCCTCATCCTGAGGAGCCCGCGAAGCGGGCGTCTCGAAGGATGGGACGGCCCCATGGTTCGAGACGCGCTCGTTCCGAGCGGCTCCTCACCATGAGGCCGAGATGGGCCGGGGCTAAGGCGCACTGTTGATTGCGAGCTGCAGACCATGGCCTCCAAGCGCTTCTACGTCACCACCGCGATCGCCTATCCGAACGGCGCGCCTCATATCGGCCATGCCTACGAGGTGATCGCCACCGATGCGATCGCGCGCTTCATGCGGCTCGACGGCTACGACGTGCATTTCCTCACCGGCACGGACGAGCACGGGCAAAAGATGGTGCAGACGGCCGCCAAGGAAGGGCTGACGTCGCGCGAGCTCGCCGACCGGAACGTCGCGCTGTTCCAGGCCATGGACGCGCGGCTCAACTGCTCGAACGACGACTTCATCCGCACCACCGAGCCGCGCCATCACGCTTCCTCGAAAGCGATCTGGGAGCGGATGGCGGCGAACGGCGACATCTATATGTCGAAATATTCCGGCTGGTACTCGGTGCGGGACGAGGCCTTCTACGCCGAGAAGGAGACCACGGTCGGCGACGACAAGGTGCGCCGCGGCCCGAACGGCTCGCCGGTCGATTGGGTCGAGGAGGAGAGCTGGTTCTTCCGCCTCTCGGCCTACCAGCAGAAGCTCCTCGACCTCTACGAGCGGGTGCCGGACTTCGTGCTGCCGAAGGAGCGCCTCAACGAGGTGGCGAGCTTCGTGCGCGGGGGTCTTCAGGACCTGTCGATCTCCCGCACCACCTTCGACTGGGGCATCCCGGTGCCGGGCGACGAGAAGCACATCATGTATGTGTGGGTCGACGCGCTGACCAACTACATCACCGGTGTCGGCTTCCCGGATACCGAAGGCGAGATGTTCAGGCGCTGGTGGCCGGCGGATCTCCACGTCATCGGCAAGGACATCGTGCGGTTCCACGCCGTCTACTGGCCGGCCTTCCTGATGTCGGCCGGCGTCGCGGTGCCGCGCCGCGTGTTCAGCCACGGCTTCCTGTTCAACCGCGGCGAGAAGATGTCGAAGTCGGTCGGCAATGTCATCGACCCGTTCGCGCTGGCCGACGCCTACGGGGTCGATCCGCTGCGTTACTTCTTCCTGCGCGAGGTGCCGTTCGGCCAGGACGGCAACTACAGCCACGAGGCGATCGTCGCGCGCATCAATGCCGACCTCGCCAACGACCTCGGCAATCTGGCGCAACGCTCGCTCTCGATGCTGGCCAAGGCGTTTGGCGGCGTGCTGCCGACGCCCGGGGATTTCACCGACAACGACAATACGATTCTCTCCGCAGCCGACGCCCTCGTCGAAAAGGCGCGCGAGGCGATGGCGACCCAGCAGATCCACCAGATGCTCAACGCCGTGTGGGCCGTGGTGGCCGACGCCAACCGCTATTTCGCCGGCGAGGCGCCGTGGGCGCTGGCCAAGACCGATCCGGCCCGCCAGGGTACCGTGCTCTACGTCACCGCCGAGGTTTTGAGGCAGGTCGCTATCCTGGCCCAGCCGGTGATGCCGACGGCGTCCGCAAAGCTCCTCGACACCCTGGCCGTGCCGGTCGACGCGCGCGACTTCTCGCATCTCGGCGGGCACGAGCGGATAGCGCCCGGCAGCCAGCTCCCGGCCCCGAGCCCGGTGTTTCCGCGCTGGATCGAGCCGACGACGGAGTGAGGCGTGTCCGGGCGACGGTCTCCTGGCGCGACCGGTACGAGACTCGAGGCGATTCTTGCCCGCCTCGCGATGGCAGACGGCCACGAGGAGGAAGAGGAGATCGGCCGCAGCGAGCTTTCCTCCGCGCTGCAACGGGTGTCGCCGGCCGTGCTCGACGGTCTGTTGAAGCTCGCCCGGCGCGACAACCGGGTGCGGCGCTGCCTGTCGGCGGCGCGGTACTACTCCGGTCTCGGAAAGGAGACCTGCGAGAAGATCGACGTAGTTTTAAGAACACCATTCCCGGGCGCGCGGCGGCCGGGTCGATGATGCCGAACTGAAAGCGATCCGTGAGCCATGCTGGTCGACAGTCACTGCCATCTCGACTTTCCCGACTTCGCCGACGAGCTCGACGCCGTGGTGGCGCGGGCGCGCGCCGCCGGCGTCGGGCGGATGGTGTCGATTTCTACGCGCGTCCGTCGGTTCGACGCGCTGCTGGCGATCGCGGAGCGCTACGAGGACGTCGTCTGCTCGGTCGGCACCCATCCGCATCACGTCGCCGAGGAGCGCGACGTGACGCTGGACGAGCTGCTCGCTCGTGCGAAAAATCCAAAGGTGGTGGCGATCGGCGAGGCGGGCCTCGACTATTTTTACGACTACGGCCCGCGCGACCTCCAGGAGGCCAGCTTCCGGATCCATGTCGACGCGGCGCGGAAAACCGGACTGCCGCTGGTGATCCACACGCGCGAGGCCGACGCCGACATGCAGCGCATGCTGGGGGAGGAGGCGGCGAAAGGGCCTTTCACCGCGGTGCTGCACTGCTACACGGGCGGTCGTGAGCTGGCGCTGCGCGCCGTCGCGCTCGGCCACTACATCGGCTTCACCGGCATCGTCACGTTCAAGAAATCCGACGTGCTGCGCGCCCTCGCGGCGGAGATTCCCGCCGACCGCATTCTGGTGGAGACCGACTCGCCGTATCTCGCGCCCGGAAAAATGCGCGGCAAGCGCAACGAGCCCGCCTATGTGGTCGAGACGGCAAGAGTGCTGGCCGAGACCCGCGGCGTCTCGCTCGACGCTTTCGCGGCGCAGACGACGGAAAACTTCTTCCGCCTGTTTTCGAAGACGCCACGACCCGCCGAGGTGGCGGCATGATGCTCATGGTTCCCCTTCCGTCATTCCGGGGCGCCGCGGAGCGGCGAACCCGGAATCCAGCAGCGAACTCCGAGCGCGTGGCTGGATTCCGGGTTCGCGCCTTCGGCGCGCCCCGGAATGACGCCGGCGGGGCTCGCGGAGACCGTTCATGACCCTCGCCGTCACCATCCTGGGCTGCGGCTCGTCCGGCGGGGTGCCGCGGCCGGCGCTCGGCTGGGGCGTCTGCGATCCGACCAATCCGAAGAATCGCCGCCGGCGCTGCTCGCTGCTGGTGGAGCGCGACGGCGCCGACGGACGCACCCGCGTGCTGGTCGACACCGGGCCGGATCTGCGCGAGCAGCTCATCGATGCGAACGTCGACTGGCTCGACGGCGTGCTCTACACCCACGAGCACGCGGACCACACTCACGGGGTCGACGACCTGCGCGGCCTGTTCATGCACAAGCGCCGCCGGCTCGATCTCTATCTCGACGAGGCGACCTGGCGCGTGATGCTGGCGCGCTTCGGCTACTGCTTCGTCACCCCGCCGGGCAGCGCCTATCCGCCGATCGCCAACGAGCACCGCATCGCGCCCGGCCATCCGGTCACCATCGCGGGGCAGGGCGGCAGTATCACGGCGCTGCCGTTCCTGCAGGACCACGGCGACATTCCCTCGCTCGGCTTCCGGTTCGGCGGCGTCGCCTATTCGAGCGATCTCGTCGACTTGCCGGAGGAGAGCGTCGCCCTGCTGCACGGGCTCGATCTGTGGATCATCGATGCGCTGCGCTGGCGCCCGCATCCGACCCATTTTTCCGTCGAGCAGGCGCTCGCCTGGATCGAGCGCCTCGCGCCCAAGCGTGCGATCCTCACCAACATGCACAGCGACCTCGACTACGAGGAGCTGAAGTCCCGCCTGCCGGCGCATGTCGAGCCGGCCTATGACGGCATGCGCCTGCGCCTCGCCGAGGGCGCCGTGGTGGTGGAGGGCAGGGCAGGGGCCGGCGACGGCTGATTCGCGCCGCCGGGACGTTTCCCGCAAAACGGCGCCCGTCAGAGCGCCGCGTTGGTGCTGCGTAGCCGCTGGGCGAGCTCGTCCATCACGTACCAGACGAAGTTCGGCACTTCCTCGACCATGTAGCGAAACTTCTTTCGTTCGATCACGGCGAGCTCGCAATTCTCCTTGGCGCGGGCCGTGACGGTGCGAGGCTGCTCGTCGAGCAGCCCGAGAATGCCGAACGCGTCGCCCTGGGCGATCGTCTCGATCAGCTTGTCCCGATGGACGATGTCGACCGAGCCGGCGAGCACGATGTACATGTAACGGGGAGTATCGCCTTCGCTGAATACCGTATTTCCAGTCGCGTAATCGACGACCGTCCCCAACGCACGAGCAAACTCTCGAAAGTCGATCGGGTCATGCATGTTCATGTCATCGCTCTCCTGCTTGTTGCGATTAGATGACAAACGGAACGTCGCACGGATCAACATTATGTTACCTGGGCTGAGCGTCGGGCCCGGCGCGACGGCGAGCGGGAGCCGTCGGCGAAAGCGCCTGGGTCTGCGGATCCGGACGGCGGCGGCGCCTTCATCTGATTCGCCCGGTTGCTTCGGGACAGGCCTCGCATCGCAATGATAGTGAAGGGCGCAATCCTCCTGGTCGCGGTCGTCTGCGCGCTGCCGACCGGCGGCGTTCTCGCCGGCTGCTACGACCGGACGGCGAACGGGTCGCAGCACCGATTCGTGCTCGACGGCGGCGAAGCCCTCGACACCAGGACGGGCCTCACCTGGAAGCGCTGCAGCCTCGGCCGCGGATGGGATGGGCGCCAGTGCGCCGGCGAGACGGCATTCGACACTCTCGACCAGGCCGTCGAGGCGGCGGCCGCGGCGGGCGCAGGATGGCGTGTGCCGTCCGGGCCGGAGCTCGAAAGCATCGTCGATCCGAGTTGCGGGCGGCCGGTCGTCGACGAGTCGGTGTTTCCGGACATCAGTGCGGACGAGGAGGGGACGGCGAAGTACTGGACCACGAACGAGGTCGGCCTTGCCAACCTGGTCTACTATTTCGACTTCATGACGGGCCAGGCGGACGGGCACAGCCGCGGCTTCCGCCTCGCCGTCAGGCTGGTGCGGGGTTGACACGCACCGGCGGGTCAGACCGCATGAGCCTGATTTCCGCAATCGCCATAACGACGCGTTAACTATTTCGGCGAAATGATGGTCCTCATCGGGCTACCGAGAGGATCGCATGTTCTTCAGGAAGGCCACCCGCCAGGCCAAGGCCGTCATCGCCGCTTTTCACGCTGCGTTCGGGCGCCTGCAGATGCCCGAGGATGCGCTCGCCGAAGCGGCCTATTCGGCCGTGGCCCGCCAGGTTCTCCGGCGCCACCGCGCCAGCGGCTACGAGAGTTTGCCGGCCCGCGCGCTGCGCGAGCTCGCCATGATGCTGGTGCTGGTGCACGAGGATCGGCCGTCCTTCGACCGTGCCTTGGTCTTTCACGGCATCGCGGCGGACGACATCGCGAGCCTGAGGGCCCGGGCGGAGCGCCGGCCCGAGCGCCGCGAGCAGGCCCGGCTGGCGCTGCGCGCCACCTTGGCCGACGCCAGGGCTCGCCGGGCCGCGGCCAGGGTCGCGGCCGCGACGTTCGCCGAGAAGGCGGCTGTCCAGGCCAGAGCCGTCGCGATCCCGGTGGTTCCGGCAGCGGTCGTCCAATCCCCGGCCCTGGTCGCCGAGCCGCCCCGTCTCGCCGCCTGACCGCCCCGCAGCCCGCCAACGGGTGCTGCGGCGCCACGCGTCGCGGTCGTTGCGCCTGACGGCCGTTGCCGTTGCATTCCCGATCCCGGACTCCTATAAGCGCCGCATCTCACACGCGGATCCAAGGACCGTGCGCGGCATCGCGCCCGGGCCATCCGGTGGCCGGGAGACCCCGAAAGGGCCGCCCGGTTCACATGTCCGCGGAGGAAAAACCGGAGAAGTCCCAATGGCGCTGCCCGATTACAGCATGCGCCAGCTCTTGGAAGCTGGCGTTCATTTCGGTCATCAATCCCACCGCTGGAACCCGAAGATGAAGGAATTCATCTTCGGCGCCCGCAACAACATTCACATCATCGACCTCGCCCAGACGGTGCCGCTTTTGCACCAGGCGCTGAAGACGATCTCCGACACGGTGGCCCGTGGCGGCCGCATCCTGTTTGTCGGCACCAAGCGCCAGGCCCAGGACATCGTTGCCGATTCGGCCAAGCGCTGCGCCCAGTATTACGTCAACTCGCGCTGGCTCGGCGGCACCCTGACCAACTGGAAGACCATCTCCGAATCGATCAAGCGGCTGCGCAAGCTCGAGGAGATGCTGGGGTCCGGCGAGGCCCAGGCCTACACCAAGAAGGAGCGGCTGACGCTCACCCGCGAGCGCGACAAGCTCGACCGGGCGCTCGGCGGCATCAAGGACATGGGCGGACTGCCCGACCTCCTGTTCGTCATCGACACGAACAAGGAGGACATCGCCATCAAGGAGGCGAAGCGCCTCGGCATCCCGGTGGCCGCCGTGGTCGACACCAACTGCGATCCGGACGGCATCACCTATATCGTGCCCGGCAACGACGACGCTGGCCGCGCCATCAGCCTCTATTGCGACCTCGTCTCGCGCGCCGCCATCGACGGCATCTCGCGCGCCCATGGCGAGGCCGGCATCGACATCGGCGCATCCGAGGCCCCGATCGTCGAGGTGCTGCCGCCCGAGCCGGTCCCGGCCGGCCCCGGCTTCGAGGCGCTGTCGGGCCCGCGCGGCGTCGCCGACGACCTCAAGAAGCTCACCGGCGTGTCGCCGGCGATCGAGCGCAAGCTCAACGATCTCGGCGTCTTCCACTTCTGGCAGATCGCCGCCTTCGGTCCCGAGGCCGCCCAGCATGTCGGCGACACGGTCGGCCTGCCGGGCCGGGTCGAGGGCTGGATCGCCAAGGCCAAGGAGCTCGGCGTCGAGGCCGAGTGACGCTGACGGCGGCCGGGCCCGGCCCGGCCGCTTCACGCATCTTCCGCGGTCGTCGTGCATCGCTGTCACGGCCGCGACAAAGTCTTCGTGGATGCCCGGGTCCGGCACGGCCGGACCCGCAGGCTCCCGCCCCAAGGACAATTCGACATGGCGAACATCAGCGCTCTATTGGTCAAGGAACTCCGCGACAAGACCGGCGCGGGCATGATGGACTGCAAGGCCGCGCTCGGTGAGACCGACGGCAACCTCGAGGCCGCGGTCGACTGGCTGCGCAAGAAGGGCCTCGCCAAGGCCGCCAAGAAGGCCGGCCGCATCGCCGCCGAGGGCCTGATCGGCGTCGCCGTGAAGGGCAAGAAGAGCGTCGTCGTCGAGGTCAATTCCGAGACCGACTTCGTCGCCCGCAACGAGCTGTTCCAGGGCCTGGTGCGGATGATCGCCCAGGTCGCCCTCGACGTCGGAACCGATATCGAGAAGATTTCGGCCGCCAAGATCGGCGACGCCACCATCGCGGACGCGCTGTCGTCGGCGATCGCCACCATCGGCGAGAACATGACGCTGCGCCGCGCCGCCGGCCTCGAGGTGTCCAAGGGCGTCATCGGCCAGTACGTGCACTCGTCGGTCGGCGAGGGTCTCGGCAAGATCGGCGTGATCGTCGGGCTCGAGTCGGCCGGCGATGCCGACGAGCTGAAGGCGCTCGGCCGCCTGGTCGCCATGCACATCGCCGCGTCGAACCCGCTGGCGGTCGACGAGGCGGGCGTCGATCCCGCCGTGGTGGCGCGCGAGAAAGAGGTGCTGGCCGACAAGGCGCGCCAGCAGGGCAAGCCCGACAAGGTGATCGAGAAGATCGCCGAGTCCGGCATCAAGACCTTCTACAAGGAGGTCTGCCTGCTCGATCAGCCTTATATCCACGATACCGGCAAGAACGTCGGCCAGGCCCTCAAGGAGGCCGAGGGCAAGGTCGGCAGCGCGATCAAGGTCACGGGCTTCGTGCGCTACGCTCTCGGCGAGGGCATCGAGCGCAAGGAGAGCGACTTCGCGGCCGAGGTCGCGGCGGCGGCCGGGCAGAGCTGATCCGTCCGGAGCCGTCGCATCGCGGCACGGCCTCGGCCGTGCCGCTCCCGAGCGGGTCGCGGAAGAGGATCACATGACGGCGGCGAGCTACCGGCGGGTCATCGTCAAGCTCTCGGGCGAGGCGCTCAGCGGCGCCGAGCCGTTCGGAATCGATCAGGCGACAGTCGAGCGCTACGCCGCCGACCTGGTGGCGGCGCGGGAACTCGGCGTCACGCTCGGCGTCGTCGTCGGCGGCGGCAATCTTTTGCGCGGTGCCACGGCGGCCAGTCACGGCGCCGACCGCACCATCGCCGACGTGATGGGAATGCTGGCGACCGTGATGAACGCGCTCGCCCTCGAGTCGGCGATCGAGCGTCTCGGCGCGCCGGCCCGCACGGTCTCGGCATTGGCGATGCCGCAGGTCTGCGAGACCTACGAGCGCCGCGCCGCGCGGCGCCATCTCGACGAGGGCCGCATCGTGCTGTTCGCCGGCGGCACCGGAAATCCCTTCTTCACCACCGATACCACCGCGGTGCTGCGCGCCGCCGAGACGGGCGCCGAGGCCGTCCTCAAGGCGACCAATGTGGATGGTGTGTACAGCGCCGATCCCAAGCGCGACCCCGCCGCGACGCGCTACGACCGCCTCTCGCTCGACGAGGCGATCGAGCGTCGGCTCGGCGTGATGGATCTCACCGCGTTTTCCCTTGCCCGGGACCATCGCATCCCTATCATCGTGTTTTCGATCCGTGAGCCTAAGGCCGTCGAATCGGTCTTGCGCGGCACCGGACGCGCCACGATCGTCGGTGGTTGACGTGCCGACGGAGCCGATCGGGGCCGACAGGACCGTGGCCGACAGGACCGTGCCAGTCGGGACCGTGGCCGAGACCGTGACGAACGCAGTGTTCATTGCGAGCGGCGCGCCTGAACCATCCGAGTCCCGCTCGGGTGCGGCGCCGTCGTTTCTGGAGAAGTGTCGATGACAGCCGAAACCTACGACATCAACGAAATCAAGCGTCGCATGCAGGGCGTCCTCGGGGTGCTCAAGCAGGAGCTCGGCGGATTGCGCACCGGGCGCGCCTCGACCGGCCTGCTCGACCACATCCAGGCCGAGGTCTATGGCAGCCATATGCCGCTCAACCAGCTCGCCTCGATCAGCGTGCCGGAGCCGCGGCTGATCACCGTTCAGGTGTGGGACAAGTCGGCCCTGCACGCCGTCGAGAAGGCGATCGTCGCCGCCAATATCGGCCTCACCCCGAATACCGAGGGCCAGCTCATCCGCCTGCGCGTGCCGGAACTCAACGAGGAGCGCCGCAAGGATCTGGTCAAGGTGGCGCACAAATACGCCGAGACGGCCCGGATCGCGGTGCGGCACGTGCGGCGCGACGGCATGGAGCTGCTCAAGAAGCTCGACAAGGACGGCAAGGTCGGCCGCGACGATCACGAGCGGATGTCGGAAGAGGTCCAGAAGGCCACCGACCGCGCCATCGAGGACGTCGACCAGGCGCTCGCCGTCAAAGAAAAAGAGATCATGACGGTGTGAAGACGACGGTGTGATCTTGGACGCCTGGAGTCGAGCCATGGCCATTCCCGAGGCGGTGCGCAGCGCGACCGGGGCCGGCCGCGACGCGCCCCGCCACGTCGCCGTCATCATGGACGGAAACGGGCGCTGGGCGGCGCAGCGCGGCCTGCCGCGGCGGGAAGGGCATCGGCGCGGCGTCGACGCGTTGCGGCGGACCGTGCGGGCGGCCGGCGAGCTCGGCATCGGCATCCTGACGATCTTCTCGTTCTCGTCGGAGAACTGGTCGCGGCCGCCGACCGAGATCCGTGACCTGATGGGGCTGCTGCGCCGCTTCATCCGCAACGACCTCGCGGAGCTCCACCGCAGCAACGTCAAGGTCCGGGTGATCGGCGAGCGCAGCGGGCTCGACCGGGAGATCGCCAAGCTGCTGCTCGAGGCCGAGGAGCTGACCCGCGCCAACACCGGACTCGTTCTGGTGGTCGCGTTCAACTACGGATCCCGCCAGGAGATCGCCCGGGCGGCGCAACGGCTCGCCGTCGAGGTCGCGGCCGGCCGGCTCGCCCCGGAGGCCATCACGGCGGAGCTGATCGCGACACGGCTCGACGCCCCCGATCTTCCCGACCCCGACCTCATCATCCGCACCAGCGGCGAGCAGCGCCTGTCGAACTTCCTCTTGTGGCAGGCGGCCTACAGCGAGCTGGTGTTCGTTCCCCTCTACTGGCCCGAGTTCGACCAGGCTGCGCTGGAAGGCGCGATCGCCGAGTATCGCCGGCGCGAGCGCCGGTTCGGTGGGCTGGCCGCAGCGGGAGCCGGAACCTGACCCGTGTCCCATGACATGTCGGCCCCGGCCAGTCCGGGCGAACCCACGGCCCGCAAGCGCAGCGACACGCTGGTGCGGGTCGTCTCCGCCGTCGTTCTCGCCCCGCTCGCCATCGGCGCCGTCGTGGTCGGCGGCTGGCCCTTCGTGCTGTTCTGGGCGGTCGCCGCCATTGGCGTCTACTGGGAGTGGACGTCGGAGATTCTTCGCGCGCCGCGGCGGCATCTGGCGATCGGCGTCGCGGTGCTGGCTTTCGCCGGGCTGATCGCCGGCATGGGCCGGCCCGGGCTCGCCGTGCTGGTGCTGATCGGCGGGATCGCCGGCATGGCCTATGCGATCCGCGAGCGCCGCGCCTGGTGCATCGCCGGGCTCGTCTATGCGGGTCTGGTGCTGGCCGGCCCGGTGGTGCTGCGGGCCGATCCGGTCTCCGGGGTGGCGGCGATCTTCTTCCTGTTCGCCGTCGTATGGGCGACCGACGTGCTCGCCTATTTCGGCGGCCGCCTGATCGGCGGCCCGAAGCTCGCCCCCCCGATCAGCCCGGCCAAGACCTGGTCGGGCAGTCTCACCGGGGCGCTCGGCGGGGTCGTCGCGGGGGTCGCGGTCGCGCTCGTCGCAGGGGTGCCGAATCCGCTCGCCGTGGCGTGGCTCGCCTTGGTACTGTCGGTGGTCTCGCAGGCCGGCGACCTCTTCGAGTCGGCCATCAAGCGGCGCTTCGGCGTCAAGGATTCCAGCCGGATCATCCCGGGACACGGCGGTCTGATGGACCGGCTCGACGGCTTCCTGGCCGCCGCCGGGGTGGCGGCCCTGGTCGGGGTGATGCGCGGCGGCTTCGACGAGGCCGCGCGCGGCTTGTTGGTTTGGTGATTTTTTCTGGTGTGGTGACATGAGTGCGGTTCCCCTCAACCCGACCCCGGCCGCGCTCCCGCAGGAGCGCAGCGTCACCCTGCTGGGGGCGACCGGCTCGATCGGATCCAGCACCATCGACCTGATCCGGCGCTCGCCCGGCCGCTTCCGGGTCGAGGCCGTGACGGCCGCCCGCAACGCCACCGCGCTCGCCGCGCTCGCCCGTGAGCTGGGGGCAAAATTCGCCGCCGTCGCCGACCCGGCCTGCTACGAGGAGCTGAAGGCGGCGCTGTCGGGCAGCGGCATCGAGGCCGCGGCCGGCGAGGACTCTCTGGTCGAGGCGGCGAGCCGCCCGGCCGACTGGGTGATGGCCGCCATCACGGGGGCCGCCAGCCTGAGGCCGACGCTCGCCGCGGCCGAGCGGGGCGTCATCGTCGGCCTCGCCAACAAGGAGTGCCTGGTCTGCGCCGGCACTCTGTTCATGCGCCGCGCCGCCGCCGCCGGCGCCACCGTGCTGCCGGTCGATTCCGAGCACAACGCCGTCTTCCAGTCGCTCTGCGCCGGCACCCGCGCCGACGTGAAGCGCATCATCCTCACCGCCTCGGGGGGGCCGTTCCGCTCCTGGCCGCTGGAGGCGATACGGAAGGCGACCCTGGAGCAGGCGCTCAAGCACCCCAACTGGTCGATGGGTCCGAAGATCACCATCGACTCGGCCAGCATGATGAACAAGGGCCTCGAGATCATCGAGGCGCACCACCTGTTCGATGCCGGGCCCGACGAGATCGACGTTTTGGTGCACCCGCAGTCGATCGTGCACGGCGGGGTCGAGTTCGTGGACGGCTCGATGGTGGCCCAGATCGGTCCGCCCGACATGCGGGTGCCGATCGCCCACTGCCTCGCTTGGCCCACCCGCATGAACGGGGCGACCCGGCTGAGCTTCTCCCAACTGGCGAATCTCACCTTCGAGGAGCCGGACGAGATTCGGTTCCCGGCCCTGCGGCTCGCCAAGGCGGCGCTGCGGACCGGGCAGGGCGCGCCCACCGTGCTCAACGCGGCCAACGAGATCGCGGTCGCCAGCTTCATCGACCGCAAGATCGGCTTCGCCCACATCGCGGCCCTGGTCGAGGCGACGCTCGAGGCGAGCGCCGCCCGCGGCGTGCTGCGCGAGCCGGTCGATGTGGCGGAGGCGTTGGCCGTTGACCATACGGCGCGATTGCTGGCCCGGGACCTCTTGCCCCAAATCGCCGCAAAGGCATTCTAACTAGCTTAACAAATGGTGACTGGCGTGGCCGGTCTCCCCCAACCCCCCGCGAGGCCGTGATGGGATCGAATTTTCTGTCGTCTATCAACGATCTCGGCTTCGGATTCCTCGGCTACCTGGTTCCATTTCTGTTCGTGCTGACCATCGTGGTGTTCTTCCACGAGCTCGGCCACTACCTGATCGCCAAGGCGAACGGCATCAAGGTGCTGACCTTCTCGATCGGCTTCGGGCCCGAGATCGTCGGCTTCAACGACCGCAGCGGCACCCGGTGGAAGCTCGCCGCGATCCCGCTCGGCGGCTACGTCAAGTTCTTCGGCGACGAGAACGCCGCCAGCGTGCCGGACCAGGCGGCCATGTCGGGCCTCTCGGAGACCGAGCGCCGGCAGACCTTCCCGGGCCAGTCGGTGGCCGCGAGGGCGGCCGTCGTGGCCGCGGGCCCACTGGCAAATTTCGTTCTCGCCATCGCGATTTTTGCCGGCATCTTCATGTTGCATGGCAAGCAGACCACAACGCCCCGGATCGACTCGATCCAGGCCGGCAGCGCGGCCGAGTCGGCCGGCTTCGCGGTCGGCGACGTGGTGGTGGCGATCGACGGGCGGCGGATCGAGAGCTTCGCCGACATGCAGCGCATCGTCTCGGGGGCGGCCGGGCAGACGCTGCGGGTCGAGATCGACCGCAACGGCACCGCGAAGACCCTCGATGTGGTGCCCACCCTGCGGGAAATGAAGGATAATTTCGGCAACATCCACCGGCTCGGCGTGCTCGGCATCTCGCGCTCGATGGCGCCCGGCGACCTCAAGACCGAGTCGGTCGGGCCGATCGCAGCCGTCCGGATGGGCGCCGAGGAGACCTGGTTCATCGTCGAGCGGACGCTGAGCTATATCGGCGGCATCGTGGTCGGCAAGGAGAACGCCGACCAGCTCGGCGGGCCGATCCGGATCGCCCAGGTGTCGGGCCAGGTGGCGACCGCCGGCATCGTCGCGCTGCTGCACCTCGCCGCCGTGCTGTCGGTCTCGATCGGGCTTCTGAACTTGTTTCCGGTGCCGCTGCTCGATGGCGGCCATCTGCTGTTCTACGCCATCGAGGCGGTCCGCGGCCGACCCCTGTCGGAGCGGGCCCAGGAGGTCGGCTTCCGCATCGGCTTCGCCCTCGTCATCATGTTGATGATCTTCGCAACCTTTAATGATATCCTGCACTTGGCGTCGTCATAATGTGCGCACAAGTTCGCCGTAATGTGTGACGTCATGGCCACTCGCGGCCGGCAAATGGAGAGCCTGGGGAGACTCTCTGTTTGCAGGGGTGGTTAAAGCCGATACAAGCGGAGGCGGAATCGATCGCGACGGGCGGTGGTGGGGATTCTTTTGGGGGCCCATAGCGTATGGCACTGGGGTTGAAGGCAAAACGGACGTTCGCTGCCGTCGGATTGATGGTCGCGCAGGCGTTCATGGCAGGCGCACTCGTGACCGTTCCGGTGACGACGGCGCAGGCTCAGTCGGCGTCGCAGATCGTCGTCGAGGGTAACCGGCGTGTCGAAGCCGATACCATCAGGTCTTATTTCAAGGTCGGCCCGGGCGAGCGGCTGGATGCCGGCAAGATCGACCAGGCTCTGAAGGCTCTCTACGCCACCGGTCTGTTCCAGGATGTGCGGATCACACCCTCGGGTGGCCGGATCGTCGTCACGGTCGTCGAAAATTCGGTGATCAACCGGGTGGCCTTCGAGGGCAACCGCAAGGTCAAGGACGAGCAGCTCACACCCGAGATCCAGTCAAAGCCGCGCGGCACCTTCTCGCGCGCCCTGGTTCAGTCGGACACCCAGCGCATCGTCGAGATCTACCAGCGCAGCGGCCGCTACGACGTCAGCGTCGAGCCCAAGGTCATCGAGCTGTCCAACGGCCGCGTCGATCTCGTGTTCGAGGTCAACGAGGGCGCCAAGACGGGTGTCGCCAAGGTCATCTTCGTCGGCAACACCTCGTTCTCCGACTGGCGCCTCAAGGACGTCGTCAAGACGGGCGAGACCAACCTCCTGAGCTGGCTGAAGAGCAACGACATTTTCGATCCGGACCGGGTCGAGGTCGATCGCGACCTGATCCGCCGGTTCTATCTGCGCAACGGCTTCGCCGACGTGCGGGTGGTGTCGGCCGTCTCCGAGTACGATCCTTCCCGCAAGGGCTTTGTCATCACCTTCACGATCGACGAGGGTGACCGCTACAAGTTCGGTGTGGTCGACCTGCAGACGTCGGTCCGCGGGCTCGACGTCGACCGGCTGCGGGCGCGCATGCGCACCAGGTCGGGCGCCGTCTACAACGCCGACGCGGTCGAGAAGACCGTCGAGGATCTCACCATCGAGGTCTCCAAGCTCGGCTACCCGTTCGCCTCGATCAAGCCGCGCGGCGACCGCGACTACAACGCCCGCCTCGTCAACGTCGTCTTCGTGATGGAGGAGGGCCAGCGCGCCTATATCGAGCGGATCAACATCCGCGGCAACACCCGCACCCGCGACTACGTGATCCGGCGCGAGTTCGACATCGTCGAGGGCGACGCCTACAACCGGGCGCTCATCGACCGGGCCGAGCGGCGCATCAAGAACCTCAACTACTTCAAGACGGTCCGCGTCACCAACGAGCCGGGCTCGGCGCCCGACCGGGTGATCGTCAACGTCGACGTGGAGGAGCAGGCGACCGGCGAGTTCTCGGTCTCGGGCGGCTACTCGACCGCCGACGGCCTGATCGGCGAGGTCAGCGTCGGCGAGCGCAACCTGCTCGGCCGCGGCCACGTCGCCCGCGCCTCACTGCAGTACGGCACCCGCGCCCGCGGCTTCGAGCTGTCCTTCGTCGAGCCCTATCTGCTCGGCGAGCGGCTGGCGCTGGGCCTCGACGTGTTCGGCAAGCAGACGACGTCGAGCACCTATTACTCGTACACGTCGAGCACCATCGGCGGAAACATCAAGCTCGGCATCCCGATCACCGACAACATCGTGATGCAGCCGCGCTATTCGGGCTATCGGCAGGAAATCTCGCTGCCGTCGGCTTATCAGAACTGTAACAATATCAATCCGAACAGCGCCGCCGGGACCTACCCGACCCCGCTGTTCCAGGGCCTGGTCGATCCGGCCACCAACCAACCCTTCGCCTACAACTGCTACGCCGACGGCGAGGCGTCGCTGGCGGTGAAGCGGGAGCTCGCCAACGGTCCGGTGTTCGTCTCGCTGGTCGGCCTGAGCACCAGCTACAACACGCTGGACAACAACAAGGCCCCGACCAGCGGCCTGCTGATCACGCTGAACGAAGACTTCGCCGGCGTCGGCGGCGACGTGAAGTTCTCGAAGACCACCCTCGACGCCCGCCTGTACAACGAGGTGGTGCCGGACGTGGTCGGCGTGCTCCGCATCCAGGGCGGCTACGCCACCGGCTGGGGCGGCGCCGATCTGCGCATGCTCGACCACTTCCAGGGCGGTCCCAACATCGTCCGCGGCTTCGCACCGGCCGGATGGGGTCCGCGCGACCTGACGCCCGGCACCAACAACGACGCGCTCGGCGGGTCGATGTTCTGGGCGGCGAGCATCGAGTTTCAGACCCCGCTGTTCTTCGCTCCGAAGGACTTCGGCATGAAGCTCGCGGCCTTCGCCGATGCCGGCCAGCTCCTGGACTATGTCGGGCCGACATCCTGGGCCGAAAAGGGCCTGATCATGACGTGCCCGGGCCAGACCATCAACACGGCCAATCCGATGGCGAACGCGGCCTGCTACGGCAACGACAGCACCCTGCGGTCGTCGGTCGGCGTCGGTCTGATCTGGAACTCGCCGTTCGGTCCGCTGCGCTTCGACCTCGCTTATCCGATCACCTCGGAATCCTACGACAAGAAGCAGCTCTTCCGGTTCGGCGGCGGCACCAAGTTCTAAATCTTCGCCTCCTCCCGATGGTGCCGGCGATCTGCCGGCACCGCCGCTTCCCCCGGGGGCCTCGCCCCCGGGTTTTTGTTTCGGCCAGCCGAAAAACCGGGTGCGGCGTCGATTGCGGCGTTGTCAGGCCCCGGCGAAACTGGCAACCCTCTGCGGATGCGTCATCGTCCGGCTGACGGCCGGCCATTCCTTCCGTTCGATCCTTCGGCCCGGCATCGTCTCGCCGGGGCAGCATCGCCGCCATGACCGAGCCGTTCTTCTTCGAGCCTGCGACCGCGCTCACCCTCGCCGAGATCGCCGCCCTGACGGGCGCCGAGCCGGCACCGGACGCCCCGCTCGACCGCGTGATCCGCGACATCGCCACCCTCGACCAGGCCGGCCCCGCCGATCTCGCCTTCCTCGAGAACCCGACCTATGTCGGCCAGCTCGCCCACACGCGCGCCGGTGCATGCCTGATCGCGCCGCGCTTCGCCGCCGATGCGCCCGAAGGCTTGCCGCTGTTGCGCACCCGCGATCCCTATCGGGCCTTCGTGGCGGTCGCCCGTGCGCTGTTCCCGGCGGCGCTGCGCCCGACCTCGCTGTTCGGCAGCCAGGGGATTTCGCCCGGCGCCTCGGTGCATCCGGCCGCCCGGCTGGAAAGCGGCGCGACCGTCGATCCGGGCGCCGTGGTCGGCCCCGGCGCCGAGATCGGCTCCGGCACCGTGATCGGGCCGACCGCCGTGATCGGCCCCGGCGTGCGGATCGGCCGCGACTGCGTCATCGGGGCGGGCGCGACCCTGACCCATACGCTGGTCGGCGACCGGGTGGTCGTCCATCCGGGCTGCCGGATCGGCCAGGACGGGTTCGGCTATGTGATGGGGCCGGGCGGGCACCAGAAGGTGCCGCAGCTCCGCCGGGTGATCATCCAGAACGACGTCGAGATCGGCGCCGGCACGACCATCGACCGCGGCGGCACCCGCGACACCGTGATCGGCGAGGGCACCAAGATCGACAACCTCGTGCAGATCGGCCACAACGTGCTGATCGGCCGGCATTGCGTGATCGTCGCGCAGACCGGCATTTCGGGCAGCGCGATCCTCGATGACTATGTCGTGCTCGGCGCCCGCGCGGGCGTCAACAACCACGTCGTGATAGGGCAGGGCGCGCAGGTGGCCGCGCTCAGCGGCGTCAACAGCGATATTCCGGCCGGCGAGCGCTGGGGCGGCATACCCGCCAAGCCCGCCAAGGCGTGGATGCGGGAGTTGCGCGCCATCAATCGCCTTGCTCAGTCGCGAGGCTCCGGCGATAAGACCGAGACGTCGAACGACGACAGGCAGTGAGGACGCCGCGATGAACGAGGCTGTCGGGAAGTTGGAGACGGCCGACATCGCGGCCATCATGAAGGCCCTGCCGCACCGCTATCCGTTCCTGCTGGTCGATCGCGTGATCAACATCCGCGGGGCGGAGTTCGGGATCGGCATCAAGAACGTGACGGCCAACGAGCCGCAGTTTCTCGGGCACTTTCCGGACGTGCCGGTGTTTCCCGGCGTGCTGATGATCGAGGGCATGGCGCAGACGGCGGGCGTGCTCTGCGTGCTCTCCGGCGAGGTCGGCAAGCCGCCCTACACGGTCTATTTCACCACCATCGACAAGGCCAAGTTCCGCAAGCCGGTCGTGCCCGGCGACACCATCGAGTATCACATGACCAAGACGTCCCGCCGCCGCAACATGTGGTGGTTCCACGGCGAGGCGCGGGTCGCCGGCCAGATCGTCGCCGAGGCCGACGTCAGCGCCGTGATGGCGGGGTCGTGAGCGCGATGGCGACCATCGATCCGACCGCCCGGGTGGCGGACGGCGCGCGGCTCGGCGCCGGCGTCGAGATCGGTCCGTTCTGCACCGTCGGCCCGCATGTCGAGATCGGCGCCGGCACCAGGCTGATCTCGCATGTGGCGATCACCGGCCACACGGTGCTGGGCGAGCGCAACGTGATCTATCCGTTCGCCTCGCTCGGCACGCCGCCGCAGTCGACCCACTATCGCGGCGGCCCCACGCGCCTCGTCGTCGGCTCCGACAACGACATCCGCGAAAACGTCACCATGAACACCGGGACCGAGGACGATCACGGCCTCACCCTGGTCGGCAGCCACTGCTTCTTCATGGTGGGCTCGCATGTCGGCCACGACTGCACGGTCGGCGACCACGTGACCTTCGCCAACAATGCGGTTCTGGGCGGTCATGTGCAGGTCGGCAGCAACGTGGTGTTCGGCGGCCAGGCCGCCGTGCGGCAGTTCGTGCGCATCGGCGACGGCGCCATGATCGTCGGCCTCTCCGGCGTGCGCGCCGACGTGATTCCGTTCGGCCTGGTGCACGGGCAGAGCGCCGAGCTGATCGGCCTCAACGTCGTCGGCATGAAGCGCCGCGGCCTGACCAAGGCCGACATCCATCGGGTTCACCGCGGCTTCGAGGCGCTGTTCTTCGGCGCCGGAACGTTCCGGGAGCGGCTCGACACGGTCGCGGCCGACCTCGGCGACGACCCGCTGATCGGCCAGATCGTCGCCTTCATCCGCAGCGGCTCGCGCGCCCTGACCATGGGAGTGAAGCGCGCCGCGCTGCGCGCCGCGTCATGACGGCCGGGCCGGCGGCTGCCGGCAAGCCGGCGGCGGCGGACGCGGGGCCGCTCGCCATCATCTGCGGCGGCGGCATGCTGCCAGGCACCATCGCGGCGAAGGTCGAGGCGCAGGGGCGCTCCGTGGTGCTGTTCGCCATCCGCGGCTGGGCCGACCCCGCCGTCGTCGCCCCCTTCCGCCATCACTGGCTCTCGCTCGCCCGCTACGGCGCGTTCCTCCGGCTGATGAAGCAGGAGGGATGCCGCGACCTGGTGTTCATCGGGACGCTGCTGCGGCCGTCGCTCCGGCAACTCCGGCCCGACTGGGGCGCCGTGCGGAGGCTGCCGCGCGTCGTGCGGGCGTTCCGGGGCGGCGACGACCATCTGCTGACCAGCTTCGGACGCATGCTCGAGGACGACGGCTGCCGGCTCCTGGGCGCCCACCAGGTGGCGCCCGACATCCTGGCCGGCGAGGGACTTCTGGGCGGCCGGTCGCCGAACGCGCGTGACGAGGCCGACATCGCGCTGGGGCTCGCTCTGCTCGCGGCCCAGAGCCCGTTCGACGTCGGCCAGGCCGTGGTGGTGGCGAACCGTTACGTGCTCGCCGTCGAGGCCGCCGAGGGCACCGACCGCATGCTGGCCCGGATCGCCGAGCTGCGCGACGCCGGCCGCATAAAGCTGCCGCGCGGCGTCGGCGTGCTGGTCAAGGCGCCGAAAGTCGGCCAGGACCGCCGCTTCGACATGCCGACCGTCGGGCCTAACACGATCGACGGGGTCGCCCGCGCCGGGCTCGCCGGGCTCGCGGTCGCGGCCGGCGGCGTCATCGTCGCCGAGCCGCAGGAGGTCGCCCGCCGGGCCGCGGCGGCCGGCGTGTTCGCGGTCGGCCTCGCGGCCCCGACGGGGCAAGCCCCGGAGGCGCCATGAGCGGCCCGACCATCGCCGTGGTGGCGACCGAGGCGTCGGGCGACCGGCTCGGCGGCGCCCTGATGCAGGCGCTGCGCGATCGCGTGCCGGACGCGCAGTTCGTCGGGTTGGGCGGTCCCGACATGGCCGGGCAGGGGCTCAAAAGCCTGTTTCCGATCGACGAGCTCGCCATCGTCGGCATCGTCGCCATCTTGGCGCGACTCCCGGGCCTGTTGCGGCACATTCACGAGACGGCCGACATGATCGTCGCGGCCCGGCCGGACGTGCTGGTGATCATCGACAGCCCGGAGTTCACCCACCGGGTGGCGCGGCGGGTGCGAAAAGCACTGCCGGACCTGCCGGTGGTCGACTACGTGTCGCCGTCCGTGTGGGCGTGGCGGCCCGGCCGGGCCCGCGCCATGCGGGCCTATGTCGACCATGTGCTGGCGCTGCTGCCGTTCGAGCCCGCCGCGCACGACAAGCTCGGCGGGCCGGCCTGCACCTATGTGGGCCACCCGCTCGCTGCGGAGGCCGCACGGCTGCGCCCGGGCCCAGCGGACGCGCCGCGCCGCGCCGCCGAGCCGCCGCTGGTGCTGGTGCTGCCGGGCAGCCGCCGCGGCGAGCTGGCCCGGCTCGGCGGCGTGTTCGGGGCGACGCTGAAAGAGCTGGTCGATCGCTGCGGCCCGGTCGAGGCCGTGCTGCCGACGCCGCCTCATCTCGCCGCGCGGGTGCGCGAGGCCACGGTCGGCTGGGCCGTGCAGCCCCGCATCGTCGTCGACCAGGAGGAGAAGTGGGCGGCCTTCCGCTGCGCCCGCGCGGCGCTCGCCGCCTCCGGCACCGTGTCGCTCGAGCTCGCCGTCGCCGGCGTGCCGACCGTGGTCGCCTACAAGGTGCCGGCGGTCGAGGAGGCGATCGCGCGGCTCCTGATCCGGGTGCCGACCATCGTGTTGGCCAACCTGGTGCTCGGCCAGAACGTCATGCCCGAGCTGATCCAGCGCGACGTGACGCCGCAAAACCTCGCCGCATTGCTGGCGCCGCTCCTCGCCGACACCCCCGAGCGCCGCCGCCAGACCAAAGCCTTCGCCGCGCTGGATGCCGTGATGGAGATCGGCACGGCGCAGCCGAGCGTGCGGGCCGCCGACGTGGTGCTGGAGGCGCTGTCGCGCCGGGCGTCTCTGGAAAATTAGGCCGTCGCCTGCGGCACCATTGCCATCCGCCGATCAGGGCCCGCTCTCGGCGCGACGCGGGTTCGCATCGAGCCGCTTCATGCTGCTCTGGTAGCTGTATCGATCGGCAGGATGAATGCTGAGGGACACTTCGGCCATCATGCCGGGGCTCAGAATGTATTGTCGTCTGATCGCCAGCGCGTGGCTTTGCGGCTTTGCACGCAAGATCGTCGCGAGATCGTCCGGAATGCCGACCGCCGTGATGGACTGACGGATCTCGCTGATCGAACGGCCCGAGATCGATTCGAGAAGCGTGCCGAAAATGGCGTCATGGCCCTCCATTCGCGCCTGCACCGCGGCGCTGAAGGCGGCGTGAATATAGACGTCGGTCCAGCAGATCGGCGTCTGCGAGGCGTCGCCGGGGATCAGCCGCACGAAGGAGATTCGAAGCCAGCGCTGCCCGGGACGGCAGCCGAGGCGCGCCGCGAGCTCGTCGTCGGCGACGACCTCGGTGACATCCTGGATGCACCGTTCGGTCTCGACCCCGAATTGTTGCACGGCCTCGACCGAACCCAGAGTGTGGGAAAAGGTGCCGGCCCGGGTCGCCTCCGGCAAGGCTTCGACCCGCGTTCCCGCACTCTTTCGCCGGCTGACCAGACCCGAGTTCTGCAGCTCCTGCATCGCCGCGCGAACCGTCGAGCGGCTGACCGCGAACTGCTTCGCGAGGTCGTTCTCGTTGGGAAGGTACGAACCGACGGGGTGGCGGCCGTCCGCGATCGCCGCCGTGATCGCCCGGGCCACATAGGCGTAACGCGTTTCCAAGGCGTGTTCCTCCTGCGCAGATCGGCGCGGTCGGCTCAAGACACCAGCCGGCCTCGAAACGTCAAGATGGGCCTTGACGTCGACGCTTTGTCCGTACATAGTAATGTACGGACAAAGCAATAGTACGGACTTTACCGACCGGCAGTCCAGCGCGGCGATGTCAGCGCGGACCGACCTCGAATCTTTCCCGACCCGCCCATCCGACCCGGCGACGAGCCGTTTCCGATCAGCGACCGTGATGCGAGCCAGACCATGCACGTGCGTCCCGCCTCGACGACCGTCCTCGACTCGATCCTGTTTCGAGACGCGTTCGGCACCCCCGCCATGCGGGACGTCTTCTCCGATTTCGCTCGCGTGTCCCGGTATGTCGAGGTCGAGGTCGCCTTGGCCAAGGCGGAGGCGCGGTGCGGCGTGATTCCGCCGGAGGCCGCCGCCGACATCGAGCGGCTCGCGAAGGCCGACGAACTCGATTTCGATCTCCTGGGGAAGGAGACGGATCTTGTCGGCTACCCGATCCTGCCGCTCGTCCATCAGCTCGCGACGCAATGCGGCGAGGCCGGCCGCTATCTTCACTGGGGCGCGACGACCCAGGACATCATGGATACGGCCGTCGTCCTGCAGGTGCGCGAGGCGCTGGCGATCGTCGAGCAGGACGTCGAGGCGCTGCGGGAGATTCTTGCCGGCCTCGCACGGCGCCATCGCGGAACGCCGATGGCGGGACGCACGCATCTGCAGCAGGCGCTGCCGATCACGTTCGGATACAAGGCCGCGATCTGGCTGGCGATGTTCGACCGGCACGCCGAGCGGATCGCGCAGCTCGAGCCACGGGTTCTGGTCGGTTCTTTCGGGGGCGCCGCCGGCACCCTGGCGTCGCTCGGCGACAAGGGCCTGGCCGTGCAGGAGGCGCTGTGCGCCGAGCTCGGTCTCGGCGTTCCCGTCTCGACCTGGCATGTCGCACGCGACGGCTTCGCCGAAACCGTCAACCTGCTGGCCCTGATCACCGGCTCGCTCGGCAAGATCGCGCTGGACGTCATGATCATGGCGTCGACCGAGTTCGGCGAGCTCTACGAGCCCTTCACCCAGGGGCGCGGTGCTTCGTCCACGATGCCCCAGAAGCGCAACCCGATCTCCTCCGAGCTGATGCTCGCTGCGGCGAAGAGCGTGCGCCAGCACGCCGGGCTGATGCTCGACGCGATGATCCAGGATTTCGAGCGCGCCACCGGCCCGTGGCACGCGGAATGGATCGCAATTCCGGAGGCGTTCCTGCTGACGGCGGGAGCCCTGCACCAGGCCGAGTTCGCGTTGGGAGGCCTCGTCGTCGACGAGGACAGGATGGCGCGGAACCTCCGCCTGTCCGACGGGCTGATTGTCGCCGAAGCCGTGATGATGCAGCTCGCCCCCGCGCTCGGGCGGCAGCGGGCGCACGATGTCGTCTACGCCGCCTGCCGCGTCGTCGCCGAAGGGAACGGCACGCTGTCCGACGTTCTCGCGCGGGATCCCGACGTCGCCCGCAGCCTCGACCGCGCGGCGATCGACAGGCTGACGGACCCGGCGAACTACCTCGGTCTCGCCGAGCAGATGGTCGATCAGGTCCTCGCGAGCCGATCTCGCGGTTCAGAAAAGCAGAACACGTCGCGCTGACGCCAGGAGGAAGCCATGAAAGTCATCCGAGCCCTTGTCGTCGCCCTTGTCGCGGTGCCGGCAATGGCCCCGGCAGCAGCCGGGCAGACCTTTCCGAACCGTCCGATCACCATGGTCATGCCTTACTCCGCCGGCGGGCCGGGCGACACGATCACCCGCCTCGTCGCGCAGGGCATGACGCAGACGCTCAAGCAGCAGATCGTGGTCGACAACACGTCGGGTGCGGGCGGCTCGATCGGCAGCGGCAAGGTCGCGAACGCGCCGCCCGACGGATACACCCTGCTCATGATTCATGTGAGCCACGCCACCAACCCGGCACTTTATCCCAAGCTGCCCTACGACCCGATCAAGGACTTCGAGCCGATCGGTCTGGTCGTCGACCTGCCGGCGGCCTTCGTGGCGCGAAAGGATCTGCCGCCCGAGAGCTTCGGGCAGTTCCTCGACTATGTGAAAGCCAATCGGGGGAACGTCAATTTCGCCCACGCCGGGATCGGATCGTCGGCACATCTGTGCGGGCTCTTGTTCGCGAGTGCGATCGGGGTCGACATCACCAGCGTGCCCTACCGCGGCGCGGGGCCGGCCCTCAACGACATGATGGGCGGCAGGGTCGACGCGATGTGCGACCAGATCGTCAATGTCGTCCGGCATGTCGAGGCCGGCGGGATCAAGGGATATGCGGTCACGGGAAGCGAAAGGGCGGAGGCTCTGCCGAACCTTCCGACCGTCTCGGCGTCGGGACTGCCGGGCTTCACCTATCAGGTCTGGTACGGCCTGTTCGCGCCGAAGGGCACGCCGAAGCCGGTGATCGACACGCTGGTCGCCGCTCTCAACGATGCCCTGAAGGATCCGACCATCAAGGCGCGCCTGGCCGAGCTGGGGGCCGACACGGTGTCGGCCGCGCGCGCCAGGCCGGAAGCGCTGGCTACGCATCTGAAGGCCGAAATCGACAAGTGGGGTCCGATCATCAAGGCAGCCGGGGTCACCGGAGCGCAATGACATCTCCTGCTTCAAAGCCCGGATACCGTCTCGAAAGCGACGCTTTCGGAACCGTCGAGATTCCTGCCGATCGCTATTGGGGCGGGCAGACCCAGCGGGCGCTCGAGGTGTTCGCCATCGGCGACGAGCGCCTCCCGTCCTGCCTGATCCACGCAACCGGCCTGCAGAAGCTCGCTGCCGTTCGCGCCAACCTTCGGCTGGGCCAGATCGCGCCCGAGCTGGCGGACCCCATCGCGCAGGCCGCAGCGGAGATGCGGGAGGGGCGCTTCGACGCGCACTTTCCGCTCCCGGTCTGGCAGACCGGCTCGGGCACGCAGACCAACATGAACGCGAACGAGGTGATCGCGAACCGCGCCAACGAGCTGCTCGGTCACGGCCTCGGGACGCGGTCGCCGGTCCATCCGAACGATCACGTCAACCGGTCGCAATCCTCGAACGACAGCTTTCCGACCGTCATGCAGATCGCCACGGCGATCGAGCTGCGCGATCGTCTGCTGCCGGCGCTGGAGACATTGCGCGATACGCTCGCCGGCAAGGCGGCGGCGTTCGCCGATGTCGTCAAGATCGGCCGGACGCATCTGATGGATGCCGTGCCGATGACGGTCGGCCAGGCGTTCGATGCCTTTGCGCGCCAGATCGAAGCCGGGACGGCGCGGTTCCTCGGCACGAGGCCGCGCCTGCTTTCGCTTCCGCAAGGCGGCACGGCCATCGGCACCGGCCTCAATGCGCCTCCCGGATTCGATGCGATGTTCTGCGACGAAGCGGCCCGGCTGGCCGATCTCCCGTTTCGGCCGGCACCGAGCAAGTTCGAAGGCATGGGGGCGCACGACGTCCTCGTCGAGGTGTCCGGGCATCTCAATGTGCTCGCGGTTTCGCTCCTGAAGATCGCGAACGATCTGCGCTGGCTCGGTTCCGGCCCGCGTTGCGGGCTCGGCGAGCTGGTGATTCTCGACGACGGCCTGTCGTCGTCGATCATGCCGGGAAAGCGCAATCCGACCATCGCGGAAGCGGTGGCGCAGACCGCGTTCCAGGTGATCGGCAGCCACGCGGTCGTGACGGCGGCCGGTGCGTCGGGCGCGTTCGAGCTCAATGTCGCAAAGCCCGTCCTCATCTACAACCTGCTTCAGGCCATCCGGTTGATGTCCGACGCGACGAGAGTCCTCGCGACGCGATTCATCGCAGGGATCGAAGTCGACCACGCCCGCCTCGCAGCGAATGTCCAGAGCGCGCTTCTGCTCGCGACCGCGTTGAACCCCGTCCTCGGCTATGATCGGGTCGCGGAAATCACCCGCATCGCGATGCGCGAGGGAGTGACGCCGCGGCAGGCTGCCGTGTCGTACGGCTTCATCAGCGAAGCCGACTACGATGTGCTCGTGGATGCCGCGGCGATGGCGAGCCCGGCGCTTGCTCCCGGCACCACGCGATGAGGTGTGCTGGCCGAACCGCTGCCGTGTGACGGATCATCTGAACGTTGCGGAGCAGGAAAACCGTTGTCGGTCTGCGTCGGCGCGCGGGGACCGCCTGCCCGGAGACGTGCCCGGGCGGCGAACCGGGTCCCACTTCGCCGGGGCATACTCTAAACGCAGAACGGGGCGCCGTGGGCGCCCCGTTCGTCGTGCCAAAAACCGTGTCGCGCGGAAAAATCAGGTCCGGCGGTCGATATTGATGTACTCGCGCCGGGGCGCGCCGGTGTAGAGCTGGCGGGGACGGCCGATCTTCTGGCTCGGATCCTCGATCATCTCCTTCCACTGGGCGATCCAGCCGACCGTGCGGGCGAGCGCGAACAGCACCGTGAACATGCTGGTCGGGAAGCCCATCGCCTTGAGCGTGATGCCCGAATAGAAGTCGATGTTGGGATAGAGCTTCTTCTCGATGAAGTACTCGTCGTGCAGCGCCACGCGCTCGAGCTCCATCGCCACCTCGAGCAGGTCGTCGTTGACGCCCGTCTCGGCCAGGACCTTGTGGCAGGTCGTCTGCATGATTTTCGCGCGCGGATCGTAGTTCTTGTAGACGCGGTGGCCGAAGCCCATCAGGCGGAACGAGTCGTTCGGGTCTTTCGCGCGACGCACGAATTCCGGGATGCGCTCGGGCTTGCCTATCTCGGCCAGCATCTTGAGCGCCGCCTCGTTGGCGCCGCCATGCGCCGGGCCCCACAGGCAGGCGATGCCGGCGGCGATGCAGGCGAAAGGATTGGCGCCCGACGAGCCGGCGAGCCGCACCGTCGAGGTCGAGGCGTTCTGCTCGTGATCGGCGTGCAGGATGAAGATGCGGTCCATGGCGCGGGCCATGACCGGGTTCACCTTGTACTCCTCGCACGGCACCGAGAAGCACATGCGCAGGAAGTTGGCCGAGTAGTCGAGCTCGTTCTTGGGGAACACGAAGGGCTGGCCGATCGTGTACTTGTACGCCATCGCCGCCATGGTCGGCATCTTGGCGATCATCCGGATGGAGGCGACCATCCGCTGGTGCGGGTCGGAGATGTCGATGGAGTCGTGATAGAACGCCGACAGCGCGCCGACGCAGCCGACCATCACGGCCATCGGATGGGCGTCGCGGCGGAAGCCCTGATAGAACCGCACCATCTGCTCGTGCACCATGGTGTGGCGGGTGACCCGGTAGTCGAAATCCCGCTTCTCCGCCTCGGTCGGCAGCTCGCCGTAGAGCAGGAGATAGCAGGTCTCGAGAAAGTCGCCGTGCTCGGCGAGCTGCTCGATCGGGAAGCCGCGGTAGAGCAGGACGCCTTCGTCACCGTCGATATAGGTGATCTTCGACTCGCAGCTCGCGGTCGAGGTGAAGCCGGGATCGTAGGTGAAGATACCGGCCTTGCCGTAAAGCTTGCTGATGTCCAGGACATCTGGGCCGATGGTCCCTTCGTGGAGCGGGAACGAGTGGTGCTCGTTGCCGATCGTGAGGGTCCCGGTCTTGGTGTTGGCGCCCGATTTAGCGTCCATAGGCTCCTCGGATGTCAGGGGTCGGCGAGCGATGCCGCTCGCTTTGGCCGCGCGGTTGACGGGGTAACTCGGCGCTCGACCGCGACTTGCGTACCGCATCTCATGCAGTGCGGCAAGGTGACGCGAAATGCGGCAAATTCGACGGCCGGGCGCGGCTCAGAGTCCGGATATGGGGGCGGCGGTGACGCCCTGCGAGAGGCCGGCGGCCGGGCCGCGATCGGCCTGATCGGTCAGCCGGGCCAGGCACTCGGCCTGGCCGAGGGCGGCCAGCACGTCGAAGATGCCGGGCGAGGTGGTGCGGCCCGTCAGCGCCGCCCGCAGCGGCTGCGCCGCGGCGCCGAGCTTGATGCCGCGCGCCTCGGCGAAGCGGCGCACCGCCTCCTCGGTGGTTTCCGCGGTCCACGGCGCGACCGGTCCGAGCGCCTCGACCAGCCCGGCGAGGATTTTTCGCGCGTCGGGGGTGAGCAGGCCGCGTGCCTTGTCGTCGAGCGGGATCGGTCGGTCCGCATAGACGAAACGGGCCTGCTCGATCAGGTCGACCAGCGTCTTGGCGCGCTCCTTCAGGCCGGGCAGGGCGGCGAGCAGCTTTTGGCGCAGCTCCGGCGTCAGCTTGGCGGCCAGCTCGGCGCCCTGCGCCACATGCGGCAGCACCTTCTCGATCTCGGCGAGCAAAGCGGGCGCGTCGAGCGAGCGGATGTAATGGCCGTTGAGGCTCTCCAGCTTGGCGAAGTCGAAGCGCGCCGGCGAGCGGCCGATCTGCGGCAGGTCGAACGCCGCGACCATCTCCTCGGTGGAGAAAATCTCCTGGTCGCCGTGGCTCCAGCCGAGCCGGACCAGGTAGTTGCGCATCGCCGCCGGCAGGTAGCCCATCGCCCGGTAGGCGTCGACGCCGAGCGCCCCGTGGCGTTTCGACATCTTCGAGCCGTCCGGCCCATGGATCAGCGGGATATGGGCGAAGGTCGGCACGCTCCAGCCGAGCGCGTCGTAGATCTGTTTCTGGCGGGCCGCATTGGTCAGGTGGTCGTCGCCCCGGATCACATGGGTGACGCCCATGTCGTGGTCGTCGACCACCACGGCCAGCATGTAGGTCGGGTTGCCGTCCGAGCGCAGCAGCACGAGGTCGTCGAGGTTCTCGTTCTGCCACACCACCCGGCCCTGGACCTGGTCGTCGATCGCGGTCTCGCCGGTCAGCGGCGATTTCAGGCGGATCACCGGCTTGACGCCGGCCGGAGCCGTCGCCGGGTCGCGGTCGCGCCATAGGCCGTCGTAGAGCCGGGTACGGCCCTCGGCCTTGGCCTTTTCACGCATGGCGTCCAGTTCCGCCTGGGACGCATAGCAGCGATAGGCGCCGCCGGTGGCCAGCAGGGTCTCCACCACCTCCCGGTGCCGGGCGGCGCGGGAGAACTGGTAGACGGTGTCGCCGTCCCAATCGAGGCCGATCCAGGAGAGCCCGTCCAGGATCGCGGCAATGGCCGCGTCGGTCGAGCGTTCGCGGTCGGTGTCCTCGATCCGCAGCAGCATCTTGCCGCCGCGGGCCCGGGCATAGAGCCAGTTGAACAGCGCCGTGCGGGCCCCGCCGATATGGAGGAAGCCGGTCGGCGAGGGGGCGAATCGGGTGACGACGGTCTCGGGCACGACGGTCTCGGTCATGGCAAGCTGGCTGGCCGCGCAGGGCGGGGGATGGGCGCGCCCGTTTAGCACAGGTGCGGCGGAGAGCAATCCGCGCACCGTCGCGGGGGGATGTCGCGGGGCGCCGCCAGGGCCGCGACCAGGAACGGACTTGGCGCATCACCACGAATTTGGCACATAGTCCCGCGCGTAGTCGCGCGCGCGGACTTCCGCGCGGCGCCGACGGAACGGGACCAGCGAGCATGACGGCAGTCGAACCGATCGCAGCCGAAGCGGGACGCGACTTCATCCGCGACATCATCCAGGCCGATCTCGACAGCGGTCGCCGTACCGAGGTGATCACCCGTTTTCCGCCGGAGCCGAACGGCTACCTGCATATCGGCCACGCCAAGTCGATCTGCCTGAATTTCGGCGTCGCGGCCGAGTTCGGCGGGCGCTGCCACCTGCGCTTCGACGACACCAACCCGACCAAGGAAGAGCAGGAATACATCGACTCGATCGAGCGCGACGTGCGCTGGCTCGGCTTCGACTGGGGGCCGCATCTCTATTACGCGTCGGGCTATTTCGAGCAGCTCTACGCCTGGGCCGAGCATTTGATCCGGGCCGGCAAGGCCTATGTCGACGACCAGTCGCAGGACCAGATCCGCGAGACCCGCGGCACCCTCACCGAGCCCGGGACCAACAGCCCGTTCCGCGAGCGCTCGGTGGAGGAAAATCTCGATCTCTTCCATCGCATGCGAAAGGGCGAGTTCCCCAACGGCGCCCGGGTGCTGCGGGCCAAGATCGACATGGCGTCGGGCAACATCAATCTGCGCGACCCGGTGCTCTACCGCATCCTGCATGCGCATCATCCGCGCACCGGCGATGCCTGGTGCATCTATCCGAGCTACGACTTCACCCATGGCCAGTCGGACGCGATCGAGCACATCACCCATTCGATCTGCACGCTCGAGTTCGAGGACCACCGGCCGCTCTACGACTGGTTCCTGGACAACCTGCCGGTGCCCTCGAAGCCGCACCAGTACGAGTTCGCCCGGCTGAACATCACCTACACGGTGCTGTCGAAGCGGGTGCTGACCACGCTGGTGCGCGACAAGTATGTCTCGGGCTGGGACGATCCGCGCATGCCGACCATCGCGGGGCTGCGCCGGCGCGGCGTGCCGGCCGAGGCACTGCGCGACTTCGCCAAGCGCATCGGCGTCGCCAAGGCCAACAGCGTCGTCGACATGGCGATGTTCGACTTCTCGGTGCGCGAGGTCCTGAACCGCAAGGCCGAGCGCCGGATGGCGGTGCTGCGGCCGCTGAAGATCGTCATCGAGAACTATCCCGAGGGGCAGACCGAGACGCTCGATGCCGTCAATCATCCCGACGACCCCGGGGCCGGCACCCGCAGCCTCACCTTCTCGCGCGAGCTGTTCGTCGAGCGCGACGACTTTCAGGAGACGCCGGTCAAAGGCTTCTTCCGCCTGTCGCCGGGCCGCGAGGTGCGGCTGCGCTGGGCCTACTTCATCACCTGCAAGGAGGTGGTGAAGGATGCTTCGGGCGAGGTGGTGGAGCTGCGCTGCACCTACGATCCCTCGACCAAGGGCGGCAACGCGCCCGACGGCCGCAAGGTCAAGGCGACCATCCACTGGGTGTCGGCCGCCGACTCGGTGCCGGCCGAGATCCGCGTCTACAACCAGCTCTTCAAGACCCCGGCGCCGACCCCGGCCACCTTCGCCGAGGACATCAACCCGCAGTCGCTCGAGATCCTGACCGGCGCCCGGTTGGAGCCGTCGCTGGCAAAAATCCCGGTCGAGACCGCCGTGCAGTTCGAGCGCCAGGGCTATTTCTGCCCCGACCCGGACTCCAAGCCCGGCGCCCTGGTGTTCAACCGCACCATCGGGCTGCGCGACACCTGGGCCAAGGTCGCGGCCGGCGGGTGAGGGCGGGGAGCACTGCGCGCGGCCACAGGCTCCGAGCCGTCATGCGCGGGCGAAGACCCGCGCATCCATCTGTGCGCAAGACGGTTCTTGCGACGGAGATGGGTCGCCGGGTCGAGCCCGGCGACGACCTTGGAGTGTGGAGCGGATCAGGAACAGTACCCCGTTTCCGTTGTGTTCATCGTGAAGCTCCCGCAAAACTAGAATAGCCTTCGGGCTCCGACACAGGCGGAGCCTCGCATGAGCGAGCCGGACCGAGCGCGCGGGCGCGTCGGCGCGTCGCGGGCCGGCACTTGGCCGGTCGCCGGCGAGCCGACGATGGGCGTGGCCGGCCGGCGCCGCACCGTCCCGCTGCCGTCTCGCCTCGATGACCTCGCTCACGCTGTCGGGACGCAACTTGCCGCCTGGGGGCAGGCCGAGCTGGCGCCCGGCCGGCTGTTTCCGTGGCTGCCGATCGGCTTTGCGACCGGGGTCGTGCTCTACTTCGCCGCCGAGACGGAGCCGGCCCTTTGGGCGGCGGGGCTCGCCTTCGCGGCGGCGTTTGTGGCCGCCGTTGCGGCCCGACGGCAAGGCGTGTCGGTCTTCGTCGCCATCGGCATTGCGGCCGTGGCGGCCGGCTTCCTGGCGGCGACCCTGCGCAGCCGCGCCGTCGAGGCGCCGATGCTGCGCCAGCCGGCCTTCGGGGCGAAGCTCGGCGGCTTCGTCGAGACCCGGGAGGAGCGCGAGAAGAGCGACCGCATCGTGCTGCGCGTCCAGTCCTTCGAGCTTTCGCGCAGCGGCGCGGCCGAGGCGCCGGCGCGCGTGCGGGTGTCGGTGCGCAAGGGCACGGCGCCGCCCGTGGGCGCCTATGTGAGCCTGTCGGCGCGGCTGTCGCCGCCGCTGCCGCCGCTGCGCCCGGGCGGCTATGATTTTGCCCGCGACCTCTATTTCCGCGGCATCGGCGCCTCGGGCTTCGCGCTCGGCGCGGTGCGGCCGCAGGCTCCGCCGGTCGCCCCCGGTCTCCGCCTGCAGGCCGCCGCCGCGGTCGACGACATCCGCGAGGCGATCGACAAGCGCATCCGTGTGGCGCTGCCGGGCGACGCCGGCGCCATCGCCTCGGCGCTGATCACGGGCAAGCGCGACGCCGTCACCCAGCCCGTCAACGATGCCATGTATGTGTCGAGCCTCGCTCATGTTCTGTCGATCTCGGGCTATCATATGGCGGTCGTCGCCGGGGTGGTGTTCGTGGTCCTGCGCGGCGGCCTCGCGCTGGTGCCCGGCCTGGCGCTGCGCCGTCCCGTGAAGAAATGGGCCGCCGGCGTGGCCCTTCTCGCCGCCGCCTTCTACCTGGTGCTGTCCGGCGCCGAGGTGGCGACCCAGCGCGCCTTCGCCATGACGGCGATCGTGCTGATCGGCGTCCTGCTGGACCGCCGCGCGCTGACGCTGCGCACGCTCGCCGTGGCGGCGCTCGCCGTCATGGTCCTCACCCCCGAGGCCGTGGTGCATCCGAGCTTTCAGATGTCGTTCGCCGCGACGCTTGCCCTGGTCGCCGTCTACGAGCGCGGGCTGCCGTGGATCGCCGCCGGCCCCAAAAGCGCGCTGGCCGCCCGCCTGGCGCTGTGGGGTATTCGCGAGATCATTGCGCTGCTGGTCGCCTCGCTGGTCGCCGGCACGGCGACGACGATCTTCGCCGCCTACCACTTCCACCGGCTGGCGCCATACGGGGTGCTGGCCAACCTCGCCGCCATGCCGGTCGTCTCGGCCTTCGTGATGCCGGCCGGCCTGATGGCGCTGGTGCTGCTGCCGTTCGGCTACGACGGGCCGCTGTGGCGGGCGATGGGTGTGGGCATCGACTGGATGACGGCGGTCGCCCAATGGGTGGCGGCGCTGCCCGGTGCGGTCGGCCGCATCCCGGCCTTCGGGGCCGGGCCGCTGCTGATCGCGACCGCCGGGCTCGTCCTGCTGGCGCTGCTGCGCACGCCGTTGCGCTGCCTGGGGGCAGGGCTGCTGGGGCTCGCCGCCATCCTCGCGGTGGCGACGCCGCAGCCCGACGTACTGGTCGCGCCGGCGGCCGAAGCGGTCGCGGTGCGCGGTCCCGACGGCCGGCTCACGGTGCTGCGCACCGGTACGCTCGGCCTCGCGGCGCGCGACTGGCTGGCCGCCGACGGCGATGCCCGGCTGCCGGAGGCGCCGGAGGTTTCGCGCGGCTTCGTCTGCGATCCGGCCGGCTGCGTCGCGAGGCTCGCCGACGGCAGCGCCGTCGCGGTCGCGCGAACCGCCGAGGCCTTCGCCGACGACTGCGCCCGCGCCGCCCTGATCGTGGCGCTGCGCGAGCCGACGCCCGGCTGTCGGGCGCTGGTGATCGACCGCACGATGCTGAGGAGCACGGCCGCCCTGGCGCTGCGGCGGGTCGGCGATTCTTTCGAGATCACGCCGGCACGCCCACCCGGCGCCGACCGGCCCTGGGCGCCGGCCGCGTCCGTCGCTCCCGCTTCGGCCGGTGCGGGGGCGGTGCAGCGAGGCAGTGGCGCGCCCGCACCGCCCGATGCGACCCCGGCGGCCGAGGACGTCGATCCGGATTGAGGAGGGCAGGGGTCTCGGGAGATGCCACTGCCGGCCCGCTGTCGCAGCAACTCTATCCTCATGGTGAGGAGCGCTCCGAAGGAGCGCGTCTCGAACCATGAGGCCACGACGGTGGCCGCCCCCGCCCTTCGAGACGCGCCTTCGGCGCTCCTCAGGACGAGGGCGGAGATGGCCCGAGGCGGAGGGCGAAGAGAGTCGTGCGGAGGGCGCGGTCGCTCAATACCGCCGCATCAGGCCGACCAGCTTGCCCTGGATGCGGACCCGGTTGGGGGGCAGGATCCGAACCTCGTAGGAGGCATTGGCGGGCTCGAGCGCGATCGACGCGCCGCGGCGGCGGAAGCGCTTTAGGGTCGCCTCCTCGTCGTCCACCAGGGCGACGACGATGTCGCCCGTCTCGGCGTTCTCGGAGCGCCGGATCAGGGCGATGTCGCCGTCGAGAATGCCGGCCTCGATCATCGAGTCGCCGCGCACCTCGAGGGCGAAATGGTCGCCGGCGCTCAGCATCTCGGGCGGCACGTTGATGATGGAGCTCTTGGTCTGGATCGCCTCGATAGGGGTGCCGGCGGCGATCCGGCCCATGACCGGCACGGCAATCGGCCGGGCCGTGTCCTCGTCCTGCACGGGCGGGCGGACGCGGCCGAGATTGCCCTCGATGACGCTCGGCGTGAAGCCGCGGGCGCGCTGGGCCGCCATCACGCCGTGACCGACCGATTCGGGCAGCTTGATCACCTCGATGGCGCGGGCCCGGTTGGGCAGCCGCCGGATGAAGCCGCGCTCCTCCAGCGCCGTGATCAGCCGGTGGATGCCGGACTTCGACCGCAGGTCGAGGGCGTCCTTCATCTCGTCGAAAGACGGCGGAACGCCGCTCTCCTTTACGCGCTCGTGAATGAAACGCAACAGCTCGAACTGCTTCCGCGTCAACATGCGTTGTCCCCCGAGGTCTGCTCAGGCAGTTCACCGGACGTGCCCAAACAAATCATGAACATACCCTATATGTTCGATATGTGTTCCGCAACCTTTTAATGTCAGGTGAAGAAATCGACGGACCGGTCTGAGAAACAATTAGGCCTAAGAACGGGTTGGGCCGAACGTCACGACTGGAGCCCCGCGACGGGCCGTCACCGTCGTCCCGGGCGGACGCGGACCGGCAGGGGTTTCGGGTCGAGTCAGGCGGGCAGTCGAATCACCCGGCAGGGGCTGCCGGCCGGCGCGGCGGGCGCATGCGGGTCGCGCACCAGGAGCCCGTCGGCGAGCCCGAGCGGCGCCAGCAGCGAGGAGTCCTGGTCGCTCACCGGAGTGGCGACCAGCCGTCCGTCCTGGTCGATCGCGAGGGTCGCGCGCAAAAAATCGGCGCGCTCGTCGTTGGCCTTCAGGTCACCGCCGGCGATCGCCGGCTCGGCCGGGAACGACACGTCCTCGCGGCCCTGCAGGCGGCGCAGCAGCGGCACCAGGAACAGCACGGCGGTGACGAAGGACGACACCGGATTGCCGGGCAGGCCGAGCACATGGATGTCGCCGAGGCGGCCGCTCATCAGCGGGCGGCCGGGCCGCATGGCGATCTTCCAGAAGGCGAGCGCCATGCCTTCGGCGGCGAGCGCCGTCTGCACCAGGTCGTAGTCGCCGACCGAGGCGCCGCCGGTGGTGACCAGCACGTCGACGCCCTCGGCGCGCGCCCGCCGGATCGCCGCCACGGTCTCGTCCAGGCGGTCGGGGACGATGCCGAGGTCGATCGTCTCGGCGCCTTCGCTGCGAGCCAGCGCGGCGATCGCAAAACCGTTGGAATAAACGATCTGGCCGGGTCCCGGCTCGGTGCCGGGCGGCACCAGCTCGTCGCCGGTGGCGAGCAGGCCCATTCGCGGGCGTCGATGCACCGGCACGGCGGGGTGGTTCATCGCGGCGGCGAGCGCGAGGTCTCGCATGGTGAGTCTGCGGCCGCGACGCAGCAGCACGTCGCCGGCGGAGAAGTCGCGGCCGCGCCGGCGGACATGGCGGCCGGCGCCGCCCGGCGCCGAGAAAACCACCTCGTCGCCGTCGCGGGTCGCGACCTCCTGGACCACCACGGTATCGGCTCCCGCGGGCAGGACGCCGCCGGTGAAGATGCGGACGGACTCGCCGGGCCCGACCGTGCCGGCGAAGGGCCGGCCGGCCGGCACCTCGCCGATCACGGTCAAGCGGGCGTTTGCGGCCGTCACGTCCGCGGCCTGCACGGCGTAGCCGTCCATGGCGGAGACGTCGTCGGGCGGCTGGGTGCGCCGCGCCGCGAGGTTTTCGGCGAGGACGCAGCCATGGGCCTGCGCCAACGGCACGGTCTCGGCCGGCAGCGGTGCGACGCCGTCGAGCACGCGGAAAAGGGCGTCGGCGACGGAGAGCGGCGCCGCCATCACGCGTCTCCGGCGTCGGCGCGCCAGGGGCCGGACTTGCCGCCAAGCTTCTCGATCAGGCGCACGCCTTCGATCCGCATGCCGCGCTCCACCGCCTTGACCATGTCGTAGACGGTGAGACAGGCGACCGACACGGCGGTCAGCGCCTCCATCTCGACGCCGGTCTGCCCGGCCACCTCGACGGTCGCCTGGACCCTTATGCCGGGCAGGTCGGGATCGGGCGTCAGCTCGACCTCGGCCTTGGTGATGGCGAGCGGGTGGCAGAGCGGGATCAGCTCGTGGGTGCGCTTGGCCGCCATGATGCCGGCGACCCGCGCGACGCCGAGCACGTCGCCCTTCTTGGCGTCGCCGCGCATCACCAGGTCGAGGGTGGCGGGCGCCATCACGACGCGGCCCTCGGCGACGGCGACGCGCTTGGTGACGGTCTTGTCGCCGACGTCGACCATGCGGGCCTCGCCGCCGGCGCCGATATGGGTGAGCTGCGGCTCGTCGATCATGGCTTACTCGCCCGCCGGCGTCGTGAAGCCGCCGCCGTCGCGGGCCAGCAGGGCGCGGGTCGCGGCCGTCACGTCGTCCTGGCGCATCAGGCTCTCGCCGATCAGATAGGTCGAGATGCCGACGCGGGCGAGCCGGGCGAGGTCGGCCGGCGTGAAGATGCCGCTCTCGCCGACCAGCACGCGGTCGCGCGGCACCAGCGGGGCGAGCCGCTCGCTCACCTCGATGTGTGTCTCGAACGTCTTCAGGTCGCGGTTGTTGATGCCGATCAGCCGCGAGCCGAGGCGCAGCGCCCGCTCCAGCTCCGCCTCGTCGTGCACCTCGACCAGCACGTCCATGCCGTAGCCGGCGGCGGCCTCCTCGAGCGCGCGGGCGGTCTGGTCGTCGACGCCGGCCATGATGATCAGAATGCAGTCGGCGCCGAGCGCCCGTGCCTCGGCGACCTGGTAGGGATCGTAGAGGAAGTCCTTGCGCAGCACCGGCAGGGCGGCGGCCGCGCGCGCCGCGACCAGATGGTCGCCGCGGCCCTGGAAGCTGGGGCCGTCGGTCAGGACCGAGAGGCAGGTGGCGCCGCCCGCCTCGTAGGCGCGGGCCAGCACCGGCGGATCGAAGTCGGGCCGGATCAGCCCGCGCGACGGGCTCGCCCGCTTGATCTCGGCGATCAGGGCCGGCTGGCCGCGCGACAGGCGCCGCTCGATGGCGCGCAGAAAACCGCGCGGCGGCGGCGCCGACTTGGCGACCTCCGCGATGGCGGCGAACGGGTGCACCCGCTTGGCGGCGGCGATCTCGATGCGCTTGTAGGCTTCGATCTTTTGCAGGATGTCGGCCATCGGGCTCACGCGTTGGAGACGGCGATCAGGCGGCCGAGGCTGCCCTCTGCGGCGCCGGAATCGATCGACTGGGCGGCGAGCGCGACGCCCGAGGCGAGATCGGCCGCCTTGCCGGCGACCACCAGGGCGGCGGCGGCGTTGAAGATGGCGACGTCGCGATACGGGCCCTTGCGGCCTTCCAGCACGGCCTCGAGGGCGACCGCATTGGCGGCCGCGTCGCCGCCGCGCAGCGCCTCCGGCGCGGCGCGGGCGAGGCCGACATCCTCGGGCGCGATCTCGAAGGTTTTCACCGTGCCGTTCTCCAGCGAGGCGACCGATGTCGGGCCCGAGATCGTGATCTCGTCGAGCCCGTCCGAGCCGTGCACCACGATGGCGCGCTCGGAGCCGAGGTTCTTGAGCACATGGGCGAGCGGCTCGACCCATTGGCGCGAGAACACGCCGACCATCTGGCGCTTGACGCCGGCCGGGTTCGACAGCGGCCCGAGCAGGTTGAAGATCGTGCGAGTACCGAGCTCCACCCGGGTCGGCCCGACATGCTTCATCGCCGGATGGTGCACGGGGGCGAACATGAAGCCGATATTGGCCTCGCGGATGCAGTCGGCGATGCGCTCGGGGCCGAGCTCGATGCGCACGCCGAGCGCCGTCAGCACGTCGGCGGCGCCGGACCTCGACGACAGCGCGCGGTTGCCGTGCTTGGCCACGGGCACGCCGGCGCCCGCCACCACGAAGGCGGCGCAGGTCGAGATGTTGTAGGAGCCCGAGGCGTCGCCGCCGGTGCCGACGATGTCGACGGCCGTCGGCGGCGCCTCGACGCGCAGCATCTTGGAGCGCATCGCCGCCACGGCGCCGGTGATCTCGTCGATGGTCTCGCCGCGCACCCGCAGCGCCATCAACAGCGCGCCCATCTGGGACGGCGTCGCCTCGCCGGACATCATCCGGGCGAAGGCGTCGGCCGCTTGCTCCCGGGTGAGGGCCGCGCCCGTGGCGACCTGCGCGATCAGCGTCTTCAACTCGACCATGGGAAGCCTCACTGCCGCGCCGGCGCCGCGCGCCCGTCGGGGCGGCCCGCCGCCTCGTTCCAGGCGCGGGCGATGTCGAGGAAATTCTTCAGGATCAGATGGCCGTGCTCGGACGCGATGCTCTCGGGGTGGAACTGCACCCCGTGCACCGGCCGGGTCTTGTGCTGCATGGCCATGATCAGCCGGTCGGTCTCGGCCGTCACGGCGAGGTCGTCGGGCAGGCTCGCCCGGTCGACTACCAGCGAGTGGTAGCGGGTCGCCCGGAACGGCCCGTTGATGCCACGGAACAGGCCCTGGCCCTGATGGGTCATCTCGGCGACCTTGCCGTGCACCGGCACGGGCGCCCGCACCACGGTGCCGCCGAAGGCCTGGCCCATCGCCTGGTGGCCGAGGCAGACGCCGAGCATCGGGATCGTCGCCGAGGCCTTGTCGATCAGGTCGAGGCAGATGCCGGCCTCGTTGGGCGTGCAGGGGCCGGGCGACAGCACGATCGCCTCCGGCTCGGCGGCCAGCACGGCATCGGCCGTGATCTTGTCGTTGCGATGCACGACGACGTCCGCCCCCAGCCCGCCCAGGTAGTGGACGAGGTTGAACGTGAAGCTGTCGTAGTTGTCGATCAGGACGATCATGGCGCCGCCGCCGCTCCCCCCGGGGTCTTAGACCGCACGGCGGAAGGGGGTCAAGGCGCGCGGCCTGCGGAGGACTTGCTGTCGGGTCGCCCTCGCCCGGATCGGCCGAGAGAGGAATATTTTACCTCATTCAGGAGAAATTAGTGAAGACGGCCTATGCCCGGGTGGTCAACCTTGCGGGTGGAACGGCAATGCGCATTCGGACGATGTTCCTTGTTTGCCTGGCCGGAGCCTCGGTGCCGGGCCTGATCACGGCAGGCATCCTGGTTCAGGACGGATTCGGGAGGTTCCAGAACGCGCGGTCCTCGGGCGATGCCGTGAGTGTCGTGACGGCGACGATGCGGATTCCGGAAAGCCTGGCGAACGAGCGCGGCCCCTACAATGTCGCGCTCGCGACCGAGGCGCCCGTCGACGAGAAGACCAAGGCCGCGATCGCCGGCCTGCGGGGGACCACCGACCAGCGGCTGGCGTCCGCGACGACGCTCCTGCGCGAGTCGTCGCTCGATTCGACCGCCCTGGTCGGGATTCTCGAGAAGGTCTCGACGGACCTGACCGCCCTGCGGCGACGTCTCGACCGCAACATGGCCCTGCCGCGGAAGGATCGCGAGCCGGATGTCTTCGCCGCGTCGGTCGCCGAGTTCGAGCGCCACTACGAGGCCATCGACCGCCTGGTGGGCGCCATCGACGGCGCCGCGGCCGGCAAGATCGCCGGCGTGCCGACCTATATCGACATCGCCCGCAAGAGCGCCACGGTCCGCCTCAACAGCGGCAATCGCGGCACCGTGTTCATCCAGGCGATGAGCGCGGGCGCGCCGATGACGCGCGACCAGCTCGACCGGATCGCCGAACTCGGCGGCCGCATCGACCAGGACTGGTCCAGCATCGTCGCGGCGACGCATCGGATCGGCGATCCGAAGCTCGTCGCCGATGCCGTCGCGACCGTGCAGCAGAAGTTCTACGGCGACTCCGCGGCCGTCTACGCCGAGATCATGAAAGCGGGCCGTTCGGACGGCAAATACCCGCTGTCGGTCGTCGAGTATCGCCAACGGCACGTCCCGGGGCTCGAAAGCACGCTGTTGCCGCGCGACGCGGCCCTCGCCACGGCGGCCGAGGTGGTCGCGGTCGAACGGCGACAGGCGATGATCCAATTGGTCTCGGCACTGGTGCTGATGGGCATGGCGCTCGGCGCCGTGGCCGTGGCGGCCGTGGTGTTCGGGCGCCGCGTGCTGCGGCCGGTGGCGTCGCTCACCGGCGTGATCTCGCGCCTCGCCGATGGGCAGCACGACGTCGAGGTGCCGGCGCGCGACCGCTCCGACGAGCTCGGCCAGATGGCCCAGGCGATCGAGGTGCTGCGCCAGAACGCCATCGCGGCCGACCGGATGGGCGAGGCCCGCGAGGCGGAGCAGCGCGCCAAGGACCAGCGGGCGCAGCGGATCGACACGGTGACGGGACGGTTCGAGGGCCAGATCGGCGAGCTCGTCAAAACCCTGTCGACGGCGGCATCGACCATGGAGGGCACGGCGCGGTCGTTGAGCACGACGGCGGGCGAAAGCAGCCGTCAGGCGACGACCGTCGCGGCGGCCTCCGAGCAGACCTCCGCCAATGTGCAGACGGTGGCGACCGCGACCGAGGAGCTTTCCGCCACCACCCAGGAGATCGGCCGTCAGGTGACGCAGTCGGCCGCGATCGCCAATCAGGCGGTCGAGGAGGCGAAGCGCACCGATGTCACGGTCCAGAAGCTCGCCGACGGGGCCCAGAAGATCGGCGAGGTGGTCGGCCTCATCCAGACCATCGCGTCGCAGACCAACCTGCTGGCCCTCAACGCCACCATCGAGGCGGCGCGAGCCGGCGAGGCCGGCAAGGGCTTCGCCGTGGTGGCCTCCGAGGTGAAGTCGCTGGCCAACCAGACCGCGACGGCGACCGAGGAGATCGCCGCCCAGATCGCCGCCATCCAGAGCGTCACCGGCGAGGCCGTTCAGGCGATCCGCGGCATCGCCAGCACGATCGACGAGGTGAGCCGGATCGCCACCTCGATCGCCTCGGCGATCGAGGAGCAGGGCGCCGCGACCCGGGAGATCGCCCGCAACGTCCAGGAGGCGGCGCGCGGCACCCAGCAGGTCTCGGGCAACATCGCCGGGGTGACGCAGGCTGCCGATGCGGTCGGCGGCGTCGCCGGGCAGGTGCTCGGTGCGGCCGGTGAGCTGGCGGCGCAGTCGGACCGCCTCAAGCAGGGCGTCGAGGGCTTTCTGGGCGAGATCCGCGCGGCTTAGGGGCCCCGTCCGCGCGGCCTGCCGTCAGTGCGGGCCGCGGCGCACGAGGTCGACGATCGCCGAGAAATCCATGCCGCCGTGGCCGGCCGCTGCGAAGGCGTCGTAGAGGGCGGCCGCGTTTGCCCCGAGCGGCGTTGCCGCGCCCGCTGATTGTGCGGCGTCCTGGGCGATCTTCAGGTCCTTCAGCATCAGGGCAACGGAAAAGCCCGGCTTGTTAGTCGCGGTTGGCCGGCGAGGCCGGCACCGGGCCGGGGACCGGGCAGTAGCTGGTCAGCGACCAGCACTGGCCCGACGAGGTCGAGGCGACATCGAACAGCGCCTGGTGCGACAGGCCGAGCTTTTCGCCGAGCACGAAGGCCTCGCACACGGCGATCATCGAGACGCCGAGGATCATGTTGTTGCAGATTTTTGCCGCCTGGCCGTTTCCGGCTGGGCCGCAATGGACGATTCTTTTGCCCATCGCGGCCAGCAGCGTCTCGGCCCGCGCGAACGCCGTCGCCTCGCCGCCGCACATGAAGTCAGCGTCGCGGCGGTGGCGCCGCCGGTGCCGCCCGACACCGGCGCGTCGACCGACCGACAGCCGCGCTCGGCCGCCATCGCGTGGGCTTTGCGGGCGCTGTCGAGGTCGATGGTCGAGGAGTCGATCACGAGCGTGCCGGGTGCCGCATGGGCCAGCACGTCGCTCCACACGGCGAGCACGTGCGGGCCCGGCTGCAGCATGGTGATCACGACCTCGGCGCCGGCGACCGCCTCGGCCGCCGAGGTTTTCGGCGCGACCCCGGCTGCAGCGACGGCCTCCAGATGGGCGGCGCCCAGATCGACGCCGCGGACCGCGTGCCCGGCCTTGACCAGGTTCGCGGCCACCGGACCGCCCATGTTGCCGAGGCCGATGAATGCGACGGTGAGTATTGGCAAGCTCCCTTATTACGGGCGCGATGGTTGCAATCGATCGCGGCCTCACCGTAGGCTTGCGGTATCGACACCCTCTTTTCTCGATGCAATGGAGAGCACCGGTGCCGTCAAACCCGAACCCGCTGAATCCTTGGGAGGTGCTCGTCGAGGCGCAACGGCGGGTTCCGGCATTGCGCTTTGCGATTGGCGTCGCCGGCATCGCGGCCGCCGCCGCGATAGTCAGTCATTTCGCCGGGGACACCCGATCGGCCGTCATTCTCATCTCTCTCGTGTTCGTCGGAATGATCCTTCTGTTTGCGTTTTCGCGACTCGTGACGGCGCGAAGTCGCGGCGCCCGGATCGCCGGAGAGCTCTTGCTGTGGAGCGTGACGGCATTCTTCGTCTTGTTCCTCGGATTCACTGCTTGGGCCGCATTCGACGGGCGTCCTTGCAACTGGGCCGAGTTTCTTAACTGGCGCAGACATCCGTCGTGCATCCAAACCAACGGGGAAAAGCCGCCGTCCGATCCCGACACGCACACCTCCGCCGCGCTTCAAACCTATGACGGGTTCACCATCATGATCCCGCAGGACCAGAAGCCACCCTCGCCGCGGTACTGGAGTTCGAAGGGAGGCTACTGGGAAGAAGCCTATCCGGACGGCGTCCGCTCGTTCCACGACATCACGGGGCGTATCGTGCTCAATGGCTGCAACGGAACCCGAACCAGGAAGCAGGACTATCCCATATTTGAAGTTTTCATCCCCGACCGGGACTGCCAAGCCAAACGACTCATGTTCCGCCTCAACAGGGATTCATGGAACTGGTGGCTGCCTATGATCGACCCCAAATAGTGCATTCGATCGGCGATCGGTCCGAGATCCGAAACGGCCTCGCCGGCTCTTGCCGACGGAGGAAGCCGTCTCGTAGCCCTGCATGGTGAAGCCGCGGCCGTCGACCGCGAGCGTCGCTCCTTCGGCGATGCCGATGTCGATGTAGCTCTTCACCTTGTCGAGATGGGCGCGGGTGCGCGCCCTGGAGGTCGGCCTGAGCACCACGCTGTTCGAGCACCATCCGCAGGGCTGCCGCCTGACTGCGCCCGGCGAGCGGCTGCTGGCCGCCGTGGAAGCCATGGAGACTACGGCGCTCGGCGTCGAGAGTGCCATTTCGGGCACCGACGCGGCGCTGTCGGGCACGGTGCGGTTCGGCGCGCCCGACGGGTTCGGCACCTGGTTCCTGGCCCGGCGGCTCGGCCCGCTGTTGGCGCGCCACCCGAACCTGACCGTGCAGCTCGTGCCGCTGCCGCGGGTCTTTTCGCTGGCCAAGCGCGAAGCCGACATCGTCGTCACGATCGACCCGCCGGATGCGTCGCGCCTCGACGTCCGGCGGCCGGCCGACTACACGCTCGGCCTTTATGCGAGCCGCGACGATCTGGCCGCGCACGCTCCCATCGGCACCGTCGCCGACCTGCGGGACCACCGGGTCGTCTGCTATGTGCCGGATCTCCTGTTCACCGACCGGCTCGACTATCTGGGCGAGTTCGGCATACCCGACGGGCTACGGTTCGAGTCTGCGAGCGTGATCGGGCAGCTCGAAGCGGTCCGCGCCGGCATCGGCGTCGGCGCGCTGCACGACTTCGTCGGACAGGCCGATCCCGCCCTGCTGCGGGTGCTCCCGGCGACGGTCTCCCGCACCTGTTGGATCGTCGCCGACACCGACATCCTCGCCATCGCCCGGGTCGGCGCGGTGTTCGCCTTCGTCGTCGACGCGGTCACGACGGAGCGGTTCGTGTTCGGCCGAGCCGCGCGAGGCGCCGCGTCGATCGACATCACTGGTTGCACGATCTGGTTTTCTTGTAAGCTGCCGTCTTCGGCTTTCTGCGGCGACGCGGGCGTCTGCGCGCCGAGCGTTTATTTTCGAATGTCGAGGTTTTTGCATCCATGAACCAGCCGACATCGACCGCGACGACCGTGACGGGCGCGACCCGCATCTCCCCGGCTCCGCAGGTACCGGCGGCGACCGCCTACCGGCCTCGCCACAAGCTGCGGTTCGTCACCGCGGCGAGCCTGTTCGACGGTCACGACGCCTCGATCAACCTCATGCGGCGGATCCTGCAGTCGGGCGGCGCCGAGGTGATCCATCTCGGCCACAACCGCTCGGTCGAGGAGATCGTCGACGCGGCGCTCCAGGAGGATGTCCAGGGGATCGCGGTGACGTCCTATCAGGGCGGCCACATCGAGTTCTTCGGCTACATGATCGACCTGCTGCGGCAGGCCGGCGCCTCCGACATCAAGGTTTTCGGCGGCGGCGGCGGCGTCATCGTCCCGGCCGAGGTGGCGGCCCTGCACGCCCGCGGGGTCGAGCGCATCTACACGCCGCAGGACGGCCAGGCCATGGGCCTGCAGGGGATGATCGACGACGTGATGGCGCGCGCCGACGTCGACCTTTGCGCGCGGCTGCCGGCGGATCCGCTGGCGTTCACGCGCGGCGACCGCCGTGCGCTCGCGCGCATCATCACGGCGTGCGAGAACGAGGCCTGTCCGGCCGAGATCAGGGCCGTGCTGGTCGACGCCGGGCAAAGGCAGGTTCCGGTGCTCGGCCTGACCGGCACCGGCGGCTCCGGCAAGTCGAGCCTGACCGACGAGCTCTTGCGGCGCTTCCGCCTCGACCATCAGGACGCGCTGAAGATCGCCGTGCTGGCCGTCGATCCGTCGCGGCGCCGATCGGGCGGGGCGCTGCTCGGCGATCGCATCCGGATGAATGCGCTGCATCATCCGAACATCTACATGCGGTCGCTGGCGACCCGCGAGGCCGGATCGGCGCTGTCCCGCGCCGTCCCGGACGCCGTCGCGGCCTGCAAGGCGGCCGGTTTCGATCTCGTCATCGTCGAAACCTCGGGGATCGGGCAGGGCGACACCGCGATCACCGGGATCGCCGACCTCTCGGTCTACGTGATGACTCCGGAGTTCGGCGCCGCGACCCAGCTCGAGAAGATCGACATGCTGGACTTCGCCGACTTCGTCGCCATCAACAAGTTCGAGCGTCGAGGCGCCGAGGACGCCCTGCACGACGTCCGCAAACAGGTTCAGCGCAATCGCGGTCTGTTCGACCGGCGGCCCGAGGACATGCCGGTGTACGGCACGATCGCGGCGCGCTTCGACGACGACGGCGTGACGGCGCTCTACCAGGCGATCGCGGACCGGTTGGCCGGCCTCGGGCTGCCCGGCGGCGAGCGGCGGCTGCCGCGGGTTTCGGTCAGACAGGCATCGGCCGCCCGCGCGGTGGTGCCGCCCGAGCGAAGCCGCTATCTCGCCGACGTCGCCGAGACGGTCCGTGCCCATCACCGGCACGCCGCCGCGCAGTGTGCCGTCGCCCGCGACCGGCAGGCGCTGTTGCGCAGCCGCGCGCTTCTGCAGACGTGCGGCGGCGCCGACGCCGATATCACGGCGCTGATCGCCAGCAAGGAGGTGCAGCTCGATCCCGAAAGCCGCGACCTGCTGGCGGCGTGGCCCGCCACGGTCGAGCGCTATCGCGGTACCGAGATGATCACGGCCGCGCCGGGCAGGGAGACGCGCAACGGCCTCGTGCAGACGACCCTGTCGGGCACGCCTGTGCCCAAGGTCGCGCTGCCGCGCTGGCAAGACGACGGCGAAATCCTCGCCTGGCTCTTGCGCGAGAACGTGCCGGGCGCGTTTCCGTTCACGGCCGGCGTGTTCGCCTTCAAGCGCGAGAGCGAAGATCCGACCCGGATGTTCGCCGGGGAGGGCGACGCGTTCCGGACCAACCGCCGTTTTCACATGCTGTCGGAAGGCATGCCGGCCAAGCGCCTGTCGACGGCGTTCGATTCCGTCACGCTCTACGGCGCCGATCCGGACGAGCGGCCGGACATTTTCGGAAAGATCGGGAACTCCGGGGTGTCGATCGCGACGCTGGACGACATGAAGGTCCTCTATTCCGGCTTCGACCTTTGCGATCCGGCGACCTCGGTGTCGATGACCATCAACGGCCCGGCGCCGGTCATCCTGGCGATGTTCCTCGACACCGCGATCGACCAGCAGCGCGGTCTCTTCCGCGACCGCGAGGGCCGCGATCCGACCGACGCCGAGGCGGCGGCGTTGCGCGCAAAAACGCTCGCTACTGTGCGCGGCACCGTGCAGGCCGACATCCTGAAGGAGGACCAGGGCCAGAACACCTGCATCTTCTCGACCGACTTCGCCCTCAGACTGATGGGCGACGTGCAGGCGTATTTCGTCGAGAACGCCATCCGCAACTTCTACTCGGTGTCGATCTCCGGCTATCACATCGCCGAGGCCGGCGCGAACCCGATCTCCCAGCTCGCCTTCACGCTCGCCAACGGTTTTACTTACGTCGAGGCCTACCTGGCGCGCGGCATGTGCATCGACGACTTCGCCCCCAACCTGTCGTTCTTCTTCTCCAACGGGATGGATCCGGAATACGCCGTCATCGGCCGGGTCGCGCGCCGCATCTGGGCGATCGCGATGAAACACCGCTACGGCGGAAACGAGCGGTCTCAGAAGCTGAAATACCACATCCAGACGTCGGGCCGTTCGCTGCATGCGCAGGAGATGGCGTTCAACGATATCCGCACCACGCTGCAGGCGCTGCTCGCCATCTACGACAACTGCAACTCGCTGCACACCAACGCCTTCGACGAGGCGGTGACGACGCCGACCGAGGACAGCGTGCGGCGCGCGCTGGCGATCCAGCTCGTCCTCAATCGCGAATGGGGGGTCGCCAAGAATCAGAACCCGAACCAGGGCTCGTTCCTGATCGAGGAGCTGACCGACTTGGTCGAGGAGGCGGTGCTGAGGGAGTTCGACGCCATCGCGGCGCGCGGCGGCGTGCTCGGCGCCATGGAGACCGGCTATCAGCGCAGCAGGATCCAGGACGAGTCGCTCGCCTACGAACAAATGAAACACGACGGGTCGCTGCCGATCGTCGGCGTCAACACGTTTTTGCGTGCGATGCCGGAAGCCGCTGCCGACTTTTCGTGCGGCCTGGTGCGCTCGACCGCGGAAGAGAAGCACTCGCAGATCACGCGCCTGCGCGATTTCCAGTCCCGGCACGCGGCCGAAAGCAGGCCGGCGCTGGCCCGTCTCCAGGCGGCGGCGACCCGCGGGGACAACATGTTCGCCGTGCTGATGGACGCGGTGCGCTGCTGCTCGCTCGGCCAGATCGCGACGGCGCTGTTCGAGGTGGGCGGCCAGTACCGGCGGAACGTGTGACCGGCGCGATCATGCCGGCCCCTCACCGCCCTCGTCCCGAGGAGCCCGCGCAGCGGGCGTCTCGAAGGGCGGGGGCGGCCGCGGCGCGGGCCTCAGCGGCCTCATGGTTCGAGACGCGATCCTGCGGATCGCTCCTCACCATGAGGGGAGGCCAGGACATCGTGGGCGGGTCAGCCGAGAAGCGCGGTGACCCGCCGCAGGACGCGGGCAAGAACGGCGGATTACGGCGCTTCGCGCCTCATCCACCCTGCGAAGTCGTCACTGCCCGCGCTTCGCCGCGCTGGCGAACCTTCGGGCTTCCTCGGCGGCGCGGAACAAAGCCTTGGCCTTGTTGACGCATTCCTGCTGCTCGGCGGCCGGGTTGGAGTCCGCCACGATGCCGGCGCCGGCCTGGACATACATGGTGCCGTCCTTGACCAGCGCGGTGCGCAGCACGATGCAGCTATCCATCTCGCCGGCGGCCGAGAAGTAGCCGACGCAGCCGGCATAGAGCCCGCGCTTCTCCGTCTCCAGCTCGTCGATGATCTGCATCGCCCGCACCTTCGGCGCACCCGAGACGGTGCCGGCGGGAAACCCAGCGGCGAGCGCATCGAGGGCATCATTCGAGGAGGCGAGCCTCCCCTCGACATTGGAGACGATGTGCATCACCTGGCTGTAGCGCTCGACGAAGAACTGGTCCGTCACCGTGACGGTGCCGATCGCGGCGACGCGGCCGACATCGTTGCGGCCGAGGTCGAGCAGCATCAGGTGCTCGGCGCATTCCTTCGGATCGGCCAGAAGCTCCTCCTCCAGCGCCTTGTCCTCGTGCGGCGTATTTCCGCGCGGCCGCGTGCCGGCGATCGGCCGGATCGTCACGGTGTTTTCTCGCACCCGCACCAGGATCTCGGGGCTGGAGCCGACCACGGCGTAGCCGCCGAAATCGAGGAAGAACAGGAAGGGGGCCGGATTGACCCGCCTGAGCGCGCGGTAGAGGGCGAACGGGGGCAGCGCGAACGGCGTCGAAAAGCGCTGCGCCAGCACGACCTGAAAAATGTCGCCGGCGGCGATGTACTCCTTGGCCCGCCGCACCATCTCGGCGTACTCGTCCGCCGTGGTGTTTGACACGGGCGGCGTGTCGAGCGCTTCCGACAGGTCGCCGGCCGGCTCCTTGAGCAGCGGCCGGTCGAGCGCGTCGACCACGGCGGTCAGCCGCTCGACGGCGCGCGCATAGGCGACGCGGGCCGGCACGGCGGGATCGGGCCGCACCGGCGTCACCAGCGTGACGGTGTCCTTGACGGCGTCGAACACGATGACGACGGTCGGCCGTACCAGCACGGCGTCCGGGATGCCGATCGGGTCGGGGTTGGGCGGCCCCAGATCCTCCATCAGCCGCACCGTGTCGTAGCCGAGATAGCCGAACACGCCGGCCGCCATCGGCGGCAGGGTGTCGGGGAGCGCGATGCGGCTGTCGGCGATCACGTTGCGGAGCGCCGCGAGCGGCGGCTCGGGGCAGGGCGTGACGACATCGGGCTGGTCGCGGACCGGGCGGACGATCTCGGCCTTGCCCGCGACGATGCGGAAGACGAGGTCGGGATCGAGCCCGATGATCGAGTAGCGGCCCCGCACGGCACCGCCCTCGACCGATTCGAGCAGGAAGCTCGCGGGCTTTCCCTCCGCCACCTTGATGAAGGCGGAGACCGGCGTCTCGAGGTCGGCCACCAGCGTGGTCGACACCACCTGGGCGATGCCGCGCCCATAGGCGTCGACAAAGGCTCCGGCCTGCGGTTCGATCTGCATGTCGCTTAACGCTTGCGGCTCGCTTGCGCTTACGGCTGGTCGGCCGAGCCCCGTCCGACCGCCTGGGCCAGCGCCGCCTGGTTGATCTTGACCTTGAGGTCGGACTGTAGCTGGCCGACATATTGCGCCATCACGTCGTCCGAATAGGCGTTTCGCAACTGGTCGAGCAGCTTCTTGGTGACGTCCGCCTCGGCGTCGAACGGCGGCGGCTTGACGTCGGTCACCCGGAACACGATGCGCTCGGTCGGGCTGGTGCCGATGGCGGTGCCGACGCCGTCCTTCGGGGTCTTGAACACCTGGGCGATCACCTCGGGGGGCAGCGGCCCGCCGCTGCGCCGCCCGAGGCCGGGCGCGGACTCGACCTTGAGCCCATCGGTGGCCGCGACCTCGGCCAGCCAGGCGCCGCCCTTCAGCTTGTCGGCGATCTCGGTCGCCTTGGCGGTCAGCCGCGTGGCGATCTCGTCGTTGCGCCAGCGTTCGGCGACCCGGTCCTTGACCTCGTCGAAGGGGCGCTCGCGCGACGGCGTCACGCTGTCGACCTCGTACCAGACATAGCCGCCGCCCGGCAGCGTCACGGCCTCGTTCTCGATGCCGACCTGCGACGCGAAGGCCGGGCCGAGCACGTCGATGTCCTTCGGCAGCGTCACGGCCTGGCCGTCGGGGGCGCGGCCGGAGCGGTCGACCGCCGCGATAATCTGCACCGGCAGCTTGAGCTTCTGGCCGATCTCGTCGAGCCGCTGGCCGCCGGCGAGCTCGTCCTCGACCTTGTCGCGCAGCTCCGCCAGCGTGGCCTTGGCGCGCTCCAGCGCGAGGTCCTTCTTGATCTGCGGTGCGACCTCGGCGAACGGCGTCGCGTGGCCGGGCTCGATCTTGCCGACCCGCACGATCGCGGTGGTGAAGCGGCCCTTGACGGGGGCGCTGACGCCGCCGTCGGGCAGGCCGAAGGCCGCCGCGGCGATCGCCGGGTCGAGCATCTCGGCCTTGGCCACCAGCCCGAGGTCGAGGTCGGTGGGGGCGACGTTGCGCTCGGCCGCGAGCGCCTCGAAGCTCAGGCCGCCGGCGAGCTTCTCGTGGGCGGCCTGGGCCTCCTCGATGGTCGGGAAAGAGATCTGCTGCAGTTGCCGCTTCTCCGGCGTGGTGTAGCGGCTGGCGCGCGCCTCGAAGGCCTTCTTGGCGTCGTCGTCGCTCACCTCGGCCGTGCGGGCGATCTCCTCGGGCGACAGCGTGAGGAGCAGCAGCTTGCGGAACTCGGGCGCGCGGAACAGGAACTTGCGCTGGTCGTAATAGGCCTGGAGCTGCTCTTGGGTCGGCGCCGGGATGTCGCCCGCCTTGGCGGCGTCGAGCACGACATAGTCGATGAACCGCGCCTCGTTCTCGTAGCGGGTCAGCGCCTCGGCCATGGCCTGGGGCGCCTTGACGTCGCCGCCGATCGCGCCGGCGAGCTGGCGGCGCAGCGAGATGCGGCGCTGCTCGGAGATGAATCGCTGCTCGGTGTAGCCGGCCTGGCGGATCAGATAGGCGAAGCGGGTCTGGTCGAACTGGCCGTTGGCGCCCCGGAACGTCGGATCCTGCATGACCTGGCGGACCACCTCGGCATCCGAGATGCCGAGCCCGAGCTGGCGGGCGCGCTCGTCGAGCACGGCCTCGGCGATCAGGGTCGAGAGGATCTGCCGGTCGAGCCCGGCGGCGCGGGCCTGGTCGGCCGTGATCGGACGGCCGAGCTGGCGGCCGTATTGCTGCAGCCGGTCGTTGTAGAACTGGCGGAACTGCTCGACCGTGATCTCGCTGTTGCCGATCGTCGCGACCGTCGAGACGCCGAAGCCGCGGAAGATGTCGCCGATCCCCCAGACGACGAAGCTGATGACCAGGAACGTGACCACGGCGGCCATGATGACCTTGCCGAGCCAGTTGGATGAGGCTTTTCGCAATCCGCGGAGCATGTGTCCTGTTCGCAATGGTTCCGGGCGTCTTCACGCGACATCCGCGATACGGGTGGCGGAAGAAAGCCCCGTCGATCGGCCGCGCCGCCCGCCGGGCCTGGCCGGCGGCGCGCGAGGGGGAAACGGCCATGGTTGGCCGGCCTGACGGCGGGCGCATCATAGGCAGGGTGCCTCCCCCCCGCAACAGAGGCTAACCGCCCGCGCGGCGGCGGATTTTGTCGCACCGCCGGGACGATCATGGCATAACACCCAGGTTGAACCCGGCCATGGCCGCGTTCGCGCCGGCGCCCCGGGGGCTCCGTTGCGCCCACGCCCGGAGCCTTGGCCCGAACGCCTTGACATCACGAGGACTCCGATGACGGCTGCGCGTCGTCCGCTGGTCGCGGGCAATTGGAAGATGAACGGGCTCGCGGGCTCGATCGGCGAGCTCGACGCCATGGTGGCGGCGGCGCCGGGCTACGCGCGGTGCGACCTGATGGTGTGCCCGCCGGCGACCCTGGTGGCCGCCTTCGCGGCGCGCGCCAAGGGAACCCTGGTGGCGATCGGCGGCCAGGACTGCCACGCCGAGGTGTCGGGCGCCTTCACGGGCGACATCGCGGCCGAGATGCTGGCCGATGCCGGCGCCGGCGCCGTGATCGTCGGCCATTCGGAGCGCCGCACCTACCACAAGGAGAGCGACGCCGAGGTGCGCGCCAAGGCGCTGGCGGCCTGGCGGGCCGGGCTCCTGGCCATCGTCTGCATCGGCGAGACCAAGGACGAGCGCGTCGGCGGAAAGACCCTCGACGTGCTGGGCGTCCAGCTCGCCGGCTCGCTGCCGGACGGGTCGACCGCCAAGAATCTCGTCATCGCCTACGAGCCGGTCTGGGCGATCGGCACCGGCCTGACGCCGACCGCGGCCGACGTCGCCGAGGCGCACGGCTTCATCCGGGCCCGAATCGTCGCACGCTTCGGCGCCGAGGGGGAGGGCGTGCGCATCCTCTATGGCGGCTCGGTGAAGCCCTCCAACGCTGCCGAGCTGATGGCGGTCGCCAATGTCGACGGCGCGCTGGTCGGCGGCGCCAGCCTCAAGGCGACCGACTTTCTGGCCATCGCGGCGGCGTACAAGTAAGCCCGCCCGTTCGCGTAACGCCTTGGCGTGGAACGTGTTTCACCTCCCCCTGGAGGGGGAGGTCGGACCGCGAAGCGGTCCGGGAGGGGGTGATCGGCGAAGCCGGCCTGCGTGGCTTCACCCCACCCCGGTGCGCGCTGTCGCGCGCCCCCGACCCTCCCCCTCCAGGGGAGGGTGAACGCAAGTCACGATCGGCATTTTTCGGTTCCACGGGTGGAAAAGCGGGGCGGGATCGTGTAGACGCGGCGCGCCGCCCCTATATGTCGCCGGTCGGCCCCGGTGCCGGACCCCGGTGCGGGTCGCGTCACAGGGTATTCGGTTTTTTCAGCGTCGTTTCAGCGGAACGTCCCATGCAGACCGTCGTCATTGTCGTCCACCTGATGATCGTGCTCGCCATGATCGGGCTGGTGCTTCTCCAGCGGTCCGAGGGCGGCGCGCTCGGCATGGGCGGCGGCGGCGGCTTCATGAGCAACCGCGGCAGCGGCAACGCCCTGACCCGGGCCACCGCGGTCCTGGCCGGGGCCTTCTTCATCACCAGCCTGCTGCTGTCGGTGCTGGCCGGCCTCTCGCACCGGCCGACCTCGGTGATTCCGGTCGATGGCCCCTCGGCGCCGGCCTCCGGCACCCAGTCGCCGCTCGGCAGCGGCCGCGGCGTGCTCGACCAGCTCCCGGGCGGCGGCCAACCGGCGGCACCCGCGGCGCCGTCCGCACCCGCTCCGGCCCCGTCGGGTCCGGAAGTGCCGCGCTCGCAGTGACGGGCGGGCCTCGGCCCGCCGCGCGGGCCGGTCGCCCGTTCGACGACATCCGTCATCCACGGCCGAGTCGAGCTCGTCCGCCACACGAGACTTTGGAGACAAGCCATTGCGTGATGGCGTGAAACACCCGGCCGTGGCGATGATGCCCTGGTCCGGCGGGGCAGCCCTGCGCGCAAATGCCTCGTCGAATCGCTTCCCGGGCGTTAGAGCTTGAGCCCCATGACGCGGTACATCTTCATCACCGGCGGCGTGGTCTCCTCGCTCGGCAAAGGCTTGGCTTCGGCGGCGCTCGGGGCGCTGCTGCAGGCGCGCGGCTATTCGGTCCGGCTGCGCAAGCTCGACCCCTATCTCAACGTCGATCCGGGAACGATGTCGCCGTACCAGCACGGCGAGGTGTTCGTCACGGACGACGGCGCCGAGACGGATCTCGACCTCGGCCATTACGAGCGCTTCACGGGCCGCCCGGCGACCCGCCAGGACAACATCACCACGGGCCGCATCTACCAGGAGATCCTCGCCAAGGAGCGGCGCGGCGACTATCTCGGCGCCACCATCCAGGTGATCCCGCACGTCACCAACGCCATCAAGGACTTCATCCGCGACGGCGGCGACGGCTACGACTTCGTGCTGGTCGAGATCGGCGGCACGGTCGGCGACATCGAGGGCCTGCCGTTCTTCGAGGCGATCCGCCAGTTCGGCATCGAGGTGCCGCGCGGCGCGGCGATCTACATCCACCTCACCTTGCTGCCCTACATTCCCTCGGCGGGCGAGCTGAAGACCAAGCCGACCCAGCACTCGGTCAAGGAGCTGCGCTCGATCGGCATCCAACCCGACATCCTGCTGTGCCGCACCGACCGGCCGATCCCCAAGGAGGAGCGGCGCAAGCTCTCGCTGTTCTGCAATGTGCGCGAGACCGCCGTGATCGAGGCGCGCGACGCCGATTCGATCTACGCCGTGCCGGAGGCCTATCACGAGGCCGGCTTCGACGCCGAGGTGCTGCACGCCTTCGGCCTGCCGGCCGAGCGCGAGCCCGATCTGGCCCGCTGGCGCTTCATCACCGACCGCATCCGCAACCCGGAAGGCGAGGTGACGATCGCCATCGTCGGCAAGTACACGGGCATGAAGGATGCCTATAAGTCGCTGACCGAGGCACTCACCCATGGCGGCGTCGCCAACAAGGTGCGGGTCAATCTCGACTGGATCGAGAGCGAGGTGTTCGAGCGCGAGGATCCGGCGCCGTTCCTCGAGCACGTCCACGGCATCCTGGTGCCGGGCGGCTTCGGCCAGCGCGGAGCCGAGGGCAAGATCCAGGCGGCGCAGTTCGCCCGCGAGCGGCGGGTGCCGTATTTCGGCATCTGCTTCGGCATGCAGATGGCCGTGGTCGAGGCGGCCCGCAACCTGTGCGGCATCGCCGACGCCAACTCGTCCGAGTTCGGTGCGACGACCGAGCCGGTGGTCGGCCTGATGACCGAATGGCTGCGCGGCAACGAGCTGGAGACCCGCGCCCAGGGCGGCAATCTCGGCGGCACCATGCGGCTCGGCGCCTACGCGGCGGAGCTCGCCGCCGGCAGCAAGGTCAGCGCCATCTACGGAGCGACCGAAATCTCCGAGCGGCACCGCCACCGCTACGAGGTCAACACCCGCTACAAGGACCGGCTCGAGCGGCACGGCATGCGCTTCTGCGGCATGTCGCCGGACGGCCTGCTGCCCGAGATCATCGAGTATGTCGATCATCCCTGGTTCATCGGCGTGCAGTTCCACCCGGAGCTGAAGTCGCGTCCCTTCGCCCCGCATCCGCTGTTCGCCTCCTTCGTCGGGGCGGCGGTGGAGCAGAGCCGGCTGGTGTGATCCGATGAAGCATGTCCTCGGCGTCCTGGTCGCACTGCTGGCGATCCTCACCTGGACCTTCGCCGGTACCATCATCGAGCTGGAGACCTACCGCAGCGCCAACGCGGAGGGCCTCTGCCACGTCGCCGCGGTCGACTACACCGCCGACTCCGGCGCCCGCCAGGCGCGCGAGCAGTGCCTCGTCGCGGCCAAGACGAGCACGGGCGCGATCGGACATCTCCTGCACGCCCTGCACATCCAGTGAGGCGCGTCTTTCAATAGATGTAGGCTGGTCAAAGGCGCAAAGCGCCGTGACCACGCGACCGTATCGGCGATCTGGCAAACGCGTTCGGTGGGCACGCTGCACTTTGCCCACCCCACGGTTGCCCGATATGATGCCGACGGTGGGGGCAGGCCCGGCGGAGCAGGCATGAGCGACACCAGGCGCACGCTCTACGACGACGACATCCTGCTGTGGTCCGAGCAGCAGGCGGAGGCGATCCGTCTGCTCGGCGGCCGGCGCGACCTCCCCAACGCGTTCGACGCCGAAAACGTGGCCGAGGAGATCGAAAGCGTGGGGCGCTCCGAGCTTGCCGCGGTCAAGAGCCAGATCCGCTTGATTTGTCTTCACCTGATCAAGCTCGCGACGGACCCCGACAGCGATGCGGCGCGCCACTGGCGCGGCGAGCTCGTCGCCTTTCATGCCGAGCTGATCGGTCGGTACGCGCCCTCGATGCGTCAGCGGATCGATCTCGCGGCCCTCTGGGTGTCGGCGTTGGAGCAACGGACGCAGGAGCGCGGCGAAACCTCGCTGCCGGGCACGGTCAGCCTTCCCGCGCGGCCGCCTTTCGCGCTCGATGACCTGCTGGCCGACCGGATCGACAGCGGAAGGCTGGTCGAGCAGGTGCGCGGGGCGGCGCCGGCCTGAACCACCGTCCCTCTGCGGCACACGCACACGTGACCGCCGTCGCCTTGCCGCAAGCCGCCCCGCGGGTACTCTGCCGGCAGAAGGATGGCCGACCACGGAGAGGCGCGGATGAAGCACGGGCTCGCAGCAATATCGATTGTCGCTCTGATGGTGGCCGCCGCCGCTCCGGCCTCGGCTGCCGACGGCTCCGCCGCCGCGCCTGCGCCGAGCCTCGGCTGGACCGAGGTCGGCCCGCAGACCGCGACGTTCGGCCCGGCGCCTCGGACGAAGCTCGGCGCCATCCTGTCGCCCGATCTCTTGGCCCCGGTGACGATGGTTCGGCCCGGCCGCTCCTACGACCTCGAGGCGTTCTCGCCGCACCTGACGGGCAGCAAGGACGCGCCGGCGCAGTTCGTCGTCGATCCGCTCTACGGCAAGGCGCCCCTGATGGCGCAGGGCGTGGAGTAGGGCGCGCTCGCGACAATCGTACCGACGCACGGCTCGCGCGCCGCAACGCGGCCGCCGCTCCCTCAGCGCGAGCCCGGCTGGTCCTTGAGCCGGCGAGGTGAAATCTTCCGGCCTTCCAGAATCGCGTCGCTCTTCGGATCGAGCAGGCCGGCCCCGCCGGCCACCGCCCACCACAGCGAGTCGGCGCGGTGCACGATGATGGCCTCCAGGCTGCGGACGAGAAAATCGCCCTCGTAGGAATGCGCCAGAACGATGTGCATCACCTCCTCGGGAAGGCCGACGGCGACGCAGACGTGAATGCCGTAGACCGGGTGGCGCAGCGACGGCAGGCCGGTGCGTGACGGATCACCGGTCCATTTCGCCCGGTTGACCGGATCGAACTCCCACGGCTTGCCGACGTCGTGGACGAGGCCGCCGGCGATCACCACATCGCGATCGATGTCCGCCTCCGGATAGGCCGACAGGAACTCGTCCGCGATCGAGGTCGCCACCCGCGTGACGCCGCGCAGATGGTCCGCCTGAGTTCCCCGCTTGAGCAGGAAGATGCCCGGATTGCCCTCCGCCGGCAGGCTGGTGATGCGCTCGAAGCTGCTTTCAGCGAGCGCGTAGGCCCACGCCTCGACGACCTTCCGGCGAAGCTCCTCGCTGCCGATCCAGGCGATCTCCGGCAGATCCTCGACGACGGTCCGGCGCAGCGCGTCGGTGATGGGCCGGCGCGGTCTTTGCGGGGTGGTCATGGGAATTTCCTCCGGCATGCCCGGGTGCCAAAGCCGAACCGCGACGGCCCGGCTATTCCGGCCGAATAGCCGCCTCTTTCACGAAGCTCTTCCACCGCGCGATCTCGGCGCGGACGAACCTGTCGGCCTCCAGTCCGTCGGCGATGCCGGGATCGAGGCTGAGATCGGCGAGGCGTTTGCGATAGGCGTCGCTGGCCAGGATGGCGGCGACCGCCCCGCGTATCTTCGCGGCGACGTCGGGCGGCGTTTCGGTCCGCATCGAAAGCACGTGCCAGGTTCGGAAGTCGAAGCCCGGAACGCCCTGTTCGGCGACCGGTGCGACATCCGGCGTGGCGACCGAGCGCGTCTGGCCGCTTGCCGCCACCGCCTTCAGCTTGCCGGACCGCACATGCTCGAGGATTTCGGCCGGACTGGCGAACATGAAGTCGAGCGTCCCGCCGAGCATGTCGGTGACGGCCGCCGAGTTGCCCCGATAGGCGATGTGGGTGACCTTGATGCCGGTCATGCTCGCGAGCTGGACGACGGCGATGTGCGACGGCGAACCGACGCCGGGCGAGCCGTAGTTGAGGGCGTCCGGCTTGGCCTTGGCGCGCGCGATCAGGTCGGCCAGGGTGGCGATGCCGCTGTCCGACCGAACCACCAGCAGGTTCGAGGAGGTGGCGTGGACGGCGACGGTCGTGAACGTCGTCGCGATGTCGTATCCGCTCGGCGGCGAGATCGCCGGTGTGATGGCGTGGGTACCGATGTGCCCGACCACCAGCGTGTAACCGTCCGGCAGCGCCGTGGCGGTCGCCAGCATGCCGATCGAGCTGTTGCCGCCCGGCCGGCTCTCGACGATCACGGGCTGCCCGAAGGCGTCCTGCAGCGGTCCGGCGATGATCCGCGCCAGCGTGTCGGAGGCGCCGCCCGCCGTGAACGGCACGATGATGCGCACGGCGCGCGACGGGAACGTCTCGGCCGCCGCCCGCCCGCCGACGATCGTCGCTGCGGACGCGGCCGTCAGACCCAGGGTGAACGATCGCCGGCTGGTCCCACTCATCGATCTCTCCAGCGTCCGGTTGCCGAGGCGTGAGCAGTCGAATTTTTTCGGGGGGTCGGAGCATGCAGGCTCGGTGCTCCAACCCGATCTATCACCTTCGGGTCTATCACCTCCGGACATTGGTTTGAAATGTCGAAACCGTAGCTATTCATGTCCGCTGGTTATGAAGTCGGCTGATCGAGCGGCGCTCGCATCCCGACGTCCGACGACATCGGGGCGGCCCCGCCGCAGCGGAGCGCCCCTCGCGTCGACGCGCCACCCTCAAGGCGTTCGATGGGGGGCCGGCGCCAATGCGCCTTTGGCCGGCCACTGAGGTTCCGAAACCACGATCTGGTCGTAGCAGGCCAGGCGGGCACCGGTGTCGGCCATCGCCCGGCACTGCTCGATGGTCGGACGGGCCGGTTCCGTGCGGAACAGGGCCGTCCACAGCGCCGCGACGACGACGAGGGCGCACCCCGCGACCACGACGACCAGCGCCCCGATGGCGACGTTCAGCGCCAGCGGCGTATGCGCCGTCGGCCGGCCGAGGTGGATTGGGCGAAACAGCATGACACGCTCCCGACGACACGCGGCCGACACGGCCCGGCGCGAGATCGTCTGCGACCTGGCGGTCTCAGATCAGGTGGTTGCGGACGCAGTACGCGATCGCTCCGTGATCGGGGTGTCGCGCGTCGCTGTCGTCGTTGGATGCCTCGTGCCCGCGGGCAGCCGTACCGACGTGCTCGCGGTCCGCTCGTCCGACCGGCATCTCCTCGCGTGAGTCGAGAAACGGCGACGGGGCGTTGCTCATCGCGCGGTCTCCGCGACGCGGCCGTACTTCTCCCGCCACTTCGGGCCCGGCCCGCGCATGTAGTGCCGCTCCGGCTGGTAGCGGTCGTCGGGCGCGCCCAGCAGCAATTCACGAACTCGGACGAGGCACGCCAGCAACGGCTTGGCCAGGGCATGCAACGACAACATCGGCTTGCTCCTCGGTGGAACAGGGTCTTGCTGCTCCCCAAGATGCAGTCCCGGCCGTAGGTTTTCGAGACGGCCCGGCACCGGCCCGTATAAAGACGGCATAGGGGTGGCGGGCAGGGCGGGCCTTCACGCCGACTACAAGGCCGGCCGCGGCGATTTCGCCGACGCCGCCATCGGCGACATCAATCACATCCGCGGCTGCGAGGCGACCGCCACGTTCGACCGCAGGGCGGCGAGGTTGCGGAGTTTCGTCCGGGTGACGTGAGCGAGCGGTGCGAGCGAACAGCCGCGCAGCCCGTAGGGTGGGCAAAGCGAAGCGTGCCCACCGTCTGGAACCAGACCGCGTGGGCACGGCGCTCTGCGCCTTTGCCCACCCTACGCTTGCTACATATTGGGTAGGAGAATAGGATCCGCGATCGGACAACGATTATTCGTGGTATTTCGGAAGCAAACCTCGACGCCACCCCCCGACTGGCCATAAAGCGGCACCGCTGCGCCGCACTCAATCAAACTTGGAACTGGCTGCAGCTCCCACCGGAAGCATGCCGGAAGAAGGTTTGGCAGAGCGAACCGTGCCACGGCGGCAAATCCATTTACGGCAAACGCGGCTTCCGATGCGGGCGCCGCGTAGGTATCGCGCGTGATCGTGCCGCCGGTAGGGGTCCGCGTGATCCGACGGCTGGTTGGAAACGCTTCCCACCTATAGATGATGGTGGAGTTGCTGGTCATGGTGCCAAATGGGAGATGTCCGTAAATCGAAGCAGGACGCCTGGGTGGCGGCGGAAGAGGCGCAAGAGGACCGACTATGAACGCCAACACGGTCTGTTCACCTGCGTGTCGAATGTCCGGTATCCGAAGCCTCAGAGGCACTCCGAATCCACCGGGGTGTTCTGACGAAAGCGGGGGCGCTTCAGGTAGGTCCGCAAGCCAGGACAGGAATTCTTCTTCTCGCTCTTCGTGACTGAGAGAGGGCTGTAGCCATGATTGGTCCAGATAGATAGCTGATGTTCGGCTCGAAAAATGCTTGACCAAACGGAATGGCAACCCGCCCACCAACAACGATAAAAATCATTTCCGGTTCGGATTGAACGCTGGCGAGGTGAAAATCCATGCCATCCTCCGCGATCTCGTCGAAGGCGCTCGGATCGGCCACTCTGAAAAGGCGCATAGCTAACTCCTATGATGCTAAGATAGTGTACTATTTCAATTTCGACAATGGGAGAATAAATCCCTTTTAATATGACTTCCGGCATAAGCAGGTCTGGCGTCTCGGCCCGGTTATGGGTGACAGAGACTCGGGTTTTTCGCACAAAAATCGCTAATGACGCTATTGCGCGTTTAGGGTACGTGGCTCACAACGGGGCTCGCCACCGCCGCCGCGCAAACAAAACTTATCCCCGCCCCGGAACTCAGTCCTATAGTTGAAGCGAGCGTAGCCCGGAAAGAGCTGACGAGACTGGGCAAGAATACGTCTTAGGCTGCGCGG
>NZ_JACAAX010000079.1 GCF_013377085.1 Rhodoplanes sp. | reverse complement strand
TGGAGGGGGAGGGTCGGGCGCGAGCGCAGCTCGCGACCGGGGTGGGGTGAAGCCAAGAAGACCGGCTTCGCCGATCACCCCACCCCGCACGTCCGCTGCGCGGACGCGCGACACTCCCGGCGCGGCTCCGCCGCGCTGCCCAGGGGAGGGTGAAGGGCGTCCCGTGCTCGCGCGGTTGCTCAGTTGTCGAAGCCCACTCTGTCGACCAGGGTCGCGGCCGTCTTCTTGTTGGCGGCGATGGTGGCGATCGGCAGCGGGTCGGCGGTGAGCTCGCCATAGGCGGCGATCACCGGATGCGGCGGGATGCTGGCGCGGATCGGGTACTCGAAATTCATGTCGGCGTAGATTTTCTGCGCGTGCTCGCCGACCAGCCACTCGATCAGCTTGAGGCCGTTCGCCGCGTTCGGCGCGTTCTTGGCGAGCACGACGGCCGACACGTTCATGTGGGTGCCGGCGCCCGCGAAGGTCGGCAGGATCACCTTGGTGGCGTCGGCCCAGGCCTTCTTGTCGGGCTCGCGCTCGCTCATCAGGGCCCAGTAATAGGTGTTGCCGAGGCCGATGTCGCACTTGCCGGCGGCGATGTCGCGCGCCACCTCGCGGTCGCCGCCCGACGGCTTCTGCGCCAGATTGGCTTTGACGCCCTTCAGCCACGCCTCCGCCTTCGCCTCGCCGTGATGGGCCACATAGGCGGCGAACAGCGCGTTGTTGTAGATGTGCTGGCCGGAACGGATGCAGACCCGGCCCTTCCACTTGGGATCGGCGAGCTCCTCGTAGGTGATCTCGTTCTGCGCCACCCGCTCCTTCGCGGCGTAGACGACGCGGGCGCGCGCCGACACGGCGGACCAGAGCCCACCGGGATCGCGGTACTGGGGCGGCACGATCCGGTCGAGCGGCGCCGAGCGGATCGGCTGGGCGATGCCGAGATCGATCGCCTCCTTCACGCGGCCGATGTCGACGGTCAGCAGCACGTCGGCCGGACTGGCGGCACCCTCGGTGGCGATCCGCTGCTCCAGCCCGGCGCTCGCCGAGATGGTGTTGACCTTGATGCCGGTCTCCTTGGTGAAGGCCTCGAACAGCGGCGCCACCAGCTTGGCCTCGCGATACGTGTAGACATTGACCTCGCCGGCCGGTGTGGCCTGCGCCCAGACGGCGGTCGGCGCCGTGACGACGGCGAGGGCCGCCAGCAGGCGGCAGCGGCGGAGAGTCGGACGCGGCATGAGGGCTCCTCTCGGGCGCGCCGGGCGGGTCGCGCGGCTCGGACATGTCCGAGAGCTACGGGAGCGGCCTTGCCGTGGTCAAGGAAATCACCACATCGATCAATTACTTAGAAGAGTTCCGAAGTTGGAATGATTGCAATCTCGGACGGAATTCACCCGCGCCTGCCGCGCTGCGGGCCTCGCTCGCCGGCGGCGGACGGCCTACGCTGCGACGCCAAGCCGCGGTCGACGATCCGGCCTCAGCGCAGCCGTATATCCGCGGCGTCGAACGCTGCGGCGCGCGGCGCCGGCACGGCGGCGATCTCGGCGACCAGCTTGTTGATCAGCGCCTGGCCGAAGGCGTTGAAGTCCTGCGCCGTCATCACGAAGGCGCTCGGGCCGCCGATCACGTTGGTCCGGTAGTAATGGTCGAGGCCGCCGGCCGGATTGGTGTGCTCGGCGTTCCACGACAGCGGCTGGTCGGTGAGGATGACCAAACCGTTGATGGTGATGCCCTTGGCGACCGCCTCGTCGCGCGCCGCGGTGACGTCGCGGCCGGAATTGTTGGTGCCGTCGCCGGAGACGTCGATGGTCCGCCGCGGCGCCGTCATCGGGGCGCGCTCGAGCTGCGCCACGGCGAAATCGATGCCGCCCGAGATCGAGGTGCGGTCGGCGAAGGCGCGCGGGCTTTCGAGAAGATGGGTGGCGAACCTGCCGGCGCTGTCGGCGTCGCGGATCACGGTCCAGTCGATGACGACCTTCTGGTTGCCGGCGCCCGACCATTCGACATAGGCGACGGCGATGCGCCCGAGCGTGCCGCCCGTGATGGCGGCGACCACGCGCGGATCGGTCAAAGCGGCGGCATAGCCGTCGCGCTGGAGCTGGAACTTGGCCCCGTCGACACTGCGCGACACGTCGGCGGCGAGCGCCAGCAGCAGGTCGACCTCCTCGGCCCGCGCGGCCGGCACGGCGAGGAGCCCCGCCGCCAGCATCGCGGCGGCGAGCATCGCCTTGCGTACGACCAGGCTTCGGTCTCCTCGACCTTTATCGTCATTGCCGGGCTCGACCCGGCAATCCATCGAACTTCGGACGAAGCTCTTGTTTTGAAGCGATGGATGCGCGGGTCGAGCCCGCGCATGACGGGTCAGAGACTGTGACGACCGGTGTAATGCCCGCAATATGCCGCGCATCGCCGCCTCCGATCGCCCCGACACGCGCACGTCGCCGGCCAGGACAGAGGCGGCCGTTCCGCAAGGCGGTCCACGCGGGGGTGTCGCGGACCGGATGCATCTCGCGCGGCCGCCGAAGGCCGCACCGCGAGCATAACGCATCCGCGGCGGGAAACGATCCCGCCGCCCGGACAGGCCGGGACCGGCCCTACTCGGCCGGAATCTTCGGGCGCGGGAACGTCACCTCGACCAGGGTGCCGTCGTTGATCCGGCTGGTGATCGCGAAGGTGCCGCGGTTCGCCTCGGCCAGCGCCTTGGTGAGCGGCAGGCCGAGGTCGGTGCCGGCCGGCGAGGCGGTGGCGACCTGCGCGAAGGGCTGCAGGGCGATCTCCAGATCCTTGCCGCTCATGCCGGTGCCGGTGTCGCGCACCCGCAGCACCACCTGGCCCTGCGGGTTCTGGCCGGTCGAGACGATCACCTGCCCGCCGGGACCGGTCAGCCGGATCGCATTGGCGAGCAGATTGAGGATGATCTGGTGCAGCGAGCGGGTGTCGGCGACGATCGTCGGCATCCTGGGCGCCAGCGACGAGCGGATGATGATCCGCTCGCGATTGGCCTGCGGCTGCATGGTCTTGACCGCAGCCTGGACGATGTCGTTGAGGTCGACCGCCACGAAGGTCAGCTCGAGGGCGCCGTTTTCCGCCCGCGACAGTTCGAGGGTGTCGTCGATCAGCCCCGCCATCTGGTCGGCGGCGGCCCGCATGTCGCGCAGATATTCGCGGTAGCGCTCGTTGCCGACCGGCCCGTAGCGCTCCTCCAGCATCAGCTCGGCGAAGCCCACGATGGCGGTGAGCGGCGTGCGCAGGCCATGGCCGAGCTTGGCGACGAAGTCGGCCTTGGTGACGGCCGTATCGCCGCCGGCCTCGTCCCGGCGCGGCGCCGGCGGCGCGGCGAGCCGGGTGTCGCGCGGCAGGCCGGTCGGCGTCAGGTCGCGGAACACGGCGCACAGGCGGTCGCTGCCGTCCGCCATCGGGCCCATGGTCATGAACAGCGGAATGGCGCCGCCATTGTGCACCAGCCCGGTCACCTCGCGGCCGCCTTCGACGGTCAGCCGGCCGGTCCGGCGGACCCGCGAAAACACGTCGTGGACGACGCCGCGGCTCGCCGGCGCGAACAACCCCTCGAAGGGCGCGCCGGCAAGGCTGCCGGCCTCGGCCCCGAACAGCACATCGGCGCTGTGATTGGCGGAGACGATGCGGCCGTCGGCGGCCAGCACGACGACGCCGTCGAAGGCGGTGTCGAGCATCGCGTGGAGCTCGCGGATGGTCGCCTCGGCGCGGCGCAGCGCCAGCTCGCCGGCCTTGCTGCGCTCGTCGCCGCCCGGCGCCAGCGCCAGCACGAAGGCGGTCTCGCCGTCCCACGGGATGGAGAACAGGCGGGCCGCCACCGGCTTGCGGTCGCCGCGCCTCGTCAGGATGGCGAGCGACTGGCCGTGCGGATCGGGCGCCGTCGCGAGATCGGAGTCGCCGGCGACGAACAGGCTGTCGAGCCCGCCCGCCGCGGCCAGCGCGGCGAGATCCGGATAGCCGGTGGTCTCCAGGAACGCGCGGTTGGCGTAGAGGAGCTCGTCGAAGCGATAGATCAGCAGCCCGACCGGCAGGCGGTCGAGCAGCATGGTCGGCTGGTCGCGGCGCGGCTTCGGCGTCTCGTCGGGCAGCAGGCCAGGCAGCAGCGGCTGCAGCCCGTCGTCCGGGTCGGCGGCGAGCGGAGCATCGGGCCCGGCGTCGCCGGCGAGCCGCGCCTGGAGCTGGCGCGCGATCTCCCGGAAGGCGTTGTGCTCGCCGGCGCTCAGCACCGACCCGCCGGCGGGAACGCGCGGATCGCCGAGCGCCGGGAAACGCACCACGTTCTCGGGCGCGACGTTTTCCGGCGCGAGGCTGTCGGGCGGAACCGGCGGCGCATCGGCGCTGTCGCGCAGCGCCGGCGTGGCCGGGCGATCCGGCGCTGCGGCCGGGGCCGGCGCCAGCGGCGGCTCCGACATCGTGAACAGCGGCGATCGGCGGGTGCGGCCGAGCACGGCGAGGCGGCCGATGTCGCGGCAGACGCCGAACCCGCGATAGCCCAGATAGGTGCGGTTGCGATCGTAGACCGGCAGGCCGGACAGCTCGACGCGAAGCCGCTCCTCGCTGCCGTCGACCGGGAACGACACCGTGATGCCGCTCCAGGTGTCGTGGGTCTCGACGGCGCGCATCACGCGGCCCTCGGGGTCGAGGCCGAGATGGTCGGAGATCTCCCGCCATGGACGACCGAGCGCCAGCGCGACGCGCGGCCCGATCGCCTGGGTGAACTCGTCGGAGCCGAGCGTGAAGCGGCCCTCGGCATCCATCTGCCAGACGAACCGCAGCGGATAGCGTCGGTCGTCGAGCGGCATGTCGATGCGCAGCAGCGGCGGCGCCGACGTGTCTGCCGCCGCCTCGGACATTCGGGACGCGACCGGCTGGTCTGCCGGCGGTTCGACGATCGCCTCGACCGACACCTCCGCGGACTCGTCCGCGGACTGGTCCGCGCTCGCATCGGCCCACCAGGCGGCTTCGTCGTCGTGACGGTCGTGAGGCGGCGCCTCGGCGGCGGCGGGTTGTTCTGTGGCAGGCTGCTCCGGCACCGGCGGCTCGACCGCCGGCGGCTCGGCCGCAGGCAGCTCGGAAGCCGGCTGTTCGGGAGCGGGCTGCTCGGAAACGACCGCGGCCGGCCCGGCCGGCACGACCGTGACGGCCGCGGGCGGCAACTGCACGAGCAGCACGGGCTCGGCATCGCCGCCGAGCTTGACGATCTCGGCGCGGCCGAGCGGCGTGTCGCCGGACGCAGTGCCGTCGGCGAGCGCGGCCGGGCTCAGGGCATCGGCCCCGATGGCCGCGAGCGTCGTTGCGCCGGCGAGGCGCGCGGCGCCGGCCGCGTTCGCGGCGAGCAGGGCGCCGGCCGGCGTGAAGGCGGCAAGCGGCGCATCGACGCCGTCGAGGAGTCGGCGCAGACGCTCGGCGAGCGCCAGGCGCGGTCCGACCGGCTCCCGCGCCGACACCAGCACGGCGGCGCCGCCCTCGACGGCCAAGCGCGTGCAGGCACACAGCAGCGGGCGCCCGAGCGGCGCGCCGAACCCGCGCAGCCGGTGCAGGCTGGCGACGCCGGACGGATAGAGGGTCGCGCCGAGCCGCACGATCTGGGCGAACACGGGATCACGCGGGTCGAACCGGCGATCGCCCAGCACCGCGGGGCTCTCGGCGCCGAGAGCCGCGGCCGCGGCGGCGTTCGCCCATAGCAGGCGGGTCGCGTCGGGGCGCCACAGCCACACGGGATCAGCCCGGAGCGCAACAGCCGCGACGCGGTATTTCAGTAGGGTCGCGAGGTGGTCCGACAGCTCTCCCATCCGGTCCGTCCGCGTGGCAACACCTGGAGTATCGTAAACAATTCCCTAATAGGCGTCGCATCCACGAGCGTCCACGGGCGAGCGCGCGAGGTCCCCGGCAACTCACCGCTAACCTTAACGGGCCCCCGGCCCGGCCACCACCGGAGCGCGAAATATCCCGTACGGGTTGTTTGGATTTGCAATGTTTATGTTGCAGTGCAATAATGACCGGGTTGAAGGCGGCCGGGGTCGAGTCCGCCAGAACAGGAGAGGAAAGATGATCAAAGGCACGACACCGCCCTTCGAGATTCCTGTCGAGATGCGGGCCGTCGCGGAGCGCAGCGTCGAGCAGGCGAAGCTGGCTTTCAACAATTACATGCAGGCCGCCCAGGAGGCCGTCTCGACGTTCGAGGAGCGCGTCAAGGCGAGCCAAGTCGGCGCGCAGGGCATGAGCAAGAAGGCCATGAACTTCGCTGAACGCAACGTCGTCTCGGCGTTCGAGTTCGCCCAGAAGGTCGTCCAGGCGAAGGACATCCAGGAGCTCGTCCGGATGCAGACCGAGTTCGTCCAGACGCAGATGCAGGTGCTCAGCGAGCAGATCAAGGATCTGGGCGATACCGCCACCCGCACCGCCATGGACAGCGTCAAGTCAGCCAAGAACGGTCCCGGCGCCTGATCGGTCCGGCCTGCCATGGCGCTATGGTGCATCGCACCATAAATGCCGGAGCGGGTATGCTGCAGTGCACTTAAGCGGGATCCGGGTCACAATCAGCGCGAGCATCCCTCGATCGGGATGCCTCGCCGCCTGAGCGGGCTCGGTTCGCGCGTCGATGGGCTCCGGCACAACCCTGGTCGGCACGACCCGCGCAGGATTCGTGCAGGATTCGTGCAGGATCCGCATCGCCGGCCCGTCGGCCGCCGTTCCATCGGAACGCCGCGGCCGGCGGTTTCGTTTTGCGCCGCAACATACCGGGCCCACGAGGTGCGGACCGCGCCGGGGCGAGCCTTTTGGTCGCCATGGCCCCCCTGCCATTCCGATTTCGGTTTGCGGTGCAGCATCATAGCAGGTCCGTGCAACCCCGGATTCATGCCGGAACCGCGCATCATGCGGATTGCATCGGCGGAGCCTCCCGCCCTATTACTTCCGTCACCTGACATTGTGATCGGACCCGGGACCGCCTGCCGCGCCGCAGTCGGCGTGGACCGCTCGTGACGCCCTCGAAACGCGGGAGAGCCTCGTGACGACCAACAAGAAGCCCCTCAAGATCGTCGAAACTGTCCTGCGCGACGGCCATCAGTCGCTGGCGGCGACGCGCATGCGCACCTCCGACATGATCCCGATGCTCGAGCAGCTCGACGAGATCGGCTACTTCGCGCTCGAGGCCTGGGGCGGCGCCACCTTCGACGCCTGCCTGCGCTTCCTCAACGAGGATCCGTGGGAGCGCCTGCGCACGCTCAAGAAGTACATCAAGAAGACGCCGATCTCGATGCTGCTGCGCGGCCAGAACGTGCTCGGCTACAACCACTACGCCGACGACGTGGTCGAGACCTTCGTGCAGCGGATGGTCGACAACGGCATCGGCCTGGTGCGCATCTTCGACGCGCTCAACGACGTGCGCAACCTCGAGACCTCGATGCGGGCCGCCAAGAAGGCCGGCGCCCATGTGCAGGGCGCGATCGTCTACACCATCAGCCCGTACCACACGACCGAGAATTTCTTGAAGCTCGCGCGCGACCTGAAAGATCTCGGCGCCGACTCGCTCTGCCTCAAGGACATGGCCGGCCTGCTCGCCCCCTACACGGCCTACGACCTGGTCAAGACCATCAAGCACGAGGTCGGCATCCCGGTCGACGTGCACTGCCACTACACCAGCGGCATGGCGTCGATGACCTATCTGAAGGCCATGGAGGCCGGCGCCGACATCGTCGACTGCGCGCTGTCGCCGTTCTCGCTCGGCACCTCGCAGCCGGCGACCGAGGCGCTGGTGGCGGCGCTGGAAGGCCATCCGCGCGACACCAAGATCGACAAGGAGAAGCTCTATCCGATCGCCGACCATTTCCGTAAGGTGAAGAAGGATCTGGCCGCGACCTTCAAGCTCGACACCGCGATCGACATCGACACCAAGGTGCTGACCTTCCAGATCCCGGGCGGCATGCTGTCGAACTTCCTCAACCAGCTCAAGCAGCAGGGCAAGGCCGACAAGTATCCGGAGCTGATCGAGGAGCTGCCGCGGGTGCGCGCCGAGATCGGCTATCCGCCGCTGGTGACGCCGACCAGCCAGATCGTCGGCTCGATGGCCGCCTTCAACGTGATCTGCGGCCGCTACAAGGTGGTGCCGCAGGAGATCAAGGATCTGGCCCGCGGCGCCTATGGCCGCACGCCCGCCCCGATCCTCGACGTGATGAAGGAGGTGATCGCCGGCCAGAAGGTCATCGACCACCGCCCCGCCGACGACATCGCGCCCCAGATGGACATGCTGAAGCAGAAGCTCGCCGACAAGGGCTATCCGGACGCGACGTTGGAAGACGTGCTCTCCTACGCGCTGTTCCCCGAGGTCGCCCTGAAGTTCTTTGCGGCCAACCGCGAAATGGACATGGCGGCGGAGTAGACGCGGCCTTCGGCGACACGCAGCCACGTTATCGGCGTCAGGTGATCGGCGTCAGGACATCGGCGTCAGTTCATCGGCGCGCGTGTCCCCTCCCCCGCATGCGGGGGAGGGTCAGGGAGGGGGAACGCCGCGCGAAAAGCGCTCGCGGGTGTGGCACGCGCCCCCTCTCCCCCGCGAGCGGGGGAGAGCGCAGGCTGCGGCCTGCCACACGACCCGACGTGATCACGTCGCGGCAAAGGCGCGTCACCAGACACACGCCCGCGCCATAAATCGACCTCACGCTCAGGCGACATCGCGGACCCGGATCGAGAGCCGCCGCATGACCCGCGACAAATTCAACGCCTTCTGCCGCGCCCTGCCGGCGACCACCCATGTGGTCCAGTGGGGCGGCTCGCATGTCTGGAAGGTCGGCGGCAAGGTGTTCGCCATCGGCGGCTGGACCGACGACGGCGCCGGCATCACCTTCAAGGTGAGCCACATCGCCTTCGAGCTCTTGAAGGACCAGCCCGGCCTGCGCCCCGCCCCCTACCTCGCCTCGCGCGGCCTGAAATGGATCCAGCATTTTGCCAAACCCGGCCTGCCCGACGCCGAGCTGCGGGACTACATCCGCCAGTCGCACGCCATCGTGGCGCAGGGCCTGTCCGGGAAGACGCGGATCGCGCTGGGGCTGGACGGGCTGTAGTGCGGATCGAGTCGCCGGGCGGGCTGAGCGCAGCGACACGCGGCGCGCGACCTAACCGCAGCAGGACGGCGCAATTCGCTGCCGCTGATTGCACCCTTCACGCTGCCACCTTCCCGCGGCGCAAGGTCAGCAGGCCGATGACGGCAAGCGCAGTGAAGACCGCGCCGGCCAAGAAGGTGCTCGCGGGGCCGATCGCGTCCCACAGACCGCCTGCGATCAAACTCGCGGCAAGCAGCGCGAGCCCCGTCATGAGATTGAACATGCCGTAGGCCGTGCCGCGCAGCTCGGCAGGCGCCGTGTCCGCGACGAGGGTGGCGAGCAGCCCCTGAGTCAGACCCATGTGCAACCCCCAGAAGATCACGCCGACCGCAACGCCGACGATCCCGCTCGACAGGGCGAGCACCACATCGGCGATGATCAGGAGACCAAGGCCGACGATCAGAATCGTTTGCCGGTCCATGCGATCCGACAAGACGCCGGCCGGATAGGCGGCCAGTGCGTAGACGACATTCATGAGCACCATCACGGCCGGGACGAGCGCGATCGGCAAGCCGACGGACTGGGCACGGAGAATCAGAAAGGCCTCGCTGAATCGGGCAAGGGTGAAGACCGTGGCGATCGCCACCACCCGCCAATAGTCCGCACCGAGCCGGGCCAGCTCCGCCTGACTCAACGGCGACTTCACCTGGCGCAGCAGTGCCGGGCGATCCGGCTCGCGGACCGCAACTATGATCAGCGCGAGGGCGGCAAACGCCGGAATGACGGCAACCCAGAACACGGCGACGAAGTCGTCGGCCGTCGCCAGCATGAGCAGGATTGCCAGCAGGGGCCCGACGAAAGCGCCGATGGTGTCGAGCGACTGCCGCAAGCCAAAGCTGGCGCCGCGAACCTCAGCCGGTGCGAGATCGGCGATGAGGGCGTCACGTGGCGCGCCCCGGATGCCCTTACCGACGCGGTCGATGAAACGCGCCGCAATCAACCAGGAGAGCCCCGGCGCAAGCGGAAACACCGGCTTGGTGAACGCGGCGAGCCCGTAGCCCAGAACGGCAAGTCCTTTACGGCGGCCGAGCCAATCCGAGAGGGCGCCGGAGAAGATCTTGGTGATGGCGGCCGTCGCCTCGGCGATTCCCTCGATGATGCCCACGGCGAGCGTCGAGGTGCCGAGCACGGTGACCATGTAGATGGGCAAGAGGGCGTGGATCATCTCCGAGGAGACGTCCATCAGCATCGAGACGAAGCCGAGCGCCCATATGCCCGCCGGCACGTCCTTGAGGCGGGCCATCGTCGATCCAGAGACCTCCGTGTGTCACCCGCGATTCGTCGGCTCGATCTGCGTAGCGGCGGCAATACCAGGGGGCACGTTCGCGGTTTCGAATGTCGAGCCACCATAGCCGATATTGGCACGTCCCGGACTTCGGACAGTGGACCGAGCATCCGCCCGGCATCGACGACTAGCAAGCGTAGCCCGGCTTCTTCCGTAGCCTGGACGGAGCGCCGAGACTGGGCAAGAATCGGCGGGTCGAGCTGATGTAAGATTCGTCGCATGACGAA
>NZ_JACAAX010000078.1 GCF_013377085.1 Rhodoplanes sp. | reverse complement strand
CCGCTCGATGCCCGGCCGGCCGGCGTCCCGGTCACGGGCCCGGTGCTCGGGGCTCCCGGCCCTGCGGCTCCCGCCGCACCGCCGGCCCCGCCGCTCGCCGCCGTGCCGGTCGGCAAACGGCCGGACTTCCTGGTCGACCTCTATCTCGCCACCCGCGCTCTGCGGGATCGCGGCGCCCCGGGCGCGACGCGGGTCCCCGACCCGCTCGCCGAGGACCCGACCGCGGCGCCGCTCGCCGCCACGGCGGCTGCCGTGGCGGCCCGCTGGGATGCGATCGTCGCCAAGGACGACACCGATGCGAAGCGCGCAGCGCGGCTGGTGCAGGAGGTCGATGCGGCGCTGACCGGCGACGGCCTGCTGCAGATGGGCGCCATCGCCGACTGGATGACGCGCGCCGGCGAGACGCTGCGGCGCGCCGGCACCTTTCCGGGCGACGCGATCTCGACTGTTTTTGCGGAGCTGCGCCCGGCGATCAACAACCTGGTCGCCGCCTTCATCGGCGACGTGCTGGTCTATCTCGAGACCCGCGGCACCGCCGGGCAGCCCGGCCCGATCCAGGTCCGCGTGCTCGACGCGCTCAAAACCGCGCAGGCCCACAAGACCGCGACGGGCGAGCGCATCGTCGTCGTCACCCATTCGATGGGGGGCCAGCTCCTCTACGATGCCCTGACCCATTTTGCGCCCGCCGATCCGGCGCTCGCCGGGCTCGTCGTCGACCACTGGATCAGTTGCGGCGCGCAGGTGTCCTACTTCGCCGAGGTCGGGGTGTTCCGCGGCCAGCCGGGAACACGCGCGCCCCAGAAGCTGCCGCGGCCGGCGAGCGTCGCCGCCTGGACCAACTACTACGACCGCAACGATCTGGTCGGCTTCGTGATGGCCCCGGTCTTCGACGGCGTCACCGACATCGAGTACGACACCGGCTACGGCCTCGCCTTCGCCCACACCGGCTATCTCGGCCGCCCGAGCTTCTTCGAGGCGGTCGCCGCGCGGATCGGAGGCTGACCATGGCGCTCCAGCCCGATCCCGCGACCAAGGGCCTGTGGCGCTCGCCCGATCCCGACCCCGCCGGCGTGCACGCGCTGATCGTCGGCATCAGCGACTATCCGCATCTCGACGGCGGGCCCGAAAGCCAGCGCGCGCCGGACACGGCGGCCATGGGCCAACTCGCCGTGTCGGCCAAGACGGCCGCCAAGGTGTTCGACTGGCTCAGGCAGGTCGGCCGCGTCGCCGGCGCGCCGGTGCAGACCTGCCGGCTCCTGCTGGCACCGCACGACGCCGACGAGCAGGCCGCCGTGGCAGCGATCACGGGCGGGGCACACGCGGACGCCCGCTTCGAGACGCTGCGGGCCGCCATCATGGCCTGGGGCGACGACCTGATCGCCGGCGGCCACACGGCCGCGCCAAACGTCGCGTTGTTCTTCTTTTCCGGACACGGCTTCGAGCACGTTTCGCAGCCGAGCCTGCTCGCGCAGGACATTTTGGCGCCGACCGGCCAGCACGGCCGCCGCAACGCCGTCTCGTTCAACGCGCTGTGGCAGTCGGTGCGAACCTACGGCGTCGGCAGCGCGCTGTTCTTCGTCGACGCCTGCCGCAACGCCCCCGACATCGCCAAGCGGCTCAACATCGTCGGCGAGAACGTACTGGAGCCGCTGATCGACGCGGCGGAGGCTCCCGAGGCGACCGTCTGGCTGCAGGCCACGCGTAGCGGCAATTTCGCCTATCAGCTCGCCGGCACACCGGCCACGTTGTTCGGCCAGGCGCTGCTCGAAGGATTGGCCGGGCTGCCTCCCGACTGGCGTCCCTACGACTGCGCCGTGACGCCTTGGCGCCTGGTGTTCCGCGATCTCGAGGCGCATGTGAAGCAGCGCGTCCGCGCGCTCATCGCGCAGTACAGCGCCACCAAGCTGCAGCCGGTCGAGCCCGGCGGCTATCCCTACAACGGCGACGCGCTGGTGGCCGAGAAGGACCCCGGGACGGGTGCGCCGCCCCCCGGACCGGTCACCACGGAAGCTCTCGGCCCGATCGCACTGCAGCGCGAGCTGGCGGCTCGCGCCGCCGACGTGCTCGCCTCGTTCCGCGCCACCACGCCGGACGACATCCTCGGGGCCCGGCTGAAGGCGATGCGGTCCGATCCAAATCGCAGCCGCTTCGGCGATCTCGCCGATCCTTTCGTCATGCACGAGATCCTGAAGCACGAGAGCGCCACCGAGCCGTTCATCCGGTCGCTGACGATCCTCGACGTGGCGACCGGCCAGCCGGTCGAGCCCGACACCGTGACGGTGGCCGAGGCGAAGACCGACGAGACGATCGGCGCCCTGACCGCCTGGATCGACGTGACGGTCGAACCCGGCGGCGGCGACGCCGTGTGGATCGCGGCGGCCGGCGAGGACCCGGGCAACGTTCTCGCCGTGGCGATCCCGCGCGACCAGTCGGCCGCCGTCCCGGTGCGGCTCGATCTGCAGTTCGACCAGCGACCCGATCTCGGCCGATGGGTCCTGCAGGCCATGACGGCCCGCCTCGCCGAGCCGAGCGCCGGGCCGACCGTCGGCGGTGCCCTGCTGCAGTCCTATCAGGAGGACGTCGAGACTCGCCCTTTGTGGAGAGCCCTGTTTGCCGCGCAACGCATGGAGGCGCTGATCAGCCTCGACCGCGCCGCCGAGGAGCTGGTGCGGTCCGGGATCCTGCGGTCGGCGCTCGACCGGGAACGGCCGTCGCCGCTCGCCGCCGCGATTGCGGCGACCGTGCTGTTGCGCGCCGGAGCGCTCGAAGCCCTGTGGGACTGGCCGCGCCGTCTCGCCGACGAGGTCGTCTGGCTTCCCGACGGACCGGTGCTGTGGGCCGAGACCCTGCTGCAGCGTCGCGCCGCCCGCTCGCGCGGACCACGAGGTGCCCGGCCGGCCCTGACGCGACCGCGCAGCATCGAGGAGCGTCTCGACGACCTCCGCCGCGCCGCCCGCGAGGAGGACACTGTCGCGGCGCGCGACGCCTTCGCGCAGATGGCTTATCGGGGCGTTCCCCGGCTGGCGCCCGTGCTGGCCATGGCGGCCCGGCAGGCCGATCACTGGCGGCAGCTACTCGATGTCCCCGACCTGCTGGAGCCGCACGAGACGGCCCGCCTTGCCGCGGCCTGCGACCTGATCGACCGGGCGGCAAGCATCGCCGTGCCGGACGGGCTGTTCGCCGCCTTCGTGTCGCACGCCGGCGCACTCGATCCGCGCCACGTCCTCGGCATGCCGGCGAGCCGGCCGGAACCGGAGCCCGCACCGGCGATGCAGTGACGGACGCCCCTCCTCCTCACTTGCGCCCGCGCACCGCCTTGACCACGGCCCCGATCACGCCCGGCACCGCCTCGCCGGTCAGCGCCGCCTGCTTTTCCCGCGAGCGGCCGTTGACATAGACGCCGAGCACGGCGAAGCGGGCGCCCCAATAGACCGACAAGAGCCCGGTGGCGCCGATCGCCGCATTCAGCGGGCCGGCGTCGCCGACCAACAGGGCCCGCACCACGGCGAGCCAGAAGGCGGCGCATTCGAGCGTCAGCTCGACCGCATAGAGCGGCCGCCACCAGCGCTGCACCGGATCGCCCGCCGCAGCTTCAGCCCGCATGGTCGCGTTGGTGTCGGCGAGCGCGCGCGCCTGCGCCTCGGCCTCCGCCTTGACCATCTCGGCGAGCGCCGGCCATTTGGCCTGCGCCTCGCTCTCGGCCGCCGACAGCTTCGCATGCAATTCGGGCGCGGAGGTCGTCCGGATGGCGGCGTCGACCGCAGCCGGGGTCGGCTCGACCCCGAGCACATCGGCCACCACCCCGCCGACCGCCGACCCGATCATGCCGCCGAGCGGACCGCCGAGCGCCGTGCCGATGATGGGGGCGCCCGCCTTGGCGAGCGACGCCCCGAGATCACGCCAGTCCATGTCAGCCTCCCGTCTGGGTTTGGGTGTCGGCGACGAGCGCCTTGCCGGCCGCCGGCCGGCGGCGCGCCCGTCGAACGAGCCAGATCGCGCCGACGAACAGGACGGCGATCACGACAGCGGCCGCGATGGCGAGCAGGATCGCCACCGACCAGTTTTGAGGGTGGGCGAGGCCTGCGGCCCCGCCGGTCGCAGCCGTCCCTGCGGCAATGGTCCCGGCCGCCGCGGTCCCGGCCGCGAGCGCCCCGCCGCGACGCCTTCGCGAAACCGCCGGCGGCGTCCCCGACGCCATGGCGAGCGCGACACGCCGCACCTCGGCGACCCGGCGGCCCCAGCCGCCGCCGAACACCGGCCAGGTCCTCAGCCGCTCGAGGAAACGCAGCCGCTCGTCGCAGATCGCCTCGACCAGCGCCCGCGGCTCGCGCGTTCGGGCGGCCGCGATCACGGCGTCGCCCACCACGCCGGTGTCGGCCGGAAGATCGAGCAGCCGCCGCAGCACCTTTCCCGAGCGGCCGATGCCGGAGTTCACGCCGTAGTCGAACACGGCGTAATCGACCCCGGCCGGCAGCTCGTCGCAGCGCTGCGCATCCCAGTAGCGGCGACGATAGATGCCCTTCGCCACCGCGAGCGGCATCGCCTTGACGTCGGCCGCCGTGGCGTTCGGCTTCCAGTGTTTGCGCGCGTCGAAGATCGTGATGCCGAAATTGGTCGGCCCGCCCGGATCGCTCGGATGATTGGTGTAGCCGCCCTCGTGGGCGAGCACGCGCGCGAGCGCGGCGTCGTAGGACGCTTTCATGATCAGGTCTCCGGAGATTGCAAGGGATACGCGTGGCCAGTCGCCGCGATGTCCGGCCCGATCAGGCCATGACGGTTCCGATCAGGCCCTGGTTCTTGCCGATCAGCGAGCCGAAGAACGTCGCCGTGCCGCTGCCGTTGACGGATTCGACGGCGATCAGTCGATGAAAGCCGAGGCCGGGGCAGTCGTCGTATTCGGCCGATGCCGTGGTCTGGCCGGACGTGCCGCCGACATAGGTCGAGACGCCGGTGTAGCTCGTGGCGCCGTCGAGACCGAGGCCCCAGATCGCCGCGGCGCCGGTCGTCACGACGGCAGTCGCGATGTGCCGGACACTCACGGGATCCTCGTCGTCTCCCCGAACCATCAGGATCTCGTTGCTGCTGGTGCCGTTGATCTCACGAAGTGTGATCGAGCCGTAGGTCCACGAGGCGGTCGTGCAGTGGACCGCCACCTTGCGGGCGACGCGGTTGTACTTGTTCCAGACGAAGCGCTTCACCACGGCGTTGCTGTTCTGGCCGCTGTCCTCGATCAGGCCCGATCCGTCCGAGCGCATCGTGCCGACATAGGTGCCCATGCCGGGCGCGGGTCCGTTGCCGATCGCGAATTTGTTGGTCCAGAGGCCGGCGGTCGTCTGCAGCTCGCTGGTTCCGGTGCCGGTCCCGCGCGCCGTGTCGCTGGTCCAGGCGGGGCCGCGGGTGAGGCGCAGCACGCCGCCGTCGTTCCACACGAACAGATCGTAGTTGGCGTTGGCGACGACCGCGGCGGGGCCGGCCTTGCCGACGCTCGACGCGGTCGTCACGTTCGCCAGCTCGCCGAACGGCATCGCGATCATGGTGCCGGCGCCGTCGGCGACCGGCACGGCGTTCGACACATAGGGCGTGTAATAGATGGTCGACGCCGCCGTGACGTTGGCGGTCGGCACCGGCGTCGCGCTCGCGAGCGTCAGCCGGCCGCCCGGCGTGATCGAGGTCCCGGGCCCGGACGTGCCGGCGATCAGGGTCCAGCCGGCCAGGGTCGCGTCGTAGAGCAGCACGGCGGCGCGGCCCGGCGCCAGGACGGCGTCCCGGCCGAACAGAAAGCGATTGCCGGCCGCCGAGGCGGCCGAGGAGTCGGTCAGCGTGATGGTGGTGGCGCCGGTGTTGAGCAGAACCTTGACGGCGCCCGCCGTGCCGCCGGCCAGGCCCGTGACGGCGCGCGCCGCATCGGCGGCGAGGCACACGACCGCGGTGGCGTCGAGACCGGCCGGCGCGTAGTCGTTCTGCGAGGCCGTGAGGGTCGGCGGCGCGAGCCGCGCCGCGAGCCCGAGTGCCGAGCCGATCCGCAAGGCGCCGGTCGCACGATCGACCACCAGCGCATCCTTCCAAGTCGTGCCGTCCGGCGAGACCTTGACGTGCAGGTCGTCGTCGCCCGTGAGGCCGATCTCGGCGCGTCCCGAATAGGCGTCCTGGAAGAGCAGCGACAGCGTCCTGGCGGCGCTCTCCTTGCTCATCTTGCAGCGCAGATTGCCGTCGCCGCCCTCGGCGACCGTTCTCGCCACCCACAGCGCGTTGTTGAGCTTGGCGGCGAACGGATTGGTCGCGTCCGCCGTGGTGCCGACGCCGAGCCGCGTCATGTTGTCGAGCGCCGTCAGGGCCGCGATGGCGTCGATCCAGGCGGCACCCGTCCAGGCGACGAGCGCGCCCTCGTCGACCACATAGGCGAGCCAGCCGACCCGCGGCGCGGCGAACAGCCAGGCGCCGTCCTGCCAGGCGGCGATCTGGCCGCTGTGCCCCGCCCAGGCGTCGGTGGCGCCCGTCGCGACAATATGACGATCGCCTTCGGCCGGCGAGGCCGGCGGCGCGGCGAGATGCCGGTCGTGCACGGTGAGTTGCACCAGCGTGTCGAGCAGGCGCAGCGCCTCGTTGTGGGTGACGTGCTTCTGGGCCTGGGCGGCGTCGATGCAGGGCAGCGCCAGATTGGGCGTGTCGGTCATGAGTGTGCCTTTGCTTGATCGGACGGTGTCCGGGTCGAAAGTTGTCCGGAAGGGAGGCGCCCGCGTCAGACCGTCAGTGTCGCCTGGGCCGCAAAGCCGCGGCCGACCGTCGCCGAGAGCTGGACGGCGCGGACCGACAGGCTCGTCTGCGCCGCGCCGAAGTCGGCGAGCTCGGCGGCTGCCGCGTAGAGGACGCCGGGCGTCGGTGTCGCGAGCGTGCGCACCACCGTCGTGCCGGACAGGATGTCGACCACATAGGCCTCGGCGTCCTCGCCGAGCGGGACATCGATCGCATTCCAGGAATCGCCGTCGCGGCGGGTCCGACGGATCCAACTGATCAGGACGCCGGCATCGGTGCGGCGCGCCCGCAGATGCACGGGGGCGAGTGGGCGCAGCGCGGTCGGCTGCGGCGTCAGCGTGACCGTGACGGCGCTCGGGTCGCCGTGATGACGATCCGCCGCCACCACCCGCAGCGTCATGGCACGGCCGAGCAGATCGAGCCCGCGGGCGACCGGAAGCAGCACGTCGTCGAGCTTTACGAACGTCGCACCGGCCGCGAGCGGCGCCGCCATCGCCCGCTCGCTGCCGGCCTGGCCACGCAGCAGCCGCGACAGCCGATAGGTGCGGACATCGACCAGCTCGGCGGTGGCGAACTGAAACACCTCGCAGGTCCCGTCCGCCTGCTGCAGCACGGCCGCATTGGCGCCCGCCAAGAGCGCCGCGTCGCTCACCGCGGCGAGCGCGCCGCCGTGCAGCTTGACCCGGAACCCCATGGTCCGGTCGAAGCGCCCGGTCGGGCCGGCCGGCACCGGATCGAGCGTCTCGCCGATCACGGCCGGCGCCGCCACCACGGCGATCCGCTCGAAGGTCGCGCCGTCGAAGGAACGCCACACCGCCATCGGGCCCGGCCACGGATCGGCCAGCACGGCGATGCGGGCCAGCACCGGGACGGTGTCGGAGGGAAGCGTCGGCAGGTCGAGCACGGCGACGGCGGCGGGACCGCGCGCATCCGGCAGCACCGGAGCGACGCGGGAGCGCGCCGGCAGCGGCAGCGCGAACACCTCCGGGTCGATCGACTGCGCCGTCACGCTCCGCGCGCCTGAATCGACCAGCTCGCGGATTTCCAGAAGCCGCCGCCGGCCCGACAGCGTGAGCGCCACGACATCGCCCGGTGCCAGCCCGAGCCGCGACGGCGGCACCGCGAAACTCGCTGTTTCGCGCCCGGCCCAGACATCCTGGAGACGGATCTCGACGCGGCGCTCCGCCTCGGCGCGCTCCATCACGGCGGCGAGATCGGCCTGCAGGATGCGGGTCGCGCCGCCGACCAGGCGACGCGACTGCACGGCGGCGCGGCGATAGTCGGCGGCGATGTCGCTGAAGCCGAGCGCCACCGCGGCGGGCAGCTCGGTCTCCTGTGCCCGCACCAGCCGGGCCGGCGCGCCGCGCTCCGGCCAGACCAGATCGTCATCGGTCAGCTCGGCGACCGGGGCGCCGCCGCGCGGCCGGAACACCAGGGCCGCCCCGTCGGCGACCGCATCGAAGGCAAAAGCCGCGGCGAGCGGCTCGATCGCGGCGCGCGGCGCCATCGGCCGGTCGATCACGTAGCCGTCGAGGCCGCCGCCGAGCCGGCCGGCGTCGCAGCCCGTGACGCCCGCATCGGCCAGCATGGTGTCGACGAGGCCGTCGAGCGGACAGGCGCCGAGCCGGCCGGACAGCCAGTGCCCCGTCTGCCAGTTCGGCGCGTCGCTCCACACGTCGCTCGCCGCCGGGAACACCGGCCACGGCCGCGCGTCCCAGGTCCACAGCGTGATGGCTGACGGGTCGACCATGCGGCCGCCATAGACGGACGACACCGGGTTGGAGGTCGTGGTGGCGCCGAAGGCGGGATCGAAGCTGGTCAGCACCGCCTCGAGAACGCGGCGCTGAATCAGATCGTCGCGCTCGCCGGTGGAGAAGCGGGGCAGCCCGCTCTCGGACGACTTCGGATCGGGAAACACGCTCGGCTGGTTGGCGCCCTTGTCGACCGCCGGGCAGCCGACCTCGGTGATCCTGATCGGCTTGCCCTGCGGCACCCAGGCCGTCGGGCTCGCCAGCTCGACGCCGCCGACGCGCTCGTGATGCGGGTTCGCCCAAAAACTCCAGAGATCCTTCTGGCGGAACATCCACGGCTTGCCGAGCCCGTCGGTGATCGGGCTGCGGGCCTGGGCCGCGCGCGCCGCATCATTGGCGTAGTACCAATCGAAGCCTTCGCCGGCGCGCAGATTGGCGGCCAGATAGGCGCGATCGTGAATGTCGTCGGTCAGCGCGCGGTCGAGATGATCGGCGGTGTCGCGCCAGTCGGCGAGCGGCGCGTACCAGTCGATGCCGACCGCATCGATGGCCGGCGAGGCCCACAACGCATCGAGCGGAAATCGCACCTCGGTGGCGCCCGAATCGACGACGTGGGCGCCGTACTCGGTCCAGTCGGCCCCGTAGGTGATCGAGGCACCGGGCAGCATCGCCTTGACCTCGGCGGCCAGCGCGGCGAGCGCCGTCACGGCCGGATAGACGCCCGACGCGCTGCGCACCCGGGTGAGCCCGACCAGCTCGGAGCCGATCAGAAACGTGTCGACGCCGCCGGCCGCGGCGGCGAGCGAGGCATAGTGCAGCACCATGCGGCGAAAGCCCCAGGCCGCGGGCGCGCCGGTGCCGAAGAACGCGTCGACCTGCGCCTGCGCGGCGGCGTTGCCGTCGGGCGAGCCGGGCCGCCCCGGTGCCGGATCGCAGGTGATGCGTCCGCGCCAGGGATAAGGGGGCTGTGAGGCCGCGCCGGTCCACGGATCGGGCCGCCCGCTTCCGGCCGGGATGTCCATCATCACGAACGGATAGAGCGTGACGCGCAGGCCGCGCGCCTTCAGCTCGGCGATCAGGTTGCGCACGCTGGAGTCGGACGGGGTGCCGCCATAGGCGGGCCTCCCGTCGACCTGGGAGACGACGCGGGCGGAGTCGCGGGTGCGGCCCGCGACCGACCAGGTCGCCGGATGGGTCTGCTTGGCGGCGGAGTCGATCGCCGGCGCGATCTCACAAGCCTGGGCGCGCAGATCGGTGCCGAACCACGCCACCACGACGGCGACCTCGGCGAGGTTCGGGCACGCAGCCTGGAGATCGTCGAGCGCCGCCTCGACATCGGACGGCGTGCTCGTGACATGGCGGTTCTCGGCTCCCGTCTGGCCGGGGCCGAGCTGGCGCACGACGGTGGACGGCTCGTAGCCGAACTCGGTCGTGCCCGGGATCAGCGTCACGGCGCGGACCATCCGCTCCAGCGCGCCGACCGGACGCATCACCTCGAAGGCGAGCTGCGGGATGCGGTTGCCATAGGGTGCGAGCGGCAGCCGCTCGAACACCACATAGGCGAGGCCCCGATAGGCCGGCGTGCCGTCGGCGCCCTGCCGGGCGACGATCAGCGGATCGGCGGCCTGCGCCTCGTCGCCCGGCCAGGTCCGCACCGTGAGCCCGTCGAGGTCGAGCAGGCTGCCGTCCGCCCAGATGCGGCCGACGCGGCCGATCGGCCCCTCGCAGACGCCGACGGCGAAGTCGGCGAAATACGTGTACGTGGTCGTGATGGTCGTGGTGCCGCCCGAGCTCCCCGTGCCCTTGCCGCCCGAGCTCTCCTCCGTGGTGGTCGCCACCTCGATGATCGGCGTCGCCCAGATCACCTGGCCGGAGAGGCGGGCGCGGCCGTAGACGCGCGGGATCGGCGCACCCTCGGTGGAGGCCATCACGTCGAGATCGGCGAGGCGCGGGCCTTCGAGACGCCGCTCGCTGCTGCCGCCGAGCAGCGCGTGATCGATGGAGATACCGATCAGCCCACCGGCGATGCGGCCCGCGATGGCACCGAGCGGACCGAACAGCGCGCCACCGAGCGCACCGCCGGCAACCGAGAGAACGAGCGAGGCCATGGGGAGACTCTTTTGTGAAACGCCTGTTTCACCCTCCCCTGGAGGGGGAGGGTCGGGGCGCGCAAAGCGCGCACCGGGGTGGGGTGAAGCCCCGCGCGCAGGCAGCGCTGTCACCCCCGCCCGGACCGCTTCGCGGTCCGACCTCCCCCCTCCAGGGCAGGGCTATCGCGTTTGAGCGAGAAGCTTGAGGAG
>NZ_JACAAX010000077.1 GCF_013377085.1 Rhodoplanes sp. | reverse complement strand
TCCGCCGGTCGCGCGGGCGGCTCCGCCGCCGCCACCGCCGCCGCCGCGGCCTGCTGCGCCGCCTCCGGCGCCGCCGAAGAAATGCACTGTCGTGAACGGCCAGCAGGTCTGCCGCTGAGGCGGCGGGCCGGTCGGACGAAACAAAACGGGCGCCGCGATCGCGGCGCCCGCCTTGTTTTGCGACGGCGCTCTCGGCTCGGCCGCGCTGGGACGGACCGGCGCAGGCGCGGCGTGGGGACGGCGAGCGGTCAGCGCTCCAGCCGGGCGATCAGGCTCGACGTGTCCCAGCGCCGTCCGCCCATCGCCTGGACCTCGGCATAGAACTGGTCGACCAGCGCCGTCACCGGCAGGGTGGCGCCGTTCTGCCGCGCCTCGGCCAGCACGATGGCGAGGTCCTTGCGCATCCAGTCGACCGCGAAGCCGAAGTCGAACTCGCCCGCCACCATGGTCTTGTGGCGGTTCTCCATCTGCCAGGACTGGGCCGCGCCCTTGGAGATGGTGGCGATCAGCTTCTCGGTGTCGAGGCCGGCCCGCATGGCGAAATGCAGCGCCTCGGCGAGCCCCTGGACGAGGCCGCCTATGCAGATCTGGTTGCACATCTTGGCCAGTTGGCCGGCGCCGGCCGGGCCCATCAGGGTGCAGGCGCGCGCATAGGAGGCGATGACCTTGTCGGCGCGGGCGAAGGCGTCGGCGTCGCCACCGCACATCACCGTGAGGATGCCGTTCTCGGCGCCGGCCTGGCCGCCGGACACCGGCGCGTCGATGGCGGCAAAGCTTTGCGCCGCGGCCGCTTCCGCCAGCTCGCGGGCGATCTCGGCCGAGGCCGTGGTGTGATCGACAAAGACGCTGTCCCGGCCCATCGCCGCGAAGGCGCCGTCCGGCCCCAGCGTCACCTGGCGGAGGTCGTCGTCGTTGCCGACACAGGCCATGACGAAGTCCTGGCCCAGGGCGGCCTCGCGCGGCGTTGCCGCCCAGCGGCCGCCGTGCTGGCCGACCCAGCGCAGCGCCTTCTCGGGCGAGCGGTTGTAGACCGTGACCTCGTGGCCGCCCTTTTCCGCGAGATGGCCAGCCATCGGGTATCCCATCACGCCGAGACCGAGAAAGGCGACTTTCGCCATGGCGTTGTCCTTTGGAGTGTCGTCGGCCGGCGGTCCGTGCCGGCCGTCTTGCGGCTGACTTGGTGGACGGCCAATGTGCCGGCCGCTCGCGCGCCGTCAACCGATTCGGCGCGGACGGGACGCGGCGAGGGACGACGGAGCGACGGATGGCGTGGGTTTTTCTGCTGCTGGCGGGGGTTTGCGAGATCGGCTGGCCGATCGGCCTGAAGCTCGGCTGGGCCGAACAGGGCATCCGATGGTTGTGGATCGGATTCGCCATCGTCTGCATCACGACGAGCGGGGCGCTGCTGCTGCTGGCGCAACGCGAGATCCCGATGGGCACGGCCTATGCGGTATGGACCGGGATCGGCGCGGTCGGCGCCTTCGTGGTCGGCGTCTGGGCTTTCGGAGACCCCGGCACGGTGCTGCGCTTCGCCTCGGTCGGGCTGATCGTGCTGGGCATCGTCGGCCTGAAGATGGGGTAGGGCGCCGCTTCACCTCTCCCTGGAGGGGGGAGGTCGGACCTCGAAGCGGTCCGGGAGGGGGTGATCGGCGAAGCCGGTCTTTGCGGCTTCACCCCACCCCGGTGCGCGCTGTCGCGCGCCCCGACCCTCCCGTCGCGGCAAAGCCGCGACACCCAGGGGAGGGTGCACGAGAGGGCAGCGGTCCCGCCGTTGACCCTGGTCGGCGCGTCCTTATGTTCACCCGACCGACAACGACCCGGCCGCGCCGGCGCGGAACCGGGCAGGGGAGATCAGCATGGCGCCGACCAAGGACGACGTTCTCGCGAGCCTGTCGCGGGTGAAGACCCCGGGCGGGCTGCCGCTGACCGAGAGCGGCACGCTGTCGGAAATCGTCGTCGGCGACGGCAAGGTGTTTTTCTCCATCACGGTGGATGCCGCGACCGTCAAGGCCTGGGATCCGGTGCGGGCCGCCGCCGAGGCGGCCGTCAAGGCGATCCCGGGCATCACATCGGCCATGGTGGCGCTGACGGCCGAGCGCGCCGGCGGCGGGGGCGGCGGGGCCGCGGCCCGTCCGGCTGCCGCACCGGCGGGTGTGGCCGGTGGTCACGGCCACGCGCATGCTCCGGGCGCCGGCGGCGGGGGTGGCGCGCCGCAGCAGCCGGCCGTGCCGGGTGTCTCCGCCATCATCGCGGTCGCCTCGGGCAAGGGCGGGGTGGGAAAATCGACCACGGCCGTCAATCTGGCCCTCGGCCTCGCCGCCATCGGCCAGCGCGTCGGCCTCCTCGACGCCGACATCTACGGCCCCTCGGTGCCGCGCCTGCTCGGCATCAAGGGCAAGCCGCAGATGGGGCCCGGCAACAAGCTGATCCCGATGAAAGGGTTCGGGCTCGAGGTGATGTCGATCGGCTTCCTGGTGGAGGAGGAGACGCCGATGATCTGGCGCGGCCCGATGGTGATGTCGGCGCTGACCCAGATGCTGCGCGACGTCGACTGGGGCACGCTCGACGTGCTGGTGGTCGACATGCCGCCCGGCACCGGCGACGCCCAGCTCACCATGGCCCAGCAGGTGCCGCTGCGGGGCGCCGTGATCGTCTCGACCCCGCAGGACCTCGCGCTGATCGACGCGCGGCGCGGCATCGCCATGTTCGGCCGCGTCAACGTGCCGGTGCTCGGCATCGTCGAGAACATGAGCTACTTCCTCTGCCCCAAATGCGGCGAGCGCTCCGACATCTTCGGCCACGGCGGCGCCCGCGACGAGGCCGCCCGCCTCGGCGTGCCCTTCCTGGGCGAGGTGCCGCTGCACATGGACATCCGCGAGACTTCCGACTCCGGCCGCCCCGTGGTGGCGACCGCGCCGGACGGCCCGCATGCCGCGGTGTATCGGGAGATCGCGACGAAGGTGCGGGACCAGCTCGCGGGCGCGGGGGGCCGGGCGGCGCCGAAGATTGTTATAGAGGCGTAGATGCACTTGTATGAACGCGGCTCTGGATCACTTTCAGAAGATTGTCCGTCCGGCATTGATCGCATACCGCGATGCCGAATGTGATCTGAATATGGCTCGGGAAAACGATGATCAGGCAGAGTTCAAATCGGCCCGAGAGAAGGTGATACGGACTGCTCGCACAGCGACGATCGAGCTACACCAATTTTCTGACGTGCTCCTGATAGAAGGGTCGGGGACTCTGCCCAGGTTCGCGAGAATTGACGACGTTCGGTCGGCATTACAACATCAGTGCGTCTATCTCAGATCTGCGGATCGAATAGGTGATGTAAATCTGTTGAGGGATGTCGCTGAGGCTTTCAAGCACCACAAACTCAATCGACAGAATGCGACCGTCAGTTCCGCTAACGCGGTGATAACGATCGGAACTGGTTACGGGGAATTGCGCTACGGCGAGGGGAAATATGGCGGGGCCGAGCAGGTTATCGTATCACGGAAAGACGGTGATAGGCGTGCTCTTTCATCAGTCCTTCAGAACGTGTTCGACGCTTGGATGAGATTGCTCGATCAGCCGCTTCTGCCTATCGGAATGTTTTAGCAGCGCAACTGGTGCGCAGAGGAACTTCCAGTCTCTGTTAAGAGCGGGGCGTCGCAATGAAATTCGTGCCGGCGCAAGACGCTGCAGATTTGCTTCCCTCTCTGGTCACCGCCGCCGAGCACGGTGAGCCAACTACGATCATGCGGGACGGAAAGGCCGTCGCCGTGCTGGTGCCGGTGGATGCTGCGCGCAAGCTCTATCCGGATGAGAAACGCGACTTCCTGGCGTTCCTCAAGGAATTTCCCGGCGGAGCTGATTTCGATCGCATTGAGTGAGGTCAGTGGCGGCAGGCATCGCCGCTGCCACGTTTGGCCACTCCTGACCTCATGGTGAGGTGCGAGCTAAGCGAGCCTCGAACCATGTGGCCGCGGCGGTGGCCGCCCTCGCCCTTCGAGACGGCTGCTTCGCAGCCTCCTCAGGGTGAGGGCGGACAGGCGCCTTGATTCGGTTATTCCCCACGGAGTCTAATAAGGTCGTCATGGCAGGGCTTGTCCCGGCCATCCACGGTCTTTGTTCCGACGAGCGTTCGAGACGTGGATGGCCGCGACGAGCGCGGCCATGACGGGTCGGAGTTTCTAGTAGCGGGTGTTACACCAGCCCTAAATCCTTCCCCTTCACCCCCGCGAACACCCGGTGCAGGGCCGCCTGATCGAGCCCATAAAGCCGCTGGAAGAGGCCGGCCAGCAGGGCGCGGTAGTCGGTCAGGACCGGATAGTCGCGGTTCTGGAACAGGTGCGGCTGGTCGACCGCGACCTGGTCGCCGGCGATGCGGCCGCCTTTCAGCGCCCCGCCCAGCACCCAGTAGACGCTGCCGTGGCCGTGGTCGGTGCCGCGGTTGCCGTTTTCGCGGAACGTGCGGCCGAATTCGGAGACGACCACCACCACGGTGTTGGTCCATTGCGGGCCGATCTCTTCGGCAAAGCCGGACAGGCCGCGGCCGAGCTCGGCGAGGCGGTCGGCGAGATAGCCGGTGGCGCCGCCCTGGTTGACGTGGGTGTCCCAGCCGCCGACATCGACGAAGCCGAGATTGAACTGCTCGCGCATCAGCCGGCCGATGCGGCGCGCCGACAGCTCGAAGCCTTTGGGCGACACGGCGCCGCGGCTCGCCTCCATCATGTGCTCGGTGACGGCGTTGAACACGTCGTCGCGCACGCGAAACCCTTCCTGCACCGCGGCGGCGAGCGGCCGGCCCTCGTACATCGAGGTGATCAGGCTCGCCTGGCGCGCGTCGATGCCGGGCTTGCCGACCGTGTTGATGGCGATGTTGGGCACCGCCTCGCCGCCCTGGAAGGCGAGCGGCATCTGCTCCGTGAAGGCGATCGGCCGCACCCGTGTCAGCGTCGCGGCGAGCCGCGCCATGAAGCCGGAGCGATAGTCGCGCGTGCCCTTGATGTCCTGCCCGAGCTCGATGGTGTCCTGCGTCTCGAAATGACTCCTGGTGACGTCGTCCGTGCCGGCGAACGGCACGAAGGCGACCTGGCCCTTCTGCCACAGGGGCAGGATGGTGCTGCGCAACGCAGGGTGAAGGCCCCAGTCGCGGTCGAGCGCGATCGCCGAGGTCGCCACGGCCGGATCGGGCCGGGCGATCGCCAGCGTCGGCCGCGCGGCGTAGTAGAACTCGCTGCCGATCGGGATGACGACATTGGCCGCATCGTAAGCGCCGCGCAAAAACACCACGAGCAGGCGCGCATCGGCCTTCGGCGCCGCCCACACGCGGCCCGCGACCGTCATGGACGCCAGCGTCATGGGCGCGAGCGCGGCGAGGCCTGTGAGCAAATCACGACGGTGAATCTTCAAACGATCTCTGGGCATGATCGATCCCTCACGGCCCGTCACTGCATGAATTCCGGCGAGGAGAGGAACAGCGTGTTCCAGTCCTGCGGCGAGATCGCCTGGTCGAGCGCGGCGAGCGTTTGCCTGGACAGCCGTCGGTGCAGGGTCGAGAACCAGAGGCCGTTCTGGAGCAGCGGAAAGGCCGGTCGGTCGACGGCATCAGGCCCGGCGGACTTGAACAGCCCGGCCGCGTTCGAGCCGATCTGGCGGGCGATCTCGAACCGCGTCATCATCTGGCCGGAGCCGTTCCAGGCCGACGAGACGAGCGCGTAGCCGTCCGGCGTCTGGTGATTGTACAGCCCCTCCGCCAAGCGGTTGAACCAGTTCTGGATCGGGGCCGCGTTGGTGATCACCTTGCCGTCATAGGCGAGCCGCACGGCCGACAAGACATAGCGCACCGGATCCTTGAAGCGCCGTCCGAGCGAGGCCGTGAGCTCCGGCGCGTGCACCATGGTGTCGAGCATGGCGGCGATGTCGCCGTCGGTGGCGGTGAAGCGCTGCGCCATGCGCTCGACCAGGGCGGGCGGCGGATTGTCGGCGACGAAATAGGTGGCGAGCTGAAGGGCGACGCGCCGCGCCGTCGCCGGCTGCCGGCACAGAATGTCGACCGCCTCCTCGACCTCGCCAAAGCCGCGGCCCTTGATGGCATGGCCGAGCAGAAGCTTGTCGCCGAAATCGTGGCGCGCCGGATTGAACTCGAACAGCCCGTCGCGCACGAGGAGCGGCTGCAGCTCGGGCTTCAGCCTCGGGTTCTCCGGCTTCTGGTCGATGCCGACGCCGGTGAGGATGCGGGCGAGCTCCTCGACGTCCTTCTGCGCATAGCCGGAGCCCACCCCCATGGTGTGCAGCTCCATGATCTCGCGCGCGTAGTTCTCGTTGATGTGGCCTGCGGCGTTCTCGGCATTGTCGAGATAGCGCAGCATCGCCGGGTGGCGCAGCGTCGCCATCAGCAGATCGCGGAAGCGGCCGAGCGCATGCGGGCGGATCGCCCGGTCCTCGTAGTCGCCGACCAGGAGCCGCAGATTGGCCTTGGCCTGGTGGACGTTGAAATGGTTGAGCCAGAACCAGGTGAGCCGCTCGCGGAGCTGGTCGGGCGCGTAGAGGGCGCGCAGCACGAAGGCCGTCGCGGACTGGCGGGCGACGTCGCTCATGCCCTCCTGGACGGCCTTGCGGGCCGCAGCCTTCTGGTCCGGATCGGCCATCTCGCCGGCGGCGCGCGCCTGCTCGGCGAAGCCGGTGGCGAGATCGAAGGCGGATTTCTGGCGCGCCGGCAACGCGTCGAGCTGTCTTTGTGCGGCCTCGGGCAGGCGGTCGCCGGCCGGGGGATGGAGCTGCGCCTGCAGCCAGGCCTCGCGGCCCTGCGTCTGCAGCGCCGCCAGCGTCGTGCCGTCGACCCCGAAGGTGAGTGCGTCGACCAGGGCGACGTCCCTCAGGGTGCAGTCCTGGCAGGGCTCTGTCGCGCCGGCGGACCGCAGGAGGGGCGGGGAGGCGAGCGCCACGGCGCCCGCCACGGCGGCGAGCGTCAGCGCCAGCGCCGATCGTCGAAGCATTTCAACAGTCCTCGGGGCAGGTGATGGTCCGGTCGATTGAGCGTCAGGGGCGCTGAATGCCGACTGAACGGAGTGTGGCCGAAATCGGCTGGATCGGCGGCACACGGGCGGCGTCGACGCGACGTCACGGCATTGCGATAGGCGGTTCCGGCGCGGACGCCTTGTCCCGCAGCCCGCGGCAGTCTACTCCTCCGGCGTCGCGTCGGGATTCCGGCGTGTTCGCGGCGCGCCGTGCGCCGGGCGTGTGCTCGGGCAAGGGTGCGACTACGGGTCGAGATCGGGACGGGATGTCATGTCGAAACAAGAGATGCGCGAGGAAACCGAGCGCCTGATCCGCGAGGCGATCGAGCGGCGCGGCCTCACCATCAAGCAGGGCGACACCCGGATCGAGGCGACCTGCGGCCGCTGCGGCGGCAAGAACCGCGTCACGGCGCCCAAGGGCCAGATTCGGGTGCGCTACACCTGCAAGGAATGCGGGCACGAGCAGGAGACGCTGTAGGGCGACAGTCGGCTGGGTTGAATCTGCCAGCCCGCCAGCGCGTCGGTCCACCGGCTCGTCGTTCCGGGGCGCCGCGCAGCGGCGAGCCCGGAACCGATGGCCCCGCTCTGTGTGTATGGATTCCGGGCTCGCGGACCTCCGGTCCACGCCCCGGAATGACCGAAAGCCTCACTCCGCCCCCTCACTCCGCCCCTTCGCGGGCGCCGAGGGCGTATTCCTGCAGCTTGTAGAGCAGCGCGCGGCGGCTGATGCCGAGCGCCACCGCGGTGCGGGCGCGGTTGCCGCCATTGTGGGCGAGGGCCGAGCGGATCACCTTGGTCTCGAACTCGTTGACCAGCTCGCGCAGCGGTCGGCCGGCCTCGACGCCGTCGACCTCGTCGCCACCGTCCGCGGCGGCGCCATGCGCGTGCCCCCGCACCACCTGCTCGGGCAGGTCCTCCGGGAGAATCACGCTGGTCGTGCTCATCACCACGGCGCGCTCGATGGCATTGGCGAGCTCGCGCACATTGCCGGGCCAGTCATAGGCGAGCAGGCAGTCCATGGTGGCCGGATCGATGCCGCGAATCACCAGATCGTTCTGGGCGGCGAATCGCTCCAGAAAATGCCCGGCGAGCAGGCGGATGTCCTCCGGCCGGTCGCGCAGCGGGATGGTCTTCAGGGTCACGACGTTGAGGCGAAAAAAGAGATCCTGCCGGAAGGTGCCGGCCCGCACCATGGCGTCGAGGTCGCGGTTGGTGGCGGCGACGATGCGCACGTCGGTCTTGATCGGGGCGGCGCCGCCGACCCGCTCGAACTCGCGCTCCTGCAGGACGCGTAAAAGCTTCACCTGCAGGCCCGTCGAGATCTCGCCGATCTCGTCGAGAAACAGCGTGCCGTGCTCGGCCTGCTCGAAGCGGCCCCGCCTTCGGCCGACCGCGCCCGTGAAGGAGCCCTTCTCGTGGCCGAAGAACTCGCTCTCCAGCAGGCCCTCGGGGATGGCGGCGCAGTTGACCTTGACGAACGGTCCGGTCGCCCGCGGACTGCCGTAGTGCACGGCGGCGGCGACCAGCTCCTTGCCGGTGCCGCTCTCGCCCTGGATCAGCACGGTCGCGGCCGAGCGCGCCACCTTGGCGATGGTCGCCCGCAGCTCCAGCATGCGCGGATTGTCGGTGAGGATGCCTTCTGCGCCGTACCGCTCCGACAGCTCCCGGCGCAACGACACGATGTCGGCCCGCATGGAGCGGATCTCGAGCGCACGGCGCACCAGCAGGCGGATCTCCTCGATGTCGAACGGCTTGATCACGTAGTCGAAGGCGCCGTCCTTGACGGCCTTCACGGCGGTGCCCACCTCGGCGAAGGCCGTCATCAGGATCACGGCGGCGCCGCGGTCGACCTCGAGGATCGCCTTCATGGCGTCGAGGCCGTTCATGCGCGGCATGCGGATGTCCATCAGCACCACGTCGGCGTGGCGGCGGCGAAACGCCTCGGTCGCCTCGACGCCGTCCTCGGCGACCGCGACGGCGGCGCCCTCCTTGGTCAGGACCGCGGTCAGCATCCGGCGGATCGCCTCGTCGTCGTCGACGACCAGCACGGCGGGGGCGGGGACGCTCATGAGACGGTCTCGACTTCTTGCGCGTGGACGATGGGCAGGCGGATCTCGACCGTCGTGCCCTGGCCGGGCCGGCTGTCGAACGTGATGACGCCGCGATGGGCGTCGACGATGCGATGGACCATGGCGAGGCCGAGGCCGGTGCCGCTGGGCTTGGTCGAGAAGAACGGGTCGAACACCTTGTCGAGATTCTCGGGTGCGACGCCGATGCCGTCGTCGACCACCTTGATCGACACGGTGTGCTCGTCCTCGGTCCGGGTCGACACCGTGACGGTGCCGCCGTCCGGAATTGCCTGAATGGCGTTGATGATCAGATTGAGCAGCGCCTGCTTCAACGCCTCGCCGTCGGCCTCGATGGTCGGGAAGCTGCCGTCACAGTTAAGCTCGATGCGCGCATCCGACTTGCCGCGCGCCAGGAACGCCATCTCCTCGATGAGATGCGCCACGTCGACCGTGCCGATGCGCGGCGGCTGCGGCCGGCCGAAAGCCAAAAGCTCGCCGACGATGTGGTTGAGGCTGTCGACCTGGCGGATGATCAGCGGGCCGTAGGCGCGCCATTCCTCCAGGCTCTCGCACTCGTCGAGATACTGGATGAAGCCGCGGATCGAGGTGAGGGGATTGCGGACCTCGTGGGCGATGCCGGCCGTCAGCTCGCCGAGCGCAGCGAGGCGGTCGGCCCGCATCACCTGCACCATCAGGCGCTCGCGCTCGCTGACGTCCTTGAGCACCACCACGGCGCCGATGCGTTTGCCGTCGCCGTCGCGCAGCACGCTGGAGGTGGCGTTGATCTGCAGCGTCTGCTCGGCGCGCGGCAGGTCGATGGTGACGGCGGCATGCACGCGGCCGGTCTCCAGCGTGTCGAGCAGCACGCTGTCGACCTTGGCGGTCTTGGAGAACAGGCTGCGATAGGGCTTGCCGATGACCTCGGCGGCGGTGACGCCGTAGAGCAGCTCGGCGGCCGGATTGACCGAGGTGATCCGGCCGCCGGGGTCGACCGCGACGATGGCGTCGGCGACGCTCGCCAGGATGTTCTCGTTGAGCGAGCGTGCGTGCAGCAGCGCCTTGGCCATGCCGTTGATCGCCTCGACGATGTCGCCGAGCTCGTCGCGCAGCGGCGGGATCGGGCGTCTCAGGTCGCGCTTCATGTCGGCGAGGCCGTGCACGATGACGCCGACCTCGCGCGACAGCCGCCGCGACAGAATGCTGATGATGCCGAAGGCGACGACGAGGCCGCCGAGGCTGGCGACCACCACGGCGTAGTCGATGGCGCTCGCCTGCGCCTCGATGGCGTCCGAGAACTCGTTGGTCCAGATGTAGCCGATCGCCTCGCCGTTGCGGATGATCGGCAGCATGGCGTTGAGGATCGGTCCGCGCACCAGCGTGCCGACCTCGGTGCGCGCCACCTCGGTCTCCATCACGCTGCGGCCCGGATGGTCCTGGGGGATGGCAAGGCCGACCGTGTTGGCATGGTCGCGGCTCGGTCCATAGGTGATGATGGCGTCGAGGCGCTTCGAGTAGTAGCCGGCGCCGACGCCGGGCGCCGCAGCGGCGATGCGGTCCGTGATCACGACGAGCTTGGCGTTGAGATGCCGGACCGCAGCGTCGTGGTCGCTCCAGCCGCTCGGTAGGTCGGCGAGCAGCGCGTCGTAGCCGGGACCGAGGTCGGCATCGAGGACGCGCGCCAGCGCGAACAGCTTGTCTTCCTTCTCGCTGCGCAGCGCCTGGCGGCCTTCGCGCTCGAGCGCGACGCCGACGATGGCGATCGGCAGCGCGACCACGAGCAGCGACGTCAGCATCAGGCGCATGCGCAGCGTGCGCACGGGAAGCAGGCGGCGGAGATCGGCTAGACGCACCGGATGACGCCTCGGGGAGCGGGCGCCGTCGGCGCCCTCGGAGTCGTCATCTTATTGCGCCGCTGCGGCACGCGGACAAGTCGTGAAGTTTCGGATGCGGTCGCGTTCCACGGGCACGGCGTCGTGCGCATCCTGCCGATCCGCGGCGGTGCTCCGGTGCGCAAGAAATTGCGCAGTGGCGCACCGAACTGCGCGGGTGCGCCGGCCAGCGGTCGGACCGAAAATCTCGGATCCTTCGGTAAACCGGGCCTTTTCGCACATGGCACGGGCCTTGCGGAACCAGACGCGTGGCACGCTCCCGGCGCGCCCGCCGCTCGCGACTCCCGCGATCGACGTTCCGGCGCCCAGAGCCTTTCGGAAAGGGATTGTGACATGTCCAAGGTCACCGCCATCGAGGAGGCCGTCGCGAAGATTCCCGACGGCGCCTCGTTGATGATCGGCGGGTTCATGGGGGTC
>NZ_JACAAX010000076.1 GCF_013377085.1 Rhodoplanes sp. | reverse complement strand
GGCCGAAGCCGCGCGGCCGCGACGGCCGCGACCACGTCGCGGCGCTGGCCACGGCGGCGCCGGAGGCTGGCGGTCCCGGCCGCGGCCGCTCCGATCGCGACAGCAACTATCCGGGCCGGGTGGCGGCACATCTCGCCCGCTTCAAGCGTTTTCCGGCGGAGGCGCGCACCCACGGCGGCAACGGTGCCGCGACGGTGCGCTTTGTTCTCGACGGCGGCGGCCGGGTGAGCTCGGTCGCGCTGGTCAGCGGCAGCGGCAATCCGGCGCTCGACCGCGAGAGCGTCGAGGTGGTGCGGCGCGCCTCGCCGTTCCCGGCGCCGCCCGACGGTCGCCCGCACGACTTCACCCAGCCGATCCGCTTCAACGTCCGCTGATCGGTCCGATGGACCGATCGCAGGGGCCTGCTCCGGCGGCTCGCGACGGTTCGCCGCGGATCGTGAAAACCCTTGGTTTGGTGGGGTTTACGTATTCGACCGGAGGCCCGGCGCGGCGGCGCCGGAACGTCGCGTTCAAGACAACCTGCAGACGAGTTGCGACACACACGCAAGAAGGGTCGCGCCTATGGCGGCCGACACCTGTCGAAAGACAGTCGATCTATGACAGGAAATAGACGGAATACTGTAGTATGCGGAGGGATTGGACGGCGAAGACACATAGTCTGGAGTCGCTTATGGGTCTAGATATTCTCAACTGATTACGATTTATTGCTAAGTAAGCTGCAATGAGCGACGAAAACATCTTAGTTAGAGGTTTTCAAAAGAGTGATTTTATTTTGCAATTCGCTCGCCGGTGCCTTATGTCTGGACTGCGCGCCCCCGCGCAGACATCCAGGCCACCGGACACCGCGTTTGTCATGATCGTCTGTTCCTGCAACGTCCTCTCGGATCGCCAGATACGCGACGTGATGAGCGAGCGGGGCCCGCGCATGACCAGCCAGGTCTATGGCTGCCTCGGCTGCAGCGCCCAGTGTGGCCGCTGCGCCCGCACCATCCGCCGCATCATGGACCAGGCGATGGCCACCTGCACGGGCGAGTGCGCCTGCTGCCCGGCGGCGGTCGCCCGTGAGGCGGGCGGCATGCACGACCCTGCGCACGATCACGCGCACGAGCATCACCACTCCCACGATCACCACGCCCACGACGCTCACCACGAGCATGCGGCGCATGGCCGGTCCGGCCACGCGCAGTTGGCCCATCCGCACGCGGTGCACGCGCCGGACTGAGCGACGGCCCTCCGGAAGTCGCAGGCTCGTGCCACCGACTCGGCGGTAAAGGCATGGTGATTCTTCGGTCAGCCACGCCTCTTGCCTTGGTGGGGCGGTTACCGCAGTTTGGAATTGCGCGAGCGACGCGCGGGCGCGGCAGCGCGCCGACAATGGAGCACGCAGGATGAAGGGCGACGCCAAAGTCATCGAGTACCTCAACAAGGGATTGCGGAGCGAGTTGACAGCCATCAATCAGTATTGGCTGCACTATCGGATGCTCGAGAACTGGGGCTACCGAGATCTCGCCAAGAAGTGGCGCAAGGAAGCGATCGAGGAGATGGAGCACGCCGACAAGTTCGTCGACCGTATTCTCTTCCTCGACGGATTTCCCAACCTGCAGGTTCTCGATCCCCTGCAGATCGGCCAGACCGTCAAGGAAATCCTGGAGGCTGACCTCGCCGCCGAGCAGGGGGCGCGGGCGCTCTACCAGGAGGCCGCGGCCTACAGCAACAGCGTGAAGGATTTCCCGTCGCGCGACTTGTTCGAAGAGCTGATGGCCGACGAGGAAGGCCATATCGACTTCCTGGAGACCCAGCTCGACCTGGTCGCCAAGCTCGGCCAGGAACTCTATGCCCAGCATCATATCGGCGAGCTCGACGAGGATTGATCGGCGCCGCCGGCGCCCCTGACTCGCATGACGTTTCGTCGCCATGGCCGGGCCGCGTCCCGGCCATGTGCGTTTCGGCGACGGCGATCCACGGCGCCGGGATGGGTCGGCTCGCGCGGTGCGGGCAGGCGGGGATCCCCACGTGTCTCCCGCCTGCAACGGCTTGCCCCTGTCGTTCACCGCGATGCTGGGGTAAGCCTTTCCTGTCGCATTTGTAATGACGCGGGACTCTGCCCGCGGCTCTAGAATTGCCTGAAACGGGGTGGACGACAGGCATGCCGGTCGGCAGCCGCCAATGGTCGCCCGGCCGCAAGGGTGGGCTGGCGCCGCGGAACGAGCCTCGACCGCGCCGCCGAGCCTGACGACGAGGAGGAGGCCGGGCGATCGACCCCGGCCGCATGACGTGACGCACTGCGAGACCGCTCCCCCGTCCCGGACATCGCCGCCCGCCGCCCGCCGGCGGCGCGCGGCGGCGTCGCTGTGCGTCCTCGCGCTTCTCCCGGCCCTGACGGGCTGCTTCGTCGACACCGAGAAGCCCGAGCTCGCCCTCGACGTGCCGGGCGGCTACAAGCAGGGCCGCGGCACCGCCGAGGTCGGCCCGGAGATCGACTGGTGGCGGGGTTTCCGGTCGCGCGAGCTGACCGTGCTGATGGAGGAGGCCCAGACCTCCAACCTCGACATCGCGGCCGCCGTCGCCCGCATCATGCAGGCCGACGCCCAGGCGCAGGTCACCGGCGCCGCGCTGCTGCCCAATCTGTCGGGCGCCGGCTCGGCGACGCGGTCGCGAACCTCCACGGCGAGCGGCGGGTCCGGCCTCGATCGCAGCTCCTTCACCACCTATCTCAGCGCCAGCTACCAGGTCGACTTCTGGGGCAAGAATCGCGCGACCCTGCTGGCCGCGCAGGAGTCGGCGGTCGCCAGCCGGTTCAGCCGCGACACCGTGGCGCTGACCGCGATGGCCAATGTCGGCACCTATTATTTCCAGCTCCTCGCCGCCCAGGACCGTCTGCGCATCGCCCGCGACAATCTCGCGGCCGCCAACCGGATTCTCGGCTTGGTCCGCGAGCGGTTCGGGGCCGGCACCGCCAACAGTCTCGACGTCTCGCAGCAGGAATCGCTCGCCGCGACCGTGCGGGCGAACCTGCCGGTCTACGAGATCACCATCGCGCAGAATGCCGCGACCCTCGCCGTGCTGGTCGGCCGCGCGCCCGAGCATTTCGCCATCAAGGGCGGCACCCTCAACACCGTCGCGATGCCGCGGATCGCGCCCGGGCTGCCGTCCGACCTGATCAACCAGCGCCCCGACATCCGCTACGCCGAAGCCCAACTCGTTTCCGCCAATCACTCGGTCGAAGCGGCGCGCGCGTCGTTCTTCCCGACCATCCAGCTCACCGGCCAGAACGGTGCGCAGAGCGCCGCGCTGGCGAGCCTGTTCGGTCCGGGCGCGTGGTTCTACACGGCGAGCGCCGCGCTCACCCAGCCGATCTTCGACGGCGGCCAGCTCCTCGGCCAGCTCGAGCAGAGCCAGGGCAAGCAGCTCGAGCTGCTGCAGAGCTATCGCCAGGCCGTGATCAACGGGTTCGCCGACGTCGAGCGCGCCCTCGTCGCGCTAGAGCAGCAGACCCGGCGCGAGCGCCTGCAGGCGGAGGCCGTGCGCAGCGCGCGGGAAGCGTTCCAGATCTCGGAGTCGCGGCTGCGCGAGGGCATCGTCGACTTCGTCACCGTGCTCAATACGCAGCAGACACTGTTCACGGCCCAGGACACGCTCGTGCAGGCGCGGCTGGCGCGCTTCCTGGCGGCCGTGAGTCTGTTCCAAGCGCTCGGCGGCGGTTGGCCGCCGCGCATCGGAGGCAATCCCGCGTGACCAGCGGACCCGAAGACAAATCCGACGGCGCGGCCCGATCGCTGCCGTCGACCAAGCCGCGCCGACGCGGCCGGAAGATTCTCGGCTATGGCGTCACGCTCGCCGTGATGGCCGGCATCACCTGGGCGATCGTGACGCAGAGCGGGCGTTTCGGCGGGACCGGCGGCGAGGGTGCTCCCCCTGGTCCGCCCGGCATGATGCGAGGCGGCGGCGGGGGCGGGCGCCTCGGTCGCGACGTGCCCGTGCCGGTGCTGGCGGCGCCGGCCCGCACGGCCGACGTTCCGGTCTATTTCGACGGCGTCGGCACCACCCGGGCGCTCAACATCGTCACGGTCCGCTCGCAGGTCGACGGAAAGCTGCTGCGGCTCAATTTCAAGGAGGGCGAGGAGGTCGAGAAGGGCTTCGTGCTGGCCGACATCGACCCGACCATCTACCAGGCCCAGTACGACCAGGCGGTCGCCAAGAAGGCGCAGGACGAGGCCCAGCTCGCCAATGCGCGGCTCGACCTCGAGCGCTACATCCGCCTCGCCCAGACCAATGCGGCGACCAAGCAGCAGTCCGACACCCAGCGCGCCACGGTGGCGCAGCTCGAGGCGCAGGTGAAGTCCGACCAGGGCGCCATCGACAACACCCAGGCCTATCTCGACTACACCAAGGTGGTGGCGCCGATCTCCGGCCGCACCGGCATCCGGCTGGTCGACGTCGGCAACCTGGTCAAGGCGACCGACACCACCGGGATCGTGGTGATCACCCAGGTCAAGCCGATCTCGGTGATCTTCACGCTGCCGCAGCAGCAGCTCTCCGCCGTCAACAAGGCCTTCACGGCCGAACCGCTGCCGGCGCTGGCGCTCGGCACCGACAACCGCAGCATCCTCGACCGCGGCGTCCTGCAGGTGATCGACAACCAGGTCGATTCGACCACCGGCACGGTGCGGATGCGCGCCCAGTTTCCCAATGCCGACCTGCAGCTCTGGCCGGGCCAGTTCGTCAACGTGAAGCTCCTGGTCGATACGCTGAAGAACGTGGTGACGGTGCCGACCGCCGCCGTGCAGCGCGGCCCGAACGGCACCTTCGCCTACGTCATCGGCGCCGACGACACGGTCGCGGTGCGCCCCGTCACGGTGACCCAGCAGGACGACGCCACCGCCGTGGTCGCCACCGGGCTCGAGGCCGGCGAGCGGGTGGTCACCACCGGCTTCGCCCAGCTCGCCGACGGTAAGCGCGTCATCGTCTCGTCGGGCGACAGCTCTGCCCCGCCGGCGGGCGGGCCGCCCGCCGGTCGCCGGCGTCAACCCGGGACGCCGCAGGCGGGTGCGCCGGCGGCGACAGGGACTCCACCGAGCGGTGCGCCGGCGTCAGCGTCGCCTCCGTCGCCCGGCACCGCCGTCGCGCCAGGCACCGCGCCGCGCGAGACCGAAGGACGTCGCCGGACCGAGGGAGCCGGCTCCGGGAGCGCGGTGCGATGAGCGTCTCCACGCCGTTCATCCGGCGGCCGATCGCGACCTCGCTGCTCGGCGTCGCCGTGATGCTCGGCGGGATGCTCGGCTACTGGCTGCTGCCGGTCGCCTCGCTGCCGCAGGTCGACTTCCCCACCGTGCAGGTGACGACGCGGCTGCCGGGCGCCAGCGCCGACACCATGGCGGCCCTGGTGACGGCGCCGCTGGAGCGCCAGTTCGGCCAGATTCCGGCCCTCGACGGCATGGTCTCGGCGAGCTCCTACGGGGTCAGCCAGATCACCCTGCAGTTCGACCTCGGTCGCGACATCGACGCCGCCGCCCAGGACGTGCAGTCCGCCATCAACGCCGCCGGCTCGACGCTGCCTCGCAACCTGCCCTATCCGCCGGCCTACTCGAAGGTGAACCCGGCCGACGCGCCGATCGTCACCATCGCGCTGACCTCGCCGACCATCCCGCTGCGCCAGATGAGCGATCTCGCCGATACCATGATCGCCCAGCGTCTCTCCGAGGTGAGCGGCGTCGGTCGCGTCTCGGTGCAGGGCAATCTGAAGCCGGCGGTGCGCATCCAGGCCGACCTGTCGCGGCTCGCCGCCTACGGCATCGCGCTCGAGGATCTGCGCGCCACCATCGTCAACGCCAACGTCGCCGGCCCCAAGGGCTCGCTCGACGGGGCGCATCAGTCCTACACGATCGGCGCCAACGACCAGCTCGAGGCCGCCGACGCGTACCGCAACCAGATCGTCTCCTGGCGCAACGGCGCACCCGTGCTGCTGCGCGACGTCGCCGACGTGATCGACGGGCTGGAGAACAGCAAGGTCGGCGGCTGGTACGACGGGCGTCCCGCCGTCGTCATCGACATCCAGCGCCAGCCCGGCGCCAACGTCATCGACACGGTTCGCCGCATCATGGCGGAGCTGCCGCGGCTGCGCACCGCCATGCCGGTCGGCGTCGACCTCCAGGTGGTGAGCGACCGCACCGACACGATCCGGGCCTCGGTGCGCGACGTGCAATTCACGCTGGTGCTGGCGATCGGCCTGGTCGTGCTGGTCGTGCTCTTGTTCCTGCGCAGCGTCCGCGCCACCGTCATCGCCGGCGTCGCGCTGCCGCTGTCGCTGATCGCCACCTTCGGGGTGATGTGGTTCTGCGGCTTCAGCCTCAACAACCTGTCGCTGATGGCGCTGACCATCGGCACCGGCTTCGTCATCGACGACGCCATCGTGATGATCGAGAACATCGTCCGCCATGTCGAGGACGGCGAGGACCCGCTCGAAGCGGCCTTGGCGGGCGCGCGAGAAATCGGCTTCACGGTGATCTCGCTGACCGTGTCGCTGATCGCGGTGTTCATCCCGCTCCTGTTCATGACCGGCATCGTCGGCCGCATGTTCCGCGAGTTCGCCCTGACGCTGACCATCGCGGTGGTCACCTCGGCGATCGTCTCGCTGACGCTGACGCCGATGATGTGCAGCCGGCTGCTGCGCCGCGGCGACGCCGGCGGCGGCGCCGTCGGGCGCGCCTTCAACCGCCTGGTCGAGGCGAGCATCGAGGGCTACCGCAAGAGCCTCGACTGGGTCTTGGCGCGCCAGACCGCGACCCTCGTGGTGACCGGGCTGACGCTCGCCGCCACCGTGTGGCTCTATCTGGTCATCCCGAAAGGCTTCCTGCCGCTGCAAGACACCAGCATGATCACGGCCGTCACCGAGGCCGGTCCCGAGGTGTCGTTCACCGAGATGCAGCGCCTGCAGGACCAGGTGGTGACGGCGGTCCGCCGCGACCGGGACGTCACCGGCGTCGTCTCGGTGGTCGGGGTCTCGACCATGAACCCGACCCCGAATGCCGGCCGCCTCGCCGTGATGCTGAAAGCCCGCGACCAGCGCAGCGACTTCGTCGACGCCGTCATCGCCCGGCTCAAGGCCGAGGTCGCGCCGATTCCCGGCATGGTGGTCTATTTCCAGCCCGTGCAGGACATCCAGATCGGCACGCGGTCGAGCCGCGCCCAGTATCAGTACACGCTCACCGGCGTCGATGCCGCCGACGTCGCCGGCTGGGCGGCGAGGCTGGTCGAGCATCTGCGCGGCGACCATCGCACCGTCGACGTCGCCTCCGAGGCGCAGGAGGGCGGCCTGCGCGCCTTCATCCGGATCGACCGCGAGCAGGCGAGCCGGCTCGGCGTGTCGATGCAGTCGATCAACGACACGCTCTACGACGCCTTCGGCCAGCGCCAGATCTCGACCATCTACGCGCAGTCGAACCAGTACCGCGTGATCCTCGAGGCGAAGCCGGAATACCAGACCGACCCGACCACGCTGTCGAAGCTGTTTCTGCCGGTCGGCAGCTCGACCACCCTCGCCTCGGTGACCAGCTCGACGGCGGCGACCTCGACGGCCCCCTCGACCTCGACCAATCTGGTGCCGCTGTCGGCGGTGGGGACGCTGGAGCGCACGACGACGCCGCTCGCCATCATGCACGAGGCGCAGTTCCCGGCCGCGACCGTGAGCTTCAACCTGGCGCCCGGCGCCTCGCTGTCCGATGCGGTGGCGGCCGTCACCGAGGCCGAGGTGGCGATCGGCATGCCGACCTCGATCACGGGCAGCTATTCGGGGGATGCGGCCGAGTTCGCCAAGTCGCTCGCCGGCGAGCCTTGGCTGATCCTCGCCGCCGTGGTGGCGATCTACATCGTGCTGGGCGTGCTCTACGAGAGCTACATCCACCCGCTCACCATCCTGTCGACGCTGCCCTCGGCCGGCGTCGGCGCGCTGCTCGCCCTGATGCTGTTCCGCCAGGACCTCTCGGTGATCGCGCTGATCGGCATCATCCTGTTGATGGGCATCGTCAAGAAGAACGCCATCATGATGATCGACTTCGCCCTCGACGCCGAGCGCAACGAGGGCCTGCCGCCGCGCGAGGCGATCGTCAAGGCGTGCCTGCTGCGCTTCCGCCCGATCATGATGACGACGCTCGCCGCGCTGTTCGGCGCGCTGCCGCTGGCGGTGGAGAGCGGCACCGGCTCGGAGCTGCGCTTCCCGCTCGGCATCACCATCATCGGCGGCCTGCTGCTGAGCCAGCTTTTGACCCTGTACACGACGCCCGTGATCTACCTCGCGATGGAACGCGTGCGCATGCGCCTCGCCGGCCCGACTCTCGCACGGCCGGCGGAGTAGGGCGGATGCGGTTCGCGCCTTCACCCCCCTCCCTGTCCCTCCCCCACAAGGGGGGAGGGAACGCTGGAACCGTCGGCTCTTTACGCCTGGGGTTCAGGCTTCGTGATTTGTCGACGGCCCTGCCACGGGTCGCAGCCCGCTCCCTCCCCCCTTGTGGGGGAGGGGTGGGGAGGGGGGTAACAGCGTATCGACGTGTCACTGGTCTCTGTTCGTGCCTCTCCGGGGCCGGGCTATGAACTTCTCGGCCCCCTTCATCGAACGGCCGATTGCGACGACGCTGCTCGCCGTCGGCCTGTTCCTGGTCGGGCTGGTCGCCTACGACCATCTGCCGGTGGCGAGCCTGCCGGCCGTCGACCTCCCGACCATCCGAGTGTCGGCGGGCCGGCCGGGCGCCGACCCGATGATCATGGCGGCGACCGTCGCGGCGCCGCTGGAGCGCCGGCTCGGCGAGATCCCGGGCGTCACCGAGCTGACCTCGACGAGCTCGCTCGGCTCCACCTCGGTGATCGTGCAGTTCGATCTCAGCCGCAATGTCGACGGCGCCGCCCGCGACGTCCAGGCCGCTCTCAACGCGGCGCTCAGCGATCTGCCCGGCGACATGCCGTCCCGGCCGACCTTCCGCAAGCTCAACCCCGCCGCCGCACCGGCCCTGATCCTGGCGCTGACCTCGCCGAGCATGCGGGCGAGCGCCATCTACGACGTCGCCGACACCGTGATCGCCCAGCGCATCGCCCAGGTCGACGGCGTCGCCGAGGTGAACGTCTCGGGCGCCGAGCAGCCCGCCATCAGGGTGCGGGTCGATCCGGCCGCCATCGCCTCGATGGGGCTGGGCATGGAGGACGTGCGCAACGCACTGGTCAGCGCCAACGCCACCGGGCCGCTCGGCACCTTCGACGGCGATCGCCTCGGCGAGACCATCGGCACCAGCGGCCAGCTCCGCGACGTGCGCGACTACGAGAACATCGTCGTGCGCGCCAAGGACGGTGCCGTGGTGCGGCTCTCCGCCATCGCCACGGTCGAGCAGAGCACCCGCAACAGCCGTTCGGCCGCCTGGTTCAACCGCGAGCCGTCGGTGCTGCTGATCATCACCAAGCAGGCCGACGCCAACGTCATCGCCACGGTCGACCGCATCCACGCATTGCTGCCCGAGCTGCGCCGCTGGATCCCGGCCGATCTCGAGATCTCGGTCTTGACCGACCGCACCGAGACCATCCGAGCGAGCGTGCATCACATGCAGTTCACGCTGGCCGCCACCATCGTGCTGGTCATGATGGTGGTGTACGTGTTCCTGCGCCACGGCGCCGCCACCATCGCGGCCGGCGTGACGGTGCCGCTGTCGCTCGCCGGCACCTGCGCGGCCATGTGGGCGCTCGGCTACTCGATCAACAATCTGTCGCTGATGGCGCTGGTCGTCTGCGTCGGCTTTGTCGTCGACGACGCCATCGTGATGATCGAGAACGCCTTCCGCAATCTGGAGAAGGGCCTGTCGCCGATGCGCGCCGCCATGGAGGGCGCGCGCCAGATCGGCTTCACGGTGGTGTCGATCAGCCTGTCGCTGATCGCCGCCTTCATCCCGATCCTGTTCATGGGCGGCATCGTCGGCCGCTTCTTCCGAGAGTTCTCGGTCACGCTCGTCGCCGCCATCGTGGTCTCGACCGTGGTGTCGCTGTCGGTGACGCCGATGATCTGCGCCCACTATGTCCGGCGGCTGCCGAGCACCGATGCGACTTGGCTCGACCGCATCGTCGACGGCACCATGCGGTTCCTGGTGCGCGTCTACGGGGCGAGCCTCGGCGTCGTGCTCCGCCATCGCTTCATGGCGGTGCTGTCGCTGCTGCTCACCATCGGGCTCACCGTCTATCTCTATGTCGTCACGCCGAAGGGATTCATTCCGCAGGACGATTCGGGGCTGATCTTCGGCGGCGTGATCGCCGCGACCGACGTGTCCTATCAGGAGATGCTGCAGCTTCAGCAGCGCGCCACCGAGATCGTGCTGTCAGATCCCGCGGTGTCCGGCGTCGGCTCCTCGGTCGGCGGCTCGTCGTTCGGCGGCTCGGTCAACAACGGACGCCTGTTCATCAGCCTGAAGCCGCTGTCCGAGCGTGGCGTCACGGCGCAACGGGTGGTGGACAGGCTGCGCGGAAAGCTGATGGGCATTCCGGGCGTCCGCGTCTTCATGTTCCCGGCCTCCGACGTCCGGGTCGGTGGACGGTCGAGCCGCTCGCAGTACCAGTTCACCCTGTGGGGACCGAACTTCGACGAGCTGCAGGAGTGGGTGCCGAAGGTGCAGGAGCGCATCGGCCAGATCCCCGGCGTCATCGACGTCTCGACCGACCGCGAGCAGGGCGGCCTGCAGGCCGACGTGGTGATCGACCGCATCGCTGCGGCACGCCTCGGCGTCGATGTCCAGAAGATCAGCGACGCCCTCAACGATGCCTTCTCGCAGCGCCAGGTGTCGACCATCTTCACCCAGCGCAACCAGTACCGGGTCGTGCTCGAGGTCGATCCGCGCTGGCAGCGCGACCCCTCCGACCTCGACCACGTCTATGTCCGGGCCAGCCGCGACGTGGAGGTGCCGTTGTCGGCGTTCGCCCGCTTCCGCCGCGGCCTCGCGCCGCTGGTGATCAACCACCAGGGTCCGTTCCCGGCCGTCACCATCACGTACAATCTCACGGCCGGGACGCCGATCGCGGTGGCGACGGCGGCGATCCGCCAGGCCGTCGGCGAGATGCATCTGCCGGACTCGCTGCGCACCGACTTCGCCGGCGACGCCAAAGCCTTTGCCCAGAGCACCGGGGCGCAGCCGCTGCTGATCCTCGCCGCCCTGGTCGCCGTCTACATCGTGCTGGGTGTGCTCTACGAGAGCCTCGCCCACCCACTGACCATCATCTCGACGCTGCCGTCCGCCGGGCTCGGCGCGCTCCTGGCGCTGCAGCTTTTCGGCGCCGAGCTGACCGTGATCGCCTTCATCGGCATCATTCTCCTGATCGGCATCGTCAAGAAGAACGGCATCATGCTGGTCGATTTCGCGCTCGAGGGCGAGCGCGCCCGCGGCTTGTCGCCCGAGCGCGCCATCTACGAGGCCTGCATCGAGCGCTTCCGCCCGATCCTGATGACCACCATGTCGGCGCTGCTCGGCGCGCTGCCGCTGGTGCTGGCGACCGGCCCGGGCTCGGAGCTGCGGCGCCCGCTCGGCATCACCATCATGGGCGGCCTCGTGGTGTCGCAGGTGCTGACCCTCTACACGACGCCGGTGATCTACCTGCTGCTCGACCGGCTGCATCGCCGCCTGTGGGGCCGGTCGCAGCCCGGCAACCGGGCGGTGGCCGATGCGGCGAGCGCACCCGCCGAGTAGCACGCACCGCGCCCTGCGCGTCACTCGCCGGCAACATGCAGGCGCAAATGCGGCTCGCTCGGCAGGGCCGAATTGACTAGCCAGGCAATTCTCATAAGCTGACGGTGACGGTTCCTTCGGGATCAAAAGGGAACGCGGTACGGCGAGCGATCGCCAAATCCGCGGCTGTCCCCGCAACTGTGAGCGGCGAGCCGTCTGTCATAGGCCACTGGGACCTCGGGCCCGGGAAGGCGACAGACGACGTCGAGCCGTGAGCCAGGAGACCTGCCGTCAGTGTGGTCACACGCGTTCGTATCGGTCGGGGTGTATCGATGCGGGACGAGCCGGCGCTGCCCGTCACGGGCGGCCGGCGAAGCCTCTTCGCGGTGACGTGCCACTGCTGTCCCGAGGCTTCTCATACGGTTTCCGGGTGATCAGCTCGGATTTATGATGTCTGACCACCAATGG
>NZ_JACAAX010000075.1 GCF_013377085.1 Rhodoplanes sp. | reverse complement strand
GGCGCCATCCTGGCCGCGACCGTCGCTTGGTGGCTCAATTGAGTCCCGACCCTAGACCGACACGACTGCACATCCGGGATGCCCGGGCATCCGCCGGGACGAGGCCCGCGGGCCCGAGCACGCGGGTCGCCCGGGGCGCCGATCGTGGCAAAGCTTGCACCGGATTCTGCCGCGGCCGCCCTTGAGGCCGGGGGAACGCTGATGTAGGTTGCGCCGCCAATAACAGAACAGACCTGCGAGGTTGTTTTGAAAGCCGTTATTCTCGCCGGCGGTCTCGGGACGCGCCTCTCCGAAGAAACCGAAACGCGACCGAAGCCGATGGTCGAGATCGGAGGGCGCCCAATCCTTTGGCACATTATGAAAATCTATTCGCATTTCGGCATCAATGATTTCATCATATGCATCGGCTATAAGGGTTACGTCATCAAAGAGTATTTCTCCAACTATTTTCTTCACATGTCGGACGTCACCTTCGATCTCGGCAAGAACGAGGTCACATTTCATCGCGGCCGCGCGGAACCCTGGCGCGTGACGCTGGTCGACACCGGGAATGCGACCATGACGGGCGGCCGGCTCCTGCGCGTGCGCGACTATATCGGCGACGAGGAGTTCTTCGTAACTTATGGCGACGGCGTCGCCTCGATCGACCTTGATGCGCTCCTCAAATGCCATCGCACGTCGAACCGTCTCGTTACCGTCACGGCGGTGCGGCCTCCCGGACGCTTCGGCGCGATGGAGACCGACGGCGACCGGGTGCACAATTTCCGCGAGAAGCCGCCGGGCGACGGCGGCTGGATCAACGGCGGCTTCTTCGTGATGAAGCCGGGCGTGTTCGACTACATCGCCGGCGACTCCACGGTGCTGGAGCAGGCGCCGCTGATGGGGCTCGCCAAGGACAATCAGCTCACTGCCTATTTCCACGACGGTTTCTGGCAGGCGATGGACACGCTGCGCGACCAGCGCCACCTCGACGCCCTGTGGAGCAAGGGCGAGTCGCCCTGGAAGCTGTGGTGACGCCGTCGCACGCCGCATGGGCGGGCCGGCGCGTCCTGGTCACCGGCCACACCGGCTTCAAGGGCGCCTGGCTGTGGCTGCTGCTCGAGCGCCTCGGGGCGAAGCCGAGCGGCATCGCGCTGGCGCCGGAGACCGACCCCAATCTCGCCGTGCTCACCGGCATCGCTGCCGACAATCGGTCTGTCGAGCTCGACATCCGTGATGCGTCCGCCCTCGCGGCGGCCGTCGAGGCGGCGGCGCCCGAGGTCGTCATCCACATGGCTGCCCAGGCACTGGTACGGCGCTCCTATGCCGAGCCGGCGGCGACCTGGGCGTCGAACGTGATGGGGACGATCCATCTGCTCGACGCCGTGCGGCGCACGCCGTCGGTCCGCGCCGTCGTCGCCGTCACCACCGACAAATGCTACCGGAACCGCGAGTGGTCCTGGGCCTATCGAGAGACCGACGAGCTCGGCGGCCACGATCCCTATTCGAGCAGCAAGGCCGGCGCCGAGATCGCTGTTGCGAGCTGGCGCGACTCGTTCTTCGGCGACAGTGGTGCGGCAATCGCCACGGCCCGGGCCGGCAACGTGATCGGCGGCGGCGACTGGGCGGCGGACCGGCTGATCCCCGACTGCGCCCGCGCCTACGTCGCCGGCAAGCCGGTCGAGGTGCGCAACCCGCACTCGGTCCGGCCCTGGCAGCACGTGCTCGAGCCGTTGAGCGGCTATCTCCTGCTGGCCGAGCGCCTGCTGAGCGATCGGACGGCGGCGGAGGCCTGGAACTTCGGCCCGTACGAGTCCGACAGCGAATGCGTGGCGCGGGTCGTCGAGATCTTCGCCGAGGCGTGGGGCGGCGGCGCCACCTGGGCGCTCAGCCCCGGCCCGCATCCGCACGAGGCGCACACGCTGCGCATCGACGCCGCCAAGGCGCGCGAACGCCTCGGTTGGCGTCCGCGCCTCGACCTGCCGACCGCGATCCGCTGGTCGGCGGAATGGTATCGCCGCCGGGCGGCCGGCGAGTCCGCTCGCGCCCTCTGCGACGAGCAGATCGATCTTTATCTCGGCCGTGGGGAAGGCGCATGAAACCGGTTTGTCGGTCCTGCGGGACGCCGCTCGAGACCACCTTCGTGGATCTCGGAATGTCGCCGCTCGCCAACTCGCTGCTCAAGCCCGAGCACGGCAACGACATGGAGCGTTTCTATCCGCTCCATGTGTTCGTCTGCTCGCAGTGCTTCCTGGTGCAGCTCGAGGAATTCGAGTCTCCCGAGCACATCTTCAGCGACTACCTCTACTTCTCGTCCTTCTCGGACGCATGGCTGCGGCACTGCTCCGCCTATGCGGACAAGGTGGAGGCGCGGCTCGGCCTCGGGCCGACCTCGAAAGTGGTCGAGGTCGCCAGCAACGACGGCTATCTGCTGCAGTTCTTCGCCAAAAAGGGCATTCCGGTGCTCGGCATCGAGCCAGCCGCCAACGTCGCCCAGACGGCGATCGGCAAGGGGATCCAGACCGAGGTCGCCTTCTTCGGGCGGCAGACGGCGGAGCGGCTGCGCGACGCCCACAGCGCCGATCTCATCGCCGCCAACAACGTGCTGGCGCATGTGCCCGACATCAACGACTTCGTCGCCGGCTTCAAGGCGCTGCTGAAACCGGACGGCACCATCACGGTCGAGTTCCCGCACCTGCTCCAGCTCATCCGCCACCGCCAGTACGACACCATCTATCACGAGCACTTCTCCTATCTGTCGCTGCTCGCCATCGAGGCGGTGTTCGGCCGCCACGGGCTCGCGCTCTACGACGTCGAGGAGCTGCCGACGCACGGCGGATCGCTGCGCATCTATGCGAGCCACCAGGAGGCGGGCCGCGCTGCGTCGCCTGCGCTGCTCGCGGTGCGCGTCGCGGAGCGCGCCGCCGGGCTCGACCGGCTCGACACCTATCGCGACTTCGCCGCCACGGTCGCGCTCAGCAAGTGCGACATCCTCGAATTCTTCATCAAGGCCAGGCGCGAGGGCAAGACCGTCGCCGGCTATGCGGCGGCCGCCAAGGGCAACACGCTCCTCAACTACTGCGGCATCGGCAAGGAATTCATCTCCTACGTGGTCGACCGCAACCCGCACAAGCAGGGCCGGCTGCTGCCGGGCACCCACATCCCGGTCTACGGACCCGAGCAGATCGCGCAGACCAAGCCCGACTACCTGTTCATCCTGGCCTGGAACCTCCGCGACGAGGTGGTGAGCCAGATGCACGAGATCCGCGGCTGGGGCGGCAAGTTCGTCGTACCTATCCCGAATCTCGACGTGTTCTGATGCGCTTCGAACCGCTCGGTCTGAACGGCGCATTCCGCATCGAGATCGAGCCGCGGGCCGACGATCGCGGCCTGTTCGCCCGGACCTATTGCGAGGAGGAGTTCGCGGCACACGGCCTGCCGACCCGCTTCGTCCAGTGCAACACGTCCTTCAACACGCGGCGCGGCACCTTGCGCGGCATGCACTATCAGGCGGATCCGCGGCCCGAGGAGAAGCTCGTGCGCTGCACGCGCGGGGCCGTCTACGACGTGATCGTCGACCTGCGCCCGGAGTCGCCGACCTTCTGCAAGTGGGAGGGCTTCGAGCTCTCGGCCGACAACCGCCGCGCCTTGTTCGTGCCGGCAGGCTTCGGCCACGGCTTCCAGACGCTGGCCGACGGGTCGGAGGTCTTCTATCAGATGTCCGAGCTCTACGTCGCCGATCTGGCCCGCGGGGTGCGCTGGAACGATCCGGCCTTCGGGATCGTCTGGCCGCTCGCCGAGACGATCATCGCGCCGCGCGACGCGGCCTTCGCCGACTTCGTGCCGTGAGCCGGGTCCTCCTGACCGGCGCCAGCGGCTTCATCGGCCGCCAGGCGCTCGATCTGCTGCTCGCCGAGGGGCACGAGGTGCACGCGGTCGCCCGCAGCATCGGCGAGCCGCGGCCCGGGCTGGTCTGGCACGCCGCCGACCTCCTGCATTTCGGCACGGCGTCGGATCTCGTCGCGGCGGCACGGCCGGAGCGGCTGATTCATCTCGCCTGGACGACGACGCCGGGGCGCTACTGGACCTCCCCGGACAACGTCGCCTGGGCGGCCATGACGCTCGAGCTGCACCATGCCTTCGCCGCCGCGGGCGGGCAGCGCGCCGTCTATGCCGGCACCTGCGCCGAATACGACTGGAGCGGGCCCGATCTCGACGAGACGCGCACGCCACTAGTCCCCAAGACGTTCTACGGCACCGCCAAGGCCTCGACCGGCCGGCTGCTGGTCGCGGCCGGGCAGCAAGGTGGGCCGGCCGTCGCTTGGGGGCGCATCTTCTATCTTTACGGCCCCGGCGAAGCATCCGGCCGGCTGGTGTCGGACGTCATTGCCGGGCTGCTGGCCGACCGGCCCGTCGACTGCACCGAGGGGCGGCAGGAGCGCGACTTCATGCATGTCGCCGACGTGGCGCGCGCCTTCGTGGCGCTGGCGGCGAGCGACGTCACCGGACCGGTCAACATCGCCTCGGGCGACTGCCGGCCGGTGCGCGACCTCGTCACCGAGATCGGCCGCCAGACCGGCCGGGCCGAGCTGTTGCGCCTCGGCGCCCGGGCGACGCCGCCCGACGACCCGCCGAGGCTGGCCGCGTCGGTCACTCGATTGCGCGAAGAGGTCGGCTTCGTGCCCCGCTATGACCTCGCATCCGGCCTCGCCGATACGATCGCGTGGTGGCGCCGGCGCCTTGCTGCGACGGCCGCCCGGTCGCCGTGAGAGGATCGCGTCGCGCCGTCGCGATGCGCCGCCCGGGCCGACTGCGCCGCATCGCCCGCGACCAGGCCGGCGCCGGGAAGCGCTCCGTGATTCCACCTTATTGAGTTTACGGAGGAAATCTGCGATCTAACGAGCTGTTCTTCAATCGACGTGCGACCCCGGGGCTCGGGTTCGACCGCATTGCTCCCGGGTGGCGATGGAGGTTCGCAGGTTTTGGCCAGCGACGGTGAACGCGTGGTTCGGCGCGGCGATGAGCCAAGCACCCCCCGTTCGATTCTCGCCCATGCGCTGGCCGCCTGTGGCAAAGTGTTCGTCACGATCGCGATCATGAGCGGCGTGATCAACGTCCTGGCGCTGACCGGGCCGTTTTTCATGCTGGAGGTCTACGACCGCGTGCTACCGAGCCGCAGCCTGCCGACTCTGGTGGGTCTCGCGGTGATCGCGGTCGTTCTGTACGTCTTCTATGGGCTTTTGGACCTGTTCCGCACCCGCATCCTGGTGCGTACGGGCGCATTGCTCGATCAGGCAATCGGCCCGGCCGCGTACAGTCTTCTCTGGCGCTCGCCGCTTCGGATCGGAAGCGCGGCTGATCCGCGCCAAAGCCTGCGCGATCTCGATCAGATCCGCAGCTTCCTGTCCGGGATGGGGCCGACCGCCATCTTCGACCTGCCCTGGATGCCGCTCTATATCGGAATCTGCTTCGCTTTCCACCCGTTGCTGGGAGTCGCCGCAACCGTCAGCGCATTGATTCTGATTATCGTGACGCTGCTGACCGAGGTGTTCGTGCGTCGGCCGGTGGCGTCGATCGTCGAGCATGCCGGCCGTCGGGCGGGCCTCGCCGAGGCGGCGGTACGGAACGCCGAGGTGATGCAGGCCATGGGAATGGCCCCCCAAATGCAAGCGGCCTATGCCGACTCGAATGCCCGCCTGCTTGGTACGCAGCTCCGGGCCGCCGATATCGGCAATGGCTTCGGGGTGCTGTCCAAGGTGCTGCGGCTCGCGCTTCAGTCCGCGATTCTCGGCATCGGGGCGTGGCTGGTCCTGCGCCAGGAGGCAACCGCGGGCATCATCATCGCGGGATCGATCCTGACCGCCCGTGCGCTTGCCCCGGTCGAGCTCGCGCTGGGCCACTGGCGCAGCTTTCTTGCCGCTCGGCAGAGCTGGCGCCGGCTCGACGAAGCGTTGCGACGATTTCCCCCCGAAAGCCATCCGATGAGCCTTCCGGACCCGACTTCCTCGCTGTCGGTCGAGGCCGTCACAGTGGTGCCGCCGGGCAGTCGCCGCCCGGCGATCAGGGGCGTGACGTTTCGCCTGAAAGCGGGGAATGGACTCGGGATCGTCGGGCCGAGCGGATCCGGAAAATCTTCTCTTCTGCGGGCTCTCGTCGGGGCCTGGGTGCCGGCCACCGGCAGGGTCGCGCTCGATGGGGCGACGCTGGACCAGTGGCCCCCGACGCAACTCGGCCGGGCGATCGGATACCTGCCCCAGGACGTCGAGCTGTTCGCCGGCAGCGTCGCGGAGAACATCTCACGCTTCGAGCCGTCCGCCGATTCGGGCGCGATCGTCGCTGCGGCCCAGGCTGCCGACGCCCACGAGCTGATCGTCGGGCAACTGCAGGGATACGATGCACCGATCGGCGAGGGTGGCACGTTTCTCTCGGCTGGCCAGCGGCAACGGATCGGACTCGCGCGGGCGCTCTACGGCAACCCGTTCCTGATCGTGCTCGACGAACCCAATTCGAACCTCGATGCCGACGGCGAGGAGGCGCTCACGCGGGCGATTTTGGCGACTCGTCGACGTGGCGGGATCGTAATATTGGCTGCGCATCGACCGAGCACCCTGATGACGGTCGATCTCGTGATGGTGGTGACCGGAGGCCATATCCAAGCCTTCGGGCCGCGCGATCAGGTGCTGTCAAAAATGGTCCGGCAGCCCGTGCATTCGGTCACGCCCGCCCCGGCTTCGCAGACCAAACCCGCAGGTCGGTGAGTCATGGCGCCCCCCTTCCACATTGGCTCTCTGAACGAGACCGAGCTTTCCATACGGCGCCATGTCCGGATGGCGTTGGTCACCGTCACGATGATGCTTTTCGGTGTCGGCGGGCTTGCCGCGACAACAGAGATCACCGGGGCCGTGATCGCACCTGGTGAACTCGTCGTCGACACCAACGTCAAGAAGGTGCAGCACCCGACCGGCGGCATCGTCGGCGACCTGCGGGTGCGTGAGGGCGATCATGTCGAGGCCGGCAAAGTCCTTATTCGTCTCGATGACACCCAGACGCGGACCAATCTGCAGATTGTTCTCAAGCAGCTCGATGAGGCGCTCGCCCGGCGAGCACGTGCCGAGGCCGAACGCGACGGTGAGTCTCACATCGTCTTTCCGGGCGATTTCGTCATTCGATTGGACGAAGCGGACGTGTTGCGGGTTGCCGAGGGCGAGGCACGCCTGTTCGAGTTGCGGCGCGCGGCGCGCTCTGGACTGAAAGCGCAGCTTCGCGAACAAATCGATCAGGCAATCGAGCAATCCAAGGGGCTCGTCGAACAGGTCACTGCCAAGGGCACGGAGATCGAATGGATCACGCGAGAGCTCGAGGGCGTTCGCGATCTGTGGAAGAAAAAGCTCGTGCAGTTCACCCGCGTCACGGCACTCGAACGCGATTCTGCACGGCTCGCAGGCGAGAAGGGGCAGCTTGTTGCCTCGATCGCTCAGGTCAAGGGCCGTATCGCAGAGACCGAGCTGCGCATCCTGCAGATCGACGAGGAGCTCCGCACCGAGGTCGGCAAGGAGCTGTCGGAGTTGCGTAGCAAGATTGCCGAGCTGATGGAGAGGCGCGTTGCCGCCGAAGACCTGCTGCGACGCGTCGATATTCGGGCGCCCGTGACCGGCGTTGTTCACCAACTCGCGGTGCACACGGTCGGCGGCGTGATCACGGCGCAGGGCGAGACGATCATGCAGATCGTGCCCGACAGCGAGCCGTTCATGGTGGAGACGAGAGTCGCCCCCCAGGAGATCGATCAGCTCCGTCTCGGCCAACGGGCCGTGCTGCGGTTCATGACGGCCAACCAACGCAACACGCCCGAATTGAACGGCGTCGTCAAATTGATCGCGCCGAATGTCTCGCAGGATCAGAAGACCGGAGCGACGTTTTACACTGTCCGCATCGTCGTCCCCGAGTCGGAGAGCCGCCGCCTCCCCGACCTTCGTATGGTTCCCGGGATGCAGGTCGAGGCCTTCATCGAGACGAACCCGCGCACCATACTGTCCTACCTGGTCCGCCCGATCTCCGATCAGCTTTATCGGTCGTTCAGGGAACGCTGAGCTTAAAGTCCCGACAAGCTGCTCCTTTCTGACGGTGGATTGCCCCGGCCGGTGGTAGCCCTGTGTCTCCGTCCGCGACTTTGCTGAACCTTCGCCTCGGCCGAAAGCTGGACTGGCGCCGAACAGATCGGGGGCCGGCGACTTGCTGCGCAGGCATTTTGGAACCGTGAGCGATCGCTTGGCGAGACTGGGGTCGAGTGCCGCGGACGCCCATCCGGCGTCGTGCCGCGATCGGAGCCGTTGCGCTCGGCTCGATACCGATCAGGGAGGCTATGCCGCCGCGGTCTTGAAATCCGGAACCGTGTCGCGGAGCACTCTGGAAGACGGCGTCGCGATCGCCCATCCTCAATGCATGATCGAGCGCGGCAAGTCGGGCCCGCATGTCCTCGATCGGCACGAAGACGGGCCGGGCCGCCACCACGCCCGGGATTCCGATCTCGACCGAAGGTTCCTCGTGCGAGAAGAGAACTTCGTTCAACCGTTCGCGCGGCCGGATGCCGGTGAACTGGATCGTCACGTCGCGCCCGGGCTCGAGCCCGCTCAGCCGGATCAGGCGCTCGGCGGGGTCGACGATCTTGATCGGCCGTCCCATGTTGAGCACGTAGACCGACACGTCGGAGCTGTCCGGCCCGTGGGCGTGGCTGGCCGCCGTCAGCACCAGGTCGCAAGCCTCCCGGATCGTCATGAAGTAGCGCACCATGTCGGGATGCGTCACGGTCAGCGGGCCGCCGGCCTCGATCTGCGCCTTGAACTTGGGGATCACGGATCCGTTCGAGGCCAGCACATTGCCGAACCGCACGGCGATCAGCCGCATCGGCTCCACGCTCGCGGTGCCGGACCGCCGCGCGAACTCGGCGTCGAGCGCCTGGCAGTACATCTCGGCGAACCGCTTGGTCGCCCCGAGCACCGACACCGGCTCGATCGCCTTGTCGGTCGAGATCATCACCATACCGCGGGCGCCGGCCCGCACGGCCGCCTCGGCGACGTTGACGGAGCCGAACACGTTGGTCTTCACGCCCTCGTCCCAGTCGCGCTCCAGAACCGGCACGTGCTTGAGGGCGGCGGCGTGAAACACGAGGTCGGGCTTGAAGTCGGAAAACAGCTTGTCGATGCGCGACCAGTCGCGGATGTCGGCGATCCGGCCTTCGATGGCGGCGGGATTGCCCTTCGCCCCCAGCGACTCCATGACGGCGTGCACGGCCGGCTCGGAATTCTTGATGATAGCCCTACCTTGCAACGTCACCGACGGGACCGCAATCGGCACCATCCTGGCGGCAACTTGCTGGCAGCAACCTGCCGGCCGCGCGCGGGTCGGCCACGCTTTCGCCGAGGGCGCCCGAGGATCGCGCTTCCTCCTTGCCGTTGTGCCAAGTCGCTCCGGGAGCGGGACCTCACGGCGCCGACCGGGTTACTGACCCCTCGCAAATGTCCGAACTCGCCGTCTTTTACCGCCGTGGGCGTTGTGCGGCGGCAATTAGCCTGTATTATGAATAACGTATTAACGAGCCGTCATCGGCGGTTTGCGGACAGAATCCGAGCGCTTCGACCTGCTTTTTCACGCGCACCGATCCACCGATCCAAGATTGTCCGATTGATTTGTTAACCGACTCGGCGCGTGTTGCTATACTGACCAAATCCTCTTCGTCGCCCTCGGCAACGAACGGCACAGGGGCGCCAAGCGATGCCATACATTCTTCCGAACGTCGTGGAGTCCTCCGATGCCGCGGCCGGCACCGCCACGGTCTACGCGATCGGCATCGGACAAACCGCCCAGGGGACGCTGTCGACGACCAGCGATCACGACTGGTACCGCGTCAGCCTGGTCGCCGGCCAGACCTACTCGTTCGCGCTGGTCGGCACCGGGACCAACAATGTCGCCGACACCTATCTGACGCTGCGGAACGCCGCCGGGACGCTGATCGCTGCCGACGACGACAGTGGTCCCGGCCACAACTCGACCATCACGTTCACGGCGACGACGACCGGCACCTATTATCTCGACGCCGGCTCCTACAACAACCAGAGCGCCGGGCAATACGGTCTGAGTGCGTCGGTCGGAACGCGACCAAACTACGATATTCCGATGGGGGGCGGCGCAATCGACTCGGACGCGTCGTGGTCCTCCCCCGGCACACCGGTGATCGTCACCTACGGGTTTCGCGACGCCGCGCCGAGCTACACGGTTTCGGGTTCCGACATCTCGACCTTCTCGCGCTGCTCCGCTGCGGAGATGGCGGCCGTCCAGTCGATCCTTCAAATGTGGTCGGACGTCTGCGGCATCACGTTCCAGCTGGTCAATCCGGGCGGCTACACGAACAACGCGACGATTCTGATCGGAAACTACTACGATCCGAACGACGGAGCCGGAGCGTTCGCATTCTATCCCGGCTCGACCGCCAGCACCGCGTCGGCGGGCGACCTCTGGCTGAACCTCGACAGCGTCTCGACGACGTCGATCCCATACGGGAGCTACAGCTGGTTCGCCATCATGCACGAACTCGGCCATGCGATGGGCCTGTCGCATCCGGGTGACTACAATGCCGGTCCCGGCGTTTCGATCACCTACGCCAACGCGGCGCAGTTTACCCAGGACACCGAGCAGTACTCGGTCATGAGCTATTTCGCCGGTTCCTACACGGGCCAGAGCCCGGGCGGCTTCGCCACCGCCCAGACTCCGATGCTGCTCGACATCTACGAATTGCAGCAGATCTACGGCGCCAACATGAGCACTCGAACCGGCGACACGATCTACGGATTCGGCGGCACCGCCGGATCGATCTATGACTTCTCCGTCAACACGGCCCCCCAGCTCTGCATATGGGACGCCGGCGGCACCGACACCCTCAACTGCTCCGGATACGGCCAGAACCAGCTCATCAATCTGAATGCCGGCACGGTCTCGAACATCGGTGGTGAGACGGGGAACATCTCGATCGCTCTCGGCGCGGTGATCGAGAACGCGATCGGCGGCTCCGGCGACGACACTATTCTCGGAAACGATGCCAACAACCGGCTCGACGGCGGCGCCGGAAATGACGTGTTAATTGGTGGGCCAGGAGACGATACAGCGATTTTCACAGGGGCATTCACGGCGTATCAGTGTCGGGATCTCGGAAACCACGTGACGGTTTCCGGTATTGATGGGTTCGACGCGCTCTACACGATCGAGCACATGCAGTTCACGGATGGGCGGATCGATTACGCTGACGGCGATCCCCTGTTTGATACGATATTCTACATGCAACAAAATATAGACGTGTATCACGCCGGCGTGGACGGCAGATTGCATTATAATGCTTACGGCTGGCATGAGGGACGGAATCCTGATCCTTATTTTAGCACTGCCGGCTACATCGGATACAATCGGGATGTTGATGCGGCCCACATTAATCCGTTAACACACTATAACTCCTATGGCTGGCACGAAGGCCGCGATCCAGGCTCTCTGTTTGATACTGATTTCTACCTCATTCATAATCCAGACGTGCGGGCTGCTGGATTGAACCCGCTAGCCCATTATCTAGAGTACGGAATCTCAGAAGGACGTGAGATTGCGCCAGCAGTCGGTCGGGGCATTGCACAGACTGGGATTGACGACGAGTATTACGACCTTACCTACAGGGATGTCGCGCTGGCGCATGCTGATGTTTCGGGACATTACAATACTTACGGCTGGCACGAAGGGCGAAATCCGAACGCCTACTTCGATACAGCGGGTTATCTTGCCCGGTATGCCGATGTCCGTGCCGCAGGAATTAATCCGCTCACTCACTATATGCAATACGGCTGGCAGGAAGGGCGGAACCCATCGGCAAACTTCGATACACACGATTACTTGGCGCACAATCCGGATGTCGCCGCCGCCCACATTAACCCCCTGCTTCACTACCTCGTCTACGGCCTCTACGAGGGACGGGTTCCGTACGCCGACGAGCTTTTCGCCTAGGTTGACGTTTCGGAATGAGGATCCACGTCGCCATGGGCAGCCTGCCTGCTCCTGCGCGGATCAGTCACTAAGCAGTGTTTCCAAATGGACCTAAGAAAAAATTAAACAGAGAGGCGCTTCGCGCGACTTTCCCGCTTAATAGTTATTCGCGTTAGAAAGCTGCGTGCTGTCAGGCTCGATGAATTTTACTCGCGCAGGGCTTGTAAAACAGAGCGACGTTCAGCTCAACGCGGGCTGAACCTCGCACCCATTCTCAAAATTGTAGACCCCGCTTACTGCCGCTGGTCGGCGATGCGAGGTAAGCGTCGTTTTGGCGCCACCTTCTGCGAGGGGTTGTGAGGGTCGATTGTGCC
>NZ_JACAAX010000074.1 GCF_013377085.1 Rhodoplanes sp. | reverse complement strand
GCGTCTCGGTGGCGGCGGGGGCGCGCTGCTCCATCTGCTGGGTCGGCGCCGGCCAGCGGTCCTCGAGCGGGGCCTGGGCCTGCGCGAGCGCGGCGGAGGGCGCCGCGAGCAGGCTCGCGACCAAAAGCAGGCAAGACGGGCGATCGATCATGACAAGCCTCGACACACGAAAACTGGAACCCGGACGACCATAGCGGCTTTTGGCCGCCGAGTGAGGCCCGATCGAGGCAGCCGGCGGCCGCCCGAGGGCTTCGGCGTCGCCCGTCAATGCGGCGGGCGGCGGAGCAACGTGAACAGCGGCGGTGCGAGCGCGACGAACACCACCAAGGGCGCGAACAGGTTGCCGTCCGCGACCGCGACCGCCGAAAACGCGTCGGCGACGAGCCGGACCGGCTGGCCGCTCGCCGCCACCAGGACCGCCTCGGCGACCAGCGTCAGCACCAGCCACATCGCCCCGATGGCGAAGGCCGCTCCGAAACCGGGCCGGGCGGAGTGAACGAACAGCGCGATCGCAATCCCCATCAGGACGATCCCCGAGACCCCCGACAGCGGCAGGGCGGACGGCCCGAGCCACGGCACCAGCACGAGCTCGCGGAAGGCGCCATTGGCGAAGGCCAGCGCAAACAGCAGCAGCCAGAACAGCACGGCGCGCCGGAACAGCGGAAACAGCGGGCCCGGCGGCACATCGGGCGACATCGGCGCCTCCCCGACGAGGATGGGCGATCGCCCACCGTCTTAGCCGGAGATTGCGGCGAGAGCCATGGCGACGATCGGTGAATCCCCCGCCCCGCGGTCTGGCGGCAGCGGGGCGACCCGGGGTATGACGTGGCTGTCGCGCGCCGCCGCACCGTCGGCCGGCGCCGCGCCGAGGCCGCCCGGATGACCGCCCCAGGGACCGCCGCCGCCGATCTCACGGCTTTCGCCGCAGGCCGCCGCTTTGCCACCATCCTGGCCGACCCGCCCTGGCAGTTCGTCAACCGCACCGGCAAGATGGCGCCCGAGCACCGGCGTCTCGCCCGCTACGGCACGCTGACGCTGCCCGAGATCGAGGCGCTGCCGGTGGCGGCGCTCACGGCGCCGGTGGCGCATCTCTATCTGTGGTGCCCCAACGCGCTGCTGCCCGAGGGGCTCGCCGTGATGCGGGCCTGGGGCTTCGCCTACAAGTCGAACCTCGTGTGGCACAAGGTGCGCAAGGACGGCGGCCCGGACGGCCGCGGCGTCGGCTTCTACTTCCGCAACGTCACCGAGCTGATCCTGTTCGGGGTGCGCGGCAAGAACGCCCGGACCTTGGCGCCCGGCCGGAAGCAGGTCAATTTCCTCGCCACGCGAAAACGCGAGCACTCGCGAAAGCCCGACGAGCAGTACGCCCTGATCGAGGCGTGCTCGCCCGCCCCCTATCTCGAGCTGTTCGCACGCGGCACCCGGCCCGGCTGGGCCGCCTGGGGCAACCAGGCCGACGACGGCTATGCGCCGACCTGGGCGACCTACGCCAACCATTCGCGTGCCGGGTTCGTCGCCGAGTAGCGGCGGCATCACGCACCTCCGGAGCAGTCAGGAGCGGTCGGGAGCGGTCGGGAGCGGGGCTGCCACGACCGCGCCCGGCGCGCCGATGTGCATGGCGAACGCGAATGCAACCAACCCCTTATTGCGGTGCACCACATTCCACAACCAGAACGCTTGCGTCGGTCCGGGGAAACGGGCAGCATCTTACCAAACACATCATAAAAATCGCCTGACCGAGGAAACGAAACCGCCCCCGAGGGAGGAACTTTCATGCCCGATACCGAATCCGCATTGCATGTGGTCGCCGCAACGCGGCTGCGCCTGGCGGTGGTGCTGACGACCATCATGCTGGTTCTCTATTTTGGCTTCATCCTGCTGGTCGCCTTCGACAAGCCGCTGCTCTCCATTCTTCTCAGCCCCGGCCTGAGCCTGGGCATCCTGCTCGGCGCCCTGGTGATCGTCTCCGCCTGGGTGCTGTCCTTCATCTACGTGATCTGGGCCAACGGCCACTACGACCGCACGGTCGCGGCCGCCGGCCAGGTCGCCGGCCATGTGGGGAGGCCGTCATGAGCGCCTCCAGCAACTGGCTCGCCATCCTGTTCTTCTTCATCTTCATCTCGCTGACGCTGGCGATCACCTGGTGGGCCGCGCGGCGCACCAAGACGACGGCGCATTTCTACGCCGCCGGGCACGGCATCTCGGGGTTCCAGAACGGCCTCGCGCTGGCCGGCGACTACATGAGCGCCGCCAGCTTCCTCGGCATCGCCGGCCTGGTGGCGCTGAACGGCTTCGACGGGCTGATCTACTCGACCGGCTGGCTGGTCGGCTGGCCCATCATCCTGTTCCTGATCGCCGAGCCGCTGCGTAATCTCGGCAAGTACACGTTTGCCGACGTGGTGGCGTATCGGCTGAACCAGAAGCCGGTGCGCATCGCCGCCGTGATCGGCACCATGTCGGTCGTGCTCACCTATCTGATCGCCCAGATGGTCGGCGCCGGCACCCTGATCAAGCTGCTCTTCGACCTGGACTACACCGTCGCGGTGGTCATCGTCGGCTGCGTGATGATGACCTACGTGCTGTTCGGCGGCATGATCGCCACCACCTGGGTGCAGATCATCAAGGCCGGCCTGCTGCTCGGCGGCGCGTTCGCGATGGCTCTGCTGGTGCTGTCGAAGTTCGGCTTCAACCCGGCGAGCCTGTTCGCCAAGGCGGCCGAGGCCTACGGCGGCAAGGTGCTGGAGCCCGGCACCAAGGTGGTCACCGGTGCCTGGGACGCGGTCTCGCTCGGCCTCGCCCTGATGTTCGGCACCGCCGGCCTGCCCCACATCCTGATGCGCTTCTACACGGTGCCGGACGCCCGCCAGGCCCGGCAGTCGGTGGTGTGGGCGACCGTCTGGATCGGCAGCTTCTATCTGATCACCTTCATCCTCGGCTTCGGCGCGATGGTGCTGGTGACGCCGGACGTGATCCTCAAGGCGGGCGGCGGCGGCAACATGGCGGCGCCCCTCCTGGCCAATGCGCTCGGCGGGCCGGCCCTGTTCGGCTTCATCTGCGCCGTCGCCTTCGCCACCATCCTGGCCGTCGTGGCCGGGCTGACCCTGTCGGGCGCGGCAGCGCTGTCGCACGACTTCTGGGTCTCGACCGTCAAGGGCGGCAAGGCCACCGAAGACGAGCAACTGCTCGTCGCCCGCATCGCCTCGGTGATCCTCGGCGTCTGCGCCATCCTGCTCGGGATCGTGTTCCAGGGGCAGAACGTCGCCTACATGGTCGGCCTCACCTTCTCGATCGCCGCCTCGGCCAACTTCCCGGCCCTGATGCTGGCGATCTTCTGGCGGCGGCTGACCACCGCAGGCGCCGTCTCCAGCATCCTGTTCGGCGCGATCGGCACGCTTCTGCTGATCTATCTCGGACCGACCATCCAGGTCGATCTCTTGAAGAACGACCCGGTCTGGCTGGCCCAACAGTGGTGGTCCTTCCCGCTGAAGAACCCCTGCATCGTCACCATGTCGCTCGCCTTCGCGGTCGGCATCGTGGTGTCGCTGCTGAAGCCGGAGCCGACCTCCGAGCAGGCGTTCGCCGAGATGGAGCGGCGGGCCATGACGGGCTCGACCGGCCTCGCCGCGAACCCGGCCGAATGACGCTTCGAGGCGCCGCGGCATGCCGCGGCGCCTCGCCCCTCGATCCGGGTTTCGCTGCAGCGCGGCAAACCGATCCGACCGCATCGCGCCGAGCCGCGACGCGGACGGACTGTGCGCCTTTGGTCGGATTGCTGACGTCTCCCCCTTCGACTATCGTGGCCGCCAACAATAGAGCTGGGCGCTCCATCCGGCCGGCCATTTTGACTCGGGAAGAGAAACTCCAAGGGGGACTCAGTGAGTTCGATCTCAATCGACACCATCAAGAACGATCCACAATTCCAGGAACTGGTTTCGAAGCGGTCGCGCTTCGCGTGGACGCTGACCGCGGCGATACTGATCATCTATTTCGGCTTCATCTTCGTCATCGCGTTCGTGCCCAAGGTCCTCGCCATCCCGCTCGGCACCGGCATCGTCGCCACGGTCGGGATCCCGGTCGGACTCGGCGTGATCGTCTCGGCCTTCGTGCTGACCGGCATCTATGTCGCCCGGGCGAACACCGAGTTCGACGCGATCACCCAGCAGATCGTCGAGAGGGTGAAGTGATGCGTGGAACCCGCACGATCTCGGCGGCGATCGCCGTCGCCGCCCTGCCGGCCTTCGCGTCGCTCGCGCACGCCGCCGGCGCCATCGAGGGCGGCGGCAAGCAGGCCTTGAACCTCCCCGCCGTCATCATGTTCTTCGCCTTCGTGGCGATGACCCTGGTGATCACCTATTGGGCGGCGCGTCGGACCCGCTCGGCCGCGGACTTCTACGCGGCCGGCGGCGGCATCACGGCCGGCCAGAACGGCCTCGCCATCGCGGGCGACTACATGTCGGCCGCCTCGTTCCTGGGCATCTCGGGCCTCGTCTTCGCCTCCGGCTTCGACGGGCTGATCTACTCGGTCGGCTGGCTGGTCGGCTGGCCCGTGATCCTGTTCCTGATCGCCGAACGCCTGCGCAACCTCGGCAAGTACACGTTCGCCGACGTGGTGTCGTTCCGCCTCGAGCAGACCCAGATCCGCAGCCTCTCGGCACTCGGAACCCTGACAGTCGTGGCGTTCTACCTGATCGCCCAGATGGTCGGCGCCGGCAAGCTGATCGAGCTGCTGTTCGGCCTGCCCTATCTCTACGCCGTCATCGTGGTCGGCGCCCTGATGATCATCTATGTCGCCTTCGGCGGCATGGTGGCGACCACCTGGGTGCAGATCATCAAGGCCTGCCTGCTGCTCGGCGGCGCCACCTTCATGGCCCTGATGGTGCTGATCACGTTCGGCTTCTCGCCGGAGGCACTGTTCAAGAAGGCGGTCGAGACCCACCCGCGGGGCATCTCCATCATGGGCCCCGGCAATCTCGTCTCCGACCCGGTGTCGGCGGTGTCGCTCGGCCTCGCCCTGATGTTCGGCACAGCCGGCCTGCCGCACATCCTGATGCGCTTCTTCACGGTGTCGGACGCCAAGGCGGCCCGCAAGTCGGTGTTCTACGCGACCGGCTTCATCGGCTACTTCTACATCCTGACCTTCATCATCGGCTTCGGCGCCATCACGTTCCTGATGAACGATCCGAGCTTCTACAAGGTCGGGGCCGACGGCGCCTACAACAAGGTCACGGCCCTCCTGGGCGGGACCAACATGGCCGCGATCCATCTCTCCAACGCGGTCGGCGGCTCGCTCTTCCTCGGCTTCATCTCGGCGGTGGCGTTCGCGACCATCCTGGCCGTGGTGGCCGGCCTCACGCTCGCCGGCGCATCCGCGGTCAGCCACGACCTCTACGCCTCGGTGATCGCCAAGGGCCGGGTCTCGGAGGACCGCGAGGTGCAGGTCTCGAAGATCTCCGCCGTGGTGATCGGCATCGTCGCCATCATCCTCGGCTACATCTTCGAGAACCAGAACGTCGCCTTCATGGTCGGCCTCGCCTTCGCGGTGGCGGCGAGCTGCAACTTCCCGGTGCTGCTGATGTCCATCCTGTGGAAAGGCACCACCACCCGGGGCGTGCTGTTCGGCGGCTTCCTCGGCCTCGTCAGCTCGGTCGCCATGGTGGTGCTGAGCCCGGCCGTGTGGGTGAAGACCTTCGGCTTCGCGACGGCGCCGTTCCCCTACGACAACCCGGCGCTGTTCTCGATGGCGATCGCGTTCGGCGGCATCTGGCTGTTCTCCAAGCTCGACTCGAGCAACCGGGCGCAGATCGATCGCGCCGCCTTCGAGCAGCAGTTCATCCGCTCGGAGACCGGCATCGGCTCCCACAAGGCGGTCGCCCACTGAGACCTGCGACCGGCCGGTCCGCCGCGGCGGACCGGCCGGGACGGCAATGTTCGGGCGGTCGCTCCCGTCGGGGTGCGGCCGCCCGTTTTCCTCTCCGCCATCACGACGTACGCCGCCGCGCGACGGAGACCGGCACAGGTTCCGGGTGATTCCATGCCGCAGGCCTTCGACGTCCAGAATCCTCCCTTCGACCGGCTCAGCCACGACGAGATCAGCACGCTGCGAGCCGCCATCGACATCGGCTATTTCCCGCCGGGCGACACCATCATCGCGACCGGCCAGCGCTCCGAGAGCCTCCACGTCGTCATCAAGGGACGGGTCGAGGAGCGCGACGGCGACACGATCGAATCCGGCCTCGGCCCGAAGGACACGTTCGACGCGCGCTCGCTGGTGCACGGCCCGGCCGCGACCAGCTTCGTCGCCGCCGAGGAGACGCTCTGCTACCTGCTGCCCAAGGCCGTCGTCCTCGACCTGATCGCCAAGAATCCCGGCTTCGCCGCCTTCTTCTACTCGGAGATTTCGCGAAAGCTGCGGTCCTACGACCGGCGCGACCGCGAGGGCGTCGATTCGGCCCTGCGGGCCCATGTGCGCGACGTGCGCTACCACGCGGCGATCTTCGTCGACGGGGCGACCAGCCTGCACGACGCCGGCCAGCTCATGCAGGACCGCAACAACAACACGCTGTTCGTGCGCGACGGCGAGCGCGTCGGCATCGTCACCGGCGCCAATCTGGCCAAGGCCTTCGTGCTCGACCGCAAGCCGCTCGAGGCGCCGGTGCGCGAGGTCAGCCATTTCGAGGTGGCGTCGATCGGCGCCGACGACTTCGTCTTCGCCGCCGTGATCGCCATGACGCGCCACAACAAGCGCCGGCTCGCGGTGCGCTCCGACGGCGAGTATGTCGGCGTGCTCGAGGACATCGACATTCTCGGCCTGGTCGCCGGCAATCCGCAGCTCATCCCGGGCCAGATCGAGCAGGCACGGGCGCCGGCCGAGCTGAAGTCCTGCGCGCTCGACATCCAGAGCCAGGTCGAGCGGCTGCACCGCCAGGGCGCCCGCGTCGAGGTGATCGCCGAGATCACCTCCGACCTCAACCGCCGCCTGTTCGCCAAGCTGTTCGACATGATCGCGCCCCCCTCGATCCGCCAGCACGGCTGCCTGCTGGTGATGGGATCGGAAGGCCGCGGCGAGCAGACGGTGCGCACCGACCAGGACAACGGCCTGTTGCTGGCACACCCCGTGCCGGAGGCCGACCTGCAGGCCTTCCGCGACGCCTTCACGAACGCGCTGGAGAGCTTCGGCTTCCCGCCCTGCCCCGGCGACGTGATGGTCAGGAACCCGCGCTGGTCGCAGCCGATCGACGACTTCCTCAAGCAGGTCGAAGGCTGGGTCCGGGCGTCCGACCAGGAAGGGCCGATGAATCTCGGCATCTTCTTCGACGCCGTCTCGGTGACCGGCCACCACGAGCTGCTCGACCGCGCCAAGACCACCATGGTCGAGATGATGCGCGGCGAGACGGCGCATCTCGCCCGCTTCGCCCGCGCCATCGACTTGTTCGCCGGGGCGAGCGCCAGCGTGCTGACCTCGATCATGGCCTCGGTCGGCGTCGGCTCCGACGAGATCGACGTCAAGAAGGCCGGCACCTTCCCGATCGTGCACGGCGTTCGCACGCTGGCGATCGACCAGGGCATCCGCGAGGTGTCCACCGCACGACGCATCGAGGTGCTCGCCGAGGCGGGCCTGTTCGGCGCCGATCTCGGCCGCGAGCTGACCAGCGCGCTCGGCTACTTCATGGAGATCAGGCTGCGCTCGCAGCTCGCCGCGATGGCGACCGGCCGGCGCGACCGCGAGTCGATCGTCAAGGTCGGCGAGCTCACCACGCGCGACCGCGACCTGCTGCGCGACGCGCTGCGGGTGGTCAAGCGCTTCCGCGAGATCGTGCGCAACCGCTATCATCTCAGCGTGTTCTGATGGGCACCGAGATCCTCCGCCGCTCGCGCGCGCTGTTCGACCGGATGCTGCTGGCCGACAACGCCTATGCGTTCCTGTTCAAGCCGGACGACAGCGACGAGGTGGTGTCGCTCGACTGCGAGACCTCGGGCTTCAACATCCTGGCCGACGACGTGATCAGCATCGCGGCGATCAAGATCCGCGGCAACCGGATCCTGACCAGCGAGACGTTCCGGGCGCTGGTCCGGCCCGGCGCCGCCATGGACGTCAGCGCCATCAAGGTGCACCAGCTCCGCGAGGCGGACGTGAAGATGGGCCGCACCATCCGCGAGGTGTTGCCCGAGTTCCTGCACTTCATCGGCGGCAGGCCGCTGATCGGCTACTGGGTGTCGTTCGACGTGCGCATGCTCAACAAGTACCTGTACAGCATGCTCAACATCCACCTGCCCAACCGGCAGATCGACGTCTCCCAGCTCTACTACGACCGAAAATACAGCAAGGCGCCGCCCGGCACCGAGATCGACCTGCGCTACGCCGCCATCGCCGACGACCTCAACCTGTCGATGCTGCCGCAGCACGACGCCTTCAACGATGCGCTGACGGCCGCGCAGATGTACGTCATCCTCAAGGACCTGCAGCGGCGCGGCGCGCGCATCCCGCGCCAGCGCGCCACCCCGCGCAGCGGCGACTTCTCGGTGTGACCCTCGGTCGTTCCGCCGCGCCTCCTCCGCCCTCACTGTGAGGAGACACCCGGTGCCGTGACGAGCATCGGGCGAAGGCCGGCCACCGATGCTATAAGGGCCTTCCACCCAGGAGTGCCCATGTCCGAGCCGACGCCGTCCACCGCCGCTTCGTCCGATCCCGTCCCGCCGCTCGTCTCCGCCGACTGGCTCGCCGCACATCTGACCGATTCCGCGCTCCGCCTCCTCGACATCCGCTCGGTGGTCGACGGCGGCGGCCGCGCCGCCTACGAGGCGGCGCACATTCCCGGTGCCGGGCACACCGACTATGTCGCGGACGGCTGGCGCGCCACCATCGGCATGGCGAGCGGCCTGCTGCCGGAGCCGCCGGCACTCGCCGCCCTGCTCGGACGGGCCGGGCTGACGCCGGCGCACACCGCCGTGGTGGTCTCGGCCGGCACCTCGGCGGGCGACCTCGCGGCGGCGGCGCGCGTCTACTGGACGCTTCGCATGGCCGGGCATGCGAAGATCACCATTCTGGACGGCGGCATGGCGGCCTGGCGTGCCGACCCGGCGCGGCCGGTGGAGAGCGGCAGCAGCCCGGTCCCGGCGTCCACGGCTCCCTACCCGGTCGCGCTCGCCAAAAGCCTGCGGGCCGACCTCGGCCGGGTCGTGCGGGCGGTCGGCGCCGGCGACGCCGTGCTGCTCGACAGCCGCGCCACCGCCTTCTTCGAGGGCGACAGCAAGAGCCCGCAGGCCAAGCGCGCCGGCCGCCTGCCCGGCGCCGTGCAGCTCGACCACACCATGGCGTGGGATCCGGCGACGCAGCGGCTGAAGGACATGGCCGCGCTCGCGGCGCTGTTCGCCCGCGTCCCGGACGGGCCGGTGATCAACTACTGCAACACCGGGCACCAGGCGGCGACGCCGTGGTTCGTGCTGTCGGAAATCCTCGGCCGGCCCGACGTGTCGCTCTACGACGGCTCGATGTCGGAATGGACCGAGGAGCCGCTGCGCCCGATCGCCACCGGCCCGGTCTGACGCGGCGCGCAGGCACAGGCGACGACCCTCACGCGATGCCGGGCGCTTTGGCGCGCTCGCGCGCCTCGCAGCGAGTGAGCGCCGCAGAGAGCTCGCGCTGCAGGGCGTCGACGCCGAACGGCTTGCGCAGCACCGGGAAGCCGTCCCGCGCGACATCGCCGGCGCGATCGCTGAAGCCGGTCATCAGCACGATCGGCAGCGACGGCGCGACGGTCCGCAATTCGCGCGCGAGATCGACGCCGCTCATGCCGCCCGGCATCAGGATGTCGGACAGCACGATGTCGACGGCGTGGTTTTCGCGCAGCGCCGTCAGCGCTTCGCGCGGCGACGCCGCGAAGGCGACGTCGTAGCCGAGCTGATCCAGATAGGAGCGGCAGACGTCGGCGACCGGGAGATTGTCCTCGACCACCAGCACGGTCTTGCGGCCGTGCGCGGCGACCGCCGGCTCCGGCCGCGGCGCCGCCGCGGCCGCCTCGAGCGGGACGCGCGGCAGCAACAGCATGACGGTCGTGCCGCCGCCGAGGCGGCTGTCGATCCGCACGTCGCCGCCCGCCTGCCGGGCGAAGCCGTAGACCTGGCTGAGCCCGAGGCCAGTGCCCTTGGCCTGGTCCTTGGTGGTGAAGAACGGCTCGAACACCCGTGGCAGCAGGTCGGGCGGAATGCCGCCGCCGGTGTCGGCGAAGGCGAGCGCGATGAAATCCCCGGCAAGACCATCCTCGCGCGCCTCGTCGAGCGTCAGCTCGCGCACCGTGATGACCAGGCGGCCGCCGTTCGGCATGGCGTCGCGCGCATTGACGCAGATGTTGAGCATCGCGATCTCGAGCTCGCCCGGATCGACCTTGACGGGGCAGGCCAGGTCGGGAACGTCGATCGTGACCTCGACGTCGTCGGCGAGCGAGCGGCTGATCAGCTCGGAGAGTTCCGGCAGGCGCAGCGCGAGGTCGATGCTCTGCGGGCTCAGGGCCTGCTGGCGCGAGAACGACAGGAGTTGCCGCGTCAGCGCCTCGCCCCGCTCGGCCGCCGTCGTGATCATCTCGATCAGGCGGTTCTCCTTGTCGTCGAGCTCGCTTCGTCGCAACCGGGTGGCACTGCCCGAGATAACCATCAGAAGATTGTTGAAGTCGTGCGCGACACCGCCGGTCAGCCGGCCGACCGCCTCGAGCCGCTGGGCGTGGCGCAGCGCCGCTTCCGCCACCTCGCGCCGGTCGGCTTCGGCATAGAGCCCGACGGTGCGCTGGTGCGCGAGCCACAGCACGCAGAACAGCAGGATCGTCGCCGGCAGCCCGAACACCAGATGACTCGTGAGCGGCCACAGCCACTCGCTGCGGATCGCCGATGTCTCGATGCCCGCGACGACATAGACCGGGTAGCCCTCGACCCGCCGATAGCCGACCCGCCGCTCGGTTCGCTCGTTGCGCGACAGCCCGGTGTAGAGGCCCCGATCGGGCGCCCGCGCGATCTGCGCGAAGAACGGACTCGTCTCCCGGTCGAGGGCCGCGACCGTCCCGGCGCTGCCGGGATACCGTGCCAGGAAGGCGCCGTCGTCGCGCATCATGGCGAACAGCTCGCCGGGCCCGCGGGCGAGCTCGGCGTAGAACTTCTCGAAATCGCCGGGCAGCATCGACACCGCGGCGACGCCGTTGAACCGCCCGTCGAGCGTCGAGAGGCGGCGGCTCATGCTGAAGAACGAGGGTCCGTCGACGAGGCGCGGCATGAACACGCTGCTCACGAAGGTGCCGCGGTCCTGCTCCACCTGGGCGCGGAAGAAGTCGCGGTCGGCGAGCGGGGCATTGCGCGGCGCCGGGGCGAAATAGCTGCTGACCAGCGCGTAGCCGTCGCGATCGATGACCCAGATGGACTGCACCTGCGGCAAGAGGTCGGCCATCCGCTCGAGGCGGCGCTGCAGCTCCGGCTCACGGGTGCGGATCTGGTCGGCTGTTCGGCCGTCCACCGCCTCGACGATCTCGCCGAGCACCAGATTGCCGGTGGTGAGCACCTTCAGGGCGTGCTCGTGCAGCACGTCGAGCGACCGCGTGATGCGGTCGTCGGCGAGGGCGTGGGTCGACTGCCACGACACCCAGCCCGCATAGGCGAACAGGGCGGCCGGAACGACGACGGCCCCGACCATGAGGGCACGGAGCAGACGAAGCGTCCCGCGCCGCGCGCTCAGCATCAGTCGGAACTCCGAGGGCTAGAACGCGAATACGGGGTGACGCGACAGAAAACGTGTCACATCAACGCGAAAACAGCCTCGAAGGTTCCAATGCACAGAAACGCGACCAGCGCCGGTCCACGACCGGCGCCGCGGGTCTCGTCCTCACAGGTCAGTCCGTGCTCGTCACTCCGCCGTGGCGGCGCGCGGCGTGGCACCGGCCGGGGCGGCGTCGGCGCGCTCGGGCGAGCGCAGAAGGCCGCCGGCGAGATCCTGCAGGGTCGGCCGCTTGAGCGCCGAGAACGGCAGCGGCCTTGTGACGTCGATGGCGGCGAGGCCGAGCCGGGCGGTCAGCAGGCCATTGAGCACGCCTTCGCCGAGCTTGGCCGAGACCTTGGCGGCGAGGCCCTGCCCGATCATCTGCTGGACGACGCCGTCGCCGACCGACAGGCCGCCCGTGACGGCGAGATGCGAGACCACATGCCGCATCAGCCGGGCGAGGCCGAGCGCACCCGGGCGTCCGCCGTAGAGGAGCGCCAGCCGGCGCACCAGGCCGAGCGCCGTGATCAGCACGAACAGCATGTCGACGGCGGCGCGCGGGCTCACCGCGGTGACGACCGAGACGCGCTTGGCCGCATTGGTCACCAGCCGGCAGGCCTCCTCGTCGAGCGACGTCATCAGCTCGCGCTCGGCGAGATGGACGAGGTCGCGCCCGTCGATGATCTCGTTGAGGTGGAACTGCACCCGCACGCGGGCCCGGGCGAGCGCCGGCATCTGCTTGGTGACGGCCAGAAGCTCGCCGACGGCGGCCCGCCCGGTGGCGCGGTCGTCGCTGGCGATGGCGCCGGCGGCGCGGTCGCGGGTCTGGTCGATCGCCTTGAGGCGCAGGAGGCTCGCCGCCTCGCGTCCCGCCACCACCGTGAAGGCGACGGCCGAGACGGCGGCCAGCACCAGGCCGAGCGTGCCGAGCCAGCCGGAGCGGCCGTAGAGGTCGGAGACCAGATCGACGACCGAGAGCAAGATCCCGAGCGCCACCAGGCCGGAGGC
>NZ_JACAAX010000073.1 GCF_013377085.1 Rhodoplanes sp. | reverse complement strand
CGGTCCACCGGCCGGCGCGGGCGCCGCCGCGGTAGCGCCGCCGTCGCGCTGCCCCTGCTCCATGGCGCGCAGCCGCGCGACGTTGCGCTGGTGCTGGTCGAGCGTTTCGGAAAACGCGTGGCCACCGGTGCCGTCGGCGACGAAATAGATTTCCTTGGTGCGCGCCGGGTTGGCGGCAGCCTCGAGCGCGGCGCGGCCCGGATTGGCGATCGGGCCCGGCGGCAGGCCGTCGATCACATAGGTGTTGTAGGGCGTCGGCTGATCGATCTCGCTGCGCATGATCGGCCGGCCGAGCGTGCCCTTGCCGCCGACCAGGCCGTAGATGATGGTCGGATCGGATTGCAGTCGCATGCGCTGCTTGAGCCGGTTGACGAACACGGCGGCGACGCGGGTACGCTCGTCGGGCTTGCCGGTCTCCTTCTCGATGATAGAGGCGAGCACCAGGAGCTGCTCGGGCGTGCGCAACGGCAAGTCCGCCATACGATGGTCCCACACCTCCTGCAGGACGCGGCGCTGGGCCTGCTGCATGCGCTGGATGACCTGCTCGCGCGGCGTGCCGCGAACGATTCTGTAGGTCTCCGGCAGCAGCGATCCCTCGCGCGGGATCTCGCGGACATTGCCCGACAGCAGGTCGGATTCGAGCAGCCGGCCGACCATCTGCTCGGAGGTGAGCCCCTCGGGCAGCGTCAGCCCGTGCTGGACGACCTTGCCCTCGACCAGGGTGCCGATGACGTCGCCGAGCGTCGACTGCTTCTGGAACATGTACTCGCCGGACTTCAGATCGTCGCGCGCCTTGCGGACGATCACGGCCCCGACGAAGGTCCAGGGCTGGTCGATGACGCCTTCGCGAACGAGCTGGTCGGCGATGTCGCGGATGCCGGCGCCGCGCGGAATGTTGACGACCTTGTCCTCGGTCAGCGGGCCGGTCTCCTCCAGCCGCTGCTTGCCGATCCACACGGTGCCGCCGACCACCACGGCGAGGATCACCAGGAACGTGAAGATCGCATTGCCGATGATCACCAGCGGATGACGGACGCGCGCCGAGCGGCGCCGCGTCGGCAGCGGCACGCGTTCCGGCTCGAGGGCGGCACGCGGGCTGCGCGGGCTGATCCGTTTCGGCTCGGTCGCGGCAGGCGGTGCACCTTGGCCGGGCGGCGTGTCCAAATTGGTCATCGTGCAGTCGGCTCCAGGACCGGTGGGACCGTTCGAGAACCCGCGACCTCGGCGAGCCTTCCCGGCGGGGCGTGACGAGCATCGGCAGTCGTCGACCGGGGCAATACAGCGGCTGCGCCGCGCTCCGGCCGGATCTCCGCTGACCCGACTAATACCCTTGAGATTGTGGCCAATTTATCGAGCACGGCGGTCTCCGGTCGGATCCCTTTCCGGCCGCCCCGGCCGCCGCATGCCGGGTTCGCACGGCGGGCGCGGAACGCTGGTCGCGGAGGCCCGGCGTGCAGGCGGCGGGCGCCGCCCGAACAATGCTCTATTGCACGGCGCGCCGGAAGATGAGCGACGCGTTGGTGCCGCCGAACCCGAACGAGTTCGACAGGGCAATATCGATGGTGCGCCGCTTGGCCCGGTGCGGAACCAGGTCGATCGGCGTGTCGACGGAGGGATTGTCGAGATTGATGGTGGGCGGCGCGACGCCGTCCCGCATGGCGAGGATCGTGAAGATCGCCTCGACGGCGCCGGCGGCGCCGAGCAGATGCCCGACCGAGGACTTGGTCGACGACATCGACACGCCAGCGGCGTCGTTGCCGACGATGCGCTGCACCGCGCCGAGCTCGATCTCGTCACCGAGCGGCGTCGAGGTGCCGTGCGCGTTGATGTAGTCGATCTCGGACGCCTGGATGCCGGCCCGCTTGATCGCCATCGACATGCAGCGGAAGGCGCCGTCGCCGTCGTCGGCAGGCGCCGTGATGTGATGGGCGTCGCCGGACATGCCGTAGCCGATCACCTCGGCGTAGATCTTGGCGCCGCGCGCCTTGGCATGCTCGAGCTCCTCGAGCACGACGACGCCGGCGCCCTCGCCCATCACGAAGCCGTCGCGGTCGCGGTCGTAGGGACGCGACGCGCGGGTCGGCTCGTCGTTGAACGAGGTCGACAGCGCCCGGCAGGCCGCGAAGCCTGCGAGCGAGATGCGGCAGATCGGCGACTCGGCACCGCCCGCCACCATCACGTCGGCGTCGCCGAGCATGACGAGACGCGCGGCATCGCCGATCGCGTGCGCGCCGGTCGAGCACGCCGTGACGACGGCGTGGTTCGGCCCCTTGAGACCGTGCTCGATCGACACGTAGCCGGAGGCGAGATTGATCAGCCGGCCCGGGATGAAGAACGGCGAGACGCGGCGCGGGCCGCGTTCCTTCAGCAGGATCGCGGTCTCGGCAATGCCCTCGAGGCCGCCGATGCCGGAGCCGATCATCACGCCGCTGCGGATCTGCTCGTCGTAGGAGCCGGGATGCCACCCGGAGTCGTCGAGCGCCTGCTTGGCCGCCGCCATCGCGAAGACGATGAACTCGTCGACCTTGCGCTGCTCCTTCGGCTCCATCCACTGATCGGGATTGTAGGTGCCGCCGGTGCCGTCGCCGCGCGGGATCGCGCAGGCGATCTTCGCCGGCAGATCCGAGACGTCGAACTTCTCGATCTTGCGGGCACCGCTTTCGCCGGCCAGGAGCCGCTTCCACGACTCCTCGACGCCGCAAGCCAGCGGCGTCACCATGCCCAATCCCGTGACGACCACGCGCCTCATGTCACATGTCCCGCACCGGCCGGTTCGCCGCGACCCGCTGCAACCCGTCTCGGGGCGGTCCAGTCACGAAGCGATTTCGCTCGCACCCGACCGTGGCCCTCCGACAAAGACGGAGAGCCAGGCCCGTCATGACCAGACTTCAACGACGGGCGATATCGGCGACGAACGGCAGCGACTTCGGGCGGGGAAGCGCCGCAGGACGAGGCCTGCAGGCGCGGCGTTCGGCAGTTCAGCTCTTGGCGTTCTTCTCGAGGAATTTGACGGCGTCACCCACCGTCAGAATCGTCTCGGCGGCGTCGTCCGGAATCTCGCAGCCGAACTCTTCCTCGAACGCCATCACCAGTTCGACGGTGTCGAGGCTGTCGGCGCCAAGATCGTCGATGAAGCTCGCGCTCTCGGTCACCTTGTCGGGCTCTACGCCCAGGTGCTCCACGACGATCTTTTTGACCCGCTCGCCAATATCACTCATTGCCAACCTCGTGCTTTCGGCATCTCGCCCGACCACATTTGCTCACGGCAAACATCATCGCGGCCGCCTCGTCTCGATGGACGCCGTGAACGCTCATCCGGTCAAGGGGTGCATGCCGTCGCCCCAGCCCCGTCGCATCTGCCTCGTCCAGCCCAGCGGATCGGTTATCATACTTCCACAGGCTTGACCAGAAGGCCCGGAGCGGCCGCGCGCAATCCCTGTGCGGACCGGAAAACCCCTTTCAGATCATTACCATCCCACCATTCACGTGCAGCGTTTGACCGGTCACGTAAGCGGCGGAATCGGACGCCAGATAAACCACGGCGGCGGCGATTTCGTCTGACGTTCCGAGCCGCCCCGCAGGGACTCGTGTCAGCACCGCCTCGCGCTGCTTGTCGTTGAGCGCATCCGTCATCGCGGTGGTGATGAAGCCCGGCGCGACGCAGTTGACCGTGATGCCGCGCGACGCGACCTCCTGGGCCAGCGCCTTGCTCATGCCGATCATGCCGGCCTTGGCGGCGGCGTAGTTGCCCTGCCCCGGATTGCCGCTGACGCCGACCACCGAGGTGATCGATACGATTCGGCCGGAGCGGCGGCGCATCATGCCCCTCACGGCGGCGCGCGCGAGCACGAAGGCCGCCGTCAGGTCGACGGCGATCACGTCGTCCCACTCGGCGTCCTTCATCCGCATGAAGATGTTGTCGCGCGTCAGCCCGGCATTGTTGACCAGGATGTCGAGCTGCGCCATGGCCGCTTCCGAAGCCGGCACCAGCTTCTCCACCTCGGCGCGGTCCGAGAGATTGCACGGCAGCACATGCACGCGGCTGCCGAGGTCGGACGCCAGTGCGTCGAGCTTCTCGGTCTTGGTGCCGGAGATTGCGACCGTCGCCCCCTGCGCATGCAGGGCGCGCGCGATGGCGCCGCCGATCCCGCCGGTCGCGCCGGTGACCAGCGCCGTCTTGCCGCCGAGATCGAACATCACGCGGCGCCCTGGCGCAGCGCCATGCGGGCCGCGACGAAGCTCGCGACATCGGCCGGCGAGCCGATCGCCGATCCGGTGGCGCCCTCGGCGATGCGCTTGACCAACCCGGTGAGCACCTTGCCGGCGCCGACCTCGTAGAAGCTCGTCACGCCGGCCTGTGCCATGAAGGCGACCGACTCGCGCCAGCGCACCGTGCCGGTGACCTGCGCGATCAGGGCGGCGATGATCGCCGCGGGCTCGCTGATCGGCGCCGCCAGCACATTGGCGACCACCGGCACGACCGGGCGACGCACCGTCACGGCGGCGAGCGCCTCGGCCATCGCGGCGGCGGCCGGCTCCATCAGGGTGCAGTGGAAGGGGGCGGAGACCGGCAGCAGCGTCGCGCGCTTGGCGCCGCGGCCCTTGGCGATCTCGACGGCCCGCTCGACCGCGGCCTTGTCGCCGGAGACGACGACCTGGCCACCGCCATTGTCGTTGGCCGCCTGGCATACGGCGCCCTCGGCGGCCTCGCGGGCGACCTCGGTGGCCGCATCGAACTCGAGCCCGAGCAGCGCCGCCATGGCGCCGACCCCGACCGGAACCGCCTTCTGCATGGCCCGGCCGCGGGTGCGCACCAGCCGCGCCGTGTCGGCGACCGACAGCGCGCCGGCGGCGGCGAGCGCCGAATACTCGCCGAGCGAATGGCCGGCCACGAACATGGCGTCGCGGGCGAGATCGACCCCGGCCTCGGATTCGAGCACCCGGAGCGCGGCGAGCGACACCGTCATCAAGGCGGGCTGCGCGTTCTCGGTCAGCAGCAGGGTCTCGGCCGGCCCCTCGAACACGACGGTCGACAGCTTGTCGCCGAGGGCCTCGTCGACCTCGTCGAACACGGCCCGGGCGGCGGCGAAGTTCTCCGCCAGCGCCTTGCCCATGCCGACGGCCTGGCTGCCCTGCCCGGGGAATACGAATGCGACCGCCATGATTGTTCCCTCCACGTAACCGGCGCTAACTCACCGTCAGCAGCCGTAAAGTCAAGTCGGGCTGACACTTACTGCGGCCCGACGGGTCCGCCGGAACGATCCGGCGGCGTTCTCCGGCTTGCGTTCCGGTGCCAAAACCGTATAAACGCGCGTTTTCGGCTCGGCTTCGGCCGGGAGCTGAACGGACGGCCATGCTTGTTCCTCCGGATCTCGGGTCTCGATGACCCCGATGTTCGAAGGACTGGTCGGCAGGAACCCCCGCGGTTCCGGCGTCCGGTGTTCCCGCCTTCAGAGCTTTCGCGCCTTTCCCGAAGGGCACGAGGGGCTTGGCGCCGGACGAGCCGGCACGAACCAGGAAAGGCATTCCATGCCGTTGTACGAGCATGTCTATCTGGCGCGCCAGGACCTCTCGGCGCAGCAGGTCGAGGAGCTGACGACCCAATACAAGGGCGTCATCGAGGGGCTGGGCGGTTCGGTCGAGAAGGTCGAGTACTGGGGCGTGAAGTCCCTGACCTATCGCATCAACAAGAACCGCAAGGCGCATTTCACGCTGGTCAATATCAACGCCCCGGCGGCTGCCGTGGCCGAGGTCGAGCGCCAGCAGCGCATCAACGAGGACGTTCTGCGCGCCCTCACCATCAAGGTCGACGAGCTCGAGGCCGGGCCGTCCGCCATGATGCGCAAGTCGGACCGCGACGACCGTGGCGACCGCGGCGACCGCCGTCCGGGCGACCGCGACCGCGGCGACCGGGATCGTGGCGACCGCGGCGACCGTGGGGATCGCGGCGATCGCGGCGATCGCGGCCCGCGCCGCGACCGTGACGCAGCACCACGCGGCCCGCGCGAGGATCGCGTCGAGACCGCCGAAGTCGAAGCCACCACCGAGGAGTGAGCACCATGGCCATGCAATCTGCCGGTGCTCGCCGGCCCTTCTTCCGTCGCCGCAAGACCTGCCCGTTCTCCGGCGCCAACGCCCCGAAGATCGACTACAAGGACGTGCGGCTGCTGCAGCGCTACATCTCGGAGCGCGGCAAGATCGTGCCGAGCCGCATCACTGCGGTGTCGGCCCGCAAGCAGCGCGAGCTCGCCCGCGCCATCAAGCGCTCGCGCTTCCTCGGCCTGTTGCCCTACGTGATCCGCTGAGCGCGACGCGCTGAGCGGACAATGCCGGCCGGCCAGCGCCGGTCGATGACGAAACACCCGGCCCGCCGTGTCGCCTGGCACTGCGGGCCGATCCTCTGGTTGGGGCGGACGCGTCGCGCGACGTCGATCCGCCTCTAACCGCTCGACGAGCGGGACAGCGAGACGATGATCCAGCTCATCCTGGTCGGCCTCGGTGCCGGTGCCGTGGCGGCCGTCACCTTCGCGGCGCTGGCCGCCGGCTCGACCCTGTCGATGCTGCTGTTCTATCTGGCCCCGCTGCCCGTGATGATCGCGGCGCTGGGCTGGAGCCAATGGGCGGGGCTGCTGGCCGCCCTGGTCGGCACCGCGGCGCTCGCCGCCTGGTTCAGCTCCCTGTTCTTCCTGGTCTTCCTGCTCGGCCTCGCGCTGCCCGGCTGGTGGCTCGCCTATCTGGCGCTGCTGGCCCGACCGACCGGCGATCCGGCCCATGCCGCCCTCGACTGGTATCCGGCCGGCCGCATCGTGCTGTGGGCCGCCCTGCTCGGCGCCGCCGCGGTGGTGCTGGCGCTGCCGACCTTCGGGTCCGATGTCGACAGCATCCGCGACACGCTGAAAGAAGGCTTCGGGCGGGTGTTTCGGGACCGCGGCCCCGGCGGCGAAGGGCCGCTGGCGGTGCCCGGCCTCGGCGATCCGGAACCGCTCCTCGCCTTCCTGGCGATGGCGCTGCCGCCCGCGGCCTCCTCGCTGATGACCATGACGCTGCTGTTCAATCTGTGGGTCGCCGGCCGTGCCGTCAGCCTCTCGGGCCGGCTTCCGCGCCCCTGGCCGGTGCTGTCCGACCTCGCCTTTCCCCCGACCGCGGCCGTGCTGCTCGTCGTCGCGATCGCCGGCGCATTCCTGCCCGGGCTGGCCGGGATGATCTCCGGCATGTTCGCCGCGAGCCTCTCGATCGCCTTCGCGGCGCTCGGCCTCGCCGTGCTGCACGCCCTGACGCGGCGGCTGAAGAGCCGCGCCATCGTGCTCTCGACCCTCTACGCGGCCGTGCTGCTGTTCGGCTGGCCGATCTTCGCCGTCATGCTGGTCGGCCTCGCCGACGCCGCCGTCGGCCTGCGCGGCCGCTTCGGTGCCGCCGGACCGCCGACCGGGCCCCCTGCCGCCGGCGGCGAGACCTGATCACCGACTTGCGGACCTGTCACCCCTTCGAACACGACGAACACGAGGAGAGACGACGATGGAAGTGATTCTCTTGGAGCGCATCGCCAAGCTCGGGCAGATGGGCGACGTGGTGAATGTGCGCCCCGGCTACGGCCGCAATTTCCTGCTGCCCCTGGGCAAGGCGCTGCGCGCCACCAAGGACAACCGCGCCAAGTTCGAGACCATGAAGACCCACCTCGAGGCGCGCAATCTGGAGCTCAAGGCGGAGGCCGAGAAGGTCGGCTCGAAGCTCGACGGGCAGAGCTTCATGGTGCTGCGCCAGGCTTCCGACACCGGCCAGCTCTACGGCTCGGTCTCGGCCCGCGACCTCGCCGACATCATCGACGCCGGCGGCTTCACGGTCAGCCGCAGCCAGATCGTCCTCAACAACCCGATCAAGACCATCGGGCTGCACAAGATCCCGGTCGCCCTGCATCCCGATCTCGAGGTGACGGTGACGCTCGCCGTCGCCCGCACCGCCGACGAGGCGGAGCGCATCGCCCGCGGCGAGGACGTCACCTCGCGTCGCGAGGACCGCGAGGTCGCCCAGGCCGCGGCCGAGGAATTCTTCGAGAACCCCGAGGCCGGCCAGGCTGCCGAGGACTCCGAGGAGGCGTGAGCCTCCCGCCGATCGACCATCGAAAAAAGCTGGCCCGTCGGGCCGGCTTTTACACTGTTATACCGGACCCGGTTGATCCCTTCGGTGGTCATTCCGGGACGGCGCGGAGCGCCGGACCCGGAATCCAGCCACGTTCTCGGCATCCATCGCGGGATTCCGGGTTCGCGGCTTTGCCGCGCCCCGGAATGACGGTGAGCTGATCAACCGGATTTCTTGTGCGAGAGGTCGTCAGCCGGCGCCCCATAGACGGCGTCGGGATCGAACACCTTCTCGGCCTTGCGGGGCTGCAGCACGAGCGTGTGGCCCGCCGTCTCGCCGAGCGAGACGGCGCGGTAGAAGCACGAGGCGCGACCGGTGTGGCAGACGCCCGGCGCGGTCTGCTCGACCCGCAGCAGCAGCGCGTCCTGGTCACAATCGACCTTCAGCTCGAGAATGCGCAGCACGTGGCCGGAGGTCTCGCCCTTCTTCCAAAGGGCTTTTCGCGAGCGGCTGTAGAACCACGCCTCGCAGGTCTCGATCGACTTCGCCAGCGCGTCGGCATTCATCCAGGCGAGCATCAGCACCTCGCCCGACCAGACGTCGGCGACGACCGCGGGCATCAGCCCGTCGGCATCGAATTTCGGGGCGAACACCCGCCCCTCCTCGATCTGCTCGGTGGTGCCCCGCGGCGCAAACAGCGTCTTCATCGCAAACGTCAGATCCCGGCGGGGACGCCAATTCCTCGCACCGTGCCGACCACCGGTCCCCTCCCCCGCGGCGGCGGCCGAGACGGTCGTCAGCCGATCCCGTTGCGGACCAGGTTGATGAACCGAAACTGCTCCTTCGGATCGTCGCGGAACACGCCGGTAAACTGGGTCGTGATGGTGCTGCTGCCGGCCTTCTGCACGCCGCGCATCGACATGCAGGTGTGCTCCGCCTCCAGCATCACGGCGACGCCACGCGGCTTGAGCACCGTGTCGATCTCGGTGACGATCTGCGAGGAGAGACGCTCCTGGGTCTGCAGGCGACGCGCGAAGATGTCGATCAGCCGGGCGATCTTCGACAGACCCACCACCCGCTCGACCGGCAGATAGCCGACATGGGCCTTGCCGACGAAGGGCATCATGTGGTGCTCGCAATGCGAGCTGAACGGGATGTCGCGCACCAGGACGATGTCGTCATAGGTGCCGATCTCGGAAAAGGTGCGGTCGAGCACGTCGGCCGGCCGCTCGCGATAGCCGCCGTAAAGCTCGTCATAGGCGGAGACGACGCGGCGCGGCGTGTCGAGCAGGCCTTCGCGATCGGGATCGTCGCCGAGATAGCCGAGCAGCACCCGCACGGCGGCCTCGGCCTCCTCGCGGGACGGCCGCAGCACCGCACGTACGGGCTCGCCGGCGGCATCCGAGGATCGCGCGGCGGGTGTCAGCTTATTGATGACGTGGTCCATCGCCAGCGACGTCTCCATGCAGCCGACGCGGGGGCGTCGGACCGGGGTGCAGCGATCGCACGTCGCACGCGACGCGCGCGGCCCGAGAAGGGCTCTGCCGCGCAACGAATGGACGGCGACGTCCTCGACGGGTCCGATCCGGCGACATTCCCGACGTGTCCGATCCCGACATGTCCGATCCATGTGGGACCGCACATGTCCGGGCGCAAGCACTCTCGCCTGACCGGGGTGGCTTCCTATATGACGGGATATAATCGGTGAGAGAGGTCGAGGCAAATCGGCCCGCCCGTCCCGGACCCGTGCACGCCATGCTGAACGACGTCTACAATCGCCGGATTCTCGAGCTCGCCGGGAACATTCCGCGGCTCGGCCGGCTGAGCGAGCCCGACGCCACTGCCACGGCGCATTCGCGGCTGTGCGGCTCGACCGTGACGATCGACCTCAAGGTCGAGGGCGACACGGTGGTGGACTTCGGCCATGTCGTGAAGGCCTGTGCGCTCGGCCAGGCGTCGTCGTCGATCATGGCGAGCCACGTGATCGGTGCCACGGCGGACGAGCTGCGGTCGCTGCGCGAGACGGTGCGGCGGATGCTGAAGGAGAACGGTCCGCCGCCCGGGGGCCGCTGGTCCGACATCGCCGTGCTGGAGCCGGTGCGCGACTTCAAGGCCCGCCACGCCTCGACGCTCTTGACGTTCGATGCGGTGGTGTCGGCGCTCGACCAGATCGCGGCGCGACGGCAGCAACCGTAGGGCGCAATGAGCGCAGCGAATTGCGCCGACAAAGGCTCACCGCATCGCCGCGTCGTCGTTCTTCCGGTGCAATTCGCTGACGCTCATTGCACCCTACGCGAAATCGCGGCGCCGCACATCGTCTCAGCGCGCTGCCGCCTCGAGCCGCGCATGGGCGTCGCGGTTCGGCTTGGTGCGGTCGCCGCAGCCCCCTTCGAGCCGGCCGAACACCTTGCCGATGCCGGCATTGCCGATGCGGATGGAGGTCGCCGGCACGCCGCCGGCCGCCGTCTGCACCGAGATCGACCGCGTCGCGGCCGACGCGAAGGCCCGCACCAGCGGTGCCGGAACAGTCGCCACCGCCACGGTCTCGATCTGGCGTCCGTCGCCGCGCGACGACAGGATCTCGAACGTGACGTCGGTCTGCTCGATCCACAGGCGGACCTGATCGAGCGCCACCGGCTCGGTGCCGGTCGGGCTGCTCTGGCGACGCTCCGTATAGGTGAGCGCATAGGTGCCGGCGGTGTCGCCGCAGGTGAGGCTGAGGTCGAAGCTGCCGATCCGCTCGCCTTCGACGGTGAGCGGATGGCGGCGCACCAGCATGGTGCCGCTGCCGCCCTCGACGGCACTCCAGCCGCGCTCGCTCGCCGCTGCGTTGCGATCGGCCGTCATCGCCACCGGCGTGACGGCCGCCGAGGTCTGGCGGGTGGCGACCGGCGTCGGCTCCATGTCGAGCCGGGTGCGCCGCAGCTCCTCGCGGGTGAGCAGGCGCATCGGCTCCCACGGGGGGATCCGCAGCGCGATCTCGATCAGCTCGGCGGCGCCGCCCATGTCGGCCGCCATGTCGGCCGTGTAGCGGACGATCGCGCCGATGTCGCGCTGGACCAGCACGAGATCCTCGGCCGAATAGCTGGCCGCCACCGCATCGTCGCGGCGATCGCCGAGCCAGATCTGATGCACCAGCACGCGCGAGCGCGCCGGCACCTCGCGGTGCAGGCCGCCGAGCAGCACGAAAGCGCACATGGATTCGCAGCTCGCCGGGGCGATGACGGCCGGCTTGCCGGCGCCGGCCGAGCGATCGGCGCGCCCGACCGCGGTGTCGAGGCCGAATCGGCGGATCGACCGGCCGAGGCCGAGCGCACCCAGCACCGAGCCGCCGTCCGAATCGAGGACGACAGTGCCGTCCTGCAGGCCACGCTCGGTCGCGAAGGTCTCGAAGCGGCGCGGCGTCTCGGCCGTGATCATGCCCGAGGCGAACACCGCAGGGCGGCAATCATTGCCGCACGTCGCCGACGGTTGCTCCTGCAACACGAACTGCATCGGCAGCGTGCGCGGGTTGGCCGGAAGCTCCGGCGTGCCGGCCACCACCGGCACCGTGCAAACGGCGAGCGCCAAGCCGCCGACCCAGGACCGTTTCATCGTAGTTCCCCGTGCTGTTCCAGCAACGCTTCTTCTACTTGGGTACGGCTTTTCTTGTTGTTGAAGTTCTTTCAGCTCCCGTAATCTGGCCACGACGCTCGGATTTACGGCAACTGTGATCTTACGTACGCAATCGACCGTCGCAAGCCGCTCTTTTGCGGCATCCCCGCGACGCCATTACCATCGTGTCGGCCCGCATGCCGCGGCACCGACCGGCCTGTCGCGACGGGCCGGCCTTTCCGGCGCCGACCCGAGCGTTTAAGTAGCAAGGACGATGCCAAACACTCACCCTGCCGCGGCGCTGGCGCGCCTGCCGCGGCTTTTCGCCCGCGCCGTGATCCGGATGTATCAGCTCACGCTGTCGCCGTTCCTGGGATCCGACTGCCGCCATCTGCCGACCTGCTCGGCCTATGGGGACGAGGCGATCGCCCGCTTCGGACTGTGGGCGGGCGGCTGGATGACGCTGGCGCGGTTCTGCCGCTGCCAGCCGCTGGGCACGCGCGGGCTCGATTTCGTGCCGGCCGAATTGCCGGCGGGCGCGCGTTGGTGGCTGCCCTGGCGCTACGGCCGCTGGCGCGGCACCAACGAGACGCCACCGCCGCGCCCGGCGGCGGAGGCATCCGGCTGCGGCTTGTTCTCAGCGCGATGCGCGGGCGAGCGACTCGAGCCGCCTGGCGGCGTCGGATGATCCGAGCTCGACAGCACGCTGATACCAAAGCCGGGCCTGGGCGGGATCACCGACGGCACCGAGCACATCGAGCTCCAGGAGAACGGCCGGATCGAAGGTCGAGCCGAGCAGCAGGGCCGCCTGGGCCGTGCCCGCCTCGGCGGCGCGCTGCAGCGGCAGGCGGGCGGCCGCGATATTGCCGGTCGCCAGCGCGTCCCGGCCACGCTTGAGCAGCGCCGCGACGTCGTCCGGATCGAGCCGCCGGGTCGGAACCGGTGTCGGAGCGGGTGCCGGCGGCGGCGCGGCGGCCGGCTCCGGTGCGACGACAGCGGCATGCACCGCCGCGACCCGCTCGCCGTCGACGGCGACCGGCCGGCTCTCGACCAGGATGGGCCGCTGCGGCGCGGCTTTGCCGAGCACGGGTTCCGACAGCGGAGCGGACACGCCGGCGACGCGGCCATCCCGCCACGGCCCGAAGACACCGTCGAGCAGCCCGGACAGGCCGGCGACGCCGACGATCCCGCCGGCGACCATGCACAGGGCCGCCCATCGCACCAGCATCCCGAACCAGGGCGTCCGCGGCGCCGGCCGCGGCTCCGGCACGAGCTCGGGATGGAGCGACGGCGGCGCCACGCGGTTGTCGATCGGGATGTCGCCGTCGAACGGCCTGCGGGTCGGCCAGTCCGAGCCGGCGTCGCCGGGGCGCGTCCTCGCCGAGCGCGAAACCTCCGCATCGAAGGCCGGCTCGCCCGCGTCCTCCCACGCCCAGACCTGCGCCCCCTCGGCCGCGTGCTGGTCCGCTATCGAGCCTGCGTCGCCGACATCGGGGAGCTGCCACTCCCGGCGCGGCACGGACGCCGTCCGCGGATCGTCCGTGTCGTGCGGATCGCACCGCTCGCGAAGATCGTATCGGTCGTGAAGATCATATCCATTATGCCGATCGTATCGGTCGTCATCGAACGGAGTGCTCACGCTCACTTCCTTTACTCGTCACGCAACACAACTCACGCAACAGAACTCACGAAACACGAGGCGCCACCGCGTCCCGCACGTCTCCTCGGCCCATGAACGCCCGGGGCATCGGCCCGGCGCATATCTGCTCGCACCGCCGCGGCGGCGCGGGTCAGCGGGTCCCGCGGGCGAGCGCGTCGAGCCGCTTGCCGGCATCGGCCGAACCAAGCTCGGCGGCGCGCCGATACCAGAGCTGGGCCTGGGCGGCGTCGCCGACCGCACCCAGCACCTCGAGCTGCTTGAGGGCCGCCGGATCCCACGTCGAGCCGAGCAGCAGGGCCGCCTGGGCGTCGCCCGCCTCGGCGGCGCGCCGCAGCAGCAGCCGCGCCGCGGCGAGGTCGCCGCGGGCGACGAACGCCTTGCCGCGCTCGAGCAGAATCGCGATCTCCTCCGGATCGACGGCAGGTCCCGCAACCGGAACCGACGCCGGAGCCGCAGCCGGAGCTGGAGCCACAGCCGCAGCCGGAGCCGGAGCCGCCGAAGCAGGCGCCGGCG
>NZ_JACAAX010000072.1 GCF_013377085.1 Rhodoplanes sp. | reverse complement strand
GCCTTGGGCTTGGCGGCCTTTTCCTTTTGGGCCGCACCCTTCGCGGCCACCGCCTTGCGGGGCGCCGCCGCCTTGCGGGCCGGCTTCTCGGGCACGGCCTTGGCGCCGAGATCGGCCGCATAGGCCTCCTCGATCTCGGCGAGCGCCTCGGCCTCGGTATACTCGGTCTCCAGCGAGAAGATCTGTGCCAGCCGCCGGGTGATGTCGGCGAGCACCTGGCCCCACGGGGCCGGATCCTTGAAGGCGTGGCGGGCCGTGACGAACAGCTCGTCGTCGATCAGCCCGGCGCGGAGGATCTCGACGCCGCCATTGGCGAGCGCGTCGTCGGCGATCGGCAGCGCGTGATAGATGTTGTCGTCGTCGGTGCGCGCCATGGCTGTCACCGATAGGCGACGGCGCGGGCGGCCTCGACCACCTCGTCGACCGTTGGCAGCGCCAGCTTCTCGAGATTGGCGGCATAGGGCATCGGAACGTCCTTGCCGGAGACCCGCGCCACTGGCGCGTCGAGCCAGTCGAAAGCGTTCTCCATGATGCGGGCGGCGATCTCGGCGCCGACGCCGGACTGCGGCCAAGACTCCTCGACGACGACGCAGCGCCCGGTCTTCTTCACCGAGGCGACCACCGTCTCGGTGTCCATCGGCCGCAGCGTCCGCAGGTCGATCACCTCGGCCTCGATCCCCTGGCCCGCCAGTGCCTCGGCAGCCTTCAGGGCGTAGCTCATGCCCATCGACCAGGCGACCAGCGTCACGTCGGCGCCCTGCCGCGCAATGCGCGCCTTGCCGATCGGCACCAGATAGTCGTCGACCTTCGGCACCGGGAACGACTGGCCGTAGAGGATCTCGTTTTCCAGGAAGATCACCGGGTTGGGATTGCGGATCGCCGACTTCAGCAGCCCCTTGGCGTCGGCCGCCGTGTAGGGCGCGACCACGGTCAGGCCCGGAACGTGGGAGTACCAGGCCGAGTAGTCCTGGCTGTGCTGGGCGCCGACACGCGCGGCCGGCCCGTTCGGCCCGCGGAACACGATCGGGCAGCCCATCTGGCCGCCCGACATGTAGAGCGTCTTGGCCGCTGAGTTGATGATGTGGTCGATCGCCTGCATGGCGAAGTTGAACGTCATGAACTCGACGATCGGCTTGAGGCCGGCGAGCGCGGCGCCGACCCCGAGGCCGGCGAAGCCGTGCTCGGTGATCGGCGTGTCGACCACGCGGGCGGCGCCGAACTCCTGCAGCAGCCCCTGCGTGACCTTGTAGGCGCCCTGGTACTCGGCGACCTCCTCGCCCATGACGAAGATGTCCGGGTCGCGGCGCATCTCCTCGGCCATGGCGTCGCGCAGCGCCTCGCGCACCGTCATGGTGACGTGCTCGACGTCCGCATGCTCGTCCTCGTCGGCGAACTCCGGAACGGACGGCTTGGCCGGAACCGGCGGAGTTGCGACGGCAGCCGGCAGCGCCGACTGGGCGGCCTTCGACGGCTGGGCCGGGCTCGCGGCGGCGTTGGCGTCCTCGCCGTCCGCGACGATCACGGCGATCGGCGTGTTGACGGCGACGTCGGCGGTGCCGGCCGGAACCAGGATCTTGCCGAGCGTCCCTTCGTCGACCGCCTCGACCTCCATGGTCGCCTTGTCGGTCTCGATCTCGGCGATCACGTCGCCCGCCTTCACCTTGTCGCCCTCCTGCTTGATCCACTTGGAGAGGTTGCCCTTCTCCATGGTGGGCGAGAGAGCCGGCATCAGGACCTGGGTTGGCATGGGGGTTCGACCCTCGTTGTCCGCTGGCGCGCCGCGATCAGCGCAGGATGTCGGTGTAGAGCTCGGACGCGTCCGGCTCCGGATCGTAGGTCGCGAACTCCGCGGCCTCGTTGACGATCTTGCGCACGTCGGCGTCCATCTTCTTCAGCGCGTCCTCGTCGACCCAGCCGTTGGCCAGGATGCGGGCGCGCGACTGCTCGATCGGGTCGCTCTCGATGCGGACCTTCTCGACCTCCTCGCGGGTGCGGTACTTGGCCGGGTCCGACATCGAGTGGCCGCGGTAGCGGTAGGTCTTCATCTCGAGGATGTAGGGCCCCTCGCCGCTGCGGCAGTAGCTCAGCACGCGGTCGCCTGCCGCCTTGACGGCGCGCACGTCCATGCCGTCGACCAGCTCGCCCGGGATATTGAACGAGGCGCCGCGCTTGGACAGGTCGGGCTGCGCCGTCGCCCGCGCCACCGACGTGCCCATGGCGTAGCGGTTGTTCTCGATGATGTAGATCACCGGGAGCTTCCACAGCGAGGCCATGTTGAAGCTCTCGTAGACCTGCCCCTGGTTGGCGGCCCCGTCGCCGAAATAGGTCAGGCAGACATTGTCGGTCTTGCGGTAGCGGTTGGCGAAGGCGAACCCGGTGCCGAGCGACACCTGCGCACCGACGATGCCGTGGCCGCCGAAGAAGTTCTTCTCGCGGCTGAACATGTGCATCGAGCCGCCCTTGCCCTTGGAGTAGCCGCCGCGCCGGCCGGTCAGCTCGGCCATCACGCCGCGCGGATCCATGCCGCAGGCGAGCATGTGGCCGTGGTCGCGGTAGCCGGTGACGACCTGGTCCCCCTCCTTGGAGGCGAGCTGCATACCGACCACCACGGCCTCCTGGCCGATATAGAGGTGGCAGAAGCCGCCGATCAGCCCCATGCCGTAGAGCTGGCCCGCCTTCTCCTCGAAGCGGCGGATCAGCAGCATGTCGCGGAACGCCTTGAGGTCCACCTCGCGGCCGAGCTCCTGCACCGGACCAGCGTCGATCGGCAGGATGGACGGCCGTACGGCGGCCGGCGCAGGCGTTTCGGCGACTTTTTTCTGGGAAGCCATCGTGACCTCGGGGTGTGGCGACGAACGATCAACCCCATAGCCCAATTCCGGGCGCTACGAAAGGATGGTCGGGGGGTCTCGACCAATCAGAATTATTCATACGTGGCTGAGGCTTGCAGGCGGCCGGGAACGCTACCCGAACGGGCTTGCGCCGGATCAGCGCGGCCGGACGATCATGACGAGGTCGTGGCGGTCGACATAGTTGAGCAGCGCCCGCGCTCGCTCGTCGAGCAGGTCGGGATCGAGCTTCTCGGATTTCAGCAGTGCGACCCGCCGCTGCCAGACCTCGCGCTCCGCCTTGGCCGCGGAGAGCTCGGCCGTCATCTCGGCGATCTGGACGTCGAGATCCTTGCGGGCATTGATGCCGCGGCTGCCCGTGTAGGCATTGATGCCAAAATAGCCGATCATCAGCGATGCCAGCACATACAGGCACAGCGCAGTGACGATCGATCTTATACGCGGACGCGACACCATAATGGCCCCATAGGGCCCTGGTCGCGTTAAAATGCGGTTTAGATTGCTGCTCGGTTGCTGCAGAGCCGCAGCGTGGTACCGGCGCCGGGCGCCGGTACCACGTACCGAGGTCTCAGGCCAGGGCCTTCAGCGCGGCGCGGCCGGCATAGAGCGCCTGGGAGCCGAGCTCCTCCTCGATGCGGAGAAGCTGGTTGTACTTGGCGATCCGGTCCGAGCGGGCGAGCGAGCCGGTCTTGATCTGCCCGCAGTTGGTGGCGACCGCCAGATCCGCGATGGTCGAGTCCTCGGTCTCGCCCGAGCGATGCGACATCACCGCCGTGTAGCCGGCCTTGTGGGCCATCTCGACCGCGGCGAGCGTCTCGGTGAGCGAGCCGATCTGGTTGACCTTGACCAGGATCGAGTTGCCGATGCCCTTCTTGATGCCCTCGGACAGGCGGGCGACGTTGGTGACGAACAGGTCGTCGCCGACCAGTTGCACCTTCGACCCGATCGCCTGGGTCAGCGCCTTCCAGCCCTCCCAGTCGTCCTCCGCCATGCCGTCCTCGATGGTGACGATCGGATAGCGCGAGACGAGCTCGGCGAGGTACTTCACCTGCTCGTCGCGAGAGCGCTTTTTGCCTTCGCCTTCATAATGATAGGTGCCGTCCTTGAAGAATTCGGTGGAGGCGCAGTCGAGCCCGATATAGACATCCTGGCCGGCCTTGTAGCCGGCCTTCTCGATCGCGTTGACGACGAACTCGAGCGCCGCGTCGGCTGACGGCAGGTTTGGCGCGAAGCCGCCCTCGTCGCCCACATTGGTGTTGTGGCCGGCCGCCTTGAGGCCGGCCTTTAGGATATGGAAGATCTCGGCGCCGGTGCGCAGGGCCTCGGCGAAGCTCGCCGCGCCGACCGGCATGATCATGAATTCCTGGAAGTCGATCGGGTTGTCGGCATGCACGCCGCCGTTGACAATGTTCATCATCGGCACCGGCAGCAGGCGGGCCGAGGTGCCGCCGACATAGCGGTAGAGCGGCAGGCCCTTGGCCGTCGCGGCCGCCTTGGCTACCGCCAGCGAGACGCCGAGAATCGCATTGGCGCCGAGGCGCGCCTTGTTGGGCGTGCCGTCGAGCTTGATCATCGTGTCGTCGATGAGCACCTGCTCCTCGGCGTCGAACCCGCTGATCGCGTCGTAGATCTCGCCGTTGACGGCCTCGACCGCCTTGGTGACGCCCTTGCCGGAGTAGCGCGACTTGTCGCCGTCGCGCAGCTCCACGGCCTCATGAGCGCCCGTCGAGGCGCCGGACGGCACGGCGGCGCGGCCCTTCGAGCCGTCGTCGAGCACAACATCGACCTCGACGGTCGGGTTTCCGCGGCTGTCGAGAATCTCACGGCCGATTATGTCCACGATGGCGGTCATCAAGGGCTCCGCATTGCAAAATGGAGGGGTGTTGTTGTCTTAACAGGCCGCGCCCGACCGGCCAAGCGCCTGTTACTCATTACCGCACCATTGCCGGCGTCGGCGACAGGAGAATGTCATGCCGCGATCCCCCCATCCCGTTCAGCTCGGCCGACCGACGCCCGTGCCCGCCTCGCCGGCCGAGGCGTCGCTGGACCTGGTGAAGAATCCGCACCCCGACACGACTTATGTGGCGCGCTTCACGTTCCCCGAGTTCACCTCGCTGTGCCCGGTGACGGGCCAGCCGGACTTCGCGACGCTGGTCATCGACTACGTGCCGAAGGCGCTCCTGGTCGAATCGAAGTCGCTGAAGCTCTACCTCAACAGCTTCCGCAACCACGGCAGCTTCCACGAGGACTGCACCGTGGCGATCGGTAAAAGGCTGGTGAAGGAGCTGAAGCCGCGCTGGCTCAGGGTCGGCGGCTACTTCTATCCGCGCGGCGGCATGCCGATCGACGTGTTCTTCCAGGCCGGCAAGCTGCCGGCCGGCGTCTGGGTGCCCGACCAGGGCGTGCCGACCTACCGGGGCCGCGGCTGACCGAGGCCGCGTCGGCTTCAGCTCGCTGCCGACGCGTGCGCCATGCCGCGGCTGGTCGATCCGAAGCCGCCGCGTGCGGCGCCGTCCGGAAGGCCTGTTCGGCTCGGGCCGAACGCCTGGGCGCCGGTCGAGACCAGATTGGTGGCGGTCGCGGAGCCGCCCCGCATCCCGCTCGGATAGAGCCAGGCCGGCCCCCACACATGCGCGGTGGTCCACGAGGAGGATGACGGGCAGCTTTGGCTGCCGTCCGGCCGGATCGTGCAGGTCGGGCGCGAGGCCGCGGATCCGACCGGCACGGCAGCCGCGACTTGAGCGGCGGCCGGTCCGGCCGCAACGGCTGCGGCTGGCGGCGTCGCCGGCTTGGTCCAGGCCAGGAAGGCGCTGCCGGCCGCAAAGCTCGCGGCGAAGCTCGCGGTGCCCATCAGGGCGAGCGTCACGGTATTCGACCGTTTCATCGTGCGGTCCCGCAGTCCTGCCCGGCGCCGACATCCTGTGCCGCCGGCCGCAGATCCGCGGATTGAACCAGAGAGCCCGGAAAATCCGGTTAGGCCTTTTCAGACAATTGTCCGGACCCGACCACAGATCCCGGGATGGTCCGGGCCGCGAGCGCGGCGGGAAGCCGTCTCACGGCGTCGCCCGGGTCGGTGGCCCGCATGACGCCGCCCATGACGGCGACACCCGCCACGCCCGCCGCCAGAATCTCCGGAACCGACTCGACCGTAATGCCGCCGATCGCCAGCACGGGGACGCGCGCCGCCCGGACCATCGCCGCAAGACCGGCCCCTTCCAGCGCCGGCCCGTAGCCGGGCTTGCTGGCCGTCGCGAAGGCCGGTCCCGCCAGCGCATAGTCGACCGCCGCCGGGTCGAGCCGCGCCGCCTCGGCCGGTGTGTGGACCGAGACGCCGATCAGCGCCGCCTCCCCCAGCCGCGCGCGCGCCGTCTGCGGGTCGCTCCCGGCCGGCAGGTGGACGCCGGCGAGCGCGGCAGCCTTCGCCACCTCCGGGTCGCCGTGCAGGAGAAGACGCGCCCCGTGTCGTTCGGCAACATGCAAGAGTTGTTTTGCCAGAGCCGCTTGCTCGGCCTTGCTGAGATCTTTCTCACGGATGCTGGCCCATCTCGCCCCGGCCGCGAAGGCCGCGTCGAGACTATCCGCGAGCGGCCGCGCCGCCTGTCGCCGATCGGTGACGACCAACAGGGGCGGATCGGGCAGCCGTGCCCTCACGTCCCGACCAGGCCGAGCTGCGGGCTCGACGGCTCGGCGTAACGTTTTCGCGGGATGCGACCGGCGCGGGCCGCCAGCCGTCCGGCCGCGACGCCGGCCCGCATGGCGGCGGCCATGCGGATCGGATCGTTCGCCTTCGACACCGCGGTGTTGAGCAGCACGGCGGCGCAGCCGAGCTCCATCGCGAGCGCCGCCTCCGAGGCCGTGCCGATGCCGGCGTCGAGCACGACCGGCACGCTCGAGCGGGCGCAGATCGTCTCGATCATCACCGGATTGCAGATGCCGAGGCCGGAGCCGATCGGCGCCCCCAACGGCATCACGGCGGCGGCCCCCGCATCGGCAAGCTTGCGGCAGGTGACCGGATCGTCGTTGCAATAGGGCAGCACCGTGAAGCCGCTCGCCACGAGCTGCTCGGTGGCGCGAAGGAGTTCCTCGACGTCCGGATAGAGAAGCTCGCGGTCGCCGATCACCTCGAGCTTGATCCAGTCGGTGCCGAGCGCCTCGCGCGCCAGCTCGGCGGTCAGGACCGCGTCGCGCGCCGTCTGGCACCCCGCCGTGTTCGGCAGGAGATGCGCCTTGTCGCCGATCAGATCGACCAGGCTCTCCTCCTCGCCGGCCAGGCTGATGCGGCGGATCGCGGCCGTCACCATCTCGGCGCCGCTCGCCGCGAGCGCATCGAGCATCACCTGGCGATTGGGATAGCCGGCCGTGCCGAGGAACAGCCGCGACGAAAATGTCCGTCCGGCGATCACCAGCGGGTCGGCGTGGGTCTTGGGGTCGGTCTGGGTATTCGGGTCGGTCATGTCAGCCTCCAGGTCGGGCGCGGACGATTTCCACCGCGTCGCCGGGTGCAATCGGCGTGTCGGCCCAGGCGGTGCGCGGCACCACCCGGCCGTTGAGAGCGACCGCGATGCCGCGGCCGCCCGTGTCGATGTCATGAGCGATCAGCAGCGCCGCGACGGTTTCGGGGCCGTGCGGCTCGGGACTGCCGTTGACCGTGATGCCGCCGGGCTCTTCGGCCGCGACGCCAGTGTTCGTCATGGACGGCTCCCGTTGCTCGGGCTCAGGCGGCCGCCGCTTTTGCGGCGAAGCGCGCCATGCCGAACGGCGCGATCGCCGGATCGGTCCCCTCGCCGGCCGCGAGCCTTGCCACGGCGTCGGCCGTGACGGGCGCCAACAGGATGCCGTTGCGGTGATGGCCGGTGGCGTAGATCAGGCCGTCCACGGCCGAGGGCCCGAGGATCGGCGCGTCGTCGCGGCTGCCCGGGCGATGGCCCACCGTCGTCTCGACGATCGCCAGCTCCTCGATCCCGGGCAGCACGCGCCATGCCGCCTCGAGCAGCGCCAGCACGCCGCCGGCCGTGATCGCGGTATCGAAGCCTTTCTCCTCGACGGTGGCGCCGACCAGCAGCCGGCCGTCGGCGCGCGGCACCAAGTAGCAGCCGGGTGCCCAGACGACATGGTTCAGCAGCGGCGCCGCCGCATCCATTTGCAGCGTCACCACCTGGCCCTTGATCGGTCGCACCGGCGGACGCGCCTCGGCCGAAAGGCCCTCGATGCCGCGCGACCAGGCGCCGGCCGCCAGCACGATGGTCTTTGCGGGCACAAGCGTGCTGTCGGAAAGCCGGACGCCAATCGCGCGGCCGTTCTCCGTGACGATCGCAGCGACCGCCACATGGGGCCGCAGCAATACCCCTGCCCGCTCGGCCGCAGCAGTGAGCGCCGCCACCAGAGCGCGGCTGTCGACCTGGTGGTCGTCCGGGCTGAGCACGGCGCCGGCGAGGCCCGCCGCCAGATGCGGCTCGCGCCGCTGCACCTCGGCGGGCGACAGCCAGTCGAGCGGAAGTCCGAGGCCCTGCTGGAAGGCGAGTTGGTGGGTGAGCCGCGCCCGATCGTCGGCCGTCAGCGCCACCACCAGGGTCCCCTCGCGGCGCAGCCCGAGGTCGATGCCGGTAGTCTGCTGGAGCTCGGCGGCAAAGCCCGGCCACAGCGCCTGGGCGTGGCGGCCGAGCCGGACCAGCGCCTCCTCGCCGGGCTCGGCCTCGGCGCAGGCGGCCAGCATGCCGGCCGCGACCCGGCTCGCCCCGGCCCCGACCGGGCCGCGGTCGAGCACCGTCACGGCGATCCCGCGCTGCGCCAGCCGCCAGGCGATGCCGAGGCCGCAGACCCCGGCCCCGATGATGACCACGTCGGGTGACGGCCCGACCTCCGCGGTTGCGGACTCGAAATACGGACGTGACTCTGCTGCCATCGGCGGCTCCCTTCGCTGGCATGACCCAGACAGGTTCAGTGGGTTTGATCTCAGCCGCGCAGCCGCGCGGCACCCCAGGCCGTGATTCGATCATGGACGATCCGGGCAGCCGCCGCAAGCCCGGGCTAGCCCACCCCTTAGGCGCCGGGCGCAGGCATGCGATCCGGGTTCTCCGGGCGGCGCAGCTTGGCGGCGCACATCAGGCCGACACCGAGCAGCGCGACGGCGCCGATCGCACCCGTGACGCCGACTCCGAGATGGTCGAAGCCGTAGCGGTAGAACACCGGCCCCAGCGCCTGGCCGACGAAGAACGCGCAGCCGTGCAACGCCATCGCGGTGCCGCGTGCCGCCGGCGCGAGCTCGGTCACGTAGACCTGAATGACGCCATGCAGCGAGTAGAAGCCGAGCCCGAGCACCGTGAACGCCGCAAACTCGAAAGGCCAGGCGAGCCCCAGCGCCACGGTCGACAGTCCGCCCGCCATCAGCAGGCCGCCGCCGATCATCATGCCGCGCTCGCCGAGCCGGCCGAGCAGCACCGAGATGAAGCCCGAATACAAGAACCCGCCGACCGCGAAGCCGGCGATCACCACGCCGGCGATCGCGGCCCGTCCCTCGCCGCGTGCCGCCAGCAGCACGGCGATGAAGGGGAAGATGCCGTACAGGAAGGCGCCCTCGAGGAACACGGCCGAGAAGCAGATCTTCGCGAGCGGGTTCTTGAAGATCGCGCGGTAGCCCCCGACGACGGTCGCCATCTCGAAGCGGGTTCGGCGGTCGAGCCCCGGGCCGCGCAGGCCGACCATCGTGGCCACGAAGGCGACCACGGCAAGCCCCGCCACTAGGGCGAACACGCCGCGCCAGCCGACCGTGTCGGCGATCACGCCGGCGAGCGGCGAGCCGAGCACGTTGCCCAGCATGGCGGCGGCGAGCAGCCGCCCGAACGCCACCTGCCGGCGGTGCACCGGCACGAGATCGCCGCCGATGGCGAGCGCGATCGGAAAGATGCCGCCCGACACCATGCCGACCAGCACGCGCGAGACCAGCAGCACCGTGTAGTCGGGCGCGAAAGCGCCGAGGAAGCCGGCCACCGCGCTCAGCGCCAGGCACACCTTGAGCACCAGGGTCTTGCCGAGCGTGTCGCCGAGGCTGCCGAGGAACGGCTGCGCCAGCGCATAGGGCAGCGCGTAAGCCGTGGAGAGCAGCGCGACAGTGCGCACGTCCATGTCGAAGCTGGCGGCGATCTGCGGGATCACCGGATCGACCGAGCGCATGAACAGGCTGGTGGCGAACAGCGACAGCGCCGCGATCGCCAGCACGCGCGTCGTATCCGGCGGGGTGGCGGCGGCGGCCGACCCGTCGCGCGGCTCGGGCGGTGACGCTTCACCCATGCGGGGACGGCTCGGCGGCGCGAGGCGGGAAAACCATGGGCCGGATCAGTACAGCACGCCGCCGCGTCGGCAAAGCGCGCAGGCCCCGTCCCCGCCGCCTTCCGCGCAGCCCCGCCGTGTCGTCACGGCAGGATCGCGTGCGGCACGAACCGCGAGGTGTTCTTGGTGATCGGCGAGGCGTCCTCGCGGATCGACAGGCCACAGGCCTCGCCGTTGACGATCCAGGATCCGAGCACCGGATAGCCGCCCTCGGTGCGCGGCAGCACGGCGACGGCCTGGCGCACGAAGCCCTCGGCCCCGTAAGGGCCGCTGTCGGAGTCCAGCACCTCGCCGCCCACCACCATGGCGACATTGGCGCCCTCGCGCGAGTAGAGGGGCTTTCGCACGTAGGATTCGCCGAGCCTCGCCGCCTCGGGATCCTCCTCGAACCAGGCCGGCAGCAGGTTCGGATGGCGCGGAAACATCGACCACAAGAGCGGCAGGATCCCCTTGCTGGACAGGATCGCCTTCCAGGGCGGCTCGATCCACCGGGTCGAGGCGCCCGGCAGATAGCGCCCGAACTTTTCGCGGAACATCCACTCCCAAGGGTAGAGCTTGAAGGCGAGCGCGATCGGCCGGTTCTGCTCGTCGACGAAGTCGCCGTTCGGCTTGCGGCCGATGCGCTCCATGTCGATCATCGTGGTGGCGAGGCCGGCCTGGCGGGCCGTGTCCTCGAGGTAGGAGAGCGTGCCGGCGTCCTCCGGGCTTTCCAGCGCGCCGGCGAGATGCAGGGGACGGCCCTGCGCCACCGCGGCCCAGCCGGCGATCAGCTTCTCGTGCACCGAGTTGAACTGGTCGCTGCCGGCCGGCACGATCTGGCGGGCGATCGCCTCCTCCAGCCACATCCACTGGAACACGCCGGTCTCGTACAGCGCCGTCGGCGTGTCGGCATTGTATTCGAGCAGCTTGGCCGGCCCGGTGCCGTCGTAGCAGAGGTCGAAGCGGCCGTAGAGCGAGGGGTCGCCGCGCTTCCAGCTCGCCGCCAGAAACGTCCAGTAGCCTTCCGGGATCTGCAGCAGCCGCAGGATGCGCTCGTCGTCGACCGCGCGGGCCACCAGCTCGCGGCACATGCGGTCGATCTCCAGGGTCGGCGCCTCGATGTCGCGCTCGATCTGCTCGAGCGAGAAGCCGTAATAGGCGCGCTCGTCCCAGTAGGGCTCGCCCCCGATGGTGTGGAACTCGAAGCCGACCTTGCGGGCGGTCTCGCGCCAGTCGTCGCGTTCCGGGCAGGCGATGCGCTGCATCTCAGCCTCCCGACGAGAAGCCGTGCGCCGACGAGCCGAAGCCGCCGTGGACGACACCGCTGCCGCCCGACGTCGCGGCGGCATGGGTCGTCGACGATGTGGTTCCGCCCGAGGACGTGTGGCTGGTCGAGGTGTCGCCCGATCCGCCCGAGAAGAACCACGACCGGCCACTCGATCCGGAGGACGAGCCCGACGAGCCGCGCGGCGCGCAAGCCTGCGGCGTCTCGCCGGGACGGACCGGCGCATGCAATCCCGCCTCGTCGCTGCCCGGCGTGCAGTCGCGGCCCGGCATCAGCGCATAGCCGCCACCGCCGACGCCGACCGCCGCCATCAGCACGAGACCGACCTGGGTCGACCGTTTCATGGCGCGCCTCAATACGACATCGCGGCGGCGTTCAGCGCGCCGGCCGCCAGCGAGGCGAGGCCGAGCCAGATCGCCGCGGCAATCTCGCCATTGGCGATGCGGCCCGAAAGGTCGTGCACCGGAATCCGCACCAGGAAATAGACGCCGATCTGGACGACCAGCGCGATGACGGCCCACACGGCGCAGTCGAGCAGATAGGAGGCGTGGGCGATGGCGCTCGCCAGCGGCAGCGCGAAGCCGACGAGCGACAGGCCGAGCGAGATGGCGGCGCCCGGGACGTTCCTGGCGATCAGGGTGAACTCGTCGTGCGCCGTCACCCGCGTGTAGACCAGGAGATAGACGACGACGGCGACGATCGCGGTGCAGAGATAGAGCAGAAACGCCGGCAGCCCGGCCAGCGATTGCATCAGCATGCGCCTCTCCCCCGCTTCTCCCCAGGTCTTCCTAGGTTGCGACGGCGGCGCAGCGGGTTCAATCGATCGCCTTGGCTAGGCGGTCGAAGGCGACCAACCGGCGCAGCAGCGCCTCGAGCTCCGCCAACGGCACCATGTTGGGGCCGTCCGAAGGCGCCCGGTCCGGGTTTTCGTGGGTCTCGATGAACACGCCGGCCACCCCGACCGCGACGGCGGCGCGGGCCAGCACCGGCACGAACGCGCGATCCCCGCCGGAAGACGTCCCCTGCCCGCCCGGCTGCTGCACCGAATGGGTGGCGTCGAAGATCACGGGCGCGCCGGTGCGGGCCAGGATCGGCAGCGCCCGCATGTCCGAGACCAGCGTGTTGTAGCCGAACGAGACGCCGCGCTCGGTGACCAGCACGTCGGCATTGCCGGCCCCCGTGATCTTTCCGACCACATTGGCCATGTCCCAGGGAGCCAGAAACTGGCCCTTCTTGACGTTGACGACCCGCCCGGTCTTCGCGGCGACGACCAGGAGGTCGGTCTGCCGGCACAGGAAGGCGGGGATCTGCAAGATATCCACCACCTCGGCGACCGGCGCGCATTGCGCCGCGTCGTGCACGTCGGTGAGCACGGGCAGGCCGAGCGTTTCCCGAATCTCGGCGAACACCGGCAGCGCCGCCGCGAGCCCGACACCGCGCGCGCTCGAAAAACTGGTGCGGTTCGCCTTGTCGAACGAGGTCTTGTAGACGAGCCCGATGCCGACCCGTTGGGCGATCTCCTTCACGGCCGCGGCCGTCTCCAGCGCGTGCGCCCGGCTCTCCATCTGGCATGGCCCGGCGATGAGGGCGAGCGGCAGCGCATTGCCGAAGCTCACGGAGCCGACCGTGACGACGGGGTTCGGGGAGGTGGCGCGATCGTGGGTCACTGTCGGTCCGTCCTGCTGTCGGCCGCCATGAGGACGAAACCGGGCGCCCGGTCAAGCCGGCGCGGCCGGGCGGCGGGTCCGCTTTCGGCGGACGGCCGGATCATGGCGTGCAGTCCCTGACGGGGTTGCCGGTCGGCGGCCGCGACAACCGGACGGCGATCCGGCGGGCATCCTGTTCCGGCAGCGTCGCCAGGAAGGCGTCGGCCGCGGCGCCGTGGCCGTGCCGCTGCATGGTCTTCGACGCGACGACCACCTCGTCCCCGCGGAACGACTTGCCCCGGTTGCGCTCGATCAGGGCTTCAACGGTCGGAACGAGGCCGGCCGCCCACGGCTGGTCGGCCGCGCACACGCCGACGGCCGCGGCCAGGCGCACGGTATCGGATTTCGCGTTCAGCCGCCGCGCCAGCAGATCGGAGCCGTCGGCGTCGAGACGGCCGACGATCTCCAGCAGCGGCGCGAGGTGCCACTGATCGGACATGCCGGCGACCGCCAGCACCCGCTCCCCGTACGGCTTCACGCTGTCGATCGGCGCGCGCACCACGATCCAGGCGAGATGCGAATGATCGTGGCCTTTCGACTCGTCGACCGGGATCGCGAGCTTGTCGAGGATGTCGCCGATCACCGGCGCTGCCACGTCCGGATGCCGCTCCAGCGCCAGATAGATGCGGAAGTGATCGACGATGCGCTTGCTCGCCAGGAGCCGCTGCAGCAGCGCCACGTCCTCGGGCGACAGCGCACCCCGCAGCGTGTCGAGATGGGCGTTGATCACGGCCATCAGCTCGGGACCGAGCGGCGCGTCGCCGCCGCTCGAGAGGATGCGGTCGATGGTCTGCCGCGCCGGCTCGGGCGGGTCCGGGTCCGGCATGGTCACGCGCAGGCCCGTCGCGGCGCGCAGCACCGCGGCCGCGCTGGTCGCGCCGAACACCCGCTCGCGGCGCTCCCAGCCGGGCCGCAGCTCGAGACCGTAGGAGTTCGGATAGCCGACGACCAGCGGCACCGTCAGGACGCCGGTGCGCAGCTCGGTCGCCCGCGCCACCAGCCGCCAGCCGGGGCCCTCCAGCGCCTCGATCTCCCAGCGCGTCAGCGTTCCGGCGGTGTGGAGCCACGGCACGCTCGACAGCCAGCCGTTGCGCTCCTCACGGACGACCAGCCGGACCCCGGGCGTCCATGCGCCGTCGATGGCCGCGACGATGCAGCGCCCGCGTGTCGCGGCCGCCTGCGTCACCGGCAGCGCCGTCTTGGCCTCCGCGAAGGCCGGCGGACACGCCGGGCGTTCCGCGTAGGAATAGACGATCGACTGCACGACCCTCTGCCCGCCCGCATCGACGGCGCGGATCCGCACCGCATCGACCTCGCGGCCGAGCAGAAGCGCCTGGCAGATCTCGTCGCAGGGCGCGCGCCGCAGCGGCTCGTCCGGCCCACCCTGGAATGACGCTCGCATATCGATCTCGATCGCCCGCGGCGGCACGGCGAGCCGGCCGGAGACGTCGCCGGCCGACACCCCCGCGGCGTCGTGCCGGGCGAGCCGGTCCGCCAAAAAGCCCGGCAGCAGCGCCGTGGCGGCGAGCGCCGCGACGGCGCTGCTG
>NZ_JACAAX010000071.1 GCF_013377085.1 Rhodoplanes sp. | reverse complement strand
CCGTGAATCACAAGCCTCTCACGCTGCCAACAATTTTATGGGTCCGGACCCTAGAGATTGACGTACTCGACCCTCGGCAGCTCACGGCCATCGCCAGTTCATCGAGGTGAATCACGCGGGAGCGAAGTCGAACGTTGCATCGTCTTCACTCGGTCGATCCCGTCACGGCTCTCGCGCGTCCATAAGAATGAAAGCGATTCGACACGGCTGCGTCCCTCGGTTGATCCAGGCGTGGTTCGTCGCCTGCTGAACAAGCACGTCTCCGGCCGAGAAATGCACCTCACCCTCGTCGAGCAACATGTCGATCTCGCCCGACATAATCACGGTATAGTCCAGGGTCTTGGTCCGATGCATCATGGAGTGCCGCGGCGGGAGGCCCTTCTTTGGGGCATGATCCCCGACAGCGCGCATCATCGTGTTCACATCCAACGCGTGGACACGTTCGTTCGTCGGTGGAAATTCGACGATGCGGAAGATCGTCCCGCGGGGCGGCGGCGAAATGCCGACCTTCGTCTGCGCCCAATCGTCCTTCTCAGTGTAAGCGGCGGGCGAGTCGGTGGTGACCCACATCTCACCGGCAGGATTGGGTGAACGGAGTGACTTGAGAGCGACCTTGCCGTCGAACAACGCGACAGCCTTTCCGTTCGAGTCGAGTGCCGTGACGACCCGGCGAACTTCGGGCGTCTGTGCATCGGCGGTGGCGACCGTCAAGCCGACGAAGAGAATGCAGAGACAGAGATTTCGCATGAGTGTCCTCCCTCTTTGTCATTGGACGCGGAACATTAAACGGGTCTTCACGAATGTGCGAATTTGGACGCGCCGCCGACGATCCATCGATGAAGACGAAAAGGATGGCTCGAAACCATTCATTCATCGACCGGCCGCAGATGGTCACCGTGACCAACGAGAGCGGTCCGAGCGCCAGCACAGGACGCCGAAAGACACGCCGACTCGTCGTTGGACATAGCTTCTCTATCAGCGCGGGTGGCGCACCCTGTCACGAGGCACCTCGACATGATGTCGGCCAGTACGGCCAGCTTTGCTGAGATGCACGTCACCCTCCTCATCATCCCCCGACATGGCATCGTTGGTAGTGCGGTCAGAGTTTAACTACCGATTAGGCGGTTCGAGAAGTTCTGCGCCTGAAGTATGCCTGCGGGGCGAGCGAGCGGGTGATTGCGCGCCCGTTGGGGATCGGTCGTACCGCCGGGGGCCAGTATATCCGCCGAGCGGCGGTGATCGGCGTGTCGTGGCTCAGGCGCGGCCGCGCTTGCCTGTCCCTTTGCCGACCGGACGCATCGCGGTTTTGCGGGCACCGGCAGGCTTGGTCTTCCCGGCGCGGAACGGCTTGTCCTGCCGCCATGGCTTTTTTGCTAATTTCGGCTTCTTCGCGGGCGCGGCTGGGTCGTCGCCGGACGGCGTGTGCTCCGGCGCACCGCGCTCTTGGCGGGATTGGCCGCCGGAACGAGCTCTGCCGCCATGCGGCCGGTTCCGGCCGGCGGGCCGGTCGTGCTGTCCGGAGGACGCCTGCGGGCCGTCGGGCATCGGCTCGAGGCGGATGTTTGCTTCCTTGTCGGGCCGGGTGATGGCGGCGGCGAACCGCTCGGCGGCGTCGGCCGAGATCTCGAACTCGCTGTGGCTGTTGCAAATCCGGATGGCGCCGACGACGAGCTTGTCGATGTCGCCGCGGCGGCAGATCATCGGCAGCAGCCAGCGCGCTTCGGCGTTCTTGTTTCGCCCGACGCTAGCGCGATACCAGACGCTGCCGCCCTCGAGGCCCGCGTGCCGCACCGGCCGGGCGTCGATCGGGTCCCAGCCGGGGACGGAACCGTCGGCGCGCGGGGGCGCGACCGTCCTCGCCTCGTCTGTCCTCGCCTCGTCGCGATCACGCCGGGCCCGGCCGGCGCGTTCGCCGGTTCTTTGGCCGGGGTCGACGATGTCCTCGGGTGACGGCAGACCGGCGCGAAGAATCCGGGCCAGCGCCGTCGCGAGCTGCTCGGGGCTTCGCTGTGCGAGCAGCGCCTGCGCCCAGATCAGGTCGTCCTCGCTCGGCTCCTCGGCGAGCCGGGCGTCCTGCAGGACGCGCTCGAGGTCGAGCCGGCTGATCTCCTCCGGCTGGGGCGCGCTGCCCCACACCGCCTCGATGCCGGCCTGGTCGAGCATCGTCTCGATGCGCCGGCGGGTTGCGGAGGGCACCAGCAGGATGCTGACGCCCTTGCGGCCGGCGCGGCCGGTGCGGCCGGACCGATGCTGAAGGACCGCCGGATTGTTCGGCAGCTCGGCGTGGATGACGAGGCCGAGATGAGGCAGGTCGATGCCGCGCGCCGCCACGTCGGTGGCGACGCAGACGCGGGCGCGCCCGTCGCGCAGCGCCTGCAGGGCGAGGGTACGCTCGTTCTGCACCAGCTCCCCCGACAGCGCGACCACCGAGAATCCGCGCTCCAGCAGGGCGGCCTGCAGATGCCGCACGGCGTTGCGGGTGTTGCAGAACACCAGCGCGCCAGGCGAGTCGAAATAGCGCAGCAGGTTGACGACCGCGTGCTCGACGTCGTGCGCTGCGACCCGGATGGCGCGGTACTCGATGTCGGCATGCCCGTTTTCATCGCCGCCGACTTCGATGCGCACGGCGTCCTTCTGGTATTGCCGGGCCAGGGCGACGATGCCGCGCGGCAGCGTCGCCGAGAACAGCAGCGTGCGGCGGTTGTCCGGCGTGCTCTCGAGGATCAGCTCCATGTCCTCGCGAAAGCCGAGATCGAGCATCTCGTCGGCCTCGTCGAGCACCACGGCCTTCAGGCCGGAGATATCGAGGCGGTGCCGCCGCAGGTGGTCGCACAGCCGCCCCGGCGTTCCGACCACGATGTGGGCGCCGTCGGCCAGCTCGCGCTGCTCGCGGCGCGGGTCGGTGCCGCCCACGCAGGAGACGACGCGGGCGCCGGTGTAGCGGTAGAGCCAGGCGAGCTCGCGCTGCACCTGCAGGGCGAGCTCCCGCGTCGGAGCGACCACCAAAGCGAGGGGGGCGGCGCCGGCCTCGAAGCCCTCCGCGTCGCCGAGCAGGTCGTTCGCGATCGCCAGCCCGTACGCGACCGTCTTGCCGGAGCCGGTCTGCGCCGACACCAGGAGATCGCGGCCGACGGCGCCATCGGCGAGCACGGCGGCCTGCACCGGGGTCGGATCATCGTAGTTGCGCTCGGCTAGGGCGCGGGCGAGCGGCGGACGTGTCGGCAGGAATGTCACGGGAGGTCGGACCTTGGTTGGGCAGATGCCACTGTCGGCTCAGGGGCGGGGGACCGAGCCGGTTCGATCCCCCGACATCAGCGATCCGAGGCGGCGACGTGGGTTTCGGCAGCCGTCGACATCGGCGGCCGACATCGACGGCGGATCGGACACCGTGCCCGCCGGAGCCAATGGTGAGACACCCGCGACCGACAGCGAGCCGGCGCACCTGCGCTCCGAAGGGATGTCGGCTAATCTCGCTTGGCTGGATTATCAGGGCTTCACGATCACTCCGGGCGCCGACCATCCCGAGCGCTCGGGTGGCTGCTCGCCGGGCGCCCTTGTAGCAGTCCTTGGTCGTGTCCGCCACGTCCGGCGCAGCACGCCTCGAACAGCCCGGTGTCACGGGGTGCCGGCCATGCCCCGGCCCACGCGCCCTCGGACAGGGGTGTCGGTCGATCGCGGGACAGCCAAGGGGGATGAGGATTGCCGACCTGCGGCCTCAGCGATTCCGATGCAGCTCCAGCCGGAGCGGTCGACCCGCCGAATCGATCCAGTCGGCCCCGAAGCCGTCGAAGGTCCGAGTGGACCGCAGCGGGCGCCCCTGCCATCGATCAGCGTGATCGAGTTCGTGGTGTAGTCCCATCCTGTCCAGCGCGGCAGCCCCCGAGCATCCATTGCAGCGGATAGTCGTTTTCGAGCTGCATGAGCGGGACCTCGGCCGCGTGACGATCAGGAGCGCCTGGCACGTTGCGGCCGATCCCGACGCCGTTGACCAGCACATCGCAGCCGGACACCTCGTTCTTCAGGCCCGTGGTCTCGTCGATCGTCGCGAGGTCGTATGCGACCCTGCGGGCGCCGGTCGTCCTCTCCAGCGCCTGGGCGAGCTCCGCCTCCGAGTGGAACTGGAAGGTCACGGCGTGACCCGTCGCGGAAAACGCCGCGACCTGCGCGCTTGCGATCGATCCGGTGCCGCCGGTGACGAAGACTCTTCACACCGCCGACCTCCTCCATGCGCTTGTCGAAACGTCTGGCCGGCTAAGTCCTGTGAAGGCGGCGCCAGCGTGCCGTCCCCTACGCCGGACGACGGTGCGGATGGCGTGTCAGCCGGCGGCCAGCCGGCGGCCGAGGCGCAGGCCCCAGGCGTAGATGGTCAGCGACGGATTGACCCGGCTGGTGCGGGGCAGGACGCTGCCGTCCGACACGTACAGCCCGGTCATGCCGTGTACGCGGCCTTCCGAATCGACCACGCTCGACGCCGGATCGCGGCCCGTGACCAACGTGCCGACCGCGTGGCCGGTGCCGGCGAGGCCAGTCCACCGGCTGGTGCCGACGAAGCCGGCGTGCAACAGGGCCCGCTCGAAGGCATGGATGCAGGCCTCGTGCTCGTCGCGTGACGGCTTGATCCGGTCGAACTCGTAGTCGAGCATCGGCCGGTGGCCGCGATTGGAGACGACGCGATTGTCGCGGCTCGACCCGTCCTCGGTGGTGACGAAGAAGCCGAGCGCATGGGAGCCGATCATGGCGCTGAAGAACTCCGGCGTCGCCGCCGGGAGCTGGGTCGCGAGCAACTGGCCATCGAGCCAGCCGAGACACTGCACGGTCGAGTGCGGGTGCTTGTCGTTGAAGAAGATCGCCGTCTTGCGCAGCACGTCGTGGTCGCGAAACCGCGAGAAGACGATCAGCGCGCTGTTGAGGTGCATGCGGAAGTTGCAGCCGACCAGCGCGGCGCCGGGCAGCGTCCGGTCGAGCCCGGTGAGGCTGAGATAGTCCTGCAGCAGGCGGGGCGAGGACATGGCTCCGCAGGCGAGCACGACCTTGTCGGCGAAGAAGTAGCTGCCGTCGGTGCACAGCACCCCCTCGACCGCGTCGGGCCGGTCTTCCGCGTGCAAGAAGCCCGTCACCTCCTTGTCGAGGATCAGGCGAAAATTCGGCGCGGTCTCGATGGGGAGGATGAAGTTCTGCTCGGAGTCGCCCTTGTAGCCTGCGACCGAGGCATAGCCGTCGAAATGCTTGGCCTCCTGAGGGTCGTCGACGATCTCCGGCTTGAGCCCGAGCGGCAGCGGCTCCGGCCGCCAGGCCGGATCGTCCTGCACGATCTTGTCGATGACCGCCTGCAGCTCCGGCTCGTTCTTGAACCGGTTGACGTGCAGCATGCGCTCGGCCTCGGCATAGTAGGGCTCGAGCTCGGCGAGGCCGAACGGCCAGCCGAGGCACTGGAAGGCGGGATCTGCCTCGAACTCGTGCGCTGAGAAGCGCAGCAGCGCGGCGCCGTACCACTTGGTCTTGCCGCCGAGATTGTAGTGCTCGCCGGTCGGCACGAAGGGCTTGCCGTGCCCGTCCTGCCACTCGGTCTTGTTCGAGAACCGGCCCTCCCGGAACACGACCAGGGTCGAGAGGGTCATACCGTCCCGCGGCAGTCGGCCGCCCTTCTCGAGCATCAGCACGCGCTTGCCGGCCTTGACCAGCGCATAGGCGGCGGCGCCGCCGCCGGCCCCGCTGCCGACCACGATGACGTCATACCGGTCTTGCATCGGTGTGATCTCCCTTATGGCGGCCCGGCTCGAAGCCGAAAGCGGCCGGGGTGCGCGGGTGACATCGGGATCGATTGTCCGGGTCGCGGCGCGACCGGCCTCTCAGCTCTTGCGGTGCAGTTCCTCGATCAGGTTGGCGACGAGCCCGCTCCAGCCGGTCTGATGCGAGGCGCCAACGCCGCGCCCGTTGTCGCCGCCGAAATACTCGTGAAACCAGATATGGTCACGGAAATGCGGGTCTGTCTGCAAGGTCTCGTAGGTGCCGAACACCGGCCGCCGGCCATTCGCGTCGCGCAGCACGATGCGCAATAGCCGGCGCCGCAACTCGTCGGCGATCTCGCGCAGCGACAGCATGGTGCCGGAGCCGGTCGGGCATTCGATCTTGAAGTCCTCGCCGTAGAACATCCCGAACTTTTCCAGGCTGCGGATCATCAGGTAGTTCACCGGCATCCAGATCGGATCCCGCCAGTTGGAGTTGCCGCCGAACAGGTCGCTGTCGGATTCGGCCGGCGTGTAGCGCACCTCGGCCCGGTAGTCGCCGCAACTGAACTCGTAGGGCTGGTCGAGATACACCCGCGAGATCGCCCGCACGCCGAAGTCGGAGAGGAACTCGCTCTCGTCCAGCATCCGGGCCAGCACGCGTTTCATCCGGAAGGCGCGGGCGATCGCGAGCAGCCGATGGCCCCCGGCGCCGGTCGCATCCGGACGCGACACCAGCGCCGCGATCTCGGGCCGGTGCGCCAGGAACCAGTCCATGCGGCGGGTGAACTCCGGCACGCGCGCGAGCGTCGTCTCGTCGAGCACGGCAACGGCGAACAGCGGGATCAGCCCGATCATCGAACGCAGCCGAACAGGAATCTTACCGCCGTCGTCGCTGACCAGCCAGTCGTAGTAGAACTCGTCCTCGTCGTCCCACAGGCCGACCCCTTCGCCGCCCAGATTGGTCATGGCGCCGCCGATCAGCATGAAGTGCTCGAAGAACTTGGTGGCGATGCCCTGGTAGGCTTCGTCGTCCTGCCCGAGCTCGAGCGCGATGCGCAGCATGTCCAGGCTGAACATCGCCATCCACGAGGTGCCGTCCGACTGGGTGAGCATGCCGTCGACCGGCAGCGGCTTCGAGCGGTCGAACACCCCGATATTGTCCAGGCCGAGGAAGCCGCCCTGGAAGACGTTGCGGCCGCGCGGGTCCTTGCGGTTGACCCACCAGGTGAAATTGAGCAGCAGCTTGATGAAGACGCGCTCCAGGAAACCGCGGTCGCCGGTGCCGGTGCGCGACCTCTCGGTCTCGTAGATGCGCCATGCCGCCCAGGCGTGCACGGGCGGATTGACGTCTGAAAAATTCCATTCGTAGGCAGGAAGCTGGCCGTTCGGGGGTGCATGAACCACGGCCGGCACAGCAGAACCAGCTGCTCCTTTCAATTCGGCCAACGTGCTGGCGATGCCGGACAAGTGGGAATATCCGTGGTTCGCGGCGTGGGATTGGGGCTTCCACCTAGCGACGCTGGCGCTGGTCGATCCACATTTCGCCAAGCACCAGCCGCCGAGCCCGTCCTCGCCCCATCGGTAGGCCCGGCTGCGCGCCGCGTCGTGGGTGAGATACGCCCAGGCGTCGCCGTCGGCGCTGTAGTCCTCGCGCACCGTCCCCCACTGGCGCTCGCTGACATAGGTGCCCCAGCGTCGCCAGGGCTTGGCGCCGGTGTCTGCTTGATGCAGCCGCAGCGCCTCGGCCGTGGCGGCCGGCGACGTCGGTTCGCTCACGAGTAGCTCCGCCGCAGCTTGCCGCGAAAGATCCAATAGACGGCGATCGTGTAGGCGAGGACCACGGGCAGGATGACGATCGTGCCCCAGAACAGGAAGGAGAGCGAGGCCTCGGGTGCGGCCGTGTCGGTGATCGTCAGCGCATACGGGATCATGTAGGGCCAGAACAGCACGGCGAGTGTGAGGAAGGCCATCAGGAAGAACACCGCCGTCATGGCGAACGGCCACCCGTCGCGCCGCCGGCGTACGCCGATCAGGATACCGGCGACCGCCAGGACGCCGGCCAGCGGGAAGACGAGGCCCCAGAGCCGACCGGCGAGCTGGCTGGCGATGCGGTCGGCGATCCCGAGCGTCGCCCCGCTGGCGATCGCCAGCAGGACCACCATGGCGCCCGCCAGCCAGGGAACCAGCCGGTACGCCCGCTCGCGCAGCGCGGCCTCGCTCTTGAGCACCAGCCACGAGGCGCCCAGCAGCGCATAACCGATCGCGAGGCCGACGCCGCACAGCACCGGGAACGGCGCGAGCCAGGCGAAGGCACCGCCGGAATACTGGCCGCCGGTCACCGGGATGCCCTGGATCATCGCGCCGACCGCGGCGCCCTGCACGAAGGCGACCACCGCCGAGCCGAGCCAGAAGCCGAGGTCCCAGATCGATCGCAACCGGGCGCTGCGAGACCGGAACTCGAAGGCGACGCCGCGAAAGATCAGGCCGACCAGGAGGAGCACGACGGGCAGATAGAATGCCGACAGGAACACGGCGTAGACGGCCGGGAAGGCGGCGAACAGCACGGTGGCGACCACGATCAGCCAGGTCTCGTTGCCGTCCCAGAACGGTGCGATCGCCGCGATCATCTGGTCGCGCTCGTGCTCGTCCCGGGTGGTGCCGAACAGGATGCCGACGCCGAGATCGGCGCCGTCGAGGATCACGTAGATTAAGATGGCGACCGCGACGACTGCGGCGAAGAACAGGACGAGGGTCGAGTGCTCCATGACGGTCACTCGCCGGCCTTCACGTCGCCACCGGCGGCGCTCGCCGCCGAGCCGGCGAACGCCATGGGGCGGCTGCCGGCGGTGACGCGCGGGCCGGGACCGCTCTGTGTCGGACCGTCGCGCAGCAATCGATAGATGTAGTGCGCCCCGAATCCGAAGACGATCAGGTAAACGGTCACGTAGATGGCGAGCGACATCATAGCCGTCTCCGTGGCCAGCGACGGCGTCACCCCGTCTCGGGTGCGCAGCAGACCGTAGACGATCCAGGGCTGGCGGCCGACCTCCGCCGTGTACCAGCCGGCGATCACGGCGACAAAGCCGGTCGGGAACGACAGGAACGCCGACCACAGGAACCAGCGCGCGGTCTCCAGCGTGCCGCGCCAGCGCAGCGCCAGCCCGAGCCAGGACACCACCAGCATGACGAGCCCCATGCCGACCATGATGCGGAACCCGAAAAACGGGACGAGCACCGGTGGTCGGTCCTGCTCGGGGACGCTGTCGAGGCCAATCTCGCGCGAATTCCAGGTGCCCGAGGCGATGAAGCTGCCGAGCCGCGGCACCTCCAGCGCGAAGAGGTTGCGCCCGGCCGTCTCGTCGGGAATCCCGATGATAACCTCGGAGGCCGGCTGTTGCGTCGTCCAGCGCGCCTCGATGGCGGCGAACTTCACCGGCTGATGGGTATGCACGACATCGCCGGTCCGGTGTCCGACACCAATCTGCACCGGGACGAGGATCGCGGCGAGCGCCAGCCCCCAGTTCAGCATGACACGCGCTTCGTCGCGGTGGGTGCCGCGGAGCATGTACCAGGCGCCGGTCGCGATCACCGTCATGGCGGTGGTGAGAAACGCCCCGAGCAGCATGTGCGGCCACCGCCAGCGCACCACCGGCCCGGTCGTGATGGTCCACCAGTCGGCTGGGATCACCTTGCCGTCGACGATCGCGTGGCCGAGCGGAACCTGCATCCAGCTGTTGTTGCATATGATCCAGAACGACGACGCCATCGTCCCGAGCGCCACCATGCAGCAGGCGAACAGGTAGAGCAGCGGCGGCACCCTGGCGCGGCCGAGCAGCATGACGCCGAGAAAGCTCGCCTCCAGGAGGAATGCGGTGAACGACTCGTAGGCCAGCAGCGGGCCCTGGATCGGTCCCATCTTCTCGGCCATAGCGCTCCAGTTCGTTCCGAACTGGAAGGCCATGACGATGCCGGAGACGACGCCCATCCCGAACGATACCGCGAAGACCCTCAGCCAAAAGTCGAACACCCGCCGGTAGACGGGATTGCCGGTCGCGAGCGCCATCCCCTCGAGCGTGGCGAGCCAGGCCGCGAGGCCGATCGTGTAGGACGGAAAGATGATGTGGAACGTGACGACGAAGGCGAACTGGATGCGCGACAGAATGATCGGGTCGAGGTCCAATCCCATCTCCTTGCCGGTCCTGTCGCCGCGACGACTTTACTGATGCCACCGCTTTCGGGCGGCCCCGGCTCGCACCGGGCGGGTCTGTCGCGCATCGTCGCCCACGGCACGACGCAGACGCTCTCAACCCGGCTGGATGCCGACCTTGTCCTTTGGAAAGCGGGCAATGACGGCGGGATCGATATTGAGATGTTGCGCGACCAGCTCCGGGGGCGTGTGGGTCAGCCAATTGGACAGGTCGACCTCCTGATACTCCGGCGCCTTGAAGATTATCAGCACCTGGAGATCGTCCGTTCCGGTATTCTGTATGTAGTGGCCCTGGTTCTTCGGCACTACGCCGACGTCGCCCGGGCGGAAGTCGAAGGTGCGGGCCCGCGGGCCGGCGTCGAACACCGTCATGCGGCCCTGGCCCTTAATCCAGTACTGCCATTCGTCCGCGTTCGGATGCCAGTGCATGCGTCGCAACGCCCCCGGCTTGAAGGTCTCCAGCGCGGCCGTGATGGTCTTCGAGGCTCTGAAGGTGCGGCTGTCGGCGAGATAGATCGTGCCGCTGTCGTTCTGCTTCACCGGCTTGGTCCCGGTGAGCGAAAAGGTGAACGGCTCCGCCGGGGCCCCGCCGGACGCCACCGCCGCCTGTGCAGCGGCGAGCGGACCCGCCTCCTTGCCCTGGAAGATCCACAGATCGTGCAGCGGGATGTTCTTGAATGTCTCGGCCGGCACACCGAAGTTTTGCGCGAGAATTTCCGGCGGCGTGTGGGCGATCCAGTCGGTGAGCAGGAGCGTGCTGAATTCCGACTGTTGAGCGTCGTCGAAGACGAGCAGGAATTCGCAGCCGTCCGGGCCGAGGCCCTGCAGCGCGTGCGGGCAGCCTGCCGGAAAAAACCACAGGTCGCCCACGCCTACGTCCTGCACCGTCGCGCGACCCTCCTGGTCGAGCAGCGTGACCCGGCAGCGGCCGCTGGTGACGATGCCCCACTCGTTGGCGAGGTGCCAGTGCAGCTCGCGCACGCCGCCCGGACCCAGACGCATGTCGACGCCGGCAACGTCCTTCGAGGCCGGAAATTCCGCGATGGTCACCTGGCGGCCCCAGCCGCCCGCCTGGATGCGCTTCGGCATGATGTTGAAGGACGACCACAGCATCGGCATGGTGCCGACGTCAGTCGGGGGAGGGCTCTGAAACGACGGCAATTGACCGGCGAGCGTCGGATTTTGCGGGCCGGGCGTGGATAGCGCCCCCGGGGTCGAGTTGATTGCACCCTGCGGAGGCTCGTCGGGATTGCCGAACGATGCAGCTCCTGCACCGCCCGATGCTAGGGCGGCGCTGCCGACCGCACTCAGGACCAACATTGTGCGGCGAGAAAGATCGTCCATTGTTCCTCCTGCGCGAACAGAATCTCCGAGGGCCGGCTCGTCTGGTCGGCGGTCGCGGCTCCGGCGCAGGAGAAGGTCCCGGTTCCCGGAGTCTGCCTCGCCGTTGACGACGGGAAATCTCTTCACGCGTTCTCCCAGGTGAGGGGTCAGCCGACCATGGCGGCAAGGGGTAGTAAAGTAACGGCTTCGCGAGCAGCCGGGCGGATCAGCCGGGTTCGACTCGGCCGCCTGCCGACTATGCGCCGAGCAGCCAGATGAACAGCCCCACCGTGGGCAGCGACAGGATCGTGCTCCAGAAAATGGTCGAGGCGATCTCCCGCTCCGCCGCCCGGAACTGCACGGCCAGGATCACACAGACGACGGCGCTCGGGATCGCCAACGAGATCACGGCCTCCTTCATCTGATTTTCCGAGATCACCCCCAGCGGCACGACCGCGGCCCAGACGGCCGCCGGAACCAGGACGTTGCGCGACAGCGTCGTTATGGCGATCGGGACGCTGACCATCACGCGCTGGCTGTACAGCGTGATTCCGGACGAGAACAGGGCGACGCCTGCCGTGGCGGCGCCCAGGAGGTCGAACGACTTCATCAGCGCTGTCGGCAGCGGAATCTCCAGCAGCACCATGACGAAGCCGAGGAGCGGCCCCCACACCATCGGCTCTTTCAGCGTTGCCACGATCTGCGCGGGGAGGCTGACGGGCGGCCCGCTCGCATCGCCGCGTCGCGCCGCGCCGGCGGCCAGAAGCATCATCGTGACCGGGATATGGAACACTACCAGCACCAGCGAGCTGACCGCGACCGAGATTGAGGCGACCGACGGGCCGAACAGATAGCCCAGCACCGGCAGGCCGACGAAACCTAGGTTGGGACACCCGATCGCGAGCGCCTGCAGGGCCGAGCTCATCAGATCGCGGCCGACCGCATAGCGTGCGATCACGAATGGGATCACGTAGCTCGCGAGCAGCGAGAGTACCAGCACCGCCGTCAGCGCGGTGTGGCCGACGAGCTGTGAGCGCGGCGTCGACAGGATGCCGGTGAACAAGACCAGCGGAAGCGCGTAAATCATCACCATGCGATTGAGGACACGGGCCCCGTCCGCATCGAAGTCCTGGTGCCAGGCCGCCACCATGCCGAGCACCAGCGTGACGACGATCGGAAGCATCGCGTTGAGGATGGTCGATATCATGGTTTCGCGCGCTCCGCCTCTGCCTCGCCCTGCGCCACGAGCATGATCGCGTGCTCGTCCGGGTCGCGGACAACGGCGGCCCTCCGGCCGCTCTGCGACGTCACCACGCCCGGCGACACAAAACGCACGCCGGCCCGCTCCAGTCGCCTCACTATCGCGTCGAGATCGTCGACCGCATGCACTTGGCGGACGGCGGCGACGTCGTTCGACCGAACCTCTGCGGCCGCCACCCGGCCTAGCGGTGTCCGATAATGCAGGAGCTCCACATGGGGGGTGGCCACGGAGGCGGGCTCGAGCGCCACCACATCCACGGCGCAACCGGTCAATCCATCGAGGCGATCCTGCTCGGGTCCCTGGTTTAACGACCGGCCGCCGATGCTGAACCCGAGCAGCCCGCTGTAGAAGGCGATGCTGCGGTCGACATCCAACACCGAGATCGCGGTGTGATCATAGCCGAGAATGCCGGGTCCCGGGCTCTGGTGCCAGACGGCTGCGCCGACGCCCTCCGGGAACGTGATCAGCTCGAGCGGATGCCCCTCCGGATCGCGGAACTTGAAGGCGGACACGCGGCCCGTGTTCGGTGGCAGCAGCACCGGCCCGCCGTCGGTGATCGCCCCGAACGATCCGCCGGCGAGCCGCTCCCGCGCCGCGGCGATGTCGCGGCAAACCAGGGCGCAATGTTCGAACCACAGATCAGTCGAGGCGCGCTCGGCCGGATAGGCGAGCCCCGGCGGATCGAAGGCGACGAGCTCGACGGTCATGGGTCCGATCGCGACGTCGATCGCGCGCGCCGTGGTGCGCGGAGTCAGCCCCAACAGGGTGTTCCAGGCCGGATCGCTCACGGTGTGCTCGGGCCCGATCTCGAGGCCGAGCCGGTCACGATAGAACGCGGCCGTCGCCAGATCGGCCACCGTGATGCTGATGCCGAGGAGCTGGGTGACGGCCATGTCGTCTGCCCTTCGCCGGATGCCCCGGTTCCGTCAAATGAGTGCGGAGAAACGCTGGATCGTGCTGCCGATGGTCTGAATGAAACCGCTCGCATACATCACGAAGATGAGCCCGCCCACCAGGCCGAAATTTTTGAAGAAGTCCCAGATGTGCGGATATCCCTCGCTTTGCGCCGACCAAAAGCGCGGATAGGTCCAGAACGGGTGATAGACGAGGCCGGTCACGGCGCAGTAGCCGGCGAGAACGAAAGCCGCAATCCCGTCATAGAACCTGAACACAATCATCAGCGGCGTGAGCAGCTCGCAGATCATCGCCAGGATCAGGAGCACCGGCCCGCCGGGCAGCCGGCCCGAGCTCGCTTGCTTCAACGCGCTGTTCCAATTGATGATCTTGTCGAGGAAGCTGAACGGAAAGATCCAGACGAGGAAGATTCTCGCCAGCAGCGGCAAACCGTCGCTGATCAGCCAGTCCATTTCAGGCCTCCTCTTCCAAGCAGGCAGCCTCTCATGAATCTGTGAATTGGCGAATACCCCCCAAAGCGATAAGCAAAAATCATGCTGCGACCGACATCGAGGCGACAGGACCAAGAGGTTGCGACGTTGGGATGCACGTTAGAGAGCCGGATTTTCAATGGCAGTGGCACCGTCATGCCCTGGGGGGCACCCGGCGCCCCTGCGGAGCCTTTACGGCGGCAGATCGCTCGGCGCGACGGTCTTTCGCCGTCGCCGCGCCCATGATCGGCCGGGACACCATGGCGCATTCGCTCGATCGAGACCACGGTAGCGCCTTCACAATCCACCGCGACGACTTCCGCGCCGTGCTGGGCCCGCACTTCCAGCGGCATGTGCTGATCGAGACGAACGCCCACGAGGGGCCGGTCTATGTCGCGGCCGAGCATGCACTCTACTTCACCACCGTGCCCGAGCCTGGGCCCAAAAACATTGCCATCATGCGTCTGCAGTTGGATGGCGACACGTTTCCGTTTCGGGCGAAGGCCCTCGACGTCGTTCAGTACCCGTCGAGCATGGCTAATGGCATGACGCTCGACCGCGACGGCGCGCTGGTGATCTGCGAGCAGGGCACGCGGGACGCCTCGGCCCGCATCAGCCGCATGGACCTGAAGACGCGCGGGATCGAGACGGTGGTCGACCAATGGCGCGGGCTTCGCTTCAACTCGCCGAACGACGTGGTGGTGAAGAGCGACCGCACCGTATGGTTCACGGATCCGAACTACGGCGAGATGCAGGGCTTCAAGGGAGCGCCGGAGATCGGCGCTTATGTCTATCGGCATGATCCAGCGACGGGCGAGACGACGGTGGTCGCCGGCGGTTTCGACAAGCCGAACGGGATCGCGTTCTCGCCGGACGAATCGGTGATCTACATCACCGATTCGGGAGCGATCCAGGCGCCCGCGACCTATTTCGTCGAGCGGCCACACCATGTCCTCGCCTACGACGTCAAGGACGGCCGGCACCTGCGGAACCAACGCCTGTTCGCGGTCGTCACGCCCGGCTGGCCCGACGGCATCAAGCTCGACGTGCAGGGACACGTCTACACCTCGTCGACGACGGGCGTTCAGGTGTTCACGCCGGGCGGCGACCTGATCGGCGAGATCGCGAGCGCCCATGTGGCCAACTTCACCTTCGGCGGCCCGGACCACGACGTGCTGTTCACGTGCTGCGACAAGCAAATCTGGCAGATCAAGCTCGGGATCGCCGGCGTTCGCCGGTGGTGACCCGATCGCAGAACGGGAAGGAAACGATGGAACGGTTCCAGACACGGGGAAAACTGATCGCCGGCGTTTCGTTCGACATTCCCGGCATGGGCTACAAGGACCTGCGAACGGGGGTCGTCGAGGGCTTCGAGCCCGATCTGGCCAGGGCGATTGCCAAGGAGATCCTCGGCGCGTCGGATCGCGTCGACTTTCATCAGGTGCATGACGCGGAGCGCATTCAGGCCCTGCAGGACGACGTCGTCGACATGGTGATTTCTCAGCTGACGATCACGTCGGATCGTGAGGAGCAGGTCACGTTCTCCATTCCCTACTGCGTGACGCGAGAGGCGATTCTCGTCCCCACAGGAAGCACCATCAAGCGATTCGAGGACCTCGCGGGCAAACGCATCGCCGTGACGGCCGGGTCGGTTTCGATCCGCCGGATGCAGGCGTCCCTGCCGTCGCTGCCGGGCGCGACCCTGGTCGTCACCCCGTTGAGTTTCGGGAACCTCGAAGCTGTCGCGAGGGGCGAGGCGGACGCGGCGTCGAACGACATGATCAATCTGACGCTCATGCGGAAACGGGCGGAGCACCCCGATCACTACGAGATCATCGATATCGGCGACAGATTCGACCCGAAGCCCTTCGGCGTCGCCGTCAAGAAGAGCCGGCCCGCGCTCGCGGCGCGGCTGAACGAGGCGATCGAAAGCCTGAAGGCGCGCGGCGAGATCAAGGATCTGCTCGATGCGGCGCTCGCCGGCATGAGCCGTCGGACAGCCCCTTCGAGCTGACCGTGCATCACTTTGAGCATTTCCGGCGGAGACCCTACCGCCGGACCACTTCCGACGCGCTCGCTTGCTATGTCGCTATGGAGCGCGCGCGCGAGCGGCGCCACGGCCGCCCAGCTACACCGCACCGGTGACGGGACCTCCGGCTCATGCTTTATGCTCCACGCTCCATGCTATCGTTATCATCCCTATCTAGGCACTCAGAAATATGTCTGCGTGCCCGTAACGAGGAGCCGTATGACGCCGGTCGTGTCACCCACTTCATTGCAGAGCGCGCCGGAGCGAAAGCACGGCATCGCCTTGCATAGGTTTGGGAATGGAGCTCCGCTTGTGCTGCTGCACGGCGGCCTCGGCTCGTCGAGACACTGGCAGACAAACATCACGGCACTAGCGCATCATTTCGAAGTGCTGGCGATTGATCTACCGGGTTTCGGCGACGCTGATGACGTCGAAGCACTCGACGGCGAGCCGTACGTGAAGCGGGCGGTCGCCGCGCTCGCTACAGCGGTCCCGGCGCGGCGCTTCGGCCTTGCAGCGTTCAGTTTCGGCAGCGTGATCGCCACAGCACTCGCCCGGGAATCGCCGGACCGCGTGGCGCATCTCTCGCTGCTCGCGCCGGCCGGCTTCGGCGCTGTCCCGAACGGACGTGCGATCTCACTCTTGCCGCTGCCGCCCCGCGACACCGATCTGGCTGGCTTCCGGGCCGCCGTAGCCCACAATCTCGGCGTTACGATGCTGGCTCGCGCGCCCGACCCGAACGATCCGGTAGTCGACCTGCAGATCGCGAACATCGCCCAGGCCCGCTTTGACAGCCGCAAGGTCAGCCTGCTCGACCGGTTGCCACGCGATCTCGCCGGCACATGCTGTCCGGTCCAGGTAATCTGGGGCGAGCGCGATGCGCTCGTGCATCCTTCTGTCACGGGGCGCATCGAACTCTGCCGGGCGGCGCGGCCGGACGCCACCGTTATCGAAATCCCGGACGCCGGTCACTGGGTTCAGCGGGAAGCATCCACCCAGGCCGAAAGTCTACTGATCCGGTTCCACTCAGGCCGAGGTCTATTGGACGGTCCCGGGCGCTGAAGGTCCTGTCATCTAGGTGGCCGACCCGACGTTGGCTGGGCAGAACCATCAATTCGGCCGCTAGCGCCAGCGGTCGGCCAGTTGCACGCTGTCGATATATGACGGCTCGATCAACGTCCGAAGGTGCGTAGGCGGTTTGGTGCCCACACGCGAGGACTGATCAAACGACGGTGTCGAGGCTCGGTCCATTACTAAAGCAGGAGGCCGTACATCCGCTGATCACAACGTGTAGCTGAGCGAGTCCATCTCAGAATAGACCTGGGTCGCGCCGCCGAGTTGGCCATCGAAGGTGCCGCGCAATGCAAAACCTCGGCCGACCTTCAGCTCGGCACTGGCCGACACGAGGGCGCTATCCCGGGCCGACGCGGCGCCGACCACCGTGAAGCCGGTCCCCCGGCAATTGACCAAGGCGGCCGCGAGGGCTCGGAACGAATCGGCCGCGATCCGCAAGCTACTCGACCTCTGTGGGCGTGAGGTCCCGAATCGTCCGCACCGGCGCATCGCGCTCTGGGTCGCCCCGGCGGATCAACAGCCATTGTTGTTGTGGATCAGGCCGCCCAATACACCCGCTGCATCGCTCATTTGGATCGAGGAGGTGTGCAGTCGGCCCACCCCGCCCGCTACTTGGTCGAGGTCCTCGTTCGTCAGCTCTTTGGGCATGAGCGGCAGGACGAAGTGAAACACATTCTCCGTGTTCTCCACCATGCGCACTTGCAGCCCTGCAGGGAGCTCCACCCCCTCGGCCTTCAGCGTCGCCACCGGGTCGGACAAGAGCTTCTCCTTGAAGCTGTCGTCCGTCCACGCCTTGCTGATGATCTCGATCCGCTTCCTTTCGAGCTCGTCGTTGGTCATCGGACTCTCCGCTGTTGGTATGAGCACGGACGAAAGCGGCTTCTTCCGTCCTGAAGCGCAAGGCTGCGTGTGGACGGGAGTGTAGCTTAATGGCCGGTTCAGCGCACCTCCACTCGACGGCCCAGCGTCTGCTCCAGCCCCAGCAGGGCCATCCCGAACGCAACCCGGATCTCAGCCATTGGAAAGTGCTGGTCAGTTCGCGCGATCAAGGCCTAGAAGCGTTTCGCGCGTGGTTCCCGACTTCCCTGTATGCGGACAGCGGTATCGGCGACGTCGTCGTCAGAGCCTTCTCGGATGAAGTGATGCGCGCGATCGCACGGACAAGCTGTCCCTTGCCGGTGCCGGCGCCGCAGAACTGGGGTGCACGAATGATGAATCCGGGCGCCAAGTGCAGACTGGGACGACAGATCGCGGTCAGAAGAATGGTCAAGAAGGTGGACTCGTCGGCAGCGGGCGGCGTCGTCGGGTCGACGACGCTCCCGGTACGCGCTTTCGTGGTGGCGGCGTCGGCGAAAGGAAACGTCAGGAAGGCGGAGCGCAGGTGGCCAAGCGCCTGTTTGGCCTGCTTCTCTGACGGACGCTCTGGGACGGACGGCGAGTCCATGCCGACACACCAGAGTCGTGTTGCGGGATCGGAGCCTTGAGCTACGCGGATCGAGCCGTCATCCGCCGCTTGTCAGGAAGGTCCGCTCGCCCTCCTTGCCGTTGGCGTTGGCCAGCGACGTCGGTCACGGCTTGACGTAGCTGGTGGTCTTGGGCTTCGCGGTTTCGCCAGGCACGCTCGATGATGCCGGGCGGAAAACCTTGCGTCCCGGGCGCCGGAATAGAACGGCACGTTCAGAATGACGACCTTGATCCTGGGATTGTCGCCAGCGGCGATCATGGTGGTGACGCCGGGCTGCGCCATCGCGGCCGTAACGGCATCTGGTAGTCCTCGGCTCGCTGCAGTGGATTCGTCTCGTGCTGCGGCACGCCGTCGCTACAACCGTAGCTGCGGGTGGTCGTAGACCAAGGCCGAAATGCCGGCTGCCTGAAAGCGCCGTCGATGTAATTCTCCCTGAGAGCCTGACTCGAAATTCGTCCTTTATCGACAGGGCCTGGCGAGGCGGCGGGTG
>NZ_JACAAX010000070.1 GCF_013377085.1 Rhodoplanes sp. | reverse complement strand
GCCGCGGGCGCGCCCGCAAAGCCGGCCGCCGGCAGCCCGCCCCCGGCCCCGGCGGCCACCGGGCGCCCCGGTGCGGCAGCGCCCGACCTCGCCTATGGGGCCTATCAGCGCGGCTATTTCCTCACCGCCTTCCACGAGGCGACAAAGCGGGTCGAGGCGAGCCACGACGTCCGCGCCATGACGCTGCTGGGCGAACTCTACGCGAACGGGTTCGGCGTCAACCAGGACGACCAGAAGGCGGCCGAGTGGTACGGGATCGCTGCCGGCCGCGGCGACCGCGACGCCATGTTCGCGCTCGCCATGTTCCGGCTCGGCGGCCGCGCCGGGACGAAGGACATGGGCGAGGCGGCCCGCCTGCTCGCCGCCGCCGCCAAGCTCGGCCATCCCGCCGCGGCCTACGATCTCGGCCTGTTCTATGTCGAGGGCCAGCTCTTCCCGCAGGACTACGACCGCGCCGCCGAGCTGTTTCGCACCGCCGCGGCGGGCGGCAGCGCCGAGGCCCAGTACGCGCTCGCGGTGCTCCACAAGGAGGGCCGCGGCGTGCCGCAGGACCTCGCCGAATCGACCCGCCAGATGGAGCGCGCCGCCACGGCCGGCATCGTCGACGCCCAGGTGGAGTACGCCATCGCGCTGTTCAACGGCACCGGCACGGCCAAGGACGAGGCCCGCGCCGCGGTGTGGTTCCGCAAGGCGACGCTGCGCGGCAGCGCCATCGCCCAGAACCGGCTCGCCCGCATGCTCTCCGCCGGCCGCGGCCTGCCGGCCGATCCGGTGGAGGCGATCAAATGGCACCTGGTCGCCAAGGCGGGCGGCGCCGGCGACCCCTACATGGAAGAGTTCGCCCAGAAGCAGAGCCCCGAGATCCGCCAGGCCGCCGAAAAGGCCGCCCAGGGCTGGCTGGAGATGATCCGCTCCTCGCGCTCGTGAGGGGGCATTACCCCCCGCGCTGGATCACCGGCCCGGCAGCGTGTAAGACCGCGGCCGTGACCGGCTCACCGGTCATTCCGGGGCGCGGGCGGCAGCCCGCGAACCCGGAATCCAGCGACACCTGTCGTGCCGGTGGCTGGATTCCGGGTTCGCCGCTGTGCGGCGCCCCGGAATGACCGCGGGGCTGCCTCTCGGCTTCGAGCCTCCCTGCCCGCTCCTCTGACCTACTGATCGAAAAACATGCTCCGCTCCGCACTGCTCAACGTCATGGTGGCCGCCGCCCGCAAGGCCGGACGCACGCTCAAGCGCGATTTCGGCGAGGTGGAGCACCTGCAGGTGTCTCTCAAGGGGCCGGCCAACTTCGTCACGGCGGCCGACCGCAAGGCCGAGGAGACGCTCAAGGCGGAGCTGGCCAAGGCGCGGCCGGGCTACGGCTTTCTGGGTGAGGAAGGCGGCCTGCAGGCGGGCGACGACCCCTCCCACACCTGGATCGTCGACCCGCTCGACGGCACCACCAATTTCCTCCACGGCATCCCGCAATTCGCCATCTCGATCGCGCTGGAGCGCGAGGGCACGATCGTGGCGGGCGTGATCTACAACCCGGCCAACGAGGAGCTGTTCATCGCCGAGCGCGGCAAGGGCGCCTTCCTCAACGACCAGCGCATCCGGGTGGCCGGGCGCCAGCGCCTCGCCGACGCGGTGATCTGCTGCGGACTGCCGCATTACGGCCGCGGCGATCTCGCGGTGTTCCGCAAGGAGTTCGCCCTGGTGCAGGAGAAGGTGGCGGGGCTGCGCCGGTTCGGCGCCGCGGCGCTCGACCTCGGCTGGGTGGCGGCCGGCCGCTTCGACGCCTTCTGGGAGCGCGACCTGTCGCCCTGGGACATGGCGGCCGGAATCCTGATGATTCGCGAGGCCGGCGGCTATGTCACCGACTGCGACGGCCGCGACGCCATGCTGACCTCGAAGAGCATCGTCTGCGGCAACGAGACCATGCACCGGGAGATCATCGGCCTCCTGAAGACCGCCGGGAAGACCTGAGCGGCGGCTCTGCGCCGCGTCGGGCGAAGAATCCCGGCGGACGGCCCGGTGCGATCATGATGCGGCGCGTTAAAATCCCGGCGCGCCTGTGCCATATTGGGATCGAACCGAGTCCGGCAGAATCACCATGGCCAAGCCCGCGCGCGACCTCGACCCGTTCAAGGTGTCATCGCCCCGCATCTACCTGTTCCGGATGCTGGTCTTTCTCGTGCTGGGCGCCCTCGTGGTGGTCGTCCTGCACCGCCAGATCTGGGCCGCCTTCCTGGCCAATCCGGGCCTCAACGGCCTGATCGTCGGAGTGCTGCTGATCGGCATCATCCTGGCCTTCCGCCAGGTGGTGCGGCTGTTTCCCGAGGTCGCCTGGGTCAACGGCTTCCGGCTCGCCGATCCGGGCCTGGCGGTCGAGCGCCCACCGACCATGCTGGCCCCGATGGCGGCGATTCTGGGCGAGCGCACGGGTGGCAGCATGGCGCTGTCCGCCCAGACCATGCGCTCGATCCTCGATTCGATCGCCATGCGGCTCGACGAGGCGCGCGACACCGCCCGCTACATGACGGGCCTGCTGGTCTTTCTCGGCCTGCTCGGCACCTTCTGGGGCCTGATCGAGACGGTCGGCTCGGTCGGCAAGGTGATCGAGGGCCTGAAGATCGGCGGCGACGCCTCCGCCATGCTGGACGCCCTCAAGGAGGGCCTCGCCGCGCCCTTGGGCGGCATGGGCATCTCGTTCTCATCGTCGCTGTTCGGGCTGGCCGGCTCGCTGGTGCTCGGCTTCCTCGACCTGCAGGCCGGCCAGGCGCAGAACCGCTTCTACACCGAGCTGGAGGATTGGCTCGCCACCACGGTGCGCGAGCTCGGCGCCGCCGCGCCGGCCGCCGGCGCCGGCGCCCCGGCCCAGGCCGCCATGGGCAACGAGATGCGGGCCGCGATGGACCGGCTGCAGGACGCCATCGCCGAGGCCAGCGCCGGCAAGGCCGCGACCCACGCGATGGCGAATCTCGCCGAGGGTATCCAGGGCCTGGTGCAGCACATGCGCCAGGAGCAGCAGATCATCCGCGACTGGGTCGAGGCCCAGGCCGACCAGCAGGCCGAGGTGCAGAAGCTGCTGCAGGTGCTGGCCCGCCAGTACGAGAAGACCTGAGCTCATGGCGCTGTCCCGCTTCCGACGAGACCGCGGGGTCGACTACTGGCCCGGCTTCGTCGATGCGCTCTCGACCCTGCTGCTCGGCATCATCTTCCTGCTCACCGTGTTCGTGGTGGTGCAGTTCTTCCTGTCCCAGGAGATGGCCGGCAAGGACACGGCGCTGCAGCGCCTGACCGCGCAGATCTCCCAGCTCACCGAACTCCTGTCGCTGGAGAAGACCGGCAAGGCCAGTCTCGAGGACGACATCGCCCGGCTGACCGCGAGCCTCGCGGGCGCCGAGAGCGAGCGCGACCGGCTGCGCGCCGGCGCCCCCGGGCCGGGCGCATCGGACCAGCTCGGCACCGCGCAGGGCCGCATCTCGGAGCTCTCCGGCGCGCTCGACAGCGAGAAGCGGGCGACCGCGCGGGCGATCGCCCAGGTCGAGCTCTTGAACCAGCAGATCGCCGCGCTGCGCCGCCAGCTCGGCGCGCTCGAAGCGGCGCTCGACGCCTCCGACAAGAAGGACAAGGACGCCCAGTCCCGCATCGCCGATCTGGGCCAGCGCCTGAACGTGGCGCTGGCGCAGCGCGTGCAGGAGCTGTCGCGCTACCGCTCCGACTTCTTCGGCCGCCTGCGCGCCATCCTGGGCAACCGGCCGGACGTGCGCGTCGTCGGCGACCGCTTCGTCTTCCAGGCGGAGGTGTTCTTCGACACCGGCCAGGCGGCGCTGCGGCCGGAGGGACGCAGCGAGCTCGACAAGCTCGCCGGCGCGCTCGTCGATCTCGAGAAGCAGATCCCGGCCGAGATCCCGTGGGTGCTGCGGGTCGACGGCCACACCGACATCCGGCCGATCGCCAGCCCGCAATTCCCGAGCAACTGGGCGCTGTCGGCGGCGCGCGCCATCTCGGTGGTGCAGTACCTGGTCGGCAAGGGCATCCCGCCGCAGCGCCTTGTTGCAGCCGGGTTCGGCGAGTACCAGCCGCTCGACCCCGACCGTACCGAGGAGGCGTTCCAGCGCAACCGCCGCCTCGAGCTGAAGCTGACCGAGCGATGACGACGACCGATTCCGATTCCGATTCCGACCTCGTGGTGCCCCTCTCCATCCCGATCGTGCGGTCCTACGAGCGCGACGACGAGGACGCCGTCATCGAGCTGTGGCGGCGGACCTGGCAGGCCACCTATCCGGCCCACGACTTTGCGGCGCGCGTCGCCTGGTGGCGCGAGCGCTGGCGCACCGAGCTGGTGCCGATGGCCTCGGTCGTGGTGGCCGAGCTGAACGCCGTGATCCTGGGCTTCGTCACCATCGACGACAGCGGCTATCTCGACCAGATCGTGGTGGCGCCCGAGGCGTGGGGCACGCCGGTGGCGACGCAGTTGCTCGACGAGGCCAAGCGCGCGGCGCCGACCGGCATCGCCCTGCACGTCAACAAGGACAATGCGCGGGCGATCCGCTTCTACGAGCGGCAGGGCTTTTCCATCGGCGGCGAGGACGTCAATCCGCGCTCGCAATCGCCCGTCTTCATGATGTGCTGGCGACCGTGAGCCGCGGTTGCTGCTTCAGTCGTCCCGGGGCGGCGCGCAGCGCCGAGCCCGGGACCCATAGCCCCTGTCCGTCGTGAGCCACCGGCGCAGGGTGTATGGATTCCGGGCTCGCGGACCTGCGGTCCGCACCCCGGAATGACAGCGAGCTGATCAGCAGCGATTCAAGTCACACCACCGGGACCGGCTCGGGCGCCGTCTCGAACTGCAGGCGGGCGAGCCGGGCATAGAGGCCGCCCTTCGCCACCAGCGTGTCGTGCGTGCCCTCCTCGACGATGCGGCCCTGGTCGACCACCAAAATCCGATCGCAGGACAGGACCGTGGCCAGCCGGTGGGCGATCACCAGCGTGGTACGGCCCTGCATCAGGCGGGCGAGCGCGGTCTTCACCAAAATCTCGTTCTCGGCGTCGAGCGCCGAGGTCGCCTCGTCGAGCAGCAGCAGCGGCGCCTCGCGCAGGATGGCGCGGGCGATGGCGAGGCGCTGGCGCTCGCCGCCGGACAAGAGCACGCCGCGCTCGCCGACCTGCGTCTCCATGCCGTGCGGCAGCCGGGCGACGAACTCGGAGGCGGCGGCGAGCTCGGCGGCGCGGGCGACGTCGGCATCGGTCGCGCCGGGGCGGCCGAAGCGGATGTTCTCGGCGACGCTCGCGGCGAACACGGCGGCGTCCTGCGGCACCAGCGCGATGCGCGAGCGCACGGCGTGCGGATCGGCATCGACCAGCCGCACGCCGTCGAACGTCACGGCGCCGGCGTCGGGGTCGTAGAAGCGCAGCAGCAGGTGGAACACCGTGCTCTTGCCGGCGCCCGAGGGGCCGACGATCGCCACCTTCTCGCCGGGCTGTATCCGGAACGAGACGTCGTCGAGCGCCGCGGTCTCGCGGCGGGTCGGATAGGCGAAGCGGACGCCCTCGAACGCCACCTCGCCGCGCGGCTTCGCCGGCAGCGCCACCGGATTTGCCGGCGCCTTGATGGCGGGCTCGATCGCCAACAGCTCGGTGAGCCGCTCGGCGGCGCCGGCCGCCTGCGAGATCTCGCCCCACACCTGCGACAGCTCGCCGAGCGCGCCGGCCGCGAACACCGCATAGAGCACGAATTGGCTGAGCCGGCCGGCCGTGATGCGCTGCTCGAACACGTCCTGGGCGCCGATCCAGAGGATGAGCACGACGCTGGAGAACACCAGGAAGATGGCGACGCCGGTCAGCAAGGCGCGCGCCTGGGTCGAGGCGATCGCGGCCCGGCAGGCGCGGTCGACGGCGGCGCCGAAGCGATTGGTCGCCATCACCTCGTTGGTGAAGGCCTGCAGGGTGCGGATCGCGCCGATCAGCTCGGCCGCATAGCCGGAGGCCTCGCCCAGCGTGTCCTGCGCCTCGCGCGAGCGGCGCCGCACGATGCGGCCGAAGCCGACCAGCGGCAGCACGATCACCGGAATGGCGGAGAGCACGACCATCGACAGCCGCGGGCTCGTCACCACCATCATGGTGGTCGAGCCGAAGAACAGCATCAGGTTGCGCAGCGTGATCGACACCGAGGCGCCGACCGCGGACTTGAGCTGGGTGGTGTCGGCGGTGAGCCGCGAGATCAGCTCGCCGCTCTTGGAGCTGTCGAAGAACGCCGCCGACAGCGAGGTGAGATGGGCGAAGACGCGCGCGCGCAGATCGGTGACGATCAGCTCGCCGAGCGTGGTGACGAGGTAGTAGCGCATCGCGCTCGCCCCGGCGAGCACGGCGGCCAGCACGATCAGCACGGCGAAGTACTGGTGGATCAGGCCGGCATAGTCCTCGGTGAAGCCGAAATCGATCATGCGGCGGACCGCGACCGGCAGCACCAGGGTGGCGAGCGACGCCACCACCAGCGAGATCAGAGCGGCGACGGCGCGGCCCTTGTAGCGCAGCACATAGGGCACCACCGCGAGCAGCGGCCTGATGTTGCGCCGGTTGTCCGCCGGCGCCTGGCCGGATTGGGCCGCGCTGGAGGCGAGCCCGCGTCCGCCGCTGTCAAGATTCATGGGTGATCCCGCTCGACGTCACACTGTGTCTTGCATTGCACGGTGCCGCGGGCCGCGCCGGGAGGCGCCGGCGCCCGCGGGCGCCGGACAATGACTCGCGCCGGAAGCCATGACAATCGGCGGAACGTGACCGAGGCCTGGAATATAGGCGTACGGGCTCGCCACCATGCCGCACGCCGGAGCGTGGTCGGCGCCCGATCCGGACCGGGCGACGGGACCGGGCCGGCCAGCCCCGCGGGCCGCGGGCTTGTCTCGGCCGGACCGCTGCGCTATAGACCCGCAACCTTCGAACAACCCGACGACCGCAGGATCGTGCGATGAAGCCCGACATTCATCCCCAGTACCATACCGTCAAGGTCGTGATGACCGACGGCACCGAGTTCAACACCCGAACCACCTGGGGACAGGCTGGCGACACGATTCGGCTCGACATCGACCCGAAGTCGCATCCGGCGTGGACGGGTGGCTCGCAGCAGCTCCTCGACCGCGGCGGTCGCGTGTCGCGCTTCCAGAAGAAGTTCTCGGGCCTCGGCCTGAAGTAAGCCGGACCTGGCGCAGGCCGGTCCGTCCGGCCCCGCCCTCACGGCACTCACCCATCGCAGACAGGCTTCAGGCCGGGCTCGCCCGGCCTTTCGGCGTTTGCGCAGCCGTCAATCCGGGGCGCGGGCGCGTCACGCCGCGTCAGACAGCCAAAACGCCGTCATGCGCGGGCTCGAGCCCGCGCATCCCTCACGCTTCGAAAAAGCGATTTGTTCGCAGAAAGATGGATCGCCGGGTCAGGCCCGGCAACGACGCCGAGTGCGCCTCACTCGCCGTCGCGCTCGAAGGCGGCCTTCAGGAGGCCGATCTGGCGCTCGAGGGGATTGTTGGTGGGGACGTCCTCGAGCACCGGGGCGTGGATGGTGGCGTCGAGCCGGCGCACCTGGTCCTGCAGCTTGAGCGAGCGGTCGATCAGCTCGACGAGCTTCTCCGGCAGCAGCTTCAGCACGTCGGCATCGGCCGGATCCGTCATGCCGAGCTTGACCTTGGTCTTCTCGCGGTTGGCCTGGTCGAGGGACATCTCGCCCTCGTTGACGGCGCGGTGCAACAGCAGCCAGGAGGCGAGCTGCATCAGGCGCGTGGTCAGCCGCATGCTCTCCGTCGCGTAGGACAGCGCCGCGGCGCGTTCCAGACGCTTGGACTCCTGCCGGCCGGGCCCGTCCAGATAGGCGGCGGTCTCCTCGACCAGCTTCATGCCGTCGCTGAACAAGGCCACGAAGGCTTGGGAGGATGCGAGCCTCGCCCCAAAGGACACCGGGCTCGCCACGATCGGCGAATTGTCGGACATGAGCACCCCTGTTGGCGCGGACTATGGCGCGGGGGGGCCGCCAGAGTCCAGCCGGCGCGGTCCGTCTACGCGCCAAGTTTTCGCGACATAGTTTCCGCCGCGCGGCAGGGCCGTGAAGGTGAATCGGGCTCGGCACTTAGCCGGTTCCGCCCGGTATGGCTGCCCGGCGATAAAAAAGGGGCCGCCACGAAGGCGGCCCTAAAGTGTCAACAGGGAGGCGTCAAACAGAGTGGACAGGAGCCACTCGATGTCCACGAGGTGGACGAGTCCAGTAATAATCCGGAAAGCTTAACGGCCTCTTACCGCGGGCTCGCCCGGCGCAGATCCGCCCGGCAGTCGGTGCAGGGGGCGAATAGCGAATAGCGAATAGCGAGTGGGGGATCTCGCTGATTCTATTCGCTATTCGCTACTCGCCATTTGCTACTCGCTACTCGCTACTCGCTACTCGCCCGCTTCTCACCTCTTGAAAAACTGGTCGGCGGCCGAGCGCGACGCCTGCTTGCGGTCGCGCGCCTCCTCCAGCCGAACGATCTCCTCGCGCAGCAGGGCGATGCGCTCCTCCAGCTCGGCGACCGACAGGAGGGCGAGCTCCTGGCCGATGTCATGGGAGATTTTTCGCTTGGGTCGGTCGTCCTCGTCCGCGATCGCCATCTGGTCTCCTCTCCGGCTCCGATCTCCGGGTCCGCGCGGCCGAGGGCTGCATTACCCGGTTCCCACGCCGCGGGGAAATGCTCTAGTGTCGGCCCGCGCCGTTCCGCCGATCCTCGACGTCCGGCGCCGCGACCATGCGCCGAGGATCGCCTGCCTTGCAAGCGCCCGCCGGCCCGACAGGATCCCCCTTACCGGTGACGTTGTTCCCATGAGTGCACTGCCTGCCCGCATGACGGCCATTGCCATCCGCACGCCGGGTGGACCCGAGGTTTTGTGTCCGGAGGAGCGCCCGGTTCCGATGCCCGGCCCCGGCGAGATCCTGGTGCGGGTCGAGGCCGCCGGCGTGAACCGCCCGGACGTGATGCAGCGCAAGGGCCTCTATCCGCCGCCGCCCGGCGCCTCGGACATTCCGGGCCTGGAGATCGCCGGCCAGGTGGCGGCGATCGGGCCTGGCGTCACCCGCTGGGCCGAGGGCGACCGGGTGATGGCGCTGGTCTCGGGCGGCGGCTACGCCGAATACTGCGTCGCGCACGAGAGCCATGCGCTGCCGGTGCCCCCCAATATGGCGGCAACCGAGGCCGCGGCCGTGCCGGAGACCTTGTTCACGGTCTGGCACAATCTGTTCGAGCGCGGCGGCCTGAAGGCGGGCGAGACCGCGCTGGTGCACGGCGGCTCGTCGGGCATCGGCACCATGGCGATCCAGCTCGCCAAGGCGTTCGGCGCGCGGATCGTCGTCACGGCCGGCTCGGCCGGGAAATGCGAAGCCTGCCTGCGGCTCGGCGCCGACGTCGCGGTGAACTACCGGGAGCAGGATTTCGTCGCGGCCACCAAGGCCGCGACCGACGGCGCCGGCGCCGCCGTGATCCTCGACATGGTCGGCGGCGACTATATCGAGCGGAACTACGAGGCCGCGGCGGTCGAAGGCCGCATCGTCCAGATCGCCTTCCAGGGCTCGCCCAAGGCGACCGTGGACTTCCGCCGCATCATGCTCAAGCGCCTGCATCACACCGGCTCGACCCTGCGGTCGCGCTCGATCGCCGACAAGGCCGCGATCGTGCTCGCCGCCGAGCACGCCGTGTGGCCGCTGCTCGCCTCCGCCCGGGTGCGGCCGGTGATGGACCGGACATTCCCATTCGCCGAGGCGCCCGCCGCTCATGCCCGAATGGAATCGAGCGAGCATATCGGCAAGATCGTGCTGGCGGTGTAGGGTCGGAGTTTCGTTCTGTCGCCGCAACGCTCCGCCAGGGCTCGACCGGCCGGCGGGATCAGGTCTGGAGGATCGGGCTTGCTTCGGGGTCTCTGCGCCGCGCTGATCTCGGCTGCCGTCGCCGCGCTCGCCATGCTGGTCGCGGCGTCGCCGGCCGTGGCCGTGCAGGCCGTCAGCGTGCGCCCCGACGTGCCCGCCATCGACCTCACCGAGGCGGTCGAGCGCCAGCAGACCGACGGCGACCGCCTCCAGGTGTCGACCGCACCGGGCCCGGACGGCATCGTCCGCCGCATCGAGGTGCGGGCCCGCGAGGGCGGCAACAACTGGGCGATCCTGGCGCTCGCCAACACCAGCGACGAGCAGTTCGACCGGCTGATCGTGGTGCCGCACTACCAGATGGTCGGCTCCGGCCTGCTGTGGCCCGATCTCGGCCTGTCGCGGGTCGTCACCGTGACGCCGAGCGCCGGCGACCGGCCCGACCGCCAGGACAGCGCCACGGCGGACATCTTCCGCGTCACCCTCGATCCCGGTGCCGTCGTCACCTTCGTGCTCGAGCTGCGCACCAACCGGTTGCCGCAGATCTATCTGTGGGAGCCGGAGGCCTACAAGGACAAGGTCAACAGCTTCACGCTCTACCACGGCATGGTGATCGGCATCGCCGGCCTCTTGGCGCTGTTCCTCACCATCCTGTTCGTCGTCAAGGGCAGCGTGATGTTCCCGGCGGCGGCGGCGCTGGCCTGGGCCGTGCTGATCTATATCGGCGTCGACTTCGGCTTCTGGGGCAAGGTGTTCGACATGTCGGCCGGGGCCGAGCGGGTGTGGCGCGCCTGCGGCGAGGCGATCCTGGCCGCGACCCTGGTCGTGTTCCTGTTCGCCTATCTCAATCTCAGCCGCTGGCATGTGCGCTACGCCCACGTCACCATCGGCTGGCTCGCCGTGCTGGCCGCGCTGATCGCCGTGGCGCTGTGGGATCCCGCCATCGCCTCCGGGGTGGCGCGGCTGTCGCTCCTGCTGGTCGCGACCCTCGGGTTCGGACTGGTCGTCTATCTCTCGGTTCACGGCTTCGACCGCGCCGTGCTGCTGATCCCGACCTGGTTCCTGCTGGTCGTCTGGGTGCTCGCCGCCGGCATGACGGTCACGGCCATGGTGACCAACGACATCGTCGGCCCGGCGCTGCTCGGCGGCCTGGTGCTGATCGTCATGCTGATCGGCTTCACGGTGATGCAGCACGCCTTCGCGGGCGGCGTCACGCAGGGGATCGTCTCCGACGTCGAGCGCCGCGCGCTCGCCCTCACGGGCAGCGGCGACCTGATCTGGGACTGGGACGTCGGCGCCGACAAGGTGTTCACCAGCCCGGAGACCGAGCAGGTGCTCGGCCTCAAGCGCGGCACGCTGGACGGGCCGGCGGCCCACTGGCTCGAGGTGCTGCATCCGCTCGACCGCGACCGCTTCCGCGCCACGCTCGACAGCGCGCTGGAGCAGCGCCGCGGCCGCCTGGTGCAAGACTTCCGCATGCGCACATCGGACGGCCACTATCTGTGGTTCACCATGAAGGCCCGGCCCGTCGTCGGCTCGGACGGCGAGGTAGTGCGCCTCGTCGGCACCCTCACCGACGTCACCGAGTTCAAGACCGCCGAGGAGCGGTTGATGCACGACGCCGTGCACGACAACCTCACCGGCCTGCCCAACCGCCAGCTCTTCCTCGACCGGCTGCTGGGCGTGTTCGCCTTCGCCAAGGCCGACCCCGCCATCAAGCCGACCGTGATGGTGATCGACCTCGACCGTTTCAAGCAGGTCAACGACTCGGTCGGCATGGCGGCCGGCGACTCGATCCTGTTGACGCTCGCCCGCCGGCTCGGCCGCCTGCTCAAGCCGCAGGACACGCTGGCCCGCCTCGGCGGCGACCAGTTCGGCCTGATCCTCCTGTCCGAGAAGGAGTCGGGTCGCGTCATCGCCTTCGCCGAGACGATGCGCAAGACCATCAACGCACCGATCACCTTCAACGACCGCGAGATCATCCTCACCGGCTCGCTCGGCATCGCGCTCTATGACGGCCAGCCGCAGCGCCCCGACGAGGTGCTGAAGGACGCCGAGCTGGCGATGTATCACGGGAAAAGGATCGGCGGCGACCGCATCGAGATCTTCAAGCCGGCGATGCGGGCCCGCAAGACCGATCGGCTGACGCTCGAGTCCGAGCTGCGCCGCGCGCTGGAACGCGAGGAGATCACCATCCTGTACCAGCCGATCGTGCGGCTGGAGGATCGCTCGGTCGCCGGCTTCGAGGCGCTGGCGCGCTGGGACCACCCCAAGATGGGGCGACTGTCGCCGTCCGAGTTCATCTCGATCGCCGAGGAGATCGGCCTGATCGTCGATCTCGGCCTTTTCGCGCTGGAGCGCACCGCCCGCCAGCTCGCCATCTGGCAGCGCGCCGTGCCGACCAGGGTGCCGCTGTTCGCCAGCGTCAACGTGTCGTCGCGCCAGCTCCTGCGCCACGACCTGATCAACGACCTGCGCACCGTGATGGCGCGCTCGGGCCTGTCGCGCGGCAGCCTCAAGCTCGAGATGACCGAATCGCTGGTGATGGAGAACCCCGAGCTCGCCGCCAAGATCCTGCACCGCATCAAGGAGCTCGGCGCCGGGCTGGCACTCGACGACTTCGGCACCGGCCACTCCTCGCTGGCCTATCTGCAGCGCTTCCCGTTCGACACCATCAAGATCGACAAGTCGTTCGTGCGCACCACATCGAAGGGCACGCGGCCCGTGATCCTGCGCTCGATCATCGGGCTCGCCCACGATCTCGGCATGGAGGTGGTGGCGGAGGGCGCCGAGACCGACTCGGACGCCGTCGAGCTCTACCAGCTCGGCTGCGAATACGTGCAGGGCTTCGTGTTCGGCGAGGCGATGCCGGCCGAGGCCGCCCGCGAGCTTCTGGTCGGCGACCGCCTCGCGCTGGCGACGCGGTGACAATTCGAATCAATCCGGCAAAGCGCGTGCTCTCCCTCTCCCCGCGTGCGGGGAGAGGGTCGGGGGCAGCGGCGCTGCGGCTCCGGCCGCGACGCCCCCTCACCCGACGTCCGCACGCAAGCGTGCGAACGTCGACCTCTCCCCGCGCGCGGGGAGAGGTGAAAACGCGTCATCGTGGCGATCAGAGATCGAGAGCCGAGGGGGTGCGCCACGCTCACGCGTGGCCGGACTCGCTCGACAGCATGCCGAGATGGATGCCGATCTTCTTCAGGGCGCGTTCGTACTTGATGTCGGTGTCGGCGCCGAAGACGAGGTCCGGGTCGGCCGTGCAGTGCAGCCAGCCGTTCGACTGGATCTCGGTCTCGAGCTGGCCGGGCGCCCAGCCGGCATAGCCGAGCGCCAGCACGGCGCTGAGCGGGCCGTCGCCGCGGGCGATCGCCTTCAAAATGTCCAGCGTCGCCGTCAGACAGATGCCGTCGTCGATCGGCAGGGTGGAGTTCTCGATGAAGAAATCGGCCGAGTGAAGCACGAAGCCACGCCCGGTCTCGACCGGCCCGCCGCGCAGCACCTTCACGGTGCCGGCCCGCGGTGGCAGGATGATCAGGTCGGACGCCGGGATGACCTCGAGCTGCACCAGCAGGTCCGAGAAATTGATGTTCGGCGCCGGCTGGTTGACGATGATGCCCATCGCCCCTTCCGAGGAGTGGGCGCACACATAGATCAGGCTGCGGGCGAAACGCTCGTCGCGCATGCTCGGCATCGCGATCAGCATCTGTCCGTCGAGATAGCCCCGTTTGGGCTCGTGATCGGGCGAGGTCTTCCGTGCAGCTTTCATCTCGGCAAGATTACTCCGAGCGGCTCGGGTTGGGCAACGCACGTCGCGGCGAGGCCGCCCGCGGCCAAACCACCGCCCGGCGCCGTCCGATTCGCGATCCGGTTCGCCGGACACCGACCATAGAGCCGAACCGCGCGCCGCGCGACCGACGTTAGGCCCGAACCGAGACCGACGAATGAATGGACCGACATTGCGGCGCCATGCCTCCACGCTCCTGCTGGCGGCGACGGCCGCGGTTGCAACCGCGGCCGGAGCGTTCGCCGGCGGCGAGGCCGCCTCGGCCTGGACGGGCGACCGCCGCGCCATGGTGCGCCTCGTCGGCGGAACGCCCGTGGGCGGCGCCCCGCTCCTCGCCGCGGGGGTCGAGATTCGGCTGGCGGACGGCTGGAAGACCTATTGGCGGTATCCCGGTGATTCCGGCGTGCCGCCGCGATTCGACTTCACCGGCTCGGTGAACGTGCGGGCCGCGACCGTGGGCTGGCCGGCCCCGATGCGCTTCGAGGACGGCGGCGGCACGGCGATCGGCTATTCGGGCCGCGTGATGTTCCCGGTGCGGGTGGAGCGGGACGATCCGTCGCGACCGGCGACGCTGGCGCTCTCGCTCGACTACGCGATCTGCGAGAGGCTGTGCGTGCCGGCCACCGCCAGCACCAGCCTGACGCTGCCGGCCGGCAGCGGCGGGGAGGCAGCGGCCGGGAACGACGTCGCCGCCGCGCTCGCCCGCGTGCCGAGACGCGCCGCGCTCGGCGAGGCCGGGCCGTTGGCGATCCGGGCCGTCCGGGTCGAGGGCGCCTGGCCGAAGCCACGCATCGTGGTCACGGTGGCGGCGCCGCCCGGCACCGTGCCGGATCTGTTCGCCGAGGGACCGACCGAGGCCTGGGCCCTGCCGGTGCCGGAGCCGGCCGGTGCCGGGCCCGACGGCACTCGTCTGTTCGCCTTCGTGGTCGACGGGGCGCCACCCGACGTCGACCCGCGCGGTGCAACTGTGACGCTGACGGCGGTCGCCGGCGATGCCGCCATCGAGGTGCAGATCACGCTCGATCGGTGATCCGGTGCGGCGGAGGCCGCGTATTCGGTCGACCCGGCGAGCCCCCGCGGCCGAACCCGTCGCAATCCTGTTTCAATTCACGGTGTACGGGTCCGGGCGGCCGATCCCCTGCGACGAAAAAAGCTCTACAGTCCGGCCCGCCGGACTCTTCGGCCGCCGGCCCCGGCCGGCAGGACGACACCCTCAACCGAAAGCGAGAGACACCCATGCCCATTCAGGTCGGCGACCGCATCCCCGAGGCCAAGTTCCGCGTCATCACGGCGGCGGGGCCGGCCTGGACGACCACCGACGAGGTGTTCAAGGGCAAGACCGTGGTGCTGTTCGCGGTGCCGGGCGCCTTCACGCCGACCTGCTCCAACAATCACCTGCCCGGCTTCCTCGAGCATGCCGACGCCATCAAGGCGAAGGGCGTCGACACCATCGCGGTGACGTCCGTCAACGACGCCTTCGTGATGAATGCGTGGATGAAGGCGAGCGGCGCCGAGGGCAAGATCGAGTTCCTGGCCGATGGCAATGGCGACTTCGCCAAGGCGGTCGACATGACGCTCGACATCAGCGCCGGCGGCCTCGGCCTGCGCTCCAAGCGCTATGCCATGCTGGTCGAGGACGGCGTGGTGAAGAAGCTCACGGTCGAGCCGGAGGCCGGCAAGGCCGAGCTGACCAGCGCCGGCGCGCTTCTGGCGGGGATGTAGGCGCGATTACGTCCACGACTCGACTCGAAGAGATTGCCGCTCGCCGCAACCTGCTCTCTCCCCCCTTGTGGGGGAGAGGTGGAGAGGGGGGTGAGCCAAACGACATGCGGCCAGCGGCGTCCCCCCCCTCCCTGTCCCTCCCCCACAAGGGGGGAGAGAACGCAGGAGCCGTGAGCCTCTTCTATTCGCTCGCGCTGTCAGGAAGTCCGTCCCTCACTCCCGCTCGACCCGCTCGGCGGCGCGCATCTCGGCGATGGCCTCGCGGGCGAGCGCGTCGGCGCGCTCGTTGAGATCGTGGCCGGCATGGCCGCGCACCCAGTGCCAGTGCACGTGGTGGTGGACGATCGCCTCGTCGAGCCGCTGCCACAGATCGACGTTCTTCACCGGCTTCTTGTCGGCCGTCTTCCAGCCGTTGCGCTTCCAGCCCTTGATCCAGGTCATGATGCCCTGGCGCAGATACTGGCTGTCGGTGTGGATGTCGACGTCGCAGGGCCGCTTCAGCGTCTCCAGCGCGACGATGGCGGCCATCAGCTCCATGCGGTTGTTGGTGGTATGCGGCTCGGAGCCTTTCAGCTCGCGCACGCGGCCGTCCCATTCGAGGATGGCGCCCCATCCGCCCGGGCCCGGATTGCCCGAGCAGGCGCCGTCGGTGTGGATCACCACCCGCTTGCCGGCCGCGCCGGTGCCTTCGCTGCTGGTCACGTCGCCGCTCTCACGATGGTCCTGGTCCCACGCGGCGGCTCAGCACAGCGCGTCGATGCCGTAGTCGCGTCCACCCCGGATGGTCTGGTGGAAGCGCAGCTTGCGATAATACTCGATCGGATCCTTCGGCTTCACCAGCGCCCCCGCCGGCACCGCGAACCAGTCGACCAGCCGGGTCAGCAGGAAGCGCATCGCGGCGCCGCGGCACAGCACCGGAAAGGCCTTGCGCTCCGGCGCCGAAAGCGTCCGCACGGCCGCGTAGCCGTCGAGCAGCGCCCGCCCCTTGGTGACGTTGTAGGCGTGGTCCGGCTCGAAGCACCAGGCGTTGAGGCAGATCGCCACGTCGTAGGCGAGCGTGTCCGTGCAGGCGAAGTAGAAGTCGATCAGGCCCGACACGCGGGTGTCGAGGAAGAACACGTTGTCGGGGAACAGATCCGCATGGATGACGCCGTGCGGCAGCTCCGCCGGCCAGTCCGCCTCGAGGGCCGCGAGCGACGTCTCGATCGTCTCGGCGAGCCCGGGCGCCACCTCGCCGGCACGGTCGCGCGCCGTCTCGAACAGCGGCCGCCAGCCGTCGACCGAGAGCGCATTGCGCCGCTGCATGGAGAAGTCCAGGCCGGCGAGATGCAGCGCCGCGAGCGCGCCGCCGAGCGCGTGGCAATGGCCGACCGTCGGCCGCCGCACCCACATGCCGTCGAGGAACGTGACGATCGCGGCCGGCCGCCCGGCGAGCCGGCCGAGCGCCGTGCCGGCCCGCGTCTTCACCGGCTGTGGACAGGTGAGCCGGCGCGCCGCGAGATGCTCCATCAGGCCGATGAAGAACGGCAGGTCGCCGGCGGCGACCCGCTTCTCGTAGAGCGTCAGGATGAAATGACCGCCGGTCGTGTGCAGGAGGAAGTTCGAGTTCTCCACCCCCTCCGCGATCCCTTTGTAGGACAGGAGGTCGCCGAGATCGTAGTCACCGAGAAACGCCTGCAGCTCGTCGGCCGTGACGTCCGTGTAGACGGCCATCCCACCCCCAGAAGGCCCCGTGCGCGACCGCTACTCGGCGGCCGTGTCGGGGGCCTTGTCGAGCTCCCTGAGCTGCCGCGGCAGCGGAAAGAACATGCTCTCGGTGGCGCCCGACACCGTCTCCACCGTGACGGCGAAGCGCGCCGCGAAGGCGTCGATGATCTCCTCGACGATCACCTCGGGCGCCGAGGCGCCGGCCGTGAGGCCGAGCCGGCGGATGCCGCCGAGCTTCGACCAGTCGATCCCGTCGGCGCGATCGACGAGCTGCGCATGCGGGCAGCCATTGCGCTCGGCCACCTCCTGCAGGCGCTTGGAGTTCGACGAGTTCGGCGAGCCCACCACGATCAGCGCGTCGACCCGCGGCGCCACGCTCTTCACCGCCTCCTGGCGGTTGGTGGTGGCGTAGCAGATGTCTTCCTTGTGGGGCGCCGTGATCTGCGGGAAGCGCGCCTGCAGCGCCGCGATGATGGCCGTGCAGTCGTCGATCGACAGCGTCGTCTGCGTCACATAGGCGAGCTGACTGGGGTCGCGCGGCGTCAGCTTCGCCACGTCCTCGACGGTCTCGACCAGTGTGATGGCGCCAGGCGGAAGCTGGCCCATGGTGCCTTCCACCTCGGGGTGGCCGGCATGGCCGATCAGCAGGATCTCGCGGCCGCGCTTGTGATGGATCTCCGCCTCGCGGTGCACCTTGGAGACCAGCGGGCAGGTCGCGTCGAGCGCGAAGAAATTCCGCTTGGCGGCGCTCTCGGGCACCGACTTCGGCACGCCATGGGCCGAGAACACCACCGGCGCGCCGGTGTCGGGGATCTCGTCGAGCTCCTCGACGAAGATCGCGCCCTTGGCCTTGAGGCTCTCGACCACGTAGCGGTTGTGGACGATCTCATGGCGGACATAGACGGGCGGGCCGTACAGCGCGAGCGCACGCTCCACCGTGTCGACCGCCCGCACCACACCGGCGCAGAAGCCGCGCGGCGAGCACAGCAGCACCTCAAGTGGCGGTTTTTCAGCGGCACCGGCGGACGGCATGGCGGGTCCTTGGCTCGTCATGAGGTCTCCTCGTCGGGTCGGTTTGGCCTCCCCCCGGAGCCCTGTCAAGCAGGGGTCCAGGCGGGTTGCTTCTGCACGGGCGTCTCGACTATATAAGGGACGATTTCCGTCATTTCTCGAATGACAAGGGCTTCGCCTCCGGGGGGCGGGCGAGGCCGCAGAGGAGTATTGGCCATGTCCACCCAGCCGCTCATGCCGAAGGCCACCGCCGTCTGGTTGGTGGAGAACACGGCGCTGTCGTTCGATCAGATCGCCGATTTTTGCAAGCTGCACCCGCTCGAGGTGAAGGCGATCGCCGACGGCGACGCCGCCCAGGGCATCAAGGGCCTCGATCCGATCGTCACCGGCCAGCTCAGTCGCGAGGAGATCGCGCACGCGGAGAAGGACGCCAACCTGCGGTTGCGTCTGGCGGAGTCGAAGGTGCGGGTGCCGGAGGCCAAGCGCAAGCGGGGCCCCCGCTACACCCCGGTGTCGCGCCGGCAGGACCGACCGAACGCCATCCTCTGGCTGGTGCGCAACCACCCCGAGCTGAAGGACAGCCAGGTGATGCGCCTGGTCGGCACCACCAAGACGACCATCAAGGCGATCCGCGACCGCACCCATTGGAACTCGGCGAGCCTGACGCCGCTCGACCCGGTCACGCTCGGCCTGTGCTCGCAGATCGACCTCGACATGGAGGTCAGCCGCGCCGCCAAGGAAAAGCCGGTCGAGGTCGAAACGGGCGTCACCCTGCTGCCCGCCGAGGTCACCACCGGCCCAGGCGCCGAGGCGGCCGACGAGGAGAGCGGGGCGCCGGCCGAGGAGCTCAACGTCGAGGCGGTGTTCGCCAAGCTCAAGCAGATCGGCGGCAGCAAGCCGGACGAAGAGGACTGATACGGTTTCCGGGTGATCAGCTCGGATTTATGATGTCTGACCACCAATGG
>NZ_JACAAX010000007.1 GCF_013377085.1 Rhodoplanes sp. | reverse complement strand
CAACCCCAATCCTGCGCTACTTCAAACGCGATTCCCCTGCCCTCCAGGGGGAGGTGAAAGAAAGATCATCCCACCACCCGCTCGGCCTTGGCCACCACGGTCTTGGCGCGGAGCTGCGAGATGATCGCGGTGAGGTGCTTCAGATCGTAGACCGCGAGATCGATGGTGAGCTGGCTGAAGTCCGGCGACGAGCGGCTCATCTTGAGATTGTCGATATTGCCGTCGTGGTCGGCGATCACCTGAGCGATCTGGGCGAGCGAGCCCGGCTCGTTGACCGACTGCACGGCGATGCGGGCCGGGAATCGCTGCGGGTTCTTCTCGTCGACGTCCCAGCGCACGTCGAGCCAGCGCTCCGGCGCATCCTCGAAGGCGATCAGGGCGGGCGACTGGATCGGATAGATGGTGATCCCCTCCCCCGGCGTCATGATGCCGACGATGCGGTCGCCCGGCACGGCGCCGCCCTCGGGCGCGAATTGCACCGGCAGGTCCGAGTTGATGCCGCGGATCGGAATGGCGTCGTCGCCGGTCGAGCCCGGCACCTTGAACTTCACCGCCTGCCCGGTCTTCAGCCCGAACCAGCCCTTCTCGGGCCTCGGCACAGCCGTCGCGCGCTCCTCCTTGTAGTCCGGATACATGGCGCGGACGACGTCGGACGCCTTCATTTCGTTGCGGCCGACCGCTGCGAACACGTCGTCGATCGAGGCCCGGGCGAGGCGCGGCAGCGCGCCGTTGAGCTTTTCCGCCGAGTATTCCCGCTTGGCGCGCTGGCACAGGCGCTCGACGATGCGGCGCCCGAGCTCGGCATACTGGCTGCGCACCGCGACCCGGGTGGCGCGCCGGATCGCGGCGCGCGCCTTGCCGGTGACGACGACGGATTCCCACGCCGCCGGCAGCGCGTTCGGCCCGCGCGCCATGAGGATCTCGACCTCGTCGCCGTTGTGCAGCTCGGAGATCAGCGGCGCGATCTTGCCGTTGATCTTGCAGCCGACCGCGCGGTTGCCGACATCGGTGTGGACCGCATAGGCGAAGTCGATCGGGGTGGCGCTGCGCGGCAATGCGATCAGCTTGCCCTTGGGCGAGAAGCAGAACACCTGATCGTGGAACAGCTCGAGCTTGGTGTGCTCGAGGAACTCCTCCGGATTGGAGCCGACGGCGAGCAGCTCGATGGTCCGCCGCAGCCACGCATAGGCGTTCGATTCGCGCGTCAGCGTCTCCGAGGGCGAGCCGAGATCGTCCTTATAGAGCGAGTGCGCCGCGATGCCGTACTCGGCGATCTCGTCCATCTCCTCGGTGCGGATCTGCAGCTCGACGCGCTGGTTGCGCGGGCCGATCACGGTGGTGTGGATCGAGCGATAGTCGTTCTGCTTGGGCGTCGAGATGTAGTCCTTGAAGCGGCCCGGCACGACCGGCCAGGTGGTGTGGACGACGCCGAGCGCCTGGTAGCAGTCGGCCAGCGTCGCGACGATGGCGCGAAACCCGTAGATGTCGGAGAGCTGCTCGAAGCCGAGCGCCTTGCGCTCCATCTTGCGCCACACCGAATAGGCGTGCTTGCGCCGGCCCGAGACTGTCGCCTTGATGCCGCGCGCCGCGAGCTTGCCGGTGAGCTGCTGCTCGATCTCGGCGATCAGGTCGCTGTTGCGGGTCGCGAGCCGCTCGAGCCGCGCATCGATCACCTTGAAGGCGTCGGGGTGCAGCTCGCGGAACGCCAGATCCTCGAGCTCGCTGCGCATCTCGTGCATGCCCATGCGGCCGGCGAGCGGCGCATAGATGTCGATCGTCTCCTCGGCGATGCGGCCACGCTTCTCGACCGGCATGTAGACGAGGGTGCGCATGTTGTGCAGCCGGTCGGCGAGCTTGACCAGCAGCACCCGGACGTCCTCGGCGATCGCCAGCAGCAGCTTGCGCAGGTTCTCGGCCTGCTTGGCCTCGCGCGACACCAGCTCGAGCTTCTTGAGCTTGGTCAGGCCCTCGACCAGGTGGCCGATGTCGGGCCCGAAGATCGTGTCGATGTCCTTGCGGGTCGCGTCGGTGTCCTCGATGGTGTCGTGGAGCAGCGCGGCCGCGATGGTGGCGTCGTCGAGCTTGAGGTCGGTGAGGATCGCGGCGACCTCGAGCGGATGCGAGAAATAGGGATCGCCGGAGGCCCGCTTCTGCTCGCCATGCGCCCGCATGGCGTAGACATAGGCGCGGTTGAGCAAGTCTTCGTTCGTCTTCGGATTATACTTGCGGACGCGCTCGACGAGCTCGTATTGACGCATCATCCGCTTGGCCGGCGGCGGCATCTCGACGGCGGGGGCGATTCCGGGCGGCGCGACATCGCGCGGCGCCTGGCCGGGCGCCTGCACCTGCATCCGCGGCAATTTGGTGACCGGCGGCCCCACCTCTTCTCCTCTCCGCGAGCGGTCTCACCGTGACGGTTCCTACCGCGAGCGCCTTGCGCAGCCCGTCGGCCCTCGGAGGGCTGCGGCGCGAACAAAACAACGTGTCACGTTAGCATGCCGATGCGCCGGCGCGGCAACAACAACCTCTCGGCCCGACATGCAAAAACCGGCGGGCCGTGAGCGCCGCCGGTTCGGGTTCTGGTGACGTGGCAGCCGCGCGGTGAGCGACGACTCTCGACGCGCTTTACTCCTCGTCGTCCGGCTCGACCGGCTCCGGCCGCTCCTCCGGCGGGGCGAGACCCTCGAGCCCCTTCAGGAGCTCTTCCTCGGTCATCCGCTCCATCAAGACCTCGGTATCGTCGGCGTCGACGCCTTCACCGCCACCGCCGATCAACGGGATCGCCTCGGGCTCGGGCTCGTCGACCTCGACGTATTTCTGCAGCGAGTGGACCAGCTCTTCCTTGAGATCCTCGGGCGAGATGGTCTCGTCGGCGATCTCGCGCAGCGCGACGACAGGATTCTTGTCGTTGTCGCGGTCGATCGTGATCTGGGCGCCGGACGAAATCATGCGGGCACGATAGCCCGCCAGAAGGACGAGCTCGAAGCGGTTGCTGACCTTGTCGATGCAGTCTTCAACGGTGACGCGGGCCATGCGGGGGCGGACTCCTGCTCGAATGCCTGTGGGGTTTGGCTCTCTCGTAATGGTCTCGTTGCGGAAGCGCAACGGCTAACGGGGAGGATTGCAAATTTTTATGAGGTATTCATCTCGTGAATTGACTAGAAGAGAACTTCTGAAACGGATATGTCATTGTCGGAATCGGATTTTGGATGCAGCGCTTGCGTCTGCGCCGCAGGCAAGTGATGACCTTTTTCAGGTCGTGATCATCCGAATCATCCGAACATGATGCTGGTACGACCAGACCCCGGCGCGTGCCGTTTGTGACACGCGGTCCTATACAAGTAACGAGAGAACCATGGCAGTACCAAGCGAAAAAATCGCTCTGTTCATTGATGGAGCAAATCTCTACGCGACGGCAAAGTCGCTCGGATTTGACATCGATTACAAGCGGTTACTGCGCGAGTTCCAGAGCCGAGGCTATCTTCTGCGCGCGTTCTACTACACCGCTGTTGTCGAAGACCAAGAATATTCGTCGATTCGCCCCCTGATCGACTGGCTCGATTACAACGGTTACACGGTCGTCACCAAGGCCACCAAGGAGTTCGTCGACCAGACCGGCCGGCGCAAGGTCAAGGGCAACATGGACATCGAGCTCGCGGTCGATGCCATGGAGATCGCCGGCAATATCGACCACATGGTGCTGTTCTCGGGCGACGGCGACTTCCGCTCGCTGGTCGAGGCGGTGCAGCGGCGCGGCGTGCGCGTCACCGTGGTGTCGACCATCTCGACCCAGCCCCCGATGGTGGCCGACGAGCTCCGCCGGCAGGCCGACATCTTCCTCGACATCGTCGAGCTGCAGCCGAAGATCGGACGCGATCCCGGCGAGCGGGCCGCCCGCGAGCCCCGCCACACGCCGCAGTTCCTCCAGCGCAGCACCTCGGTGCGGTCGTCGGAGCCCGCCCCGGCCAGCACCGACACTTTCGACGAGGATTGATGGGTCCGGCCGTTCCGGGCCCGTCCGGCGCCGCGACTCGCGGGGCCGAGCCAGCGCTCGGTCCCGAGCCGCGCGGCGATTGCCCGCGCTGCCCGCGCCTCGTCGAATTCCGCGAAACCTGGCGGAGCCGCAAGCCGGAGTGGTGCAACGCACCGGTGCCCTCCTTCGGACCTTCTGACGCGCGCCTGCTGATCGTCGGGCTCGCCCCCGGCCTGCAGGGCGCCAACCGCACGGGCCGGCCGTTCACCGGCGACTACGCCGGCGACCTGCTCTACGCGACGCTGCTGGACTTCGGATTTGCCCGCGGCACCTATGCGGCGCGGCCGGACGACGGGCTGACGCTTCTCGATGCGCGCATCACCAATGCGGTGCGCTGCGTGCCGCCGGAGAACAAGCCGACCGGCCCGGAGATCGCCACCTGCCGGCCGTTCCTGATCGCCACCATGGCCGAGATGCCGCGCCTCGCCGCCGTCGTCGCGCTCGGCCGGGTCGCCCACGACACCATGATCACCACGCTCGGACGCAAGAAGTCCGCCTGCCCGTTCGGCCACGGCGCCGTCCATCCCTGCGGCGATCTCACGGTCTTCGACAGCTATCACTGCTCCCGCTACAACACGAACACGGGCGTGCTGACGGAAAAAATGTTCCGCGACGTGTTCACGGCCGTGCGGGCTCACCTCGACGCAGCGAGCCACTCCAGCACGGCGGCGGCGCTGCGGTCGGGCGGGAAGACCGGATAGAGCACCGTCGCGATCACGCCGTCGTCGATCACCAAAGTCAGCCGCCGGATCAACCGCATGCCGTCGACCGTGAAGGTCGGCAGGCGGAGCGCGTCGGTGAGACGGAACGCCGCGTCCGACAACAGCCGGAACGGCAGATGCAGCCGCTCCGCCGCCTCGCGCTGGTAGCCGGTGTCCTGGGTCGAGAGGCCGAACAGGTGGGCGACCCCGCGCGCCCTCAGGTCGGAAAAGTGGTCGCGGAAGCCGCAGGATTGCGGCGTGCAGCCGCGCGCGCCCGGGATCGCGTCCCAACCCGTCGGCAGCGGCTGCCCCGGCCGGCCGGTGCGCGGATAGGCATAGACCACGGTGCGGCCCCGCAGCGCCGAGAGATCGACCATCGTGCCGTCGGTCGCCGGCAGGGCGATGGCCGGAATGGCGAGGCCGGTCAAATGGTCGGCCGCGCCGTCGTCCTGCGGCACGGGCAGATCGTCGGGCAGCGTGTTGGGGTCATGCAGCATGTTGCCTCCGCTCAGCCCTTGGCCCGCAGCAGGCGGCCCTTCTCGCGGTCCCAGTCGCGCTTCTTCTCGGTGTCGCGCTTGTCGTGCAGCTTCTTGCCTTTGGCGAGCGCCAGCTCGATCTTGGCCCGGCCGCGATCGTTGAAGTACATGCGCAGCGGCACGATGGTCATGCCCTCGCGCTCGATCCCCTGCGCCAGCTTGGCGATCTCGCGGCTGTGCAGCAGCAGCTTGCGCGGGCGCTTGGGGGCGTGGTTGTTGAACGGCCCGGACTGCCCGTATTCGGGGATGTTGGCGTTCACCAGCCAGATCTCCCCGCCCTTGGCGTCGGCATAGGATTCCGCAATCGTCGCACGCCCTTGGCGCAGCGACTTGACCTCGGATCCGAGCAACGCGATGCCCGCCTCGAAGGTCTCGCCGATCTCGTAGTTGAAGCGCGCCTTGCGGTTGTCCGCGACGATCTTGCGCTCCGGATCCTTTTTTTCGGCCACGGCCACCGACCTTTGCGGGTTTAGACAGCCTCTGTGGTCATGGCCGGGCTTGTCCCGGCCATCCACGGTTCTTCGATGCGGCCATTAAAGGTCGTAGATGCCCGCGACAAGCGCCGGCATGACGAATCGCAGGAGGACCGCTCAGTTGATCAGGCCGGCATGGACCATGGCGTCGCGCACCGCCGCCTTGGTCTTGTCCGAGACGCCGACCAGCGGCAGGCGGACCGTCTCGGTGCAGCGGCCGAGCAGCGACAGCGCGTACTTGGCCGGCGACGGGTTGGTCTCGATGAACAGCGCCTGGTGGAGCGGCAACAGCTTGTCCTGCAGGGTCAACGCGGCCGCATAGTCGCCCTTCAGGCAGGCGACCTGGAAGTGGGCGCACAGGCGCGGCGCGACATTCGACGTCACCGAGATGCAGCCGTGGCCGCCATGGGCCATGAAGCCGAGCGCGGTGCCGTCCTCGCCGGAGAGCTGGTTGAAGTCCTCGCCCACCCCGGCGCGCTGCAGCGACACCCGCAGCACATTGGCGGTGGCGTCCTTCACGCCGGCGATGTTCGGCAGCTCGAACAGCCGCGCCATGGTCTCGACCGACATGTCGATCACCGAGCGGGCCGGGATATTGTAGATGATGATCGGGATGCCGATCGCGTCGTTGACCGCCTTGAAGTGCTGGTAGAGGCCTTCCTGGGTCGGCTTGTTGTAATAAGGCGTGACCACCAGAACGCCGGAGGCGCCGGCCTTCTCGGCGTGCTTCGACAGGGCGACCGCCTCGGACGTGGAGTTCGACCCGGCGCCGGCGATCACCGGCACGCGCCCGGCAGCCTGGTCGATGCACCACTCGACGACGCGATGATGCTCTTCATGCGACAGGGTCGGGCTCTCGCCCGTGGTGCCGACCGGCACCAGGCCGTTGGTGCCCTCGGCGATCTGCCAGTCGACCAGCGCGCGAAACGCCGCTTCGTCGATGCCGCCGTTCTTGAACGGAGTCACCAGGGCCGTGAAAGATCCTCTGAAATTGCTCTTGGCGGCCATGAAAACGCTCCTTCGTCCCGGCTCGGCAACGGGACACATTGTTACCGGGTCGGCCCCGGCGATGAAAGCCCTGTTCGCAGCGAAACCAACGCCCCGGCGCAGGGTTCGCCGCACCTTGTTGGCGCCGCGATTGCGCCGAAACATGGCCATGTTCGGACCCGATTAGGGAATTGTTAACGAGAGCGGCCGGAAGGTCGCCGGGGGCGGGTCTGGTTCTGACCAGGGGGGCGGTCCGTGGTCGCAGGCAATGATCGTTTCCGGTTGCAGTGGTTCGGGCTGCATCAATTGGGCCTGACCGTGTCGGCGCTGGCGCTCGCCACCCTGCTGGGCACCGTGTCGCTGGCTCCGCTGCCCGCATGGTCCGCACCCGCGTCCACCGATCAGACGACGCAAGCCAAGCCGTCGACCAAGTCAGCGACCGACAAGTCCAAGACCGACAAGTCCAAGAGCGAAAAGTCCACGGCCGCCAAGCCGACCCCCGGCAAGGCCGCGGCGAGGACGCCGGACAAGGGCTCCAAGGATTCGGGCAAGCCATCGTCTGCCAAGACCGCATCGTCCGGCAAGGCCGCGACGGCGAAGCTCGCGGCCAAGAGCGACACCAAGGCCCATTCCAAGACGGCGACCAAGACGTCGACCAAGACGGACAGCAAATCGGCGTCCAAGCCGAACAGCAAGCCGGCTGCCGGCGCGACCCGCTCGGCCTCCGCCGTGCCGACCGTGCCGATGTCGCTGCGTGCCCCCGAAGGCGCCGCCGCCGACACGACCGCATCGGCCGCCCCGCTGGCCGCAACGAGCGCCTCCTACACGCCGCCGCACGCCAGCGAGCCCCTCGCCTACGCGCCGTCGCGCACCACCTCCAGCGCCGACCTCTCCGCCGTGAAGCAGGCGATCGCCGCGGCGCGCCGCGGCCGGTCGAGCGAGGCGACCGACCTGCAGGCCGGCATGTCGGATCCGCTGGCGCAGAAGCTCGTCGAATGGGCGCTGCTGCGTGCCAACGACAACGGCGTGAATTTCGCGCGCTACGCCCGCTTCATCGACGCCAACCCGACATGGCCGAGCATCGGCATGCTGCGCCGGCGGGCCGAGAACATGATGTGGAGCGAGAAGACCGACGCCGCGACCGTGCGGGCGTTCTTCTCCGGCAACAAGCCGCTCGGCACCCGCGGCAAGCTGGTGATGGCCCGCGCCCTGATGGCGTCCGGCGACCAGGCGAACGCGCAGGCCTATGTGCGCCACGTGTGGCGCAACGACTCGTTCGGCCGCGATCTCGAGGAGGAGATCCAAGAAACCTTCCCGGGCGCGATCACCCGCGCCGACGACAAGGCGCGCATGGACCGGCGGCTCTATACCAACGAGCTCGATGTCGCCATGCGGGCGGCGCAGCGGCTCGGCGGCTCCGAGCCGGCGATCGCCAAGGCGCGCGATGCCGTCACCGACAAGGCCTCGAATGCCAAGTCGCTGCTCGACGGGCTCGGCGCGCGCAACGACATCGGGCTGGCCTTCAGCCGCATCCAGTGGCTGCGCCGCAACGAGCACTACGAGGAGGCCGCCCGCCTGATGCTGGCGATCCCACGCGACATCGGCGAGGGACACGACACCGACGAATGGTGGATCGAGCGGCGCCTGATCGCCCGCAAGCTGATCGAGCTCGGCGAGCACAAGTCCGCCTATCTGGTCTGTCGCAACGCGGCGACGCCCGAGAAGGAGAACTATCAGGTCGAGCACGAGTTCATGGCCGGCTGGATCGCGCTGCGCTTCCTGAACGATCCGGCGACCGCGAGCCAGCACTTCCAGCGCATCATCGCCACCGGCGTGAAGAACCCGATCTCGCTGTCGCGCGCCGGTTACTGGCTCGGCCGCGCTGCCGAGGTGGCCGGACGCCGCGACACGGCGCGCGCCCATTACGAGCAGGCGGCCCGCTGGAGCACCGCCTATTACGGCCAGCTCGCCCGCGGCCGTCTCGGCCTCGGCGAGATCGCGCTGAAGAATCCGCCGGCCATGTCGGCCGACAAGCGCGCCGCGCTCGGACGGCTCGAGGTGGTGCGGGCCGTCGAGATTCTCTATGCGATCGACGAGCGCGACCTGGTGATCCCGTTCGTCGCCGATCTCGCCGACCGCACGACCGATGTCGGCGCCCTGACGCTGATCGCCGAGCTCGCCGCCAAATACGACGACGCCCGCGCCGTGCTGCTGCTCGGCAAGACGGCGCTCGGCAACGGCCTGCCGCTCGACCACGCCGCCTTCCCGACCATCGGGCTGCCGCGCTACTCGGCGATCGGACCCGAGGTCGAGCCCGCCGTGGTCTACGCCATCGCGCGCCAGGAGAGCGCCTTCAATCCGAAGACCGTGTCGACGGCCAACGCGCTGGGGCTGATGCAGGTGACGCCGGAAGCCGGGCGCTACATCGCCAGGAAGCACGGCGTCTCGTTCGACCAGAAGCGGCTCCTGAACGACAAGGTCTACAACGTGCAGTTCGGCGCCGCCGAGCTCGGCGGCAATATCGAGGCCTACAACGGCTCCTACATTCTCGCCTTCGCGGCTTACAATGCCGGTCGCGGCCGGGTGAAGGAGTGGATCGAGCGCTTCGGCGATCCGCGCGACCCGAACGTCGACGCGGTCGACTGGGTCGAGCGCATCCCGTTCTCCGAGACGCGCAACTACGTCCAGCGCATCATGGAGAACCTGCAGGCCTACCGGGTGCGGTTCGGCGGCGGCACCAAGCTGCTGATCGAGGCCGACATCAAGCGCGGCGGCCAGGTGAACTGAGACCATTCTTCGCAAGCTCCGACTCGTCATGCGCGGGCTGAACACTCGACCCGCGCATCCATCGCTGGAAAGAAGAGCTTCTTTCGAGGCTCGATGGATTGCCGGGTCAAGCCCGGCAACGACGACGGTCGAGGACAACGAAGGCTGGCATGACCCGGCCGCATCAGACCCCCTCCCCGCCGCGACGCGCCGAACCGACCAGGATTGACGGTCGTGTGTTTTTGCGCACAGTTCGCCCCCGTGCGCGGCAGGCGCGCAGGGGCCGGACATTTGCAGCCGCAACAAGCCGATAGGCGGGAGGCGTCGTGAGCAAGAAGGCGGGCCGGGCGGCCGAGCAGTTCGCGCAAGCCGTCGGCCTGCAGCAGCGCGGCGCGACGGCCGAGGCCGAGCGCCTCTATCGCCGCATCCTCGACGCCGACCGCAGCCACGCCGGTGCGCTCCAGTATCTCGCCATCATCGAGGCGCAGCGCGGCCGTGTCGACGAGGCGATCCGCCTGCTGACGCGTTGCGTGCGCGCCCATCCCGGCTCGGCGGAACCGCACACCAATCTCGGCTACGCGCTGGTGCTGGCCGGCCGGCACGCCGAGGCGCTCGCCGCCTACGACGCCGCACTCGCGGCCGACCCGAGCTACGTCGTCGCGTGGAACCACCGTGGCCACGGCCTGGCGACACTCGGCCGCCGCGACGAGGCGCTGGCGAGCTACGACCGCGCCGTCGCGCTCGCGCCGGACTTCGCCGACGCCCACTACAATCGCGGCAATCTGCTCGCCGAGCTCGGACGCTTCGAGGAGGCGATCGCCAGCTTCGATCGTTCGCTGGCGTCGGCGCCGGGGCGTCCGCTGCCGGCCATCAACCGCGCCAATGCGCTGCGGGCGCTCGGCCGTCCGGCCGAGGCGGTCGAGACGCTGAGCCGGGTGGTGGCGGCGGATCCGCGCAATGTCCTGGCGCTGGTCAATCGCGGCCACATGCTCAGCGACCTCAAGCGCTACCCGGAGGCGATCACATCCTATCGGGCCGCGCTGGCGATCGACCCGGCGCATCCGCATGTGCTGAGCCCAATGGCCTGGGCCGCGATGGCGATCTGCGACTTCCCGCTCGCCGAGACGACCGGCGCCGAGATGAGGCGCCAGGTCGGCACCGGCCGCTCCGTCATCCAGCCGTTCACCTTCATGTCGTCCTGCGACGACCCGGCCCTGCAGCGCGCCTGCGCCGAAAAGTTCGTCGCCGGCCTGCTGCCCGCGCCGCCGCCGCCGCTCACGAGACCGGCCGCCCCACCCGCGGCCGACGGAAAAATCCGCCTCGCCTATCTGTCGACCGATTTCCGCCGCCACCCGATGGTGCCGCTGATCGGCGGCGTGCTCGAGGCGCATGATCGCTCGCGCTTCGAGGTGCTCGCCGTGTCGATCGGCATCGACGACGGCAGCCCGGACCGCCGGCGCATCGTCGAAGCCGCCGACGCCTTCCACGACGCCCGCGACAAGACCGACCGCGAGATCGCGGAGCTGCTGGCGGCGCACGGCGTCGACATCCTGATCGACCTCAACGGCCATACCCAGGGCGGCCGCCCGGCGATCGCGGCGCATCGGCCGGCGCCCGTGCAGGTCTCCTATATCGGCTATCCCGGAACCGGGGGGGCCGAGTTCATCGACTATCTGATCGCCGACGGGATCGTCGTCCCGGACGGCAACGAGCGGTTCTTCTCCGAGAAGGTCGTGCGGCTTCCGGGCTGCTATCTCGCCTACGGGCCGGGCCAGGACATCCCGGCCGAGACGCCGACGCGCGGCGAGGTCGGCCTGCCGGAGCAGGGCTTCGTGTTCTGCAGCTTCAACAACACCTACAAGATCACGGCGCCGGTGCTCGACGTGTGGATGCGCCTGCTCGCCGCCGTGCCCGGCAGCGTGCTGTGGCTGCTCGGCGACACGCCAGCCGCGGAGACGAATTTGCGCAGGGAGGCGGCCGTGCGCGGCGTCGATCCGGCGCGCCTGGTCTTCGCCGAGCGCGTCTCGCCCGGGCAGCATCTCGCCCGCCATCGCCTCGCCGACCTGTTTCTCGACACGCTGCCCTACAACGCCCACACCACGGCCTGCGATGCGATGTGGATGGGCGTGCCGCTCGTCACCTGTCCGGGCCATGCCTTCGCGGGTCGAGTCGCCGCGAGCCTGCTGACCGCGGTGGGCCTGCCGGACCTGATCGCCCCGACCCACGCCGACTACGAGGCGCTGGCGCTCCGGCTGGCGACCGACCCGGCGCGGCTGCAGGCGTGCCGCGACCGCCTCGCCGACCGGACGGCGCTCTCCATCTTCGACGTCGACGGGCTGCGCCGCCGGATCGAGGCCGCCTATCTTCGGATGTGGGAGATCCGGCACAGCGGTGAGCACCCGCAAAGTTTCACGGTCGCGCCGATGTAGCGATCGCCGGCCGGGCTTGACCCGGCCCATGGCGGCGCCAAAGATCGATCCGTCCTATCGGAATTGCGGTGCGGACCCGGCCCGCGCGTGACGCGCTTCGTTGGACGAGCCGATTCCGGACGGACTGACTTCGGGCGCGGCCGACGAGACGACCAGAAGCGTCGCGCGGCAAGGGGGCATGGCCATGACGGACGACGGGTTTCGGAGCCATTTCGTCAGCGCGACCGACGGTCTGCGGCTCCACTTCCGCGAATACGGCGACCGCACCCGACCGGGGCCGCCGGTCGTCTGCCTGCCGGGTCTGACCCGCACGGCGGCCGACTTCCATCCGCTGGCCTGCGCGCTCGCCGGAGATCCGGCCCGACCCCGCCGGGTTCTGGCGCTCGACTATCGCGGCCGCGGCCTGTCCGGATACGATCCCGACCCGAGCCGCTACGCGGTCGGGATCGAGCTCGACGACGTGCTCACGGTTCTGACCGCCGCCGACGCGATGCCCGCCGTGCTGGTCGGCACCTCGCGCGGCGGGCTGATCAGCCTCGCCATGGCGGCGGCGCGCCCGGCCGCCATCGCCGGCGTCGTTCTCAACGACATCGGCCCGGTGATCGAGCCCGCGGGAATCGCCCGCATCAAGACCTATGTGGGCGGCGCCGGGACCCCGCCGAGCTTCGCCGACGGCGCCGCCGCGCTCCGGCGGCTGTTCGCCGACCAGTTCCCCGACTGGACCGACGACGATTGGAGCGGAATGGCGCACCGGACCTGGCGGCATGAGAACGGTCATCTGGTGCCGACCTACGACCAGGCGATCGCCCAAGCCCTCAAGAGCTTCGACCTCACGAAACCGCTGCCCGAGCTGTGGCCTCAGTTCGAGGCCCTGGCGAACGTGCCCGTGATGGTGATCCGCGGCGGCCTCTCGGACATTCTTTCGGCCGCGACCGTCGAAAAGATGCGAGAGCACCGGCCGGACCTGGAGGCGATCGAGGTGCCCCGCCAGGGCCACGCGCCCGATCTCGCCGGGGACGACGTGATCGCCCGCATCGCCGCCTTCGTCGGTCGCTGTGCCCGACCGACCGGGTGAACCGCGCATCCTTTGCCTCGGCCTGGCTCCGATCAGGAGCGCAGCGATGTCGAGGACTTGCCCTTCGCCCGCGCATCCCTGCGATCGCGCCAGGGTATGCACATTTCACTCTCCACTCAGACAAGCCGTCATGCGCGGGCTCGATGACCCGCGCATCCATCCCGCTTCGTAAAGGCGCCTTATACTAGGCCTCACTGGCTTCGCGATCCCGCGTCATGGCCGGGCTTGACCCGGCCATCCATCAAACTACTGAAAAGAAAGTCTTTTCTAAAGATGGATACGCGGGTCGAGCCCGCGTATGACGAGTCGGAGCATGTGACCGCCGGCACTATTCGCAGGATGATGGATCGCCGGGTCAAGCCCAGCGACGACGTCGGAGGATGAGGCGGGCGCTTTACGGACTCATGAATCACTATGTAATTCATAGCATTGGTTCAATTATATAAAGCAATAAATCAACTTTGTGACGACGCCGGGGAACACCGACGGGTCCCGCCTGTCGCAAAAGAAAACCCCCGGCGTTTCCGCCGGGGGCTTCGACTTCTGACGAAGTCAGACGTTCAGGCGATCACGGAACGATGTCGCGATGGACACGGAACGTGACGGACACTGCGTCCTGGTTCTCGATCTTGTAGACACCGGTCGGACGCGGCGCGCCAGCGAGCGCCGTGTAGGTCGCGGTGCCGTTGAAGCCCGTCTCGAGGTGGTGATAGAGAACGTCCACGCCCATGTAGAAGTCGGGGCGAACATTCCACTGCGTCCGGGAGCCGATGTAGTAGAAGTTGAAATCCGGGTTGCAGTTGGTCGCGCCGGAGATCGTGTTGGCACCGCCGGACACGTTGGCGCACATCGCCGCCGTGGCATTGGCGCTGTAGTCGATGTTGAAGTAGCCGCCGTAGAGCGACGTCTTCAGGCTCGGAGTCCAGAGGTGGTCATACGACGCGTTCACGCCGAAGACCTTGGTCAGCTCCATGCTGCCGTTGTTGGCCAGCACGCCATCGGTGAAGAAGCCGAGGCCGAGCGAGTTGCCACCACCGAACATCGCCATCGAACCGCCACCCGACGGGGTGTAGATCGCATAGCGCATCGCGCCTTCGGTGTAGTTCACCTGGAAAGCGAACTTGTCACCGCGGCTGATGAAGTCGGTGTTGATCGTCGCACCGGCGCCGACCGCGAAGCCGACTGCGCTGGAGGCCGTGCCGCAGACCATCGAGCCGGTGATCGTCGCACCGGTGGCGGCCAGACAGTTGGCGCCGTTGATCGCCGTGTAAGCGGCGCTGGCGTCATGCACGGCGCCCATCACCTGGAAGGAGCCCCAGGCCTGGTCGACGCGGATATTCGCCACGACATCCGGCCACTTCACGGTGCCGTAGTCGTTGTTCACCGGGCCGCCGAGCGTGAACGAGTTGTTGATCGCCGTGTTGACGATCGCCATGCGGCGCGGCTCTTCGACCGCGAGGGTCGCCGACACGCCGTTGCCGAGCTGGGCGGTGTAAGCGGCGAGCATGACGCCCGCGTCACCCGTATCCGACGCGGCAATGCCGAAGTACGACACGGCCGGGGTCGAGTAGAGGTCGTAGAACGACTGCGCCTTACCGAACGTGAACCCGGCGAACTGGATGAAGCCGCGGGTCGCGTACAGGGCAGCGGCGTTGCCGCCGAAGCTGCTGCCGCCGGGGGTGTCGTGGTTGAAGCCCATCAGCACGTAGGTGCGCAGGGTGCCCCACTCGGTCTGCGACCGGGTGTCGACCGTCCACACGGCGCGGGTGCGCATCACGGTGTCGTTCGAGAAACCGACCAGGTTCGACTGCTGGGCGTTGTTCGGGCCGAACATCAGGCCGCTGCTCGGAGTGGCGCCGGTGTTGTAGTAGTACTGAGCGCGGACGTAGCCACCCATCTTCATGCAGATGTCGGTGCCGGGGATGTAGTAGAACCCAGCGCCGTACAGCGAGCAGACCTTCACGTACTCGACCGGCTTGGCCTTGACGGGAAGATCGGCCGCCTGCGCTCCAACAACCGCCACGAGACCTGCCGCGGAGCCGAGGAGAAGGCTTTTCACCATCTTCATTGAAACCTCCATTCGTTTGCCTTGGGAGGGTTCCGTCTCCGGCGGGTGCGTGCACCCTGGAAGGTCCCCTTAATCCCCGATCCACCCAAAGTTCCGTCTGTCCGTGTCACCGAAGCAGCGTTGGAACCCCAGTTGGGGCGACCCCGGGAATGCCCCCCTGCGTCGCAAGGTGAGATTAGCTGACGGAACCTCGCAGGCAATCAAGAACCGCCTGTCAACTGGGCGTAAGCCTCTGAATCCGGAGGGGTGTTGCCGAAACGACACGAAAACACCCCCCCTTCGGGTGCCTGTCGAGCGGTAAATACGTATTTGAACGCAAGGAGTTGGCTTCCCAGGTTTAGAGCCGGGCGGCGGCACCGCGGCGAAGGTGCCACGGTGAGCCAGACGGCGCCCCCGGAGCCGAAATACCGTCGAATCGAGGGGTCGGGGCTCGGAATCACACCTTGCGCACGGCACCGAGTCTGGCGCGGAGAGCCGCCCCAGAACTCCCGTGCGCGATCATAAACACAATATTTCCAGGCTGTTACGGAAGCCCAAAGGGGCCGACGAGCGGCGGCGCGGCAGCGGCACGGTTCCGTCGCGGCCGGAATTCGGTGCAAGCGGCTTTTGCCCGGTCCGTCGCCCGGTGCGCCCCCGGAGCCGGCCAGGAGGTCGGTCCGGGGGCATTCGGCGGCGCTATGCGGCCTCTATATAAGTGTCGCGATGTGAAAATCCGGACCTCGCGCTCAGGCCCTTGCCGGCCTGCTCGGGCCGACATCCGAGTCGTGCCCGTAGGATTGCCTGTGGCGCGCCGAGCCGCACGGCAAGACCGCTTATACCGGCCGTCCTGCCTTAGCCGTGGTTCACCAGGTCAGCCACGACTCCCGAGCGGCCACTCCGGATCAGGTCCCAGGGCTGGTTCGCCGCGGCCGAATCCTTGCCGACGGCAGGTCCGCGACCGCCGATCCAGCCATTCCTCGATTCGGAGTCGTTCGCCGATGACACGTCCGCCGGCCACAGCCGGTGCCGACAGCGCAGGCCCCCACGGCACAGGCTAGCACAGCTCTGACGGTGAGGATGTCGACGAAACGGGGGCTGGCGGAGACGAAGGGATTCGAACCCTTGATACGGCTTTAGACCGTATAACGGTTTAGCAAACCGCCGCCTTCAGCCACTCGGCCACGTCTCCGGTGCAGATTTCGTAGGCGGTCCAACAGATCAGGTCAAGCCGCCCGGCCGGTCCTGCCGCCGGACCGGGGCGAGCCCGGACGAGACAAGCCCCCGAGATCGTCGCCCCCGGCGACGCCCCGGCGCGCCATGGCGCGAGCGCCCTTGCCTTGTGCCGGGCCGCGCGCCGGCCCAATCCGACTCCCGACGGCCCGTTTCCCTCCATTTCTGTTTGTTGCTGGATCGCGTCTGCGCCCTTATCGTCTCCCGCCGGGGGGGGACGACGATGCAACGGAACCATAGCCTCGATGGCCTGCGGGGATTCGCGGCAGCCGCCGTGGTCGTCTTTCACGCGATTCTCCTGACCGACCATGGCTTGGTGCACCGGGTGCTCGGACCACCGTTTCAGCACGTCCCGGTCGCCGAGCTTCCGGTGAAGCTGGCGCTCTCGCTCGCCAACGGCGAGACCGCCGTCGCCATCTTCTTCGTGCTGTCCGGCGCCGTGCTTTTCGACAGCCTGCAGCGGATGCCGGGCGCCGCCGAGTTCGTGGTGCGCCGCGTCCTGCGCATCTATCCGGCCCTGGTCGCGGCGATCCTCACCGGTGCGGCCGTGATGGCCCTGCAGCACGCCCCGCCGTCGTTCGACAGTCTCGCCGCCAATCTCGGGCTTGCCGAATTCTCGATCATCGGACCGGCCTGGACCCTGCAGGCCGAGCTCGTCGCCGTCCCGTTCATTCTGGCCAGCTTCTGGGTGGCCAGGATGGTCGGCCCGGCCGGACTGGCGATCGCCTTTGCGGCCGCCTATTTCGCCGTGAGGGCGCCCGGCATCCAGGACGTGGCGGTCTGGCTGAGGCCGTATGTGATCTGCTTCACGCTCGGCTTCGCGATCACCACGCCGGCCGGGGCCGCGATCGGACGTCGCTTGTCGGGCGGTTGGTGCGTCGTGGCGCTCGCCGTCATCCTGGTGCTGCGGCACGCGAGCCCGAGCGTGAACCTCGGGACCTACATGCTTCAGGGCGGCGCGGCGCTGCTCGTCTGCGCGCTGTGGCACGGCCGCGGCGGCTGGCTGGGCGACGCCCTCTCCCGTCCTGGCCCGCGCTTCCTCGGACGGATCAGCTACAGCCTCTATCTCTTCAACATCCCGATCCTGATGGCGCTCTCGCCGATCATCACTGTCGGCGATCCGCTGCTGGTCGGGCTGCCGGCCGGTCTCGCCATCGTGGCGCTCACGGTTCCGGTGGCGGCCCTGTCCGAGCGATGGATCGAGCGACCCGGCATCAAGGCCGGCCACGCCATGGCGAAGTGGCTGGCGACGGCGCGACCGACACGCCGAGCACGGTGGCTGTCGCGCGCACCCGCCGAGCTCCGATCACCGAGCTGATCGCAGCCCTGCCCGGGCCGGATCGTCAGCGGCCGAGCCAAGCGCGGGCGGCGCGCTGCGCGGTCGCGATCTCGGTCTCCGACATCAGCGCGGCGATCTCGCGGCGCAGCCGGATGGCATCGTGGTTGCCCTCGAGCGCGGCGAGATTGAACCACTTGTGCGCCGAGACGTAGTCGGCGTCGACGCTCGATCCCGTCGAGTACATCATCCCGAGCTGGAAGAACATGTCGGCGCTGGTGTTGGCCTCGCCGAGGGCCGCCGTCTCGATCGCCGCTGTCTCGTACCGTCCCATGTTGGCCTCCCCTGGCCTGGCCTATCCGGCCGTCGTTTCAAAAGAGCTTCGGACCATTGCCGTCCGAACGTCCTGATCTTCGGGGAGGCCGCTGAAGGCGACCTTAAAAGGCGCGATGAATCGGCCGTAAACGCCGCCGCACGGCAAACCGGGAAACCCTGCATGCAGAGCGAGGAAACCCCCGTCGTTTCGACATTTCCGTCAATTCGTCGACAAGCCGGTAACCACTGTCGTCAAGGCGGCGTTCACCACCCGCACAACGCGCCGCACGCCGTGTCGCGGCGTGCGGACTTTTTGCGGAACGCCGAGCGTGCGGCCGGCCGCGCCTCTCAGCCCGGCGCGCGCTGGCCGAACAGCACGGCCTGCACGGCCGGATCCTTCATGTCGACTTGCGCCGCCTCGCCGGCCTGGACGGCCATGCCGCGAGCGACCGCCGGCCGCGCCAGCATGGTGTCGAGCCAGCGCGCGAGATGCGGGAACGCGGCGAGATCGACGCCCTGCCGCTCGTGGCGGCTCGCCCAGCCGATGCAGGCGATGTCGGCGATGGAGTACTTGCCGGCCAGGAACGGCCGGTCGGCGAGCCGCCGGTTCATCACGCCGTAGAGCCGGTGGCACTCGTCGGTGTACCGCTTGATCGCGTACGGGATCTGCTCGGGCGCATAGCCGCGGAAGTGATGCGCCTGGCCCGCCATCGGCCCGAGCCCGCCCATCTGCCACATCAGCCACTGCTCGACCTCGACGCGGCCGCGCTCGTCGGCGGGATAGAGCTTGCCGGTCTTGCGGCCGAGATACTGGAGGATCGCGCCGGACTCGAACACCGAGATCGGCCGGCGCCCTGGACCGTCCGGATCGACGATCGCCGGCATGCGGTTGTTCGGCGCGATGGCCAGGAAGCTCGGCGCGAACTGCTCGCCCTTGGTGATGTTCACGGGCCGCACGACATAGGGCAGCCGGCACTCCTCCAGCATGATGGAGATCTTCCAGCCGTTCGGGGTCGACCAGTAGAACAGCTCGATCGGCGCCTGACGCTTCGCCGGCGTGCGTTGCGCGCCGCCCCGCGCCACGGTCTTCGTGCTCCGCGCCGGGACGGCGACGCGCGGCGTCGCCTTGGCGGGCGCCCTGCCCTTGGCGATAGTCTTCACCTTCGGCGACGTCTTCGCCGTCGTCCTTTTCGCGGTCGGCTTCGGCGATGCAGACGCGCCTGCCTTCGGGGCGGCGGTGCGGGACGGCGTCCGTTTCGCCGCGCTCCCGCTCCGACGGGACGACGGGCGGGACGGACGCTTGGGGCTGCGGGCCATGGTTCACTCCTGGTCGGCTGTTTGGTGGTCGGCTCACCGCGTCGAAATGTCGACGCGCGCGACAATCCGCAAGACCGGGATCCGCAGGGCTGCGATCCGCGACGACAGGATCCGCCGGAGCGGGATCCTGACGACCGCCGCGCCGATGCGGAAAGTCGACGTCCCCGCCCGCGCCGGCCGCGAGGCCGATGGACGCGCCGCGCGGCCGAAGGTTATTCTCACCCTCTCATTCCAACCGGAGGGACACCATGACCAAGACCCTGACGGCGGCGCTGGCGGCCGCCTGGCTGGCGACGACCATGATGCCGGCGACGGCGGAGGACAAGAAGCCGGCCGAGGAGAAGAAGGTCACGGCGCAGCAGCAGCGCATGAAGGACTGCGCCGCAAAATGGAAGGACGAGAAGAAGGCGAAGAACGTGAAGGGCCGAGAGGCCTACCGGACCTTCATGAGCGGCTGCCTCAAGGGCTGAGATCCGCTTCGGCGCTTCGACGGCCGCCGGACGTGGGCTCGGACAGGACGTCTCGGGGACAGATGTTCCGGTGACGACATCGTCGGGACGACGTTCCGGACAGGACGGCGTCGGAACAAGGATGCCCTGAACGACCACGCTCGGAACGATGCGGGTCGGAACGATGCGGGTCGGAACGATGCGGGTCGGAACGATGCGGGTCGGAACGATGCAGGTCGGAACGATGTCCGCTCTATCGGGGCGACAGGTCCCGCGGTCATCCGGCTCGCGATCATCTGAGCCGCGAGCCGTCCAGGCGACGGCCGGGTATGCGGGCCGTCGCGACAAGAGGGGGGCGTCGGCGAGAGGTCCGATCGGTCGCGCTACCCGGCGGCGTGAGCCGCTCGAGAAGCAGGGCGGGACCTGGGTGCTCTCCACTCGACTGATCGGCCAGTGCGGCCGGTTCGGTGGGAACTCTCCTTGGTCTCGCCGACGCCCTCTGTCGTCGCTCGGGACCGGCCGCGTTCCGGATCGATTGTCGATCGCGCCGCTGCTGCCGGTCCTCCGACGAAGTCCACGGCATCCTCGGAGCAGTTCGCTCCGAAGGCCGTCTCCTCACTTCTTCTTCGCGGTCGTCTTCTTGGCGGTCGTCTTCTTCGCGGTCGTCTTCTTCGCCGCCGGCTTCGCCGCCGCCTTCTTCGCAGGAGCCTTCTTGGTCGTCGCTTTCTTCGGCATGCTGCCCTCCTAGCCGTGGTGGGATGGCTATCAGAAACGTGCCCACGCGAATCGAGGGCACTACGTTTCGATTACTACAGCACAACAAAGAAATCAGCGACTCCGCTTCGCGTTGAGCGTCGTTCGCACGCGTCGACATGCGGCTGCGCCGTCGTGCGGCAACGCACGCGGCGGCGCGCGTGCCGTTTCGCCATCGCGCCGCGACGATCGCGCGCCGCTTGCACGTGTTGCGAGAAGTGCCGATGGAATCGGCATTTCTTTCATGTGCCTCGGATGCGTCGTGCGATCGTCCGCGGCCGTCGCCGCGCGCATCGAGACGGCGCGACGGCGCGCGCTAACGCTTCGTTCACGCCCAAAAAAAATTCTGCGGATTGCTCTCCAAAGACGTCTCGCGGTGCGCATCGCGACGTCGTGCGCTGCTCGAATCGATGCGACGACCGATTCGAGAGGGGCCGCGAAGGCCCGCACCGCACCGCTTTCGGAGCATCGCGACGACACCACGGAGGTCGCGGCGAGGACGCTGCGAAGACGCCGGTGGATCTCGACGAGGGTGCGTGCCGACCGATCGCGACCGCCGACCACGGTGCCCGTCGCGGCGCGACGACGACGGTGGCCGCCACGCGGCTCGATCGATTTTCAGTGGAGATGAATCGACCCACGAACTCCGATCGTCCCCGCGAAAGCGGGGATCCAGGGCCGAGTGGCACTGGATTCCCGCATGCGCGGGAATGAGCGGAGCATGGGTCGAGATTGCCCGAAACTGCTCTACTCGATGCCGAGCTTCGCCTTGAGCAGCGCGTTGACGGCCTGCGGGTTGGCCTTGCCGCCCGAGGCCTTCATCACCTGGCCGACGAACCAGCCGACCATGGCCGGCTTATCCTTCGCCTGCGCGGCCTTGTCCGGGTTCTTGGCGACGATCTCGTCGACCACCGCCTCGATGGCGCCGGTGTCGGTCACCTGCTTCATGCCGCGCGCCTCGACGATCGCGCGCGGGTCGCCGCCCTCGCTCCAGACGATCTCGAACAGGTCCTTGGCGATCTTTCCCGAGATGGTTCCGTCGGCGATGAGGTCGAGCACCGCACCGAGCTGCGCGGCCGAGACCGGTGACTCCGCAATGCTATGGCCGTCCTTGTTGAGACGGCCGAACAGCTCGTTGATCACCCAGTTGGCCGCCGCCTTGGGGTCACGCCGCCGACCATCCGCAGCGACCACGCTCTCGAAGAAGTCGGCGCTCTCGCGCTCGCCCACCAGCACGTCGGCGTCGTAGGCGGAGAGACCGTAGTCGGCCGTGAACCGCGCCTTCTTGGCGTCGGGCAGCTCGGGCAGCGCCGCCGCGAGCGCATCCACATAGGCCTGGTCGAGCTCCAGCGGCAGCAGATCCGGATCGGGAAAATACCGATAGTCGTGCGCCTCCTCCTTGTTGCGCATCGACCGCGTCTCGCCGCGCGCCGGGTCGAACAGGCGGGTCTCCTGCTCGATGGCGCCGCCGTCCTCGATGACGCCGATCTGGCGGCGCGCCTCGACCTCGATGGCCTGGCCGATGAAGCGCAGCGAGTTGACGTTCTTGATCTCGCAGCGGGTGCCGAGCGGCTCGCCCGGCCGGCGCACCGAGACGTTGACGTCGGCGCGCAGGCTCCCCTCCTCCATGTTGCCGTCGCAGGTGCCGAGATAGCGCATGATGGTGCGCAGCTTGGCGACGAAGGCCTTGGCCTCCTCGGACGAGCGGATGTCCGGCCGCGAGACGATCTCCATCAGGGCGACGCCGGAGCGGTTGAGGTCGACGAACGACATGGACGGGTGCTGGTCGTGCAGCGACTTGCCGGCGTCCTGCTCGAGATGCAGCCGCTCGATCCCGACCCGGACGATCTCGCCGTCCGGCATGTCGACCACGACCACGCCCTCGCCCACCACGGGCGACTTGTACTGGCTGATCTGGTAGCCCTGCGGCAGGTCCGGATAGAAGTAGTTCTTCCGGTCGAACACCGAGCGGAGATTGATCTTCGCCTCGAGGCCGAGGCCGGTGCGGATCGCCTGGCGGACGCACTCCTCGTTGATCACCGGCAGCATGCCCGGCATGGCGGCATCGACCAGCGAGACGTGGGCGTTGGGGGCGCCGCCGAACGCCGCCGAGGCGCCGGAGAACAGCTTCGCCTTCGACGTCACCTGGGCATGGACCTCCATGCCGACGATGACCTCGAAGTCCCCGGTCGCGCCCTTGATCAGCTTCGCCGTCTTCACCGGTGCGTTCATGGTCATCCGCCGTCGTTCGTCTCGCCTCGGGGCCGGCCCGCTGGTCGCCGGCGTGCCGCTCCGCGGCGTGCCGGCCGGTCGCAGCCGCGCGCAACAAAGGCGGCGGCACGCGGGCCCGTTCGTCGACTTTCCGTTATATGGTGTCGTCGCACCCTTCAAGGTTTCCGCAGCGCGACTGCCCGGCGCCGGCCGCGCGGGCCGGCGCGAACGCCCGGTCACGAGCCCGTGCAAACGATTGCCGTGCCGTACGGCGCTCGCTATCGTCGGCAGCAAGTCAGCAAAAAAAATCGAAGCTCAGGGAGGATACCAAGCATGCACCCCCGTCACGTCACCCGTGTGCTCGCCGCCGGCTGGCTCGCCGGCACCGCGGCGCTGCTCGCCGCACTGGTCTCCGGCGCCGCGGCCCAGACCACAGCGGCACCGAGCAGCGCCGCACCCCCGCAAGCCATGCGGACCGCCGACACCATCCTGGTGAACGGCAAGATCGTCACGGTCGACGACCGCTTCACGGTCGCACCGGCGCTGGCGATTGCCGGCGAGCGCATCCTCGCGGTCGGCAGCGTCGCCGGGATCGAGGCGCTGAAAGGACCGCAGACCCGGGTCGTCGACCTCGCCGGCAAGACCGTGATCCCGGGCCTGATCGACAACCATGCCCACTTCATGCGGGCGGCCGAGTATTGGGACCGCGAGGTGCGGATCGACGGGGTGACGTCGCACAAGGAGGCACTGGCGCTGATCGCCGAGAAGGCGAAGGCGTCAAAGCCGGGCGAGCTGGTGCTGGTGCTCGGCGGCTGGTCGGAGGAGCAGTTCACCGACGAGCCGCGCGGCTTCACCAAGGCGGAGCTCGATGCGATCGCGCCGAACAATCCGGTGATCCTGCAGGTCATCTATTTCCGCATCTACGCCAACACGGCCGGCCTGAAGGCGCTCGGGGTCGACGCGACCACGGCGGATCCGCGCAACGGCAAGATCGAAAAGGACGCGGCCGGCCAGCCGACCGGCGTCCTCAACGGCGGCGGTGCCGTCGCCTGGACGCTGGCACGGCTCGGCGAGGTCGCCAAGGAGAGGAGCGTCGAGAACGCTCGCGCGCTGATGCGCGACCTCAACCGGATGGGCATCACGGCCTACCAGGAGATGGGCGGGCGCGGCTTCCATGCCGGCCATATCGAGGCGTTCCGCACCGTGCGGGAGCGCGGCCAGCCGACCGTGCGCACCTTCTACAATCTGTGGCAGGAGCCAACCTCCCCGGCCGATGTCGACCGCGTCGTCGGCGTGATCGCCAAGATGACGCCGTTCCAGGGCGACGACTGGCTCGACAACACCGGCTACGGCGAGACCGTCTACTTCCCGCTGCACGACAACCTCCTGGCCCGCTCGGCGGCGCCGACGCCCGAGGCGATGGCGCAGTGGCGCCGCGTCGCCCAGGCGGTCGCCGATCGCGGCATGCACCTCAACGTCCACGCCCAGCTCCGCGGCACCATCGAGGCGTTCCTGACCGAGATCGAGGCCATCAACGCGGTGAAGCCGATCAAGGGCCTGCGCTGGACGATGTCGCATGGCGACCAGCTCGAGCCGCAGGACATCGCCCGGATGAAGCGGCTCGGCATGTATGTCCAGCTCCACAGCCGCCCCTCCGTCCAGGGCGCGCTGATGCTCGGCGTGCACGGCGACCGCACCTTCGACATGCCGCCGCTGCGGATGGTGCAGGACAGCGGCATCCCGTGGGGTCTCGGCTCGGACGCCACCGCGGTGACGCCGACCAATCCGTTTTTCACGCTCCACTTCGCCGTGACGGGCGAGATGGTCGGCGGCCGCAAGGTGCTCAAGAGCACGGTGACGCGCGAGGAGGCGCTGATCGCCCACACGCGATCGAACGCCGCCTTCCTGTTCCAGGAGGCCAATCTCGGCTCGCTCGCGCCCGGCAAGTACGCCGACCTCCTGGTGCTGGACCGCGACTACCTCACCGTGCCGCAGGAGCAGATCAAGGACATCCGCCCGCTCGTCACCATGGTGGGCGGCAAGGTCGTCCAGGAGGCGGGGAAGTAGACGCTCTCGTTCGTCGACCGGACCTGCGCCGCTGGTCGAAAGGCGTCGAGTGTTAGCGTCCGTCGTCCCGGGGCGCGGCGAAGCCGCGAGCCAGGGACCCATACGCCCTGTCGTACGTGAGCCATTCTCACCGGGAGTATGGATTCCGGGCTCGCGGGCGTGCCGCCCGCGCCCCGGAATGACGGCGCCGAAACAGGACGCTCTGCCCCGCCGCTGCCCGCGTCGCGCGTCTTCTGCTAGAATGGGGTCCGAGAGGCATCGATGAACATCCGGACGCTACCCCCGCTGACACCGGACGAGTTCCTGCGCCACCCCGCCCTGCAGGGGGAGCGCTGCGAGCTGAGCGAGGGCCGTGTCGTGATGATGACGGGCGCTTCGAGGGCGCATATCGATATCGCAGGAGACCTTTTCGTCTTCCTGCGCCGGGTGCTGGACCGCCGCCGCTATTTCGTCGCGGTGAGCGACCTTGCAATTCGGATCGGCCGATCGGTCCGCTATCCCGACGTGGCCGTCGACGTGCAGAGCTCCGATCGGAAGGGCCTCACCGCGATCTCGCCCCTCGTGATCGCCGAGATCGCCTCACCTTCGACGATGGCGACGGATTTCGGCCCGAAGGTTCGCGAATACACCAGCTTGCCGAGCCTTCTCACCTATCTGGTGCTGTCGCAGGACGAGCCGCGGGTCTGGCTGTGGCGGCGCGGCGATGACGGCACATTTCCGGAGGAGCCGCAGATGCTGGTCGGTCGCGCGGCGACGATCTCGTTGCCCGGCCTCGACCTCGCGGTGCCGCTCGCCGACATCTATTGCGACGACGCCGGCAACGAGGCGCCGCCGGCGGCCTGAGCTTCCCCTACCACCACCGCGCCGGAGTCAGCCGGCCAGCGTCCTGCTCGATCACCGACGCGAGCGAGAACAGCGTCTCCTCGTCGAACGGCCGGCCGATGAGCTGCAGGCCGAGCGGCAGGCCTTGCGCGTCGAGCCCGCCCGGCACGGCGATGCCGGGGAGACCGGCCATGTTCACCGTCACGGTGAAGATGTCGTTCAGGTACATCTCCACCGGGTCGCCCGAGGATTTCTCGCCGATGCCGAAGGCGGAAGACGGCGTCGCCGGGGTGAGGATCGCGTGCACGCCGGCGTCGAAGCAGTCTTCGAAGTCCTTCTTGATCAGCGTGCGGACCTGCTGGGCGCGAAGGTAATAGGCGTCGTAGTAGCCGGCCGAGAGCACATAGGTGCCGATCATGATGCGGCGGCGGACCTCCGGGCCAAACCCGGCCGCGCGGGTCTTCTCGTACATCTCGGTGATGTCGTTGCCGGGCACGCGGACGCCGAAGCGCACGCCGTCGTAGCGGGCGAGGTTCGACGAGGCCTCGGCCGGTGCCACGATGTAGTAGGCCGGCAGGGCGTATTTGGTGTGCGGCAGCGACACTTCGACGATCTCGGCGCCGGCCGCCTTCAGCCACTCGGCGCCGCGCCGCCACAGCGCCTCGATCTCGTCCGGCATGCCGGCGACCCGATACTCCTTCGGGATGCCTATCTTCATGCCCTTCACGGAGCGGCCGACCGCCACCTCGTAATCGGGCACCGGGCGATCGACGCAGGTGGTGTCTTTCGGATCGTGGCCCGCCATCGAGCGCAGCAGGATGGCGCTGTCCCGCACCGTGCGGGCGAACGGCCCGGCCTGGTCGAGCGACGAGGCGAAGGCGACGACACCCCAGCGCGAGCAGCGCCCATAGGTCGGCTTGATCCCGACGATGCCGGCGAAGGCCGCCGGCTGGCGGATCGAGCCGCCCGTGTCGGTGCCGGTGGCGCCGAGGCAGAGCCCGGCCGACACGGCCGCGGCCGAGCCGCCGGACGAGCCGCCCGGCACGATCGCGGCGGTCGAGCCGGAGCGCCGCCACGGCGAGATCACGGGGCCGAAGCGCGACGTCTCGTTCGACGAGCCCATGGCGAACTCGTCGTTGTTGAGCTTGCCGAGCATCACGGCGCCGTCGCGCCACAGATGCGACGTCACGGTCGACTCGTAGACCGGCACGAAGTTTTCCAGGATTTTCGCGCAGGCCGTGGTGCGCACGCCCTCGGTGGCGAACATGTCCTTGATGCCGAGCGGCAGGCCCTCGAGCGGGCCGCCCTCGCCCTTGGCGAGCTTCGCGTCCGAGGCCTTCGCCATGGCGAGCGCCTTGTCGGGCGTCTCCAGCACATAGGCGTTGAGGACGCGGGCCTCGGCGATGGCGTCGAGATGCGCCTCGGTGAGTTCGACCGAGGTGACGTCGCGCTTGCGCAAGGCGTCGCGCGCCTCGGCGAGGGAGAGAGAGGTCAGGCTGCCAGAGGTCGGGCTGTTCATGGCGCTCACTCGACCACTTTGGGAACGAGGAAGAAGTTGTCCTGGCTGGCCGGCGCATTCCTGACCACCAGCTCGGGGATGCCGCCGTCGGTGACGACGTCCTGACGCATCTTCATCACCATGGGGGTGACCGAGGTCATCGGCTCGATGCCGGCGACGTCGACCTCGGAAAGCTGCTCGACGAAGTCCAGGATGGCATTGAGCTCGCCCTTCAGGCGTTCGACCTCGTCGTCCTCGACGGCAATGCGGGCCAGATGAGCGATGCGACGGACCGTCGCGGCGTCGACCGACATGGGAGCTCCTCGGAAGCGGACAGGCGGCCCTGGCGGACCGACCCGGTCGGGCCGGCGACCCGGACGGGCCCGCGGCCGAGCCCTGCGAGTCGCGCCCGGTCGCGCGCCGAGCCTATAGCAGACGGTATTTCGCCGCGGCAACCCGCGGCCCGTTCGCCGCACCCGACCGCCCCTTCGCCTGTCCGGCCCCCGATCGCACGCGACTGTGGTGGGAACTTACCGGCCACCCCCCCGTTGAGACCTCATGCCGGCAATTGTGCCGGCGGACCGCGGACCATCCGCGGCCTATCCGGCTCGACAGCGGCGCGCCCGGTCGGCATCGCGCCGGCCTGCCCGTCCTTCAGCCGACCCGAGGCGGTCACCCATGGGACTCCTGATCAGCGTCCTCGTCACGTTCCTGGTCGTCATCCTGATCCTCTACCTGATCAACCTTCTGCCGATCGACGGCCGGGCCAAGCAGATCGTCCGCATCATCGTCGTCATCATCGGCGTGCTGTCGCTGCTGCGCTATATCGCCGTGTTCTGATCGCCTGGTCGCGCTCTGCCCGGAGGGCGATGCGGCACGGCGCCCGGACGGGCTTGCGGTGGCGGCGGCGAGACCGCATTTTCGGGCGGATCGCAAAGCACGGACCGCTTCCGAGCCGACCAGAATGCCGAAGAGCCTGAAGGACCAGTCGCCCGCTGCGCTGCTCGCCGACGAGTTGCTGGCCGAGAAGGCCGCAGCACTCGGCCGGCTCGGGCGCGGCCTGGAGCAGGCGCTGGCCGCGTTGGCAACCCACGATGCGCAAGCCGGGACAGCCGACGCGCCGGCGACCGGCACACCCGCGGCGACCGCCCGCAAGACGGAACGTGCCGTGCTGGTCGATGCGGCCGCGTATGCCCTGTGGATGCTGATGGTCCAGCGCGAGGCGGCCGGCCTGCGCGACGCCCGCGCCCTGATGCGGGATTATGCCGTGCCGGCGGAGGTGCAGGCGCGCGCCGGCGCGGTTCTCGCGCCGCCGGTGCCGACGGGCCGTGCGGCCCGGCGGCGGCCGTTCTGACGGCCCGCGTCAGTCGTCGTCGAACGTGTCGGATCAGTAGCAGTAGTTGCGCTGAACCCGCTGGTAGCCGCCCGGCACGGCCTGGTAGCAGCGACCCTCGTACCAGTAGAAACCGCCGTTGCGGCGCTGCGACTCGGCGCCGATGATGGCTCCGGTCGCACCGCCGATGAGGCCGCCGGCAATCGCGCCGCCGGCCCGTCCCGTCACGGCCCCGCCGATGATGGCGCCGGCGGCACCGCCCAAGAGCCCGCCCGTCAGCGCATCCTGCGCGGCCGCCGGACCGGACGGCGCCAGCGTGAGCGCGACGAGAGCGGCAGCCCCGAGAGTCTTGATCATCGCCATTCCTCCAGACGAGTTCCCCGCCTCTTCCCTAGCCATCTTTATGGCTTTTTTGAATCGATGCGGCGGAAGCCGGGCCAACGGACGCGATCGCCTCGGGCGAAATCGCCTCGGCGATGAAGCGCGGCAGCGCGAAGGCGGCGCGCTGCACCTCGGCAGTCCAGTAGCGGGTCGGGAAGGCGCCGGCCGCTCGCCAGCGCGCCTCGAGCGTGGCGATGTCGGTCTGCCGCAGCGCGAGGTCGTCGGTCGCGAACCCCATCGCCATGTGGCCGCCCACATAGGTCGGGATGGCGGCGACGTAGCAGGTGCCCTCGGCGAACAGCGCGCGGAAATGCGTCACCGAGGCGACCAGCTCGTCCGGCTGCAGGAACGGCACGCCGTTCTGGGTCACCATCACGCCGCCGGGTGTGAGGCAGCGTCGGCACGCCGCGTAGAAGTTTTTGGTGAACAGCACGGCCCCGGGCCCCTGCGGGTCGGTCGAGTCGACGATGACGACGTCGAAACGCTCCTGCGTCGTCGCAACGAAGTCCATGCCGTCGGCGATGACGAGTGCGAAGCGCGGATCGGCCAGCACCGGGCCGGTGAACTCCGGAAAGTGCTCCTTGGCGAACTCGACCACGGCGGCGTCGATCTCGACCTGGACGAGCCGAGCGACGCCGCGATGCTTCAAGACCTCCTCGGCGATGCCGCAATCGCCGCCGCCGACGATCAGGACGGTCTTCGCCGCGCCGTGCGCCAGGATCGGCACGTGGCTCATCATCTCGTGGTAGATGAACTCGTCCCGGCTGGTCACCTGGGTGGCACCGTCGAGCATCAGCATCTTGCCGAAGGTGGCGTTCTCGAACAGCACCAGATGCTGGTGCGCGGTGCGATCCTCGACCAGCACCCGCTCGGCCGCGTAGCTCATGCGGAAGCCGAGCGTGTCGAACAGGGTCTCGGGGATCCAGGGCTTTTGCGACATGGTGTTTTCGCTTCCCGGTCATTCCGGGGCGCCGCACAGCGGCGAACCCGGAATCCAATCACGACGGGACAGCCCATTTCCGGGCTGGATTCCGGGTTCGCGCCTCCGGCGCGCCCCGGAATGACGGAGGGCGGCTAAGCCCCCTGCCCGCGCAGCAGCTCGCTCACGGCGACGCGCCCGGCCGAAAACGCCTCGCGAAGGATAGGAATGCAGGCGTCCGGGTCGGCATTGCCGCACATGAACACGTCGAGAGCGGCGTAGCCGGCCTCCGGCCAAGTGTGGATCGAGATGTGGCTCTCGGCCAGCACGGCGACGCCGGAGACGCCGGTCGGCTGGAAATGATGCAGATGGATGTGCAGGAGCGTCGCGCCGGCGGCGTCGACGCAGGCCCGCAGCGTCTCCTCGATGTGGTCGATGTCGTCGAGCCGCTCGCCGCCGTAGACATCGACGATCAGATGGACGCCGGCGCAGCGCATGCCGTTGCGCACGACGAAATGGTCGAGCCGCGCCGCGTCCGGAAGCCCCGGACCCGTACGCGTTCGCAAGAGGGCGCCGTGATGCATGTCGTCCTCCCCGTCCCGAGCGTGATGGCAGAGTGCCGAAAAACCGGCGTCGAACACGCGAAAGCCGCCGATCGGTCCGGCCGGACCGATGACAGCGGCATCAGCTCAGATAAGTATCCGACCCCTGAGAATCAAGGGTTTTTCGGTTGTGAGCGGCCTGGTGCGGCACGGTAGGGCACGGTGCCTACGCTCCCTCTCCCCGCTTTCGGGGAGAGGTGAAGGCGTGGCGTCACATCACTTCTGCGGCAGGTTCAACCGGATGTTCAGCTCGCGGAGCTGCTTGGGCGTCACCTCGGAGGGGGCGCCCATGAGAAGATCCTCGGCGCGCTGGTTCATCGGGAACAGCACGACCTCGCGGAGATTCTCCTCGCCGGCGAGCAGCATGACGATGCGGTCGACGCCCGGTGCGATGCCGCCGTGCGGCGGGGCGCCGAGCGAGAGCGCGCGCAGCATGCCGCCGAACTTCTGCTCCAAAACCTCCTCGCCGTAGCCCGCGATGGCGAAGGCCTTCTTCATCACGTCGGGCCGGTGGTTCCGGATGGCGCCGGACGACAGCTCGATGCCGTTGCAGACGATGTCGTACTGGATCGCCTTCATGCCGAGGATCTTGTCGCTGTCGCCTTCCTGGAGCGCCAGAAACTCGTCGACGGGCATGTTCGGCATGGAGAACGGGTTGTGGGAGAAGTCGATCTTCTTCTCCTCCTCGTTCCACTCGAACATCGGGAAGTCGACGATCCAGCACAGCGCGAACTGGTCCTTGTCGACCAGGTTCAGGTCCTCGCCGACCTTGGTGCGAGCGAGGCCGGCGAACTTGACGAAGTCCTTCGGCTTGCCGGCGACGAAGAACACGGCGTCGCCGACCTTCAGGCCGAGTTGATCCCGCATCGCGATGGCGCGGTCCGGCCCGATGTTCTTGGCGAGCGGTCCGGCGCCGCCCTCCTCGTTCTCGCGCCAGAAGATGTAGCCGAGCCCCGGCTGGCCCTCGCCCTTGGCCCAGTCGTTCATGCGATCGCAGAAGGCACGGTTGCCGCCGCCGGGCGCAGGGATAGCCCACACCTGCGCGGTCGGGTCGTTCGCCAGAATGTTGGCGAACACCTTGAAGCCGGACCCGCGAAAGTGCTCGGAGACGTCGGCCATCTCGATCGGGTTGCGCAGATCCGGCTTGTCGGAGCCGTATTTGCGCATCGCCTCGGAGAACGGAATCAAAGGAAACTTCGGCGTCACCCGCCGGCCCTTGCCGAACTCCTCGAACACGCCGCGCAGCACCGGCTCGACGGCCTCGAACACGTCCTGCTGGGTGACGAAGCTCATCTCCAGGTCGAGCTGGTAGAACTCGCCCGGCGAGCGGTCGGCGCGCGCGTCCTCGTCGCGGAAGCAGGGCGCGATCTGGAAGTAGCGATCGAAGCCCGACACCATGATGAGCTGCTTGAACTGCTGCGGCGCCTGCGGCAGCGCGTAGAATTTCCCGGGATGGATGCGCGACGGGACCAGGAAGTCGCGCGCGCCCTCGGGGCTCGAGGCGGTCAGGATCGGCGTCTGGAACTCGAAGAAGCCCTGCTCCTTCATGCGGGCGCGCAGCGAGTCGATCACCCGGCCGCGCAGCATGATGTTGTTGTGCAGGCGCTCGCGGCGCAGATCGAGGAAGCGATAACGGAGGCGTATGTCCTCCGGATACTCCTGATCGCCGAACACCGGCATGGGCAGCTCGCCGGCGGGGCCCAGCACCTCGATCTCGCGGGCATAAACCTCGACGGCACCGGTCGGCAGGTCCGGGTTCTCGGTGCCGGCCGGGCGGTTGCGCACCTTGCCGTCGATTCGAATGACCCATTCGGCCCGCACCTTCTCGGCGATCGCGAAGGCCGGCGAGTCGGGATCGACGACGACCTGAGTAAGGCCGTAATGGTCGCGCAGATCGATGAACAGCACGCCGCCGTGATCGCGAATGCGGTGGCACCAGCCCGACAGGCGGGCCGGGTTGCCGACGTCGCTCTCCCGGAGCGCGCCGCAGGTGTGGGTACGATAGCGATGCATGGCGGTCCATCGACGCAGAATGGCGGGCGAAAGGCGCCCGGCCCGGTGAATTCGGCCGCACAAGCGCATGCGGGCGTCGCGCTTGTCAAGCCGCGGGGGAGCCGGTCCGCCTCCCGTCAGCCGCGCCTTTTGCCCCGCCCCGCTACCAATTGGAAACCATCGCCGGCGACAATCGCCGCGTTCCCCGGACGGATGCGGTCGCACCGCGAACCGCGGCCGGACATGGACGGGCGGGACCAGGTCGATGGCTGAGCAAAAACCACTGTCTCGCAACGGGATGGTCTGGGCCGGCCTGCTCGCCGCGGGGGTCGGCCTGGTCATCGTCCTGATGGTGCTCGGCGTCATCGGCGAGCCGCCGAAGCATCCGCCCAAGACCCCGATCTGGGTCGCCGTGCTGGCCGGCGGCCTGTTCCTGCTCGCCGGCCTCGTCGTCCTGGTCAACGCGCTGACCGGCCGCGACCCCGGCGCCGAGGTGCCGCCCTTCGCCCCGTTCTGGCCGCGGCTGCTTCAGGTCCTGGTCGGCGTCGTGATGTTCGCCAGCTTCGCCGTGATCGGATCCTGGATCGCCTTCGGGCCCGGCCCGCGCAACTTCGAGACGAACATTCCGTTCCTCGCATCCGGCGTCGCCAACGAGCTCGTCGGCCGCTGCGCCTTCGGGTTCGGCGCGATCCTCACCTGGGCCTGCACCCTGCTGGTGGCGCTGGCCGGCTGGAGCAAGCTCCGGCGGCGCCCGAGAGCCTGACCCGCCGCGCGACAGCGGCGCCGCGGTCGGCTATACGGCCGCCATCCCCCGCCACGACCGGTTCGAGGCAGACCCGATGACTCTCACGACCACAGCCGACGCTGTCGTCGGCGCCTTGTTGGCGCACGGCGTCGATACGCTCTACGCGGTCCCGGGGGTGCACAACGACCCGCTGTTCGACGCGCTCTGGCGCCAGGCCGACCGCATCCGCACCGTGCATGCCCGCCATGAGCAGGCCGCCGCCTACATGGCGCTCGGCGCCGCGCTCGCCACCGGCCGGCCGCAGCCCTTCGCCGTGGTGCCGGGTCCCGGCCTCCTCAACGCCGGTGCGGCGCTGCTCACCGCCTATTCGATGAACGCCCCGGTGCTCGGCCTGATCGGCCAGATCCCCGACGCCGAGATCGGCCTTTCACGCGGGCACCTGCATGAGATCCACGACCAGGCCGGCATCATCGAGCGGCTGGTCGGTTTCACGGCCCGCATCCGAAGTCCGGAAGATGCGGCGCCGCTCGTCCATGCCGCCATGCGGGCGATGCGGACCGGGCGCCCCGGCCCGGCGGCGCTCGAATGCGCCATGGACGTCTACGGCCGCGCCGCCGTGCTGCCGCCGTTTTTCGCGCCCGACCCCTCACCGGAACCGGAGATCGACGAGGACGCCGTGCGGGCCGCGGCAAAGCTGCTCGGTAACGCCAGAAACCCACTGATCATGGTCGGCGGCGGCGCCCATGACGCCGCGCCCGAGGTGGCGGCGCTGTCCGCCGTGCTGCAGGCGCCGGTGGCCGCCGGTTTTCGCCGCGGCCGCGGTATCCTCACGAGTCGCGATCCGCTCAGCGTCACGCACCCGCTCGGCCACGAGCTTTGGGGCGAAGCCGACGTCGTGCTGGCGGTCGGCACGCGGCTCTATTTCGCCTGCCGCGAATGGGGCGTCGACGACGACCTGAAGATCATCCACGTCAATGCCGATCCGGACGAGCCGGCCCGCCACACGCCGCCGACCTGCGCGCTGGTCGGCGACGCCGCGCCGATCCTGCGCCGGATCATCGACCTCGTGCCGGCCCACAATCGTGCCCGGCCACCGCGCCGCGCCGAGATGGAGGAGCGGCAAGCGAAGCTGCGCACGCGCCTCGCGGTGCTGCAGCCGCAGCTTTCCTTCGTCGACGCCATCCGCTCCGCGCTGCCGGACGACGGCATCTTCGTCGACGAGGTCACCCAGATCGGCTTCGCGGCGCGCCTCGCCATGCCGGTCTACGCGCCGCGCACCTTTCTGTCGCCCGGCTACCAGGACAATCTCGGCTGGGGTTTTGCGACGGCGCTCGGCGCCCAGGACGCGCGGCGCGACGTGCCGGTGCTGTCGATCAACGGCGACGGCGGCTTCCTCTATACGGCGACCGAGCTCGCCACGGCGGTGCGTCACCGCATTCCACTGGTCGCCGTGGTGTTCAGCGACGGCGCCTTCGGCAATGTCCGCCGCATCCAGGAGGAGCAGTACGGCAACCGGCTGATCGGCTGCGATCTCGCCAATCCGGACTTCGTGCGCTTCGCCGAAAGCTTCGGGGTCGCGGCCGAACGGGCCCGCACACCGGATGAGCTCGGCGCTGCGCTGAAGCGCGGCTTCGCCCGGCGCGACGCCCCCACCCTGATCGAGGTGCCGGTCGGCCCGATGCCGTCGCCCTGGCCGTTCGTCTTCCTGCCGAAGGTGCGCGGGCGGTGAGGCGGATGGCGCCATAGGCACGGCGCCGCAGTCGTCGCCGCCCGCGAAGGCGGGCGACCCAGTATCCACCGAGCTCCGTTGTTTCGCGAACTCCGTTGTTTCGATCGAGTCGCTGCGGCGTACTGGATGCCCCGCCTGCGCGGGGCATGACGGAGAAGAGGCGCTCTCAGCTCCGGTCGCGCGAGGACTCGGCCGTACGCCGCCGCCGCCGGCTGCGTGGACCGGTCCCCGTCGCCACCGGCCCGGCCAGCGCCTCGCGCACCTTGGCGACGACATCGGCCTTGCGGTACGGCTTGTTCAGGAGCGTGACGCCGGGGTCGAGGCGGCCGTGATGGACGATCGCGTCCTCGGCATAGCCGGAGGTGTAGAGAACCTTCGCGCCGGGCCGCCGGCGCAAGACCTCGGCGGCCAGCTCGCGGCCGTTCATCCCACCCGGCATGATGATGTCGGTGAACAGGAGATCGAACTCCGCGCCCTGGTCGAGCAGCCCCAGGGCCTCGGGGCCGCTGCTCGCCGACCATGTGCGATAGCCGAGATCCTGCAGCAGCGCGATGACGTTCCGCCGCACCAGGTCGTCGTCCTCGACGACCAGGATGGTCTCGTCGCCGCCGGCCATGACATCGACCGCCGGCATCTCATCGACACCGTCCTCGGCCTCGGCGATGCGCGGGAGGTAGAGCTTGATCGATGTGCCCTGCCCCTCCTCGCTGTACAGCTTCACATGGCCGCCCGACTGGCGGATGAAGCCGTAGACCATGCTCAGGCCCAGTCCGGTGCCGCGGCCGACCTCCTTGGTGGTGAAGAACGGCTCGAACACCTTGTCGCGCACCTCGGCCGGGATGCCGGTGCCGTTGTCGCTGACGGCGATCATCACGTAGTCGCCGGGCCTCGCGTCGGGATTGCTCTCCACATAGGCGCCGTCGACCGTCACGTTGGCGGTCTCGATGACGAGCTTGCCGCCGTCCGGCATGGCGTCGCGGGCGTTGACGGCGAGGTTGATGACCGCGGTCGAGAGCTGCGAGGCGTCGACCATGGCGGGCCACAGGCCGTCCGCCAGCACGGCGGCGAGCTCGATGTGCTCGCCGAGCGTCGGCCGCAGCAGGCGGGCCGTGTCGGTCATCAGGCCGTTGATGTCGGTCGGCCGCGGCTCGAGCGGCTGGCGCCGGGCGAAGGCGAGGAGCTGGCGTGTCAGATCGGCGCCGCGCCGCGCCGCCTGGTCGATGATGCGGGCGATGGTGGCGAGATGCGGCTGGTCGGCGACGCCCTTGGCGAGGATCTCGATCGTGCAGGTGATGGCCGTGAGAATGTTGTTGAAATCGTGCGCGACGCCGCCGGTGAGCTGACCGATCGCGTCCATCTTCTGGCCCTGGCGAAGCTGCCGCTCGATGTGCTTCGACTTGGTCAGGTCGTGATAGAGCAGCACGGCGCCGCGGATGATCCCGTCGCCGTCGTAGATCGGGCGGGCCGTCAGCGACAGCACGAGGTCGCGTCGGCTTTCTAGGTCGCGCAGCACCAGCTCGGTGCCGTCGATCGGCTCGCCGCTCAGCACCCGGTTCAGCGGCCGCTCCTCGCTCGGCACCTCGGTGGTGCCGTCGGCGCCGAGCACCGCGTACGACTTCTCCCACTCGTCGAGCGGCACGCTCCCGTCGATCCCGAGCAGCGTCTTGCAGGCCGGATTGACGTGCAGGAAGTTGCGCCTCTCGTCTACGACCAGGAAGGCGTCGGGGATGCTGGCGATGGTCTTGTCGAGCAGCTCGGCGCTGCGCTGGGCCGCCAACGTCTTCTCGGTGAGCTCGGAGACGTCGCGATAGACCACGACGGCGGCCTCGTGCTGGCCGGCCTCGTTGCGGATCGAGCGGCCGCTCGCCACGATATGGAGGTCGGGAGGGCCGTCGTCCCGCTTGCAGATGACGTAGAGGTTGTCGAAGTTCTGGCCCTGCAGGGCACGGCCGATCGGCGTCTCCTCGACCGGATAGGGCGTCACCCCGTCGGGCCGGAACCGGTGGAAGATTTTCTGCCACGCCTCCGAGCCGATGTCGTCGCGGTTGTCGAACATCGCCTTGCAGGCGGCGTTGGCGAACAGCGTGCGGCCGTCGGCATCGACCATCAGCACGGCCTCGGCCATGGTGTCGATGATGGTCCGCAGCAGATCCGAGTAGCGCCGCGCCTCCGCCTCGCTGTCCTTGCGGGCCCGCTCGGAGCGCTGCCGGTCGGTGATGTCGAGCGCGGTGGCGATGCGATAGCGGACGCTGCCGTCGGCGTTGCGGACGCTGGTGATGTCGAGCTCGACCGGAACGTTCGAGCCATCCTTGCGGACGAACATCGACTCGTAGATCACCCGCCCGGCGCGGTCCGCCTCATCGATCAAGGCCTTGATCCGGGGCCGCTCGTCCTGCGGATAGGACGCGAGCACGTCGGAGCCGCAGACCTCCTCGATCGTCAGGCCGCACATCGCTGCCCGGGCCGGATTGACGAAGTCGATCGTGTTGGTCGAGGCGTCGCTCACCGCGATGCCGAAGGCGGCGTTCTCGAAAGCATCCGCCCAGCGCCGCAGCTCGGTCTCCCGGGCGACGTGCGCGGTTATGTTTTCCGTGAACAGCACGATGCCACCGACCCCGCCGGCGGGATCGAGCCACGGCCGTACCTCCCAGCGGAACCAGCTCCGGGTTCCGTCCGGCGCCTCGAAGTAGTCGGCATCGCACCGCTCGCTCGCACCGGCGAGGCAGCGCCCATGCATGTCGCGCCAGCGCTGCGGGATGTCAGGAAAGACCTCGTAATGGCTGCGGCCGACGAGGCGCTGGTCGGCGACGCCATGGTCCTGCTGGTAGCGGCGGCTCGCCGCCAGATAGCGCATCTGCCGGTCGAACATGGCGATGCCGACCGGTGCCGCCTCGATGCAGAGCCGCAGCAGCTCGTCCCGCTCATGGGGCGCCCCGGTCACCGGGACCGCACCCATCAGGGGCTCGCCGGCCGGTCGGCCATCGAGCAGGTCAGGAGTGCTGGGGACTGGCGTCGTCATCACGCATGTTTATCGCGGAAGGCTGTATTTACGCGACTGTCGCGCAGTAAATCCGTGAATCTTTTTTGCGTACTGTATACACTGACCCGTGTACGACAGAAGCAGCACCCGCAGCAAGACCGGTCCCCCCCCCCGACCCGCAAGTCACCCCGCGATGGCGCGTCTTCTGGTGATCGACGACGATGAACTGGTCCGTGCCTCCCTCCAGATCCTGCTCGAGGCGGCCGGCCACGAGATCATGTTGGTCGAAAACGGCCGCACCGGCGTTGCCTCGGTCAAGGGCGGCGGGCTCGACCTGGTGATCTGCGACGTGTTCATGCCCGAGATGGACGGCTTCGAGACGCTGCGGGAAATCCGCCGCGCCGATCCGAGCCTGCCCGTGGTGGTGATCTCCGGGGCCCGGACCGAGCGCACCGGCGCCCCAGGCCCGGACTTCCTGAAGATGGCTGTCGATCTCGGCGCGGTGGCGAGCCTGGTGAAGCCGCTCGATCCGGACGAGGTGGTCGCCGTCGTGGAAAGCTGCCTCGCCGGCGCCCGCCGGGTCGTCCGGCCCGCACCGTCCTGAGACTGTCCGAGGACGCCGAGAGCACCCGGAGGGCGCTGTTCAAACGTGCTGCATACGGTCTCGTCGCGAATGCCTCGCAGTCGCGCTGTAACCCCGGAAAATACCGTATTTCCAATTACTTCTGGCAAATGCTAGCAGTCCCGCGGCAACCCCTGATCCGCCTTGGCGAGGACACTATGCGCGAACGATTGATGCGGTACGGCCTGGTCTCGACCGCGCTCGCCGGGCTGTTGCTCGGGCTGGCGGCCTGGGGCCTCGGCGAACCGGTCGCGGCGTACTGGATGTTCGCGGCCGGCACCGTGCCGGTCGTCGTCGCCCTCGCCGTCTCGATCGTGCGTGCCCTGCTGGCCGGCCGGATGGGGGTCGATGCCGTCGCCTTCGTGTCGATGAGCGCCGCACTCGTCTTCGGCGAGCCGCTCGCCGGCGTCGTGGTCGCCATCATGTACACGGGCGGCAACGTGCTCGAGGACTTTGCGGTGGCGCGCGCCGAGCGCGACCTGCGCGCCCTGGTCGACCGCGCCCCGCGGCTTGCCCATCGCCGCAGCGGTGACACCGTCGAGGACGTCGCCATCGAGGCGGTGGCGATCGGCGACGCCGTGCTGGTGCGGGCCGGCGAGGTGGTGCCGGTCGACGGTACCGTGACGGGCGCCGGGGCCGTGATCGACGAGTCCGCCCTGACGGGCGAAGCCCTGCCGGTGACCCGGCGCGCCGGCGAGGAGGTCCGCAGCGGCACGGTCAATGTCGGAGAAACCTTCGAGATGCTGGCGCGCGCGACCGCCGGCGAGAGCACCTATGCGGGCATCGTCCGTCTCGTCACGGCGGCGCAGACCGCCAAGGCGCCGTTCATCCGCATCGCCGACCGCTTCGCCCTGCTGCTGCTGCCCGCGACCCTGGTGATCGCCGGCGCCGCCTGGGCCCTGTCGGGCGACCCGATCCGGGCGCTCGCCGTGCTGGTCGCGTCCACGCCCTGTCCGCTGATCCTGGCCGCCCCGGTCGCCTTCATCGCCGGCGTGTCGCAAGCGGCCCGCCACGGCATCCTGGTGAAGGGCGGCGGCGCGCTGGAAGCGCTCGCCCAGACCCATACGGTGCTGTTCGACAAGACCGGCACGCTGACGGTCGGCGGCGCCCGGCTGGTCGCCATCGAGACGGCGCCCGGCGAGGACGCCGACGAGGTGCTGCGGCTCGCCGCCTCCATGGAGCAGGCCTCGCACCATGTGATCGCCAGCGCCATCGTCGGCGCCGCGACCGGGCGCGGCCTCACGCTGACGATGCCGACCGACGTGCGGGAAAACCTCGGCTCCGGGCTGGAGGGACGGATTGGTCCGCAGGCCGTCTGCGTCGGCTCGCAGTCGATGGCGTTCGGCACCGCGCGGCTTCCCGACTGGGCGATCCGGGCCCTGCGGCGGGCCTCGTGGCGCTCGGCGCTCGGCGTCTTCGTCGTCATCGACGGAAGGCCGGCCGGCGCCCTGCTGCTCGCCGACGAGCTGCGCCAGGAGACGCCGCGCGCCATCCAGATGCTTCGCTCGGCCGGCATCCGCCGCATCATGATGGTGACGGGCGACCGCGCCGACGCCGCCGAGACGATCGGGGCGGCACTCGACCTCGACGCCGTGCTGTCGGACCGCTCGCCCTCCGACAAGGTCGACGCGGTCGCCACCGAGCAGCGCCTCGCCCCGACCCTGATGGTCGGCGACGGCATCAACGACGCCCCGGCGCTCGCCGCCGCCGGCGTCGGCATCGCCATGGGGGCGCGTGGCGCCTCGGCCTCGTCGCAGGCCGCCGACGTGGTGATCCTGGTCGACCGGCTCGACCGCGTCTCGCTGGCCGTCGCGGTGGCGCGCCGCACCCGCAGCATCGCCGTGCAGAGCATCGTGGTCGGCATGGTGCTGTCCGGCGTCGCCATGCTGGCGGCCGCCTTCGGCTTCCTCAGCCCGGTCGCCGGCGCGCTCACCCAGGAGGCGATCGACGTCGCCGTCATTCTCAATGCGCTGCGCGCACTCGGGCCCGGGCGCAGCCCCCTGGGCCGCCGGCTGAGCACCATGTCGTCGACCGCGGCCCGCGACCTGCGCGAGGAGCACGAGCGCCTGGAGCGCAGCCTCGACGGGCTGCGGACGATCGCCGACGCCCTCGACGACGCCGCCCCGGCCGAGGCGGTGGAGCTGGTGCTGGCGGCGAACCGGCTGGTCACCGAGGAGGTCGTCCGCCACGAGCTGGACGACGAGGCGACCGTCTATCCACGGCTGACCCGCTTCCTGTCCGATGGCCATGGCTTGTCCGCCATGAGCCGGGCGCACCGCGAGATCCAGCACCTCGCCCGCCTGCTGGCCCGACTCGCCGAGGGCCTGCGGCCCCAGGACGTCGACCGCTACCTGGTCCGCGACGCCCAACGGGTGATCGAGTCGATCGAGGCGCTGGTCCGCATCCACAACGCCCAGGAGGAGGACATCTACGAGCACGCCGTCGCCGCGTGAACGCCCTGCCGTTCCGTCGGCACCGCCCTACCGCGCCGCGTAGACGACCCCGACGACACCTGCGATCTTGCGAAAATTCCTTGAATTTCCGGCTTATGCCGGCTGCACTGCTCGACCTCGCGGGTTCACCGCGCTAACATTCGGCCTGATGATCGATGCCCTCATGACCAAAATGTTTCATCGTGCATTCGGCGGGCCAGGCCCGTCAGCCCAGCCCCTCCCCCCCGTTCGATGCTGACCGAGGATCCGTTGCGTACGCGAACCGCCCGCGCAGCCGGCGAGCCCACCGACATCCAGGCGGTCGAGCCGATCACCACCACCGACGCGCTCGCAGCCGTCTGCGAGCGGATGGCGGCGCATCCCTTCGTCACGGTCGACACCGAGTTCCTGCGCGAATCAACCTACTATCCGCTGCTCTGCGTCGCCCAGATCGCGACGCCGGAAGAGGCCGTGGTGGTCGACACGCTGGCCGACGGCATCGACCTCGCCCCGTTCTACGCCCTGATGGCGAACGAACGGGTGGTGAAGGTCTTCCACGCCGCCCGTCAGGACATCGAGATCGTCTGGCACCAGGCCTCGCTGATCCCGCGCCCGATCTTCGACACCCAGGTCGCCGCCATGGTGCTGGGGTACGGCGACGCCATCTCGTACGACCAGCTCGTCCAGCGAATCACCGGCGACAATCTCGACAAGTCGCACCGCTTCACCGACTGGTCGCGTCGGCCGCTGACGCCGGCCCAGATCGCCTATGCGACCTCCGACGTCACTCATCTGCGCGACGCCTATGTGGCCCTGTCGGAGGATTTGGCGCGGCGCGGCCGCACCAACTGGGTCGACGAGGAGATGGAGATCCTCACCTCGCCGTCGACCTACCGGGCCGATCCGGAGACCGCCTGGGAACGGCTCAAGAGCCGGGTGCGAAAACCCAAGGAGCTCGCCGTCCTGATCGAGGTCGCCGCCTGGCGCGAGCGCGAGGCGCAGTCGCGCGATGTTCCGCGCGGCCGGGTGCTCAAGGACGACGTGATCGGCGAGATCGCCCTGCAGGCGCCGACGACGCCGGAGCGGCTCGCCGGCCTGCGCTCGCTGCCCAAGGGCTTCGAGCGCTCGCGCTGGGGCCAGGACATCGTCGAGGCGATCAAGGCCGGGCTCGCCCGCGACCCCAAGACGCTGCCGCCGATCGAGCGCAGCCGGCCGATGGCCAATGGCAGCGCCACGGTCGAGCTTCTGAAGGTTCTGCTGCGGATGACGGCGGAGCGCCACGGCGTCGCCGCCAAGGTGATCGCCACGGTCGACGACCTCGAGCACATCGCCGCCGACGACGAGGCCGACGTGCGTGCCCTCAAGGGCTGGCGTCGCGAGCTGTTCGGCGACAAGGCGCTCGCGCTCAAGCACGGCCAGCTTTCGCTCGCGGTCGAGCGCGGCCGGGTGATCGCGGTCGAGCGGACCGTTTAGACCGCAATCCAGCCGGGCGCGTCGGCGCGCAGGCGCTCCACCGCGAAATCGATGACGGCCCGGCTGCGGGCCGACACCTGCCGGCCCTCGCCATGGACGACATGGACCGGGACGGGCGCCGGCTCGTGCGCGGCCAGGACGATCCGCAGCGCTCCGGCCTGCACCTCGCGAACCGCCTGATAGGACAGCACCCGCGCGATGCCGTGGCCGGCCACAGCCGCGGCGATGGCCATCTCGGCCGAGTTGACGACCAGCCGGGTGCGCGGCCTCACGGTCAGGCTGCGCCGGCCCGCCGGGAACGACCACAGCGCCTCGGTCGCGGCCTGCGAGAAGGCGATCGCCTCGTGGTCGGCGAGATCGCGCGGATCGGCCGGCGTTCCATGGGCGTCGAGATAGGCCGGTGCGGCGCAGACGACGCGCCGCATGCTGCCGACTTTTACGGCGGTCAACGACGAGTCGGCGAGGTGCGCGATGCGCACGGCGATGTCGATGCCCTCTTCCAGGAGATCGACGACGCGGTCGACGAACAGGGTCTGCACGGCGAGCCCGGGATGGCGGGCCAGCAGCGCCACCATCACGGGCGCCACGTGGCGGCGCCCGAACATCGCCGGTGCCGTCACGGCGACCCGGCCGCGCGGCTCGGTCTGGGTGCCGGCGGCCGCCGCCATCGCCTCGTCGAGCGCGGCCAGGATGCGTCGGCAGTCGATCAGGAAGGTCCGCCCCGCCTCGGTGAGCCGCACCACCCGGGTGGTCCGCCGCAGCAGCCGCGTGCCGAGCGCCTCCTCGAGCGCCGCGACCGCTCGCGTCACGGCCGGCGGCGACAGGCCGAGTCGCTTGGCCGCGGCCGAGAAGCCCTCCTCCTCGGCCACCGCCACGAAGGCCCGCATGGCGCCGAGCCGGTCCATGGATTATTCCGCATTTTGTAATGATCTTTTACGAGATCAGCATATTCTACCGGCAATGCGCAACAGCTAGGTCTCGGGTCGCCGTTCCTCGCGCCCCGGGAGACCAACATGACCGCGCCGAAGACCACGCTCCGCCTGCATCGCTACCCGCTCTCCGGCCACGCCCACCGGGCCGAGCTGTTTCTCTCTCTGCTCGGGCTCGCGGCCGAAACGATCGAGGTCGACCTCGCCGTCGGCGCCCACAAGGCTCCGGCGTTCCTGGCCAAGAACCCGTTCGGGCAAGTACCCGTGCTGGAGGACGGTGACCGGGTGATCGCCGACAGCAACGCGATCCTGGTCTATCTGGCGCTGCGCTATGACCGAACCGGACGCTGGTACCCGACCGATCCGGACACCGCGGCCGAGATCCAGCGCTGGCTGTCGATCGCGGCCGGACCGCTCGCGGCCGGGCCGGCGACGGCACGGCTCGTCACGGTGTTCGGGGCACCGCGCGACCACGCGGCCGCCAAGGCGACGGCGCATGCGTTGTTCGGCGTGCTCGACCGGCATCTCGCCACGCGGCGGTTCGTCGCCGGCGACGGGCCGACCATCGCGGACGTCGCCCTTTACAGTTACACTGCGCATGCGCCGGAGGGCGGCGTCGCACTGGCGCCCTACCCGCGTATCGTCGCCTGGCTCGCCGGTATCGAGGCCCTGCCCGGCTTCGTGCCGATGCAAAAGACCGAGCCGGCCCTGGAGGCGGTATCATGACCTCGGCGAGGCCGCCCGGCTGGAGCCTCGACTCCTCTCCCTGGCACGCCGGCGAGATTGCCGCGCAGGAGCGCGTCGGCGCCCGCGAGATCGCCGAGCGCGGCGGCCGCTTCGGCATCCGCACCGCCATGCCGGACCAGCACCGCGCCTTCTTCGCGACGCTGCCGTTCCTGGTCGTCGGCGCGCTCGACCGGCAGGGCCGGCCCTGGGCCGCCCTCCTCGCCGGACCGCCGGGATTTGCCCACTCGGGCGATCCGCACACCCTGACGGTCGACGCCGTGCTGCCGGCCGGCCATCCGCTCGGCGGCACGCTGGTGCCGGGTGCGCCCGTCGGCGTGCTCGGCATCCAGCCGGCGACCCGCCGGCGCAACCGCATGAACGGCCGCATCGCCGCCATCGACGGCACCACGATGTCGATCGCGGTCGACCAGAGCTTTGGGAATTGCGCCAAGTACATCCGCGCCCGCAGCGTGACCTATGTCGAAGCCCCGACGTGCGGCCGGCCACGGCTGCGGCCCGAGGGCGCCGTGCTGTCCCAACAGGCCGCGGCGCTGGTGCGCGCAGCCGACACGTTCTATATCGCCACCGCCTCGCCGGGGGCCGGCGACGGCGATCCGGTCGAGGGCGTCGATATCAGCCACCGCGGCGGCCGGCCGGGCTTCGTCGACCTGCGCCGCGAGGGCGGACACAGCGTGCTGGTCGTCCCCGATTTCCTCGGAAACTTCTTTTTCAACACCTTCGGCAACATCCTGACGAACCCGGCCACCGGGGTGTTGTTCGTCGACGACGCGACCGGCGACGTGCTGATGCTCACCGGCCGCGCCGAGGTGATCTGGGACTCGGACGAGGTTGCGCGCTTTCCCGGCGCGAAGCGCCTGCTTCGGGTCGTCGTCGACGAGGGCATCGCGATCGAGGGCGGATCGGCGCTCCGCTGGACGCCCGGCGAGCCCGCCCCGCAGGTCGCCGGAACGGGCGCCTGGACGGATCAGCACGGCTGACCGTCCCTACTCGGCCGTCGCGGTCTCCATCGCGGCACGCGGGCGGCGCGCGCGGCGGCGCTTGGTGGCCCACAGAACCACGCCCGTAATGGTCAGCGCGGCCGTCACCAGCCCGGCGATGCAGATCAGGATGCGGCCCGGCAGGCCGATGATCCGGCCGGTGTGCAGCGGGTGCTGGAGATCCAGAAAGATGTCGCCGGCCGAGCCCTCGCCCGGCACCTCGGCGTGCAGCAGCGTGCCGTCCTGGTCGTCGAAGAAGAGATGCGGGTGGCCGATCCCGTCGTCGTGGTCGGGACCCGGTGCCGCGACGCTGACGAAATACGCGCCGTAGTGCCGGATATAGGCGGCCTGGAGCGGCGCCATGGCCCAGCCGCGCTCGGCGATCACGCAACGGGCCGCCGCGAAGGCATCCTCGAAGGAGAGCTTCGGCTCGGCCGGCGGACGCCGCAGCCGCGGCGCACCCGCTTCGCGCGCGCTCGGCGTCAGCGTCGAGACCAGCGAGACGACCGGGCGAAATACCTCGGCCGTCAGGTTGAGCGCCGCGCCCGAAAAGGCCAGGACCAGCAGCACGCTCCACAGCCACAAGCCCCCGGCCCGGTGCAGGTCGAAGTTTCGCCGGTAGGCGCTGGCGCCGCGCTTGATCCGCCACGCCGTCCCCCAGTACGCGAGCAGCGGCCGCGCCCGCGGCAGCGTCAAGGCGAGCGCCACGAAGCCGTCGAGGAACCACAGGATCGCGACGCCGCCGAGCAGCCAGACGCCCCAGCGGGCCGGCGTCATCAGGGTGAAGTGGAGCTGGTACAGGAACGGCATCAGGTGCGCGCGGTCGAGCCGCGCCGCGCCGAACAGCCGCCGGCCCAGCACCACCCCCGTGACCGGATCGACGAACACCTGGTTGTGGTCGATGGCGAAGGGCCGCCACGTCACCGAATCGAGCCTCGGCTGCACGCCGACGACCAAAGCCTCGCCGGGTTCGTGCGGCAGCGGCACCCGGACGACGCGCACGCGCGGATCGGCCGCCTCCACGGCGGCGACGATCCCGGAGGGCGCCAGCGGCGTGCCGACGCCGGGCGCCGCGAACAGGTCCGGGTTGAGCCAGGCATCGAGCTCCTCGCGGAACGCGATGGCGCTGCCGGTGAGCGCCGACACGATCAGGAACGGCGCGATGGCGAGCCCGACCCAGCGATGCAGCCGCACCAGCCAGGGCCGCAGCCGCGGTCCGCGCGACGACGCCTCCGTCACCACGTCACCACCGGTAGCGGACCGAACCGACCACGGTGCGCGGGCTGATGAACTGGCAGCCGCCCGAGGTGGTGCACAGGGCCTGCTCGCGGTCGAACAGATTGGTCACGTTGAGGGCGAAGCGGGCGCCTTTCCAATCGTAGGAGAGCGCGGCGTCGACCACGGTCTGCGGCGCGTTCGGGATGGTGTTGGCGAGGTCCGCCCAGGTCTCCCCGATGTAGCGCACGCCGGCGCCGAAGCCGAGGCCGGTGAAAAAGCCGCTCTGGATCGTGTACTTGGCCCAGGCCGCCGCCTGCTGCTCGGGGATCAGCAGCGGCACCTTGCCGAGATCGGCCTTGGTGCTCCGGGTCACCTCGACGTCCTGTACCGAGGCGGAGACGATCAGGTCGAGGCCGGCGAGCGGCGACGTCGTCGCCTGGAACTCGATACCGCGCGAAGAGATCTCACCGGTCTGGACGCTGAACCCCGTGTTCACCGGATCGGTCGTCAGGACGTTCTGCTGGACGATGTCGAAGGCCGCGACCGTGACCAGCGTCCGGCTGCCGGGCGGCTGCCATTTGACGCCGACCTCGTATTGCCGACCCGTCGTCGGCTTGAACGGATTGCCGGAGAAGTCCGTGCCGGTGGTCGGCAGAAACGAGGTCGCCCAGCTCGCATAGGGCGCGACGCCGTCGTCGAACAGGTAAGTGAGCCCGACCCGCTTGGTGGTCGCCGTGTCGTCTGTGTTGGTGACCGCTCTGCTGACCCGGTTGTCGCTCTCCAGCTCCGCATGATCGTGACGGATGCCGAGGGTGAGCAGCCATTTGTCGAGCTTGACCTGATCCTGGGCGTAGAGGCCGGCCTGCTGCAGCGTCTGGGCCGTGCTGGTCAACGTGCTCGTGGCCGGCTGCACCGCGATGCCGTAGATCGGATTGATGGTGTCGAGCGCGTAGGTGCCGGGGCTGCCCTTGAACACGGTGTCGAAGCCGAGACGCTGAAAATCGAAGCCGACCAGGACAGCGTGCGACAGTGGTCCGGTAAAGAAGTTCGCATGGGCCTGATTATCGAGCGTGTAGGTATCGGCCTTGTCGTCGGAGGTGCGGGCGACCCGCTGGGCCGTCGTCGCGTTGTTGGCGAGCGAGCCGGTGAGATAGCGGTAGTCGAGCGTCAGCGACGTGAAGGCCATGTTCTGCTTCACGGCGAGCACGTCGTTGAACCGGTGCTCGAACAGCGATGCGATCCGGTACTGCTCGTGGTCGTACTTGTTCCAGTTCGGATCGCCGAGATACAGCGGCAGGGCGCTGACGGCCGTCACGGTCGATCCCGAGGTCCGCAGCCGCGAGACGGGAAAGGCGTTGCCGCTCAGGTCGTGCTGGTACTCGGTCAGGATCGTCCACCGGGTGTCGGCGGTCGGCTGCCAGGTGAAGGCCGGCGCGACGTATTTGCGGTCGTCCGGGACGAACCGCGAGAAATGGGCGATCTGGGCGTCGCTCTCGCGCAAGAGCCCGGTCAGGCGGAACTGGTACCTGCCCGCCTCATCCGCCGCGCCGCCGAGGTCGAAGGCGCCCTGGATCCGGTCGAAATTGCCGAACGTACCGACGAACTCGGCGAACGGCACTGGCGTCGGCCGCTTGCTGATCTTGTCGATGACGCCGCCCGGCCCGGTCTGGCCGTAGAGCACCGAGCCGGGGCCGCGCATCACGTCGATACGCTCGAGCCCGTAGGGCTCGGTCCGGTAGGCGCTGAGGGCGTTGGCGTCGGCGAACTCCCGCATGCCGTCGCGATAGCCGCCGGAGCCCTGCGTGTTGAATCCGCGTAGATAGACGATGTCGAAGCGCGGGTCCTTGCCGCCCGCCGAGGTGACGACGCCTGGGGTGTATTGCAGCGCCTCGGTGACGGTCTGGACACCGCGGTCGCGCATCTGGTCGCGGGTGACGACCGAGACCGACTGCGGGATCTCGACGATCGGCGTGTTGGACTTGGAGCCGGCGCCGCTGCGGGTCGCGACATAGCCGTCGACCGGGCCCCAGGCGGTCTCGCTCGATTTGGTGCCGACGCCCGTGACCTGGATCTCCTCGAGCGGAATGGTGCCCTGCGCGTTCGCCGTCATGGCGGCGGAACGCGGATCGTAGATCGTCACGGTGGCGTCGTTGGCCCAGCGCCAGATCAGGCCGGTGCCGCCGAGCAGCCGCTCCAGCGCCGCGTCGGGCTTGAGCGCGCCGGCGACGCCGGGGCTCGACTTGCCGGTCGCGATCTCCGGCGCAAAGCTCACCTGGAGGCCGCTCTGGCGCCCGAAGGCGACCAGCGCCGACGACAGCGATCCGGCCGGCACCGAGAATGTGGCGGCCTCGGCGACCGCCTGGGCGAGCGCGCCGCCCGCCCCGGCCAGCGGCATCGCCGCCAGGCCGACCGCGACGGCCGCCTCCAAAATCCTGGTTCGACGCTGACGCATTCCCCTGCCCCGATCGCTCGCCCGGCGGCGCCCCCGCGCCGCAGCCCCATGCTCGATGGACGAACGAGCCGCCGCGGTTTTCACGCCAGCGGCTTCGATTGGAGGTTTTCAAAAGTCGGGCGGGTCAGATCGTCGTCAGCACCGTGAGCCAGGGCGAGAGGTCGCGGACATGGCCGTGGAACGGGGCCACCACGGCTTCCAGGGCGCGGCGGGGATCGCGCAGGTCGAAGATGCCGCTGACGCGACGGCCGCCGAAGCCGGGCGCGACCAAGACCCGGCCCCGATGCCAGCGGGCAATGCGGGCGACCACGGCGCCGACCGGCTCGCGGTCGGCGACGGCGACGCGGTCCCGCCAGGCGGCCCGCAGGCCGGCGGCGCGCACGCCGCGCGCCATCGCCTGCTCGCTCTCGTCGAAGGAGAGCCAGTCGCCGGCCTCCAGCATGGACTCGGCCGGCCCGGAGGTCGCCGGCAACCGCACCGCGATGGAGCCTTTGTCGGCGGCGGCGATCAGCCAGCCGGCGTCGCGCGACACCTCGAAGGCCGTGCCGGCGGCCGTCACGGCCAGCGGCCCGCACACGGCCCGGAACGGCGCGGCGGAACCGGCCGCCACCTCGAAGTAAGCCATGCCGGCCAGGAGATCGACCTCGCGGGCGTCGGGCCCGTAGGCGAGCCGGACCGCACTGTCGGGGCCCAACGTCGCGGCGCTGCCGTCGGGCAGCGCGACGCGGCGGATCTCGGCCGTGCCGGTGAGCACGTCGGCGCGCGCCCGCAATGTCAGCTCGGGCACCGCGAGCCCGGCGATGCCGGCCGCGACCGCGAATCCGAGCCCGGCGGCGACGTGCCGGCGGGTGAGCAACGGAGCACGCGGCGGAGCGATCGTCGGAGCCTGCGTGCGCGGCAGCGCGCCCGTCACTCGCCACACCGCCTCGGCCTCGTCGAAGGCGGCGCGATGCGCGGAACTCTGCGCGCACCAGCGCGCCGCCTCGTCCCGGAGCGCGGGGTCGCCGGGCCGCTCGCGCAGGCGCAGCAACAGCGCCAGGGCCTCGCCCCACAGCCGCTCGTCGTCTCTGCTGGTCATTCCCCCGGCATCCGTGTGGGCGCCGCCCGCTGCGCCGTTCCCCCCGACGCTGGACTTACACCAGCAAGGACGTTTCAGTCCGGGGAATTTTCAGTCCGGCGCGGCAGCAGATCACCGCGGTGGAGCTCGTCGCGAACGGCCGTGTAGGCCTCGTGCACGAGCTTGCAGACGAGCGACACCGAGACGCCGAGCTCGGCCGAGATGTCGGCCATGGTGCGGCCGTCGAGCCGATGCATCTCGAAGGCGCGGCGGGTGCGGACCGGCAGGCGGCGCAGCGCCGCCATGGCAACGGCGAGCGCCTGGCGATCGGCCACCATGGTCTCGGGCGTCGGTGCGGCGTCGGCGAGAAGGCGGAACTCTGCGTCGCTGTCCTCGGCCGGGCGCATCACCCGCATGCGGCGGCGATGGTCGAGGGCGAGGTTGCGGGCGGTCTGCACCAGGTAGCCGCGGTGATCGTCGACCGTCATGATGACGGCGGCGCGCGACACCTTCAGGAACGCTTCCTGGACCAGATCCTCGGCGACATGGCGATCGCCGATGATGCGTCCGATCAGCCGCTCGAGGCGACCGCGCTCGGACGCGAAAACGAGGGCGAGATCGGCGGTCGGGGGCGGCATCGCCTGTCTCACATGGTCTGCACCGACGACGACGGGCCGCTGGTGCGGCCCGAGCACCGTCCATTCTGTCGACCCGGCCCATGTGCTTAGCCCATGGGTCATGAGCTTTCAAACGCGATGATTTCGACTGTTTCCAAGGTGCGTCGCAAGGTTTCGGCGTGCCGTGCGGTCGCGCCGGCCGGCGACCTCAGCTCGTCACCACCACGGCCTCGCGGCCGATCAGGCGGGCGAGCTGGCGCAGGCGGTTGGCGACGCGCTCGCCACCGAGCGCCGCGAGGTCGCCACCGAGCGACAGCTCGAGCTGGCCGCGCCGCACCATCATGGGCACCGACGGGAGCACGCCCGGCCTCGCGGCCGAGATCAGATAGGCGACCCGCATGGCGCCGCCGAGAACGCGCGCGCGATCGATGATACGGGCGGTGGCGAGCTCGCGCATGCCGGGCAACAGCTCGCCGTCGTACAGGCCGACATGGCGGAAATAGACGGCGAGGGCGATATAGGTCCGGCCCGGATGATCGACGCCGAGAAAGCTCGCATGCGAGATCACGTTGAGCGACTGCTCGCCGCGGTAGTCGGGATGGGCGCGCCAGCCGATGTCGCCGAGCAGGCAGGCGGCGTGCCGCAACCGTATCTCCGACGCGGTCTCGTCGATGCCGGTCGAGGCCATGAAGCGGTCCGTCCAGTCGACCAGCTCGATCCCGTGGGCGGGCGAGCGGGAGCGCAGCACGTTGAGCTCCATCGCGGCGACGAGCAGCGGGTCGCGCTTGCGCTCGCGCTCGCTCAGCACCTCGTAGAGCAGCCCCTCGCGCACGCCGGCGGCCGAGACGACGATCTCGCGCGGCTTGGCGTAGCGGATGATGTGCTCCAGCACGATCGCCGCATAGGCGAGCAGCGGCCGCCGGAACTCGTTGACCGACTCGATCTGCGACAGCGTGTCGGCGTTGACGCGCCGCACCAGCCGCGCGAACTCCAGCGCCTCGCGGGCCGGAATGACATAGTTCTGCATCACATGCAGCGGATAGCCGGTCTGGCGCATGTGCAGGCGCGTCAGCGCGCGCCAGGTGCCGCCGACCGCATAGAAGGCACGGCCGCCGCCGGCTTTCAGAAAGCCGACATTGCGCAGTGCCTGGTCGACGATCTTCTCGGCTTTCTTGAGCGAGCGCGCCGAGAGATCCTGCAGCGCTAGGCCGCCGAGCGGCAGCGTCGTGCCGCCCTTCAGGCGCGTGCCGCGCACGTCGACCAGCTCGAGCGAGCCGCCGCCGAGATCGCCGACGATCCCGTCCGGCTGATAGATGCCGGAGACGACGCCGAGCGCCGCCAGCGTCGCCTCGCGCTTGCCCGACAGCACATCGACCTTGGCGCGGCAGATCGTCTGCGCCGCGCGGATGAACTCGGGACCGTTGCTGGCGTCGCGGCAGGCCGCGGTGGCGATCACCCACAGGCGCGCCACCCCCATGGTGTCGCACAGCACCCGGAAGCGCCGCAGCGCCTGATAGGCCCGCTCGACCGCGTCGGCGGCCAAGAGCCCGGTCGACAGCACCTCACGGCCGAGCCCGGCCAGCACCTTCTCGTTGAAGATCGGCGTCGGGCTGCGGGTGAGCCCCTCGTAGACGACCAACCGGATCGAGTTCGAGCCGATGTCGATGACGCCGACAGGAGGCCCGTTGTCGAGCCGGCCCTGGGCGGCGGCAGCCGCCGTCGCTTTGCGTTTAGGCACGGTCTCCCCGCCGGGTGAAGCTGCGCGGCGACGAGTCCTTCAGCGACTTTCCGCGGCCGGACAGACTGGGGTTCGTCATGAAATATTTATGCACGTTGAACGGCTCCTCGCCGGACGCCGCCTTGATACGCGTCGAGCTGCCGTCCGGCAAGAGCGTCCAGCTCTGCTCGTTGTCCTTGAAGTTGGCGATCATGATCTGGTCGAGCACCTGCTCGTGCACGGTCGGATTGAGGATCGGGCACAGCACCTCGACGCGGCGATCGAGATTGCGCGGCATCATGTCGGCCGACGAGATGTAGACATGCGCCTTCGGGTTCGGCAGCGCATAGCCGTTGCCGAAGCAATAGATGCGGCCGTGCTCGAGGAACCGGCCGATGATCGACTTCACCCGGATGTTGTCGGAGAGGCCCGGCACGCCCGGCCGCAGGCAGCAGATGCCGCGCACCACGAGGTCGATCGGCACGCCGGCCTGCGAGGCCTCGTAGAGCGCGTCGATGATGCCGGGATCGACCAGCGAGTTCATCTTCATCCAGATGGCGGCCGGCTTGCCGGCGCGCGCATTGGCGGTCTCGCCGCCGATGTGCTCGATCATCCGGGTGCGCAGGTTGAGGGGCGACACCGAGAGCCGCTCCAGTCCGGCCGGCTCGGCGTAGCCGGTGATGAAGTTGAACACCCTCGCGACGTCGCGGGCGATCACCGGGTCGGCCGTGAAGAACGACAGATCGGTGTAGATGCGCGCCGTCTGCGGGTGATAGTTGCCGGTGCCGGTGTGGACATAGGAGAGCGGCGAGCCGTTCTCGCGGCGGACCACCAGCGACAGCTTGGCGTGCGTCTTCAGCTCGATGAAGCCGTAGACCACCTGGGCGCCGGCGCGCTCGAGGTCGCGCGCCCAGCGAATGTTCGCCTCCTCGTCGAAGCGCGCCTTCAGCTCCACCACGGCCGTGACCGACTTGCCGGCCTCCGCCGCCTCGGCGAGCGCCTCCACGATCGGGCTGTTCTTGGAGGTGCGGTAGAGCGTCTGCTTGATGGCGACGACGTCGGGGTCGCGCGCCGCCTGCTGCAGGAACTGCACGACGACGTCGAACGACTCGTAGGGGTGGTGGACGATCAGGTCCTTCTGCCGGATCGCCGCGAAGCAGTCGCCCGCATGGTCGCGGATGCGCTCGGGAAAGCGCGGATTATAGGGAATGAACTCGAGGTCCGGCCGGTCGAGCGAGGTGAGCTGCGCGAGCTCGCTCAGCGCCAGCACGCCGTCGATCAGGAAGACCTCGTCGTCGGCGGCCGCCAGCGCACGCTGCACGAAGCGCTGCAGCTCGGCCGGCATCGCCGCATCGAGCTCGAGCCGGATCACCGTGCCACGCCGCCGCCGCTTCAGCGCGCTTTCGTAGAGGAGGACCAGGTCCTCGGCCTCCTCCTCGATTTCCACCTCGGAGTCGCGCAGCACGCGGAAGCCGGCCTGCCCCTTCAGGCCATAGCCGGGGAACAGGCGCGGGATGAACAGTGCGATGACGTGCTCCAGCGTGATCAGCCGCACCACGCCGGGCCCGCCCTCCTCGCCGGCCAGCCGGATGAATCGCTCGATCTTGGGCGGCACGCGGATCAGCGCGTTCAAGGCGCGGCCGTCGTGGCTGCGGGCGAGCTGCAGGGCGAGCGAGAAGCCGAAATTCGGGATGAAGGGGAACGGATGGGCCGGGTCGATGGCGAGCGGCGTCAGCACCGGAAAGATGTGATGGAGGAAATAGTCCTCCAGCCATTGCCGTTCGCCCTTCTTCAGCTCGGTCGCGTCGACGAACATGATCTTCTGGGCGCCGAGCTCCTTTTTCAGCTCGCGCCAGCGCAATTGCTGCTCGTCGGCGAGCTCCTTGACGCCCTCGTTGATGCGCACGAGCTGCTCGCTCGGCGTCAGCCCGTCCGGGCTCTTGGTCGAGATGCCCTCGCGCACCTGCCCCTTCAGGCCGGCGACCCGAACCATGAAGAACTCGTCCAGGTTGTTGGCCGAGATCGACAGGAACCGGACCTTCTCCAGGAGCGGGTGATTCGGATTCGCCGACTCTTCGAGAACACGGCGATTGAACTGCAGCCAGGACAATTCACGGTTGATGTAGCGATCCGGGTCGCGCTTCTTCTTGGCCTTGGGAGCGACCGGGGCAAGCCCTGCGGATAGACCCGTTTCGAGAGCTTGCTCAATGCCTTGCTGGTCGACCATGCTGTCCTGCCTGGGCCACCGGACGACACGCGGCGGCGCTGCCGCGCGACGCGCGTCCGTCCCGCCGACTATGCGGGCCGGAGCTGCGTATGGCGAGTCCCCGACAGAACGATGACAGCCGCGTGATATTGCCGCTCCTGAACGCCGCCGAGGTCCTAAACGTCGGTCTCCTCGCCCGCGTCCTCCGCGGCGGCGCCGAGCAGCTCGACGGCGAGCGCGCGGTTGACCGGGCGCTGCTGGCGCAGGCCTTCGCGGTCGAGCGCAGCCACCACGGCACGGGCCGCCGCGAGCGAGCGCTCGATGCGGCGCTCCAGATAGACGAGCAGCCCCTCGTCGACGGCGAGCTGGCGATCGGCGAACAGCTTGACCAGCACGGCGCGCAGCAGCGCATCGTCGGGCGGCGCGAGCTGCAGCACCGGCATGGCCCGCAAGCGGGAGTGAAGATCGGCGAGCCGCAGCGTCCAGCCGGCCGGCGGGGCAAGCGCCGTCGACAGCAGGAAGGTGCCGGCATCGCGGGCCAGATTGAGGAGATGAAACAGCGCAACCTCGTCGACACCGGGCCGCACGTCCTCGAGCACCAGCGCACCGGCCGCCAGCACCTCCGGCACGGCAGCCTCGTTCAGCGCCGATGCCGGAAGAATGCGGGCACCGGCCCGCGCGGCCCAGATGGCGGCGAGGTGGCTCTTGCCCGAGCCTGCCGGGCCCGCCAGCACCAGGGCGCGGGCCGGCCAGTCGGGCCAGCGGTCGAGGGTGTCGAGCGCCGCGGCGTTCGACGGCATGCGCAGGAAGTCCTCGCGGGCCAGGCTCTCGTGGTGCGCGAAGCCGAGCGAGAGCTGCTCGGGGCCGGCCGGGCGGCTCGGCATCAGCCGGACTCGCCTTCCGTGGCGTTCATGTGCCGCACCCATTCGCGGGTGTAGAAGCCGATCGACAGCAGCGTCAGGATCGCCACCAGATACATGATGATGGACTGGGCGGGCTCCGCATCGAAGTCGAAGCCGAGCGCCGCCAGCACCACCGAGGCGAAGACGATCTGGGCCACCGTGTTGACCTTCGAGATCCACAGCGGCCGCACCGTGATGGGTCGCCCGAGCAGCATCGCGAACATCACGCCCCCGATGATCAGGATGTCGCGGGACACCACCAGGATCACCAGCCACAGCGGGATCTTCCCGAACCAGCCGAGCCCGACGAAGATCGCGATGATCAGCATCTTGTCGGCCAGCGGGTCGAGGTGGGCACCGATCTCGGTGGTCATGCCGAAGCGCTTGGCGACGAAGCCGTCGACCGCGTCGCTGACCCCGGCCGCCACGAAAAGGATGAACGCGAGCCGCATCTCGCCTGCCGCGATGGCCCAGACCAGCACCGGGACGAGGAGGATACGCGCAATAGTCACGACATTCGGAAGATTCACGATTGACCCCGGCTCACGCGGACCCGGCCACCGATGCGGCACGCAGGCAGCACGTTGGAAAGTCCACTGGCAAGTCGAATGGCAACTCGAACGGTAAGCACTGGCTTCATATTGTGCTCAGGATCGTTGCGCTAGGCCCGATTCCCACGTACGACCCCCCATCTTCGACGTCACGGGCCTTCGAGGTCGTCCCCCATGCGTGAGACCAACCGACCGGGCTTGACCTATGCCGCCGCCGGCGTCGACATCGACGCTGGAAACCGCTTGGTCGACCTGATCAAGCCGCTGGTCCGGGCGACCCGGCGGCCGGGCGCCGACGCCGAGATCGGCGGCTTCGGGGCGGTGTTCGACCTCAAGCCGGCCGGCTTCAAGGATCCGGTCCTGGTGGCGGCGACCGATGGGGTCGGCACCAAGGTCAAGATCGCCATCGAGACGGGCCGGCACGACACGATCGGCATCGATCTCGTCGCCATGTCGGTCAACGACCTCGTGGTGCAGGGCGCCGAGCCGCTCTTCTTCCTCGACTATTTCGCCTGCGGTCGCCTTGTCCCGGAGCGCGCGGCCAAGATCGTCGCCGGCATCGCGGCGGGCTGCAAGGAGGCCGGCTGCGCCCTGATCGGCGGCGAGACGGCGGAGATGCCGGGTGTCTACCAGGGCGACGACTACGACCTCGCCGGCTTCGCGGTCGGCGCCGCCGAGCGCGGCGGCCTGCTGCCGCGGCCGGTGGCGGAGGGCGACGTCGTGCTCGGCCTGGCCTCCTCCGGCGTCCACTCCAACGGCTACTCGCTGGTGCGCCGGATCGTCGAGCAGTCCGGCTTCGGCTGGGAAGCTCCTGCCCCGTTCGACAAGGCCCGCTCGCTCGGCGAGGTGCTGCTGACGCCGACCCGGATCTACGTCGCCGGCTGCCTCACGGCGATGCGTGAGACCCGCGCCATCAAGGCCTTCGCCCACATCACCGGCGGCGGCTTCCCGGACAACATTCCGCGGGTGCTCGGCAAGGGGCTCGGGGTGCGGATCGATCTCGACGCCGTGCCGGTGCTGCCGGTGTTCCGTTGGCTGGCCGCGGCGGGCCGCGTCGCCGCGCCCGAGATGCTGCGCACCTTCAACTGCGGCATCGGCATGGTGGCGGTTGTCGCTCCCGACGAGACCGACGCCGTCGAGGCCGCCCTGACCCGGGCCGGCGAGCGGGTCGCCCGGATCGGCCGGGTGGTCGCCGCGGCGGAGGATGGCGAGCGGGTGACCTATGCGGGCCGGCTCGCCCTGGAGGCCTGAGCGATGGCCGCGGGAGCCATGACGGCGGGACGCGCCAAGGTCGCGATCCTGATCTCCGGGCGCGGCTCCAACATGGCGGCCCTGATCGAGGCGGCGGCCGACCCGGCCTTCCCGGCCGAGATCGCCCTCGTCCTGTCGAACCGGCCGGATGCCGCCGGCCTTGCCCGGGCGGCCGCGGCCGGGATCACCACCGAGGTCGTCGACCACAAGGATTTCGGCAAGAATCGCGAGGGCTTCGAGCGCGCGCTTGATGCGGCGCTTCAGGCACATGGCATCGCCTTTGTGTGTCTCGCCGGCTTCATGCGGCTGCTCACCCCGTGGTTCGTCGGGCGCTGGGAGGGGCGGATGATCAACGTCCACCCGGCCCTGCTGCCGGCCTTCAAGGGGCTCGACACCCATGCAAGGGCGCTCGCCGCCGGGGTGCGGCTGCACGGGGCGACCGTTCATCTGGTCGTCCCCGAGATGGACTCCGGCCCGATCGTCGTCCAGGGCGCCGTGCCGGTCGGCGACGACGACACGCCCGACACCCTGGCGGCGCGGGTGCTCGCGGTCGAGCACCGCCTCTACCCGCTCGCCTTGCGCTGGCTCGCCGAGGGACGGATCAACGTCGAGGCCGGTCGCTGCCGGATCGCCGGCGCCAGCGCCCCGGCGGGACTGCTGATCGCCCCGGCGGTCTGACGGCAGCGGCACCCTTTCGCGCGACACTTCGGATCAGGGGGCGGCTCCGTCATGGTGCTGCCATGGCGCACCGCCAAATCATCCATGCAATCGAACCGTCGCGGTCGACGTCCCCCGCGATCGAAGGTCCGGAGGTGCCCCCCATGATCACGCTGTACGGCTTCGGCCCCGCTTTCGGCCTGCCCGATCCGAGCCCGTTCGTGACCAAGGCGGAGACGCTCCTGAAGATGGCCGGCGTGCCCTACCGCACCGCGCTCGGCAATCTGCGCAAGGCGCCGAAAGGCAAGCTGCCCTACATGGACGACGACGGCGCCGTGATCGCCGACTCGACCTTCATCCGCTGGCATATCGAGAAGAAATACGGCGTCGAGCTCGACCGCGGGCTGTCCGACGAGCAGCGGGCGGTCGCCTGGGCGTTCGAGAAGATGGCCGAGGAGCATCTCTACTGGGCGCTGGTCCATGCCCGCTGGGTCGACGACGCCAATTTCGACCGCGGCCCGCGCCAGTTCTTCGCTTCGGTGCCGGCGCCCGCGCGGCCCCTGGTGATCGCCATGGTCCGCCGCGGCGTCCGCCGCGCCCTGCATGCGCAGGGCCTGTCCCGCCACACCCCCGACGAGCTGCTGAGGCTCGGGAGGCGCTCGATCGACGCGCTCGCCGATCATCTCGGCGGCAAGCCGTTCTTCATGGGCCCGCTGCCGACCGCCGTCGACGCCACCGTGTTCGCTTTCGTCTGCAGCGCGCTGTGCCCGCAATTCGTGACGCCGCTGCGGACCGCGGCCGAGCACCACGACAATCTGAGGCGCTATGTCGGCCGCATGGCGGCGCGCTACTACCCGGGCTATCCGGACCTGGCGGGAGCGAAGCCGGCGGAGGCCGGCCGGCCGTTGCCGGAGACGCTGCGCGCATAAAAAAACCCCCGGACGAACCGGGGGCTACGGGACGCACCCGCAAGCCGGACGAAGCCGGCCGGCCGCTTACGCGACCTTGAGGTTCTCCGCGGAGGTTTTGCCGCGGTTGGTGACGAGCTCGTACTCGACCACCTGACCTTCATTCAGGGTGCTGAGACCGGCCCGCTCGACAGCCGAGATGTGGACGAACACGTCCTTCTCGCCGGTCGACGGCCGGATGAACCCATAGCCCTTCGTGGGATTGAACCACTTGACGGTGCCTTTTTGCATCGTCGGTCTCCTGATCAAATCTGACGTCGCGATGAACACAGGATGCAATCGCTCGCATCCCGCGTGACAACCCGGCTTTTTGGGGGAGATCCGAAACGTGAGCGTTCTTTGAAACGCACTGCGGGCCGGAACGGCCAAAAACCGATTGCTGCAATCAATAAACGACAGAACTGCGACCGGCGCAAGTTTAAAGCGACATAGCTCGCCGCGGAAGTCCTACGAGAACGCATAAGTAGGGTGGCCTCTACAGTATCGTCCCGATTGCTGCAGTGCCACAATGTCCTGCAACGCCGGCGCGCCGGCGCTGAAAGTTGAGCGTAAAGCGAGCTTTACGCCTGCCCGCCCCCGCGCGGCGACGGCCACAAAATACCTGTAAGGCGATTGTCCGGACAGAAGAGTTTCAGGTTGGCCGAATATTGCACCGGTTCGCGACAGTGCTCACGCAACGAACGCCGAGCGCATCCAAGTACTCAGCCGTGTCGTGAAATTGGACCGATCGTCGTCGCCGTGCCCGAAACGGCGGCCCGCATTCGGCCCGGATCGGACGGCCCCGGATGTCGCCGCGGCGGTGCGCTCAGCGCGCCGCTGGACAGCGCGCCGACCCGACGGTGACGCGGGGCCCTCCCCACGCCGGGCATCGCGTCAGGCTTTGTGCTCGACCGAGGCGCGCTGCAGCCGGGAGCGGCGCCACAGGCCCCCGACCACCACGACCAGCACGGCGAACAGGGCGGCGAGCGCGAGCTCGAACTGGTGAGCCCCTTCGGGGCCGAAGCGGGCGACCAGCAGCGGCTCGACCGCCGGGTCGGTCGCCAGCACCTCGCCCGTGATCCAGCCGAGCAGCGCCGCGCCGGCCCAGACCAGGATCGGGAAGCGGTCGAGCAGCGTCATGATCAGGGCGGCGCCGGCGATGATCAGCGGAATGCTGATGGCGAGGCCGAGCACCAGGAGCAGGAAGCTACCGCCTGCCGCAGCCGCGATGGCGATGACGTTGTCGAGGCTCATCACGATGTCGGCGACAGCGACCATGCGGACGGCCCGCCACAGATGGTCGGCCGCCTCCATCTCGCCGTGGGACTCGTCCGGCACCAGGAGCTTGCAGGCGATGTAGAACAGCGCCAGGCCGCCGGCGATCTTGAGAAACGGCATCGTCATCAGGGAGGCGATGATGATGGTGAACAGGATCCGCAGCACCACCGCGACGCCGGCGCCCAGCACCATGCCCCAGAAGCGCTGCCGCGGCGGCAGGCCGCGGCACGCCATGGCGATCACCACGGCGTTGTCGCCCGACAGCAGGATGTTGATCCAGATGATCTTTCCGACTGCGACCCAGAACACGGGCTGGGCCATGTCGGCGAGCCCGCTCTGAAAGACCGCGCTCCAGTAGGCCGGGTTGAGATAATCCGCCGCGATCATGCTGCGCCCCCGCACGCGGCCGGCCTTCGACCTTGCCGCGTCCCCATTACGTTACCCTATAGAACTGAACTCAACCAGCGCGACCGCGGGGCCTCAGCCCCGCTTTCACGTCAGCCGACGATCTCGTTTCCGGAGAAGAACTGCCCGATCTCGATCGCCGCCGTCTCGGCCGCGTCCGAGCCATGGACGGAATTCTCACCAATCGACTGCGCATGCGCTTTGCGGATGGTCCCGTCCGCCGCCTTCGCCGGATCAGTCGCGCCCATCAGGTCGCGATAGCGCGCGATCGCGCCCTCGCCCTCGAGGACCTGCACGACCACGGGACCGGAGATCATGAAGTCCACCAGCTCGCCGAAAAACGGCCGTGCACTGTGGACAGCGTAGAAAGTCTGCGCCTGCTCGCGGGTGATGCGGACCCGCTTCTGCGCAACGATACGAAGGCCGGCTTTCTCGATCATGGCATTGATCGCGCCCGTGAGGTTACGGGCGGTGGCATCCGGCTTGATGATGGAAAACGTTCGCTCGACGGCCATGAGAACTCCCCTCCATGGGCCCAGCGGGCGGCGGCTTGTACCGGGGGGCCCGGCCGCCGGCAACCCGTGGGCCGCGCAGAGCAGCTATAATGTGCTCGCTGCCGCAGAGGAACACCTGTCCCAAGGAAAATTCCGCCGCCCTCGATCGGTTACATTGGCGCTCTACCGTGGGCTGCTGTCGGCCCATGGGAGCGTGGGCTGGCGCAGGCCCATGGGAGAACGTCGCATGCGTGTGTTGTTGGCTTTCGTGCTGGGTTTCGCGGTCGCCGTCGGCGGCGCCTTCCTGCGGGACAGCACCGCCGCGCCGCCGGCGCGGCCGTTCGTCAACTGGGAGGTCGTCAAGGAATCGGCCGACGCCACCGCCACCCAGGTGCGGGAGCAATGGAACCGGCTGACGCAGCGCTGATACACCCGAGACGCGGCGATCCGACGCGGTCATCGCAGGCAGGGTGGCGGCGCCGATGGTGGGCGAACGTTTCAGGCGGGGGCCGCCGAGGGCTCCGCCGTATCTCACCGCTCCATGACGTCGGCATCGGCATCGAGGCACGGGGGCACCTCGTCGTCGACCTGCTTGTGCGGCTTCTCGGCCTCCATGATGATGCGCCGGACCAATCGAACGCGGCGACCGCGGGTGCGGCCGCGCGAAGATCGTCGGATGGCATGGGGAGATCGGCATGCGCGCCGCCTGGTATGATAAGAACGGACCCGCGAGCGAGGTCCTGCTGGTCGGCGAGCTGCCGACGCCGCAGCCAGGTCCCGGCGAGGTGCGGGTGCGGCTCGCCACCTCCGGCGTCAATCCGTCAGACGTGAAGGCCCGCTCGGGTCGCACCCGCAAGATCGCCTATCCGCGCGTGATCCCGCACAGCGACGGCGCCGGCGTCATCGACGCGGTCGGAGACGGCGTCCCGGCCGGGCGGATCGGCGAGCGGGTGTGGACCTGGAATGCGCAGTGGAAGCGCGCCTTCGGCACCTGCGCCGAATACGTCGTGCTGCCCGCCGACCTCGCCGTGCCCCTGCCGGCCTCGGTGAGCGTCGAGGCCGGTGCCTGTCTCGGCATCCCGGCCATGACGGCCGCCCATGTGGTGGCGACCGCACAGGCCTGGGCCGGGTCGACGCTGCTGATCAGCGGCGGCGCCGGCGCGGTGTCGCATTACGCGATCCAGCTCGCCAAGGCGCGCGGCGCCGTTGTGATTACCACGGTGAGCTCTCCGGCCAAGGCGGAGCTCGCGCGCGCGGCAGGCGCCGATCACGTCATCGATTATCGGAAGGACGATGTCGGCGCCCGGGTGGCCGAGCTGACCGACGGCGGCGGCGTCGATGCCGTGATCGAGCTCGACATTGCCGTCAACGCGGCACTGCTGCCCAAGGTGCTGCGGCCGAGAGGCACCGTGGTGATTTACGGCACGGGTGCCGCCGAGGCGCCGATGCCGCTCTATTTCTTTCTCACCAACATCATCACGCTGAAGTTCGTGTTCGTCTACGAGCTGACGGCCGAGGAACGCGCCGCCGCCCTGTCGATGATCGCCGAGGCGATCGCGCAGGACCGCCTCGTTCACAACATCGCGCGCGTGATGCCGCTCGCCGAGGTCGCGGCGGCCCATGAGGCCGTCGAGAGCGGACAGGTCGTCGGCAATGTCGTGCTGAGGATCGACTGACGGGGACTCCGTCGTCGAGGCTGTCGTCGCGCCAGGGACCCCGGCGCGACGCAACCGAAGCTCGTCTTACTGGCCGTACTTCTCGAGCACCTTGCGGCAGGAGACGCTCAGCTTCGGCCGCTGGCTCTGGAAGCAGCTCAGCACCGCCATGTCGTCGCCCAGATAGGGCTTGCAGAGCGTGGTGGCGTCTTGGCGGCACGCCTTCTGGTCCTCGTCGGTGCCGCGCGTGCTCGGCAGCGGCAGCGGAAACGGCGCCGATTGGGCGAGCGCGGCCGAGGCCGAGGCCAGAAGGACGGGAGCAGTCACCAGAACGACAATCAAGCGAAGCATTGGACCTCCTGTGAGCCGTGGCATCGGCCACCGCGAATCAGCGCCGCGGCCCTTATACCATTGGGCGTATAAGATCGGATTCGCGCGCCGGACTCGATCCCGGCACCGTCCCCCGACCCGTCAGGGAGCCGTCCAATGCGGCATTCCTGTGGACGGAATGCGCGGGAGCCGCCGGCGGTCTCCAGAACCCCCGGCTTGGCTCGAGGCGTTGAACGGTCGTCGGACCAACCGACGACACGGGATCTCGACCGACTCCGACTGCAGGAAGGCCTCGCCGAGACGACTCGACGGCCGATCGCAATCGCGATCTCGGCGCTGGTTGCAGGACCCCGCATCGCGGCTGCGACCGACCGCCGGACCGCCATCGCGGAACCCCCCGGTGACCGCAGCGTTGCCCCTGAAACAACAGGAGGCAGTCTATGGACAAGGACCGTATCGAAGGCGCGATCGATCAGGCCAAGGGCAAGGTCAAGGAAGGCGCCGGCAAGCTCACCGGCGACGCCAAGCTCGAGGCCGAAGGCAAGGCCGACAAGGCGTCCGGCAAGCTGCAGAACGCGGTCGGCGGCCTGAAGGACACGCTGCGCGGCGACAAGTAGTCACGATCCGCGGACGCATCGTCGCCGTTGCACGAGCGGCGACCGAATGGGCGAGCCTGGCGCGAGCCGGGCTCGCCTGCTTTTTGCGCCCGCGCGAGTCCTTGGCGTGGTCACTCCACCTCGATGCGCGGCACGTCGGGCCAGTCCGGCTCGGCGTTCGGATGAACCCACGGCTCGCGCAGCGCCGCCGTGGTCCAGCTCACCCAGGCCGGCAGCGCCATCATGGCCGCCATGTAGGCCTTGGCCTCGGGTCCGACCTCGACCGCATAGGTGTGGAAGCGCGACACCACCGGTGCATACATGGCGTCGGCCGCACCGAACCGTCCGAACAGAAACGGCCCGCCGGCCGCGCTTCTCTCGCCGAACCGCTTGCGGCAGTCGCGCCAGATCGCCTCGATGCGGGCGATGTCGCGCCTGACGTCGTCGCCGAGCGGGCGTCGCATCGGCGGCCGCGAAAAGTTCATCGGCAGCGCCTTGCGCAATGCGGCGAAGCCGGCATGCATCTCGGTGGCGATCGTCCGCGCATGCGCCCGCGCGACGCGGTCGGCCGGCCACAGATGCGCCTCCGGAAACTTGTCGGCCAGGTATTCCAGAATAGCGAGCGACTCCCAGACCGGCACGTCGCCGTCGATCAGCACCGGCACCTTGCCGGTACCGGAATGGCGGCCGACCGTCGCCTTGAACTCGGGACCGCCGAGCGGCACCACGATCTCCTCGAACGGAAGCCCGGCGACCGTCATGGCGATCCATGGCCGCAACGACCACGACGAGTAGTTCTTGTTGCCGATCACGAGTTGCAGGCTCATCGGACTCTCCTGCGCGGCCTACGTGCCGCGTCTGCACGGGCGACGCTCGGGCACCCGCGCCAGCATGATCAGGACGACGGCGGCCGGCAAGCCGGTTCGCGCCTCGACGCCGCGCCGAACCACTCGGCGATGCGCGGCCAGGGCAGCACGACGATCATCAGGCCGAGCAGGATGCAGCCCATGCCGGCAGCCCGCAGCGGGCCGAATTTTTCACCGAAGATCAGCGCCACGGCGAGCACACCCGTGCACGGCGACAGCAGCGCGAAGGGTGCGACCGCGGCGCTCGGATAGCGCTGCATCAGATAGCCCCAGATGCCGAAGGCGAGCGTCGTGGCGAGCGTGCCGAGAAACACCACGGCCAGGATGCTGGTCACGGACGCATGCATGACCGCCGTGACGATCGAGGGATCCTTGTCGAGCACCAGCGAGGCGAGATAGGCCGGGACCGGCGGCACCAGGCTGCACCAGACCATCAGGGGCCCCATCGGCACGCCGTGCGGCGTGCGCCGGAGCAGGATCGAGCCGGTGGCCCAGCTCATCGCCGCGAACATGGCGAGGAGAAGCGCGACGAGCGGCAGATCCGCCCCGACGGTGAGGCCGATCAGCAGCAGACCCGTGAAGGCGACGACGAGGCCGAGCCCCTGGCGCCGGGTCGGATATTCACGCAGCACCACGGCGGCGATCAGCACGGCGAAGAAGGCGTGCATCTGCGTCGTCACCGAGGCGAGGCCCGGTGGCAGGCCGGCGGCGAGCGCAAAGAACAGGAGAAGGAACTGTCCGGTGAACAGCGTCGCCCCGATGGCGAGAATCGAGCGCCATGGCAGATTCGGCCGCGCCACGAACAGCACCGGCAGGCAGGCCAGGAGGAAGCGGAGCACCGCCATCTGCGAGGCCGTGAAGCTCTCCAGGGCGAGCGGATACGCGACGTAGGTGAAGCCCCAGATCACGTTCGCGAGCGCCGCCAGCGCCATGTCGCGAACCTTCATGCCGTGAGCTCCCCCGCACCTGTCCACAGCCGTCATTCCGGGGTGCGGGCTGAAAGCCCGCGAGCCCGGAATCCATAATCCCGGTCTGTGTGTATGGATTCCGGGCTCGCCGCTTCGCGGCGCCCCGGAATGACCGAGGAACGGGCCGTTTTACGCCCCGGCGAGTCTCCGGAGGATGCCCAAAACCGGAGAGCAGCCTTGCGCCGGCTCCGGCTCGCAGGCGTTGCGCCGGCGCCTCAGCCCTTGGCCTCGACCGGCCCGCCGGCCTTCTTCCAGGCGCCGAAGCCGCCGGCCACATGGGCGACCGGATCGAGCCCCATGCGTTTCGCCGCCGCCGTCGCGAGCGCCGAGCGGGCGCCCGCCGCGCAGAAGAACACGAAGCGCTTGTCCTGCGCGAACACCGGCTTGTGGTAGGGACTGGCCGGGTCGATCCAGAACTCCAGCATGCCGCGCGGGCAATGGAAGGCGCCCGGCACCCTGCCCTCGCGGTCGAGCTCGCGGATGTCGCGGATGTCGACCAGCACCACGTCGTCGCGCCCGACGAGAGCGATGGCTTGGTCCGGCGTCAGGGTCTCGATCTGGCGCTCGGCCTCGGCTACGAGATCGGCGACACGCACCGTGATGGTCTGCGGCATCGGGGGCATTCTCCTGGCGGCGACCGCGGGTCGGCAAGGTTGAGACTCGGCGGTACAATGGCGCGGCATTCTGGCCGGCCAGGAGGGTTTGGCAATGCTGATCTTCGATCCTCTCGACCTGGTGGCCATCGCGGTCTTCGGGGCGGCGTGGGGCTCCTATGCGATCACCATGGAGGCGACGACATTCGGTCGCCGCGCCCTCAACTCGCAGATGGACGACATCCGCACCATCTGGATGCGCCGAATGCTGCGCCGCGAGTCGCGCATCGTCGACGCCCAGATCATGGCGGCGCTGCAGAACGGCGCGGCCTTCTTCGCCTCGACGTCGCTGTTGGCGATCGGCGGCGCCCTGACGGTGGTGCGCTCGACCGACCAGGTGGTGTCGGTCCTTTCGTCCCTGCCCCTGTCGCTGCCGACCGGGCGCGAGATGTGGGAGGCGAAGGCGGTCGGGCTGGTCGTGATCTTCGTCTACACGTTCTACAAGTTCGCGTGGTCGTACCGGCTGTTCAACTACGTCGCCATCATGCTGGGCGCGACGCCGCCGGCGTCGCAACAGGCGAGCCGCGAGGCGAGGCTGCACATCGCCCGCACGACACGCCTGTTCAAGTCGGCAGGAATGCATTTCAACCGCGGTCAGCGGGCGTTGTTCTTCGCGCTGGCCTATCTGGGCTGGTTCATCGGCCCCTGGATCCTGATCGCCTCGACCCTGGCGGTGGTGGCGGTGGTCTGGCATCGCCAGTTCGCCTCGGACTCGCTGCGCGCGCTCGACTGGGACGAGGTCGACGACGACCCCGACGCGGCGACGGCGACGCAACCGCCGCCCGCTCAGCCGCCCGGGCCGGGAAACAACGCCGAGGATCGGTCGGTCAACCAGTAGACGACAAGGCCGACCCATTCGCGCATCGCCGTGTCGGTGCGCCGCAGCCCGTCTTATCGTAATGATTTCAACGACTTATGGCCAAGGTGCGGGAATTAGGGCCTTTTGAGTCGCAACGGTTATTTTGATCGGCTCCCGCACCCGCCACGCCGCCCCGCTAGCAATTATTCTGCAATAATTCGCACATGCGGAGAAATATGCATTAATGCCGCATGTGGAGAATAAACCTAGATATTACCAATATTTACCGACAAAGTACGCATTAGTGCGGGTTTTGCGTGGCAGAACAATGGAGCAATTTTGACTAGTAAGAAAAATATAAGCACAACAGGATGAAAGAGGTTGAGTGTTATGGGAGTGCGTAGCTCAGAAACAGGTACCGGAGGTTTTATTCCAGACGATACAACTCGGGCGTTGATGGTCCTCTTAGCCACTACTCAGGAGATTGCCACAATTTTCGAGGGACTGAACCGGCAGGTGCAATCGTTATCCATACGGCATGGCATACCCTGCCCGGAGGATTGAGATTAGGCCCCCGGGCCGCTCGCAAATGGGCGGCCCTTAGTCCTCTTCATTCGTGAATTTGAGCGGCCGGCGGGCCGCGGCGGTGGCTCGATCGTCCCGCCGCATTCGCATCGCCACCCCCTCCGAATCGGTCCGGATGTCCACCACGTGGACCAGGGCGCAATCGCAGCACATGAGCCGGAAGCCCCGCATACGCGGGTGGAACCACTCGCCCCGGGTGACCGGGTAGCGCGTGGCGCTCACGCTGCCGACTCGGCAGCCTCGGCCGCGAGCCGGCGGGCGCGTATGGTCGCCTCCAGGCGCCGCAGGATGGCGGAAGCAGCCCCCGGCGCCGGGCGATCGTCCACGAGGCTGCCCGTCTCGGCCGCGTCCAGAAGGATCGCGCAGCACGCCATGGCGTGGCCGAGGTGGTGGACGCCGCTGTCGGCGGCGCACTCTTCCCCGTCGAGGTAGGCGTCGAGGTGCCGCTTAGCGGCGGATAGGTAGACCCGCGCCCGAACCTTTTTCGTCCGCCAGTTGTAGGGGCCGTATTTGCGCGCCCCGTCCATGAACGCGTGCGCGGCGTGGATCGAGGCGGCCGGCGGCAGAAGCGACATATCCACCTTGAAGTCGCCCACGAGATCCTTGGGGTTGGTGTCGTCGTTGGCGGCGATCGGCGCCGGGCAGGTGGTGTTCATGTGGCGGGCTCCTCGGCGGCATCGAGCATCGCGACGCGGACGCGCCCGATCTCGCCGTGCTGGTGGTGGTAGGTGATGGCCTGGACGGACCGGCCCGACAGGAAGCCGGCGCCGTAGTGCCACGCGTCTTGCGGGACCGGGGCTTGGTGAATTTCGGAGATGACGCCCTCGCCCTCGGTGGCGAACTTGGCGCTGTGGTGGAGGTGGAATCCGTGCACGTAGCGGTGCGTGGTTGCGCCCCAATCGGCGGGCCGCCTGTGCGCCATGATCGACGGCATTTTGTCGATCTTGACGGTGTGGCCGTGCGTGGCGCCGAGCAGCACCGCACCGAACCGGAACCACCAGAAAAGCCCCGGGTCGACGTCCACCGTCACGCGCGGCTCGTGGCGGTACCAAGCGAGCAGGAAATAGGCGACGCCGATGGCCGCGTGCTCGTCGTGATTGCCGGGCAGGATCCGGATGGTGACGTGCTGATGCCGGCGCAGGCACGCGTCCGCCGTCCGGACCACGATCCGGTTCGCGACCATGACGATCTTCTGATACCGGCCGTCCACCTGCAGCGCGTTGCCGCTCTTGGCCGTGGTGTTGTCGTTGTTGTCGCTGTGGATCAGATCGCCGCCGCCGAGCACGATCGCCTCGCCGCCGGGTGGCGTCCGCCGAACCACATCCTCCAGGGCGCCGCCGATATCAGCCTCGGCCTTTTTCAGATCCCAATTCGCGCCGGCATCGCGCTTCCACGCGTACAGGCCGACGTGCAGATCCGCGAGCGGAACGAGCGTGAGCAGGTGGCCGGCGAAGTGCTCGGGCGCCGGGGCGGGGGCCGCGTGCGGCTCGTAACCGATCATGGATTCCTTCGCCCACTCGATCACGGACTGTACCGAAACGTCGCCCTCGCGCGTCTTGATCCATTTCAGCCGCTCGCGGCCCTCCGGATCCACCAGGGCCGACACGCCCTTGACCGTATGGCCGTCCGGCACATCAAACTGGCCGCCGGCCTCCGGGCGCTGCGTGATCGACGTGCCGCGCGGCCCCGTCGTCACCGAAGTGACTTCGAACCCGGGCAGCACCGGCGCGTAGCCCATCAGGCCACGACGCGCCGCGGTCCTGAGCCGGCTCTGCATCGTGGAGCGCGCCACCCCCGCGGCACGCGCGGCGGCGTTGGCGGACCCGTGCGCCCGAAACAGATCGGCCGCCGCGCGTGCCAACTCGTCGGAAAGATGGGGGTTCGCCATCACTCACCCCGCGGTGCGAGCAGCTTATCCAGGCGGTCGCCGAGCCGGTTGATCGCATCCACGATGCGCGTCTCCAGATTGGCGAGCGTGTCCTTGCTGACATATTCGCGGGCGACGTCGACCCGGTGGTTGACGACGTCAGCTTCGAGTCGCGTGAGGTCCACCCGGAGCGCAGCCACGCGGCTATCGACCGACTCGACGAGAGCCCTTGCGGCGTCGGCGCGAGTGCTGGCCGCGTCCGCGTGCCCGCTCGCAGTGTTGATCCGATCAGTGACCCGAATCACGAGGCCGATGATCCCGAGCAGCAGAGTCACCACCGTGGCGAGCGCAGTCCATTCGACGACGCCCATCATCGTGGCCTCGCGTAGTCGGCACGCACCCCACGGTACCAATCCCGACTCGCACGGAGCCGGCGGTTGGCCGAAAAGAGCGCGGCGCGGTGGTCGTAGGCCGAGGCCCGCATGTCCATGCCGGCGCGAACGTCGGGCACGGCCACCGGCTGCATGATGTCCGGCGGGGGCGGCAGCGTGCGGGCGATCGGCGGGCTACCGGATGTCACGCAGCCGGCGAGCATCGTCGCCGTCAGCAGCACAGCCGGCGGCAATGCGCTTCTCCAAATCCTTGACATACGCATCGCGAGCCTCTCGGTTTGCTTGGTCGGCAGCGTCCGCGGCGGCGGTGCTGCGCTTGTCGACGGCGTCCGCGTGCGTGGCGGCGACGGCGTCGGCCTCGGCCGCCTTAGTGGCGGCGATGGCGTTGGCGGCGGCCCATTCGGTGCGCACGCGATCGGCGCCTCGGTGGTCCGCCCATAGCAGCGCGAGTCCGATCAGGCCCACGACGCCGACCACGCGCCCGATCGGCGACGTGATCAGTGCCCATGCGGCTTGCAGGGTTGCGATCGAGATCATCGGCTCATGTCCTTGCCCGTCTGGTGCGCGGCGAGTCGGGCGGCGATGACGCCGCGACCGAAGTGCCAGCACAGGAACCCGATCACGAGCGCGCCGATCCACCAGTGCGAGGCCGCCCACCCGAGGACGTCCTGCGCGGAGTCGACGACGGACCGCAGCGTGCCCACCTGATCGGTGGCGCCCTTGACGGTGTCGAGCACCCCGGAGTCGCCGGCGCCTTGCACCAGGGCGAGCGCGGTGGCGCCCATCCCCACGCGTTTGATGTTGTCGCCGTTCGCGATCGTCACGGACCCGGCCTCGCGGAGATCGCCCGCCGTGGCTGTGGCGCGCGACTCCGTCACCGGGCGCTTGGCCGGGTCCGCAAGGGCCGCACGCGTGGCGGCGTCCACCACGCCGGTGGGGATCAGATTGCGATCGGCCTGGAATGCGAGCACGGCCGCACGCGTCGCGCTGCCGAACTGCCCGTCCACCCTGCCGACCGAATACCCCAGCGCGACGAGCCGGTCCTGCACGGTGCGCACGTTCCAACCGCCGTCGCCGTACTGCGGCGAGCCGCCGGCCGTGCGCGGCGCCGCCGTGACCCCGAGGGCCGCCTTCCATCGCGACAGCCACCGGACCCGCTCGTCGAGGCCGATGTAACCGCCGTTCAGGTGGTGGGTGACGCCTCGCACGTCGTCGCGCTGGGCATACGGCAGGCAGCCGCAGAGGATGAAATCGGCAGCCGAGCATTCGAGGAAATGCGCCGGGTCGTTGACCAGCTCGGGGTGGCCGAGCAGATCGAGGCCCGTGCGCGCCGCGAGCTTGGCGTAGCCCTCGCGGCCCGTCACCTGCGAGCCGCCGCGGCCCCGGAAATTGTAGCCGTCATCCGAACCGGGCCGGTTGCCCATGCGCCCGTTGTAGACCTTGTTCGCGAGCGCCCGGGGGTTCCGGACGTAGGGGATGGCCGAGCCCACCGAGAACCGAGACGGCCACACCGCGGCGATCCGGGCCGGCGAGGTGTAGCTGAGATTTTCCTCGGGCTCGGCGCCCGCGCCGAATTCGTGGCTGAACTGCGCCATAGCTTGCGCGAGCACGAGCGGCGAATCCAGGCCATAGCGGGGCAGCACCGCGGGCGCCGAGGCCACGATTGCATCGATCAGGCCCGGGATGTGCCGATCCCCGTTCGGCCAGAGCTTTCGAAGGGTGGCCTCGGTGAGCATGGTTCGGCTGCCTTTCTACTGATAGTTGTTGACTATTCTTTGCTTTGTTAATTGTCAACATTAGGCCCGGCGGAAGCACGCCCCCAGCTCGCCGCCGCACCGCCAGCCGAGGTATCCCTCCCACCCGGCGACCCGCCACGAGATGAACGGCGGCAGCACGGCCACCACGATCTGCGGGTTGGGGGTGAACGCGGCCCAATTGATCGGCGGGTGCGATACCCACCAGCGGGCCGGCGGCGCTTCGTAGAGCACGAGCTGCTCGGGGCGGACCCATGCGAGCGCATGAACGAACAGGTTCGCGGCCGGGTTCCGCGCCTGCCACCGGGCGAACTGCCGCCACGTGACGCGGTCGGCCTCGGGGATCGTGGTGCCGTAGGTTGGCACGCCCGACCGCTCGCCGCAGGCGCCATCCTCGTCGTTGCCGAACAGCGCCCATGCGAGCCACGAATACCAGCGCGCATCGGCGCGGCTGGCCGGAATCAGGGAGTAGATGTTCATCAGTTGGACCCCGTGAGCAGCCACCGGGCGGCCGTGGCGTTGTAGCGGAACGCGGCAAAAGACTTGCCCGTCCGCAGGACCACGTCGGCGCCGGTGAGCGTGAGAATGCGATTCGCCGCCGTGGACGTCGCGTCGTTGGTGAGCGTCATCGCGTAGGCGGTTGGGTTGTAGACCGTGAGCACCTGCCCGTCCGCGCCCGCGGCGAATCCGCTGATCGAGAACGCCGCAGTCGGCCCGGCGATATCGTGGTGGGTGCGGGCCGCCACGAGGGCGACGTTGGCGTTCGCGCCGTTGGCGAGCGTCATGGTGCCGGGGGGCAGCGTGAGCATCGGCGCCGCCGGCACCCACGTGTGTGTCGTCGGGTTCAGGGTGCCGATCAGGACGTCGATCGAGCCGTCATAATAGTAGACGCTCCACACAGTCGACGAGACAACCTGAGTCCAGATTCCTTTCCCTTCCGCGGCGATCACTGCGGGGCGCGCGGCCCCTTGGTGCTCGGTGACCAGGGCGCGCAGGAGCGCCGCCACGTCGGCCGTGGCAAAGGGGTAGGTCTGCGGCACCCCCGTTGTGAGGCTGGCGGCCTGTGCCATGTCACGCCGCCTCGGCCGCGCGGATTTCCGCCACCAGGGCCGCGTGCTCGGCGATCAAGTCGGCCGGGACCGGCTGCCCCATGGACGAATAGCTGGCACCGAGTCGCGTGATCGCGTCGAGCTTCGTCTGCAGCGCCGCCTTGGCCGCCGCCACCGCGTCGACCGCCGCCGGCTCGGGCACTACCGGCGCCGCCGTCAGATTCGCGTCCGCCGGGTCGCCGAGGCTGCTGATCGTGACAGCCTGCGTGCCTTGGTACCACGTCTCCCCGCGGTGGTCCGCGACCTGAGTCCACGCGCTGCCCCCCCACACGCGGGCCGACCCGTTGACCGCAGCGGGCGGCGCGGTGCGGGTCGAATGCGCCGGCTCGTGAAAGACGAGGGCGCGTAGCTGCTGACACGAGACCGAGTCGAGATCGGCCGGCGTCGAGCCGCGGTACTCGCCCGTGACCGGATCGAACGAATGATCGGTCGGCCACGTTTCAGTAGGAAGTGTGATGACGGTGCTCATGCTGTTTCCTCAGATTTTGATGCAGGCCAGAAGTGCGTTGTTACGCGGCATCGTCTCGGACCCGGTTCCGGATGCGCTGGTGCCGAACGTATGCGCGTGCCAGTACGCCGACGCCCCGCCGCTCGTGACGGGTCGATCGTTGCCATAATTGCTTGACCACGCAGCCGGCGGGCCGCCGGACCCGATTGCATATGACCCGTCCTTGGATACGACGGTCTGGTGACTGTGATCGACGCCGCCCCCGTCCGTGGTTCCGCTGTGGGTGTGCGAGGCGAATCTGTCGCCGGTGTATTGGCCGATCGCGTAGGCGGCCTCGTCTGTCACACCACGGATAAAGCTCCCATTGAGCGACGGGATGCGGAACCACGTCGACAGATCACCACTGGAGAACGCGCCCCACACCCCAGCGGACCAAACCGCCTCGGTGACAATCTTCCCTGTCGCCTGCGCGGCAGCCCATAGGCGCGCATAGGTCGCCCGCGACGGCGTCGCGCCGTTGGCCTTGATCGAGCCGCCCGGGGCCGCCGTCCAGGGTCCGAAAAATATCGTCCCCGGCTGCACCACCTGATCCGCTAGTGCGCCCCACATTTTCGAAACGATATCGCCGGTGGCGGCGAACCGCATCGCCTCGGCGCCGGCCGAGTCGAGGAGCTGCAAAGATGTTGCCTGCGATGCGAGCAGAGAAAACGCCGCCGCGGACGTCGACCCGTTCGCCCACACGAGCCCCGCCTGATCGTAGACGCCCGTGGGCTTGCCGAGCATCTTGATCAGGCCCTCGCCGTTGACCCCCTGCGAGAGCACGACACGGCCATTCACCAGAGAAAGCGGGGACTGATCATTTCGGGCGACGGCGGATGTGGGGAATCCGAGCCCGCTGGCGTTGATCGTGAATGTGGCCGCGAGCGGGTTATAGGTGCCGATCAGAATGTCGAGCGTGCCAGTGTAAAGATTCAAGAGCCACTGCGAGCTACTGACAATCTGCATCCACGTGGTCCCCGCCACGGCGTAGGGGGGCCGCGAGGCCCCGCTATGCTGCGTGAGGAACGCGTCAAGGTTCGGCGACAGCCGGCCGGCGAAGGCCGACATGGTGCCGGGTCCGGCTGTCGCGATGTTAAAAGTTGGTGCCTGACTCATGGTGCGAGCGCCCCGTACCCTTTCGCGTGATAGTCGATCGAGCGCCCCGAGACGGCGCTCGTTCCGTTCATGACCGTGACGTTGAATCCTGTCGTGTCGACGCTCGTCACGTTGGGCCAATCACCGGCCCCCGCACCTTCGATCCCCGTGATTACCACAGACGGACGGGCCGGACCGTTAAACGCAGCGTTAAAGCTGACCCGCACGCCCCCGATCGGGACCATAATGCTGGCCTTCGAATCGACCCGGTCCGGCATGTCGACAGTCACGCTGCCCTTCGCGATCGGCGTGACTGTCTGGTCGGTAGTCGAGAGCTGATATCGGGCCTGCAGCCCGCGCATCTTCCGATCAGCCACGACAAGCCGCGCCCAATCGGTCCACACTGCAGAGAGCGACGAGGGATCGTCCGTCGTGGTGCGGATCTCCACCCATGCGTCCCACCCTCGGGGGTCTGCACCCCACACCGTGGGAAGCTCATACAAATCCGGCTCCGACCAGATATCCGCCGCGGTGTTTTCTCCGAACACCGATAGGTCCGCAGAAATTCGACAGGTGAACACCGCACCGAGATCGATAGTGCGTGCCCACGTAAACGCCCCTGCCGATCGCACCCGCGGATCGCCGAACAAATCTGTTCTGGAGAATAGATCCGTCCAATCGAACAAGTCGGCCGCCGCGCCGAGTCTGATCGCCTGCCGCGTGTCGTCGATAATCACGTTTGACAGCTCGCCCGACCATCCGGGATTTCCCACGAGCGTCTCGACCACGTTGATATTCGTTCCGTCGATATTCGAGACGACGAGCGCCGGGTTGATGCTCTCCTTATCCTGCGCCGTGTACGCCTTGACGGCGTAGACGCCCGTACGCGCGGCAACCTGCACAAAAGAACTGATGACGTTCTGCGCCATCGGGACCATTGATTGCCACAGTACGGTCGCCGGATCAGACGCGAACCGAACTTCGTAATGGGAGAAATTCGCCACCCGAACCGGATCCCACGACAACGCCGCCGTGGTGTCCAACACCGAGATCGCCATGCCCGTGATATCGGGAGGCGGATCGAGCAGCCCCGACAGCGACGCGATAAAGGGATCCGTCCAGGGCGACACCTTGCCGTCGAATGCGACGGCCCGGATCCGGAACGAATACGATCCGCTGCCGATCTCATACAGGTTTGCAGTGAGCCCGTACGCCGCCCCCGCGAGCGTCCAATCAACGTCGCCGGTCATCTGATATTGAACATCGAATCGATTGACCCGCGCGTCGGGATGCGAATCCCACCCGAGCGTCACAGTGTGCCGGTAGGCACCCGCGGCCAACTGCTCGATCGTCTCAGTGTAGGATAGCCCTGTCGGCCGCTCGATCGGCCCCGTGTGATATGCCGTGATCGACGGCAGATCGATGATCGTCCCGCCCTCTATACGTGCCTGTTTGTTTGGATCATGAGACAGCGCCGAGATGCTGTACGTGCCGTTATCTTTCTCCTCCACGCCGAGCACCCGGAACCTCTGCGGCGCTAGATCGGACGCCACCAACTGCCACACCGCACCCGGCACGGGCTCCGGAGAGAATGCGGATAGGATCGTGAGCGTGTCCGTCGTGCTGGCCGTGTTCAGCACCGCCCGACTCTGCAGGACTCCGTCTGCCCCCGGCACGCGCAAGACATACGACTGCCCCGGCTCGATCGTCACGGGGCTATCCAGCACCACCGTAGTGGCAGCCGCAGACATGAGCCGCCCGCCGATGCGGCGGGCCTGAATCGACGGGTCGGCGACGTCCACCAGATCGCCGGGCATGAGATCGTGGTGATCCTCGCCGGCAACCCAATTGACGACTTGTCCCTCACTCCATTCCGTCTCGATCTCATAGGTGCCTGTACGGATCGCCTGCCCGCGCGAAGTGCACAGCACCGCGACGACTTGTTTGATCCGGAGACCATATTGCTGGATCAGATCGGGATACTCGACCGCCTCCACGGCCTTCTGATAGCCGTTGTCCGGATCATTCCACGTCACGTGTACAGCCGTGGGCCGCACGGCGATATCGCTACCTTCGTAAATGAACTTGCCGTCCACGACATTGGCGGGCGCGACTTGCTTGACCGGATCCACCGGACGATCAATTACGATCGACGCTGCGCCCGACGACCAATAGCTCATCGACTGCACCGCGCCCGAGAGCAGAGTGATGGCCTTGTAAGCGTCAACCGCGGACTCGAACGTTCCGTTGAAGGCATAGCGCGGCTCGGTGCCGCCCTGCCCGTCCGGCACCAACTCGTCGCACCATTGCGCGAGCTGATACAGACTCCATTTGTCGGTGGCTTCCGGGCCGATGTAGCTCCCGAGACCCCATCGCTTGTGCGTGAGCAGCCCCCATATCACCCATGCGGGGTTGGTGGTCCACCCCGTCGTAAACGTCCCATCCCAGATACCGGAGTACGCCCGCGTCGCCGGATTGTAGTTGGAAGGGATTTCGAGGATCAGGCCGGGGCCGAGATATTTCACCGCGGGGAAGCTGCCGGAAAACTGTTCGGCCGACACGCGCACGTGAAGGATCGCCGTGTTGGGATACGACAGGCGATAGTCGCGAAGAGTCGCGAGCGACGACCAATCGATCTCGTTCAGCAAATTCGACGAGTCAGAATCCGCCGTGATGCGCCGGACGCGAACGTTCCACGGCCCCGTGCCCGGCAACGGGAATGGATACTCGCGCTGTGCCGGACTGATGCATTTGCCATAGATGTTGTCATACACGACTTGCGAATATGATCCGCCGAACGGCTGCACGTCGATCGCAAATTCGACGTTGGTCGGATTCGAATTTCCGTTTGTCGAGTTTACCGACACCAGGGCCGCAATCGTCATGATTACCCGGCCCGCTGTGGCCGACAGATCCGTGATCGCATGCACCAGCGGCGCCCCCTGCGTCACCTTCGTCCCGATCGTGAGAGTCGTTTCCGCCGCGGGCGTGCCGGGCAGGTAGCCTTGCGACGGTGTGCCGAGCGTCATCGTCAGCGTGACGTTCGAAAAATTCATGGTCCCGTCCGATGATTTGACCGGGACGTCGTTCAGATGCACCGCACGATACAGATCATCCGGAGCCTTGAGAGGCCCCTCCCCCAGCACGAACAGCGCATCGGCATAGGTGACCGATCGCAGGGTGTTGGGCGCCTCCACGGCCGAGGTCGTGGTAGCTTTGGATCCGCCGGAAAACCATGAGGAGAGCCAAGACATCAGAGCGCCGCCACTCGGAATTGTACGGAGATCGGAATCGCCGTCACCAGAGTGGTGCCGAACGACACGGGAACGGGCCGCCCCGCAACCGGGCGCCCGGGATCGCCCCCGAACAGAAAGGAGCTGGTCGACGCATCCGACGCCGCAGCCGCGGTGTCCGCTTTGCTCGCCAGCAACATCGATACGCCTTGAAGTGTCAAAGCAACGCCAACAAGGGCGATTGTGGCTGTGCTGACCCCGAACACCGTCGTGGCGCCCATCGCGGCGAACACGCCCATGGACCCCATGGGGCCGGCTACCGCGAACGCCACGGCCGCGGCCATCAGCGTTAGCCCCGCGATGATGAATCCCTTGCCGCCCGCCCCCGCGACCACCGGGACGATATGGAGCGCGCGGCTGAACCCGGCCACAAGCTCGTCCTCGGCGCGGTCCCGGCGCCCCCCGCGAGGGCCGGCGACCACCCGGAACGCGCCCTCTCGGATGGCATCGCGCAGCCCCTTGATCTGCGAGCACAGCGCCCATACGGCTTCGGCCGGCGTCGAAACCGCCAGCCGGAAGTGCCGCCCGAAGCGCCGCCCGAGCGATCCATGCAGATAGACGTCACGGGGCTGTTCCATTGTCGTGCCTCACAATCGATCGAGTCAGCCGGCGCCATGCGCCCGACCAGGGCTCGCGCCGGGACAGTTGCCCCGCGCGGTGGTGCAGCATCAGGTTTCCGTCGAGCAGGATGGCGATGTGGTTGAGCCGCCCCGCGGGGCCTATCAGCAGCACGTCGCCGGGCGTGGGGGCCTCCACCGGAGCGAACCCCGCGCGGCGCAGGTTCTCGGTGATGAGGTCGCCACCGTCTTCCCACCACGTCGGATCACGCGGGAACGGCGGAATCCATATGCGCTGTGCCTGCCAGAAGTAGGCACGGCCAAGTTCGAAGCAGTCCGTGACGTTTTCGAGGAACGGGCGGCCGACAAGGGGCTCGTCGAGCACGGAGTCGCCGAACCATACAATGGGGGTCGCGTCGGCCCCGTCCGTCACTGTGATGCCGTAGGGGATATCGGCCGACGCTTGGGACTGCATGTCGGCCCTGGACGGCGAGCACGTGCCCCCCGGGTGCGAGTGGATCACGGCCTCGATATCGTCGGACCATGCGTCGGCGGCGAGCGTGTAGTTGCGCTCGGGGGTTTCGGACAGGTTCAATTGTGGCGCATAGACTCCGTCCAACACGAAGCCCACGCACTCCCGCGGGTACTCGGCGATTGCGTGCCGCCGAGCCGCGATCTCCACATCAGGATTGAACACGATCGATGCCCGGGAAAGCAGCGAATGGAAGATCCGCCGCAACCCCATAGCGCGCAACGCACTCGGCGAGCCGCTTGCCGCAGGAATCATTTGCGGCGATCGTCGGCGTGCCCAGCTTGTTCCGATAGGTCGTGCCCGCGTAGGGGCACGTCGCCTTGCTGTAATCGAACGCGAGTCCATTCCACCGTCTATAGACGTTCATGCATGCGTTCTGCAGCATCGGGCGGCCCGGAAACTGCCGCCCTTCAAGATCCATTTTCGCGGCCAGTTCGTAGCAGACAGCCTCATTGTTCTGCGCCGTCTTGCGAGCGATCAGGAACTTGTCGAGCGGATAGATGATCGCAGAGGGGTCCGCCGTGGGCTCCGTGTCGAGCGCCCATGCGTAGGTTCTTGTTCGCGTGACACTGACCCCGATCAGATCCGAAAACAGCAGATTCAGATACGAGAACACGCCCGTGATATTCGACACGGTGATCGTTGGACGCGGCAGCGTCCCTTTCCCCGATCGCTGCCAGCCCGTAGAGTTGATAGGCATCGGCGAGTATTCGATGCCCGCAAAGACGATCGATTGATTCTGCTTCCACGTCAGAGCGGCGCCGCTCCATTGAAGCTGTGCGCCGTTCCATGTCATGGGGTTAGCGTCCGACGCGGGCAGCGCCTCATTGACGAAGTGATAAACCTCGCCGCCAATCGCCGTCGCGTCGATCGTGAAAAGCTCCAGCTTCGCCCCCTGCGAAGCACGCTGCACATGGGCCGCGACGGTTTCGGTCATGGCAGGCCACCTACATTTCGGGGGCGAGCAGCTCGCCCGCGCGCGACTGCCCGAACGCCGCGACGAACCCAGCGGACAGCGCCGCGAACTCGGCCGCGTCGGTATCCAGCACTGTGCTGTCGTCCCACAGCCGGCGAAGGCGTGCGGGCGCGGCCTGGAGTTGGGCGTCGATCGTGCTGGCCTCCGCGTCCGTCGCGCGCCGCCACACCGTGGATTTGTAGAGGCGAGTCAGCGGCGGCGGGACCGGCGCCACGTAGGGCACGGGCGTGTTGCCAGCCTCCACCCACGCCAGATAGGCGGCATAGTCGGAATTGGCCGGGTCCGCCGGGATGCACGCGCCGTCGCTGCGGAGGATGCTGGTGCCGGAAGTGAGTTTGTATGTCATGATCAGAGCCTCGAGTCCGCTTTGAAGTGGGTGTAGTAAACCGCGCCCGCGGTTAGACCGCTCGTCGTGATCTGGAAGAAGCCGCTTTCTGTAACGCCCGACGCAGTGGCAGCCGCGGTATTCCCGCCGCCGACAGCAGATATGACCCCACTGGTGCCGCTCTCGCCGTATAGCGTAACTGTCGGCGCGGCGCGCTTTGGGGATTTGAACACAAATGTTCCTAGAATGGCCCCCGCCGACGCTGCAACCGCCCCCATCATTCCCGCTGACGTGGCTGTACCGGGGGGCGATGCCCTGGGGTATGTCTTCTCCCAAAACCATAGACACCGCCGCAGCTCGTCCGCGTAGTCCGGCAGCTCCCACGGGGGTGCCGCGCCGGTCGCGTCGGGGTCGAGGTAGAAACCGACGTCGAACAACTCGAAGACGTTGCCGACCGTGCCGAGGAAGTTGAACTGGCTGCTTGTCGCGATGATCGATCCAGCCTGCACGCCGAGAGAGCCCTGGAATGTCGATCCAGCCGCCAGTGCAATGGTCATGATCATCCCGGCCGTGTTGTCCTTCGTCCACGTCCCGGCGGTGTCGCCCGTGAAGACGAGTGTCTTGACAACGTCCGTGTTCGCCTCGCCTCCCGAGATGACCATGTTGGCGACCACGGACCGATCGGTAGCGTTGTTACGGATCGAGACTCCGTATGTGCCGGCCGGAGCTTTGACCCCCACGCGCAGAATTGTGGCCTTCGCAGACGCCGTACCCCATATGAAGTCGGCGACGTTGAAGCCTTCAAGCTTCTGCAGCAGGATTGCATACTGACCCGCGGCGATGCTGGTGTCCGCGGTAGTCACAGTTACTCGGATGCGATTTGGTGAACCTTCCGGTGTGACGCTAGCGACCTGTGCGACCTGAACCGCACCGTCGTGAATACCAACATACGGCCACTGGTCGGCAGGGTAGAAGCCGCTAGCTGTTCCCACCGCGCTCCCGTTCTCTTGGCTCACCATCATGCCGCCGTTAACGATGCGGTTGCGGCGGGCTCGCGCGGGGTCGCGTGATGCGGCGAAGCGTGCTCGGGACTCGGTCATGGGTTAAAGCTCCGCTTCCGCTTTCCAACTATCGATGTAGTAAATGGTGCCGGTCGACGTCGCCGTATGGCGAACGCGAAATCCTTCGATCCCCGACTCCTGATAGTCTATAGCGGTGTTGAAGCCGCCAGCCGCGACGTTGGTGATGGTCAGGGTCGGGACGGCTCGCTTCGGGGCCAAATAGCGGACGAATGCGTTGTAGTTGTTGCCAGAGATCCCATAGGCTTCGTACATTGCCTTGTCGGGATTGTAGCCGCCATCGATCTCGAAATATCGCTGGCACAGCGACAGCTCGAACGGCACGAACCGCCGCTCGAACGGCGTGACGAACGAGCCCGGTTCTACCTGCGCCAGCGACATCGTGCCGGTGCTGAACTCGATCGCCGTAGCCGTCTTGGCCGCAAGGCCGGTGACGGTGAAACCGCTCGCGGCATACGATCCGGACGCGGCGCCCTGATAGATGCGGGCCGTTGCGGTGCCGACCCACGAGGCGGTGTAGGTTCCACCCTCGATGTTGATGTTTTCGATGACCTGCAACAGCGTGCCGGCCGTGATCGTGAACACCGTGTCGGCGCCGCTCGTCGCGAACGTGTAGGTGCAGCCACCCGCGCCGGCCTTCCATCGATCATGCCCGTATACGCCGGCCGCAAGCGTAACGGTGCCGCTGACGACACGCTGATTGTGCCAACCGGCACCGTTGAGCAGCCTGTTGCGGAACGACCAGGGGCCGCGATCGAGGCTGGCCGCGGCTGATGTGAGAGTGGCGGTCATGGCTTAAAGCTCCGCGCTGGCAGTGTAATCGAACCCCTGATAGAGGCAGGATGCTATGGAGGAAAAATTAAGCGTGAACACAGTGGGTCCGTTGGAAATCAAACTGCCGGCAGCACCATTGTTTTTCCATGAGCCGTCGTAATAGGACACTTTGTTTGATGTACCCGCACCATCATAAACAACAACAGTAGGCGTCACCCTCATTGGAGCAGACGGGAATGTCGTGACTCCAAAGCCGGATCCCCCTGACGAAAAATTAGGAGCTACAATTCCGTTACTTCCAGCCGAAATAGTAGAACCTGGAGCAGTGCCAACCGCGTAGCTTTTGCAAAAGTATTTCTGGCACAGCGACAGCTCGAACCCGAACGGCCGCCGCTCGAAACTCGTCGCCTTGCTGCCCGGCTCGAACTGCGCATCGGTGAGCGTGCCGGTCGACCATTCGATCGTCGTGGCTGTCTTGGCCGTGAGGCCGAGCACGGTCTGCGGGCCGGCGAGATACGATCCGGACGCGGCACCCTGATAGATGCGAGCCGTTGCGGTGCCGACCCACGACGCCGTGTAGGTGCCGCCCTCCACGTTGATGTCCTCGATCACCTGCAGCAGCGTGCCGGCCGTGATGGTGATCTGAGTGTCGGCGCCCACGGTCGTGAACGTGTAGGTACAGCCACCCGCGCCGGCCTTGAAACGGTCATGTCCGTAAACGCCCGCCGCGAGCGTCACGGTGCCAGAGACGCCGCGCTGGTTGACGGCGCAGGTGCCGTTGAACAGGCGGTTCCTGAACGACAGGCCGAGCCCGATGTTCACCTGAGCTTGTGCGCGCTGCGGTTCCGAAAACGACTGCGCGCTGTCGACGACCACCGCGCTCGATACGCCGACGATCGACCAAGCGATGACGCGCAGACTGTCGCCGGCGAGCGCCCCGCTGATCAGTGCGATGCTGGTGCCGTTGGTCGCGATATAGTCGCCGTCCGTGCCGTTGAACGGCATCTGCAGCCGGCCATCGAGAAACACCTCGATCGCGTTGGGCGTGTAGGCGAGCGTCGCCGCATTCTTGTCAGGTCCAGAAAACGCTGTCTGCCCGGCCGCGCAATCGTAGGTGAATTGGGCGAATGCCGCGCTCGGCGCCGCCGTCTGATTGTTGACCGACGACGCGTAGATGAGAATCGGATCGCCCGTGTTGCACGCGCTCGCGAGCGTGATGCTGGTGCCGTTGGTCGCGGTGTAGTCGTCGCCCGGCGTGAGCGTGCGGCCAAACCGGATAACGGTGACATTGTTCGCGGTGTAAAGCAGCGTCGCGCCGTTGCCATCCGTCCCGGTGAAAACCGTCTGGCCTGCCGAGGCCGTGAATTTGAAAAACGAGAACATGGCGCCGCCGGCCGTCACAGCCCACGTGCCATCGGCGCGTAGGAACTTGGTGGCGGCGGCGTCGCCCGCGGCCGGCGCCGGCACGAGCCCCTTGGTGCCGCCCGCGCCCGTGTCGCCGGTCATCGCGTTCAACTCGGCGGTGATCTGCGCGGCGGTGAGATCGCGCGCCGCCGCCACGGCGGCGGTGTTGTTGCCCTTGAACGTGTGGGCCGCCATCGTGGCGAGTTTGGCATTCGTGATCGACGCGTCCGCGATGCTCGTGACAACCGCCGTCCACGTGCCATCCGCCTTGAGAAACTTCGAACCGGCCGCATCGCCGGCTGCCGGCGCCGGCACGAGCCCCTTGGTGCCGCCCGTACCCGTGTCGCCGCCCATGGTGGCGACGTTGACCTTGACGACGCCCGGCGTCGACCAATCCCACGTGACCGGCGCATTGTCCGTCACGACACGCTCGGCCGAGAGGCCCGTCTGCGCCGTCCGGACCAGATAGTCCGCGTCCAGGGGCGCGGTCACCGGCACCGCCCAAGCGCCACCGGCGCCGAGGAACTTGCCGGCGGCGGCGTCGCCCGCGGCGGGGGCCGGAACGAGCCCGGTGAGGCCCCCCGCGCCCGCGTCGCCCGTCATCGCCGTGACCCGGACGATGTATTGCGAGATGGCCGCGAACGTGTACGGCTGCGGCGACGGGTCCGCCGGACCCGCTGCCCCGAACAGATAGTCCGTGGAAGAGATGGCCGCGCCCGAGGTGACCGGAGTCACATTGAGATCGAGACTCATGGATCAAACTCCTCGGTAAGCTCGGCCTGCAGCGATTGGTACGCGTACCCGACCTGTGGCCGCGTCCATGTGGTCACGGTCCATTTGCGCGTCGTCTGGTCCCCCGGGTGCGCATAGAGAAACGCCCCGGAGGCGCCGAGCGCGATGAAAAACGCGTCGATCGCCTGCGCATCTGCGTAGGCAAGCGTTTCCCATTTCAGCGTTGCCGTGTGCGGGAATATGTTGATCCCATCCGCCTGCCGTTGGCTGTAGCCATCGCCGTATTTCACCCGCCGCATGCGCGGCGTCGTGATCAGTTGCGTGCCGTTGATGCTGGGGCTGCGGGGTGGTGCGAAGCTCGGTAGCGTGCTCATCCTCTCAACATCCCCCCTGCCCGCTGCTCGCGCAGGAGCGTGTCTTTGACGATTGAGACGATCGCCGCCGCCGCTTCGTTGCCGAACGCCTTACCGTCGCCCGACTTGGCGTTGCTCGGCATCGTCACGTTGACCACCGGCGCCACCGTCACGGACGCGCCGCCGCTGCCGCCCGACGACGACACGCCGAGCTTGCCGTCAGCACCGCGCTTGAGTGGCACGATCGCCTCCGGTCCGGCCTCCCCAGCAAGGCCCGCACCATTCGCCATCGGAAATATGATCGGCGACGTGATCACGCCCCCGCTCGCGAACGGCATGATGTTGCCCCCCGAGAACACATTGCCGTCCGCGGATTTGAACAGCGACGCAATGGCGGACAGGCCACCACTACCGGACAGCGCACCAAAGGCGCTCAGCACGAGTTTCTGCACCGCCATCTCGATCAGCTTATCGGCGAGCTTGTTGATCGAGTTGCGCAGCGCGTCCGCCGACGTGAGGCCGTTGCGGAGATCCTTGGCGAACGAGGTAGCGAAATCAGACGCGAGCGACGAGGTAGTCCGGAGCGCATCGTTGAACCGCATCTGAACGGCGATGTTGTCGTTCATATGGGCCTTATAGTCGTCGCCATAAATGCTGCGCATCCTACTAGCGATCGACTGATCGCTAGACGACATGAACATCGTGTCCGATTCATATTTCACGTCGCTCTTTAGCTGTATTTCAGCCCTGAGCTGAACCTGCCTCGCAAGCTCTGCGTTGATCAGCTTTTCTTTCTCATACTCGTTGTTGTTGAACGACGTGTGAGTCCGAAGCGCGTCTTGCTCGATCCGCTGCCGCGCCTCAAGGTTCGCCCGAAGCTCGGACTGAACCAACACGCTCTTGCCGATCAGATCGATTTCGAGCTGTGCAGTCTGCAGATGCGCTCGCACTTGAAGATCGCGCTTCGCCGCCGCCTCGGCCGCACGGAGGGCGTTGGCCTCGGCCGTCTTTCTCGCCTCGGTGAGATCCTCTTGAGCCTTCCGCTGCTCAAGCATGCTGATCGTTTCGAGTGCGATCTGTTTGCCCTCCTGCGAGTCCGCCGAGACCTTCGCGTCACGGATGCGCTTGTCTACCTCAAGCTGCCACCCGGATTTGTAGACGGCGGCCGTTTCCTTCTCGATCGCCAGCGTGACCGCCTCGACCGACTCCTTGCGCCGACGATCAGTCTCAGAGGCGGCGGCCGTGGCCGCGGCTTGGCTCGCCGTAGAAGCGACCCCCTCGGACGTGCTGCTGCTCGGCCCCAGCAACCGGCTGACGCCGATGGCCAAGGCGCCGACGCCCGTCATCCGACCGGACGATATGGTCGACTCGGCAAGCGAGCGGATGCCCTTCGCGATGGCTTCGGCAATGCCGAAGTTGTTGATCGTTTCGAGAGCATGCGCGACGGTATTGAGCTTGTCTGCGAGGCTCGTGAGAGAGGCAATCTGTTGCCCGAACTGCTCGCCGCTGTGCTGCATCGCATCGGACATCGCGGTCCACGCGCCGGTGAGCGTCCCGCTGCGCTTTTCGCCCGCGCCACCAATTTGGCCGGCGAGCAGTTCGAGGATGAGCCGTTGCGCCTCCACGGAGCGGCCCGTCTCGACCATGTCGATAATCAAGTCCTTCTGGCGAGCACCGAACCGCAGGCCAGCCGCCTCCAGGGCGGAGAACCCTTTCGCCGGATCCGACAGCACGAGACCCATCGCGCGGGCCGCCGAGGTGATGCTGCCGAACCCCGTCGCGGATAGATCATTCGCCGATCGCAATGCCCGATCAAATACGTCGGTCGACACGCTGCCGAACGAAAGAAGCGCCTGCGCCGCGGTACGCGTTTCGTTGATGTTTCCGATCTCGTCGACCAGCTTGAACACCTGCGTGGTCGTTCGGCCCGCTGCCGAGCCGGTGGCGGTGATCATGTTTTGCATGGTCACCGATTGGTCCTCGAATTTCGAGAACGCCTCCACGGCGTCGCTGGCAGAGTGCGCGAGATACAGCACCGCCGCGCCCGCGGCCATGAAGCCCCCGGCCGTTGCGAGGAGCGGAAGCAGTTGCTTTCCCACCGCGCCGAGGGCGGGCGCCAGTTCGCGCCCCACGATGCCCGCGGCCATTACCGAGTCCTTCGCGACGATGCCGATGGCCGGCGATAGCCCCTGCACGAGCAGCGACGCGAGCTTGCTCGTATCTGTGATCGTCTGCGCGGTCGCTTTCGATCCGAGCGTAACCGCATCAAGGGCGCCCTGACGGGCTACCGAAACGGCCCGCTGCGCCGTCTCGTTCTGGCGAAGCGCGTTCATCTCCGAAGTGATGCGAGTTGTCATCTTCTCAAACCCGGAAGTGAGCGCCGCCCCGGCCTTCTCATAGGACACCGAGGAGGATGCGACTTCCTTCTGCGCAGACGCGACGTCCCGCAGTTTCTTGGCGGCCTCCTCGGCGCCGGGCATCTCGTGGACAATGCGGACCTTCTGGACGATATCGGCAAGGGTGGCCATTATTTGAACTCCACGGAGATGCAAGGACCACGCTCGCCCGCGGCACCGGAGCCGCCCGGACGATCCAGATACATGAACCCGATGTCCGCTAGCTCGCCGAACTGCTCGTCTGCGAGCGCGGCAACACCTTCAAAAACGCCGTCTGGTGCCTGATCAGACTCGCCATGCTCGATCTTGTTTGAGTAGGGCGTCGTGTTCATGAAAATGAATTCTTTGGTATCGACGGACGCGTCCGAAGGCTCACTCTCGACTCCGTCCGCGTACAGCACTAACGCGTCTCGATAGGCGCCGGTAAGAACCGGAGCCGCCGCAACGAGCTGCTCCATGATCCACGTCAGCACGATCGCGCGCTCGACTTCCTCGTCAACCGACCCATCACTCTTGAATAGGTCCATAGTGCCGTGGATCATGCCGCGAACTAAGAACCTCCCCGCCAGGGTGGCGCGCAGCGCAGCGACCGCGTTGAGCGCGCCTTGCGCAACACCCATCAGGCCGAGATTGAAATCGTATTCAATTTCTATGTGCCCGGCCTTCTCCGCGAGGATCGCCTCGGCCGTGATCGGCCGGGGGGTGCCGTTGATCAGCGTCAAGTACGTGACGGCGCGGCCGAGCGCCTGTTCATTCGTCCGCTGCGCCTGCCGCGCGTTGTCGTTGGCGTAGTCGGCCAACATCTGCGCGTAGATTCGCGGGGTCACCAGATCGTCAATCTGTCGCTCGGTGAGAATGTCGACGGCGGCTCGGAATGCCATATCAGCCACCGCTCGGTTTGCTCGACACGGACGATTCGACGTCTTCCATGGCGCGCATAAGCGCCACGAACCGATCAAACTCATCGATGTCAGCGATTCCGTATCGTGTCGCGTAGGCGTGTAACGACGTCCAAGGAATCGGACCCATCGTCATCCCTACCGTGCGGTCGCACCGAAGCTGTCGGTACGCTTCCCACTCGGTTACGAGATGCGGATCCGCCGAGACCTTGGCGGCGAGGGCCGGCGGTATCTCGCCGTCCTCTTCCGCCCATGCCAGCAGCCACGCCTCTTGTTCGCCCCACTCCAGCGACCAGCGCAGGGCGTCGGTCAGTTTTTTACCGCGGCATCCTGCTCGGCCTTGCGGCGGGACGCCACCACCGCCGCCGCCCACGCCACGCCATACCGGAAGTTCCGAAAGTCCGGATCCGACAAAAGCGACAGCGCAAGCTCGGGGGTGTAGGGGACCGCCACGCCGGCCGCGTCCACGAGGCCCGACCAATCGAGCAGCACCGTCTTGTGCAGCAACTCGACCGTGATCTTGTCCGCCACATCGGGCGCGAGCCCGTCCGATCGCTGCCCCGCCGGGAGGGCGCGCTGCAGCCTGCCCGAAAGCGCGCGATAGTCGGAATTGTTGTCGCCGCGCACCTTCAAGCGGAGATCAGAAAGCTCGGGGATGTTGTCGACCCAATCGCCACGCTCGATCGCGGCGGAATCGACCTTGATGTCACTGAGTCGCATCGGTCACCTTTTCGGTTTCGTCTACGACCCGGGCGAGCCCCTTGCCGCAGACATTGGTGGAGAACTCTTCCGGCACGGTGGTGACCGTACCGACCTGATAGAACACCTCGCCCGCGCCGTCCGGGTAGCCGTAGAAGTCGACGAGGATCTCGATCTTGATCAGGGCGCCCATCAGGCAACCCCCCGCGTGATGCTCATCGTCGAGGCCGAGCTGGAATCGTACTTGGCGCGGAACGGAATCGTCACCATCACGTCCGCGTTCGGGCCGCTCATCGAACGGGCGCCGTCGAGAAACACGATCTGCGGAAGCGCGACCGTGTATTTCTTGAGCGTCGTGACGCCCAGCGTCATGGACAGCGCGCCGCCGCCGTGATCGAGCACCTTCTGATAGGCCGCATTCTGCGAGAAATACATCTCCATGCTGCCCGTCACATCGAACATGCCCTCGCCGAATTCGTCGCTGTACAGCGAGTCGACGAGGGGCCGCTGCACCGCGTTGTTCTTGATCGCGAGGCTGATCTTTTTGATCTTCGGCGCCGTGAGGCCCGCGACCGTCAGCGCGCCCACGCCGAGGCCCGCCGACATGACCGCCTCCGTGCTGGGGGCCACATAGGTGGCGCCGGTGACGATCACCGTGTCGATCGTCTCCTTCTGCCCGATGACGCCGAACGACCCGGTGATCTCGGACTGTGCCGCGATCTCCAGATTGAACGTGTCGACCATGCCCATGGTGAGCCGGGAGAAGCTCTGCGAAGCGCCGAACTGATACGTCTCCTCGAAGGTCGCGAAGTTTCGAACGAGGCCGTTCTTGAGCACGTTCGTGGTCCACGTGCCGAAAAGCGCCTGCTGCAGAATGTCGTCGAAAGCGCCGTAGTGCAGCGCGAAATTGTAGCTGACGCTTCCCGACTGATAGGGATTCACCTCGTCGCGGATGTTGCGGTCCGCGGCGATCTCGGTGATCGTCTTCGTGGTTTTGTGGGTGCGGATGCCGCCACTCGTCACCCGGATCTGATTGAACGCGGGCGTGGCCGGCGTCGTGCCGGGGACGGTTTCTGCGACGTACGCGACTCGGGAACGCGCGCCAGAGGCGATCGTCATGGACTCACTCCATCATTGTAGGGTTAAGCGCGGCGTTAGCCGAACAGCCAATACCAGTACGGGACCGCAAAGCTGATCTGATAATAGGAACCGAGATCGTTCGCGTCGTTGGTCACAGGTGGCGACGGAGCAAACATTGATACTCCAGCCGTGTCGACCCCGCGGAAGACCGCCCGCAACGTGTCCGCCCAAGCGAGCGCCTGCGGTAGCCCCTCTCCGCGCGGAATGTTCAGCACGATCCGGAACGCGCCGGTTTCCTTATAGGCGTTCGATCCGGGGGCACCGAATGAGTGCTGATTTTCTCGGGCCACCGGGTACTGAACCGCCACGAATGGCCCGCCATCCGCCGGGGGCTGCCCCGCAGTGTTGGTGCCGAGGATGGGAGTCGTCGTCCAGTTGGCGGCGAGGAGCGCCTCCACTGCGATCGTAACCGGCGCGCTCGCCATTATCCCACCGCCGTCATGTTGATGCGGACCAACTCGCCATCGAGATAGATCGGCTGCACCGCCGTGATGGTGCGCCGCCGCCCTTGGACAATCAGCGTGTCCGTGTTCAGCGGAACGCGCGAGTCCGGGTCGAATGGCGGCAGCGTGGGGGCCTGCCCCCCGGGCCACTGCGCGGCGATGATCTGCGTCGCCGAGATGATCACCGATAGCGTGCTCATCGCCACGCCGCCGAGAAGTTCTTGCGTCGCGCCGAACCGAACGAAGGCCCGCACCGTGACATCCACGTTAGCCCTGTTCGGCGCGATGCCGACCATGCGCCGCAGGATCACATCCTCGCCGTCGTCGGCCAGTGCTTCGTCTAGGTCGGCCGCCTCGGCGCCCATGTCACGCCTGCCCGCCGGCCCACGAGGCGCTCGGCTGACTGGTGGGCGCAGCCACCGCCGCGGCTTCCGCGGCCGTCACGGTGGCGGTCGCCGACACCGAAGCGTCTTCCAAGGGCGGCCCACCATTCGTGAAAACCGAGAGGCTCGACGTCAGATCGTCGGCGGCGGCGCCGATATCCGAAACCATCTGCGACGCCGCGGCGAGGCCGCTGGCGAGTCGCGTCTGGTGCGCCTCCAGTTGATCGGCGATTGCGTCCGCCTGATCGTTGACACTCTTCATCGTGTTGACGAGGCGGGCGAGCCCGCGGACGTTGGCGCTCATCTGCTCATTCCTTTTGGTGGATGCGTGAATTTCAGCGACCGCGACAAGCCCGGCGAGCATCCGGGCGTATTGCCGCGCATCGATCACCGGACACCCACACGAAGGGAGGCGGTGGTGTTGACGTAGGTGCCCGTGGAAGTGATCACGGCCCGGAGGCAGTCGCCGAGCACGCCGTCAAGCACGCCCTCTGCCGCGAGGGGGGCATATATCGTGATGCCCTTCGAAAGCAGGCCCTCCAAGTTGGCGATCTTGATGGCCGCCGCGGTGGCAAAATCGAACCGCGCTATGTCCCGCCACGTGTACCCGCTATCAAACGAAGTTTGCACGAGCAGGATGCAGGAAGTGCCGCCGCTTCCGTATTGAAACACGGCGTCCAGGGTGATGGCTGTCATGCCGTCGAGAGAGACAACCGGGGTCTGCGCAATGGCCGCGAGCGGCGATCCGATCGCGCCAGCGAATAGCGTGTAGGTTCCGGGCATTTCCATGTGAGCAGATCCTTATGCGAACACCGGAACCCGGTAATTGTCCAACAGATCGACGACGTCGGGCGGCATGTTTCCGCCGCCCGGTCCAGACGAAACCCACCAGGATTTTGATCCGATGCCGTCCACCGTTTTCTGCCGAAGATACGGGTCACGCTTGCGCGCGAACCACGCCGCCTTGACCATGCGGATCGTCGCGTCGACAATGTCATCCGCCATCGGATCGTAGCCGGCCAGGTACTTCGCAGACACAGGCACCGCCGACCACCGGGTCGGATATCCCGCCGAGTCGAGTCTAATCAGGTGCCCCCGATCGTAGGCGACGCGATAGTCCGCCCCCTCTGTGAGCGGTACGCCGTCCTCGATCACTACCGGCGCCGACGTCACGGGGAACCGAGTGAGCTGAATCGGCGACAGGCCGCCCACCACCACCCACTGGTATCCGTCTCGATCCGGCCAATACTCATCGGTGACCGTTTCGACCGCGAGCACGCGATTGCAGAAATTCCGAATTGCTTGCGACGCCCATCCGATCTGTAGGTTCAGAAAATCGTCATCGGCCGGGGTGGTGCCGTGGATCAAGATGCGCGCCTGCGCGAGCGTCGCGAAGCGCAACGCGGTGGCGGTGGCCGCGGTGTTGACGGTCGTCAGAGTTTGCACGGCCATGGGGCGCCCCTTACGCGAGCGATCGAGTGATCAGCGTCAACGTGCGGTCGGCCGTCTGATTCACCGGCGTGCCCAGCGTGCCAGAGCGGATCTTGACCATGTTGACGCCGCGCCACAGCGCCGGATCGATGGCGATATACTGACCGGCAGCGGCCGAGTAGGTGAGCACGGCCGCGGCGCCCTGCGCCTCCTGCCACGAGCCCCCGCCATCGCTCGACACCTGAAACGTGAGGGCCGCGGCGTCCCACGCGGCCGGCATCGCAATGCCCACCAGCGTACCCGCACCGAGCGCGACGGCGGCCGACAACGCACTGCCGCTGCTGATGAGCGCGGCCGTTTGCGTGAAATTCATCCCGAGAGCCATGGTGTTCTTCCTTCAATGCGGCGACGCGGGCCGCGCCGAATGCGCGACCCGCCGGGCTCTCGAATTAGGTGCGGTTGGACCACAGCCGTATGTAGTCGACGAGCAGGGTTCCGACGCCGACGCCGCTCGCTTTGTAGACGCCGAAATACGGCTGCAGGATCGCGTTTGCGCCGGTCGCGGCGAACGCGAGGCCGTTGTTGACGTTCTGCTGAACGCCATCCACGAAGAACTTGACGTCCGTCACATCGGTGGCATCCATACGGAAGATATGCCAGTCGGTCGCGAGCAGCGTCGTCGCGGTCGCCTTGCTGTTGGTGGTCACGCCGTCCCTGGACCGAAGCAGAAGCGCGCCCGAACCGTTGACGCCGAACTCGGCGTAATACGACGCGTTGTCCGGTCCGTCCGCCCACGCGCTCGACAGGCCCCACACCGCTTGAACGCCTGCGATGCTCGGCAGCACGGGCAGTTTGACGCGCGCCTCGAAACACGCGCCCTTGGTCATGTCGATCTGCAGGTTGTCCGCCCAATAGAGCGTGGCCTCCTGCTTCTCCGAAGTCGACGTGAGCGCGGCTTGCACCTGCCCGCCCGCGGCATTCGCCACGCCCGCGAGAGTGGGCGGCGCGGCGCCGACGATCTTCTTGATCCAGTCGAGGCCCTGCGTTCCGGTGGTGGCGAACGCCTGTTTGCCCGCCCCCACGAAATCGTCCTCGTAATAGAACGGGGAGACGGGGAGCACGTTCTCGTAATTCTGCGCCGGATCGAAGAACACGAGAGTGCCAGCGTTGTACTTGGACCTTGTCGACATGAAACCGACTCCGTTCCGACCGCACTGCCGCGGCCGTCATCAGACGAAATGGAGGGGGCCGAGCGACCGAAGCCGCCCGGCAATCGTGATCAGTTGATCAGGGTCGACGGCGGCGCCGCCTGCATGTATGCCGGCAGGTAGACGAGCATCGCCTTGGTGATGTTCGCGGCGTTCGATGCGCTGGTCTGCACCGTGAGGGTCCGGAATCCGTTCGTCACGTCGAGCACCTGCTCGGGCACGATTTCGAAAATCGCGATCTTGCTCTTGAGCGTGGCCGAGAGCTGGAGCGCGGCAGCCGCCGCCTGCCACGCGCCGATATCGCTCGCGGCGCGGTCCTGATTGACGTGGATGCGGGTGGCGGCGATCGCCTTGGACCCCGTGCCGGCCACGTCCTGCGCCTGCAGCGGCGTGAACGTCACCTGCGCGGCGTTGCCCTGATTCACCTCGCAGACGAGCCACGCCTTGAGCGCGTTCTTGAGCGAGATATACGACCCGGTGCGGCCCGCGGCGTCGGTCGCGATCGGGAGCACCTCCACGAACGGGATCTGCTCGGGGACGGAATACTGGCGAGCCATGTGCGGCCCTTTCTTTGAAACAGAGGAAAAGAGTCAGGCGGACGCTGCCGAAGCAGCGCCCACTCTGTCTACATCGGCGCCGATTGTCTGCGTTTACCGCTGCCCGATGGCGACGAAGGGCGACTTCGTGAGGTTGCCCTTGAACGGGGTGATGGGCTGATGCCACATCGGCCGTCCGTCGACCCGGTACGTGATCCGGAACCGCATCTCGTCGGTATCGAAAGCGACGTGCATGGAGGTCGCGAACTGCGTGCCGCCCTTGTCGACGATGGTGTACTGACTCAGATCGACGAGCACGAGATCGCCCGGGGTGCCGAGCGCCGCCGAATATTCCGTCGCGATCATCGGACGGCCGTACAGGGTGGAATTCGGAGCGTTGGCGACGCCGCCCGGAGGCAGATAGACGAGCTGGCCGCCGGTGCCGACCGCGCCGTTGAGGGAGTTGAGCTGCGGCTCGATGTCCTGATTGTACAGCCACACCGCATTTTTGCGGCTGCGCGCCCAGCACCGCGCCCACATCTTATCGATGTTCTCCTTGACGATCGTGCCGGGGGCCTGCCCGGCCTCCTTGGCGACCGTGATGAGCGCCTGCGAATTCATGAAGCCGAGCGGCTGGCCGCTGCCCGTGCCCTCCACGATCGCGTCCTCGGTGACGAACATGATTTCTTCCGAGAACGCCTGCCCGGCGATGGCGGTGAGCGCCGTCGAGTCCTGCAGAAGCTCGTCCGTGATCGTCATCTTGGAGATCAGCTTGCGCAGATCGAACTCGACGAGGCGATACTTCGGCTTGCTCTCGTCGCCAGCGATGCCCTCGGCCGCCCACTTCGTGGAGATGCCACCCCAGCGGGATCCGGTCGCACGCGAGGACTCGTCCACGCCCGGGATCTTGAGGCCGTTCGCGTTGGCCGAGATCGGGATCTTGTTGACGAGCGGCAGCACCGAGCCGAGGTCATGGGCGAGCATGAAGATGGCCGCCTGGAAATCGGTCTGCACGAGGAAGCCGCCGCCGGTGGCGTCCACCTCGCCCGCGCCCGTGGGGGCTCGCACGAGCCGCGAGTCGGTCGACGTGCCCTTGGAAGCGTAGTGCTGGAAAACCGCCTGGAGCTGCTCGCCGACGTTCCGGAACGCCTTCGAACGGTCGATCGTCGAGTTGAGGCCGCGCCGAGCGATCGAAATGCAGTCGTCGAAACGGACGGGCCGGGCCTCGCGAATGCTCATCGCGCGGGCTTCGGAGACGAGGCTCGACAGGGTGCGGGCGTCCGCATCCGTCACGTCACCCTCGATGCCGGCGCCGGGCTCGCGCGGGTCGACCGGGCGGGCCAGCTTCGCCGAACGCTCCTGCGCCTTCACGGCCCGCACGAGCTGCGCCTCCATGCCGGCGATCTCGGCCTCCAGGGCCTCGTACGCCGCGGCGTCGTTCACGATCTCGGTAGTGTTGAGGCGGTCGACCGCCTTGCCGATCGCGTCGCGGATTTCCTTGAGAGTCATTTGTCTGCCCTTTCTCGGCATGCGTAGAGAGGCCGCTTGCGCGACCGGACGGCCTCTCGCCATTGGCGGAGGGGATTGGGTTGGATCAGAGTGAGAGACGGCGCCGCATCGCCCGCGCCTTGCGGGCTCGCAGGGCCGCAGCATCGGCCTCGGCCTGCGCCACCTGCGCGGCGAGCGCGTCGGCTTCGGCCTGCGCGGCGAGCGCGTCGGCGGCAGCCTTGGCCACCGTCGCGGCCTCCGTGTCGTCCGCGTCGGGCTCGGCCGCCTTGTCGTCGGGATCCGCGTCGGGCTCGTCGTCCGGCGCGTCCGTGAGGCTCTTGATATGCCCGCACGCCGCCGTCATGCATTCGTGCGCGGCGCCGAGCGTCTTGGCAGTGGCCGCCGAGATTTTCCTACCCGCCCGAGTCACAGGGGCGCCGGCCATCTTGCGCAGCGCCTCGATCTCGGCGCGCGGCACGAGCAGACAGTCGCCCGAGTCGAGCACCGACTCGGTCCACCCGATGAGTGGTGCCGTATCGATCCCGGCGGCGCGAGCCTGGACGAGCGCGGACGGCAGCGCCGGCACGGGCACGCACGAGATTTCCATGAGCGCCTGCTTCTGGAAATCGACGCCATGCGGCCGGCTCTTGTCCTTGGCGAGCCGCCATTCGATCGGCTGGAAACCGACGCTGACGGCGTTCAGGAAGCCGCCCTTGTACATGCGGAAAATCATGTCCGCGAAAGGCGACAGATCCGCCTCGGCGAATTCGATATCGCCCATCAGACGATTGCCCGCCACGCCCACGTTCAGGCCCTTGCCGACAGGCGGCTGCGAAGCGTCGTGCGCCCACAGGGCGATGTTGTTCTGCCGGTAGTCGTCGAGCTGCCAGCCCTTGGCGGACAGCGTGTCGCCCATGCGATCGACCGAGTCGTCGCTGAACACGAATCGGATCGTCCGGCCCACCTGCTCGGTGAGGTCCGCCGCCTGCGGCGCAAACCGGGTCACGGTGGCGCCCTTGATCCGAGCGGAATGGCCAGCGGCCACGCCAGCGTGAAATTCGGCCTGCGAAAGCATCGGCATTTTAGGGCTCCAAGATTCTTTTTAGATTGTCCGTTTTGATGTTGACTATCCGCACTGCGGTGGTAGGGTCCGCTTGTGGTTCAGAGACAGAGGAGACCCCGCCATGTCCGCCGATTTCGAAACCGCCCTCGCCTCGTTCTTCGCCGGTGTCCAGAAGATCCACGCGGACTACATGGACAAAAACTATCCGACCAATGACCGCGAGCCTTGGCGGCTCGACCGCGGCAAGCGGTACGTGCGCGTCGTGCACGGCGGTTCGGTCTACTGTTTCGTGGACACCACCAACGGCGCCGTGCTCAAGGCTGCCGGCTGGAAAGGCCCGGCCAAGCACGCCCGGGGGAACGTGCTCGACGACAAGAACGGCCTCGGGTGGATGGGTCCATATGGGCCGGCGCATGTCCGCTGATAATCAACATTTTCGTTGACTAGTACCGCCCCTCGTGCATAAGGTCGCACGAGGGAAACAGGAGACTTTCGAGATGGCCAAGCCGTACAAATATGCCGACGACAACGACGACTCCCCCGTCTTGCTGGGGGAGACCGAAGCCTGGACGATCGCTTTCGAGAAGTGGACCCGAATGGACCACACCGAGGCATTCGCCAACGCTCGGCTCCTGAGCAAGTCCGATTTCGAGGAGATGTATCCGGACCTGCCGCCGCTGCCGGCCGAAGCGTTCGCCGACTAGCGGTGATGCTTGAGCGCCGCATCCCACGATGACGGAAGGTTGGACGTCACCTTGCCGTAGATGTCCCGCATCTCGGATTCGAGTCGGGCCTTCTCCGGATCGCCATCCTTGAGGTCGCGTGCGATCTTATAGAGACGATGGCCCCCGCCGTGCTTTTTCGCGTCTTCCATGGCGGGGTGCCAGAACTGAACCTCTCCCACGATGCCATCCGGGAATTTCACGAGCGCCTTGCGGTCGAAATAGCCGGCGTCGGTAGTGGCCCAGCCCTCATCGATCGTGGGGAACCGCTTCCCGAGGCCCGCGACTATCGAGTCGGCCTGTTCCGGCGTCGTGACATTGTACCCGCCGCGTACCCCGTCCGTGATCCCCGTGGCTTTCTTGCCGCGGACCGTGATCTTGTTTTCCAGATCCTCCAACTTTTTCGGGCCGGGGTTTTTGAATTCGACGCCGTTCTCCTTGCCGATTTCAGCCGCTGCCTCGGCGAGCGTCACCTGATCATGGACCGCCCTCGCGTGGATCTTTTCCGCGTCGGTATAGGGCGAGTCCTTCTGCCACTGCCGCTGTACCTTTTTCGCGGTTTTGGGGCCGTGCGCCTGGACGCCCGTATCGTGGACGCTTCCGCTGCCCCATCGCCCGATCTCGTCACGAGGCTGATCGGGGTTGTAAGCCTTCTCGGCGGGCTCGGGCTTCTCAGGGCCGCCGGGCGTGGGGCGCAGGTTGTCCGGCTTGGTGCCGGTCGATTGGCTACCGGCCGCCGCCATGTTCTGCGGGAACTGCAGCGTGTCGGCTTGCTTACCCTTCGGCTTGAATCCGAGATCGATGCGCGCTTCGTCCGGCGTCGCCATCATGCTCATGATCTGCGTGCGCCAGTTGTTGATTCGCGTCGTCAGATCGGCCTTGGTCAGTTCGTTGAAATCGAATTCTACGAACAACCCGGCCTTGCGCAGCCCGAAGTGACTCGACAGCTTGGCGCACCACCTGTTTGTATACCCGGTGAGGGTGTAGTTCACATATTCCTGACTCTGCTGCATGATGTTGTTGTTCGTCGACCGTTCAAGGTTGGCGAGCATGTGCAGCGGGATTCTGAAAATTCGCGCGATCTCTTCAATCTGGAATTTGCGCGAAGCGAGGAACTCCAGATCCGAAGCGGCCGGCGACAGCGGGGCGTACTTGAGCCCCTGCTCGCCCACGATCACCTTTCCGGTGTTCTGGAGGCCGACCGATGCCGCCTTGAAATCGGCGGCAAGCCGCTGCGCCGCTTCCGGCGTAAGCTTCTGATCCGTCGTGAGCATGCCGGACGGCCGCGCGGCGTTGGCGATGAACCGGGCCGCCTGCTGTTCCTGCGCCAGCGCGAGGCCGATCGACTCGCGTGCGAGCGCGATGCGGGACGCGCCCACCAGCCCGTTGCTGGAGAAGCCGCGGAGGTGCAGCATGTCAGATGCAGGGATCAAAAACGGCTGCCCCTGCAGCACTGCCATCATATGAAGGCCCTGCGGGGTGACGCGGTAGAACAGATCGCCGCCGGGCGCCTGCCACAGCGACACCCAATCCGGATTCACCGGCACGAGCATGGTCGGGCGCCCACGGCCGTCGTAGAGAATGACGGCGTACGCGTTGCCGCGAAGCACGAGCCCGATCTGCATCTGCTCGCGGAATTCGAGTCCGTTCTGCCAGTCGTTCGGCTCATGCAGCAGATCGGCGAGCGGGTGCGACGTCTCCTCGTCGGATGAGCCGTCGTCGTTTTTCTTACGCAGCGACCACGGCAGTTTGGCGACGTCCTCGGCCAGCATCGTCACGGCCGCCATCACGGCCGCGGCGTTCAGGGCGGTCCCCTGATTCACATTGATGCCGGAAACCGAACGCACGCTGTAGAGCGAATCCATCCACATGGACGGGTCCGAGTCCGTCGCGTCGCGCTTGATTGGCTCGGGGTCGCGGCCGAGCAGGCGAGCAATCCAGCCCATGGCCGCGCCTCGCTATGTCAGAGGGAAAAGACGAGCAGCCCGCGCTCGCCCGTGTAGACGGACGCACCAGCCACCGACTCGGGATTGGTCGCCATCAAACTGACGGCGTTGAACAGCGACATGAGCGGGTCGATCTTGGCCGAGCCTGATAGCTGCTTCGTGATCGCCGTCGCGTTGCCGCGCAGTTCCGCTTTCGCGTTTCCCACGCACCACGCCATCATCGGCGATCCGTCGTGCTCCAACTCCAACCCCGCCACGCGGCGTTCACACGTCTTGATCGCGCCGGACAGTTTCCAGCCCTGCGAGATCCCGACGATGCGCTCCAGGGCGAAGCCGCGGGCCGCGCTCGTCAGCTCGTCGACAATGTCGCCGATGCCGACCGAGTCGACCGCGATGGCTTGGTCCTTGGCGAGCAGCCCACGCTCCTCGATCTGCGTGACGATGTCCGCGACCGCGGCCACGTCCTCGCCCGGCGAGTCGACGATCTGCAGGTGCCCGTCTTTTTGGAAATCGAGGAGCTTGCTGGCGATGTCCTGCCGGCGATCGAGCACGATTTTGTGCGCCCATGCCCGCGACCACGACAGCCAATGCCGGGTTGTCTTGCACCGCCCTAACACCGTGAGGCCGAGCAGATCGTCCAGGCCGCCGCCGTCGATCCCGACGACAACCACCTCGGACCGATCGAGCAGGGACTCGAGCGTCAATTGCGGCTCGGCCGCGGCCATCCAAAACTCGGCGCCGGCCCAACTGTCCGATCGCAGGTTCAGGCCGATTTCGACGTTCAGGTGCTTGGCGGCGAAACCACACAGCGATTTTGCGCCGGCCCGCTTCGCCTTGCCCAGCTCGTCGAGCAGGAACTCCACATCCACGCTCGCCCCGAGATTGGGGTTCGTGACGTAGAAATTTTCCGGATCCAGATATGCGCCCGACTTAATCAGCTTGTCGGGGAATTCGAAGATCAGGCCGAGCCGCCGATTGTCGACGTGCTTCCCGTCACGGATATCGCGATAGTCCTTGAGATCCTGCAGAAACACACCGGCCGGCGCGTCGTCGGACATGGTCGACAGACTGATGACGAAGCCCTCGGGCCGGGACGCGAGCCCGCCCGTCGCCTCGCGCAGCATGTTCTCGGCGTTCACGCGCTTGCCGAACAACCATTTTTCGTCGATCAGCACGCCCACGGCTTTCTTGCCGGACACCGCGTCATTGTCCGCGGCCACCACCTTGAGGCTTGCGCCCGTCGTTCTGTGCGTGATCGTGCGCAGGTGCTCTTGGACGAAAAGGATCTCGCGCAGCTCATCGTCGGCGGCGACCATGTCGCGCGCCGGCTTGAAGCTGTTGTCTGCCACCTCGATCGTCGGCGCGAGGATCAGGAACTCGGCGCTCTTGCGCCAATTCCGAATCAAGGCCGTCATCATGATCCCGGCGGCGATCGTGCTCTTGCTGTTCTTTTTCGAGACCAGCAAAAAGAATTCGCGGATCAGCCGGCGGCCCGTCTCGGCGTTGTAGGCGCCGAAGATCGCCGATGCGAACTCCCCCACCCACGGGCGGCATGCTTCGCCGATCGTGGGCGAGCCCGGCGCATCCACGATGCGCAGCGAGTCGAACACCGCACGGGCGGCAGCCGCCTCCTCCGGGAACAGCGGGCCGCAGGGCATGAGCGACTGCCGCTTGAGGATGCGGCGCTCCCAATCCGGGAGAGCCGTCGTCCACGTCGGCGCGGCGCTCATGCAGTCGTGTTGTCGACGGCCAGCCGCGGCGGGGCCGGCGGCGCATAGCGCCCGGCGCTGGCCGCCTTGCGCGCTGCGGCTGCCGCCTCATCCTTCTTTGTCGTCTTCTCGGCGAGCTTCGGGTGCTGGTAGGGCATCGCCGCAATCGCGAGCGCCGTCCGGGCGTTCATCGCCGCCGCCGGGTCGTTGATCACGGCCATGGCGAACTCCAGCGCCGTCTTGAAGCCGCCCGGGGGCGGCACCGCGACCGCGGAAGGGTCGCCGCCGGTGAGCATGGAGACGCCCGGCGCCGGGGGCGACTGTGGCAGCGACGGCGGCGCCGCGGCGCGCTCGGCGCGCTCGGCCCGTGCGACCAGGGCGGCAGCCTTGGCCGCCTTCTCCAGCTCAGTGACGATCTTGGCAGGGCGCGGACCAGCCGGCCGCCCTGCGCCCGGACGGTAGCCGCCGCGTGCCATAGCTAACCCCTTTTGCTGCAGTGCAGCATTTTCGTACGATTAGGTTTGATTCCGTAGGTGTGATTTGAATACGGTGCGCAAGTGTCTTAACTCGCGAGGATTTTTACCCCTATCCCCCCTGCCTTTCGGCGCGGGCGGTTGTAGTCTTGACCATATGACAACCTGCACAAAGGCACTGCCCATTAGCAGGATCGAGCGCAGCGCCACCGTCGCGCAGCTCGTGGATATGGTCGGCGTACAGCTTGACGCCACGAGCGCCACATGCCTCGCACGCGTAGCCTGCCCGCCTGTAGACCCCTGCACGCCACGCCCTATGGGCCTGCGTGCTGTAGTGGGGATCCGTGTCCTTGGGGATAGGCGGGGCGCTGCGCGTGTCGAGCGTGGCGAGTCGCCTGCCCAGCGTGGCCAAACGCGCCATTGCGTCTCACCCGAATAAATACGAAGCGATCAGCCCAAAGGCGTAGCCGCATGCTGCCGCCACCAACGCCTGCCATGCGCGCCTGCGCACACCTGCGCGCCATGCTGCCTCGTCCCACATGGTGCAGCCCTCAACAGGTGCCCGCGCACAGCGCGCCTATGGCTGCCACACCTCGCGCCACCAGTCGCAGAGGGGCAGGAAGGCAACACGTGCGCGGGCACCATTGGATAGGGGCTCGCCCCTCCGCTGCGCATACAGCGAACCGCATCGTCACCCACACACAGGGACTCATGAGCCACGGGGTGGTGCGTGCTGGCCATATGCACAGCGGAAAGGCGCTACAAAAAAGCCCGTCCGATAGATGGTCGGACGGGCAAGGCGGCGTCGGGTGGTGGTGAGAAGCGGAAAACCACCCATGCGCCTCCATACTCGATCTCGGTCCCAATTGTCAACTAACGTGCCGATAATCAACAAATGCGCCACTTTCTGCCTCGTGGGGCGCCCCCGCACAAGGCCGCAAAATGACGGATGGCTGCCCGCAGGTGCTCGGTGGCACTGCCGTTGCGCCAATGATTCTCGCGCTCGATCGCCCGCAGCGGGCGCTCGTCAAACAGCACGCCCCTTGCAGCCACGTGCTCGGGTCGCCCCTTGAGATCGTCGCGCCAGCGGAAATATACGCGCAGCACGTCCACGCGCCGGGCCGCCGAGTCGTCCGCCTGATCGGGCCGAGGCGTCGGCACGATCCCGAGCGCAGCATCGTGCCCTGCCGTCTGGCCGATCGAGGTATGATAGGCGTGCATCAGCCCGTCCAGGGCGGACAGCTCCCACACGTCGAGCGCCCCGCTGCGCTTGAGCCGCTCTATCGGCGCCTGCGCCAGATATGCCCGCACGATCGTCTGGCCTGTCGCCACCGGCTCTTTTCCCCGATGGGCGATGCGTTCCACCTCGGCAACAATCTCGCCGTAGGTGGGCGCCCTAGCGGCGGCCCGCCGGATTTTGCGCGACGTCAAAAATGCACCCACGGCGCAGCGTTGACCCGCCCCGCCCGGATACATTCGAGCACATTGGACCGGATGCCGTACGCGGGGGTGCCGTCGAATGCCGGCACCGGGTAGGCGCCCGCCACCACATTGTCGTAGCCGCGCCGGATCCAATATTGCTCGATCCGCTCGGCGAGCGCGAGGGCGCCCTCCAGGGTGAGGTGGTTCGGCGCAGGGGCGCGGACGGTCGACGGGGTGAGGTGATTCACGTCAAGCCCCCTGCAATTCGAGGATCTGCACGACGAGGGGCCGCGGCCACGCTCGCGCCCGCTCGCGGATCTGCCGCCAGTTGACCGGCGGGCGGTAGAGCTGGGGATCGTGCCGCGCATCCACGCCATAGTCGTGGAGCGCCTCCTGCACCATTGCGGCGACGATTTGCTTGCCCGACCCCTCCGGGCCGGAAATTGTGACAGTGACGACGGGCTGGATTGGCATGGGGGGCACCTCGCTAATTTGGTGCCGCAGATTGTCCGCTCGCTATGCCGATTGTCAACGCCTATTTGTCCGCAACCACAGCAACGCAGACAGCCCCGGGCCGCGTCCACGGGTTGAGCGAATAGAACATAGAACACGAAGCCCCCCTGTTTTTGGGCCTCCATGTTCTATTTTTCGAGGTCAATTTCGTTGATTCAATAGGGGAATTAGACACTTTAGAACACAGAACATAGAACATTGCCCTTTGACATATTTCATGTGTGATGCGTAACGTAATATGCGTATATACAACCTATGGTTCTCGCCTGTGTATGTATACCCCATGTTCTATGTTCTATGTTCTAAAGTGTCTAATAGCTCATATATTTCAACGTCGGGCTAGCCCAAAAAACAGAACATTTAGTACCTGAAAAATAGAACACGAACGCTCCATGTTCTATTTTTGGCTCGATCGAACCGGGCGGTTCGGCCAAGAATGGCAGAACAAAGACGGATAAATTAAAATGATTTATTTTGTCCGTTTTCTTGTTGACTGTCGGCACGCGTGCTGCCAGGGTGTCGGCAGGAAAGAGGAGCCCATCATGTCCACCCTGGAATTCGAGGACGACCCCCTGGACGAGCTGTTCGGCGACAGCGCCGGCACCAACCTCCCCTCGCGCGTCGCCAAGGCGCCGCCGGCCAGCTACAGCCCGCCGAACTACACCGAGTCCTGCCGGAAGTGCGGCGGCACGGGCCGGTACGGCAACTGGGGCTCCTGCTTCGCGTGCCATGGCAAGGGCACCCGGTCGTTCAAAACCGCCCCCCAGGCACGGGCAGCCAATCGGGCCGACGCGGTCGCGCGGAAAGAGCGGGACGCCGATGGCGCTTGGTATGTGTTCCGGTGCGGCAACCCCGAGGTCGCCGCCTGGATCGAGTCGAGCGCCCCCTATTCCACGTTCGCCGCGTCCATGCTGGAGGCGGTCCGGAAGTGGGGCAGCCTCACCGAGCGCCAGCTCGCCGCCTGCGAGTCGGCTGTCGCCAAGCTCGCCGCGGGCAAGGCGGCGCGGGCCGAGCAGGCCAAGGCAGCCCCGGCGATCGACACCAGCAAGATCGAGGCGGCATTTGCGGCCGCTCGGGCGAGCCGGGACGGCGCCGGCCGGGTGATGCTGCGGACCGAAGGCGCGGTGTTCTCGGCTGCCAAGGCGGACAGCGCCAACCCGGGCGCCATCTACGTGAAGACCGGGATGCGGGGCGAATACCTCGGCAAGATCGTCGAGGGCCGGTTCATCGCGCTCCGGTCATGCACCCCCGAGCAGGCTGCCGCCGTCCAGGCCGCATCGGTCGACCCGCTCGCCAGCGCCAAGGCGTACGGGCTCAAAACCCGCTCGTGCTCATGCTGCGGCCGGGAGCTGACCGACCCCGACAGCATCGCGGCCGGCATCGGCCCCACCTGCGCCAGCAATTACGGGTGGTGATCCCGCACCACCTGGAGCTACTATCCCCTGGAACCAACCCGGGGGATACCGAGATGAAAGCCACCGCCATGCTGCTCGCCGCCACCGTGCTCGCCGGCTGCGCCACGGCCAAGCCGGACATTCCCATGGACCGGCTCGTGACGCTCACGGAGGCACAGCGCAAGGCGATCGAGGCCGAGGTTCGCACCCACCTAAAGGATCCCGACTCGGCTCGGTTCGGCACGATCGTTGCTGGCGCGAACGCCACCGAGACGCGCGTCTGCGGGTGGGTCAATTCGAAAAATAGTTACGGCGGCTACGGTGGCAACATCGGCTTTCACGGCACCCTGGACGCCAGCGGAAAGTTCAGGTTTTGGGGAGCGGACGATCCGAGCTACCTGCTAATCCCCACCATCTGCCGCGACCACGGATTGGTGATCTGACAGAAAGGACTCACGACATGACGAACCTTTGGAAATCCCGATACGGCGACGCCCCCGCGTCCGGAAGATGCCGCGCTGCGGTTCGTGGCGAGGGCCGTTGGCCGAGCCTCTCGCAATGCAGGCGCACCGCGACCGTCACGCGTGACGATATTGGCTACTGCCACCAGCACGATCCCGAGGTGGAGCGCAAGCGCGCCGACGATCGGCAACGCCAGTGGCAGGAGGCCGCCCGCGCCCGCGAGGAGGCGGCCGAATTCAAGGCTGCCACCGAGCGCGCGATGCTCGCCTGCAAGGCAGCATGCCAACTGATTGCGGACGGCGCCAACGATTCGCGCCGGATTGCGCGCGAGGCAGTCGCGCTTTTTCCTTCCACAAATTCGTGTTGATTGTCCGTTTTAGTGTTGACTCTCTGCAGGGGCGAGCGCATAAAGAACGTGCGGCCGGGACCGGCCGCCCCCACCACGGAGAGCGCCATGGCCCCCCACTGTCAGATATGCGGCCGGATGATCAAGGCAAACACCGGCACCATCGCGCACCACGGCTACAAGCGGCCCGGCGACGGGTGGCAGACGGCCTCCTGCTTCGGCGCCAAGTTTCGGCCCTATGAGGTGGCCTGCGATGCCCTGCCGCGGGCGATCGAGTTGGCCGAGGCGTTCAAGGCTCGGGCGGAATTGGCGCTCGCCACGATGCAGTCCAGCCCGCCGGCAGAGTTGAAGTACACGGTGGACGCGTGGGGCAAGCTCGCCACGGTCACGCGGCCGGACGGTTTCAACCCGGCAAGCCCGACGATCGAGCGGCACCGGCGCGGCAGCTACGAAAGCGTTTATAGAAACGCGATTTGGAAACTGCAGGGGGATATTCAGGGCGTAGTGGCCGACCTAGAATATCTGCGAAAGCGGCTCGCCGATTGGAAGGTCGCCGAGTAAAATGCCGCCCGGGGGCTTCGGCCCCCACCACCACCAAGGACTCCTGATCATGCCCACCTGTTACGAATGGGACATCGAAGCCGTGGATGCACATGGCGATATTCAAGATCACGACCACTCGAATCAGTTGGACTACGACTCCGCGTACCTGCGCAAAGCCCTCGCCCGTGACGGCTATCATCTGGTGCTCGTCCGCGACGTGTGCGACGCCGGGGGGAGCGTGGAAGATCGGTCGTGGGCGTATGTCGACGACAACAGGCTGCCCGAGCTATTCGACGATCTGCAGGGCACGGGAAAGAAAGTGCCCAAACGATTCCACGTCGAGCTGGCCGCTGCAATTGCCAATCTGCCCAAGGAGCCCTGATCATGACCCCCGCCAGCACCACCGAGACGGAAGCGCGAATCAAAGAAATCGAGCGCAAGTATCCGCGCCGATTCTTGGAGCGGTCGCTCCACAGTGACGCGATCGACTGGCGCTTGCTGACCGCGCCGAACGCCGAGCCCGCCCGCGACTTCTACGTGACCGTGATCCGCGGCAAGCGAACCGGGTGGCTCGTCGGCCCGCTCCCTACTCACGAGGCCGCGCTCGCCCGCGTGGAGGCTGCCCGCACCGAGGCGTGCCGCATCGATCCGTGGTGCGACTTCGATGCGTTCGGCACCTCGTCCCTCCCCCGCGGTACCGGGCCGACCGGAAAATTGAATGGCAAGATTCTTTGTTGATTGTCCGTTTTCGTGTTGACTCTCCGCACGGCCGGGCGCAAGGTAGCTTTGTTGGAACGGAGGACTGAGAAATGGCCGAGGCGCTTGCAACCACCCACTTCGAAGTCGTCCGGTCCGGCCGGTTCGCCTATGTCGTCTGCCGGGTCGATCTCCCGGTTTACAAGATGCCCGCGGGCGAGGTGTTCGAACGGGTCGCCCCTGCCAAGGCAGCCGCCGCGATGGCCAAGGCCGAGGCGCAGGTTGCCGAGGCGCTCGCCAACCGGGCGGAGGAGCGGGCCTACCGGGTCAAGTGCGCCCGGGAATACCTCGCCAAGCGGGCGATCCGGGAAGCGTCCTACCCCACCCAATTGAAACTGTTCTAGGAGTCCTGATCATGCCTGCCACCGTCAAAGCCGTCGCCGCCGCGTTCGTCGAGCGGGCCGAGGCGCTCGGGCTCAAGGGAGTCAAGCGGGACACCGCCGCGCTCGATTTCTTCTGCGGCGCCGCCACGCTGGCCGAGCTATCCGGCAACGCCGAGGCGTCTCGGGCGCTGTCGCTCGCCGCCAGCCTGCTCGTGTCGGTCCGGGGCTACATGGCCGTCAAACAGCTCGCGGCCGGAGTCGCGCCATGACCAAAGAGCAGACGATCAGTGCGAAAATCCTCCTGCGGGCCGACGTGCTCGCGACGATGCGCGGCACCAGCCGCACCGCCGAGATCCGCGAGGCTTTCGATTTCGTGCTCGGGGCGGGCGCATACGAGGCGCTCGCGGGCGACCTTTACGACACGATCCGAGCGGCCCGGGGGCGAGTATGAACATCCACATTCGCCACCGGCTATTCGTCCGCGTCGGCTACGACGTGATTCTCGATCGTCGCGGCGTCCTCGTGTGCTGGGGGTGGCGACCGGACGCGCCAGAAGACGAGAGCGCATGGCGCCACACTTGGCGCTGGTGCCCGCCCCGCCCGTACATCGTGTTCAGGGCGGCCCGGTTCGGAAAAATCAAAATCGTCTACCCGATCGGAATCAAGGCGTTCGGTCGCGTGTGGATGTGGCCTGATCTTTCTTTGTTGATTGTCCGTTTTGCTGTTGACTCTCTGCGGTGCCGGGCGCATAAAGAACGTGCGGCCGGGACCGGCCGGGCCACCCACCAGGGAGTTTCGAAATGACCACCGTCGAGCTGTCCAACAAGGCTTATTACGCGGGCCGGAACTCGATCGGGGACGAGGGCGAGGTTTGGTACGGGCTCGTGGACTGCCCGGAGTTCGCAGCCCCCGAGCTGGCCGCCGAGTTCAAGTCGGGCGTCAATAGCATCAAATCGGAACTGCGGCTGAACGCGGATCCCGAGTGGAACTGATCAGCAGCCGGGGGCTTCGGCCCCCACCACCCCCGGGAGTCCTGACATGCCCGACGTTTTCGTGCCCGAACCGTTTGGCCCCCTCTACCCGGCGCTCGGGGCTGGCGTTGCCAAATGGCGGCGACGGTCGGGCCTGACGAAAGAGGAGCGGCGCGAGTACGGCCGGGCCGTGCACGAGGCAATCCTGTCGCTGCAGCGGCAAGAACTGCAGTCCCGGAAAGGCAAGGACGTTGCCACGAAATGCGCGAGCGGCACGCGACACACGACGGGCGAGAAGATCCACGCGGCAATCCGGCTGCAGCAACGCAATGCGCTGTACGCCGCCGTCGATCAGGAACGGCGCGAGCGACTCCCGAAAGTGTGGCGCGAGATGTACGCCGCCGCGATGGCTGAGAAAGTTTGTTGATTGTCCGTTTTATTGTTGACTCTTCGCAGGGGCGAGCGCATAAAGAACGTGCGGCCGGGACCGGCCGCCCCCACCACCACGGAGAGTGTCATGGCCATGTCCATCAGTAAGAAGATCGAGTTTCTATGGAACAAGGCCCTTGAGGACGCGATGGGTGCCGGCGAGGCGGACCCGTTCGCCTACGCGAGCAGCAAGGTTGCTCGCATGAGCGCGCAGCTTCGGGCAGTCGAGCGGGCCCAACAGTACGCCGGCAACGGGCACCCCCGAGTCGGCAGCCGAGCCGGCCGGCGGCAGGCCGCCGAGAGCTGATCAACCCCGGGGGCTTCGGTCCCCACCACGGAGGATCTGACAATGCCCATCTTCGAAGCCGCCACGATCCGGGACCTGATGACGCCCGAGCGTGACGCCGGCCGGGTCGCGCGGAAAGCGCGCTACATCGTGGCTGTCGAGGCCCGGGATGGTTCGTGGTGCGAGCTGGACGGCGACGACGAGGCGCACGCCCGGGTGCTCGCGGACAACTGGACGGACCCGCAGCGGATGGGCGCGCGAGGCGCTTCGGTGTGGGCCGTGAACGCTGACGGCACCCTGCCCCGGCGGTCGCGCTATCTCGCGGTCGAGCCGACCGCTTTCGACACGGAGGATCTCTCGTGAGCTACGCCGCAGCCAAGAACATGCGCGCCGTGCTGGACGCCTCCGTGGCGCGGCTGAGCGTGGCCCTCGGCACCTTCCCCCGCGGCGCGCGGGGATTGCCCGTCGAGTCTGTCCGGCTCTCCACGAAGTACCGCGCGGCCAAGGGCGCATATGATGCGGCGCTCCGCACGCTGCAGGCTTTCAATCGCCAGTTCGTCCGCCGGTTCAAGAACGAGATCCGAGCCGAACGCCACCAGCGATCAATCGAGGAGTCCTGATCATGTCCGTTGCTGAAATCGTGCGGCTGCCGGCAGCAAAGCCGCCTCGCCATGCCAAGCGCAAGCGGCTGAGTGCCGCCGAGCGCGCCCGCCGGTGGCAGTCCGCGAGTGCAGCGGCCGTGCTCGGCGTCGCCCTGATGCTGATCGTGCTATCGCTGTCCCATCTCGCGGCCGGCTTCGCGCTCGTCACCGGCTCCCCTGTCGGCGGGTGGGAGGCATGGGCGTGGGCCGCCAGCATCGATCTCGGCTTCGTTGCATGCGAGGCCGCACAGCTTTGCGCGACCACCAAGAAAGCGGAAGTCACCGTTGCCAAATATGCAAAATGGACCGTCATCGGCCTCCTGATCGTTAGCGCCGTGATGAACGCTTTCGCCCTGACAGCGAACGCCGGGGGCGGCTGGCAAATGTACGCTGCGGCCGTGCTCGGCTTTGTGATCCCCGCGGCGATCTACTCGACAGCACAGATCGGCTTGACCATGTGGACTCGACGCTGACCACCGGGACGAGCTGGACAACGCTCCGGAGGCCGCGGGCGAATGATTCGAACCACCACCAACGAAAGGATGACACCATGAGTATCGAACACACGGACGCGGAATCCATCGCGGTCGCCGAGGCACCGCGGGAGCGCGTGGCCCTCGCCGATATCGAGGCCGCGATTCAGAGCCGATACAACACCCGCGGCATCTTCGCGGTGACGGCCGACTCCTGCGCGGATTCCGAATCGCTGCGTTTGCTCTCGATCTGCATCCTGATCATGCGCAACGGGTTCATGGTGATCGGCAAGAGCGCGCCGGCCAGCGCCAAGAACTTCAACGCCGAGCTTGGATGCAAGTTCGCTTATGAGGACGCGATTCGGCAGTTGTGGCCGCTGATGGGGTTCGCGCTCCGGGACAAGCTCATGGCCTGATCTTTCTTTGTTGATTGTCCGTTTTTGTGTTGACACCCTGCACCGAAAGGCGCAGGGTGTTTTTGTTGGAACGAAGGGACACGGGAATGAGCCGCCAAGACTTGATCGATCTCGCCATCGAATACGAGATGATCGCCAGCACGTGGGATTTCAACCGCATGTCCCCCGCCCAACAGGCCGCAATCCTGCGGCAGATTCAGGAGGTGCTTTGATGACCGACATGATGGTCGCCAAGATCATCTTGGAGCAGCTCGGCGGGCGGAAATTCATCGCCATGACCGGCGCCACGAACCTCTGCGGCGGCGCCGATTCGCTGTCGCTCAAAATCGGCAAGGGCGCCAAAACCCCGGCGGGAGCGAACGTCTCGCACATGCGCGTGAAGCTTACCCCGGCCGACGATTACGAGGTCGAGTTTCTTTGGATCCGCGGCACCCGAGTCGTGACCATCTCCAAGCACGAGGGCGTCTACGCCGAGGATCTGCAGCCCCTATTCACCGAGCAAACCGGATTCGACACCCACCTCTGAGGACCCCGCCCATGACGAACAAGCTCACCGTCACCGCCCTGGACGTCGAGGCGAACGCCCTCGGCGCCCCGATCGAAGTTTTCAACATGCTCGGCGTGGCGCTCCACGCCGGGAGCATGGCCCCGGACCCGGACGCCACGGCCATGGAGGATTTGAGCATGCCCCTCCGGTTCCGCCCCTCGCCCGAGACGCTCGCATGGTTCGCGGCCCGCGGGGTGCGGCCATGATGCTGCGCCCTGGAGATGATCTGCAGTTCCTCAATCTGCTAACCTCCGATCTCTATGCGCACATGGTCGAGCAGATCACGCGCGGGTGGCGGATTCCCTCGCCCTACTTGGTGCCTCGCGATGTCGGAAAATCCGCCGTGCTGTTCCATGGCTACGGCTCCACCGCTGACAAGCCCTTGGCCGGAACCCGCGGCACCGTGATCGCGCTCGACGAGTTTTGTTTCCAGGGGATCGATTGGGCGGCCCCGCGCAAGCGCCCGTCCCGCGGCTACGCCCGCCACGTGCGCCGACTCAAGGCCCGCAGGCGGTAGCCCCGCCACCCCCGAACCGCCCGGCCCGCCCTGATCGGCGGGCTTTTTTGTGCCTGTCGGATTCGGTGTTGACAATCGGCATTCGTTCTGCCAGATTGCCGTCACTCAACTGGAGCCCACCAAAATGGAATCGGCAGGAATGCACCCCGGCGTAAGCGGGGGGCGGCGCATCGCGGCCAAGGCCGACACCTGCGCGCCGTCGAGCCTCAAAAAGCGGCTGCACCGTCAGCTCGCCGGCATCACCCGGCACGTCGAGCAGCACCGGCACGACGCGATGGCGCAGACGCGCATCGCCACCATCACCGAACAGCTCAAGGGAATCGCACGATGAAAGCCCGCACTCGCGCCACCAAGTTGTGGGAGTCGATCAAGAACATCCTCGACGCCGCGGATATCGGCCCGCGCGCCATGGGTCGGATCGACAGCGTCGACAATGACGCGCTCGACAAGATCGAGGCGGCCCTGATCGCCGCCACCAAGTCGCGGCAGGGCTGACATGGAGCGCCCCAGCCCCGCACGACGCCCGCTCGGCAGCACCAAGCGCCGGCCGAGCACGCAATCGGCCCCCGACTCCGCAATCCTGCTCGCGCAACTACAGGCATGGGCCGAGCGGGAGAACCGCCGCCGCGACCGCGCCGCCAAGCGCGAGCGCATGACCGCCAGCTACCACCCCAACGGAAAGCGCGAAGTCGCGCGCCGGCTGCGCCAGATCGCGGCCGGTCAACTGAGGATCTCCGCATGACCCCGTTCCGCAACGGCGACACCGTCACCATCACGGCGACCATCGTCAACGCCATCCCCGACAACGAGGGGGATCTGCGGCTCGGAAGCGAGCACGGCCCCACGCTATTCGCCAAGCCCGAAGTGCTCACGCTCGTGAAGCGCCGCGCGCTGCAGGCCGGCGACTCGGTGCTCTATGCCGGGGTGTTCCCCGGCGCGCTGCTCGCGATCCATGAGCACGCCGCGTGGGTGGATATCCTCGGCCCGGGGCTGATCACCTGCCAGCTCGACGAGCTGAGTTACGCGTCATGAACGGCGCGAGCGAGGAGCTGGAGTTTCTCGCCGCGCTCTGCCGCCCGCTGGACCCGCCCATGGCTTTCGTGTGGGTGGTGCCCGGCGCGCAGTACCGCGTCATGACGAAGTCGGGGCACATCGCCACGATCTCGGCCGCGGGCCGCGCCCGCCTGGAGGCGGCCGAGCTAATCGCGGTCGGGCATGCGGGCGGCTGCGCGATCACGCTGCGCGGCCGGGCGTCACTCCGATGAGGCGGCTCTTCGGCACCATCCTGATCGGCATCCTGTTGCTGCCGTTCATGCCTCTGCGCGCCGTGGAGATTGTCGCGCAAGGCGCCCTCTATCTGATCGATTGGCTGATCATCGGCCGGTGGGGCACCAACAAGATTCTCGCCGCCGTCGATTGGGTCGACAGCCGCTATGGGGTCTTCAAATGACCGCCCTTCGCCTCGCCCTGCTCGTCATGATGATCCCGGAGGTGGTGCTCGCCGCCGTGATCGTCCTGATTCTCGTCGTGTCCGCATTCTCTGTTTTTTCGGTGATCCTATGATCGAACATGCGCACTGGATTCAGACTCTCGGCGGCCGGCAACTGGACTATCTGGACCCGCGGCCCGAGGCGATCCACTGGCCGACCGTGGCCACGGTGCTCGCCCGCGTCCCCCGCTATGCCGGGCACACCGAGCGCGGCACCTACTCGGTGGCGCAGCACTGCGAGCAGGGCGCGCGTGCGATCGTGCGGGACACGGGCCGGCGCGACTACGCCGCGGCGTTTCTCCTCCACGACGTCCACGAATATGTGATCGGCGACGACGCGAACCCGAAGGTGTCCGCGCTGGCCGCGATGGCGGACGAGATGTTCCCGTGCGACCACGGGGGCGAGATCGTCAAGGGCGTGTTCCGCGAGCTAAAGCGTCGGCTCGACGTCGCGATTCACTACGCGGCAGGATTCGACGCATTCCCGCTCGATCCCGACACGTCCGCGGTGGTGCGCCGCTACGATCTGCGCATGCTGCGCACCGAGCGCGATGCGCTGCTCTCCACGCCGCCCCAGCCGTGGGTGGACGCGGTCGAGCAGGCCGAGCCGATCGAGGATCTGTCGATCGCGCCGTGCAGCGAACGATATGCGCGCTCGCGATTCCTCGTCGCCCTCCACGAGCTGTGCCCGCGGGTGATCCTGTGATCAAGCGTACGATTCAGACGCTGACGGCGTCGCGGTGGCAGGACGGGACGCTGATGTACCCAGGCCGCTATCTGCTCACGTGGTTCAAGAGCCCCCACATGCCGTGGGTGCTGCTGAGCATGGAGCCGGCCGAGTGATCCCCACCACGGTGACGGTGCGGTGCCTGTATGACCACGCGCCGCCGAACGAGCAGCAGGCGTTCGTCCCGTTTGTTGGCAGCCCGCTTGCCGTGACCAAGTGCGCGTTTTTCGACGACGCGACAAAACAGTGGGTGAACCCGGTCCGCAAAAAGCCGTGGCGCATCACCCACGTGCCGACGGGGTTTCGACTCAGCGGGCACACGTGGGGCACGGCCGCGGAAGCCATGGAGGTGCTGTGCGCCGCGGACCCGAGATTCGCCGCATGGCCGCGAGCAAACGGCCGGGGTGACGACGCGGCCACGCAAGCGTGCCACTACAAATTCCGCGCCGCATTGGGGATCCTGTGATGACCGCCTCCACGCACACGCTGACGGACGCCGTCACGCTGTTTCACGCGGACATGCGCGAGGCGCTCCGGGTGCTGCCCGACTCCTGCATCGACTCCGTCGTCACGGACCCGCCCTATCACCTCACGAGCGTGGTCAAGCGATTCGGCGGCGAGGGGGCGGCGCCCGCAAAGCACGGCACCGATGGGCTCTACGCCCGGCAGAGCGCCGGGTTTATGGGCAAGCAATGGGACGGCGGGGACATCGCTTTCCAGGCGGCGACGTGGGCCGAGGTGATGCGCGTCCTAAAGCCGGGCGGGCACATGGTGGCGTTCGGCGGTTCGCGCGGCTACCACCGGATGGCGTGTGCGATCGAGGATGCCGGTTTCGAGATCCGCGATTCGCTCATGTGGATTTACGGCACGGGATTTCCAAAGTCGCACGACGTGGCGGTTGCCATTGATAAGGCCGCTCGTGGCGTTTCGCATGGTGGCTCTGATCCATTCTCGCCGAACCACGGGAAGTATAAGGGCGGCTGTTCAGACGAGAATGATCGCGGGCAAGGATTTGGTTCCGGCCCCGGTCAGTTCATGCGCGAGCAGGGTGTGAAAGTTGAGCGTGAATTGTGCGACGAGGCTGCCGAATGGGAAGGCTGGGGCACGGCCCTGAAACCCGCATTCGAGCCGATCGTCCTTGCGCGCAAGTCGTGCAGCGAAAAGACGGTGGCCGCGAATGTGATTCGCTGGCGCACCGGCGCGTTGAATATCGGGGCGTGTCGGATCGAGGCCACCCCGGGCGACTATTCGACAGGTGGCAAAAACGACCTTACGGGCACGGGATGGGGGCACAAGGACGCTTCGCGCACCGAGCAGCACCCCGCGGGACGCTGGCCGGCGAACGCGCTGCACGACGGCTCGCCCGAGGTGCTGGGCGCGTTTCCGGAGACGACAAGCGGCGGCGGGGCGCGCAATAGCCCGAAGGCCGCCGGGATATATGGCGGCTTTTCCGGAGAGGAAGCGACGCGCGAGTTCGCCGCCAACTCCGGGTCAGCCGCCCGCTTTTTCTATTCCGCCAAGGCATCCGCCGTGGACCGTGCGGGCTCGAAACACCCGACTGTCAAGCCGGTGGCGCTCATGTCGTGGCTGGTGCGCCTCGTGACGCCGCCGGGCGGTGTGATCCTCGATCCGTTCGCCGGCAGCGGCACCACCGGCGCCGCCGCGCAGGCCGAGGGGCTACGCTGCATTCTGATCGAGCGTGAGGCCGAATACGTACAGGACATTGTGAGCCGTTTTGCGCGTTGACAATCGGCATACTATGTTTACTGTCTGTTTGTTCACGAAGGAACCGCCGATGACCGCCCGAGTCGCAAAGACGTGGTGCAGATCGAATCCCGTGTGTCGCGTGAAGTCTCACTTCCGGTGGGATGCATTTTCGCCCTCGGTTCGCGCGTCGCTCGCCGGGCTGCGCGCCGTCACCTACAGCGCCGGCTAGATCCAATCACGCGCGAGAGGCGTTCTCCGCTTGGGGCTCGCGGGCCTCGGGTTTCAGAAAGGCGCCCTCCGGGCCGCTTGGGGCTCGCGGGCCTCGGGTTTCAGAAAGGCGCCCTCCGGGCCTCTCTGCGCGATCAGGCCATTGCCGGACAAGGGCGTCGCCCCGCGAACTTTTCCCACCCCAGCGAAAGCCGACCACATGGACGCGATCACCACCACGCCGCGCGAGCCCACAATATCAGAAGAGGACGGTTTCAGAATCGAAGCCGCCGAGCAGTGCGGTTTCATCCCGTTTGACGACGGGGTCACCGAGTATCGCTGCAGCGAGGAGTCGCTGATTTGGTTCGCCAAGGCTTGCCTTCGGGCGGGCCGTGCGCAGGCCATCGCGGTCGCCAAGAACGTCGGCGCGACGTCACCCTACGGCGCGGCCATGATCACGATTCAGGGCGTCGCGCGCACCCTGGAGGCGATGAACAAACGGCACGACGACGAGATCGCCCCCTTCCTCGCCATGGTCAAGGAGGGCGACCTGTGAGCACCGAATGCCCGCAGTACCGAGCCCACTATCAAACCCATGACGGGACGGTGTGGGTCCACGGAAGCGGTCCGCATGACTACCGGCATAGCGCGATCCGCGACCGTAATGCGGTGTTCAAGGACGGCGACGTGATCGCCGCATGGATCACCAAGGACGGCGAAACCACCGGCAAAACCCTGGAGAAAAAATGACCCGCACCAGCGATCCCGATCTGATCGACAAGGCGTGCCGCATCGTCGGCGCTGTGCGATCCACCACACCCACGAGGTTGCCGCCCGGGACCGTGCTGACGTCGGATGTCATCCGGCACCTGCGCGAGGGCGGCCTCGCGGTTTACGAGAAAGAGCGCATCGCGCCAATCACCATCAGCACGTCGATTCCCATCCCGGCGAGGCCGGATCTCGCCGCGTGGGTGCGGGCCGAGGAGCTGGAGGCGTCCTTGCTCCGCATCGCCGTCGTGTTGGCCCGCGATGGTTACGTGATCATCACCGAAACTCCGGAGCCGGATGGCCGCACGAGGCTCCGGGTCGATCTTGCATGCATCAAACCGAAGGATCCTGGACAGTGACAACTCACCTCATGCTCGATATCGAGACGCTCGGCACGCGCCCCGGCGCTGTCGTGCTCTCGGCCGCATTCGTCCGATTCAGCGATCTCGCGTCCGTGTCGCTCGTCATGAGCGTGCCGGATCAGCAGGCGCTCGGCCTGGAGATCGATCCCGAGACTCACGCGTGGTGGGGGAAGCAGGATCCGGCGGCATGGGCCGCGGCCACGCAAAACCCCCTGCCCCTGCGCGCCGCCCTGGAGCACATCGCCGCGTGGATCGCGTGGGCGAGCAACGGCGAAGCGCCGCTGATTTGGGGGCACGGCGCGAGCTTTGACGCGCCCCTGCTCGGCGAAGTATTCCGCCGTGCCGGGGTGCCGAAGCCGTGGGGCTACCGGGACGAGCGCGACACCCGGACGCTCTACGATCTGGCCGGCATCAACCTGTCCGACCACTACGGGCAGGGCACCATGCACGTGGCGCTGTCCGATGCCATGGCGCAGACGAGCGCCGCCATCGCCGCCATCACTAAGCTGTTGACTCCGAGTCAGGGCCGGCAGGATGCCGTGATCAGATCGCTCGCCCGACAGGCCGAGCAGATGGCCGCCGATCTGCGGATGCTCGCCGGGCCGGTGGCTGCGTGATGCCGCTACCCCCTCCGGTGCTCCCCCTGCGCGCCTCGCCCGAGTGGTCGCGGGGGGATTATTGGCTCGTGCACGACGCGACGGGACGGTGCTGCGGCATCGGCCCGCGCGACGCGTGCGAGCAAGCCGTGGCCGAGCAGCATTTCATCCCCCAGCCGGATTTATTCGACGACTGTCCGTAGTTTTGTTGACAATTTGCGTTTCGAAGCGCACGGTGGACTCCTGAACAGAGGAGCCCGAAATGACCGAATCCCTCGCCGAACTTTTCCGCTGGCGCACCATCGTCGAGCTGATCGCGTGGGGCGCAATCATCGGCGAAGTGATCGTCTTTTGCCCGTGATCACGCTCCGCCCGAATCAGATAGACGCGGTCGACGCTGTCGAGGCAGCGCACGCCGCCGGCATGCGACGGCCGCTCGTCGACTCGTGCGTCGCGTCCGGTAAGTCGCTGGTATTCGCCGAGCTTGCGCGACGCGAGATCGCCCGTGGCGGCACCGTCCTGATCTGCGCCCATACCCGCGAGCTGGTCGAGCAGAACGCCAAGGCGTGCCGCGACCTTATGCCGGGCCTGCACGTGGGGATCAACGCCGCGGCTCTCGACGAGCGGTGTTGGCGGGCGCCAGTGATCAGCGCGGCGATTCAGTCTGTGCACAAATACGCACCGAGCTTCGGTCCGATCTCTCTGTTCGGCGTGGACGAGGCGCACCTGATTCCACATTCTGAATCGGGAATGTATCGGGCGCTTGACCGCGCGCTCGGGTATCCGAAGATGGCCGGCGGCTCGGGCACGACCTACCGCCTCCAGGGCGGCAGTCTCGTCGAAGGCGAGGGCGCACCATTCGACGCTGTGGTCTACCGCTATTCGATTTTGGACGGGATCCGCGACGGCTACCTCGTGCCGGCCTTTTCGGTGCAGGCGGACGACAAGCTGGACGTCTCAAAGCTCAAGGTGCGGCAAGGCGAGTTCACGGGCGACTCGCAAGACGCACAGATGATCGCCGCCATGGACAACCACATTGCCCAGGCCATCCACTACGGCCGCGAGCGCCGGGCGTGGTTGTGCTTCGAGGCGAGCACCAAGGCGGCGCGGGCGATGTGCGCTCGCATGAACGAGTGGCAGATCCCTACCGGGCTCGTGCTCGGCACCACGCCCGCAGCCGAGCGCAAGGGGCTGATCGAGGCGTTCCGCGCCGGGCGGCTGCGCGCCCTCGTCAACGTCGCGGCGCTCACCACCGGATTCGATGTGCCAACCGTCGATTTTTTGATCATGCGCCGCCGAACCAAATCGCTCGGCCTCTACGTCCAGATGACCGGGCGCCTCCTGCGCACGATCGGCGGCACCATCGCGTCGTCGATCGCCGCCGGCAAGGCGGACGGGCTGGTGATCGACTTCGCCGGCAATATCGATCAGCACGGCCCGCTGGATTTCCTGCAGCCCAAGGAGAGCAAGTCGCGGCTCGTGTCGTGCGACCACTGCGGCACCCGCAACGGCGCCGCCGCGCGGACGTGCTGGAGATGCGATTCTCCGCTCCTCAAAAATTGCCCGGCGTGCCTGGAGGCGATAGCGAAGCACCAAGTTGTTTGCCCGCTGTGCGCCTACGACATGCGGGCCGGGCCGCGCGAGGACAAGCCCGGGGCGGGCCTCCTCGAAACGCCTTCCGGTGCGTCACTGATCGCCGGCTATCGCCCCGGCAAGGCGCGCGTCGGTGGGTGGCTGACGATCCGCAAGGTGTGGGCGCCCGAGACCGGCCAGCCGATCGTGCTGGTGGAGGACGACGGTTGCGAGTCACGCGTGGGGCTGCCCGAAGCGTTGGCGCCCTTCGCCGCGACGGCGCGGTGGCTGCGCATGGGCGCCGATGGTGTCTCCGCCATGCTGTTGCCCAACGGCGACTCGCGATCGAGCGCCCGCCAGATCATGGCGAACGGATCCGAGCTGATCATCCCCATGCCGTACGTTGTCTGAGGACCACGCCATGAGCCCCGTCGCCGCCGATATCGTGATCATGTCCGATGGGGGCCTACACCCCAGCGAAATAGCCTCCCGCATGCAGGTGTCGCTTTCCTACGTGCAGAAGGTGCTCAAGGTGCACCGCCCCGCCCGTCCGCGCGAGCCACGGGCGGCCACGACTCAGGTGCCGGCGCGGGTGCTCGCCATGAGCAGCAAAAAGAGCGCCAGCGAAATCGCGGGCGCCCTCGGCATCACCCGATCCTATGTCTATCAGATCCTAAGCGGGGCGCGGTAGCGGCAGCATCGCCGGCCCGGTCGGGGCGGCCGTCGTCGATCGGGCTTTTAGCTGCACGGTCGGACGCCCACGGCCGTCCGCGCCTATCTCATAGAAGCGCGCCGCCTGCATGGTCCGCGCGAGCTTTTCCCCTGGACCCCGCCCACGCAGCCACCCGCGCGATCTCTTCCCGTCGAGGTAGACGTTCACGGGCTGGAACCCCATGCGCTCCATGGCAACCCCCCGGGCTGCCGTGGCCGCGTCCGTGGATCGCCAGCCGTACAGTTTGGCGACGTCCACCAGATCCTTGGCGGACACATAGGCGATCTCGGATTCCTTGGTCAGCCCGAAATGATCCTGCAGCACCGTGTCCATGTCACTCTCGCCCCGGGCTCGCTCTTGCTGTTCCGACGCCCGCGCCCATGTGTCCCGCGGGATCGCGAACGTCTCGCCCGTCGACTCGCGCACGGCCGCCTCGCCCACGATCTGCGCGAGGTTGGCCTGCAGCCAATCGAGATTCTGCTCGGCGCCGACCCACACCGGAAGAAATCGCCGGTTGCCGGTCGGGTCGGATAGCGGCTTTTCGTCGTTGGTGGTGCCGATCATCACGTTGCGGCGCGGGCGTGTGGTGACTGAGCGCGCGTATGCCGTCCGGCCCTCGTCCACCTGCCGGCTCAACATCGCCTTGACGTGCGTCACGCCGGTGGCGTTGCGCATCCCCATCTCGGAAATCTCGACCACCGATTTGCCGGCGAGCGCGAGGACCAGCTCTTTTGATTCCGTGCCGAACAAGATCGCGTCCGTGAACCACTCGGGCCGCAGCGCGAGGATCGAGGCCATGGTCGACTTGCCGCTACCCTGCCGACCGATGAACACCGCCATGGTGTCGTGCTTGCATCCGGGGTGCCGCATCCGGCGGACCATGCCGCCGATCACGTTGGCGCCGACTGCGCGGTGGTAGGCGTCATCCGTCACATCGCACACGACGGACAGCCACGTGTCGAGCCGCAGCACGCCGTCCCATTTCGATTCCAGATCGGCGAGCAGATCGAGCGCCGGGTCGACGTGGTTCTCCCGCGCGAGCGTGACGGCGGCATTCCAGAAGAATTTCTCGGCCGGGCGAAAGCGCATCCCGGTACGGCACGCGCGAGTCAGCAGCCGCGCCACCACGTAGTCGTCCATGAACGTCCACTCGCGGTATCCGAAGCCTTGAATCTCAGGGCGATCGAGCCACCCGTTCCACCGCACCTCGGCGCCGATCAACTGCAGGAAGACTCCCACATTGTCGCTGTTGTCGTTCTCGGGCAGCCCGGTTTTTGCGTCGCGCTGGAAATCCGCGAACGCCTTGAGCCCGTGCTCAACGTCGTCCTGCAGCGCGAGCGCCGCGATCGACAGCTCAGCGGCGTCCACCGGCGAGCCGGCCGCCTCCAGGGCGCCCACCAGGGCGGCGGCCGTTTCGGGGTGGACGTTGCGCACCACGGCGAGCGCGTCGAGATCGCCGGTGGCGAGGATCCCGGGGATCGCCGCATTGATCGCGTCGCGCAGCGGGTGGCCGCTGTCGGGCATGGTCGGGTGCTCGGGCGCCCGCTCGGCGCGCGGCACCGCCTCCACGATCGGCGCCCATAGCGCCGCCTGCTTCGTGCCGCGGGCGGCCATGAGCGCGGTCGCGTCCTCATAGCCGGCGGGCGCCGGTGCGCCGGTGACGGCCGCGGCGATCGGCGCCGGGCCGGGCATGCCGGATCCGGTGATCCCCGCAAACATGGCCGCCGCGGTTCGCCGAACGCTGCCCGTCCATCCCATGTTGTTGGCTTTTTGCAACCACGTGCTGAGCGTCTGCGAATCGGCGACGGGCTCGGTGGCGAAACTGTCCCAATGCGACGCCTCGGCCTCGGCCGTCACGTTCGCGTCGTGGGTGAGGCGCCAGATTTTGATTCCGTCGTCGCCGAACTCGATCCGCAGGGCCATCCCCATGCCGATCCATTCGTCATAGGCGACAAATACCCCGCGCTCGTTCAGCCACCGCACCAGGGCGGCAACGTCCGCGGGCTCGCGCGTGCCGATCTTGACCGTGGAGGCACTCGGCGTCCGCGCCACGCGGGCGCAGTGCTGCAGTAAGGCCGCGGGCGCCGGGTGTGGCGGGGCTTCGGTCAGCCAAACGTAACTGCCGCTCTGCTCGCCCTTCGGCTCGCCGTTGTAGTAGCTGCCGGCGGCGACGACGTAGCCGTTCCCTACGCGCAAATCGATCACGGCCTTTTTGCTGCCGTCCGTGCGCCCGACGAGCACAACCTGTTTCAGTGCGCTCGGTTCTACGCCCTCGGGCAGCCGGAAAAGCACGTGCCACCCGCCACGCGCAGACTGGACGTGCGGGGCGAGCGCGGGCAGTCCGTTGGCTGCGCACCACTCGGCCCACACCTGCCATGCCCGATCACGTCCAAGCTCGGCGACGTCAATGTCCGCGATGATCAGATTCGACGGGCCCGCGACGATCCCGAAGTTGCAACCTGGGTGCTCGGCCGCCCACCGCATCCACTGCGCCGGATCGGGGGACCAATCGTCCGCGAACGATCCGACGATGCCGGTGGGATCCTTGGACCCTGCGGGGATTGGGAACAGTGCCGCCCCCATGGCAGCGTACGGGCGCAGGGCGGCGAGTAGCGTGTTGGTTTCCGGCATTGCGGGGCAATCCTCGGCGCTGGTGGGCGCAAGGGCTGGATACTGCGCCGCCTGACTATTTATTGTCAACCACCATGCCGATTGTCTGCACAACCGCTAGATAAAGCGCGCCACGATCGACGCGCTACTACGGGCGGCGGGGGCGCCCAACGCGCCACTTCAACCCCTCGGCCTTCAACTCGCGAACGAGACGCTCGTGGAGGCCGTCCTGCACGTCGATTCCCATCCCGGCGAGGCCGGTGACGGTGCGTGCTAGGTTGCGGGCCTCGGACACGCTCATGTCCGGGTAATCGCCGAGTTTGAGGTAGGGCCGATCGTCGCCGACCGTATATTGCACGTGATACGAGATCCCGCCCGTGTTGCGAATGATGACCCGCAGGCCGGTCACGACCGTGTCGGACAGGGTGTATTTCTTGCTCGGGATGTGGCCGCTTTTCAGATCGTCGGCGAGTCGCTCAAACATATCTCCGTTGAACACGTCCTGATCTTGACTCGTCTTACGGGGGCGCGTGGCCATGACAATTCTCCCACTCCAGTTTACAAGCGTGTTGACAATCTGCACGCAGGCGGATTATAGACGCTCCCACCACCAACGCAATACAGGAACCGCAATTATGACGATAAATTTTAATACTCGAATCGGAGCGGCCGAATTCGGGTTCGAGGCCGGGTCCGCCGCCGAGCTGGTGTCGATATGGGAGGCCGAGGGCGCCGCGATCGTGGCGCTCGCTGCGCTCATCAATGGCACCGCGACGCCCGAATCGCCGGCCGGCGAGGCCGCCACTGCCCCCGCCGCCCCCGCCAAGCGCCGGGGCCGTCCGCCGGCTGCCGCCGCCCCCGCGCCGATGCCGACCCCGCCGGCTGCCGCCGCCAGTGCGCCCGGCGTGCCCGGCATCGTGCCGCCGCCCTTCGTCGCCCCGCCGACCGGCGATCATGGCATCCCCCCGGAGCTGATCGCGGCGAACCGGGTCAATGCGGCCAACGGCTACCCGGTCCCGGGCGCCGCCGCCGCCCCGCCGCCTCCGCCGCCGCCCCCGCCCCCGCCGCCCCCGCCCCCGCCGGTGCCGACTCCGGAGTTTCGGCTCGGCACGGCGCTCGCGGCCAAGCTGCAAGAGCTGACGGCGGGCGGCGCCGATGGCGCGGCGTACGCAACGTGGCTGGCCGAGGCCGGCGTGATCGCCAAGGGCGCCAGCCTCGCGGATGCGATCTGCTCGGTGCAGTTCATGCCGGACAAGGATCTGGCCGGCGTCTGTGGCCAGATCGGCGTTCACTGAACGTTGATTGTCGGCATCTATACTGACAGATCGGGCGCCGCGGTGCGGCGTCCGACTCTACCAAGGGTCCACCATGTCCGCAGGCCACGCAATCTATGCCCCCAGCTCGTCGCACCGATGGGCCGAGGAAGGCGGATGCACCGCGAGCGCGATGGCGATTGCGGCGCTCCCCCCGGAAGAGTCCGGCGAGGAGGCCGACGAGGGCACAGCCGCGCATGACGAGATCGAGCGCCTGATTCCTCTCACCGAGATTCGAAAGGGCGATCACCTCCGCCAGTATTTCCGCGATGTGATCGACCCCGACCACCCCGCCGCATACGGCATCGCGCTCGCGCTCGATTTCGTCGCCCAACTGCCGCCGGGCCGGCTGTGGGTCGAGCAGACCGTGCGGCTCACCGATCAAATTTGGGGGCGGTGCGACGTCGCGCATTACGAGGAGCGCAACCGTGTCCTGACGATTCTCGACTACAAAAACGGGTTCGTGGACGTCCAGGCCGAAAGCAACCCCCAGCCGATGATTTACGCCGCGGCGGCGATCCTCACCCACGGGCTGCGGGTCGATTGGGTCCGCATCGTCATCGTGCAGCCGAACAGCTTCCTGCCCGTCCCCCGCGTCAAACAATGGATTGTGAGCGCCGCCGATCTGCACACGTTCGCCACGCGCGTGGCAGCGATCCCCCACCAGCCGCTCCGTTTCGTGGCGGGTGAGCAGTGCAAATATTGCCCGCTGTTCGGTCGCTGCCCGGCGTCCGCCGACGTGCTCTCGCGCATCGGCGTCGCGTTCGCCCGAGACGCCCGGGTAGTGCCGGACTATCAGGTGGCGCTTTTCCTCGCGATGAAAAAGCCGATCGCCGATTGGTTCAAGACGCTGGAAAAGACGCACACGAACCTCGCGATCAGCGGCCACGTGCCGGACGGCATGAAGCTGGTGACCGCGAACAAACACCGCGCGTGGGCGGATCCCGACGCTGCTCGCGAACTGATTTATGTCCGGTATGGGATCGAGGCGCTCGATCCGCCAGCCCCGGCGCAGGCCGAGAAGCTCGGCATGACCGCAGCGGAATTGAAGGTGCTCGCCCCCACCCCGCCCGGATCGCCGGTGCTCGCATTCGAGAACGACAACCGCCCCGCATGGAAGACGCGCACCAGCGCCGAGATGTTCGCGGGCGTCACAGGAGTGAAGTGATGCCGACAGAGTACCAAGCGCCCGCCGCGCACAGCACCTATCTGCCTTGCCCGTTCTGTGGCAACGAAGATGTATCTCACTCGATTGGCCGAAACGGCGACGGCACGCAGCGGCATCACGTCGAGTGCGAGACGTGCGGCGCGATGGCCGAGCCCGAACAGTGGAATCAGCGCGCCGCCGGCGCGTTTCAGGCGGAAGTCGGCCGGTGGATCATCGCGTGCTTCGGGCGCGATACCGCACTCGATACGGCCGAACGCAATCATCGGTTCGTGGAGGAGTCGCTAGAGCTGGTCCAGGCGTGCGGCTGCACGGCCTCCGAGGCACACCAACTCGTGGACTACGTGTTTGGTCGCCCTCTTGGTGAAAAGGTCCAAGAGGTCGGCGGGGTCGCGGTCACGCTCGCCGCGCTGTGCTTTGCGCAGGGCATCGATATGCGCGCAGCCGGCGCCTTTGAGCTGCGGCGCATCTGGACAAAGATGGAGAGCATCCGCGCGAAGCAGGCGACCAAACCGAAAAGCTCCCCGCTCCCTGGAGTCTCGCCATGACCGCCAACCCCGCGGGCGCGAAGCCATACATCCCCTCATGGCTGCGGTGGCCTCCGAACTGCTGTGAGAGCTGTGTCGGGTGGCAGCGACACGAGGCTGAGAAATGGGTCGGCGTCTGCAATTCGTCCGACTCAATCGAGCCCGGCATGACGACGGACTCCCGGTTCCGATGCTCGGCGTTCAAACGAAAGGACGGAATATGAAAATCGTCTCGGCGTCCGCCACGGTGATCGCGTCCACGCCCGGCCTGGAGCGGCTGATCGAGCGCGCCGGCCGTGTCTGCTACAAATCAGAGGACAAGATCACCGATGACAGCCACGTCGGATTCCTCGCCCGGCTCGCCCAATCGAAACACGAGTCCGTGCTGGAGCACGGCTCAATCTCGGTGCATTTCGTTGTTGATCGCGGCGTCTCTCACGAACTGGTCCGGCACCGCATCGCGTCGTTCAGTCAGGAGTCGACGCGATACTGCAACTACAGCAAAGGAAAATTCGGCGCGGAGATCACGGTTATCCAGCCGTGTTTTTGGGATCTTGCGTCCGTTCAATTCGTTCATTGGGGCGCTGCGTGCCAATCGGCCGAGAATACGTATCACGCACTGCTCAGGGCTGGCGCCACGCCCCAAGAGGCCCGCAGCGTCCTTCCGAATTCGCTCAAGACGGAACTGGTCATGACCGCGAACCCGCGCGAGTGGCTGCACGTTTTCAAGCTCCGTTGCGCCCCCACGGCGCACCCGCAGATGCGCGAGGTGATGATCCCGCTTCGCGCCTACTTCGCCGAGACGTGGCCGGCGATCTTTGGAACGGGGGTGGATTCTGATTCTGCCTGATTGTTGACAATCAACACTACTGCCGACAGCGACACCAAGGAAACCTTCGACATGGCACACAACACGATCCGGTCCGATACGTTCCTGACACCGCCGATGCGCGGCGCGTATTTCTTCCTGCACACGCTGCGGACCACGGACGGCAATAAGCAGCCGCTCGCCTCGCCTCACTACGAATTCGTCGGGCTGGTCGAGAAGCTGAACCCCGATCCAACTCTCTGCGAGAATTACAGGATGTTCGCCACAGCAGCGATGGGGGTGGCGCTGCAGGTTCCGGAGTTCGGCGGCAGCTACCCGGCCGGCGCCTCGTGGCCGATTCAGGATGGTGACGATCCGGCGAAGCTGGTCAAGTCGCCGTGGCGCAAAGGGAAGTGGGTTATCAAATTCTCTGCCACCGAGAAGTTCCCTCCCCGGGTGACGATCTGGCAAAACGGCGTTGCGGTCGATCTGCTGACCAAGGACATCGGCGGCGTCGCTCAGTACAAGAGCGGCGACTTTCTGCAGGCATCGGTCTACGCACTCAGCTACGACAATAAGTCGCGGGGCGTGAAGTTCGGGATCGAGGGGGTCTGCTTCGTCGGTCCCGGCGAGGCGATCGGCGGCGCGCAGCGCAGCGCGGCCGAGATGTTCAAGGGGGTCGTCGGGAGGGCGCCGCCTGCGGCTGCCGCTCCAGGCTACGGGGCTCCACCCCCGGCCGCGTACGGCACCCCGCCGGCTCCGGGATATGGTGCGGCCTATGCGCCGCCCCCGCCGGCCGCTCCGGGTTACAGCACTGCCGCGCCGCCGGCCGCTCCGGGCTACAGCACTGCCGCGCCGCCCCCGCCGGCTGGTCCTGCCCCGGGCTATGCGCCGCCCCCGCCGGCCGGTCCTGCCCTGCCGCAGTTCCCGCGGTGACGAACGGCCGGGGGCTTCGGCCCCCGGTCCCTTCTGAGGGGCGGGCATGATCAAGCGCACGATTTTCGACGTCGAGACGCGATCCGAGATCGACCTTCGGGAGCGGGGGCTCGACGTCTACATTCACCACCCGTCGACCGAAATGCTCTGCGCGACGGTCGCGACGGATCGCTTCCACGGCACGGCGTCATTTGTCGATTCGTCGGACGGCCGCGAGGTGCTTGAATCGCGGATGCGCGCCGCCGGGCTCAATGTCGTGTCGCCGGCCGTGCTCGTGTCGATCCTGCGCGCGAGCGAAACCGTGGTGGCGAGCAACTGCGCATTCGACGAGGCTGCCTCCAGGGTGCTGCTCGGCGTCACGATCGAACGCGAGCGGTGGTCCTGCACGATGGCGCGGGCGATGCGCCACGGGCTGCCGGGCAGCCTGGAGGCCGGCGCTGCCGTGATGCGCTTGCCCGAGGGCAAGGACAAAGAGGGCAACCGCCTGTCGCGCCAGCTATGGCAGCCGCGATCCGCGTGGAGCAGCAAGGCTCGGCGGTACCCTGCCGTGGTGGCGGCGTATCCGGCCAAGGTGAAAGCGTATGAGGAGCGGCGCGCGTGGGCCGTCGTGTCAGGCGCTCCGTTCAAAGAGCTGCCGCCCCTGCCCCTGCCGAGCCTGGAGGAGTTTCGAGGCCCCAAATGGTTCGAAGATGCGGACCGGCTCACTCGCAATGCGGTTTACAACGCGGCCGACGTGCGCGTTTCGCAGATGATGGATTCGGCCCTGCCCGAGCTTGAGCCCGAAGAGTGGGCGATCTGGCATCACGTGTGGAAGATGAACGAGCGCGGCATCCCGCTCGACATGACCCTGATCAACGGCGCGATCTCGATCAGCGACCGCGCCATCAGCGACGTGACAGAGCGGATTGCGAGCTACACCGGCGGGCTCGTGACCAGCCTCAAGGCGCCCGGCCAGCTCGTCGAATGGGCGCAGCGGTATGGCGTCTATTTCCCGTCGTGGGCCAAGGATGACGTTGCGGCCGCGCTGGCGAACCCGGCGCTGCCCGAGCCCGTGCGCGTGGTGGCGGTCGCTCGGCAGGAGGCGGGCCGGGGGTCCGTCGCCAAATATGAGACGGCTCGCGCCATGGTGTCGCCCGACAGCCGCCTGCGCCATCAGATCGTCTATGCGGGCACCTCCACGCTGCGCCTCGCGGGCCGTGGCGTGCAGCCGCTCAACCTGTTCAGGCCGAAGCTCATGGCCGACCAGGGCGCCGGAACCGCGGACATCAAAGCGGGCCGACCGCTGCGTATCCCCGAATGGAAAATGCGATACGACCCGGAGAAGGCGCTCCACGCGATTCGGTCGGCCGACCTTGACGCCCTGCGCGAGATGGGCGACCCCGAAGAGATCCTGTCCGACAACATCCGCAGCATGATCGAGGCGCCTGCCGGCAAGCTGATCGCATCGCCCGACCTGTCCGCGATCGAGGCGCGTGGCGTGTTCTGGATTTCGGACTGCACCAAGGCGCTCGACGCGTACCGACGCAATGAGGATCTGTATTGCGCGCTGGCCAGCAAAATCTTTGGGTTCAAGGTCAACAAAAAGGACCACCCCGAGGAGCGCCAGAACGGGAAAATCGGAGTCCTCTCGTGCGGCTACGGCGCCGGCCCGTCCCGCGTCGCGGAAGCAAACAAGATCCCCGAGGAGTTGGCCAAGTCGATCGTCTACGGCTACCGCGACGAGTACCCCGAGGTGAGGAACAACGGGTGGAACGGCCTGGAAAACGCGGCCGTAGAGGCGATCAGATATCCGGGCCGCTACGTCACCACGTGCCGCGGCCGAGTCGGATTTTTGTTTGAGGCCGGATGGCTCAAGATGTGGCTTCCGTCCGGCCGGTGGCTCTACATGCCCGAGGCCGGCGTGGATGACGAGGGCCGACTGTTCTACCACTCGTGGATCAAGGGCGCGTGGCGCGAGGTGTCGATTTGGGGCGGCGTTCTGATCAACTTCGTGATTCAGGGCGGCATGCGCGATCTGATGTATTTTTTCGAGATGCAGATCGCGGCCATGCCTGAATACGAGCTGATCCTCCAGTGCTACGATTCGTTGACCGCGCTCGTGGACGCGACCCGGGCCGGCGAGCTGTGCGATCGGATGATGAAGGTCATGACCACGCCGCCCGCGTGGGCACACGATTTCCCCCTCGGCGTCGAGGGCAAGCCGAAGCGTCGATATTCCTGAATTTATTTGTTGACAATCGGCATTCGTTCGGGCAGTCTGCGGGATATGGAAACGATCAAATCGGCAGTGAGGAGGATTGGGGTGGCATACGCCAAGGCGATAGAGGGGTCTGACCCCAAACGCGCAAAGCCTCTGGAGTGCATACAGCTACTGACTCGGGCGTGGTTCGGGATCCCCGCTGCGAGCACGAGTTACTGGGCTTCGTCGGACGATATCCAAGAGGCATTGCTAGCCTCCGGGTGTGGTTTCAACGACTCCACGCTTGGTGACGCTATGCATAAGCTGCACTATCGCCCAGGAAAAACCCCCATCAACGGGGTGCGTACTCGCATGTGGTGGCGCCTCTCAACTACAGGCTTCTTTGTACCCCACGGCGCCAGAATCTGCCCGAAGCCGCTCCATGCTGTCCCGGCAAAAGACGTGGGACATGCATCCAAGGATCTTGCGTCGATCCTCGCCGAGGCGTTCGCCGCGATTGACGGCCCCGTATGGGCCACGGCTGCTGATATTCAATCGTTTGTTCGCGCCAAGATCGGCTACTCGATCCCGTCGATGTGTGCCGGGAAGATTCTGCGGCGCATGGGGTTTGAGAATGAGACCCGGCAAGTGCCCCACTACAAGATGGCAAGAGTGTGGGGCCGCGGCGTTCAGGGCCGCCCACTGTCGGGCGCACCACGGGCCACACTAGTCTGTGGAGAATTTTACTCCGAAAGGAATCTGCAGGACGAAGGGCGCAAGGCTAGCGTTCTCCGGCGCCGAGACCGTCGCAACGCCGAGCGTGCCGCGTATGAACTACTGAATGAGATGAGCAAAACACACATCATGGAGCAGACAGCATGAGCCCCGCCATCAAACTCACTTTCAATAAAGACCCGCAAGGGCTGTTGCGGGACCTTCGCCTCTCAGAGCCTCGGGCTTCGGAAAGAGCAGTGCGGGACGCGATGATAGAGGTGATCGAGCGCGATCCGGGATTCCTCGGCCAGATTTTCACCTATTGGTGGTCAAACCACTACCGGCGGGCCGCGGTGGTCGAACCTAAGCCAAACACCGTCGTCTACGAGCCGCGCCCCATTGCGACTCGCGCAATCCCCGCCGAAAAGCCGGCGGAGCGCCGGGCCGCGATGGACTCTCACAAGGCGGCGTTTCGTGCGCTGATGGATCGCACACTCTCCATGACTTTCGGCGACTGTGCCCGGCACAGCGGATTCCTGCGCGAAGTTTCGAAGCACGGTCGGCCGAATGAGATCGTCGGCAAAAAGCTGACCGAGGGTGACCTGACGAACCTATGGAATCGCGTCGCGGCGGCGAGGGCCGCGTGAAGCAGTATCGCGATATACCGCTCGACGTGTTTAGCGCGTTCGAGCGGCTCGCCTTGGCGGCGAGAGCCGCGGGGTACTCTCGATATTCTGCCGACGCGGTGCTGCACCGCGTCCGGTGGGAGGCGCAGATTGAGCGCGGCAACCGGGCGTTTGTTTGCAACAACAATTGGACGTCCGTTTTGGCGCGGTGGTTCATGCGCAAACACCCGGAGGCTGATGGTTTCTTTGAACTGCGCGCCTCCCCCAACCGGACTCCCCACACATGACCGATCTCGTCAACGACGCCCGCATCTTCGCCCACGCTGCGCATGCGGCGATCGGGCAGCGGCGGAAGTACACCCACGAGCCCTACGCTCTCCACCCCGCCGCGGTCGCCGCGCTGGTGGAGAGCGTCCCTCACACTCCCGAGATGGTCGCCGCCGCGTGGCTGCACGACGTCGTCGAGGACACGCAGGTTTCGCTCTCCCTGATCGTGCACCTGTTCGGCGGGACGGTCGCGAGATACGTCGACCAGCTCACCAAACGATCGAAACCCGAGGACGGCAACCGCGCTGTCCGGATGGCGATCGATTTGGAGCACCTCGCGAAGGCGGACCCGCGCGTGAAGACGGTCAAGCTCGCGGACCTGATCGACAACACGAGATCGATCGCCGCCCGCGATCCGGAATTCTGGAAAGTCTACCGCGAGGAAAAGCGGGCGCTTCTGCGGGTGCTGACCATGGGCGACGCTGTCCTGTGGTGTCGGGCGATGGATCAAGTCTATGCCGAAGATTGACGAGTTCCAAATCCAGCGCGCGGTCTGCATCTTTCTCACGAAGCATGCACGTCCAGACGTTGTCTGGTGGCACACACCAAACGGCGGGCTGCGCGGCGCCGAGGAGGCGAAGCGGTTTAAGCAGATGGGTGTTCGGGCGGGCGTCCCGGATCTGCTCTTGCTTCGCCAAGGTCGGCTCTATGGCCTGGAGCTTAAACAGCCGGGCGGCCACCTATCCCCCTCGCAGGTGGCGTTACATCCGCAACTGCTCGCATCCGGGATGGCGGGTATCGCGACCGTCGACAATCTCGCCGCTGCCCGCATGCAGCTATTTGTTTGGGGCATTGTTGACAATCCGCATTTGTAATAATAGACAGCACGAGAAAGGCGCATCCATGCCCGACACACACCGAAGCGACCGCGATCCGTTGCGGTTGGAAGTCGCAAACCTCCGGAGTCAGCTCGCCGAGTCACAAGCTCGGGTGACCGAACTGTCGGCGGCGCTCTACGCGTCGGCGCACTCGTATATCGACCCTCGCGGCTTCACTCGCACCGAAGCCCCGATCGTCGCGACGCTGGCGAAGGAACTATCAGCGACGAAGCAGCAACTTCACGCCGCCATGTATCGCAGCCGGATCGATGCGGACGATCTGCCCGACCCCAAGATCGTGGACGTGATGGTGTGCAAGATTCGAAAGAAGCTCCCCGAGGGCTGCACGATCACGACGGTGTGGGGGTGGGGATACGAGGTCACCCCCGAGAGCGCCGCCATCCTGCGCACCCTCATCGCACAGCCCCGGCCGGTCGCCGGCAATCCCAACACCGGAGCCCCGACATGCGAATGATCCTCGCCGCCACCTTTGCGGCCACCGTGCTCGCCGCCACGCCCGTGGACGCTCGGCCCCGGCACCATGCGCACCACATCCACCACCGGCACCATGCGCACGCGCCGCGCTCGTTCGATACCACCACCGGCGGCGCCGCCTACGGCACGGGGCTGGGGGTGGTCGACGCGATGCGCCGGCACCTCGGCAGCAATCCGACCGGGTGGGCGCGCGTGTGGTGCGGGCGCATGCTCGACATGGCGCTGCGCAGCGCCGGCCACGCGCCCGGCTCCCCGGTCGCTCGCGCGTATGCGAGCTATGGTCGTCCGGCTGCCGGCCCGGCGCCGGGCGTCATCGCCGTGTGGCCCCACCACGTGGGCGTCGTCACGGCCGTGGAGGGCGGCCGGATCCGAATGATCTCGGGCAACGACGGGCGCCGCGTCCGCGAGCGTGTGCGATCGACAGCCGGCGTGATCGCCTGGAGGGTGCCATGACCCCGGTCCTGCTCGTCGTGGCCAGCCTCGCGGCGGCCCCGATCGTGCCGCCGAGTCAGTTCTGCACCGCGGTACGCGCCTTCGTCGCCGAGGTCGGATCTCAGTCGGCGGCCGAGGATCTCGCCCGCGCGAACGGCGCGGACAGCGATTTCATCCGGCGCGCTCGCGCGTGCCTTGAGCGGAAGGCCGTCCGATGACGCACGATTGGGACGCCCGATTCCTCGCGCTCGCGGCGCACGTCGCGGGCTGGTCAAAGGATCCGAGCACGAAGTGCGGCGCCGTGCTCGTCCGGCCGGATCGCACGATCGCCGGCCTCGGATACAATGGATTCCCCCGTGGGTGCGATGATGATCCGCGGCTCTACGCGGACCGGGACGCGAAGCTGGAGCGGGTGGTTCACGCCGAAATGAACGCGATCCTGTCGGCCTCCGGGCCGGTGCGGGGCTGCACGCTTTACGTCCACCCGTTCTTGTCCTGCGCCCGGTGCGCCGCCCACGTCATCCAGGCCGGGATCGTCCGCGTGGTCGCGCCGACCTATTCTGATGAGCAGTGGACCCGGTGGGGCGACAGCTTCATGGCGGCAATGACGCTCTATAGGGAGGCCGGCGTCGTGGTCCGGACCGCCGAGTGAGCCGCACCCCGGCCAAGGTCACGCAAGCCGACGTCGCCCGCGCGCTGCGGGCGGCGATGCAGACGGGCGCGGGGTCCGTGCTGGTGCGGCCGGACGGCACGATCGAAATCATGCTGACAGCCGGCCCAGCGGCAGCGCCGCCCGTGGACGATCTCGGGCCGATCGTACTATAGTAAGGGCATGCCCCGTCCTCGATCGCCTAATCTGCACAAAGAAACCACCCGCCACGGCCGAACCGTATGGTACGTGCGCCCCGATAGGGGCGCCCGGATTCGCCTCCGTGCTGAATTCGGAACCCCGGAGTTTAAGGCCGAATACCAAGCCGCCATGGCGGGTACCCCGGCACCCTCCGCCCGCGGCAAGCGATCAGTGACGCCGGGGTCGCTCGCGTGGCTGATCGGCCTTTACCGCGAGGCGCCCGCCTGGACAAACCTAGAACCCGTCACTCGCCAGAAATATGGGCTGGTGCTGCAGCACGTCGTCGACTCTGCCGGGCACCACCCGGCCAAGTCAATCGGGCGCAAAGAGGTCGTGGCTGGTCGTGACCGGCGAGGCCCATCGGCAGGCCGCCACTATCTCAACGCGATGCGCGGCCTGTTCAAATGGGCGATCGACGCGGAGCACCTCGTCGTTAACCCCACCGCGGGCGTGGTGGCGCCCCCCTCGACTCGCAAGGGCGGATTCCCCGCGTGGACGGATGACGAGGTGGCGGCCTTTGCGAAGCACTGGCCGCTCGGCACCCGAGAGCGCGTACTCTTTGACATCCTCCGATACACCGGGTTCCGGCGCTCCGATGCGGTGCTATTCGGGCCGCAACACGTCCAAGGGGGCGTGATTCGACTCACGACAATAAAAACTCACGAGGACGTTACAATTAACCTACACCCGGCCTTGGCCGAGACCTTGGCAGCCGGCCCCTTGGGTAAAGAGAGCTTTTTCGCCGGGCTACATGGCGAGACTATGTCTAGGATTGGGGCAGGCAACCGCTTTACCAAAGCCTGCCGAGATGCGGGCGTTGAGAAGTCCGCGCACGGACTCCGCAAATGGTATGCTGCGCATCTAGCTAATGGAGGCGCGACCACCAGTGAGCTGCAGGCAGCCTGCGGCTGGACTACTGAAAAGATGGCCAACCACTATACCCGTAGCGCCGATCGCGAGCGCCTCGGGCTGTCCGGATCCGCCCGCGCTATTCCCGCACCCCCCCAAAAGTGCGGGAGCGACGCCGAAAATATCAACGAAAACAACTAGTTATAAAGCCGTGTCGGTGCGCCGCAGCCCGTCGCCGACCGACGGGAACGGCCGTAAGGCATCGCTTGCGCCGCGGGTGCGAAAATCGACCGGGTAAGGCTCGACATCGAACCCCGCCTTGCGGAACACGCCGATGGCGCGCGGCATGTGATAGGCCGAGGTGACCAAGAGCCAGCGCTCGCCCGGCTTCGGTTGGGCGATCGCTTTGGAGAGCACCGCGTTCTCCACCGTGTTGCGCGAGCGATCCTCGGCGATCAGATGTTGGCGCGGCACGCCGAGATCGGCGAGCAGGCGCAGCGCCACGGTCGACTCGTTGCCCTCGGCGAGCAGGAAGCCGGCATCGCCGCCCGAATGGACGATGCGGGCGCCGGGATGCCGAAGCGCCAGCGCGGCCGTGGCGGTGAGCCGCTCGGCCGCCTCGTTGAGCACCACGGTGTCGCGCGCCTCGGCGACGTCGGGCGAGACGCTGCCGCCCAGCACGACGATGCCGGCGACCTCGCCCGTATCCGTTGCTTGCGGAAAGCGCCCCTCGAGCGGCACCAGAAGCGCGTTGCCGACCGGCGACCAGCCGAGCGCGGCGACGAGCAGCAGGCTCGCCACCACGAGCCGGCGCCCCGTGTGCTGCCAGCGCGTCGCCAGCAGCACGACACCGACCAGGCCGAGCACGACCACGAGGTTCGACGGCAGGGCGAAGAAGCCCAGGAGCTTCGACACCGGGAAGAACATGGCCCCCTCCTCGCTCGGCGCCGCCGGCCGGCCGGCCGCGTGATCGTTCAGCAGGCGCGCGATCGCCAGGCGCCGTAGCGGGCCTCGGCCTCGCCGTCGGGCGGAGAGAGGCCCGGCAGCCGCACGCCGCGCTCCACCTCGGTGAACACCCAGCTCTCGTGGAGCTCGTGCTCGGCGCCCTCGTGGGCGACGAGCTCGACCAGCTCCTTGGGGATCACCACGGCGCCGTCCTCGTCCACCACGATGACGTCGTCCGGGAAGATGGCGACGCCGCCGCAGCCGGAATCCAGACGCGATCCCGGAGCCTGCCGCTGGATTCCGGGTTCGCACCGGAGCCTGCACTCGGACGGCGCGTAGCGCCGATCCGGGTGGTGCGCCCCGGAATGGCGGCCGGAAGCCTCACGCCGGCGAGAGGCCGAGGCGCTCGTCGCGCCGGCGCAGCCAGATCACGAACGGGATCGACAGCAGCACCATCCAGGCCTTGCCGACCACCTGGCCGGCCAGGAAATCGAGCGAGCCGAAGGCGAGCCAGAGGAACAGGAGCGAGTCGACGACGAGGCCGACGAGGCCGGAGGCGATCACGGCCGTGACCATGCGGCGCCGCGCGAGCGGCGTGTAGACGGCGAGGTCGGCCATCTCGGAGACGAGGAACGCCGCGGCCGAGGCGATCACCAGGGCGGGCGGCGCCAGCAGGGCCGACAGCAGCGCCCCGATCAGCACGGCGACGACCGAGACGAGGACGCCGAGGCGGCGCTGGACGAGGTCGCGCAGCACCAGGGCGACGCCGACCATCAGCACGCCGGAGGGCGCGGAAAGGCCCGGCAGCACCGGCACCAGGCACGGCCCGTGCGGCACGCAGGTCGTTCCGGCGTGCTGGATCAGCCAGTTGGCGAGCGGAATCGTCAACGCGAAGAGCGCAAGGAAGACAAGGCCTTCGGTACGGCGGCGGAGATCGGGGGTGAACGGCGTCAACGGCTGGACATCCATCTTTCGAAACCATCGGCCCGCAACCGGCAGGCCGGGCAGGTGCCGCAGCCATAGCCCCAGGGGTGGCGGACCGAGCGGTCGCCGACATAGCAGGTGTGGGTGTCTTCGAGAAGCACGTCGACGAAGGGCTGCCCGCCGAGTTGCTCGGCCAGCGCGAAGGTCGCGGCCTTGTCGATCCACATCAGCGGGGTGTGGAGGACGAAGCGGCGCGCCATCCCCAGATTGAGCGCGAGCTGCATGGCCTTGATGGTGTCGTCGCGGCAGTCCGGATAGCCCGAATAGTCGGTCTCGCACATGCCGGCGACGAGGTGGCGGGCGCCCCGCCGATAGGCCAGCGCCCCCGCGAAGGCGAGGAACACCAGGTTGCGGCCGGGCACGAAGGTGGTCGGCAGGCCGTCGGTGGAAATCTCGATCGCGGTCTCGCGGGTCAGCGCCGTCTCCGAGATGGCGGCGAGCCCGTCGAGCGGGACCATGTGGTCCTCGCCGAGCCGCTCGGCCCAAACGGGGTCGAGCGCCGCAATCTTTTCGCGCACGCGCGGGCGGACATCGAGCTCGACGGCGTGGCGCTGGCCATAGGCGAAGCCGATGGTCTCGACCCGCGAAAAGCGCGCCAGCGCCCAGGCGAGGCAGACGGTCGAATCCTGCCCGCCGGAGAACAGCACCAGGGCGGTCTCGTCGGTCCCGGTCATCGGCTCGGCCGCGATCCCGCCGCCGGCCACCGCCCTCGTCCTGAGGAGCGGCCGCAGGCCGCGTCTCGAAGGGCGGGGGCGGCCCCATAGTTCGAGACGCGCTCCTGGGGAGCGCTCCTCACCATGAGGCCCGGAGGGATCGAGACCGCGATCAGGGTCTTCACGGCTCGGCTCCACGCTGGCGTTTGTCTGCTCGCACCGCCCGCGTCGTCCCGGCCGGACGCCATCAGTCCCATTTCGGCGCCCCGCTCCAGTCGACGATGCGGCCGCCCGGACGGGCGAGCGCGCGAATCGCCGCCATCTCGTCGTCCGTCAGGACAAAGTCGAAGATGTCCAGGTTCTCGGTCAGCCGGTCGAGCCGGGCCGTGCGCGGGATGACGACGCCGCCCTCCTGGACGATGAAGCGCAGGCTCACCTGGGCGGGCGACTTGCCGTGCGCCGCCGCGACGTCGCGCATCACCTGATCGGACAAGACGGCGCCGCGCCCCATCGGGCTGTAGGCGACGACGGCCATGTCGTGGCGCCGGCAGGCGGCCACCACCTTGGACTGGTCGAGATGCGGGTGCCATTCGATCTGGTTGACGACCAGCGGTTCGCTCGCGTGCTTCACGGCCTCGTCGAGCAGCGCCACCGTGAAGTTCGACACGCCGATGTTCCGGGCGAAGCCGACCTGCTTCATCTTGCACAGCGCCCCGATGGTCTCGGCGAGCGAGATGCGCGGGTTCGGCCAGTGCACCAGCAGGAGGTCGACCTCGGACAGGCGCAGCCGCGCCAGGCTCGCCTTGGTGGCGCGCTCCAGCTCGCGCGGAGCGAGATGATCGGGCCAGATCTTGGTGGTGACGAAGACCTCGGCGCGACGCAGCCCGGAAGAGCGGATGCCGTCGCCGACCTCGCGCTCGTTCTCGTAGACCTCGGCCGTGTCGATCAGCTTGTAGCCGGCCCGCAGGGCCTGCTCGACCGTGCGTGCGCAGCTTCGGCCCTTCAGCTCCCAGGTGCCGAGACCGACGGCCGGGATGGTGGCCCCGTTGGCAGAGACGAACTCCATTCCGTACCTTCCTTCCGGCGAGGCCACCTGCGCCAGGATCCGCTGGTGCACCCGCCGCGAACGTCCTGGGCGCGCCGATCAGGCGGCATCCCATTGAGGCGCATGGGGCGGGCTCACCAGACGGCCGTTCGGCTTGCGCAGCGCGGCGATCTCGGCCATCTCGCCGTCGCTCAGGGTGAAATCGAACACCGCGAGGTTCTCGGGCAGCCGCGCCCGGCTCGCGGTGCGCGGGATCGGGATGATCCCCTGCTGCACCAGCCAGCGCAGCGCCACCTGCGAGGCGCTCTTGCCGTGCGCCGCGCCGATCCGCTGCAGCGTCTCGTCCGACGGGACGCCGCCGCGCGCCAGCGGGCAATAGGCCGTCACCGCCAGTCCGTGCCTGCGACAGGTGTCGATCACGCGGCGCTGGTCGATATAGGGGTGCACCTCGATCTGGTTGGTGACCAGCGGCACGGTCGCGAGCCGCACCGCCTCCTCGATCATCGGCATGGTGAAGTTGGCGATGCCGACATGGCGGGCGCGCCGGTCGGCCGCCGCCTTGCACAGCGACGCCATGGTGCCGGCGAGCGACACATTGGCGTTCGGCCAGTGGATCAGCAGGAGGTCGACATAGGACTGGTCGAGCTTCTTCAGGCTCTCGTCGAACGAGCGCTCGAAATCGCCGGGAGCGAGATTGCTGTGCCAGACCTTGGTGGTGAGAAAGACGTCCTCGCGCTTCAGCCCGGAGGCCTTCAGGCCCTGCCCGACCTCCGCCTCGTTGCCGTACATCTGCGCCGTGTCGAGGTGCCGATAGCCCAATCCGAGCGCGGCGGAGACGATCTCGACACAGACATCGCCCTTGAGCGTCATGGTCCCGAGCCCGATGGCTGGAATGCGCGCCCCGTTGGCTTCGACGACCTGCATGCTTTCACTCCCTGGATGTCAGCGACCGGCCGTCGTCGGGGCACCGTCCCGGGACGACCCCTGGCGACGGCGTCGCGGCCGGGGGGAAGCCGGCGCTTCCCCTTGGGCGAAGGAGAGCAGATCGGCGCGCAGCCGCAAAGCCCCTTGCCGGTAGCATCGTGACATCGCCAAGCGGATATCACCGAAAAACGGACTGTCACGGAAGTGCAAAGCGATCCCGCCAGAATGGGTTAACCATTCTGCAGCAGAGGACCGACATGGCCGATCTCGCACTCTCGGGTACATCCGACCTCCCGAAAACCACCGTCAAGCCGAAGCTGGACAGCGGCTTCAACCCGCTCACGGCGATCCTGTTCTTCGGGGCGCTCGCGGCCGGCCTCCTGTTCGTCGCCTACAGCCTTTATGTCGACGTCGGCGAGTCCGGCACCCAAACCACCACCTACCTGCCCTATCTGCTGCTCATCGTCGCCCTGCTGATCGCCCTCGGCTTCGAGTTCGTCAACGGCTTCCACGACACCGCCAATGCGGTGGCGACCGTGATCTACACGCATTCGATGCCGGCAAACGTCGCGGTCGTGTGGTCGGGCGCCTTCAACTTTCTCGGCGTGCTGCTGTCGTCCGGCGCCGTGGCCTTCGGCATCGTGTCGCTGTTGCCGGTCGAGCTGATCCTGCAGGTCGGCAGCAGCGCCGGCTTCGCCATGGTGTTCGCCCTGTTGATCGCCGCCATCATCTGGAACCTCGGAACCTGGTGGCTCGGCCTGCCGGCATCGAGCTCGCACACCCTGATCGGCTCGATCATCGGGGTCGGCATCGCCAATGCGCTGGCCCGCGGCCAGGACGGCACCTCGGGGGTCGACTGGACCAAGGCGACCGAGATCGGCTGGTCGCTGCTGCTGTCGCCGCTGTTCGGCTTCGTCATGGCGGGGCTGCTGCTGCTGGTCCTCAAATTCGTCGTCCGCAACCCGAGCCTCTATGCCGAGCCGAAGGGCGCCGCCCCGCCGCCCTGGTGGATCCGCGGCATCCTGATCTTCACCTGCACCGGGGTGAGCTTCGCGCACGGCTCCAACGACGGGCAGAAGGGCATGGGCCTGATCATGCTGATCCTGATCGGCACGATCCCGACCGCCTACGCGCTCAACCGCGCCATGCCGGCGAGCCAGATGGTCGAGTTCCGCACCACCTCGGCGGCGGCTGCGGCCGTCATCCAGTCCAAGGCGGCCGGCCACAGCGTTCTCGGCAATCCGCGCCCGGCCGTGACGCTCTTCGTCGCCCAGCGCAAGATCAACGAGGGTACCTATCCATCGCTCGCCGTGCTGGTGCGCGAGATCAGCCAGCAGGTGGAGACCTACGGCTCGATCGCCAAGGTGCCGGCCGAGGCGGTCGGCAACACCCGCAACGACATGTATCTGGCCTCGGAGGCGATCCGGTTCCTGATGAAGGACAAGGAGAACGATCTCTCCAAGCAGGAGGTCGCGACCCTCAACGCCTACAAGAAGTCCCTCGACGACGCGACCAAGTTCATCCCGCTCTGGGTCAAGGTGGCGGTGGCGATCGCGCTCGGGCTCGGCACCATGATCGGCTGGAAGCGCATCGTCGTGACGGTCGGCGAGAAGATCGGCAAGAGCCACCTCACCTATGCGCAGGGCGCCTCGGCCGAGCTGGTGGCGGCCGGCACCATCGCGGCAGCCGACATGTTCGGCCTGCCGGTGTCGACCACCCATGTGCTGTCCTCCGGCGTCGCCGGAACGATGGCGGCCAACGGCTCCGGCCTGCAGATGGCGACGGTGCGCAACCTGCTGCTCGCCTGGGTGTTGACCCTGCCGGCCGCCATCACGCTGTCGGCGACCCTCTACATCGTGTTCCTGAACATCTTCTGAGAATGAGGCGGCGCGGCGCCGCCCGGCGCCGCGTCACCCTTCCGCTCGCCGGGGTGCGATACGACCGCGAGCCGACCTGCCGTCGGGGAACACACGCGGCCCGGTCAAGGATCCACGCCGTTGGCGAGGTCGTCGCCCTCGTCACTCTCGTTGGCCTCGTCCGAAGTCCCGGAGCTGCCGCGGCGGGTGATCTCCAAGAAGGCCTCGGCCGGCATCGGCCGGGCGAACAGAAAGCCCTGCATCTCGTCGCAGCCGGCGAGCCGCAGCAACAGCCGCTGCTCCTCGGTCTCGACGCCCTCGGCCAGCACGCTCAAGCCCAGCGCGCGCCCGAGCGCGACGATCGCCTGCAGGATCACGCCGCCATTGGCGGAGCGGCCGAGCGGCGCGACGAACTCGCGGTCGATCTTCAGCTTGTCGATCGGCAGCCGGCGCAGATAGCTGAGGCTCGAATAGCCCGAGCCGAAATCGTCGAGCGCGATCTTCACGCCGAGGGCGCGCAGCTCCTTGAGCCGCTGCTTGGCCTCCTCGGGATTGTCGATGAGGACGCCCTCGGTGATCTCCAGCACCACCCGCGACGGCTCGATCCCGCTCTCGGCGAGCGCGCTCGACACCGAGCGCAACAACCCGCGGTCGCGCACCTGGATAGGCGACAGGTTGATGGCGATGAACAGCTCTGGCCAGTCGTGGGCGTCGGCGAGCGCCCGCTTGAGGACGAAGTCGCCCAGCTCGATCATCAGGCCGGCCTGCTCGGCGACCGCGACGAAGACGCTCGGCGGGATGTTGCCGCGCAGCTCATGGCGCCAGCGCAGCAGCGCCTCGGCGCCGACCATGCGCAGTCCGTCGCCGGCGACGATCGGCTGGTAGTAGACCGACAGCCCGCCCTGGGCGAGCGCGCGGCGCAGCTCCTGCTCGATGAAGCGGCGCTCGTTGATCTCCTCCTCGAGCCCGTGATGGAAGGCGAGGACGCGGCCGCGGCCGACCTTCTTGGCGGCGCGGGCGGCGAGGTCGGCGCGGCGGATCAGCTCGTGCGGGCTGTCGCCGTCGCGCGGCGCCAGTGCCAGACCGACGCTGGCGGTGACGCGGACGAGCTGTCCGCGGATGTGGAACGGCGCAGCGAGGCTGTGGGCGCAGGCGTTGGCCGCCTCGACGGCGGCAGCGCCGTTCCGCACCGTCATCACGGCGGCGAACTCGTCGCCGTCGATGCGGCCGATCTCGGCGCCCTCCGGCAGCGCGGCACGCAGCCGATCGGACGCCTCGGCGATCAGCCGGTCGCCGATGTCGTGGCCGAGAACCTCGTTCACCTCCTTGAACGAATCGAGGTCGATGCAGGCGAAGACGACGCTCTGGTCCGGTTCGCGCGCCTTCAGGGCGTGCCCCAGCAGCGCGATGATCTTGCGCCGGTTCGGCATGCCGGTAAGAGGGTCCTCCTGGGCGATGCGGCGCAGCTCGACCTCGATCTGCTCGAGCCCGCCGGCGGCACGGCGGATCTGATAGAGCGACAGGCCGGCGAAGCCGAGGAAGGCCAACCCGCCGAGGGCCGGAAGCAGCCACAACCAGCCGGGTGCGCCGGTTTCGACGGGCGCCTCCCAGCCGAACCAGCCGATGATGCGGCCGCGCGAATCCGTCTGCGAATGCAGTGGGCCGCGCACCGCGCCCGGTTCGGTCTCGAAACGCAGGCTGCGCACCCCGGCGGTCTCGCCCACCCCGGAGACCAGGGTCTCGTCCATCGGGGCCACCAGCACCAGCGTGAGCGACGGCGTGCCGCCGGCAGTGCCGCGCCCGACCCGAGCGACGGCCGCGACGGCGGGCTGCTGCTCGATGAGGACGATCTCGGTGTGGACCGGCACGGTCCGGTCGACCAGGGCGACCTCGGCGCGCGAGCCGGGGCGCGACGGCCGGGTTTCCGCCCGGAAGGTCTCGACCACGGGTGTCAGCGCGGCCGGCACCCGGCGCAGCTCCGACGGATAGGAGGCGGCCAGCGAGCCGTCGTTGCGGATCAGATAGGCGGCGCGGTGATGGAAGCGCGGCAGGCCGGTCGGCGCGAGCTGCCGTTCGATGTCGAGCGGCAGCACGTCGGAAGCCCCGGACGCCGAAATAGACTGGGCACGGCGCAGCGCGTGGTCGCCGAACACGGTACGGAACTCGCCGAAGGCCCGGGACACGCCGGCCCGCGTCCGCTCGATCGCCACGCTCTCGTCGGGCCCGGCGACCAGATAGAGCACCGCACCGACCGAGACGAGCCCGCAGGCCAGCGCAGCGGCCAGCGCCAGAAGGGATCCGGATACCGGCCGCGCCGCCCGCGCCCAGGCACGTGGCGCCGTTCCCCGCTCCGCCTCTCCGGCGGCGCGCTGGTTCGAACGGTCCGAAACGTTTTCGCCGCTGCCGCCAGCGGAACCCATAAAACCACCTTCGCGGTCGTTCAGACCCACAATCCTAACAGACGGCGAGTTAAGACTTAGTCAGCATAGGCCCTATTGGTGATCATTTCAGACGATTGGAATGACCGCGGCGGAGCTCTTCTGATCAGTGCAGGCCGAACCAAAGGCTCGCGATGCCGAGGAAAGAGAAAAAGCCGACGACATCCGTGATGGTCGTGACGAACACACCCGACGAGACGGCGGGATCGAGACGGAAACGCTCGATGACAAGCGGCACGAGAATTCCTCCGAGCGCCGCCGCCACCAGGTTGCAGACCATCGCGAGCCCGATGACGATGCCGAGATCCGCGGTGCGGAACCAGGCGGCGGCGGCGATGCCGGTGATGACCGCGAAGGCGAGGCCGTTGACCAGCCCGACCAGCAGCTCGCGCAGCACGATCCGCATGGCGTTGCCGTCGTGCAGCTCGCGGGTCGCCAGCGCCCGCACCGCGATCGTCATGGTCTGGGTCGCGGCATTGCCGCCCTGGCTGGCGACGATCGGGGCGAGCACCGCGAGCGCCACCATCTTCTGCAGCTCGCCCTCGAACAGGCCGAGCACCGAGGAGGCGAGAAACGCGGTGGCGAGATTGACCAGGAGCCAGTTGAAGCGGCCGCGCGCGATAGTCCAGACCGAGTCCGACAGTTCCTCGTCGCCGGTGACGCCGCCGAGCGCCTTGATGTCCTTCTCGGCCTCCTCCTCGATCACGTCGACCACGTCGTCGACCGTGATGACGCCGGCGAGCCGGTCGGCCTCGTCGACCACCGGCAGCGCGATCAGATTGTAGCGCTCGAACAGCCGCGCCACCTCCTCCTGATCGGCCGTCGCCAGCACGCGGCGACGGCCGGCGTCCATCAGCTCGGAGACCCGCGTCGGCCGCCGCGTGCGCAGCAGCAGGTCGAGCGCGACGGCGCCGAGCAGCTTGTAGTCGCCGTCGACCACGTAGAGCTCGAAGAAGCGTTCGGGCAGCTCCTCGTTCTCGCGCAGGTAGTCGATGGTGTGGCCGACCGTCCAGGTCGGCGGCACGGCCACGTATTCCGACTGCATGCGCCGCCCGGCGGAGTCGTCCGGGTACTGCAGGCTGCGCCTCAGCGCGACCTGGTCGAGCGAGGGAAGCTGCTCGAGGATCTCGGCCTGCTCCTTCTCGGGCAGGTCCTCGAGGATGTAGACGGCATCGTCGCTGTCGAGATCGCGCACGCCCTCGACGACGGTCTGCGGCGGCAGCTCGTCGAGGATCTCCTCGCGGACCGTGTCGTCGACCTCGACCAGCGCCGTGAAGTCGAAATCGGCGCCCATCAGGCCGATCAGGCGCGGCCGCAGCTCGGGATCGAGCGCCTCCAGCAGATCGCCGACATCGGCCTCGTGGAGATCGCCGACGAGGGCGTGCAGCGCCGCGGCGTCCACGCTCTCGATCGCCTCGCGCACCCGTGCCACGACGTCGTCGCGGATGGCGCCGTCCTCGTCGCGCAATGTGGCCGCCGCACCGGCCTCGGTCGTCGTCTCGGGCTGGTCCAGCATCAGGGGTCTCGCGATCGCGCCGCACGCGCAGAAACGGGGCGCGCGACCGGTTCGGCTTGTACGCGCGGGTTGGAGAGGTGGCAAATCCCTCGCGACGCCATTATGACGGTGCGACGAGACGCCAAGACAGCGGCGCTGCGGCGACGTCCCGGACGGGTTCCGGCACGGGATCCGGCGCGACGCGGACGCCGCGAGACGCGGAGGAGATGCGAGTGATTCGTCACGTCCTGGTGCTCCTCCTTCTGGCCGGCGCGTTCGCGTCGCGGCCGGCGATCGCGCAGGCCGCGGACGCCTGCCCGGGCCGCGCCGATGCGCTCGGCACCGCCCGCGTCCTCACCGTCGATCCGGCGACCTATCCGCGCGTCGGCCGCAAGCATTTTCCGCAGACCCTGCCGCTCGCCGACATGGAGGTGGTGCTCACCTTCGACGACGGGCCGCGGGCCGGCCGCACCGAGAAGGTGCTCGACGCCCTCTCGCGCGAGTGCGTGCGGGCGAGCTTCTTCGTGCTCGGCCGCCAGGCGCAGACCTACCCGGCCCTGCTCCGGCGCATCGTCGCCGACGGCCACACGCTGGCCCACCACACCTTCGACCACCCGCTGCTCGACCGCATGTCGCCGGCCGCCGCCGAGCGCGAGATCGACCACGGCTTCGCCGCCGTCGAGACGGTGCTGCACGGACAGCCCACCGACCGGCCGACCACGCCGTTCTTCCGCTTCCCCGGCTTCGCCGCGACCCCGGCCCTGCTGCAGCGGCTGGAGCAGCGCGGCATCGCGGTGTTCGGCGCCGATCTGTGGGCGAGCGACTGGAACGACATGGCGCCCGGCCAGCAGCTCGACCTGGTGATGGCCCGCCTGGAGGCGACCCATGGTGGTATTTTACTTTTCCACGATACCAGGCAGCAGACCGTGCAGATGCTGCCCGCTTTCCTCAGAGCCTTGAAATCGCGGGGTTTCAAGGTCGTGCACATGGTTCCGCCGCGGTCCCGGACGGCCGCCGCGGACAGAGCTGATGCCCGATAGGCACGCGGCCACTATTTCATCACCTGTACACGATATTTTACCCATTCGGCGGTTACCAATTCCACGTGGCTGTGGGAAAAAAACGTTTGCCGTCCGACTGATCGGGGGAAGGGGCAGGATCATGCGCCCGTTGCGCGTCGTGGTTCCGAGTTTGGCCGTTTCGAGGCCGGCAGGGTCGAAGCGGGCCCTGGCGAAGCTGTCGGCCTCGTCGATGGTGCTGTCGCTGCTCGCGCTTTTCGCGACCGGCCCGGCGGCCGCGGCCGGCCCGACGACGCAAGCCGATTGCCCCGGCAACCCGAACGCGCTGGGCACCAGCCGGACCTTGGTGATCGATCCGGCCGAGCACATGCGGCTCGGCATGATGCAGTATCGCGAGACGCTGCCGCTCGGGCCCAAGGAGGTGGTGATCACCTTCGACGACGGGCCGCTGCCGCCCTACACCACCCGGGCGCTCGACATCCTCGCCTCCGAATGCGTGAAGGTGACGTATTTCCTGGTCGGCAAGATGGCCCGCGCCTATCCGGACTCGGTGCGCAAGATCCAGGCGGCGGGCCACACCATCGGCACGCACAGCTTCAGCCACCCGCTGACCTTCCACAAGATGCCGATCGCCCAGGCCGAGCAGGAGATCGAGGGCGGCATCGCCTCGGTCGGCGCCGCGCTCGGCGACCGCGCCGCGGTAGCGCCGTTCTTCCGCGTCCCCGGCCTGTTGCGGCGTGACGAGGTCGAGCGCCTGCTCGCCTCCCGCGGCCTGATGACCTGGAGCGCCGACTTCCCGGCCGACGACTGGAAGCACATCCCGGCCAGCGAGGTGATGCACCGCGCCCTGCAGCGCATCGAGGCGCGCGGCCGCGGCATGCTGCTGCTGCACGACATCCAGCCCGCCACCGTGCTGGCGCTGCCCGGGCTCCTCAAGGAGTTGAAGGCACGCGGCTACAAGATCGTCCACGTGGTGCCGGGGAGCGTCGACCAGCCGAAGACCGCGACCTCGCCGGAGCAGTGGCTGGTGCGCGGCCAGACGGCCGGCGCCGGCTGGCCGACTCCGCAATTCACCATCGAGATGTTGCTCGACGACCCGATCCTGCCGACCTACGACCCGCAGAGCGTCGGCGTGGTCGATGCGCTCGGCCCCTCGCCCGTGCTGGCACGCTCGCGCCTGCGCAGCTACCGGGCCCATGGGAACGCCGTGCCGCTGCCGCCCGAGCCGGTGTGGCCGCGCCACTCCGACGACGAGGCCAGCGGCCGCGCCGTGACGCTGCCGATCGTTCTGCCGGTGCCGAGCATGGGCAGCTTCGGCCGCGACAACGATTTTGCCCCGGCGAGCTCGATCCTCGGCACCGCCGGCCACGCCGCCGCGCTGCCGGCGCTGCCGATCTTTACTCCGGCCGAACCAAAGGCGGCGGCCGGACCGCGCGTCGCCGCCCTCAAGCCGGCCCCGATGCCGCGCCCGGCGCCCACCCCGATCTCGGCCCCGCACACCTCGGCGCCGATCTCGATCGCGCCGGCTCCGGCCGCGGGGACGACCCTGCAGCCACCGGCGCCGATCCCGCCGGCCGCCGGCGAATCGACCGGCGCGATCCGCCGTCCCGGCCTGCTCGGCCGCTGGCCCTTCTCGACCTCGAGCCTGCCCGGACTGGGCGGCTCGCAGTAAGGATCGGGGTGAGGCCCCTCGCCTCACGAAACGACCTGTTTTTCGTCGTCATGGCCGGCTCTCTCCGGCCATGTTCGTTTGCGGCCGTACGCCTCTCGGCGGCGTCGCCGGGCTTAACCCGGCAATCCATCCAACCGAAACAACGGTCGTTCCGGTCAGTTGATGGATGCGCGGCCCATCCTGCTCAGCCCGGACAGATGACTGATCCGAAATCCGGCTGATCAGGTCGCCGTCATTCCGGAGCGCGCCGAAGCGGCAATCCCGGCGCGTCTTCGGCGAGCAGTGCGACCGGGCCGCGGGCTCCCCGGTCGACGACGGCCGCGTCGACCGCCGGCCGGGACGGTCGCGAGCAAGGCCCCGCTGCGGCATACCGGACCCGGTCGGGAAAACCCGCCGCCTGGCCGCCGGCGGTCTTGTCGCCGCATCATCGATTTGTTACACCCTCGCCGTCGCTTCGATGCCTGTGCCGTCCACGGCCGGCATCGATCCCCGATGCGGTCGTGGCGGAACTGGTAGACGCGCTAGCTTGAGGTGCTAGTGGGGCGACCCGTGGAGGTTCGAGTCCTCTCGACCGCACCAATTACTTCGCTGCCGGCTTCATGGCCGGCTTCAACAAGGCGAAGCATCCTTCTGAAAAGACGACGATATCGTCGCTTCTTTCGGGACCGCGTCGGCAATGCCGGCGCACCCGGCATGATGGTCGTCGTGCCGGAGAGCCGCCCCCTCCGCACGTTCCCGCCCAAGCGGGCCTCCAGATCCGTTCGTGGCTGCCGGGTCCCCGCCTTTCGCGGAGACGAGCGGACCAAAGCGATGCCGAGCCGGGACACAGCCTCTGCTCGACGAATCGCACAGGGATGGAAGCGAGCCGGGCCTCAGCGATACTCTGGCGCGCGCGGCAGCATGCGGCGCACCTCGACCCCGATGCGGCTGCCGCTCACCACCACGGCGCCTTCGGCGACCGGGTGATTGTTGACCAGGATACGCACGGCGTCGTTCTCGCGGGTGTCCAGCTCGATGATGGCGCCGCGGCCGAGCCGCAGAACCTGGTGCACCGGCATCACAGTGGAGCCGAGCACGACGGCGATGTCGAGCGAAACACTGTTGAGCGTGGCCACTGTGATGACTTTCCCTGGACGTCGTCCGTTGCGGACCAACACAGCATGGGTATGGTTAGGAAGTGATTAACGCCCCTGTCATCACGGTGCCGCCGACCGGCTCGCTCGGCGCTGACGCGCTCGGCGCTGACGCGACCCGCGCCGCTGCCGCGTTCCCGCCCGTCGAATGGCGGGTCTCGGACCAGCCCGTGGGCTATCCGGAGGCGCTCGCCGTCATGGAGGCGCGCGTCGCCGCGATCGCGGCCGGCACGGCGCCGGAGCTCGTCTGGCTGCTCGAGCACCCGCCCCTCTACACGGCCGGCACCAGCGCGCGCGCCGAGGATCTTTTGGACGCGCGCTTCCCGGTCTTCTCGGCCGGACGCGGCGGCCAGTTCACCTATCACGGGCCGGGCCAGCGGGTCGCCTATGCGATGCTGGACCTGCGCCGCCGCAAGCCCGACGTGCGCTGGTTCGTCTCGACGCTCGAGGCCTGGATCATCGGCACGCTGGGGCGCCTCAACATCCGGGGCGAGCGACGCGACGGCCGGGTCGGCGTCTGGGTGGCGCGACCCGAGCGCGGCGACGGCCGCGAGGACAAGATCGCCGCGATCGGCGTGCGGCTGAAGCGCTGGGTGAGCCTGCACGGCATCAGCCTCAACGTCGATCCCGACCTCGGCCATTTCTCCGGGATCGTGCCCTGCGGCATCGCCGACCCGCGCTTCGGCGTCACCAGCCTGTGGGACCTCGGCCACCTGGTCGACATGCCCGAGGTCGATTCGCTCCTGAAGGCGGAGTTCGAGGCGCAGTTCGGGCCCGTGCGGCGCCTGCCAGGCCCGCCGCCGGAGCCTTCGGCGGGCGCACAGACGGACGGCGATTGAGGAAACGCCGCGGTCATTCCGGGGCGCGGCGAAGCCGCGAACCCGGAATCCAACCCAGGATGCCGTGCTCGCGTCTGGATTCCGGATCCGCACGCTCGCGCGTGCGTCCCGGAATGACCAGGCGATTTGCTCACACGGTCGACAGCACCGAAAAGCTCTCTCCCGGGCGGCGCTGGTCCAACTCCCGGGTGGTCGCCTCGGCGACCGCGATGTCGTCCACCCGGGCCCGCCAGGGACCGCGTCGGCAGGCCGTGATGAAATCGGCGACCAGGTCCGGCGGCCCCGCGACAAGAATCTCGACGGCGCCGCCGACCCGGTTGCGCACCCAGCCGTCGAGACCGCGCTGACGCGCCTCGGCGTCGGCCCAGCCGCGATAGCCGACCCCCTGCACCCGGCCGCGGACCAAGAGGTGGCGCACGACGGTCGAAGCCCCGCTCACGCGATCTCCCCGATCTCGCGCGGCCGCACCCCGCAAAATCCGCCGGGCGCGAGCCGAACGAGCGTTCGCACATACGGCGCCGGCAGGCCGGCGGCGCGGGCGGCCTCGACGACCAGCGCATGGTAGCCGGGACGCGGCCGCCCCTCCCGGCGCGACCGGGCGACATAGACGAGCGCCCGCACCCGCGCGACACCGGCCCGGACGGCCATTGGCACGGCCCGGTAGAGGCCGATATCGGTGCGCTCATAGGCGTTGAGGGCGGCGCGGTCGCGCGGCGACAGGCGCCACAGCACGCCCTCCACCCGGCCGCCCGCAGACGGCACCACGGTCGCGTAGCCGTCGTCGTTGATGAGAAGGCGGAAGCCGTCCAGCACCGCCGACCCGAGCTCGCGGGCGGCGGGGCAGCGCCGGCGCATCAGCGCCCGGCTCATGTTGGATCCGTACGCGAAATACAGCGTCATGGCGAAAGCGGCCAGCACGGTCGAGCGGGTGCGCGAGCTGCTTCTTCTATCACAGCATGCGCTGGAAATCGGCCTTGGAGATCGCCTTGCACGACTTGACGAAGCGCAGCACCCGGTTGGCCGTCTCGGCGGTCAGACCGAGATAGCGCTCGAACGCCTTCTTGGTCTCGGCGTCCGACTCGATGCCACCGACCGTCGCCAGCACCCGCTTCACGTCCGGCCAGCCGAGCGCGATCGACTTGCACAGGATCAACAGCCCATCGGTGGCGCCCTGGCGCATCACGTTCTTCACGGTCGAGATCGGCAGCTTGCTCAGCGCCGCCATCGCCTCGATGGTCTCGGTGCGCTTGCCGGCCTGGGCGAGCTCGCCGATCCGCGCCTTGAGGCGCCCCGGGTCGATGCTCATCACGGTGCCGGCCGAATACGAGCTCTTGTCGACCTCGGCCCGCTCGCGCGCCACCTCGGTGGCAATGTCGGCGAGCGTGCGGGTGATCGTCACCCGCATGTCGTGGTCGGCGTTCTTGAGCAGCCGGTTCTTGACGACCTCGGTCGCCTTGCGGAGCAGATGCTGGAACACGTCGGTCGGAACGTCGGTGCGGCTGATGAACCGCTCTGCGAGGCGGCCATCCGACTGCGCCTTCTCGGCGACCTTCATGAAGCCGGGCCGGGAGAACCGGGCGCCGTGGTTCCCCGTGACCTTGAGGGTGACCTCGTCGTCGCCGCGCTCGACCAGCACGTCGGTGACCTTCTCGGGCAATGTCTCGCGGCCCGCGATGGCGGCGAGATGGGCCTGGCTCTTGGTCAGCGCCAGCTCGACCAGGAAGTCGTCGGAGAGGATCTTCGAGCGCTCGATCAGCGGCCTGGAGATCTCGATGTCGTCGTCTTCGGCGAGCCGATGGACGGTGCGCACCGGCGCATTGGCGGCCGGGGCGAGCTGCTTGCTCAGCCGGATCAGCGCGTCCCGCTCGATCTTGTCGATCAGGTGGCACATCACGTCGTCGAACACCGCGACATGGTCGTCGCTGTAGCTCTCGACGTTCATCAGGAACAGGTCGCTGACCCGACGCAGAATATCGGCGCGCTGCACGCTCGAGCCACTGCTCAGCGTCTGCTCCAGTTCGACGATCAGCGACGGTACGCCCGCCATGCCCGTTCCAAAGTCCGCAAGGTCCACCCACGGCCAGTACATCCCGGACGTCTGAAAGTGCGGTTAATCGGAGCATGTCGAAATCTAAGAATCCGCCATGCAGGACAGAATTGAACGGAGAAACGGCCAGTGTTCGGACGATCTGCGCGCGACGGGCACGTATTACTACGAAGAAAAGATTAAGCCGGCCGTGAAAATGCCGTGCAATGCTACCGCAACCGACCGACGCAAGACGCTATCGCGGCGATCTGGGCCGACGGACGATGGCGCGGAGCAGCGCCCAGAACAGCGTCGAGCGCGACCGCTCCAGGCGGCCGAGCCGCCAGCGCAGCTCGCCCGCCTCGGCGATCAGCGCGTTGATGGTGTCGCCCCGCATCCCCGTCTTGGCCGCGATGTCGGCGAGCGCACCCGGGCCGTCGCGGCCGGCCGCCTCGACCAGCGCCAGCAGCGGCGGCTCGCCGAAGCGTTCGCCGGCCGGCGCGACGATCGAGGCGTAGCGGGTGCCATAATGCTCGATCTCCAGGAACCACGGATCGGGCTCGGCCGGCATATAGAGGCCGAACACCTTTCCGGGCGCGAGCGTCGCGGCGCTGACCAGCGGGTCGCACCACGAGGCGTCACGGTCGTAGAAGCTGGGCCGCGCCATCCACAGCGCGAGCTGCGCGTCCGTGACGGCGAAGCAGCCGGCATGCGGATTGCCGGGCAGCCGGAACGTCTGCGCCCGGCCGTTCCAGGTGCCGGTGACGGACGGCGCCAGCTCGGGCCGGCGGAACGGCGCGACGCCGTCGCGCGACAGCCGCACCGAGATCGAGACCTTGGCGGGCGTGCCGGTCCAGCCCATCTCGTAGCGGATCGGCAGCAGCATGGCCTGCGGACCGAACGTCTGCGCGAACCAGGCGATCTTGTCGAAGAACGCCGGGTCGTCGACGATCAGGTCATCCTCCATGTAGGCGTAGAGGTCGTAGCCGCCGGCGCGCTCGCGCATGATGCGCTGCGCCTCGAAGGCCAGCATCATCGGCTCGACCTCGGCGTGCTCGACCGTGTAGGCCGATGCGTCGAGGCCGATGAAGTCGACGAGATTGGCGTCGCGCTTGGTGACGACGACGATATCGAGCCGGTCGGCCGGCTTTCCGCGCCCCTGCGGATCGTCCGGATCGAGCGAGGCGCGGCGCGGCCCGAAATAGCGATGCAGCGCGACGAGCTGGGCGTTCAGCGCCGCGATCTTGGCGAAGGGCGCGCGGCCGCTGCCGAGCCCGCTGGTCAGATCGGCGCTGCTGTCGTGCTTGAAATAGTGGGCGATGACGACGAGGATTCGCATGCGGCCGCACTTTGGCGAGGGAGTGGCCGTAAGGCAACGGGCGAGGCGCCGGCTGCACTTCACCTTCCCCTGGAGGGGGGAGGTCGGACCGCGAAGCGGTCCGGGAGGGATTGATCGGCGAAGCCGGTCTTTGCGGCTTCACCCCACCCCGCGCGCGTGCTTCGCACGCGCCCGACCCTCCCCCTCCAGGGGAGGGTGAACGAACATCACCGCCGCGGGCCGGCGACGATGTGATGGTCGTGCAGCGAGGAGATCTCGTGATCGACATAGCCGATCTCGGAGAGGATCTCGTCGGTGTGCTCGCCGAGCTGCGAGGCACGGCGCGGCGGCTCGCGGTCGAGCTCCGAGAACTCGAACGGCGTGCCCGGCACCAGATACTCGCCGATGCCGGGCTGCTCGAGGCGGACGAACATCGGGTTTTGGGGGGAGCAGTCGGGATCCTCCTCGATCACCTGGCGGAACGAGCGGAACACCGACCAGGTGACGCCGTGCTCGTCGAGCGCGGCGGCGAAGTCCTCGACGTTTCGCGCGCGGAACCAGGGGGCGAGCAGCTCGGTGATCTCCTTGCGGGCCTTGAAGCGGTCGCCCTCGCGGGAGAGCCGCAGGCCGAGCCGCACCCCGAGATCATCGAATTCTTCGTGCAGCCCGGTCGTATGCCTCAGCCCGTCCCACTGGCGATTGGTGAGGGCCACGATCATCACCCGCCGGCCGTCGGCGGTTTCAAAATCCTGGCCGTAGGCGCCGTAAAGTGCGTTGCCGTAGCGTGGTCGGTCGAAGCCGTTGACCTGCACCTCGCCGATGATGCCGAGATGGCCGAGCGTCGCCAGCGCCACATCCTTGAGCGCCAGCTCGACCAGTTGCCCCTTGCCGGTGATGCGGCGGTGGCGCTCCGCCGCCATCAGTCCGAGCGCGGCCTTCTGCCCGGTGATCAGGTCCCAGGCCGGCAGCACGTGGCACACCGGGTCCTGCCAGCCCTCCGGGCCGGTGGCCGACGGAAAGCCGACCCCCGGGTTGACCGTGTAGTCGACCGCCGGACCGCCGTGCCGGTCGCCGAGCAGCGACACCATGATCAGGTCCTCGCGGTGCTTCTTCAGCGACTCGTAGTCCATCCAGCCGCGCACCCGCAGATTGGTGAGGAACATGCCGCGGTCGGGCCCCGGCGCGCAGATCAGCCGGGTGACGATCTCCTGGCCGCGCGGCGTCGCCATGTCGACGGCGAGCGAGCGCTTGCCCTTGTTGAGCCCGGCCCAGAACAGGCTCCGATTGTCCTTGGTCACCGGCCAGCGGTGATAGTCGAGCCCGCCGCGGATGCGGTCGAACCGGATCACGTCGGCACCGAGCTGGGCGAGCGTCATGCCGGCGAACGGCACGGCCACGAACGCGGACCCCTCGACGACGCGCATTCCCTCCAAGACCTTGACCATGACCGAAATCCTTTTTTTGAAACGCGAACGCTCTTCCGTATGACTACCCCCCTCCCCGCCCCTCCCCCACAAGGGGGGGAGGGATCCGGTTGCGGCGAGGGGAAACTCCGTCAACGATCGACAGCTCGGCAGTCCGAGCCCGAAAACCGTTGCGGCTCCTGCGTTCCCTCCCCCCTTGTGGGGGAGGGACAGGGAGGGGGGCCTCACGACGAAACGTCGTCTTGGCCTGCAACAAACCGCCCCAAGACACGACAACTTACTCCGCCAGCAATCCCGCCAGCTTCGCCCGCGCGACGATGGTCTGCGACAGTCGGATCGAGGCGACATCGACCATGCGGCCGTCGAGGCTGATGGCGCCGTGGCCTTCCGCCGTCGCGGCCGCAGTGGCGTCGAGCACGCGCTGAGCCCAGCGCAGCTCCGCCTCGGGCGGCACGAAGGTCGCGTTGACGGCGGCGATCTGGCCGGGGTGGATGCACCACTTGCCGTCGAAGCCCATGGCGCGACCGATCGCGCAGGCCTTCTGGAACCCTTCGGGGTCGCGGATGCCGGCGAACGGGCTGTCGATCGCACGCTTGTCGAAGGCGCGCGCCGCACTGACGATGGTGTGCATGATGTGGTGCCAGCGGTGGCCGGGATAGAGCGCGTCGTGCTCGTCCGGCTCGCCGATCGAGGCCATCGGCATGCGCAACGAGGCGGCATAGTCGCCTGCCCCGTAGATCAGCGCCTCGAGCCGCGGCGACGACGATGCGATCTCGCGGATATTGACGCAGGCGAGCGCCGTCTCGATCAGCGCCTCGATACCGATCGGCCGCGTGATGCCCATGGCGGCCTCGATCTGCGTCAAAAGCGTCGCGACGAAATGCACGTCCGAGGCAGCGCTGACCTTGGGCACGACGACGAGATCGAGCCGGTCGCCCGCCTCCTCCACCACCTCGATCAGGTCGCGATAGGCGAAGCTTGTGTCGAGCCCGTTCATGCGGAACTGCTTGAGCTTGCGGCCGAAGTCGAGCTCCTTGAAGGCGCGCACGACGTTGGCGCGGGCGGCCTCCTTCTCGGCGGGCGCGACCGCGTCCTCGAGGTCGATGCACACGGCGTCGGCGGGTGCGGCCGCGGCCTTCTGGATCATGCTCCAGTTGGAGGCCGGCACGAGAAGGACGGAGCGTTCGAGGCGTTCGGGCATGGCGGGCGCAATTCCGTTTCGGTCTTCCACCCTCCCCTGGAGGGGGAGGGTCGGGCGTCCGTGAAACGGACGACCGGGGTGGGGTGAAGCCGCAAAGCTCGGCTTTGCCGATCACCCCCTCCCGGCGGCCTTTGGCCGCCGACCTCCCCCCTCCAGGGGGAGGTGAAGAGAGGGCTGCGCGGCAGTGGATCACGGCTCCTCAGACGCCCACGCCACCGTCGCTTGCATGCCGACATGGCCGTCGCCGTTGACTGTGAAGAGGTCGTGGCCGCCGTCGTCGCGGGCGACGCCCATCAGGCTGACGCGGTCGAAGGCGAACAGCGGCCGCACGGCCCGGAACGTGTAGCGCGCCGGCACCCGGCCCGGATTGTGGCGCCTGGCCGACTGCATCAGCAGCAGCGCCTGCAGCGGCCCGTGCACCACGAGGCCGGGATACTTCTCGACCCCGGTCGCATAGGGCTCGTCGTAATGGATGCGGTGGCCGTTGAAGGTGAGGGCCGAGAACCGAAAGAGCAGCACCGGATCGATCGGACACGGCTCGCTCCAGGTGGGGCTTTCGGGCGCCGCGGTCGGCGCCGGCGGCGTGAAGGCCTTCGGCATCGGCAGGTAGACGATGTCCTGCTCCTCCTCGACGGCGAGGCCGCGCCCGGTGCGAATCGCGTGCCGGACCGTGACGAACACCATCGATCCGGTCTTGCCCTCCTTGGCCGAGACCTTGGTGATCTCCGAGGTCTTGTGCAGCACGTCGCCGATCCGCAGCCGATCGTGGAAGACGTGGCGGCCGCTCGCCCACATCCGCCGCTCGAGCGAGATCGGCGGCAGGAAGCCCCCGCGCCGCGGGTGGCCGTCGCTGCCGATCTCGGCCATCGGCACGACGGGCAGGAAATAGAGCCAGTACCACAGCTCCGGCAGCGGCTTGCCGATGGCGAATTCAGTGCCGACATCGTCGAGCGTCGCGGCGAGCGCGCGCGCCGGCGTCGGATAGGCCTGGTCGCTCAGCTCCTCGGTGCGGCCGACCCAGTCCTGCAGATTGATGCCGTCCATCGTGCATGCCCCCAGCCGCGTGCGTCCCTGGCGGGACGCCGGCCCCGCAATAGGACTGGCGTCCCGCAACGGGACCGGCGTCCGGCGACAAACGCACGCAACGCCCCGACGACGCGGTCCGGCGGCCCGGACCGGCCCAAATGCTCCGGCGTCCCGCCGGAGATGTCCATCAATGAGGGTATTGTGAGCGATCCTCGCCCGACATGACAAGGTCATATCGCACCGCGGCGCGGCGCGCCGCCGCGGCGCGAGGCCGCGGCCACCTCTCCGCCGTCAGGCGAATTCCAGGATGATCGCGTCCACCGGCAGGCTGTCGCCCTTCTTGGCGTGCACCTTGGCGACGACGCCGTCGCGCTCGGCGCGCAGCACGTTCTCCATCTTCATGGCCTCGATCACGGCGAGCGTCTCGCCCGCCTTGATGTCCTGCCCGGCCGTGACCTCGACCGACAGCACCAGGCCCGGCATCGGGCACAGCACCTTCTTGCCGGTGTCGAGCTTGGCCTTGGTCGGCATCAGGCGGATCGCGAAGGCCTCCCACGGCTTGTAGACGAAAACCTTCACCTCGATGCCGTGGTGGGCCATCATCTGGCCGTTCGGGATGTCGCGCACCTGCACGGCGACCGGATCGTCGTCGATCACCCCGAGCCACACGGGATCGCCGGGCTTCCACGAGGACTCGGTGTAGCGCTTGGGTCCGCGCTTGCCGTTCTCGATGAAGTGCACGTCGATGCCGTTGCCCTCGCGCTCGACCTCGAGCTCGATCTCGGTATCGCCGACCAGCACGATGCGGCGGCGATCGTGAGGCACGTGCGGGGTCGGCATCTGGCCGCTGATCTTGCGCTTGCGCTCGGTGGTCTGGAACTCCATCACGGCCGCCACCGCGGCAATGATCTTGCTGCGGTCGCCGCCGGCCGGCAGCGGATGGAAGCCGTCCGGCCACTCCTCGGCGATGAAGCGGGTCGACAGCCGCCCGGCGATCCAGCGCTCGTGCTGCATCAGGGTCGAGAGGAACGGGATGTTGTGGCGGATTCCCTCGACATAAAAGCGGTCGAGCGCGCGCGCCTGGGCGTCGATGGCGATCGTACGGGTGTTGGCATGGGTGACCAGCTTGGCGATCAGCGGATCGTAGAAGAGCGAGATCTCGCCGCCCTCGTAGACGCCGGTGTCGACCCGCACCGTGACCTGGTCGAAGCCGTCGGCGGTCCGCTCGACGGGCGCGCGGAAGCGCACCATGCGGCCGATCGACGGCAGGAAGTTGCGCGACGGATCCTCGGCATAGACGCGCGACTCGATGGCCCAGCCGGAGATCTTCACGTCGCTCTGGGCGATCGACAGCGTCTCGCCGGCCGCCACCCGGATCATCTGCTCGACGAGGTCGATGCCGGTGATCAGCTCGGTGACCGGATGCTCGACCTGGAGGCGGGTGTTCATCTCCAGGAAATAGAAGCTCTTGTCCTGGCCGGCGACGAACTCGACCGTGCCGGCGGAATCGTAGCCCACCGCCTTGGCGAGCGCGACCGCCTGGCTCCCCATCTTTTCGCGCGTCGCGGCATCGAGCAGAGGCGACGGCGCCTCCTCGACGACCTTCTGGTTGCGGCGCTGGATCGAGCATTCGCGCTCGCCCAGATGGATGACGTTGCCGTGCTTGTCGCCCAGCACCTGGATCTCGACATGGCGCGGGTCGACGATGAACTTCTCGATGAAGACGCGGTCGTCGCCGAAGGCCGATTTCGCCTCCGACTTGGAGCGGTTGAAGCCCTCCGCCACCTCGGACCGGTCGTAGGCGATGCGCATGCCCTTGCCGCCGCCGCCGGCCGAGGCCTTGATCATCACCGGGTAGCCGATCTCCTCGGCGATCTTCACCGCATGCGCGTCGTCCTCGATGGTGCCGAGGAAGCCCGGCACGGTCGACACGTTGGCGGCGGCCGCCGCCTTCTTGGACTCGATCTTGTCGCCCATCGCGGCGATGGCGCCGCGATTCGGGCCGATGAAGACGATGCCGGCCTCCTCCAGCGCGACGGCGAAGGCCTCGCGCTCGGACAGGAAGCCGTAGCCGGGATGCACGGCCTCGGCGCCGCTCTGTCGACAGGCCGCGATGATCTTCTCGATCACCAGGTAGCTCTGCGCGGCCGGCGGGGGCCCGATATGGACCGCCATGTCGGCCATCTCGACATGGAGGGCGTCCTTGTCGGCATCGGAGTAGACGGCGACGGTTTCTATTCCCATCCGTCGTGCCGTCTTGATGATCCGGCAGGCGATCTCACCGCGATTGGCGATCAGGATCCGCTTGAACATGTGCACGCCGTCCGCATCGAAAAAACGGTGGTGAAGGGGGGCGAACTCACGTTCTAGCCGCACCGCAAAAAAGTCAACGCTTATCCGTCCGGTGTGACCGAGAGTTCTCCGGAGAGCCCGGAATCGCGCGGAAAGCCTGCGAAAATCGCCACGCCACCGCAACTCGGTCGAGCGGTGTGGGAATGGGCGGCAGCCCGCCGGCGCGGGGAACGCCGGCGGAAGCGCACGTCACGCAGGTCCGTCCGCACCGCGACAGCCGGCCGGCCGGGACGCGCGCGCCGAAATGGTGACGGGCGCGCCCGTCGAGACCTGCGGACGGCTCCGCCGTGGCGAACCGGTGCCGCCGGCTCGCCCGGGACTCTCTCCCCGGGCTCTGCCGTTTCGGGCGTTCGACACGGGCGCCCTCGCGCCCGCGCCGCCTCAGCTCCGCGGCGGATTGAACAGCTTCGAGAAGCCCGAGAAGGTGTCCGTGTTCCAGGTCGTGAGCTTCTGGGCCAGCATGCCGAGCTCGGTCGACTGCGCCGTCACGGTCTCGAACTGCTTGCGGGCGTGGCTGGTCGAGAGCTCGACCAGCTCCGAGGGCGATTTCACGGTGGAGAGCTGCTGGGCGTAGTCGAGCGCGGCGTTCAGGTTCGCCTTCATGAACTCGAACATCCGCTGGCGGTACTCCTCCGCCGCGGTGGCGGCGGCCGTCAGCTCCTGCGGCACCGCGGCCGGCCCGTCGCGCGAGGCGAGGCCGGCGAGATCCGCCGGGGTCTTCAGGGTGGCCATGCTGGCGGCGTAGTCGAGCGCCGCATTCACGTTCCCTCGCATGTAGTCGAACACTTTGGCGCGATAATCGTCTGCCACCTGGGTCGCCGCAGAAACGTCGTAGCCCATCTTTTCCATCGCATCCTCGGTCTGGGTGATCGCTTGGTCGATGCTCTTCTTGAGATCTTCGATCGCCTTGTCGGCGATGTTGGCTCCGTAGTCATGCTGGTCGTGCATGCCGACAATCCTTCGAACAGGAAACACGCGAACAGGAAACACGCGAAAATGGTCGTTCACCCGGACTCGGAACCGGTCCGGCCGCCAGGACGGTGGGGGCCAATGCCTCCCCGCCTCTTTCGGACACCCCGCCTCTTTCGGACACAGTGTACCGGCTTTGCTGACACGCGAAAGACAGAAAAGTTCCCGCCTCGGTTCGGGTGGGCGCCCGCCCGCACGGCCGCGCCCGCCCGCACGGCCGCGCCGGCCCCCGCCGGCCCCGCCGACCCGTCCAAGCCGGCCTTGAAAGACTTCCCCTTCCGCCGGCAGCCCCCTATAAGACGGGCGCCGGACTTTCCGCGCACCCGCCAGTCGCGGGGCCGCGCACCGACCCCGGTGGACAATTCATGGCGCCCACCGTCTATGTCATCAATGGGCCGAACCTGAACCTGCTCGGCACGCGCGAGCCGGCCACCTACGGCCGCGCCACGCTGGCCGACGTCGAGACGCTGTGCCGTGAGGCCGGCGACCGCCACGGGTTCGAGATCGTTTTTCGCCAGTCCAACCACGAGGGCGATCTGGTCTCCTGGATCCAGGAGGCCGGGGCCGAGGGCGCGGCCGGGATCGTGCTCAACGCCGCCGCTTACACGCACACCTCGGTCGCCCTGCTCGACGCGGTCGCCGCCATTGCCGTGCCGGTGATCGAGGTCCACATCAGCAACGTCCATGCCCGCGAGCCCTTCCGCCATGTCTCTTATGTGGCGCGGGCGGCCAAGGGCGTGATCTGCGGGCTCGGCCCGCAAGGCTACGCGCTCGCCATCGCCGGCCTCGCGGGACTCGCAGTGAAGGGGAGTTGAAGTCGTGACAGCCGACCAGGACGCGCCGCAGCCGGCGCCCGGCCTTGATGCCGTCAACGAGCAGATCGTCCGCACGCTGGCGCGCCTGCTCGGCGAGACCGGCCTGACCGAGATCGAGATCGAGCGCGCCGGCCTGCGCGTGCGGGTCGCCCGCCAGGCGATCGCGGTCGCCACGACCGTCGCGGCCCCGGCGGCGGGTGCCGCCGCGGTCGCCGGCGTCTACGCGGTCGCCGACGGACCGATGGACCCGTCCAAGCATCCGGGCGTCGTCACCTCGCCGATGGTCGGCAGCGTCTATCTGGCGCCGGAGCCCGAGGCGCGGCCCTTCGTCGAGGTCGGCACCGTCGTCAAGGCCGGCGAGACCGTGCTGATCATCGAGGCGATGAAGACCATGAACCAGATCCCGGCGCCGAAGTCCGGGACCGTCACCCAGATCCTCGTCGAGGACGGCCAGCCGGTCGAGTTCGGCGAGCCCCTGATGATCATCGAATGACGCGGACGCCGGGCACGCGATGTTCGAAAAAATCCTGATCGCCAATCGCGGAGAGATCGCGCTGCGCATTCTTCGCGCGTGCAAGGATCTCGGGATCGCCACGGTCGCCGTCCACTCCACCGCCGACGCCGACGCCATGCATGTGCGGCTCGCCGACGAGAGCGTCTGCATCGGCCCGCCGCCCGCCAAGGACAGCTATCTCAACATCCCGGCGCTGCTGGCCGCCTGCGAGATCACGGGCGCCGACGCGGTCCATCCGGGCTACGGCTTCCTTTCCGAGAACGCCCGCTTCGCCGAGATTCTCGAGGAGCACGGGCTGCACTTCATCGGCCCAAAGCCCGCCCATATCCGGCTGATGGGCGACAAGATCGAGGCGAAGCGCACGGCCAAGCGCCTCGGCATCCCCTGCGTGCCCGGCTCCGACGGCGCCATCACGTCGGACGAGGAGGCGCGCGCCGTCGCGGCCGAGACCGGCTATCCGGTTCTGGTCAAGGCGGCGGCCGGCGGCGGCGGCCGCGGCATGAAGGTCGCCCGCAGCGAGGGCGACCTGCGCATCGCGCTGGCCACCGCCCGCGCCGAGTCGAAGGCCGCCTTCGGCGACGACTCCCTCTACATGGAGAAATATCTCGAGCAGCCGCGCCACATCGAGTTCCAGGTGCTCGGCGACGGCCAGGGCAACGCCATCCATCTCGGCGAGCGTGACTGCTCGCTGCAGCGGCGCCACCAGAAGATCTGGGAGGAGAGCCCCTCGCCCGCGCTCAACGCCGACGCCCGCACCCGGATCGGCGGCGTCGTCGCCAAGGCGATGCAGGAGCTCCAGTATCTCGGCGTCGGCACGGTCGAGTTCCTTTACGAGGACGGGCAGTTCTACTTCATCGAGATGAACACCCGCATCCAGGTCGAGCATCCGGTGACCGAGATGATCACCGACATCGACCTGATCCTCGAGCAAATCCGCGTCGCCGCCGGCGCCGGCCTCACCTTGCGGCAGGAGGACGTCACCTATCACGGCCACGCCATCGAGTGCCGCATCAATGCCGAGAACCCGGTGTCGTTCCGGCCCTCGCCCGGCAAGATCCGGCATTACCATCCGCCCGGCGGCATGGGCGTGCGGATCGATTCGGCGGCCTATCGCGGCTACGTCATTCCGCCCTATTACGACTCGCTGCTCGGCAAGCTGATCGTCCACGGCAAGACCCGGGCCGAGTGCCTGATGCGGCTGCGCCGCGCCATCGACGAGTTCGTGGTCGACGGCATCGAGACCACCCTGCCCCTGTTCCGCGCCCTGGTGCGCGACAAGGACATTCTGGACGGCAGCTACCACATCCACTGGCTCGAGCAGTTTTTGGCCCGCGGCGGCGGCGTCGACGGGTGAAACGATTCGACGGGTGAGGCGTCGGACGACGCACTGTCCGTCGTCGTGCCTGCGCCGCCTCATCGGCGCTGAGACAAGTGCCGCGCACAGGGCTTTCGGTCGTCATCGCCCGCGTCGGCGGGCGATCCAGTAACCACCGGGGTCAGCGAGGCTCTTCAATCTCTCCGGGCGGACCGGATGCCCCGCCTTCGCCGGGCGCATGGCGACGGACGCGCTGTGGCCTCGAGTGAGCGCCCATAGGCGCAGGCTCGGCACCCGGTGCCCCGCAACCCATCGCCGAACAGCAGACGCGCAAAAGAAAGGCCCCGGGTCGGCGACGCATCACGATGCTTGGCATCGCATTGCGCCGCGCCCGGGGCACGAGGCTTCAGTCGACGGTGAATCCTCAGGCCGGCGTCAGCGAGGCCAGCATGGCGCAGACGTCCTTGGGGGCATAGGGCTTCGGCACGAAGGTCGAGCCCGGCACCGCGTCGGGAACGGCCCGCATGGTTCCGGAGGCGTAGAGCACGGCGAGCTCGGGCCGCAGCGCGCGCGCCAGCAGGGCGAGCTTGCTGCCGTCGACGTCGCCGTCGATGTTTATGTCGGTGAACAGCACGTCGACCGGGGTCCCGTCGGACAGGACCTGCAGGGCGTCGCCGGCATTGGTGGCGGTGTAGACCTCGAAGCCCTGCTCGACCATCGCGTCCTCGATCATCATCGAGATCAGCACCTCGTCCTCGACCAGCAGCACACGGGGCGGACGATTGCGGCAACCACCTGCACTCATGGCCAAACTCCTGCCCCTCGAACCTGCCGACCGGGGTGTCGACGATTTGATTCAATTGCTATGAAAAGGTTACATATCGGCCGGTTACCGACCCGTTAACGCGCTAACGCCCAGGTGTTCACGAACCGGTGAAGCACGGTGTGCGGGTGCGGTCGTCGGCGTATCCACCGGGCATCGGTCGCGCCGCGCGACGACACGAGACGAGCCGCGCGCATCGCGCTACGACATCGAGTCGACCGACCGAGCCGCAACGAATCGACAGACCGTGCCGCCAACCCGAGCCGCAAACCCGAGCTGATCGACCCATGGCCCGTCGCGACACCGCATCGGTCGAGATCACCCCCGAGGTGCTGCTCAAGGCCTATGCCTGCGGGATCTTCCCGATGGCGGAGAGCGCCGAGGATCCGGCGCTGTACTGGATCGAGCCGGAGCAGCGCGGCGTCATCCCGCTCGACGCCCTGCAGATTTCCTCGCGGCTCGCCCGCACGATCAGGTCCGAGCGGTTCCGGGTGGTGGCCGACCGCGACTTCGAGGCCGTGGTCGACGGCTGCGCCGAGCCGGGGCCCGGCCGCACCCGCACCTGGATCAACACGCGGATCCGCAAGCTCTACGGCCGGCTGTTCGAGATCGGCCGCGCCCACACGGTCGAGGTCTACGACGGCGACACGCTGGTCGGCGGACTCTACGGGGTGAGTCTCGGCTGCGCCTTCTTCGGCGAGAGCATGTTCCACCGCAGCCGCGACGCCTCCAAGGTGGCGCTGGTGCATCTCGTCGCGCGGCTGCGCGCCGGCGGCTTCCGGCTGCTCGACACCCAGTTCGTCACCGACCATCTGCGCCGCTTCGGCGCCGTCGAGGTGTCGCGCCGCGCCTATCACAAGCTCCTGGCGGCGGCGCTGGTCGGCGAGGCCGACTTCGCGGCACTGCCGGTCGACCAGCCGATTGCCGGCGCGCGCGTGCTCGAGCTGGCGCGGCCGGCCACGGCCCCCGCAGCGGCCCCGCCCGGCGGGACCGGGACGGGCGGGCCCGCCGTCTGATCGGCTGATACCGGCCTTCAGAAGCTCCGACTCGTCATGCGCGGGCTCGACCCGCGCATCCATCGCTTGAAAGAAGAGCTTCTTTCG
>NZ_JACAAX010000069.1 GCF_013377085.1 Rhodoplanes sp. | reverse complement strand
CGACGAAGAAGAAGGCGGCGCCGAGATCGCGCCGCGGCGCATCGAGCCACAGCAGCCAGGACGTGCCGAACACCAGCAGGCCGAAGAACACGTCCACGCGCCAGCGCTCTGCGAGCGGATACGGCCCGTAGATGAAGAACGAGAACCAGGTCCGTACGAACGCCCAGCAAGCGCCCGGATCCGGGTTCTCGGGCGAGGCCAGGCAGGCGTCGCGGCCACTGCCGCTCCACACCGCATCGATGATCAGGAACTTGACCAGCGGCGGCACCGTCCAGGCGATCAGCAGCGCCACCAGCACGGTGAGCACGCCGTCGAACGGGGTCGCGAACAGGTTGGTGCGGATCCAGTGCAACGGCCCGCCCGGCAGCGTCGGCCGCGGCACATGCGGTGCCGGCATGGTGCGCACGAAGGCGACGCTGCTTTTCGGACTCGCGGCGAGGTCGGTCATGGCGCGACAACCCTCGTCGTTCTCCCTTCGTCGAACCGCACGGACTCGTTCGGATGGTCCCCTCCCCCCTTGTGGGGGAGGGACAGGGAGGGGGGTAGGCCACAAACTCCGAGTCTGACGCTCACCCCCCTCCCCGACCCTCCCCCACAAGGGGGGAGGGAGAAGAAGGCGCCGTGCCACGAACAGGCTGCGGTGATCATCATCACCCTCACCGTTCCGCCGGGGTGATCCAGGCGTTGTACCAGTTCATCAGCCCCGAGGTGGCGAGGCTGAGGGTGAGGTACACGGCCATGGTGATGACCACGACCTCGACGGCCTGGCCGGTGTTGTTGAGCACCGTGCCGGTGAAGATCTGCACCAGATCCGGATAGCCGATCGCCACCGCCAGCGAGGAGTTCTTGGTGAGGTTGAGATACTGATTGGTGAGCGGCGGCACGATCACCCGCATGGCCTGCGGCACGATGACGAGGCGCAGCGCCGCGCCGCGGCGCAGGCCGAGCGCGTAAGCCGCTTCGGTCTGGCCCTTGGGGACCGCCAGCAGGCCGGCCCGCACGGCCTCGGCGATGAAGGCGGCCGTGTAGATCGACAGGCCGGCCAGGAGCGCGACGAACTCGGGCAGCACCTCCAGGCCGCCGCGGATGTTGAAGCGCCCCATCTCGGGGAGCTCGAACGCCACGGTCAGGCCGGAGAGGAGCGCGGCGACGAGCGGCGGCGCCACGATCAGCAGAGCCGTGATCACGGCACGCGGCGCGCCGCGCCCGAGCGGCCCGAGCCTCTCCCGCGTCGCCCGGAACAGCCCCGCGGCGACAATGCCCCCGAGAAGCGCGAGCGCCACCGTCCCGCCCCCGGTCACCTGGGGATCGGGCACGAACAGGCCGCGATTGTTGAGATAGCCGCCGCCCGGCAGCGCGATGCTGTCGCGGATCTCCGGCAGCGCCTTGAGGACGGCGTTGTACCAGAACAGGAGCTGCAGCAGCAGCGGGATGTTGCGGATCAGCTCGACATAGCCGCCGGCCAGCTTCGCCACCAGATAGTTGTGCGACAGCCGGCCGATGCCGATCAGGAAGCCGAGCACTGTCGCCAGCACGATGCCGAGCACGGCGACCAGCAGCGTGTTGAGCAGCCCGACCCAGAAGGCGCGGCCGTAGGTCGAGGCCTGCGCCGAGTACGAGATCAGCGTCTGGCTGATGTCGAAGCCGGCCGTGACGTTCCAGAAGCCGAAGCCGGAGGCGATCTTGGCGCGGGCGAGGTTCTCGACGGCATTGTCGATCGCCGCGAAGGCGAGCGCCGCCACGGCCAGGCACAGCAGCACCTGATAGACGATGCTGCGCGTGCGCGGCCGCCGCCACAGCGGCACGGCGGGTGCCGTGGAGCTCGCGCGGGTCGCGGGCGGCATCGGGGGGCGCCCCGCCGCCGGCCGGGCCTCAGCGCACCGGCGGTGCGTATTGCAGGCCGCCCTTGGTCCACAGGGCGTTCTGGCCGCGGGTGATCTTCAGCGCCGAGCCCGCTCCGAGGGTGCGGTCGAACACCTCGCCGTAATTGCCGACGTTCTTGACGATCCGGATAACCCAGTCCTTGGTCAGGCCGAGCTGCTCGCCGAAATTGCCTTCGCTGCCCAGGAGCCGCTTGATCTCGGGATTGTCCGACTTCGCCTGCTCGTCGACGTTCGCCCGGGTGATGCCGAACTCCTCGGCGTTGAGCATGGCGAACAGGGTCCAGCGCACGATGTCGAACCACTGGTCGTCGCCGTGCCGCACGAAGGCCGAGAACGGCTCCTTGGAGACGATCTCCGGCAGCACGACGTGCTCCTCCGGCTTCGCCAGCTTGAGGCGTACGCTGTAGAGCTGCGAGGCGTCGGTCGTGTAGGCGTCGCAGCGGCCGGTGTCGTAGGCCTTGAGGGCCTCGTCGAGGGTCGCGAAGGTGACGCTCTTCAGCCGCATCTTGTTGGCGCGGAAATAGTCGGAGAGGTTCAGCTCCGTGGTGGTGCCCTGCTGCACGCACACGGCGGCGTCGTTGAGCTCGAGCGCCGAGTTCAGCTTGAGCGATTTTCGGACGATGAAGCCCTGGCCGTCGAAATAGTTGATGGCGGTGGCGTTGAGGCCGAGCTGGGTGTCGCGCGACAGCGTCCAGGTGGTGTTGCGGATCAGCACGTCGGTGTCGCCGGACTGCAGCGCCGTGAAGCGGTCCTTGGCGGTCAGCGCGACGAACTTCACCTTCTGCGGATCGTTGAAGATCGCCGCCGCGATCGCCCGGCACATCTCCACGTCGAAGCCGGTCCAGATGCCCTGGGAATCCGGCATGCCGAAGCCGGGGAGCTGGCCGTTGGCGCCGCAGTTGAGCGCGCCGCGCGCCTTGACGTTGTCGAGCGTCGCCGCCGTCGCGGATCCGCCCATGGCCAGGGCTGCGCACGCGGACAGCAGAGCGACGAAAACCCGTTTCATGATCGCCTCATTGACAGTACTTGGAGTCCGGTGCATGGGCAGCGTCCGAGTTGCGGAAACCGAGTTGCGAGACCCGTTTTTCGAGACCCGCGTTGCAACGTCCGAGCTGCCGCCCCGAGCGCTTTCAGATGCATGTCTCGTGCCGAAAATCCGCCGCTGCACGCGGTGACCGCACCGGAGCGCGTTACGGGTCGGCATATCAGAACGAATGCCCAGCCGGGTCAAGTGCTCGGCCGCCCGATACCCGCTCCGGTCGTGACCGCCGGGCCGAACCGGCGGCACCTTCTCCGATGGTCGAGGACCCCTGCCCATGAAGAACCCCGATGACGGCCGCCCGGCCCAAGGGATGACGAGCCCGCACGGCGCGACGAGCGCGCAGGGGGACCGCACCCGCCTGGTGGTCGGCGGCCGCCGGCCGGACGAGCATTACGGCTTCGTCAACACCCCGGTGTTCCACGGCTCGACCGTCCTCTACCCGACCGCCGAGGACTACATGGCGCGCCGCTCGCGCTACAAATATGCGCGGCGCGGCACCCCGACCTCGGAGGCGTTGGAGACGGCGCTCGCCGGCATCGAGGGCGAGGCCTGCGCCGGCGTCGCGCTGCTGCCTTCCGGGCTCGCCGCCATCTCGGCCGCGCTGCTCAGCGTGCTCGATGCCGGCGACCATGTGCTGGTGACGGATTCGGCCTACGACCCGACCCGCACCGTGTGCGACACGCTCCTGGTGCGCTGGGGCATCTCGACCACCTATTACGATCCCGCGATCGGGGCCGGCATCGCGGCGCTGATGCGGCCCAACACCAAGGCCGTGTTCGTCGAGGCACCGGGCTCGCTCTCTTTCGAGATCCAGGACATCCCGGCGATCGCCGCGGCCGCGCATGCGCACGGCGCCGTCGTGCTGATGGACAATACCTGGGCGACGCCGCTCTATTTCCGGGCACTCGACAAGGGCGTCGACCTGTCGATCCAGTCCGGCACCAAATATATCGGCGGCCATTCCGACCTGATGTTCGGCTGCGTCGCGGCGAACCAGCGCACCAACAAGGCGCTGCGCGACACCGTGTTCAACATGGGCCTGTGCGTCGGCCCCGGCGACATGCACCTCGCCCAGCGCGGCCTGCGCACCATGGCGGTGCGGCTCGCCGCCCACGAGGCCGCGGCGCTCGCGGTCGCCCGCTGGTTCGAGGCCCGCCCCGAGGTCTTGCGGGTGCTGCACCCCGCCCTGCCCTCGCATCCCGGGCACGCGCTCTGGCGGCGGGACTTCACCGGATCGAGCGGGCTCTTCTCGGTGGTGTTCCGCCCCGCCCCGCCGGCCGCCATGCACGCCTTCCTAAACGCGCTCTCCCTGTTCGGCATCGGCGCCTCCTGGGGCGGCTACGAGAGCCTGGCGATTCCGTTCGACTGCACCAAGATCCGCACCGCGACCAAATGGGCGCCGGGCGGCCCGACCATCCGGTTCCACATCGGCCTGGAAGACGTCGCCGACCTGATCGCCGACCTCGAGCGCGGGTTTGCGGCGCTGAACGCGGCGAGCTCGTAGCTCGTAGGGTGGGTGAGCGCCGAAGGCTCGTAACCCACCGATCAAGCCGAAGCGGTGGGTTGCGGCGCAGCGCGCCTGACCCACCCGGCGAAATCACCCCGCGCCCTTGCCCTGCACCTCGCGGCCGGCTTTGCGCTCGCGCAGGACGAACTGGAGATTGCGCAGGTAGACGAACACGCCAAAACCCTGGCCGGCGATGAACACCGGGTCGCGGCGGTAGAGCGCGTAGGCGAGCAGCAGCACGCCGCCCGAGATGGAAAACCACCAGAACGCCATCGGCACGACGCTCTTGCCGGCCTTCTCGGAGGCCAGCCACTGCACGACGAACCGCATGGTGAACAGGCCCTGGGCGACGATGCCGAGAAACACCCACCAGTCCACCCGGGTGACGAAGACGTCGTACAGATAGCCGCCGACCGCTTGCGACAGGTCAATCAGCATGGCGCACCTCTTCGCTGACCTGCGGCACCTGCCGGCGGCGCCGGATCAGCCACCACACGCCGGCTAGATCGAGGATGCCGACCCACAGCCGGTCCCACAGGCCGTATTTCGAGGTGCCGTGGCGGCGCGGCCGGTCGACCACGTCGACATAGCCGATCCCCCAGCCGTCGCGGCGCACCAGCGCCGGCAGGAAGCGATGCAGCCCGTCGAAATACGGCAGGCCGAGAAACACGTCGCGGCGGAACGCTTTCAAGCCGCAGCCGGTGTCGCGGGTGCCGTCCTTGAGGACGGCGCTGCGCACCCCGTTGGCGATGCGCGACTGGAGTTGCTTGAAGCCCGTGTCCTTGCGGCGCACCCGCTGGCCGGCGACGAGGCCGACATGCGGGTCCTTGCGCAGCCGGTCGAGCATCGCCGGAATGAAGCTGGGGTCGTTCTGCCCGTCGCCGTCCAGCGTCGCCACCAGCGGCGCGCGGGCGGCCGCGACCCCGCTGCGCACCGCCGCCGACTGGCCGCACGAGACGGCATGGCGGACATGGCGCAGCCACGGCCGGTCGCGGCGCAGCCGGTCGATCTCGGCGCCGGTGTCGTCGGTCGAGCCGTCGTTGACGTAGACGACCTCGAACGGGCCGTCGGCGGCGAGGCTGGTCGCGATCTCGGCGAGGAGCGGCGCGACGTTCTCGGCCTCGTTGCGCACGGGAACGACCACGGCGACGGCCGGTCCGGCTGCAGGGTGGGTCATCGCAGGATACACTCCCAAAAAACCGGGCCGGCGCCGGGCGCCGCCCTCACGGCTCGACGGCCTTGGCCAGCGCCCGCAGCACCTGGGCGCCGGACGGACCCGGGAGGGCCCGCACGCCGCCGTCCGGCGTCGCGACGAAGCCGAGCCGGCGCGCCGCGAACCATTCCCGCACCAGGATCGCGCCGAACGCCCCGAAGGCGGCGCCGGCGAGCACGTCGCTGGGGAAATGGGCCGAGACGAGGATCCGGCTCAGCGCGATCGAGAGCGCGTAGATCCACATCACGGGCCGCGCAGCCGGCCAGACCGCGCCGATGGCGACCAGCGCCGCGAAGGACGTGACGGTGTGGCCGGACGGCAGGCTCGCATATTCGGAGCGCCACGACAGCGGCGCATAGACATAGGGGCCGAGCTCGGAGGGACGCAGCCGGCCGATCCAGCGCTTGAGGATGGTGGCGACCAGCCCGGGCAGGCCGACCGCGACGAAGACGAAGCCGAGCCGCACCACCACGGCCGCCAGCACGGCGCGCGACACCCGGTCGAGGCTCGGGCGCAGCAGCGCCGCGAGCCACAGGATCAGGCCGGCCGCCGGGATCAGGATCCAACCCGAGCGGCCGAAATCGGTGACGTCCTCGAAAATGTCGACGACGACGCGCGGCACCGCCCGCATGCGCGGGGCGAACGGGTCGACCAGCAGCATGGTGGCGAGGATCAGGAGAAGCGCCACCGCGGCCTGCCGGCGATGGGCGACCACCAGGGCCTTGAAGCCGGGCGTGCGCGACGGCTTGCGCGGACGCCCGGCCAGCAGGGCGAGCCAGGCGGCGAGGTTGCGGCCGAGCACGCGCAGGGTGCCGAGGGCGGCGGGCGCCGCCTGCGGCCCGCCCCCGGGTGCGGCCACGATCGTCACGGCGCCCCCCCGATGAAGGTCAGGATCGAGACGGCGCGGCCGCTGGAGATGTTCACGCCGTCGACCCGCGGGCCGACCATGTAGCGCAACCCGATGGCGTCGGCGCGCTGCACGAAGGAGCGCTCCTGGCGGCTGTCGATGAAGGCGTACCGGCAGGGCCCGCCGACCCCGAGATAATCCGCCGCCCCTGCCCCGCCGACGTGCTGCACCTGGGTGCCGACCAGGAACACCAGGCTAGGCTCGTGGAACCCGGCCGTCGCCACGGCCGGCCGCTCGCAGCCGCCGTAGTCGACGAACTGGGCGAGCTGCCGCGAGGGAAACAGGTTGCCGATGGTGGCGAAGGTGGCTCCGAAGGCCGAGGTCGACAGCAGCATAGCGGCGAAGGCGGCGCGCAGGAACGACACCTCGACGCCATCCGCCTCGAACAGCCACCAGGCGAACAGCGCCGTGATCATGGCGGCGGCGCAGAAGCCCCAGGTGAGCAGGCCGAGCCGCTGGCCGATCATGATGTTGACGACGATCAGCCCGACCGTGACGGCCGTGACGAGGAAGAACCACCACATCGGGGCGCGGCGCAGCCAGATGTTCGCCGACAGCGCCTTCCGGTCGATGGCGAGGGCGATCAGGATGGCGATCGCCGGATAGACCGGCAGCACGTAGTGCGGCAGCTTGGTCATGGCCGCCTCGAACACAACCCAGGTCGGCACCAGCCAGGCGAGCAGATAGGCCGTGCCGGGCTCGCGCCGCGTCCGCCACACCGCCTGGGCGGCCATCGGGGCCAGCATGGCGGCCGGGAAGAACGTCCCCCAGAACAGCAGCAGATAAAGGCCCGGCGGGCCGAAATGCGCCTCCTGGCCGCTGCCCACCTTGGACAGGAGGTCGCGGCCGACCGACTCGATGAAGAAGCTGTCGCCGCTCCTGACCACGATCGCGACGAACCAGGGCAGCACCAGCAGCAGCATCCAGGCGAGGCCGGCGAGCGGCTTGAGGCGGAGCACGAAGCGCGCCGAGCGGTCGACCACGGCGAGCGCCACGATGGTGAGGCCGACCACCATCATGATCAGCGGCCCCTTGATCAGGAAGCCGGCCGCCATGGCGGTCCAGAAGATCGCCGGCTGGGTCCACGGGTGCTCGACGGCCTCCCGCACCCCGCGCTCGGTGAGGTACGCCCGCCCCATCGCCCCCATGGCGGCGATCACGGTGGCGAGCAGCATGGCGTCGGTCTTGGCCAGCCGCGCCTCGACGCCGAGCAGAATCGAGCTCGCCATCATCAGGCCGGCCAGCACGGCGGCACGGCGGGACACGAAGGCGAGCGCCGTCCAGTAGGTCAGCAGCACGCCGCCGATGGCGCCGATCAGCGACGGGATGCGGTAGAGCCAGATGCGGGTGCGCGCCTCGGGCATCCCGGCCGCCTCGGCGGTCCTCACCACGGCGGCCTGGAGCCAGTAGATGCCGACCGGCTTCTTGTAGCGGCTCTCGTCCTGGAAGCGGATGTCGATGTAGTCGCCGCTCTCCAGCATCTGCTTGGTGGCCTGGGCGAAGCGGGCCTCGTCCCGGTCGATCGGCGGCAGCGTGAAGAAGCCCGGCAGGAAGGCCAGCAGGCAGGCGACCACCAGCAGGCCGGCCGCCGCCGCATGGCTGCTCGACGCCCAGGCAAGCAACGCCTGCAGCCGTGCGGCGACCATGCTGCTCGATCCGGTTCCAAACCTCGCGACGGCCATTCCGATGTCCTGCTGAAGTCGCGCGGACAATAGAGAAAAGCAGCCGCCCGCGAAAGCACCCCGCAGTCGTGCGGCATGGCCCTGTCGCGCCGCGGCAACACTCTCGATAATGATTATTTTCCAATGGTATAAGCGCGCAACTTACTGCAGCCTGACCAGCACGCTGTCGGTCGCCCCGCGGGAGTCGGTGACGGTCAGCCGCACGAAGCCGGGGCCGTCCGGCGTCACGGTCGTGCTCCGGCGGTCGCGCAGTGTCGCCCGCGGCAGCCCGTCGACCATGACGGTGACCGGGCCGCTGCCGCCCGCGACCTTGACGGCGAGGGCCACCGGCTCGGCCCCGTCGGCGGCGAGCTCCAGCCGGGCACCGTTGGGCGGAAACACGATCCGCAGCGGCGGCTCGGTCCCGGCGCTCGGCAGCGCATTGGGGCGGAAGCGCTGCAGCGGCAGCGGCAGCTTTCCGGTGGACCCGAACAGTGCGCCGCGCGGCGCCGGCGGCAACGGCGCCAAAGGCTTGCCGAGCCGGGCGAAGGCATCGAACAGGATCGGCGCGGCCGTGCCGCGGCCGATCATCCCGGGCACCGGAGCGCCGTCGGGCCGCCCGACCCACACCCCGATGGTGCGCCTGCCGTCGAAGCCGATCGCCCAGGCGTCGCGGTAGCCGTAGGACGTGCCGGTCTTGAAGGCGATGCGGCCGCCGGCGGCGTTCTCGGGGGGCGGCGCGCCGAGCAGGACGTTGCCGACGTACCAGGCCGCCACCGGATCGACGAGCCGCAGCGGCGGAACGACCACGGGCGCATCCGTGAGTTGTTCGGTGAGCGGCACCGTGGTGCCGAGCCGCGCCAGCCCGGCATAGAGGCGCACCAGATCGGCGAGCGTCACCCCGGTGCCGCCGAGACCCATGGCGAGGCCGGGCGCCTCGCCGGGCGGCAGCACCAGCTTTGCCCCGGCCTGGGCGAGCCGCGCCGTGAAGCGGCTCGGCCCGACTTTTTCCAGCACCTGCACGGCCGGCACGTTCAACGACAGTTGGAGCGCTTTTCGCGCCGTCACGGTGCCCTGAAACGTCAGGTCGAAGTTTTCCGGCGCATAGGCGCCGTAGCGGACCGGCCGGTCGTCGAGCAGCGTCTCCGGATGCAGAAACCCGTCCTCGAAGCCGAGGCCGTAGATGAACGGCTTCAGCGTCGACCCCGGCGAGCGGATCGCCAAGGTCACGTCCACCTGGCCGGCACGGCGCGCATCCGCCCAGTCGGCCGACCCGACCCGGCCCAACACCTCGCCGGTCGCATGCTCGACCGCCATTATGGCGACCGAGATGTCGGGGCCGAGTGTCGCCGCCCGCTCGCGTGAAAGGACCTCCAGCGCGGCTTGAAGCGGCGCCTCCAAGGTCATCTGATGAAACGATTTTTCCGGCTGCGCCGCGACCACGCGGTCGGCCGCATGCGGGGCCAGCATGGGCATCGGCTTTCGCGCGCCCGGTACCGGCTCGGCCTTGGCCCGGTCGATCTCGCCGGGCTCGACCACGCCGGCCGCCGCCATGCGGTCGAGCACCCGGTCGCGGGCTTTTCGCGCGATCTCGGGCGACCGGTCCGGCCGCCGCGCCTCCGGCGACTGCGGCAGCGCCACCAGCAGGGCCGCCTCGCCGAGCGTCAGCCGCCGCGGCTCCTTGCCGAAATAGGCGAGCGAGGCCGCCCGGATACCCTCCAGGTTCCCGCCATAGGGAGCGAGCGACAGGTAGAGGGCGAGGATCTCGTCCTTGGACAAGACCCGCTCGATCTGCACGGCGCGCACGGCCTGGCGGAGCTTTGCTGCGAGCGAGCGTTCTCCACGCGGCTCCAGGAGGCGCGCGACCTGCATGGTCAGGGTCGAGCCGCCCGAGACGACGCGGCCATGGGCGGCGAACTGCACGGCGGCGCGGCCGAGCGCATGAGGGTCGACGCCGGCGTGGTCGCGGAACCGCTTGTCCTCGTAGGCGAGCAACAGCTCGAAGAAGCGCGGGTCGACGTTTTCGCGCGAGGCCTTCAGCCGCCAGCGCCCCTCGGCGGTTGCATACGGCCGCAAGATGCGCCCGTCGCGATCGACCACCACGGTCGACCAGGAGAGATTTTTCCCGAGTGGCGGCGGGCCGAGCGACTTCACCCAGAGAGCGGCGGAGCCGAGGCCCACCGCGGCGACGACCGAGGCGGCGAGGAGCGCGAGTTTTGCCCGACGCCAGCCACGTCCTTCGTCATTCCGGGGCGCGGACCGCATGTCCGCGAGCCCGGAATCCATATCCCCTGCAGGGGTTATGGGTTCCGGGCCCGGCCCTTCGGGCCGTCCCGGAACGACGGAGGTTGGGCCTTCGATCATCGATCAGCCTACTGCCGTGCCACGCTCACCTCGATCGCGCCGGTGCCGGTGCGGCCGAAGCGGTCGGGGCGGTACATGTCCTCGACATAGGCCTGCGGCAGCACGTAGCGGCCGGGCGACACGGCCCGCACCACATAGGCCACCGTGAACACCGCCGGCGACTTGGCGTTGCGGGTGAAGGCCGCGGCGAAGCGATCGTCGCGGAACTCGGCCTTCTCGGGCTCGACGGCGTCCTGGATCCAGTCGAGCGTCCCGGTCTCGCCCGAGGAGACGAGCCGCGGGTTGTCGATCTCGAACCCGGCCGGGAGCGGATCGACCACCAGGACGCGGCCGAACTGCGGCTGCGGCTCGGTGATCTTCAGCACCACGGCGAAGCGCTGGTTCTGCCGCGCCTTGCTGGGGTCGGCCTTCTCGCCGTCGAGCGTGAAGTAGCTGCGCTCGATCTTGAAGCCCTTGTCGGCCGCCGGCTCCGGCACGATCGGGGCGCCCGAGACCGACACCACGGCCTGCACCGGCCCTTCGCCCGTGTTGGTCACCCGGAATGGGCTCGCCAGCTCGGCGGGCCGGAAGGTGCGGTAGAGCGGGCTGGTCCGGGGTGCGCCCGCGACCTCCAGCGACAGCGGCACCGACTTGGCGAGCGCGCGCGCCGCCAGCACCATCCAGGCGTTCTCCTGGGTGGAGGTGTAGAAGGCGCGCGCCCGCGCCTCCTCGATGCCCTTCACGGCCACCGGCAGGAGGCCGGCGGCAGCGCCGCTCTCGGCGGCCAGCGCCGTCACGGCGGCGGCGTCACGCAGGGACGAGCCGAAGTCGGGCCGGCCGAACTCCAGAACTTTCGGCGGCTCGATCGCCCCGATGGCGGCGGCGAAGACACGCTCGGCGCGGACGCGGTCGCCCAGCATGGCGAGCGCCGCACCGATATGGGCCTTGGCGATCGGCGTCGAGAACTCGCCGAGCTTGGTGTCGGCGATGTAGCGCAGGTCGCCGACCGGCGCCGCCCCGTTGCGGGCCAGCACATAGAGGGCGAACGGCAGGTCGCGCGCCCCCTCCTTGCCGGGCTCCGGCGCGTTGGCGACGTAGTTCTTCAACCGCTCCAGCGCCAGCTTGAACGCCGTGTCGGGCACCACAAACCCGCGCTCGCGCGCCCGCGTCAGAAAGTCGGTGACGTAGGAGTCGAGCCAGGCGTCGTTGCCGCCGACGCCCCACAGGCCGAACGAGCCGGAGGAGTCCTGGCGCGCCAGCAGCCGCTCGATGGCGTCGCGGATGCGCTGGTCGGCGTCGGCGTCCAGCGCGAGATGCGCCTCGACCGCGAGGTCGTTGACGTAGAGCAGCGGCAGCGCCCGGCTGGTGATCTGCTCCGAGCAGCCGAACGGATAGCGGTCGAGCGCTTTCAAAAGCGTCGCCGCGTCGAGGGCCGTCGACGGCCCGACCGAGAGGGCGAGCGCGCCCGTCCCCGCCACCAGGTCGCCGAACATATCGGACCCGAGGCTCAGGCTTTCGCCCTTGGCGATGGTCCGCACGGTGCGGCGGGTGGCGATCTGGGTCGCCGGCTTCACGGCGAGCGGATAGGTCCGCTCCAGCGCGAATCCGTCCGGCCCGGCAACGGCGATCTTGACGATCGCCGGTCCCGCGGCCGTCGCCGAGATCGGCAGCGACAGCGAGCCGCGCTGGCGCGCCGCGAGCCGCACGCTCTGGGGCGCCGTGTTGGCGATCGTCGCCGGCCCTTCCACCGACGCCGTCACCCGGTAGTCGCCGGCCCGGCCCTCGACATTGTCGAGCTCGAGCTGGACCGTGCTGCGGTCACCCGTGAGCAGGAAGCGCGGCAGCGTGGTGGTGAGCACCACGGGGTCGCGCACCGTGACGTCGGTCGACGCGCGGCCGACCTTTGCGGCCGACCAGGCGATCGCCATCACCCGCACCGTGCCGGCGAAGGCCGGGATGTCGAACGTCACCTCGGCCTTGCCGTCCGGCCCGACCGTGACGACGCCCGAATAGAGCGCCACCGGCGGCTGGGTGGGAGGCGAGCCCTGCAGCTCGGCCGCAGCGCTGTCGCCGCCGGACCGGATCGCACCCACCTGCCCCTGCATGCCGTCGATCAGATGGCCGTAGAGGTCGCGCAGCTCGCCCGACAGCCGACGCTGGCCGAGATAATAATCGTCCGGCGCCGGCGGCTTGTAGCCGGTGAGGTTGAGGATGCCGACATCGACGGCCGCGACGACGATGCGGGCTTCTTCGCCGGCCTTGCCGGCCTGGCCGGCGAGCCCGTCGATGGTGACGGGCACGCGCAGCGTCGTGTTGGGCCGCAGCAGCGGCGGCGTCGCCAGCGTGACGGCGAGCGTCTTCGCCGCGCGATCGACCGCGAACCACTGCACCCCGATGGCGCGGCCCGGCATGCGCTTGGCCTGCGTGTCGAGCGGCCGCAGCAGGGTCGCGACCACATAGGCGCCCGTCCCCCAGTCGCTGCCGACCGGCACGCGGATCTGGGCGGTGCCGGCCTGGACCTCGTGGTTGACCGAGGTGATCAGCCGGTCGCCGATCACCGAGAGGCGCACCCGCCCCGCCGTGCGGGCCGTGACCGACACGGACATGCTGTCGCCCGGCTTGTACTCGGGCTTGTCGAGCGCGATCTCCAGAAGGTCCGGCGTGTCGGCCGAGGCCTCGGCGAAGAAGCCGGCGTCGAACGACAGCGACGTCGTCGGCCCGTCCGGATCATTGGTCGAGACGTCGAGCCGGTAGCGGCCCCACTGGACCGGCGCGGCGACGCGGCCGGGCTGACCGGCGGCGATGTCGAGCGTGCCGTCGGCGACCCGCTTGGTCGTCTTGATCGGCTCGTACTGCCAGGAGCCGTCCTGGCGATACCACTGGTAGCGGGTGTCGACCTTGAGGAGCTCGTACTTGACGCCGCGGCGCGCCAGCGGCTTGCCGTCCGGCGCCACCACGGCGACGTCGAAGGTCGCGGTCTCGCCCTCGCCGAGCGAGCGCCCGGAGAACAGCGGTTTTACCCCGATCATCGGGCCACCCGGGACGATCGGCAGGGTCAGCTTGCGCTCGACCGCACGGCCGCCCGTCTCGGCCATGCGCACCACGACCTGCGCCTCCAGCGGCCGGTTGCCGGCCGGGAGCTTGTCCAATGTCACCGGGACGACGGCGTGGCCCTTGTCGTCGGTCGCGGGAAGATCGTCCAGCGTCACCCGGGTGGCGTCGGCGTCCTTCTCCTCCTCGTCGTCGACGGTGCCGAACTGATAGCCCGGGAAGCCGGGCCGCTCCTTGGCGGCCTTGATGGTGACCTCGCCCTCCAGCTCCAGGTTGGAGGCCGGCGCGCCGTAGAGATAGCGGCCGTCCACGGCGATCTCTACGGCTGAGCCCTTGGCGATGCCGGTCGCCTTGGTCGAAAGGTCGAACTCGATGCGATCCGGCACATAGTCCTCGACCAGGAACGTGGTCTCGCCGACGGCCGGGCGCTTGGGATCCGTGTAGGCCTTGAGCCGCCAGGTGCCGGTCGGCGCGGTCGCGACGATCGGCAGGTCGTAGGCGCGGCCGCCGAGACCCTGGTCGGCCACCACGGCGCGGCGATGCTCGACGCCGTCGGGCCGCTCGAACACCAGCGTCAGCGGCACGCCGGCCGCGGCGGTGCCGAGCGCGTCGCGCAACAGCGCGGTCGCATGCACGGTCTCGCCGGTGCGATACACTCCACGTTCCGTCACAACAAACGCGTCCAATCCGGACGGCGCCGCACGGCCCTTGACGCCGCGGTCGGAGAGATCGAAGGCCGGGGCCTTCATGTTGAGGAAGGCGTAGTCGCGGCCGTTGTCGGCGGTGCCGACGATCAGGGCCGGCGCCAGCCCGCCCTCGCCGCGGGCGAGCCCGGTCTCGAACAGCGCGTGGCCGGCTTCGTCGGTGGTGCGAACCGCCAAAACCTCGTTGTTGCGGGCGATCAGCTTGACCTCGACCTGCGGCTTCGGCGTCGCGGTGGCGAGCGAGTTGACGAAGACATGGATGCCGTCGCCGCCCGACAGGGTCGACAGGCCGAGGTCGGAGACGATGAACCACTGGGTGGCCAGCGCCGAGTAGTCGTTGTCGGACGGCCCCTTGGCCTCGGCCGACATGATGTAGACGCCGGGCTTCAGCTCGCCGACCGCCTGGCCGACCGGGAAGGCCGTCGTCACCTCGGCATTGAGGGGCGACTGCACGGCGAGCTCGCCCGTCCACACGCTGGTGCCGCGGGTCTCGGCGATGCGGTTGAGCTCGTAGCGCTCGAGATTGCGCTCGAGCTCGTCGCCGGTGATCGGGTCGATCAGGTTGCGGTCGCCGATCCGGTAGACATTGACCATCACGGCCGAGGTGTTGACGCTGACCACCGGGATGCCCTGCTGGCCGTTGCGCGGCAGCACATAGGCCTTTCCGGAGAAGCGCACGAAGGGCTTTCGGTCGCGGACATAGAGGTTGAACTCGGCCGACTTCTGCAGGCTCTCCTTGACGGTCGAGGGCAGCCCGGGCCGCAGCGTCACGGCATAGCGCTCACCGTGCTTGAGGCCTTCGACGCAGAGCTGGCGGTCGTCGACCGCGATCGCCGGCTTTTCCACGCCGGCCACCGCCACGAACGGCGACAGATCGGTGCGCGGGCCGGGCAGCGCCTCGGAGAACTGAAAGCAGGCGCGCGGCGACGCCGTGTCGGCGTCGACCGAATAGTCGAGCAGGCGGAAGCCGTGGTCGCTGCGCAAGGATTCATAGCGGGCCCGAACGTCGGCGGCCTCGCGGATCTCGAGAGACAGCCGCAACGCGTCGAGCGCCGGGCGCCAGACTTGGCGGTCCGCGTAGGCGCGGCCGAGCAGCACCAGCGCGTCGGCCTCCTCGGCCGGCGTGCCGGCCCGCTGATAGGCGATGTAGGCCGCGGTGGCGCCGCGTTCCAGGAGGGTGTTGCGCTCGCGGTCGTCTGAGCCGCGCACCTGCAGGATGGCGCGGGACAGCCGCAGCCAATTGGAGGCGACGTCGGGCGCGACGGTGACGAGCTGGCCCAGCACGGTCAGGGCCGTCCGGCTGTCGTTGCGCGCCAGCGCCGCCTCGGCGTCGCGGCGAAGCTGGTCGGCCGGCTTGCCGACCTGGCCGGCGTCCTTCTTGATCTGCGCCTCCAGGCGGATCGCGCCGTCGGCGAGATCGTCGCGCTGGAAGGCTTTGTCGGCGGCGCCGGCAGGGCTCGTGAGGACGAGCACACCGGCGGATACGAGCATCGCGAAGGCGAGCGGCAGAGCAACCAGCGCGGCCGTGGCGGCGGCGCGGAGACGGGCGAGCATCGGCAACCTCCCTGTCTCGGGCTGCCGCCGAGGGCATCCCGAGAATCCCCCGGGCCGGGCGTGGCCGGGGGCCGATCGCCGCCACAGGTCCGCAACAAACGTGTCGGAGTCGTGACGGTATCGGCATCGTGATGACGACGCAGACGCACGTCGCCATCGCCTTGGTGTGCGCCGCCGCCCGGGAGGTTCGAGAGAAGGGTCACGCGGGCTGCCTCCTCCGTCATGCGCGGGCGAAGACCCGCGCATCCATCCGCTGCGAAACAAGGCTTTTGCGAAACGATGGATGGCCGGGTCGCGGCCTTCGGCCGGCCCGGCCATGACGGCGTCCTTCTTCTCCTCTCCACCCCTTCACCTCTCCCCGCTTGCGGGGAGAGGTCGGAGTCCGAGCGGCAGCGAGGACTCCGGGTGAGGGGGTGCCTCCGTATCCCCGCGACGCCCCCTCACCCGCCGCGCTGCGCGCGTCGACCTCTCCCCGCACGCGGGTAGAGGTGAAGGAGAACGCGCATCCCCGATCACATTGCGGCGAGCGGCACCCGGCGCCGCCGCCGGACGGACCGGGTCGGCTATGCTCGGCACGGCCTGTGCTTGGCTGAACGGCAGATCAACCGACGGAGACGGGCATGCGGATCGCACCATTGCAGGACCGGTCGATCGCCATGGCGCTGCGGGCGCTCGTCGCCTGCGCCCTGCTCTGCGCCGCCGCCACGGCCGCAGCGGCCCAGCGCGCCTCCCTCGACGAGACGCTGGCGGCGGTCGTCAAGGTGAAGACCTTCATCAACCCGGACGGCCGCACCGTGTCGAGCCTCGGGCGCGAGCGCGAGGGCGCCGGCGTGGTCATCGACGCCTCCGGCCTGATCGTCACCATCGGCTACCTGATGGTCGAGGCCCATGCGGTCGAGGTGACGACCCGCGACGGCAAGACTCTTCCCGCCGACGTGGTCGGCTACGACCACGAGACCGGCTTCGGCCTCCTGCGCACCGTGACACCGCCCGGCCTCAAGCCGATGCCGCTCGGGCATTCGTCGGACCTGAAGGTGGACGACCCCGTGCTGGTGGCGGGCCATGGCGGCGCGTCGGGCGTCACGGCGGCACGCGTCGTCGCCAAGCGCGAGTTCGCCGGAAGCTGGGAGTATCTGTTGGACGAGGCGATCTTCACGGCGCCCCCCAACCCGGCCTGGAGCGGCGCCGCGCTGGTGACGCGTGACGGCAAGCTCGCCGGCATCGGCTCGCTGATCGTCGGCGACGCCAAGGGCGACGGCACCCCCTCGCCCGGCAACATGTTCGTGCCGGTCGACCGGCTCGCCCCGGTGATGGCGGATCTGATCGCCGACGGCCGCATCGCCGGCCCCGGCCGGCCCTGGCTCGGCGTCGCCGCGGAGGACATGCTGGGCCGCCTGGTGGTGACAAGGGTGACGCCCGACAGCCCGGCCGCCCGCGCCGGGCTGCGCCGCGGCGACGTCATCGAAGGCGTCGCCGGCACCACCACGGACGGCCTCGCGGTGCTGTACCGAAAGATGTGGGCGCTCGGCGCCGCCGGCGTCACGGTGCCCTTGGACGTGCGCCGCGACGGCACCACCCGCCGCCTCGACGTGCAGTCGATCGACCGGCTGGATCACCTCAAGCTGAAGTCGACGTTCTGAGACGCAGTCCGGCCTCTCCTTCCGTCATGCGCGGGCGAAGACCCGCGCATCCATCCTCTTCGACACAACGTTTTCGCCATACGATGGATGGCCGGGTCGCGGCGCCACGCGCCGGCTTGGCCATGACGGCGTTCCCAGGCGGGCTCGCTCCGTGCGGGCTAAGACGCTTGCGGTGCCTCGCCCGCGTGCACCCCGGCAAGAATCTCCGCGAGCGGCAGGTCGAGGCCGAGCGCCGGGATGGCGACCGACGCATCGAGTCCGGCGATGACCTGCGGCGCCCCAAAACCCTCGGTGCCACGCAAAAACAGCCATAGCTTCGGCTCGTCCTGGGCGACCACCAGATAGGCCAGAAGGCTCGGCAGGCGAAGATACTCGGCCACCTTGTCGCCGAGGTCGATAGTCGCGGTCGACGGCGACAGGACTTCGGCGATCAGCACGGGCGAGGACGCGGTTTTTGCCTTCAGATCGCCGCCAGTGGACATAACCACGACGTCGGGAGCCCGAATGGTCTGCGGGCCGGTGTCGATGCCGCAATCGGACAACACGTACCACGCCTCGCGACTGAGCCGATCCCGGAGAGCGTCTCGAAGGTTGGCTATAATCAGCGCGTGTCCGACCACCGGTCGTATCACCATGACGACCCGCCCCCCGACGAGTTCGCAGTGCTCCTCGCGGGCTTCGGCCCAGTCGAGGAACGTCGCCTTGTCCATGCGCGGCTGTTGTACGTTGATGGTCATGACGTCACCTTCGCGGCGAAGTATAGCATCGCCCAACCGCCCGTCACGTCCTCGGGCTGAACACGACACCCGCCCATCCATCTGCTTCGAAAAATGCTCTTGCGAAACGATGGATGGCCGGTTTGCGGCGCTGCGCGCCGGCCCGGTCATGACGGCGGCCTATGACGGCGCCGTGGCCGCACCCGGACGGGGACCGTGAAAAAAGTAATCCCCGCCCAGATAACCGGCCGCAGGATTTGGTCGTACGGCTCGTCGAGGGACGTCGACTGGTGACGTCGGGCGGCGGCGTCACGAGGGTGGACCGGATCTCCAGATGCGGTCGCCGCGCGTGACCATCTCGCCGGTCCACAGCCCGACCACCACGCCGCCGCACAGTGCGGCCCACAGCAGCCAGGCCAGGACGCACAGCCAGAACCGCCCCGGCTGTTCCGCCCGGGTGACCCGCCCCTTGCCGTCGCGCCCCCACGGATGCCAGCCGAACCGGACCGCATAGGCGGCGGCCGCCACCGACAACAGGCCCATCAAGGTCACCACCAGAAGGCTGAAGTAACCCGAGGGTCCCATCGGGACGCTCCCGCAGTCGAGGGCGAGGTGATCAGCATCGCCTCCAAGGTGGCGGCGTCAATCCGCGTCCGCCCGGATGGTCGGGTCGTGTCGCTCGGATCGGTGGGACGCCAGGTCCGAATGCCCCGGTCGTCAGTGGTTCCGGGACGCGCGCCTCAGGGCGCGGGCCCGGGACACGAGACGCGCGAAAAAAGTAATCCCCGCCCGAAAAACCGGCCGTAGGATTCGCTCGTCTCGCTCGTCGAGGGACGTCGACCGGTGACGTCGGGCGGCGGAGCGGGCCGGT
>NZ_JACAAX010000068.1 GCF_013377085.1 Rhodoplanes sp. | reverse complement strand
GCCCGGGCGCGAGTCGGTCGAGCGCAGCGCCCGTCCGGCCCGCGAGGAGCGGCCACGCCCCGAGCGGGGACGCTCCGAGCAGGCGCGCCCCGAGCGGGGCCGTGACGATCGGGGCCGTGGCAGCGCCGGCGGCGATCGCCCGCAATTCCGCCGCCGTGATCGCGACGAAGCGCCCGAAGCCCCGATGGGGCGCCCGCGCCGTGGCCATTCCTGGCGGTCCGAGGACGCCCCGCTGCGCACCCACTACAAGGGTGACAAGACCGAGGGCGGCAAGCCGTCGCGCGAGCCGCCGACCGGGGAGAAGCGCTCGGGCCTCCTCACCGACCGAAAAGGCCGCCGCGTGCTGGTCGAGCGCTTCGGCGAGGCCAAGCCCAAGGTCGCCACAGCGCCGCGAAAATCATACCGGCCGGACCTGGCAAAGCCCGGCGAAAAGCCGTTCCGCGACCGCGCCGAGGGCGATCGTCCGGTCCGCAAGGGCCCCGGCGGCGGCAAGCCGTTCCGCGACCGCGCCGGCGGCGACCGGCCGGCCGGCGAGCGGCCCTTCCGCGCCAAATCCGAGGGTGACCGGCCGTTCCGGAAACGCCCCGAGGGGGACCGTCCGTTCCGAGAGCGTCCTGCCGGCGACCGCCCGCAGGGCGATCGGCCGTATCGCGGCAAGCCCGCCGGCGACCGGCCGTTCAGGGCAAAGCCCGAAGGCGATCGGCCGCGCGGCGACACGCCGTTCCGCGACCATCCCGCCAACGCCCGGCCAGCAGGCGACCGGCCAGCCGGTGACCGCCCGTTCCGCAAACGGCCCGAGGGCGACCGTCCGTTCCGCGAGCGGCCTGCCGGTGATCGCCCGCAAGGCGATCGGCCGCGCGGCGACAGGCCCTTCCGCGAGCGTCCGACAGGCGACCGACCGCAGGGCGACCGGCCGTTCCGGTCCCGTCCGGCGGGGGACCGTCCGTTCCGCGACAAGGACGCGGGCAGCCGGCCGGCCGGCGACCGAAAGCCCGGCGGATTCAAGCCCCGCGACGGAAAGCCCGGCGGCTTCAAGCCTCGGGACGGCAAGCCCGGTGGCTTCAAGCCCCGCGGCGACAAGCCGGGTGGCTTCAAGCCGGGCGGACCGCGCGGCGGCAAGCCGGGTGGGAAGCCGGGGGGCTTCAAGCCGGGTGGGAAGCCGGCCGGCAAGCCGGGCAGCCGGCCGCCGGGGCGTGACCGTCGCGGCGGGCCGCGGCCTTCAGGCCCGCGGGGCGAATGATGCGGATCGTCGGCGGCCGGCTGCGCGGGCGCGCCCTCGCTCCGCCCCGCTCCACCGCGATCCGGCCGACCAGCGACCGCCTGCGCGAATCGCTGTTCAACATTCTTGTGCATGCCTATGGCGACCCGGTCAGCGACGCGCGCGTGCTCGACCTGTTCGCCGGCACGGGCGCGCTCGGGCTCGAAGCCCTTTCACGCGGCGCTGCGTTCGCCCTGTTCGTCGACGACGGCGCCGAGGCGCGCGCCCTGATCCGCCAGAACGTCGAGGCGCTGGGGCTCGGCGGAACCACCAAGATTTATCGCCGTGATGCGCAAAAGCTCGGCGACGCGTATCCGATGACGCCGTTCTCGCTGGCGTTTCTCGATCCGCCCTACGGCAAGGGCCTCGCCGGGCCGGCGCTTGCCGCGGCCCGCGCCGGCGGCTGGCTCGCCCCCGACGCCCTGGTGGTGGTGGAAGAATCCGCCGACGCGCCGCTGCCGCCGCTCGAGGGATTTTCGGAGCTCGAGCGCCGCGCCTACGCCGACACGGCGCTGACGTTCTTGCGGGCGTCTTCGTAGGGCGCAATGAGCGCAAGCGAATTGCGCCGCGAAGGGTGCGGACGCAGACGCAGGCCGGCTCATTCGGCCGGGCTGTGGTCGAGGTTCATTCGGCGCAATTCGCTGCGCTCATTGCGCCCTACGGGCTGCGCCCCTACTCCACCTTGATGCCGGCGGCCTTGATGGGCGGGGCCCAGCGGGCGACCTCTTCCTTCACGTAGGCGGCGAGGTATTCGGGGCCGCGGCGCTCGGGCGGCACGATGGAGAGGCCGAGCTCGTCGAGGCGCTTGCTCACCCACGGATCGTCGAGCGTCTGGCCGACCGCGGCGGCGAGCTTTCGCACGATCGCGTCGGGCGTGCCCTTGGGCAGGAAGATCGCGTTCCAGGCGTTCGCCTCGACGCCCGGCAGCCCGGCCTCGTCGGCGGTCGGCACGTCCGGCAGCAGGGCCGAGCGGGTCTTGGCCAGCACGGCGAGCGCCTTGACGTTCTTCTCCAGCACCTGCGGCACCGCCGTCTGGATCGAGTCGCACATGTAGTCGGTGCGCCCGCCGATGACGTCCTGCATGGCCGGTGCAGCGCCGCGATACGGCACATGCGTCACCGTCACGCCGATCGCCTGGTTGACCAGCAGGCACGGCACATGGGTGGCCGAGCCGAGCCCGCCGGATCCGAAGCTCATGGTGGCGTGGTTGGCCTTCACATAGGCGACGAAGCCCTTCAGATCATTGACCGGCAGGTCCTTGCGGGCGACCAGCAGGCGAGCCGACTCGGTCGTCAGGCCGACCGGGGCGAAGTCGGCGACCGGGTCGTAGAGCGGCTTGGCGTAGAGCGTCGGGTGGTAGCCGTGCGTCCCGACATTGCCCATCACGAAGGTGTAGCCGTCCGGCGTGCCGCGGGCGATGCGGGCGGCGCCGAGCGCACCACCGCCGCCGCCGACATTCTCGACGATCACGGTCTGGCCGAGAATCTCGCCGAGCTTCTGGGCCTGGACGCGGGCGATCACGTCGATCGGCCCGCCGGCCAAGAACGGCACGATCAGGGTCACGGGCCGGGTCGGCCAGTCCTGCGCGGCCGCCGTGCCGCCGAACCCGGCGAAGGTCGCCATGATCGCGATCAGCGGCAGGGCCGGCGCAAAGAAACGTCGCATGCGGATCTCCTGGGAACGGCGTGTCAGAGCGTCGAGGTCCACGGCACCAGCACCTCGCGGTAGCCCGTGCCGCTCGGCTCGACATGCGCGAGGGCGGGGAACGGATAGTGGAATCCTTGCACGAGCACGCGGTCGGCGACCAGCCTGTCGTAGACCTTGCGACGCGTCGCCTCCGCCTGCACCGGGTCGACGTCCAGCATGAAGTGCCACTCCGGATGGCGGGCGAACAGGAACGGCGCGTGGGTGACGTCGCCCTGGACGAAGATGCTGCCCGATCCCGACGCGACCACCAGCGAGGTGTGGCCCGGCGTGTGCCCGGGCGTGCCGACCGCCGTGATGCCGGGCAACACCTCCTTGTCCCATGCGTAGGTGCGCAGCCGCTTCGACACCTCGCCGCTCATCACCCGGCGGACGTTCTTGGCGCCGTCCTGCACGCGCGGATTCGCGGCGCGGCTCGTCTCGCCGTCGTCCATCCAGAACGCGTGCTCGCGGGCCGGAGCCAAGACCTCGGCATTCGGGAAGGCGAGCGATCCGTCGGCGCGCAAGAGGCCGTTGATGTGGTCGCCGTGATAGTGCGACAGCACCACCGCATCGATGGCGGCGGGGTCGATCCCGGCGGCTGCGAGGTTGAGCAGGAAGCGCCCGTTCAGGCCCTGGCTGGTCTTGAAGGCGGCCTCGCCCGTGCCGGTGTCGACCAGCACCAGCTTGGCGCCGGTGTTGATCACGATCGGATTGTAGGGCCCGGCATAGACGTTCGGATCCATGTAAACGGCGGTGAGCGCCGCCTGCACGTCCGCCTTGCTGGCGTTGGTGACGAAGCCGTCCGTGATCGGCATGCGGCTGACGCCGTCGTTGACCACCGTGACCTGGAACGAGCCGACGGCGTAGCGATAGAAGCCCGCCGCTTGCTGCCCGATCGGCGGGGCGGCGGCATGCGCGGCGCGAACCGGCAGGCCGGCAAGGCCGGCGCCGGCGATGCCGGCTGCCGCGGCGGCCACGGCGCCCCCGAGGACGTCTCGGCGGGAAGGCTCGGTCGGATCGATCATGCGGATGGTCCCGGTCCGGAGGGAGGAAAGCACGGAGCACCGCCTGCGGAACCGCAGCGCGTCCCACAACTCTAGGGAGGACGAGAGCATTTGTGAAATCGATCCCGCCAATCCGCATCATTCATGCTATGAATGATGCGGAGGACCTCTCATGCCGCTCCGCGAGCTTGATCTCAACCTGCTGCGCGTGCTCGACACGCTGCTGGCCGAGCGCAGCGTCACCCGCGCCGGCGCCGCGCTGGGCCGCTCGCAGCCGGCGGTCTCGAACGCGCTCGCGCGGCTGCGCACCGCGCTCGGCGACGATCTCCTGGTGCGAGGTCCCGACGGGCTCACGCTGACGCCGCGCGCCGAAGCGATCCGCCAGCCGCTGCGCGACGCCATTGTGCAGGTCGCGGAGCTGCTGTTCGAGGGCGCGTCGTTCTCGCCCGCCGACGCCACGGGCGTCTTCCGGATCAGCACGCCCGACCGGCAGAGCCTCGCCGTGGTGCCGTCGCTGCTCGACCGGCTGCAGCGTTCCGCACCGGGCACCACGCTGCATGTGATGACGGCCGACCGCAAGCAGGCGCTCGCCCTGCTCGAGGAAGGCCGCACCGATCTCGCCATCGGCTGGATCGACGACGAGCCGCGGCATCTGCGCCACGAGATCCTGATCGAGGAGCATCTGTACTGCGTGTTCCGCCGCGGCCACCCGCTGCTGAAACGCAAGGCGCGCTTCGACATCGATGGCGTGCTGTCGTTCCCGCACGTGGTGGTGAGCGCCACCGGCGCCCGCACGGCGATCTTCGACGATCTCCTCGTCGCCCGCGGGCTGGCGCGGCGGGCACTCGTCACCGTGTCGAACTTCACGGTGGTGCCGCAACTCCTCGCCCGCAGCGACATGATCGGCGTGTTCACGAAGCTCGCCGCCGACATCTTCGAGACATCGTTCGGCCTGGCGCGGCGGCCGGTGCCGCTCGACGTCGGCAAGCTGACCACCAAGATGGTCTGGCACGTCCGCACCGACCGCGACAAGGCCCAGGCCTGGCTGCGCGAGCAGATCAGGTCGGTGTATCAGGATTTCCGGACGTGATGACGTTTCTTGAGCACCTCACCTTCGTCATTCCGGAAGACGCGCGAAGCGCGGCTGTCCGGAATCCATAACCCCGGTCTGTGTTTATGGATTCCGGGCTCGCCGCTACGCGGCGCCCCGGAATGACGGCGACAATCGCCGTGGTTTGCCGCCTCACCTGCGCCCGAACAGGCGCTCGATGTCGGCGAGCTTCAGCTCGACATAAGTCGGGCGGCCGTGGTTGCACTGGCCGGCATTGGGCGTCGCCTCCATGTCGCGCAGGAGTGCGTTCATCTCCTCCGGCTTGAGCCGGCGGCCGGAGCGCACCGAGCCGTGGCACGCCATGGTGGCGGCGACGTGCAGCAGCCGCCGCTCCAGCGGCAGCGAATCGTCCCATTCGGCCAGATGCTCGGCGAGATCGCGCACCAGCGCGCCGGCGTCGACCCGGCCGAGCAGGCCGGGCGTCTCGCGCACCGCCACGGCACCGGGCCCGAACGCCTCCAGCACCAGGCCCCAGCGGGCGAGGTCGTCGGCCCGCGTCACCAGCCGGTCGACATCGGCGTCGTCGAGCTCGACGATCTCGGGCACCAGCAGGATTTGTCGCGCGATGCCGCCTTCGGCCAGCGCCGCCTTCATGCGCTCGTAGACGATGCGCTCGTGGGCGGCGTGCTGGTCGACGATGACCATGCCGTCGCGGGTCTGCGCCACGATGTAGTTCTCGTGGAGCTGCGCCCGCGCGGCGCCGAGCGGACGATCCGAGGCATCGGCGGCAGACTCCGACGCGTCACTCGTCTGGAATGCGGTTGCCCGCGCGTCGGCCGACGGCGGACCGACGTCGAAGGCGGCTTGGCCGTGTTCGGAGAAACCAGCAGGCGTCTCGGCGTCCGTCGGCCGCGCCGGCGAGCTGCGCCAATCCCAGGCGCGCGGACGCACCGCCTCCGGCCGAAATGCCGTCTCGCCGCGGAACGCGGCCAGCGTCGCGCCGCCGCCCGTGCTGGCGGCACGGCCCGACCCCTGCTCCAGCGCATCCATCAGCGCCCGCACGATCGAGGCCCGCACCAGGCCGGCGTCGCGGAACCGCACCTCGGCCTTGGCCGGATGCACGTTGACGTCGACCTCGTGCGGATCGACGTCGACGAACAGCGCCAGCACCGGATGGCGGTCGCGCGCCAGGTGGTCGGCATAGGCGGCCCGCACGGCGCCAAACAGCAGCTTGTCGCGTACCGGCCTTCCGTTGACGAACAGATACTGGGAGAGCGAGTTCGCCTTGTTGAACGTCGGCAGCGCGGCGAAGCCCTCGACGAACAGGCCGTCGCGCCCGCCCCGCACCGGCACGGCGTTGGCGGCGAATTCGGCGCCGAGCACATCGGTGAGCCGCCGGAGCCGCCCTGCCCCAGGAAGATCCGTCCCGCGCAAGGTCGCGTCCGTCAGCGCCGCCGGGAACGTCACCGGCGCGCGCTCCTCGCCGGCGAACGTGAAGGCGACGTCGGGCCGGGTCATCGCCAGGCGCCGCACCACGTCGCGGATCGCCTCGGTCTCGCTGCGTTCCGCTTTCAAGAACTTCAGCCGCGCCGGCGTCGCATGGAACAGGTCGCGCACGTCGACCCGCGTCCCCTGCGCCAGCGCGGCCGGCTTCGGCGCCGCCTTGACGCCAGCCTCGACCGCGAGCGCCCAGGCATGCGGCTCGTCGGCATGGCGGGTCGTGATGGAAAGCTTCGCCACCGCGCCGATCGACGGCAGCGCCTCGCCGCGAAAGCCGAGCGTGCGGATGTCGAGCAGGTCCTCGTCGTCGAGCTTGGAGGTGGCGTGGCGCTCGACCGCCAGCACGAGGTCGGCGTGCGCCATGCCGGAGCCGTCGTCCGTCACGGTAATGCGGCGACGCCCGCCCCCCTCGGTGATCACGTCGATGCGCGAGGCCCCGGCATCGAGCGCGTTCTCGACCAGCTCCTTGACGACGCTGGCCGGCCGCTCGACCACCTCGCCGGCGGCGATGCGGTTGATGACGGCCTCGGTGAGCTGCCGGACGGGCATGGCGCGACTCGGGGGTTGCGGTTCCTGACGTTTATAGGGCGAAGAGCGGCACCGCGCACGCGGCCTTCCCTCTCCCCTCACGGCGGCTTTGCAAGTTCTCTCCGTCGTCCCGGGGCGGCGCGAAGCGCCGAGCCCGGGACCCATATCCCCTGTATGTCGTGAGCCACCGACACCGGGGGTATGGATTCCGGGCTCGCGGGCTGACGCCCGCGCCCCGGAATGACGGAATATGCAAAGCGGTCTTGTGGGAGAGGGTCGGTCCGCGCCGAGACACGAGGCCGTGTCCAGCCCCCCCTACTCCTCCGCCCGGCCCTGGCGCAGGGTCTTGACGGCGGAGCGACGCTTCTTGGCGTCGACGCGGCGTTCCTTGGAGGCGCGGGTCGGCCGGGTTTTTACCCGCGGCGTCGGGCGGACGGCGGCCTCGCGGATCAGCTCGAACAGGCGCTCGCGGGCATCCTCGCGGTTGCGCTCCTGGGTGCGGAAGCGCTGCGCCATGATCACCAGCACGCCGTCATTGGTCAGCCGGCTGCCGGCGAGCTTCATCAGCCGGACCGCGACGTCGTTGGGCAGCGACGGCGAGCCGCGCACGTCGAAGCGCAACTGCACGGCGGACGAGACCTTGTTGACGTTCTGCCCGCCCGGCCCGCTGGCCCGGACGAACTGCTCGGACAGCTCCGCCTCGTCGATGGCGATATGGTCGGTGACCCGGATCATGCCGGTGTTGAAGGCGAGACGGCCGGCGCGGTCAAGGGCCACAGGGCTTGTCGTCGTTCCGGGGCGCCGCGCAGCGGCGAACCCGGAACCCATACACCCTGTCTCTCGATACCAATCGGCACCGGGACTATGGATTCCGGGCTCGCGGACCTTCGGTCCGCGCCCCGGAATGACCAGCGTGCGGGGTGCCGCCCCCTACTGCCCCCGCACGGCCGGGGCCGGCACCGGTGGCGCTGCGGCGGGGGCCGCCGCCGCGGCGACCGGCGGGCGGCCGGCGACGGTCGCCAGCATCTTGCCGGACAGGAGGCGCTTCGCCACCCGCCTGGTGTCGTCGAGCGTCACCGCCTCGATCAACCCGTTGCGGCGGTCGATATAGTCGATGCCGAGGTCGTCGAGCTGGATCAGCACGAGCTGGTTGGCGATCTTGAGCGAGGTGTCGAAGGAGAGCGCATAGGAGCCCTTCAGGTACGACTTCGCCTGGGTGAGCTCGTCGGCCGTCGGGCCGCTCTCGGCCATGCGGCGGATCTGCGCCTCGATCACCTCCATGGACTCGCCGACCCGGTCGGCGCGCGTCGCCGTCGAGACGAAGAACAGCTCCGTGCTCTTCAACGGCACCAGCGACGACGAGACCCCGTAGGCCAGCCCGCGCTCCTCGCGCACCTCGCGATAGAGCCGCGACGAGAACGAGCCGCCGCCCAGGATGTGGTTGACCACATAGGCCGGGATGAAATCCTTGTCGCTGCGGGCGATGCCGACGCCGCCGAGCATCAGGGTCGACTGCGCCACGTCGACGTCGACCTGCTGGCGCGTGCCGAGACCGGCGGGCTCGACCCGCGGCACCGGCACCAGATCGGCCTTGGCGGGCAGCGCGCCGAACACCTCGTCGACCAGCCGGCCGGCCGTGGCGGCGTCGATATTGCCGACGATGCCGATCTTGAGATTGTCGCGGGCCAGCACGCGGCCGACATAGCCCTTCAGCTCCGGCACCGCGATCGCCTGCACGCTCTCCATGGTGCCGCGGGTGACGCGGCCATAGGGATGGCCGGGAAACGCCGTCTCCCACCATTTGCGGCCGGCGAGCTCGTTCGGGCTGGTGCTGTCGCGGCGAATCCCGGCAAGAATGTCGGCGCGGATGCGCTCGACCGCCTCGCTGTCGAAGCGCGGTGCCGTCAGCGCGAGCCGCACCAGGCCGAAGGCCTCGTCGCGGTGCTCCGTCAGGGTGCGCAGCGAGCCGATCAGGCTGTCCCGATAGGCCGACACCGAGAACTCGATGGCCTTGTCCTCGAGCCGCTGGTGGTAGGTCTTCGCATCGAGATCGCCGGCGCCCTCGTCGAGCAGCGAGGCCGCCATGTTGGCGAGGCCCGGCCGGTCGGCGGGATCCTGGGCGGCGCCGCCCCGGAAGGCGAACTCCAGCGCCACCAGCGGCACCGAGGGCTCGCGCACCAGCCAGATCTCGATGCCCTTCGGCGAGACCACCCGCTCGATCGTGGTGGCCTGCGCGGACGGGACCGCGGCGAGAAGGACGAACGCGACGAGCGCCGCAACGGCAATACGTGCCGCCGCGGTCAGGCGAAGAGATACTTTCACGAGCGCTTCTCCTCGCCGGCGGGCAGCGACTTGACGAGATATCCGGTGGCGGACCGCCGCTTGTCGAGCCAAGCGCGGGCGGCGTCGCGCACCTGCTCGGCCGTGACGGCGCGGACGCGGTCCGGCCAGGTCGCCACGTCCTGCACGGTCGAGCCGGTGGTGAGCGCGGTGCCGTACCAGCGCGCCATACTGGACTGGTTGTCCTGCGCGTAGACGGCGTCGGCGATCATCCGGGTCTTGGCGCGCTCCAGCTCGTCGGCGGCGACGCCGTCCTGGATGGTCTCGGCGATCACGGCGTCGACGGCCTTCTCCAGATCGGGCAGCGAGACCTCCGGCGTGGGACGCGCATAAAGGCCGAGCCGCGTCGCGTCGACGGCGGAGCCCTGGTACCAGGCACCGGCGCTGGTGGCGATCCGCTTCTCCGCCACGAGGCGCCGGTACAGGCGGCTGTTCGGCCCGCTGCCGAGGATCTGCGCCAGCACGTCGAGCGCCTCCGCCTCGCCACGCTTGGCGCTGGCATAGGACGGCACCAGATAGCTGCGGTTCAGGCTCGGCTGGGCAACGCGCGGATCGTCGAGCGTCACCTGGCGCACCGCGACGGGTGTGGGCTCCTGCGGCCGCTGGCGGGTGTTGAGGTCGGCGCGCACCGGCACGGCCCCGTAGGTCTTCTCGGCGAGCGCCTTGACCTGCGCCATATCGACGTCGCCGGCGATCACCACCACGGCGTTGTTGGGCCCGTAGAAGCGCTTGTAGAAGGCGAGCGCGTCGTCGCGGTTGAGCTTCTCGATCTCCGGCCGCCAGCCGATCACGGGCCGCCCGTAAGGATGGTTGAGGTAGAGCGCGGCGGCGACCTGCTCGCCCATGCGGGCGTCGGGGCTGTTGGCCACCCGCATGTTGTACTCCTCGAGCACCACGTCGCGCTCGGGCAGCACATTGGCGTCGGTGAGCACCAGGCCGGTCATGCGGTCGGCCTCGAACTCCATCACGTCGCCGAGATATTCGCGCGGCACGCGCTGGAAGTATCCCGTGTAGTCCGTGGTCGTGAAGGCGTTCTCCTGGCCCCCGATGGTGGCGAGCATCTTGGAGAAGCGCCCGCTCGGGTTCTTCTCGGTGCCCTTGAACATCAGATGCTCGAGGAAATGCGCGATGCCGGACTTGCCGGGCGGCTCGTCGGCGGAGCCGACCTTGTAATAGATCATGTGGGTCACGACCGGCGTGCGCTTGTCCGGCACCACCACCACCTCGAGACCGTTCGCCAGCTTGAAGTCGGTCACCACGGGGCCTGTCGTCTGCGCCTCGGCGCATGCGACCGGCAAGGCTGCGAGCGCGCCGGCGAGCGCCAAGGACGTCAGGACGGATCGGATCATTCGGACAGGCCTCTGGTTCGGACGCCGGCGCGTTTTCAGGCGACGTGGACACCGATACGCGGCGGCCCCCGGTATGCGTGAAGAAACCGCTCTGACCTTAGATCCTCAGAGCGCGTTCGGACGTAAAGGCGGACTCCACTTTGGCTGACCGCGCTGCCGGCATTGTTTCGGAAACGGTCCGGCGGCTCAAATGACAAATCGGTCAGGTTGCTGCGCCCGAAACCAACCGCGCGGTCCTCGGCCGCCATGGGCGGTGGGCCGTCGCCGATAAAAAAACGCGCACGGCCGGGACCGTGCGCGTCGAACGCTCGTGGCGCTGCGCGATAAAACGCGGCTCAGCGCTGCTCGCCGTTGCCGACGGCCTGGTCGGCCGGGGTGGCCTTGCGCCGCTCGGTCTCCTTGCCGACCCCGTAGGGCTGGGCCGGCGACGGCGTCAGATAGCCGGGCGGCGGCTGGGTCAGGTCGCTGCGCCGCGGCTCGCGCTCGAAGGTTCCGTACTCCTCCTTGGGGTTGGCGCCCATGAGCGACCGCCAACTGAACAGGCCGCCGCTGTAGCCGAGCTCGGACGGCTTCACCGGATTGATCGCCTCCTCGGTCGACTTCTGGCCGGCCGCAGGGGTCGCGGCGGCAGTCCGCGACGGCGCCTGCTTGTTGAGCTCGCGCGGCGTCAGGTTCCGCCCCTCGTCTTCCCAGTTGATCGACTTGCGGGTTTGCTTCTTCGCCTCGCGACGGGCCTTGATGTCCGGATCGTCGGGCCAGGCCGGATTGCGTTCCACCGCCGATGTCGTCTCGGGCGGCGGCAGGTCGCGGCCCGGCGGCACCACCAGAGGCGAGCGCTCACGATACTCGATGTTGCTTTCCTCACCGGGCTTCTTCAGCCCGAGGCCGCTCATGATGCTGCGCATCACCTTGACGTCCGCCAGCTCGTCGTCGTCCTCGGCCCGGGCATTGGTTCCGGCGCCGATCACCAGCGGAGCAGAGATCGCGGCCGCCACGGCGGCGCGCACGCACCAGCGCGTCAAGGATGCTCGCATGTTGTTCCCCCGTACCGAACCGCCCCGGCCTGCCGGACTTTCCGGCCTTCCGGACAGATCCCCCGTGCCGGACCGACGGCCGGTTGTGCTCCCGGACGCTCGGCCATAGTCCTTGTATATCCCGGATCAGGGCGCTTTTGCGGCGTCCGGGGCCGCCAAGGTCTCGTACAGCAGCACCGTTACGCCGGCCACGATGGCGACGTCGGCGACGTTGAAGACGTACCAATTCCATCGACCCGCGGCGGTATCCAGATACAGGAGGACGAAGTCGAAGACGGCCCCGAAGCTCACCCGGTCGATGGCGTTGCCGATCGCCCCGCCGATGATCAGGCCGAGCGCCACCGCGGTCCCCCGCCGGTCGACCCGGGCGAGCCACACCCACAGCAGCACCACGGCAGCAACCTTGACGCCGAGCAGCGCCCACTGGCCGAGCGGGCCCGACTGCGGAAACAGGCCGTAGCTGATGCCGGTGTTCCACACCACGACGAGGTCGACCACCGGCAGGAGCCGCAGCGGCGCGCGGGCCGGCAGCTCGAAGCCGTAGAGCAGCCACAGCTTCACGGCCTGGTCGAGCGCGACCGACACGGCGGCCACGGCGAGGCCCAACGCCGTCAGCGGGCCGAACAGCAGCCCTCTCATCCTTCGACCGGATAAAGCGCGTCACGCTCGCGCAGGGCCTGGGCGTCGCGCGGCGTCACGTCCGGATAGGCCGGATCGGAGCCGACCGCCGGCGAGAGCTTCCACGAGCGGGCGCACTTCCGGCCCTCGGCGCGGCGCGGCACGACGGCGACGCCGGGCACGTCGGGCAGCCGGAACGCGTCCTCCGGACCGTCGGCCTCGACCAGCGTCGCGGCCGAGGTGATGCAGATCTCGGCGAGATCGAGGTCGACCACGGCGCGGAACAGGTCGTCATTGCTGATGAACACCAGCGGATCGGCCTCCAGCGACGAGCCGATGCGCTTGCCGGCGCGCTCCAGCTCCAGCGCCCCGGTGACGACGCGGCGCACCGCCCGCGCCTTGCGCCAGGTCTCGGCCAGGCCCTCGCTGCGCCAGCTCTCCGGCACCTCCGGGAAGGTTTCCAGATGCACCGAGGTTTCGCCCGAAGGATAGCGGGCGAGCCACGCCTCCTCGGCCGTGAAGCACAGGATCGGGGCGAGCCAGGTGACGGTGCAGCGGAAGATGTGATCGAGCACGGTCAGGCAGGACTTGCGGACCGTCGAGGAGATCGGGTCGCAGTAGAGCGCGTCCTTGCGGACGTCGAAATAGAAGGCCGACAGGTCGACCGTCATGAACTGGCTGAGCGCCGCGAAGATGCGCTTGTAGTCGAAGTTCGCATAGGCCTCGCGCACCGTGCCGTCGAGCTCGGCGAGCCGGTGCAGCATGTAGCGCTCGAGCGACGGCATGCGCTCGACCTTGACCCGATCCTCCTCGCGGAAATGGGCGAGGTTGCCGAGCATCCAGCGCAGCGTGTTGCGCAGCTTGCGATAGGTGTCCACCGTGGTCTTGATGATCTCCGGGCCGATGCGCTGGTCGTCCCAGTAGTCGCAGGAGCCGACCCACAGGCGCACGATGTCGGCGCCGTGCTGCTTCATCACGTCCTGCGGCGCCACCGTGTTGCCGAGCGACTTCGACATCTTGCGGCCCTGCTCGTCGAGCGTGAAGCCGTGCGTCACGACGACGTCGAAGGGCGCGCGCCCGCGCGTGCCGCAGGATTCGAGCAGCGAGGAGTGGAACCAGCCGCGATGCTGGTCGGAGCCTTCCAGATACATCACCTGGTCGCGGCCGCCGTCGACTTTTCTGCGGATGCCGGCCAGCGTCGGGAAGTGCTTCGGATCCTCCAGCACGAAGGCGTGGGTGGAGCCCGAGTCGAACCAGACGTCGAGAATGTCGTCGACCTTCCGCCAGCCCTCGGCCGCGCGGGCGCCGAGGAATCGCTCGGTGGCACCGGCCGCGTACCAGGCGTCGGCCCCTTCCTCTTCGAAGGCGGCGACGACGCGCCCATTGACGGCGGCGTCCTGAAGGATCTCGACCTCGCCGCCGGGCATTTCGCGCACGAACACCGTGATGGGCACGCCCCAGGCGCGCTGGCGCGAGATCACCCAGTCGGGCCGGCTCTCGATCATGCCGGTGATGCGGTTCTGCCCCTGCGGCGGCACCCACCGGGTCGCCTTGATGGCTTTGAGCGCGCGGTCGCGCAGCGTGTCGCCGGGGATGGCGGCGCCGGTCTTCACCTCTCCAGTCATTCCGGGGCGCCGCGCAGCGGCGAGCCCGGAATCCATACTCCCGGCCTTGGTGGTTATGGATTCCGGGCCCGACCCTTCGGGTCGTCCCGGAATGACGGGTGCTTCGATGTCGCGGTCCATGGCGATGAACCACTGCGGCGTGTTGCGGAAGATCACCGGCTTTTTCGACCGCCACGAATGCGGATACTGGTGCTTGAGCTTTCCACGCGCGAGGAGGTTGCCGGCCTCGACCAGCGCTTTGATGACGGCCTCGTTCGCGTCGCCCTTTTCCCCTTTGTCGGTGATGACGCGCCGGCCCTCGAAGCCGGGCGCGTCCGACGTGAAACGCCCGTCGGCATCGACCGTGTAGGGAATCGCCGGCGAAATGCCGCGATCGTGCAGGCGGCGGCCATACGCCATCCAGATGTCGAAGTCCTCGCGGCCATGTCCGGGCGCGGTGTGCACGAAGCCCGTGCCGGTCGACTCGTCGACATGCTCACCATCCAGGAGCGGCACCGCGAAGTCGTAACCGCCCTTGGATTTCAGCGGGTGATCGCAGACGAGGTCGGCCAGCACCTCGGCCGGAACGGGCCGCACCTTCTCGAAGGCGACGACACGGGCCTGCTTGAACACGTCTTCGGCCAGTGCGTCGGCGAGGATCAGCAGGTCGCCGGTCTTGGCCCAGTTGTCGGCCGGCGCGTCGGTGACCTTGTAGAGCCCATAGGCGACCCGATGCGAGAAGCTGATCGCCCGGTTGCCCGGCAGTGTCCACGGCGTGGTGGTCCATATGACGACCGAGGCACCCATTTTAATCAGATCATCAATCTTATCTAGATTAGACGCATGATTTCTGGCCCATGCATGAAGCGCACGGTCGTCAAATACAGTCTGACCTGCGTCGTCGACAGTCACTTGTGCAGACGGGCGCAAGTACTTAGCACTGGTATCGCTTTTCGAGACCGGAAATTTCACCCACACGGTATCGCTCGTGTAGTCCTCGTACTCGACCTCGGCCTCGGCCAGCGCCGTGCGCTCGACCACGGACCACATCACCGGCTTGGAGCCGCGGTAGAGCGTGCCGTTCTGCGCGAAGGTCATGATCTCGCGGGCGATCTGCGCCTCGGCCGCAAAGCTCATGGTGGTGTAGGGATGGTCCCAGTCGCCGACCACGCCGAGCCGCTTGAATTCTTCCCGCTGTACGCCGAGCCAATGCTGCGCATAGGCGCGGCATTCCTGCCGGAACGCGATCATGGCGGCCGGATCGGAGAGGTCGGGCTTGGTCTTGCCCTTCTTGCGGTAGTTCTCCTCCTCGATCTTCCACTCGATCGGCAGGCCGTGGCAGTCCCAGCCCGGCACGTAGTTGGAGTCGAAGCCGAGCATCTGCTGCGAGCGCGTGACGAGGTCCTTGAGGACCTTGTTGAGCGCGTGGCCGATATGGATGTGCCCGTTGGCGTAGGGCGGCCCATCGTGCAGGACGAATTTCGCGCGCCCCTTGGAGGCGTCGCGCAGCCGGCCGTACAGGCCGAGCGTCTGCCAGCGGGCCAGGATCTCCGGCTCCTTCTGGGGCAGACCGGCCCGCATGGGGAACTCGGTCACCGGCAGGAACAGGGTCTTCGAATAGTCTCGGGTCGTCTTGACGGCATCATTCATGGCGCGCCGTTCTTAACAAGGCGCCGCCGCTCCGGGAAGGGCAAAGGGCCGGGGTTCACCCTCCCTTGGCGGCGCGGCTTCTCCGCGCCAGGGAGGTCAGACCACGAAGCGGTCCGGGAGGGGTGAACAGGCGAAGCTTTTCCGCGCGGCTTTCCCCCGACCCCTCCCCGCCACTCGCTTTGCGAGCGGAGGGAGGGGAGTCGAGGCGCTTCGGCTCCCCTCCCCCCGCGCACGTAGTGCGTGGCGGGGAGGGGTCGGGGGTGGGGGGCTCTTTAGCAGCCGCCCAGGATGTCGAGCCCCCTACCCCCGCGTCAGGACCGCCGGATCGGCGAGCTGCGGGAAGGCGTTGCCGGCGCCGGCGAGGATCTGCCGGGCCGCCTTCGAATCCTCGTTCATCCGGTCGACCAGGTCGTCGGTGGAGCGGAACTTCAGCTCCGGCCGCAGGAACGCGAAAAAGGCGACGTCCAGCGTCTTGCCGTAGAGGTCGCCCTTGTAGTCGAACAGGAACGCCTCCAGCAGCACCACGCCGGTGTCGAACATCGGCCGGCGGCCGAAATTGGCCACCCCGTCGTAGCGCTTGCCGTCCACCCCGACCCGCACCGCATAGACGCCGTGGCGGAGTCTGCAGTCGGGATCGAGCCGGATATTGGCGGTCGGAAAGCCGAGATCGCGGCCGCGGCTGTCGCCGCGCACCACCTCGCCGCTGGCGAACCAGGGGTAGCCGAGCAGCCGCCAGGCGATCTCGACCTCGCCGCGGGTCAGCGCCGAGCGTACCGCGCCGGACGACACCCGCTCGCCGCCGTCGAGCAGCGGCGGGGCGATGTCGACCGAAAAGCCGAGCCGCCGCCCCTCGTTGGTCAGGAACTCGGTGGTGCCGGCCCGGCCCTTGCCGAACTGGAAGTCGAAGCCGACCGCGACGCCGGCGACCTTGTAGCGCTCGACCAGGACCTTGGAGACGAAGTCGGCCGGCTTGAGCGCGGCGAGCGCCTTGTCGAAGCCCATCACGATCGCTCCGGCGAGCCCGGTCGCGGCCAGCAGGCGCACCTTGCCGCCCAGGCTGGAGAGGCGGAACTCCGGCGGCTCCGGGTTGAAGAAGGCGCGCGGATGCGGCTCGAACGTCATCGCCACGGCCGGCTTGCCGAGCGCGGTGGCTCGGGCCTGGGCGGCCGAGATCACGGCCCGGTGGCCGCGATGGACGCCGTCGAAATTGCCGAGCGCCACCACGGCGCCGGAGAGCGCATCGGGAGGCGCCGCATCGAGATTGTCGCGCACCAGCCGGAAGGACGTCGCGGGAAACGAGATGTCGGTCATGGGAACGGCACGATCACGGGTTGCGGACAGGGGGGCGCGGCAGGCGGCGGACGGCCGCAGGACGCAGTGAAGGGGGTCGGACGACGGGATTGCGGGCCGGCACTGTCATGTTCGGAAACTGCGGTTAACGATTCTCGCGGACCGCCCCTAAACCACGATGAAACTTGGGCCTTCTTACTTCCGGCAAATCCGCGTTCACATCCTGAGCGACAGTCCGAAGTGTCTCGATTAACCGGATATTCAAAAGGCGCTGCTAGCGTCAGTTCCCAGTGGGGAGAAACCTGGGTGTATCTCGGGCGGTGGGACCTGTCCACATTCCACGAAGAAGCGGCAGGCAACTGCGTACTCCCGGTTTGTGCGTAACGGAGTGAGGACATGGCTGTCGACCTTTCGATGCCCGTGCTCGTCGTGGACGATTACAACACGATGATCCGGATCATCCGCAATCTGCTCAAGCAGATCGGTTTCGAGGATATCGACGACGCCGCCGACGGCTCGGCGGCGCTCGGCAAGATGCGCGAGAAGCGCTACGGCCTGGTGATCTCGGATTGGAACATGGAGCCCATGACGGGCTACGAGCTCCTCAAGGAAGTCCGCGCGGATCCGGGCCTGTCGAAGACCCCGTTCATCATGGTCACGGCCGAGTCCAAGACCGAGAACGTGATCGCGGCCAAGAAGGCGGGCGTCAACAACTACATCGTCAAGCCCTTCAACGCCCAGACGCTGCAGAGCAAGATCCAGGCGGTGTTCTCCGACTAGGACCACGCGGTCGCGGATCGTGTCGGCTCGCATCCGCGGAGCGCACACGCAACGGTAGCACGGTAGGAGAAGCTCGCCATGGCGAGGGTGAAGACGCAGCAGCTCGAGAGCCTCATCGAGTGCTTGAATCAAAAGCGTCACGAGGACGTGTCGCTGGCCGACGTGCTGTCGCTGGCAGAGATCACGGCGCAGTCCCTGCAGGTGTTCTTCGAGACGATGGACACCGCGGTCTACCGGGAGATGCGCGAGATCGCCGGCTACATCGAGCGGATGCGCGGCGAGATCGGCGCCCTGCAGGCCGACGACATCAAGAAGAGCCGGATCCCGATGGCCGGACAGGAACTCGGCGCCATCGTCAAGGCGACCGAGGGCGCGACCAACACGATCATGGAATGCGCCGAGACCCTGATGGCCGCCGACGCGAGCGACATCAAGGCCTACCAGGCGCTGGTGCAGGAGAAGATGGTCGTCATCTTCGAGGCCTGCTCGTTCCAGGACATCACCGGGCAACGCATCGCCAAGGTGGTCGATACGCTGCAGCAGATCGAGACCCGGGTGACCCGCTTCGCCAGTGCGGTCGGCAATATGTCCGGTGCCGAATTCGTAACCGACCAGGAGCGCGCCCGCGCCGAGCGCAAGGAGAAGCTGCTGCTCAACGGTCCGCAGCTCGACGGCCAGGGCATCGACCAGCACACGGTCGACGACATGTTCGCCTCTCCCGCTCCCAAGCCGGCGGCCGAGCGCAGCAACCAGTCGAGCATCGACGACCTGTTCAAATAGGTTGCTCCCGCTCCGACAGCTCCGTTCTCCGCTCGTCCCCGCGAAAGCGGGGACCCGGCGTTTTAAGGACCTGGATTCCCACTTGCGCGGGAACGAGCGGAGATGATGGCGCCTGCCCAGCTTTTACGGATCGACCTGGTCGCCCTCACCACGCCAGGCGGCGCGTCACCACGGCCGGCAGCATGCCGGCGTCGCTGAAGATGGCGGCGAGCGCGCCGTGATCGATCGTCTCGCGGCCGCCGAGCTCCTCGGCATGGATGCCGGCCGTCACGAACAGGCAATCGATCCCGAACGCCGTGGCGCCGCGCAGGTCGGTGCGCACCGAATCCCCGATCGCCACCACGCGTGACAGCGGCACCTCGGCGCCGCGCAACTGTTGCGCCCGGGCGAGAGCGCGCTCGTAGATCGGCCGGTAGGGCTTGCCGGTGAACATCACGGCGCCGCCGACGCTCGCATAGAGGTCGGCGATCGCCCCGGCGCAGTAGACCAGCACGTGGCCGCGCTCGACCACGCGGTCCGGATTGGCGCAGACCATGAACAGATTGCGCTTGCGCATCGCCGCCACCAGGTCGCGATAGTTGTCCGGCGTCTCGGTCTCGTCGTCGTAGAGGCCGGAGCACACCACATAGTCGGCGCTCTCGACATCGGTGAAGCGCAGCGCGAGGTGGTCGAACATCGAATAGTCGCGCTCGGGCCCGATATGCAGCACGGACTGGTCGCGCCGTGCCTCGATCTCGGCCCGCGCCACGTCGCCCGACGTCACCACGGCGTCGTAGGCCTCGCGCGGCACCGTCAGCTTGTCGAGGAAGTCGATCACCACATCGCCGTCGCGCGGCGCATTGGTGAGCAGCACGACGGTGCCGCCACCGGCCCGGAACCGCGTGAGCGCGTCGCAGGCCTCGGGAAACGGCGCGACGCCGTTGTGGATCACGCCCCACACGTCGCAGAAAGCGACGTCATAGCGGTCGGCGAGCGGCGCGAAATGATCGGTCAGCGGCGGAAACGGGATGCTCATCGGGATCCGGTCAGGCGGGAGGGATCCTGGCCATAACGGATCCCCGTGGCCCCGTCACCCCCGGGACTTGGCAGGGCCGGTCCGTTCGAGGCGGTCCGCATGGCTGCAGAGGTCACTCACCCTCTCGCCGCCGGGGCGAGGCGAAGCCGAGAACGCCGCCCGGTCCCGCTACTTGCGGGCCAGCATGCCGCGGGCGATCTGGGCCAGCACGGTGCCGGGATTACCGCCCGACGGGCCGGCGGCGCGCCGCTCGGGCTGTGGCTGGCGTACGGCGGGAAGCGTGCCGCCGGACGCCGGGGCGGTGCCGGCCGGTGGGGCGGTCGACGCCGCCGACGTGGCGGCGGGTCCGGGCGGCGCCCCTG
>NZ_JACAAX010000067.1 GCF_013377085.1 Rhodoplanes sp. | reverse complement strand
GGTGTGGCGCCTGCCGGCGCTCCGCCTCCCTCGATCTTTCCTCGGAAAGGCGAGGGCACGGGTCATGGGCACACCCCGGGCGTGAACGCGCGTCGCGGGACGGGTGGAGGTTTGCGGTGGGACCATGGAGATCTGGCGTCATGCGCGGGCGAAGACCCGCGCATCCATCGCCTTCGAAACAGGCTTTTGCGAAACGATGGATGGCCGGGTCCCGGCGCTGCGCGCCGGCCCGGCCATGACGGGACAGCCGTCGGGACAGCGGATGGGGCAGCGCCCGGGGCAGGGCGCCGCCTTGCGGGGACCGGCCGGCATGCGTAAGTAAACTCCACCCTCGATCCAGAAGGTCGCCATGGTCGTCGTCCTCGACACCGTCAACGGGCCGCAGCGCCCGCGACACCCCGAAAAGGCCAACCGTCCGGATCAGCCGGTGATGCGCAAGCCGGACTGGATTCGCGTCAAGGCGCCTGTGTCGAAAGGTTTTGGCGAGACCCACGCCATCGTGCGGGCGCACGGCCTTCATACGGTCTGCGAGGAGGCCGGCTGCCCGAACATCGGCGAGTGCTGGGAGAAGAAGCACGCGACCCTGATGATCATGGGCGAGACCTGCACCCGGGCCTGCGCCTTCTGCAACGTCAAGACCGGCATTCCGGGCCCGCTCGACCCCGACGAGCCGGCCCGCGCCGCACAAGCGACCGCCACCCTCGGGCTCTCCCATGTGGTGATCACCTCGGTCGATCGCGACGACCTTCCCGACGGCGGCGCGGCCCATTTCGCCGCCGTGATCCGGGCGATCCGGGCGCGCGCGCCGGCCACCATCGAGGTGCTGACGCCCGATTTCCTGCGCAAGCCCGGCGCCGTCGCGACCGTGGTGGCGGCCAAGCCGGACGTGTTCAACCACAATCTGGAGACGGCGCCGTCGCTCTACCTGACGGTGCGGCCGGGCGCCCGCTATTTCCACTCGATCCGGCTGCTGCAGCAGGTCAAGGAGATCGATCCGTCGATGTTCACCAAGTCCGGCATCATGGTCGGGCTCGGCGAGACCCGGAACGAGATTCTGCAGGTGATGGACGACCTGCGCTCGGCCGAGGTGGATTTCCTCACCATCGGCCAGTATCTCCAGCCGACCCGCAAGCACCACCCGGTCGCGCGCTTCATGCCGCCCGACGAGTTCAAGGCGCTCGAGACGATTGCCTATGCCAAAGGATTTCTGATGGTCGCCGCTTCGCCGCTCACCCGCTCCTCGCACCATGCGGGGGACGATTTCCGCCGCCTGCAGGCTGCCCGCGCCGAAAGACGCTGACGCGCATGCCGCGATTTCGCGCCCGCCGCCGCGTGCGGCATGCGGCCGGGGACATGTTCGACCTCGTCGCCGACATGGACAACTATCCGAAGTTCGTGCCGCTGTGCACCGACATGAAGGTGCGCGGCCACACCTCGCCGGGCGAGGGGATCGAGGTGGCGATCGCCCGGATGACCGTGTCCTACAAGGTCTTCCACGAGCACTTCACCACCCGGGTGACGATGAACCGCCCGGAGCTGTGGATCACGGTCGACTATCTGGACGGGCCGCTGAAGGTTCTGTCGAACCGCTGGACCTTCAAGCCGATCGACGCGAACACCAGCGACGTCGAGTTCTTCATCGATTACGAGTTCAAGAGCCGCATCCTGAGCGGCCTGATGGGGGCCGTGTTCGACGCCGCCTTTCGCCGCTTCGCCTCCGCCTTCGAGGCGCGGGCCGACGTGGTCTACGGCAAGGATCAGCGCGCCGTCGCCTACGAGTAGTGCCGGCCGCGGAGGCGTCCGCGCCACGCGCCCGCGATGCCGGGCCGGAAAACGGCGTCTCCCACGTATCAAGAAGGATGATCGGTCGGACTCGAGCCGCGGATGCTCGACTGGCGGTCGCTCGGATCGTGGCGGGGCCGGGGGGATCGGGCGGACATGGAACGCGAACGTCTCTCCATCGTGCTGAGGTGCGAAGGGCTGGGGGACTGCCTGTACGCGATCCCGATCATCAAGAAGATCCATGCGCTGAAGGCGCACCAGTACGATCTCGACGTCTTCACGTTCCATCCGGAGCTGTTCGCGGCCTGTCCGTTCGTCGAGACGGCGTACCCGATCGCCGACGTGATGAAACTGCGGGGCGACCTGAAGGCCCTGACCCTGTTCGACCCGTCGAAGCTGCCGCACGGATCGATGGACACGTTCGACTTCCTGAGCGTACCGATCGGGCTGGGCACGCTCAGCTTCCGCGAGAAGCAGCTCGAATACTTCCCGGTCGAGACCGACGCCACGGAACGGTTCGACGTCGTCCTCAACACCTCGATGACCTGGACGTCCCGAAGCTGGGCGCTGTCGAACTGGCAGCGCCTCGCCGACGTTCTCACCGGGCACGGGTTTTCGGTGGCGGTGGTCGGCAAGGACATCCACAGCCCGGCGGACAAGCTGGACAAGATCTCCCATCGGCTCGACGGATGCCGCAACCTGGCGAACCGGCTCAGCCTCGACCAGACCTATCACACGATCGCGAAGGGCGGCCTGTTCGTGAGCTGCCAGAACGGCCTGTCGGTGCTGGCCGGCGCGACCGGCACCGAGATCGTCGTCTTGGGAATGGCCATCGAGTGGAGCAAGCGGGCGATCTATCGGGACGAGAATCCCCTCCACAAGGTGACGTATGTGAAGGGCAATTGCGCGATCCATTGCGGCAAGGGATTCGAATGCGCCGACCCGACGGGGGGTGCGACGTTCCGCTGCGTCCCGTCCTACGAGACGGTCGAGGCGGTGGTGCTGGATCGTCTGCGCGCCCGGACCGCCGGCCCGTTGCCCGAGCCGGACGGTCACCCCCGCTGACCTGTCGATCCATTTCGGCTGATCATGCCCGGTGGTCAGCGAACGGCAGACCCCGACGCCAGCTCCTGGAGCAACGCCAGCGCCTCGGCCACCGAGGCGAGCCGCACGGCACGGCGACCGCGGTCGCCGAATTTTCGCTCGCGGTGCAGGAGCCCGCCACCACGCAGCGTGGCGGCGAAATGGACGAGGCCGACCGGCTTTTCGACCGAGCCGCCGCCCGGTCCGGCAATCCCCGTGATGGCGACCGCCAGATCGACGGGGGCATGCTCCAGCACGCCCAGCGCCATCGCCTCGGCAGTCTCGCGGCTGACGGCGCCGAAGCGCAGCAGGGTCGCGGGCGGGACGCCGAGCATGCGCTCCTTGGCGGCATTGGAGTAGGTGACGAAGCCGCCGTCGACCACGTCGGAGGAGCCGGCGATGTCGGTCAGCGCGCCGGCGACCAGCCCGCCCGTGCAGGATTCCGCCGTCGCCACCGTCAGGCCGCGCGCCCGGCAGGCGTCGAGCACCCGGGCGGCGGCGGCCGCGATGTCAGTCTCGGTGGTCACGGGGCCGTCCAGGGCAGCCGGACCGTCGCGGTGGCGTAGGCCACCAACCCTTCGGCGCGGCCGATGAAGCCCATCTTCTCGCTGGTGGTCGCCTGCAGGCCGACCCGGTCGGGGCCGAGGCCCAGGATCTCGGCGACGCGGGCCCGGATGGCGTCGCGATGCGGGCCGAGCCGCGGCGCCTCGGCCACCACGGTGATGTCGACATGAGCGATCCGGCCGCCACGGGCCTTGACCCGCTCGACCGCGAAGGCGAGGAAGCGGTCCGAGGAGGCGCCGCGCCACTGCGGGTCGCTCGGTGGGAAATGCACGCCGATGTCGCCGTCGGCGATCGCCCCCAGGATGGCGTCGACCAGCGCATGCAGGGCCACGTCGGCGTCGGAGTGACCGACCACGCCGCGGTCGTGCGGGATTTTTACGCCGCCGAGCCAGACATGATCGCCGGTCTCGGCAAACGCATGGACGTCGTAGCCGGTGCCGACCCGCACGTCGCCCAGCGCGGCGAGGAGCTCGGCCTCCGCCCGGCGGAAGTCGTCCGCCGTGGTGAGCTTGACGTTGCCGGCCTCGCCCTCGAACACGGCGACCCGCATGCCGGCCCATTCGGCGAGCGCGGCGTCGTCGGTGAAGTCGTCGCGGCCGGCAGCGGCCGCCTTGCGGTGGGCGGCCAGCAGAGCCGGGTAGACGAAGGCCTGCGGGGTCTGGACGGTGCGCAGCCGGCTGCGGTCGAGGGTCTCGACCACCAGGCCGGCGGCATCGACCGCCTTGACCGTGTCGCTGACCGCCAGCCCGGGGATCGCCGCACCGGTCCGCCCGGCCACGATCGCCCGGTCGAGCAGCCCCGCCGAGGCGAACGGCCGGGCCGCATCATGGACCAGCACGATCTCCGGGGCGCGCCCCGCCAGCGCCTCCAGGCCGGCATGGACCGAGGCCTGGCGGGTCGTGCCGCCATGGGTGGGCGGCAGCACCGGAAGTCCCGCGGCGGCCTCCGCAAACCGGCCTTCGTCGTCGGGGTGTATCACCGGCTGGACAGCGGCGATGTCCGGATGGGCAGTGAACGCCATGAGTGTGCGGCGAATGACCGCCATGCCGCCGACGCAGCGGTACTGCTTCGGGACATCGCCACCGACGCGGGTGCCGCGCCCGCCTGCCACCACCACGGCTGCCACGCCCCCAGTCATTTTCAGGCTCCTGACCCGCATCTCTTCATAGTTTGGTTTAACGCTGGCGCCATTCGCGGGAAAGTCGATTTCCGGCTTCGCCGCGCGAAAGCTCCGTTGACCCTGTCGGTGAGCGAGGCTTGATTTGGCGCATGAAATGGCTAAGGTCTATGCAAATTCGTCATTCGCCCAATTGCTAGGCATAAATGCGCCCCACTGAACCATCACTCCGCCCCCTCACGGTGGGTCCGGTCGCGCTGCCGAATCCCGTTTTCCTCGCTCCGATGTGCGGGATTACGGATGCACCGTTCCGCCGCCTCGTGGCAAGGCTCGGGGCCGGACTCGTCGTCTCCGAGATGACGGCCTGCGCCGCGCTGGTCGAAGGCAAGGCCCTGGCCCGGCAGCGGCTCGACGGCCACGGCGTCGGCCTGCATGTCGTCCAGCTCGCCGGCCGCGAGGCCCGCTGGATGGCCGAGGGCGCCCGCATCGCCGCGGGCGCAGGCGCCGACATCATCGACATCAACATGGGTTGTCCGGTCCGCAACGTCACCAATGGCGAGGCGGGCGCCGCGCTGATGCGCGACCTCGACCACGCCCTCGGCCTGATCGCCGCGACGGTCGGGGCCGTCGATATTCCCGTGACTCTGAAGATGCGGCTGGGCTGGGACGAGCGCTCGATCGTCGCGCCGGAGCTCGCCCGCCGGGCCGAGCAGGCGGGGGTCGGCCTAGTCACCGTGCATGGGCGCACGCGCTGCCAGTTCTACGGCGGCCGGGCCGACTGGGCGGCGGTGCGCGCCGTCAAGGCGGCCGTGACGATCCCGGTGGTGGTGAACGGCGACGTGCGCGGCGAGGACGATGCGGCGGCGGCGCTGGCGCGATCCGGCGCCGACGCCGTGATGATCGGGCGCGGCGCCTGCGGAAAACCCTGGTTGCCCGGACGGATCGCCCGCTTCCTCGCCACCGGACGGCGGCAACCGGCCCCCGATCTCGACGACCAGCTCACGCTGCTTCTACAGCTCTATGACGAGATGCTGACTCTGTACGGAACGCGCCTCGGCAGCCGGCAAGCGCGAAAGCATCTCGGCTGGGCGCTCGACGCGGCCGCGGCGGAAACCGGCACGCCGGTCGCCGACCTGAAGGCGTGGCGGGCCGAGGTGCTCACGCGCGACGATCCCGCCGCGGTCACGGGCCGGTTGCGCGACGCATTCGACGCGTTCAAGTGGAAGGTAGCCGCATGAAGTCCGCCCCCATCGATGCGCGCCCGCACTGGTCCGGCCGCGGCGCCCTCGGCGTCTCGCCGGCCGAGGCCGTGCTCAACTCGCTGCCGCACTCGGTCATCGTGGTGGGACCGGAGGGCGAGGTCCACGACGCCAACACGGCGGCGGAGCACTTCTTCGACATGTCGGCACCGCTGCTGCGCCGCTACAGGCTGCGCGACCTGGTGCCGTTCGGCAGCCCGGTGTTGGCGCTGGTCGAGCAGGTCCGGAGCCGCGGCGCGGCCGTCAACGAATACAAGGTCGATCTGGCGACGCCGCGCATGCCGGGCGAGCGCATCGTCGACCTGCATGTCGCGCCGGTGCCGGAGCAGCCCGGCCACGTGGTGGTGATGCTGCAGATGCGCTCGATCGCCGACAAGATGGACCGCCAGCTCACCCACCGGGGCGCCGCCCGCTCGGTCACGGCGCTCGCCGCCATGCTGGCGCACGAGATCAAGAACCCGCTGTCGGGCATCCGCGGCGCCGCCCAGCTCCTGGAGCAGTCGGCCGGCGACGACGACCGCGTGCTGACGCGGCTGATCTGCGACGAGGCCGACCGCATCGTGAAGCTGGTCGACCGCATGGAGGTATTCGCCGACAAGCGCCCGGTCGACCGCGAGCCGGTCAACATCCATGTGGTGCTCGAGCATGTGAAGCGGCTCGCCCAGTCCGGCTTCGCCCGTCACATTCGCTTCGTCGAAGACTACGATCCTTCGCTGCCGGCGATTCTCGGCAACCGCGACCAGCTCATCCAGGTGTTTCTCAATCTGGTCAAGAACGCCGCCGAGTCGATCGGCCAGGGCGCGACCGACGGCGAGATCCAGCTCACCACGGCGTTCCGGCCCGGCGTGCGGCTGTCGCTGCCCGGGAGCAAGACGCGCGTCTCGCTGCCGCTGGAGTTCTGCGTGAAGGACAATGGTCCTGGCGTGCCGGAGGACCTGCGGCCGCATCTGTTCGAGCCGTTCATGACGACGAAACCGACCGGCACGGGGCTCGGCCTCGCGCTGGTCGCGAAGATCATCGGGGACCATGGCGGCATCGTGGAATGCGAGTCGCAGCCACGCCGCACGTCCTTCAGTGTCCTGATGCCGATGTACACGGGCGACGACGCCGGGCGCGAGAGCGCCGAGCGCGGCGGCGCGGCTTGATGAGGATGACGATGCCCACCGGTCGAGTTCTGGTCGCCGACGACGACGCCGCAATACGCACGGTGCTCAATCAGGCCCTGTCGCGGGCGGGCTACGAGGTCCGCTCCACCGGCAATGCCGCGACGCTGTGGCGCTGGGTCAGCCAGGGGGAGGGGGATCTGGTCATCACCGACGTGGTGATGCCGGACGAGAACGCCTTCGACTTCCTGCCCCGCATCAAGAAGCTCAGGCCCGATCTGCCCGTGATCGTGATGAGCGCGCAGAACACCTTCATGACGGCGATCCGCGCCTCCGAGCGCGGCGCCTACGAGTATCTGCCCAAGCCCTTCGACCTGAAGGAGCTGATCACCATCGTCGGCCGCGCGCTGGCCGAGCCGAAGGAGGTCGCCGTCAAGGCGCCGCCGCCCGAGGAGATGGAGGCGATCCCGCTGGTCGGCCGCTCGCCGGCCATGCAGGAGATCTACCGGCTGCTGGCGCGGCTGATGCAGACCGATCTGACCGTGATGATCACGGGCGAGTCGGGCACCGGCAAGGAGCTGGTCGCCCGCGCCCTGCACGACTACGGCAAGCGGCGCAGCGGCACCTTCGTCGCCATCAACATGGCGGCGATCCCGCGCGACCTGATCGAGTCCGAGCTGTTCGGCCACGAGAAGGGGGCCTTCACGGGCGCCAACTCGCGCAGCGCCGGCCGGTTCGAGCAGGCCGAGGGCGGCACGCTGTTTCTCGACGAGATCGGCGACATGCCGATGGAGGCGCAGACGCGGCTGCTGCGGGTGCTGCAGCAGGGCGAGTACACGACGGTCGGCGGCCGCACCGCGATCAAGACCGACGTGCGCATCATCGCGGCGACCAACAAGGATCTGCGCATCCTGATCCAGCAGGGCCTGTTCCGCGAGGACCTGTTCTTCCGCCTCAACGTGGTGCCGCTGCGGCTGCCGCCGCTGCGCGAGCGCACCGAGGACGTGCCGGACCTGATCCACCACTTCTTCACAATCGCCGAGCGGGAAGGACTGCCGGCCAAGCAGATCGAGAAGGCCGCCCTCGACCGGCTCAAGCGCTACCGCTGGCCCGGCAATGTCCGCGAGCTCGAGAACCTCGCACGGCGGCTCGCGGCCCTCTATCCGCAGGAGACCATCACGGCCGCCGTCATCGACGGCGAGCTCGCCCAGCCGGCCGCGACGGCGCCGAGCGACGAGCCACGCCTCGACGAGAACCTGTCCTCGGCCGTGGAGCGGCACCTGATGCGGTATTTCGGCGGCTTCAACGACGGGTTGCCGCCTCCAGGGCTATACCACCGCGTGTTGCGGGAGGTAGAGCATCCGCTCCTCTCGGCCGCCCTGGTGGCGACCCGCGGCAACCAGATCCGGGCCGCCGAGCTTTTGGGGGTCAACCGCAATACCCTGCGCAAGAAAATCCGCGACCTCGACATCCGGGTGATCCGCACCTCGACCTGATCGCTCGGTCTCCGACGATCCGCACCCGCTCGCGGCCTCGTGAATACGGGGTCGCCGTGGATTCGTCTCAATCCGGCAACATTGTTGTACAAACGCCTCATTGTCGGAGGCAGAACGGGGCGTCCGGACGGACCGGCGTCGGCCGAGGGGGGGGTATGGCAATCGTCGAGGAGACAGCGACCGCCGAGCTTGCGGACGCGGTCAAGCCGAGCAGCGGTGCCGGGACCCGGATCATCGGGCCGATCGGCGTCGCCGCGGCGTTGCTGTCGGCCCTCGTCACCTTCCTGGTGCTGGCCGGCCTCACCCCCATCGTTCCCACCCACAATGTGGTGGTCAGCCTGCTGATGGTGAACGGCGCGGCCGTCGCCCTGCTGCTCGGAATCATCGGACGCGAGGTCTGGCAGATCGTCCAGGCGCGCCGCCGCGGCTCCGCCGGGGCCCGGCTGCATGTGCGGATCGTCGGCCTGTTCTCGGTGATCGCCGCGGCGCCGGCCGTGCTGGTCGCCGTGGTGGCCAGCATCACGCTGGACCGCGGCCTCGACCGCTTCTTCACCGAGCGGACCCGCGGCGTGATCGCCAACTCGCTGGTGGTCGCCGAGGCCTATCTGTCCGAGCACGCCCAGTCGCTGCGCAGCGAGACCCAGGCGATGGCCTTCGACGTCAGCCGCGCCAGGCCCTTGTTCGACCAGGACCGCGAGCGCTTTCGCCAGTTCTTCACGGCGCAGGCTCAGGTACGCGGCCTGCCGGTCGCCACCATGGTCGGCCCAAACCAGACCGTCATCGAGAAGGCGGACATCAAGCTCTCCCACGCGATTCCCGGGCCGACCGCCGGCATGCTGGCGAATGTCGGCGACGTCGAGCCGCAGGTGATCCTCAACCCGGACGCCAATTACGTCGCCGGCGCCATCAAGCTGCGCGGCTACGACGATGTCGTGCTGTTCGTGGCGCGTCCGCTCAACCCGATCGTGGTGTCGCAGTTCCGCGAGACCCAGACGACCATCAGCGAGTTCGCGGCCCTGGAGTCGCGGCGCCTCGGCATTCAGATCGCCTTCGCCCTGATGTTCACGGTGATCGCCCTCACGGTGCTGCTGTCGGCCGTGTGGATCGGCTTCAACTTCGCCAACCGTCTGGTGGCGCCGATCCGGCGACTGATCGGGGCCGCCAACGTGGTCTCGACCGGCAATCTCTATGTCCAAGTGCCGATCCGGCGCTCGGAAGGCGACCTCGCCCAGCTCGGCGAGACCTTCAACAAGATGACGCACGAGTTGCGCACCCAGCGCGACGACATTGTGCGGGCGCGCGACGTGATCGACAGCCGCCGCCGCTTCACCGAGGCGGTGCTGGCCGGCGCCAGCGCCGGCGTGATCGGCGTCGACGCCGACGGACAGGTCAGCATTCTCAACCGCTCGGCCGAGAAGCTGATCGGCGCCGTCGAGGCCGAGGTGCTCGGCAAGCCGCTCGCCGAGGTCGTTCCCGAGCTCGCCGAGATGTTCCTCGGCGCCCGCAGCACGGGCCAGCGTTTCGCTCAGGGGCAAGCCTCGATCACCCGCAGCGGGCGCGAGCGGACCGTCTCGATTCGGCTGACCACGGAGCAGTCCGCCGATCCCGAGCACGGCTACGTGTTCACACTCGACGACATCACCGACTTGGTGACGGCGCAGCGCACCTCGGCCTGGGCCGATGTCGCGCGCCGCATCGCCCACGAGATCAAGAACCCGCTCACCCCGATCCAGCTCTCGGCCGAGCGGCTGCGGCGCAAATACGGGAAGGTGATCGTCGAGGACAAGCAGATCTTCGAGCAGTGCACCGACACGATCGTGCGGCAGGTGGAGGACATCCGCCGCATGGTCGACGAGTTCTCCCGCTTCGCCCGCATGCCGAAGCCCGTGATGACGGCCGAGGACGTCGCCGACACGGTGCGGCAGGCGGTGTTTCTCATGCGGGTCGGCCACGCCGATGTCGAAATCTCCGCCGACATCCCGGACGGTCCGATGCCGGCGCGATTCGACCGGCGTCTCATCTCCCAGGGTCTCACCAACATCATCAAGAATGCAACCGAAGCGATCGCCGCCGTCCCACCCACCGAGCTCGGCCACGGCCACATTCATGTGGCGACGGCGCGCGAGGGAGACGACATCGTGATCGACGTCGTCGACAACGGGATCGGGCTGCCGAAGGAGAACCGGAGGCGCCTGCTCGAACCTTATGTGACCACCCGAGAGAAGGGCACCGGCCTCGGACTAGCCATCGTCGGCAAGATTCTCGAGGAGCACGGCGGCCGGATCGAGCTCCACGACGCAGCCGAGCGCACCCCTGGCGCGCGCGGCGCCTGGTTCCGGTTGCGCTTTGCAGCCGAGCCGGAGACCGCCGACGCAGACCACCACCAGCAGGACGAGCAACCCCATGGCGTCTGACATCCTGATCGTCGACGACGAAGCCGACATCCGCGAGCTGGTGGCCGGCATTCTCGAGGACGAGGGCTACGGTACCCGCACGGCGCGCGACAGCGACGACGCGCTCAAGGTCATTCAGGCGCGGCGCCCGAGCCTCGTCTTCCTCGACATCTGGCTGCAGGGATCGAAGCTCGACGGGCTGCAGCTCCTCGCCACCATCAAGGCCGAGCACCCGGAGCTGCCCGTGGTGATGATCTCGGGCCACGGCAACATCGAGACCGCCGTCGCCGCCATCAAGCAGGGCGCCTACGACTTCATCGAGAAGCCGTTCAAGGCCGACCGGCTGGTGCTGGTCGCCGACCGGGCGCTGGAAACCTCGCGACTCAAGCGCGAGGTGAGGGAGCTCAAGCAGATCGCGCCGTTCCCGACCACGCTGATCGGGCGCTCGGCCGCCATCAACCATCTGCGCCAGACCATCGAGAAGGTCGCGCCGACCAACAGCCGCATCATGGTGGTGGGCCCGTCGGGCGCCGGCAAGGAGCTCACGGCCCGTACGGTTCATGCCCTGTCGGGCCGCGCCAGCGGCCCCTTCGTGGTGATCAACGCCGCCGCCATCACGCCGGACCGGATGGAGGTCGAGCTGTTCGGCATCGAACAGAGCAACGGCACCGAGCTGCGCAAGGTCGGCGCGCTCGAGGAGGCGCACGGCGGCACGCTGTTCATCGACGAGATCGCCGACATGCCGCGGGAGACCCAAAGCAAGATCCTGCGCGTGCTGGTCGATCAGCAGTTCCAGCGGGTCGGTGGCACCACCAAGGTGGCCGTGGACGTGCGGATCGTGTCGTCGACAGCGCGCAATCTCGAGGAGGAGATCGCCGCCGGACGGTTCCGCGAGGATCTCTATCATCGTCTGTCGGTGGTGCCGATCCGGGTGCCGCCGCTCGCCGAGCGGCGCGACGACATCCCGGATCTGGTCGAGCACTTCCAGGAGCAGATCTCGCAGGCGACCGGCCTGCCGAAGCGGCGCATCGGCGACGATGCGCTCGCCGTCCTGCAGTCGCACGACTGGCCAGGCAATGTCCGCCAGCTCCGCAACAATGTGGAGCGGCTGATGATCCTGGCCGGCGGCGACCCCGACGCCATCATCACGGCCAGCATGCTGCCGCCGGACGTCGGCTCGATGGTGCCGGCGATGCCGCGCGGCAATGGCGGCGAGCACCTGATGGGCATGCCGCTGCGCGACGCCCGCGAGGCCTTCGAGCGCGAGTATCTGCGGGCCCAGATCAGCCGCTTCGGCGGCAACATCTCGCGCACCGCCGAGTTCGTCGGGATGGAGCGCTCGGCGCTGCACCGCAAGCTCAAAGCGCTGGGAATGGACTGAGCATGATCCCGAAAAGTGGCCCCCGGTTTTCGGACCGGATCATGCTCCAACAAGAAGGGAAGAACGGGATGACGTTTCGCAGAAACGTCGGCCCGTTCTGAGTTTCGAATGTCACGTGTGGTTTATGTCAATGGCCGGTGGCGGCCGCATCGCGACGCCACGGTCCATGTCGAGGATCGCGGCTACCAGTTCGCCGACGGCGTCTACGAGGTCTGCGAGGTCCGCGGCGGCCGGCTGGTCGACGAGCGCCGTCACACCGAGCGGCTGTTGCGCTCGCTCGCCGCGCTGCGCATCCCGCTGCCGCTGCCGATCCCGGCCCTGAGCGTCGTGCTGCACGAGGCCGTCCGCCGCAACCGGCTCACCGACGGCATACTCTATCTTCAGGTCACCCGCGGGGTGGCGCGCCGCGACCACGGCTTTCCGCCCGCCGGCACGCGGCCGAGCCTGGTCGTCTCGGCGCGCCGAATCGACCCGGTCCAGACCGAGCGCACCGCGCAGGCCGGAATCGCCGTGATCACGCTGCCGGAGACCCGGTGGGCGAGGGTGGACATCAAGTCGATCTCGCTCTTGCCCAACGTGCTCGCCAAGCAGGCGGCGCGGGAGCAGGGCGCCCGCGAGGCCTGGTTCGTCGACCGCGACGGCTACGTCACCGAGGGCGCCTCCTCGAACGCCTGGATCGTCACGGGCGCCGGTGCGGTGGTCACCCGGCCGCTCGGTCCCGACATCCTGCCTGGGATCACGCGCGAGGTCGTCAAGGACGCGCTGCGGGCCGAGACGCTGACCCTCGACGAGCGGCCCTTCACGGTTGCCGAGGCGCTCGGCGCCAAGGAGGCCTTCGTCACGGCAGCGAGTCAGATCGTCATGCCGGTGGTGCGCATCGACGGCCAGCCGATCGGCACCGGGATACCCGGGCCGGTCGCCGCCGCGCTCCGCCGGATTTTCCACCACCACGCGGAATTCTCCTGAAAAGCGAGATGGCTACCGATATCTGCCGGTAATCGGCCAGCTTGGGCTTGCACTCGTTTCCGCAGTGCAATCTAATACCGATTGCCCACGCCTGCGCGCGTCGCATCCTCGGTGCACGTCGGGCGCGAAAAAGTCGCCACCTCGCGAAAGGGGACCGCGAGTACAACGGAACAAACGGCCATGGCAGCCGATCGCTCACAAAATCTACAAGACACCTTCCTGAACTACGTCCGTAAGAACAAGACACCGCTCACCATCTTCCTCGTGAACGGCGTCAAGCTCCAAGGCGTTGTTACCTGGTTCGACAACTTCTGTGTGTTGCTGCGGCGGGACGGGCATTCGCAGCTCGTCTACAAGCACGCGATCTCGACCATCATGCCGGGTCATCCGATCCAGTTGTTCGAGGGGGCGGAGGAAGCAGCGGAAAAGGTCTGATTGGAGCCGAAGCACCAAGACGATCATCGAATGACGACGAGCCCGTCCGCGGGCCCGGCGACTGCGCGTTGTCTCGTGCTCGGGCCGTATCTGCGGGTATCCGAGACGCGCGCAGCGTCGGGGCGTGCCGACGTCGCCTTACGCTCTCCCGAGGCCCGCCTCGAGGAGGCGGCCGGGCTTGCCCGCGCCATCGATCTCGACGTCGTCGAGACCGGCATCGTCATGCTCTCGGCGATCCGGCCTGCGACCTATCTGGGCAAGGGCAAGGTCGAGGAGATCGCCGGGCTGGTGAAGAGCCTGGAGGTCGCCCTCGTGGTGATGGACTGCGCGCTCTCGCCGGTGCAGCAGCGCAATCTGGAGAAGGCCTGGGCCGCCAAGGTCTTGGACCGCACCGGGCTGATTCTGGAAATCTTCGGTCGACGTGCCGCGACCCGCGAGGGCACGCTGCAGGTCGAGCTGGCGCATCTGAGCTATCAGCGCAGCCGGCTGGTCCGCTCCTGGACCCATCTGGAACGCCAGCGCGGCGGTTTCGGCTTCCTCGGCGGGCCGGGCGAGACCCAGCTCGAGACCGACCGTCGAATCATCCTGGACCGCATCCGGCGCATCGAGCACGATCTCGAAGGCGTCAAGCGCACCCGCGCGCTCCATCGCACCAGCCGCAAGCGCGTGCCTTATCCGATCGTCGCACTGGTCGGCTACACCAATGCCGGCAAGTCGACGCTGTTCAACCGGCTGACGCGCTCCGGCGTGCTGGCGACCGACATGCTGTTCGCCACGCTCGACCCGACGTTGCGCGCCGTCGATCTGCCGAACGGACCGCGCGTGATCCTGTCCGACACGGTCGGCTTCATCTCCGACCTGCCGACCATGCTGGTCGCCGCGTTCCGCGCCACGCTCGAGGAGGTGATCGAGGCCGACCTGATCCTGCACGTCCGCGACGTCTCGCACGGCGACACGCAGGCGCAGTCGCGCGACGTCGACCAGGTCCTGGGTGAGCTCGGCATCGCGCCGGAGGACGAACGCATCCTCGAGGTTTGGAACAAGATCGACCGGGTCTCGCCGGAGGAGCGCGAGCGCCTCGACAACCTCGCCGCACGTCAGGCCGCGGAGCGCCGGCCCATGCTGGTCTCGGCGGTGAGCGGGCAGGGGCTCGATACCCTCGTCGCCGTCATCGCCGAGCGGGTCGCCCGCACCCGCGTCGCCCTCACGGTCGAGCTCGACGCCTCGGACGGCGCGGCGCTGAGCTGGCTTCATCGCCACGGCGACGTGCTCGACACCGCGACCACGGACGCCGGCCTGACCACGGTGCATCTGCGCGTCCATCCCAGCAAGGAAGGCCAGGTCCGCGCCAAATTCGGCGAGCACGTGCAGACGGGCATTTGAGATCCGTCATTCCGGGGCGCGCTGAAAGCGCGAACCCGGAATCCAGCCACACGCGCTGATCTCGCGGGTGGATTCCGGGTTCGCCGCCGTGCGGCGCCCTGGAATGACCAAGGACTATTCCTTCCGCTCCTCGGCTTTTGCGGCATCCCACAAAGAGTCCATCTCGGCGAGCGTCGACTCGGCCGGCGTTTTTCCACGCGCCGCGAGCGCGCGTTCGATGAATGCGAAGCGGCGCTGGAATTTCAGGTTGGTCTCGCGCAGCGTCCGCTCCGGATCCGCGTCGAGATGGCGCGCCAGGTTGACGACAGCGAACAGCAGATCGCCGACCTCGGCGCCGGCGTGGACTTGATCGCCGGCCGCGAGCGCGGCTTCGATCTCGTCGGTCTCCTCCCGAATTTTGGCCAGCACGGCATGCGGATCGTTCCAATCGAAGCCGACGCGGCCGGCCTTCTGCTGCAGCTTCAGCGCGCGGGTGAGGGCGGGCAGGGTGGGCGGAACGCCGGCCAGCGCCCCCTGCTGGTCCGGCTCGGCGCCGCGCGAAACACGCTCCGCCTTCTCCTCGGCCTTGATGCGCTCCCACAGACCGGCGACGGCCTCCGGGGTCAGCCCCTGCTCGTCGCCGAACACGTGCGGATGCCGGCGCAGCATCTTCAGCGTGATCGCCTCGACCACGTCGCCGAAATCGAACGCCCCTTCCTCCTGTGCCATGCGGGCGTGAAAGACCACCTGCAACAGCAGATCGCCGAGCTCGTCCTTGAGGTCGGGGAGATCGTCGCGGGCGATCGCGTCGGCGACCTCGTAGGCCTCCTCGATCGTATAGGGAGCGATCGACGCGAAATCTTGTGCGAGGTCCCAGGCGCACCCGCTCCCGGGCGTGCGCAGCGCCGCCATGATCTCCAGGAGCCGAGTGATGTCGCGGGACGGCGTCATGGCGCGGCCCTCCGGCAGCGCAACAGAACCATCCCGATGATGCTCATCACCACCTCGTCACGCTGATTGAGCACCTCGACGAAGGATCGCACGAGCCCGCGGTCCGGCTTGGAGCGTGAGCGGGCGGCCGACACGGTGGTGACCCGGATGCGCAATTCGTCGCCCGGCCGCACCGGCTTGATCCAGCGCAGCTCGTCGACGCCGGGGCTGGCCAGGCTCGCCACCGAACTCAGATAGTGGGTCGCGAGCAACCGCATCATCAGGGCGCCCGTGTGCCAGCCGCTGGCGATCAGCCCGCCGAACGACCCGGCCGCTGCACGCACCGGATCGGTGTGCATCGCCTGCGGATCGTAGCGACGGCCGAAGTCGAGGACCTCGGCTTCGGTCACGGCGACCGAGCCGAACTCGTAAGTGAGGCCCGGCTCGTAGTCCTCGAAATAGCGGTCATCGGTCGGGGTGGCAAAGTGCGACAGGGTCATTCCAACGGGCTCGTCTCTGTTCGATTGCGGCCGGCACCTTAACGCGAAGAGCCTGGGATTAGTCACGGCTCGATCCGCCGGGCCGCCATTCATTGGCGCTGCACAGCCCGAGACGATGCGGGACCTTCGCACCGGGGATTTGGTGGCCAGCATTGCCGGGACGCAAGAGCGGTTCCACGGCAGCGTCACCTGTCATGTCCTCAATGTTGGCTGGTTCGCGGCTCTCCGGCGGACCGCCGAACGGCCGAGGGGACAGGCCCACACCTCGATCCATGATTCGCATAAGACATATTATGGAATATTATTGGACCCATCCGGCCGGTCCGGAAGCTCTCGGCCGATCAAAGGCTTGGTGGCCGTGGCTGAAGTCGCGCCGGGATCGTCGGTGCTCCGGATCCCTCCACGCGAACGAGCCCAAGAAGAACGGCTCCTGCGCCTCCTGAAGCGCAGGATTCGGGCCACCAAGGACGTCCTGCAAGGACCGTCCTGTATGTCGTGCGTCGGAACGCCGTGCTGTCGCTCAGCCGGCATCGTCCATCGTGAAGCCGACCTTGATGGTCACCTGGAAGTGCCGGACCTCGCCGTTCTCGATGTGGCCGCGGGTGCCGACCACCTCGAACCAGCGCAGGTTCCGCAGCGTCTTGTTGGCACGGGCGACCGCGTTCCTGATGGCGTCGTCGATGCCCTTGTCCGACGAGCCGACCAGCTCGGTGATCTTGTAGGTGTGGTCCGTCATGTCGTTTTCGCTCCCCTGCCCTGGACCCGTCCGCGACGCGGCGCGCCGGGACGGCCTCACATGTTCAGCACGCGCCCATAGGCGTCGAGCACCGCTTCCTTCATCATCTCAGACAGCGTCGGATGCGGGAAGACGGTGTGCATCAGCTCGTCCTCGGTGGTCTCCAGGGTCATGGCGACCACATAGCCCTGGATCAGCTCGGTGACCTCCGCGCCGACCATGTGGGCGCCGAGGAGCTGGCCGGTCTTCTTGTCGAAGATCACCTTGATCAGGCCCTGGTCCTCGCCGAGCGCGATCGCCTTGCCGTTGCCGGCGAACGGGAACTTTCCCACCCGGATGTCGAGCCCCTGCTCCTTCGCCTTCGCCTCGGTCAACCCGACCGAGGCGATCTGCGGCGTACAGTAGGTGCAGCCCGGGATCTTCGCCTTGTCGAGCGGGTGCGGATGCAGGCCCTTGATCGCCTCGATGCAGACGACGCCCTCGTGCTCGGCCTTGTGGGCCAGCATCGGCGGACCGGCGACGTCGCCGATCGCGTAGAGGCCCGGCACGTTGGTCTTGCCTAATCCGTCGATGACGATGCAGCCGCGGTCGGTCTTCACGCCGAGCTTTTCCAGTCCGAGGTTTTCCACGTTGCCGACGACGCCCACCGCCGAGATCACCCGGTCGACCGTCAGCGTCTGGGTGCCGCCCTTGCCGTCGTCGATGGTCGCCGTGACGCTGTCGGCCTGCTTGTCGAGCTTCGTCACCTTGGCGCCCGTGAAGATCTTCAGGCCCTGCTTTTCCAACTGCTTTCGCGCGAAGGCGGCGATCTCGGCATCCTCCACGGGAAGAATCTGCGGCAGCACCTCGACGACCGTCACGTCGGCCCCCATGGTGCGGTAGAACGATGCGAACTCGATGCCGATCGCGCCCGAGCCGACCACCAGCAGCGACTTCGGCATCTTCTCCGGCACCATGGCCTCGAAGTAGGTCCACACCAGCTTGCCGTCCGGCTCCAGCCCCGGCAGCACGCGCGGCCGCGCCCCGGTCGCCACGATGATATGCTTGGCCTGGTAGCTGCCCGGGCCGAGCGTGCCCTTCGGCGCCTCGGTCTTGGCGGCCGCCACCGTGATCTTGCCTTGCCCCTCGAGGGTCGCGGCGCCCCAGATCACCGACACCTTGTTCTTCTTCATCAGGAAGCCGACGCCGTCGGCGAGCCGCTTGGAGACGCCGCGCGAGCGTTTCACCACGGCGGCCGGATCGAACGTCACGTTGTCGGCTTTCAGGCCATAGACGTCGGCGTGCTGCAGGTAGTGATAGATCTCGGCCGAGCGCAGCAGCGCCTTGGTCGGGATGCAGCCCCAGTTGAGGCAGATGCCGCCGAGATGGCTCTTCTCGACGATCGCCGTCTTGAAGCCGAGCTGCGCGGAGCGGATCGCCGTGACGTAGCCGCCCGGGCCGGAGCCGATGATGATCACGTCGAAGGAGGTGTCGGACATTCTTCTCTTCTGTCGGCTGATCCTCTCCGACCGGAGAGGCCGCCCGTCCGGACCGACGGGCACTGGGGGAACGGTGGTGACCGGGAGGCGCGACTCGGCCGACGCTGTCGGCCGCTCACACCACCATCATCACCGGGTTTTCGATGAAGCGCTTCACGGCCCCCAAGAACTCGGCGCCGAGGGCGCCGTCGACGGCGCGATGGTCGGTCGACAGCGTGATCTTCATCTGGGTGGCGATCTCGATCTTGCCGTTCTGGACGACCGGCACCTGGGCCGCCGTGCCGACCGCCAGGATGGTCGCGTGCGGCGGATTGATCACGGCGGCGAATTCTTCAATCCCATACATGCCGAGATTGGAGACCGCCGTCGCGCCACCCTGGTACTCCTCGGGCTTGAGCCGCCGCGCCCGAGCGCGGGTGGCAAAATCCTTCATCTCGGCCGAGATCGCCGACAGCGATTTGGCGTCGGCGTTGCGCACCACCGGCGTGATCAGGCCGCCCGGGATCGCCACCGCGACAGCGACGTCGGCCGCCTTGTGCTTCAGCATGCCGGCCTCGGTCCAGGTGACGTTGGCGTCCGGCACGGTCTTCAGGCCCATCGCCAGCGCCTTGATGACGAAGTCGTTGACCGACAGCTTCCAGGCCGGCTTGCCGTCCTTGTCCTTCGGCGCGGCGGCATTGACGGCCTCGCGCGCCGCCAGCAGGCCGTCGATCGTGCAGGTGACCGTGAGATAGAAATGCGGGATGGTCTGCTTCGCCACGACGAGCCGCTGGGCGATGATGCGGCGCATCTGGTCGTGCGGGACGAAGTCGTAGGAGCCCTCGGGATAGAGCGCCTTGACGGCCTCGTCGGAGGGCGCCAGCGCCGGCATCGGCGCCGCGGACGGAGCGGGCGCCGCCTTGCCGGCCGACGCAGCCGCGGCGCCGGCGGGGCGCAGCCCCTTGCCCTGCTGGGCGGCTTCGACGTCGCGGGCGACCACGCGACCGTGCGGGCCGGAGCCCTCGATGCGGCCGACATCGATGCCGGCCTCCTTGGCCAGCCGGCGGGCGAGCGGCGAGGCGAACTGGCGCCCGTCGCCGTTGGAGCGCGGTGCGGCGGCCGCCGGCGGTGCGGAAGGGCTCGGCACAGGCGCGGGGGCGAGCGCGGCGCCCTGCCCCGCGGCGGCAGGCGCTGCGGCAGGCTTTGCCTCGCCGGCGGGCTTGCTGCTCGGCTTGACCGCCGCGTCGGCGACCGCGGTCACCACCTCGCCCTCCACGGCCAGCACGGCGATCGGCGCATTGACGGCGACGTCGGCGGTTCCGGCCGGCACCAGAATGCGGGCAATGGTGCCTTCGTCGACCGCCTCGTACTCCATGGTGGCCTTGTCGGTCTCGATCTCGGCGATGATGTCGCCGGACTTCACCGTGTCGCCCTCCTTCTTAAGCCACTTGGCGAGGTTGCCCTTCTCCATCGTGGGCGAGAGCGCGGGCATCAGGATGTTGATGGGCATCGGAGGTCTTCCAGTTGGGCGCGGTGGTCGGCGCCGTCGACGCAGTCGCCTTTGACGCGGTCGCGGTCGGAGGCCCGACCGCGCTCTGTCTCGATCGAGCCTAGCGACGGCCGCGCGGCCGTGACGCCGGCTTGCGTGGGCCGGCCGCCTTGGCCCGGGTGGCGGTCCGCTTGGCGCGGCTGGCCGGCACCTTCGCCGCATTGGGCTTGGCGG
>NZ_JACAAX010000066.1 GCF_013377085.1 Rhodoplanes sp. | reverse complement strand
CCATTGGTGGTCAGACATCATAAATCCGAGCTGATCACCCGGAAACCGTATGAGACGAGGCGGCTCGCTTCATCTCCGCTCGTCCCCGCGAAAGCGGGGATCCAGGAGCCTCACAACGAAAATCTGGATTCCCGCTTCCGCGGGAACGAGCGGAGAATGGGCATTGGCCCAGACTGTTCGGCCAGCTCCGCGCCTGCCGCCCGGGCTCGACCCGGGCGGACCGCGCCTCCGCCTCACGCCGCAACCGCCTCACGCGACCAGATAGATCGGGCTCGACCATGCCTGGTGGCCGTCGGCCTGGGTGACACGGACATAGACCGGCAGATCGGCGCCACCGGAAAACGCCACCATGTGCTCGAAGGCGACGCGGCGGGCCCAGTCGGCCTCGGGCAGGCGATAGACGCTCACCCGGCGGCCGAGCCCACCGCCCTCGAAGGCGACCGTCTCGTCGCCGAGCCGGTCCAGGTCGACCGTCCCGCCGACGACATTGGTCTCGATCGCCAGCGTGCCGCGGTCGGCCTGCTCGAGCCAGAGGTCGATGCCGGCGAGATTACCGGTCGTCACCGACGTCCAGGCCAGCGCGGCGCCGGGTGTCGTCTCGCGCACCTGCCGTTCCGGATTGAGGAAATTGACCGGCGCGAAGCGCAGGATGCGGTTGCCCGTGACGGCGAGCTTGCCCTGCCACACGACCTCGCGGCCGCGGCCGCGATACTCCGCCCCCTGCCACAGCACGCGCACGCGCCGGCCGAGGTCGCTCGCCGCATACGGCCTGACGGTCCGCACCGTCTGCCTGCCGTGGAGGACGTCGACCCGCTCGATCGGCGCCGTGCCGATCGCCTCGACGGAAAGCCGCATCGGCACCGCGCCGGGCCGCACGATGTCGCCCATCAGCGCCTCGCGCACGGACCGCTCCTCCGCGGGGCCGAGCGTCGGATCGTCCGAGAACGCCGTCACGGGCGTGTCGAACCCGCCGCACACATCGAGGAACAGGCGCGTGCCCGTGGTCCCGTAGTGATGCCGGCGGCGCAGCGCGTCGAACAGGGCTTCTCGCGTGAGCTCCGGCATCAGATAGCAGGTCAGTCCGCCGACGGCGCCGAAGGTCGAGGCGCCCGGCAGGGTGGCGCCGGGCCGTCCCTTGTGGTCGTCGCTGTGGCAGACGATGCCGACCCGGTATCCCATCTCGAAGGCGTCGTGCAGCAGCCACTCGAACGTGCCCCAGGTCGAATGGACCTCGACGGCGCGCTCGATCCGGCCGTCATGGGCGAACCTGACGTCCGCGTAACGGCCGCCCACATGGGCGATCACCACGGCATCCTCGCCGTCCAGCGCCTTGAACAGGTCGTGCGCCGTGTCGCAGTCGGAGCCGTCGGCATCGTGGTAATCGACCAGGATGCGCGACGAGCGGCGGATCGGCCGGCCCTCATGGCGATAGAACACGTTGCGGTCGCCACCGAGACCGGTGTTGCCGGACCACTCGTATCCCGGCAGGCAGACGAACTTGCCCGGAACATCGAATGATTCGGTCAGCCGGTTGAGCTCGGCCCAGAACGCGTCGGTGATCTGGAAGTCGTTGCCCTGGTGGCCGACCATGTCGACGAAGGCCTTGTCGCGGGCGTAGCGGAAATACGCCTCCGCCGGTCCGGTGCCGACGGTCTCGCCGCTCTGGCCGTGCAGGTCGGCCCAGTAGCGCCGCAGATCCGCCGCTGCCACGGCTTTCAGCGGATTGGCGCAGGCGAGCTCGCTGCCGTCCGGTGCGAGCAGACGAAGTGTGACGCCGCCCTCCTCCGGCGCGACCAGCCCCTCGATCACGCGCGGTCCGTCGCCGGGCTTCAGATCGATGTGCTCCGGCAGGCCGCGCAACGGCGGCGTGGACGACGGCGTCAGTCGCGCGTCCGCCTGATCGGTCGGATTGCCCCAGACGTCCTCGGCGACGATCGCCAGCCGGAACGGTTCGCCGACGACGGCGAGCGAGGGCAGGATCGCCTTCCAGCGCGCCGGCGCGCCGGGCCGGAGCGCGAAACGCGGCGACGACGGCAGCTCGGTGAACTCGTAGGTCGCAAACGCGTCGACGAACATCTTCAGCTCGAACGCGTCCTCGCAATTGGTCTGCAACCGCAAGCCGGGCGAGCCCTGCCGGGTGTCGCCGAGCCGTACCGTCAGCGTGTCCCCGGCGCGCAGAAAGCCGCGACCGATGCGGATGACGAGCGTGTTGGCCCACGGCCGGATGTTGACGCGGTCGAGGCGGACCTCGAGCTTGGCGCCGTTGCTCGCCTCGACCGTCGTGTAGTTCGGCGCCCCGGGGTCGCTGAACTGCGGCTTGCCCATGTCCGACGTGGTGCGCCAGGTGATCTTCACCATCCCGGTGTCGTCGATGCCGAAGGTTCCGGCCGTGTAGGTCAATGTCAGCGCGACGAAGGATCCGGCCGTGAACGGGCCGGGAGGCGCGAGCGTGGCGAAGCCCATGTGCTCGGGCAAATAGTTTGCATGCGGCATGTAAATTGCACACTCTGTCTGGTGGTGATGGCACCGGCGCGGACAGCCGCGAGAATAACCGAGGCGACCAGGCAATGACACCAAGTATACGAAGTCGAACGTGTCCGCGTGTCGTCGCCCGGCTTTTGGTCACGCTGCTCGTCGGACTGTCGGCCGGGCCGTTCGCCGCGCCGGTGGCAGCCGAGGAATGGCCGAACCGCGCCATCCGCTTCATCGTGCCGTTTCCCGCCGGCGGCTCGACCGACATCGCCGCAAGGCTCGTCGCCAACAAGATCTCGCTGACGCTCGGCCAGCAGGTCGTCGTCGAGAACAAGACCGGCGCCGCCGGCAATATCGGCTTCGAGGCGGCGGCCAAGAGCCCGGCCGACGGCTACACGGTGCTGATCGCCCCGGATTCGCTCGCCAGCGCGGCGCACGTGTTTCAGCTCGGCATCGACCCGCGCAAGGATTTCGTGCCGGTGATCGAGCTGACGCGGCAGCCGGTCGTGCTCGCGGTGAATCCGTCGCTCGGGGTCGGCTCGGTCGCCGAGCTGGTCGCGCTCGCGAAAAAGCAGCCGGGCATGAGCTATGCGACCTCGGGTGTCGGGTCGCAGCAGCACATGGTGGCCGAGTGGTTCGCGAAGCTCGCCGGCATCAAGCTCGAGCACGTGCCGTATCGCGGCGGCGGCCAGGCGATCAACGATCTCATCGCCGGCCACATCAAGATCGGGTCGCTCGGCTCGTCGCCCGTGATCCCACATGCCAAGGCCGGAACCCTCAAGATCCTGGCGCAGTCGACCGCCCGGCGCTCGCCCGGCCTGGAGGACGTGCCGACCTACACGGAGGCCGGCATCGCGCTGGAGCTCGATCAGTGGGTCGGCGCCTTCGTGCCCGCCGGCACGCCGCCCGTCGTGGTCGCGCGGCTCGATGCCGAGATCGCCAAGGCGCTCGCCGACCCGGAGGTCCGCGACGGGTTCCTGCAATCCGGTCAGGAGCCGGTGGTGGGGACCAGCGGCGCCGAGTTCGCCAAGCTGTTCCAGGACGAATACGCGAAATACCAGCGGCTGGTGACCGAGCTCAACCTGAAGGTTCAATGACGCCCGGCCGGCCCGGCCGCGACATCCACGGTCGAGGTCGTCCCGCCACCTTCAGTGCCGGCCGGAGAAGTGCCGGCCGAGGCCGGCAAAGAGGCCGCGGCCGTCGGTGCAGCCCATCAGGTCCTCGACGTGGTTTTCCGGGTGCGGCATCATGCCGAGCACGTTGCCGCGCTCGTTGAGGATGCCGGCGATCGCATAGATCGAGCCGTTCATGTTCCAGTCCGGCGACAGTGCCCCGTCGGGCGCCGTGTAGCGGAACACGATCCGCCCGTCGCCCTCCAGCCGCGCGATGGTCTCCGAATCGGCCATGTAGTTGCCCTCGCCATGGGCGACGGGCACCCGGATCACCTGCCCGGCATCGTAGCCGCGGGTGAACGGCGTGTCGGCGCGCTCGACCCGGATATAGGCGTCCTTGCAGATGAACTTCAGGCCGGCATTGCGCATCAGCACGCCCGGCAGCAGGCCCGCCTCGCACAGAATCTGGAAGCCGTTGCAGATGCCGAGCACGAGGCCGCCCGACGCCGCGAAGGCCCGCACGGCGTCCATCACGGGCGAGCGTGCCGCGATCGCCCCGCAGCGCAGATAATCGCCATAGGAGAAGCCGCCGGGCAGCACGACGAGGTCGGTACCGGCCGGCAGCGCCGTCTCGGTGTGCCAGACCATGGCCGGATCGCTGCCGGCGCACAGCCGCAGGGCCCGCGCCATGTCGCGCTCGCGGTTGATTCCGGGAAAGACCAGGACGGCGGATTTCATCGGCGCACCCCGGCCGGCATGGCGACCCGGAGGCTCATCCCACGATCTCCACCCGGTAGTCCTCGATCACCGTGTTGGCGAGGAGACGCTCGGCCGCCTCCTTCAGGGCGGCCTCGGCCCGGCCGCGGTCGGCGCCCGGCACCTCGATGTCGAACACCTTGCCCTGGCGGACGCTGGCGACGCCCTCGACACCGAGCGACTTCAGCGCCCCCTCGATCGCCTTGCCCTGCGGATCGAGGACGCCGGATTTCAACGTGACGGTGACGCGGGCTTTCATGGGGCGCCTCGAAGGTTCGGATGACGGTCCCTTACGGGGGGCACGCCGCGGCGTCAACACGCGCCCGACACCGACCGGCTGTCATCCGGCACTTTACCCGGCATTAGCCCGGTCGGGATAGGTTGCAACCCTCGCGGAGGCCGAGCATGGGGCAGAGGGAGCTGGACTCGTTCAACTTCGAGGCCCGGGAGAACGTCGTTCTCTTTTACCGGCGCCGCGACACGCTGTACTGGGGCCTGCTGGGTCTGCTCGTCCTGGCCGTCACGTTGGTCGGAATCGCCGTCTTGGCCGATCCGCCGTCCGGTCTCCGCCTGCGCGGCCGCGGCGCGGCCCTCGCCCACCTGGTGATCCTGATCCCCCCGCTGCCCCGCGCCCTGGTCCTGGCCGCCACCCTCGGCTGGACGCTAGAGCGCCTCGTCCGCAGGACCATACGGATCTACGACCGCCGCCCGGATCTCCTGATCGGACCGTCCGGCGTCGCCGATCTGGACCCGTGGACGCCGCGCGCCTTACGCTGGGACGAGATCGTCGAGCTGCGGCGCGAAACCCGGCGCACCACCTTTCGGCGAAGACCGGTCGGCGCCGGCCTCGCCTTCATCGGACGCCCGCAGGCGCCGTGGGGCCTGCCCCGCCGCACGGTCGATTGGCTGCCCGCGCGCTGGACCGAGAGGACGATCCGGCTCCTGCCGAGGGAACTGGACATTCCGGACGAGGACGTGATCGCCATTGCCCGCCGGTTCACGGGCGGCCGGCTGGTGGTGCGCGAAGGTCCTTCGCCGATCTATGACCCGTGAGTCCCCGCGTCACCGCCCGGTGTCGCGGAAAATCTCGGCGAGCGGCAGGGTGACGCCGAGGTCCGGGAACGCGATCGCGTCGCCGCGCCCGGAAAACCGCTGCTCGGCGAAGCCGTTTTCACGCGCGAACACCACCACCTCGAAGGCGTCTTGGGCCACCACCACGTAATGGGTCAGCGATGGCAGCGACGTGTGGGCCTCGCGCTTCCAACGGAGATCACGGTCGGCCGTGGACGGCGACAGGATTTCGAAGATCACGAGGACGTCGTCCCGGTCGCGCTGCTTCGGATCGAGCGGGCGTGGCAGCTTCGGCAGGATCAGCACGTCCGGCTCGGGCCGGCTGATGTTGGAGATGCGCACCCCGAGGCCGGGCAGAACCTCCCACCGCGCATCGAGCTCGCGCTCCCGAAGCCCGAGTGCAATGGTGAGGTTCTTGACGATCCACTGATGCGCAAGACCGGGTGACGCCTGCAAGACGAGCTCCCCCTCGATCAGCTCCCACTTCTCCTCGTCCGGCTGCCTGTCGGTGAAGTCGTAGAACTCGTCCACGGTCTGGGGCGCGGTGCTGATCCTGGGGACACCCATGGCGGCTCCTCCGTCTCGTCCAACGGCCAAAGATAAGCCCGCGCCGGCCGCGTATCCAGCCGGCCCCGCGGCCCGAGCAAGCCCCCAAAAAGCAAACGCCGCGCGAAACTTTCACGCGGCGTTTCAGCACAGAGGTGGCGGGCGTGCGCCCGCCGTGAGCGTCAGCCCTTCACCAGGACCGGGCCGTTGCCGATCGGGCGCTCGTTCTCGCTCATGATGCCGAGCCGGCGCGCGACTTCGGTGTAAGCTTCGAGCAGGCCGCCGAGATCGCGGCGGAACCGGTCCTTGTCGAGCTTCTCGTTCGACTTGATGTCCCACAGACGGCAGGAGTCCGGCGAGATCTCGTCGGCGACGACGATCCGCATCATGTCGTTTTCCCACAGCCGGCCGCATTCCATCTTGAAGTCGACCAGACGGATGCCGACGCCGAGGAACAGGCCGCACAGGAAGTCGTTGACCCGGATGGCCAGCGCCATGATGTCGTCGATCTCCTGCGGCGTCGCCCAGCCGAACGCCGTGATGTGCTCCTCCGACACCATCGGATCGCCGAGCGCATCGTTCTTGTAGTAGAATTCGATGATCGACCGCGGGAGCTGGGTGCCTTCCTCGATGCCGAGCCGCTGCGACAGCGAGCCGGCCGCGACATTGCGGATCACCACCTCGAGCGGGATGATCTCGACCTCGCGGATGAGCTGCTCGCGCATGTTCAGCCGGCGGATGAAATGCGTCGGCACGCCGATGTCGTTGAGGTGCTGGAACAGGTACTCGGAGATGCGGTTGTTGAGGACACCCTTCCCTTCGATCACCTGGTGCTTCTTGGCGTTGAACGCGGTGGCGTCGTCCTTGAAGTGCTGGATCAACGTTCCCGGTTCCGGGCCCTCGTACAGGATCTTCGCCTTGCCTTCGTAGATGCGGCGGCGGCGGCTCATGGGGGTGTACCGTGGCTTGAGAAAATCCATAGGATGCCGTGGCTCCGAGTTCTGGGTTCAAGGCCCGCGGCGACGTCGAGCAGTACGCGAGACACGCTCGTCACGATTCCGTCGGAACCTATCCGATGGGGGCGACGAGCACAATCGACATAGACCGGCAGGGCGGAGCGTGCAATGAGGACTTGTGCGAGCGTTTTCGGCGCCCTTGACCCCGCTGGAGCGATGTGCAAGGCGCGCTCGCGAGGCGGGCCGGGCGCTATTTCTGCCGGCGGCCTGCACGGCAGAAACGACAGCCACGTTAAGGCACGAGGGACGCCATGAACACTTTCGACGACCGCAGGGACAGCAACGAGAAGAAATACGCCCATGACGAGGAGCTGCGCTTCAAGGCGACGGCGCGGCGCAACAAGATGCTCGGCCTGTGGGCGGCCGAGAAGCTCGGCCTGACCGGGGCCGAGGCGGAGGCCTACGCCAAGGAGGTGGTGGTCGCCGACTTCGAGTCGCCCGGCGAGGAGGACGTGTTCCAGAAGCTCCGCAAGGACTTCGACGCCAAGGGCGTGCACCAGTCCGACCACCAGATCCGCCGAACCATGGCCGAGCTGATGGACAAGGCGGTGGAGCTCGTCAAAACCGGACGCTGAGGCCGGCGCTCCCGATCGGCGACGGGGCGCCCTCGCCCCGTCCGCCGCGCGACCGAACGCCACGATCCGGCATTCCGGCGATCACGCCGGAGCGTGATCGCCGCGCGTCGATCGCCGAGTGTCAGGCGGTGCCGATCATGCGCCGCAGCGTGCGATCGTGGAACACGAAATGATGCACCAGCGCCGCGACCGCATGGACGAAGGCGATCGCCATCAGGGCGTGGGCCAGCCACTCGTGATACGGATTCAAGGTCCGGGCGAAGCTGCGATCCGCCGCCCAGGGCGACGCGATCTCGGTGAGACCGAACACCGGAAGCGGGCGGCCACGCGCGAACAGGAGCGCGATCCCGATCGCCGGAATCGCGAGCAGCAGCAGATAGGTGATGCCGTGCACCGAGGCGGCGGCGATGTCGCCGAGGCGGCCGAGCGGCGTCTTCGGCGGCGGCGGCGCCGGATCGACCATCCGCCACAGCACGCGTACGACCAACAGCAGCGCGATGGTGAGCCCGAACGTCATGTGGACGAACATGGCGGCAGCCCGCGCCGCGCCTTGCGGAAATGCGTTGTGGAACAAACCGATCAGCCAGGCCGCCACCACCAGGACGACGGTCAGCCAATGCAGGGCGCGCGCGATCGTGCCATAGGCGTCGGGGGAGTTTCGCAGAGTCATATCGAAATACCTCGCCGTTCGAAACAATTCCGATTTTCGCTTTGCTAAGGCGTCGCCGGTCCCACAGTCCTTGACTCAGAGCAAAACCACGGCCGCGGCGACCGGCGTGATCGTTCGTCAGAGCGCCAGCACCCCGGCGAGCGTTTCGAGCGTGGCGCGCGGATCCGCCTCGACGGCGGCGACGTCGAGCGTCACCACCCGGTAGTCGCGCGCCGCGAGCCAAGCACGCTTGGCATCGCGCGCTGCCGCCGCCTCGGCCGCCTCGCCAGCCGGCACGAGATCGATCACCACGCGCAGAGGAAACGACACGAGATCGGCAATATGGGGGCCGACCGGCACCTGCCGCTTGAAGCCGCGCCCGGCAAAGCGGCGGTCCTTGACCAGCGCGTCCCACAGGGTGCGCTCCGCCTCGGTCGGATTGCGGCGCAGGAGGCGCGACAGGCCGCGCACCGGCCCGCGCTCGGAGGGAACCCGGCCGTCGCCGTGCTCGGTGAGCAGCTTGCGCAGCAACGCCGCCTCGTCGCCGTCGAGCACGCCGCCGCGCGCCGGGCCCTTGCGGCCTTCCACGATCGCCATGACGACGCCGTGCAGCGTCTGGATGTCCTGCCGGGTCGGCTGCATGCGGGAAAAGATGTTGCGCAGGTTGACCGTCATGGTCTCGCGCTTCTCGGCCGGACGGAAGAACTCGACCCGTTCGAGCTCGCGTTCCAGATTGGTGAAGAAGGCGAGCATCTGCTCCTTCGGGGCCGGCTCCGAGCGCACCGGCATCGTGAACGGCAGGCCCGTGCCGGCGCGCTTGAACCACTCGTAGGAGACCAGCGCCACCGCCTGGGCGAGATTGAGCGAGGCGAAGGCCGGGTTGATCGGGAACGTGACGATACAGTCGGCGAGGCCGACCTCCTCGTTCTCGAGACCGTTGCGCTCACGCCCGAACACGATCGCAACGGTCTCGCCGGCCGCCACCAGCGGCGCCAGCCGCTCGGCCGCCGCCTCCGGCGACACGACCGGCTTCGCCTGATCGTGGGCGCGGGCCGTGCAGGCAGCCACATAGGTGCAGTCGGCGATCGCGGCTTTCAGGTCGTCGAACAGCTCGGCCCCATCGAGCACGCGGTCGGCGCCGGCTGCCATCATGTGCGCCTTGGGATTGGGCCAGGCCTGTCTGGGGGCGACGAGGCGCAGCCGCGACAGGCCGAAATTCGCCATCACGCGCGCCGCCGCCCCGATGTTCTCGCCGAGCTGCGGCTCCACCAGGATGACGACGGGAGCCGGGGCGGCGACCCAGGTCTTGGTCTTGTCGGTTCCGGCGCCGGGCATGGGATCAGAGCTTTGGGGGGTCAGGATGTCACGAATCGGGCTTGGCTGTGCCGTCGCGCCGCGGCCGACGGCGCGGACCACCTATCCGATCCGGTCGGTCGAGTCGACCAGCGGCGCGGATCGGCAGCCACATGACGGCACCTTTGCATCACAGCCCGTGGCGGGCCCGGGCCATGCGGCATTCCGGGTCGCCCGGCTCGCAGGTGCGGCACACATCGGGCCGGACCGCATAGACGGCACAGGCGGTCGCCTGCCCGACCTCGCCGAGGAGCGCCGTGCAGCGGTCGCCCTCGCAGCGCATGCGGCCGGCGGCGTCGTCGACGAAGCCGGCCGGGATGAGGGCGAGCGCCACCTCGCTCTCCAACGAGAAGCGCGGCCACTCGGCCGAATAGGCGCAGCAGGCCCCGCAGGCCTGGCACGACCAGTCCTCGCGGCCCTCGGCCATGGCGATATCGTCGTGGCTCGTCATCGCACCCGTTTGGCACGGACTGCAAAAACAGAAAAGCCGCCCCGGAGGGCGGCTCCCGGTCGCCCCTTTCGGGGCGACATCGCCCGCGAGGGGCGAAACGCTCAGCGGCGGGGCCGCCCTGTCTGGGCGGCCGACGCGCCGATCACGCGGCCTGGATGGTGCCGACGGCGATCTTGCCGGTGCGGCGGTCTTCCTGGGTGTCGAAGACGACCTTCTGGCCTTCGTTCAGGCTGCGCATTCCGGCGCGCTCGAGCGCGGTCGCATGGACGAACACGTCCTTGCCGCCGTCGTCCGGAGCGATGAAGCCGAAGCCCTTTTGATCGTTGTAGAACTTCACGGTGCCCTTGGTCATATCGGGTAGCCTTTTCACTGTATGTGCTGAAAGCCGGGGCCGCGTTGGGCACGCCCCCGGTTCGGTGTGTTCGATCTTTGGAGAGGGTCTGATCGTGCGCCCGGCATACAGCGAAGGCGAAACGGCCCGATTGTCCGGCCAAATGTCGATGGCCCGAACCATACGGGCGGCCGACGGCTTTTGCAAGGTAAAGCCGCAGCCCCCCGGCCCGACTGACCGCCCGACGGCCCGCCGCCCGGCCAGCGGCCGGGCGATGCCGGGCCGCCTCGGCGGTCGCCACACCGACAAGAATCTGAGTCCAATGTCTGCTTCCGCCCGCGGATCGCGGGTGCTATAGGGCGCGCGCTGAACAGGGGGCGCCCGGCACCCGAGGGCGTGCCGAGCTTCCCCGTCGGTCCGATTCCCGGTTGGCGGTTTCCGCACCGAGAACAATTCATGCGAGGGCGCGAGGGAGAAGCCCTACCACCGCGCCCATCACTGTTCTGCTTCCGCTCGGCCCAAACTCCCCGCTCGGCCTGAACAAGGACGATGACCAGAGGTGCAAGCATGCCAGATCTCGAAATAGTGTGGACAAAGGTCGATGAAGCCCCGGCGCTCGCGACCTATTCCCTGCTGCCGATCGTCGAAGCCTTCGTCGGCGCGGCGGGCGTGTCCATGAAGCTCAAGGACATCTCGCTGGCCGGCCGCATCATCGCCAGTTTTCCCGAGAAGCTCACCCCGGCGCAGCGGATCAACGACGAACTCGCCGAGCTCGGCGAGTTGGCGACGAGGCCCGAGGCCAACATCATCAAGCTGCCCAACATCTCCGCCTCGATCCCGCAGCTCAAGGCCGCGATCAAGGAGCTGCAGGGCAAGGGCTACGACATCCCGGACTATCCGGACAATGCCACGACGGACGCCGAGAAGGACATCAAGGCCCGCTACGCCAAGGTGTTCGGCAGCGTCGTCAACCCGGTGCTGCGCGAGGGCAATTCCGACCGCCGCGCCGCCGGCGCCGTGAAGCAATACGCCCGCAAGAATCCGCACAAGATGGGCGCCTGGAGCCCCGACTCGAAGTCGCATGTGTCGTCCATGGCGGCCGGCGATTTCTACGGCTCGGAGGTCGCGACCACGGTCGCCGCAGCGACCAATGCCCGCATCGAGCTGGTCGGCGCCGACGGCACCGTCACGGTGCTGAAGGCGAAGACGCCGATCGCGGCCGGCGAGATCATCGACGCGGCGGTGATGAGCCGCAAGGCGCTGCGCGCCTTCTTCGCCGAGCAGATCGAGGATGCGAAGAAGAAGGGCGTGCTGTTCTCGCTGCACGTCAAGGCCACCATGATGAAGATCTCCGATCCCATCATCTTCGGCCACGCCGTGTCCGAGTTCTTCGCCGACGTGCTCGCCAAGCACGCCGCCACGTTGAAAAAGCTCGGCGTCAACCTGAACAACGGCTTCGGCGATCTGCTGGCGAAGATCGCGACGCTGCCGGACGCCGAGAAGCTGGCCATCGCGGTCGACATCGCGGCCGAGTACGCCAAGCGACCGGGCGTCGCGATGGTCAATTCCGACAAGGGCATCACCAATCTGCACGTGCCCTCGGACATCATCGTCGACGCGTCGATGCCGGCGATGATCCGGGATTCGGGCAAGATGTGGGGTGCCGACGGCAAGCTGCACGACGTCAAGGCCGTGATCCCGGATCGCTGCTACGCGCAGATCTTTCAGGTGGCCATCGACGACTGCAAGGCCCACGGCGCCTTCGATCCCAAGACCATGGGCTCGGTCCCGAACGTCGGCTTGATGGCGCAGAAGGCCGAGGAATACGGCTCGCACGACAAGACGTTCGAAATTCCCGGCGACGGAACGGTTCGCGTCGTCGCCGATGACGGCAAGGTGCTGCTCGAGCGTCCGGTCGAGACCGGCGACATCTTCCGCATGTGCGAGGTCCGCGACGCGCCGATCCAGGATTGGGTCAAGCTCGCCGTGCGCCGCGCGCGCCTCACCGGCACCCCGGCGGTGTTCTGGCTCGACCCCAAGCGCGGGCATGATGCGCAGGTCATCGCCAAGGTCGAAAAGTATCTGAAGAACGAGGATACGTCGGGGCTCGACATCCGCATCCTGGCGCCGGTCGAGGCGATCAGGTTCTCACTCGAGCGCATCCGCAAGGGACAGGACACGATCTCGGTCACCGGCAACGTGCTGCGTGATTATCTGACCGACCTGTTTCCGATCATGGAGCTCGGCACCTCGTCCAAGATGCTGTCGATCGTTCCGCTGATGGCGGGCGGCGGCCTGTTCGAGACCGGCGCCGGCGGCTCGGCGCCCAAGCACGTGCAGCAGTTCCAGGACGAGGGCTATCTGCGCTGGGATTCGCTCGGCGAGTTCCTGGCGCTGGGCGCGTCGCTCGAGCATCTGGCGCAGACCTACAAGAACGCCAAGGCGCAGGTTCTCGCCGAGACGCTCGACACGGCCATCGCAAAATTCCTCGAGTTCAACCGCAATCCTGCCCGCAGGGTCGGCGAGATCGACAATCGCGGCAGCCATTTCTACCTCGCCCTCTACTGGGCCGAGGCGCTGGCCGCGCAGACCAAGGACGTGGAGCTGCAAGCCCGCTTCAAGCCGCTGGCCGAGGCGCTCGCCAAGAACGAGGCCAAGATCAACGGCGAGCTGATCGGCGCGCAAGGCAAGCCGGTGGACACCGGCGGCTACTACCTGCCCGATGCCGCCAAGACATCGGCCGCAATGCGGCCGAGCGCCACGCTGAACGCCACGATCGCCGCGCTCTGACGCGCGGCCTTCGGCGACGAGATGGACGGCGACCAGATGATCCGGATCATCTGGCACCGAGCCGCCAAGTCACATGAACCAGTTTGAAGAAGGGCGTGCTCCGGCACGCCCTATTTCGTCGGCCGGACGCCCTCGCACCAACGGACTCGCTGTTCGTCATTCGCGGGCTCGACCCGCGAATCCATCTTCGAAAAAGTGTTTTCTTTCGAAGAGATGGACCGCCGGATCAAGTCCGGCGGTGACGACCGGGGAGTGGCGCCCCTCGGCCTCGGTATCAGAACGGCGAAGCCACCCGGCTTGCCCGCGTCACTCCGGGATGGTTACCTCCTCTTGTTTCCCTGAAGGAGATACCCCCATGCCCATGACCCGCCCGGTGGCGGTTGCGCTGCTCGCCGCCATGGCTCTCGCCGGTCCGGCCTTCGCCGAGCTGCCGGCTGCGATCGACGCGCCCGGGGCAACCCCGGCGCTCACCGTCAACGCCGCCGGCGCCCAGGTCTACGAGTGCAAGGCCGGCGCCGACGGCAAGCTCGCCTGGACGTTCCGCGAGCCGGTCGCGACCCTGATGCGCGACGGCACCACGATCGGCCGGCACTATCGCGGACCGACCTTCGAGCACCAGGACGGCAGCGCCGTGGTGATCAAGGTGGCCGCGAGCGCGCCGTCGCCGGACGGCAGCATTCCCTGGCTGAAGGCCGACGTGGTGGAGAAGCGCGGCGCCGGCGTGCTGTCCGACGTTGCGACGGTCCAACGCATCAACACCCGCGGCGGGCTCCTGCAAGGTCCGTGCGAGCAGGCCGGCGCCACGCAGGGCGCGGCCTACACGGCCGACTACGTCTTCCTGCGCAAGGCGCCGTAGCCGTCGCGGCAAACGCCGCCGCTCACCCGGCCGGCGACGTCTCCAGGTTCTGCTCGGCGCGCCGCACGGCCTCGCCCCTGATGGTCTCGGCGAGCACCGGGTGGCGCGCCAGGAACAGGCGGAAGTCGGTGCGGTCGAGCACCAGCAGGATCGCCGGAGACGTCGTCGTCACGGTGGCGGTGCGCACGCCGCTGCCGAGGAGCGCCAGCTCGCCGAAGAAGGCGGGCGGCGTGAGCTGGATGGTGCGGTCGGCCACCTCCACGTCGGCTTGGCCGGAGGCGATGAAATACATGCAGTCGCCTTCCTGCCCCTCGCGGATCACGGTGGTTCCGGCGGGAACGTCCCAGCGGCGCAGCATGTTGGCGATCTCGATGATCTCCGACGGGTTGAGGCTCTTGAAGAACGGCGAATCGGCGACGATCTCCCAGGTGCGCACGAAGTCGATGCGGCGGCTCTCCTGGGCGAAGGCGGTGGCGAGAACGCCGATCCACAGGCCGAACACGGCGATGCCGGCGATCATGACGAAGCCCGCGAGCATGCGTCCGACCGGCGTGATCGGCACCAGATCGCCGTAGCCGGTCGTCGTCAGCGTCGTGATGGCCCAGTAGAGCGAGGCCGGCAGCGAGCCGAAGCTGCCGGGCTGCACGTCGCGCTCGACCACATGGATCGCCACCGCGGCGAACTGCAGCACGACGAAGAACAGCACGGCGACGCTGATCAGCGGCCGCGCCTCGGTGGCGGCGACGCGGCCCAGCATGGCGATGCTGGTTCGCGCCGGGCCGAGCTCGAGCAGCCACAGGATGCCGGGGAACCAGACGGTCGGCGAGTCGATCCCGGCCGTCGCGGCAATCAGGATCGGCCACACCGCGAGCGCATCGACGGCGTGCTCCAGCGAGGTCAGCCAGGCGGCGAGGCGCTTTGCCACCCGCGCCTGCCACAGGCCGAGCAGCCAATCCACGGCGAAGAAGACCAGGCAGGCCGCCAGCAGCCCGTCGAGCGCCGGGTCCAGCGCGGCGCGGACCGAGGGGACCGAGACCAGGAACACGCCAGCGACCCCGAGGGCGACGACCGGGGTCATCCAGGCCCTGGTCAGCGCGGCGAGCCGCTGTGGAAAACGACGCGACATTCCTCCGCCTCCGGCGTGCCCGGCTCGTCAGCCGACCGGCCTCGGCACGGACCTTTGCGCCGCGCGGCGGGCCGGCACCTCGATGACGGTAAGATGCTGCCCGCGCGCCCCGCTTGGCAAGCCGGTCGCGCAGGCACGGGGGAGGACGGCGGCGCCCGCCGGGCTGCCGCCGGTCTCAGGCGCTCACCAGATCCGGAAGGGTCAGGAACTCGCGCATCACGTGCCAGACGCGCTTGCGGTTGGTGCCGAGCACGGCGACGTGGGCGACCCCGCGCAGCATGGCGAACTGCTTGTCGCGGCTCGGCAGCTTGGAGAAAAACTCCAGGAGCTCGGCCTCGGTGGCGTTGCCGTCGTGCTCGGCCCGGGTCATCAGCACCGGGCAGAGGATCTTGGTCGGGTCCACCATCGGCATGTTGATCGCCATGTCGATATAGGTGCCGCTCGGCGCGGCATCGCCGAGCGCCAGCTCGTAGTCGGCGAGCGCCGCCGGCACGGCCGCCTCGAAGGTCGAGGGATCGTCGCGGCTGAAGATGCCGACGAAGCTGTCGCGGGTCATCTTGCGCACCGGGCTCGCCTTGTAGGTCTCGACCTGGGCGCGGCGACGCATGATCTCGGGGGCGCCCTCGCCCGTCCAGGTGAAGGCGTCGAGGATCAGCCGCTCGACCCGCTCGGGATGCCGGACGGCAAACACGCCGGCCCGGATCGCGCCGGACGACTGGCCCTTGAGGCGGACCTTCGCCTGCCCGGTGACGCGCTCGACCACCGGCATCACGGCCTCGAGGTCGGCGACGCCGGAATTGATGTCCGAATTGGTGCCGGTATTGCGGGTCGACCGCCCGTAGTTCTCGTGGTCGACCGTCCACACGTCGAAGCCGAAGCGGGCGAACGCGTCCATGAACGAATAATCGGGATGGCCGGGCACCTGCAGGTCGAAGCCGCCGCGCGCCGAGAACGACGAGCCGTGCACCAGGAACAGCACGGGCTTGGTCGCCACCCCGTCGTCGACGATGCGCTTGCGATAGACGTAGAGCTTGACGTTGCCCTTCTGGGCCCAATGCTCCTCGGCGACGATCTTTTCCACGGCGACCTCGGCCTGCGCCGGCACGCTCGCGGCCGCAAACGCTGCACTCCCCGCCAGGAGGCCACGCCGGTTCAAGGACAACTGCGGGTTTTCGGTCATGTCTCCTCCCGTTCGGTTTCGCTCCCGGTTCCTCCGGGTGAGGCCGGAAGGGTGGCCCGTTTCGCCGACGGCGGCAAGCGATACCGGCGGGTGGACGAGTCGTAGGGTGCAATGAGCGCAGCGAATTGCACCGATCATCCCGGGAGCGATCGTCATGGAAGCCAAGCAGCGCCGAGCGGCGCAATTCGCTGCGCTCATTGACGCCCTACGGGACCGCCCATGCCCGCCTCACTCCGGCGAGCGCCGCTCCTCGCCCTGGGCGATCTCCTCGGTGACCATGTCGCCCTTACGGGTGACGATGGCGTCACCGACGCGCTCGCGCACCACCTCGTGGATGCGGTCGGCGACCTGGGGGTCGCGGTCCATCAGCCGGCGCAGATCGTTGGCGTCGAGCACCAGCAGGTTGGCGCGGGTCAGTGCCGTGACGGTCCCGGAGCGCTTGGCGCGGCGCAGCACCGCGATCTCGCCGAAGAAATGGCCGACCCCGAGCGTGATGTGGCGACCGTGCAGGTCGATGTCGACGGCGCCGCGGGCGATGAAATACATCGAATGGGCCGGGTCGCCGACCCGCACGATCACGTCGCCGGCGTCGACCGTCTGGGCCTTGAGATAGCGCATGATGTCGCCGATCGAGGCGGCGTCCAGCCCGGCGAACAGCGGCACCCGCGCCACCATGCCCCAGGTGACGACGAAGTCGCGGCGATGGATCTCGTCGGCAAAGGCGGTGGCGATGATGCCGACCGGCAGCGCCACCATCGCCATGGCGGTGAGGATAGTGACGCCGGCGATCACCTTGCCGAGGGCCGTCACCGGCACCACGTCGCCGTAGCCGACGGTGCCGAGCGTGACGAAGGCCCACCAGATCGCATCCGGGATGGTGCCGAGCTTGTCCGGCTGCACGTGCCGTTCGGCCAGATACATCATCACGGCGGCGAACAGCGTGGCGCCGAAGAAGATGACCAGGCAGGCGAGCAGCGCCCGCCGCTCGTTGTAGAGCGCGTCGAGCAGCGAGCGCATGCCGGTCGAGTAGCGGGTGAGCTTGAGGAAGCGCACCACCCGGAAGACCAGGATGACGCGCAGATCCTCCGGCACCGTGAAGGCGAACCAGAACGGCAGCACGGCGAGCAGATCGATGATGCCGACCGTGCTGGTCATGTAGCGCCAGCGCGCCTGGGCGGGCGACAGCGCCCGCAGCAGCGCGTGCTCGGGCGCCACCCAGATGCGCAGCGCATATTCGGCCGAGAAGACGACGATCGAGACGATCTCGATGGCGACGAAAACCGCGTGCCATCTGGCGTCGACCTCGGGCACCGATTCGAGGATCACGCCGGCGAGATTGAGCAGAATCAGCAGGATGAGGGTGCGGTCGACCAGCACGCTGGTGCGGTCCGACCCGTCACCATGGTCGAGAATCTCGCCGATCCGGCGTTTGAGCTCTGTCGCACGCTTGGCGTGCCCGCGCATCCTGCGCCCCTCCTTCGGAGCGTCCATCATGGCGCAGGGACGTTACCGCGACGTCACCCCTGCCCGCCCACCGATGCGATCGCGGAGGCGATCGCCTCCAGGGCCGCCTCGGCCTTGTCGCCGTCCGGCCCACCCGCCTGGGCGAGATCCGGCCGGCCGCCGCCGCCTTTGCCGCCGAGCGCCTCGGCGCCCCGCTTGACCAGATCGACGGCGCTGAACCGCGCCGTCAGGTCCGCCGTCACGCCGACCACCAGGCCGGCCTTGCCCTCGGCCGTCACGCCGACGATCGCCACCACGCCCGAGCCGACCTGCTTCTTGCCGTCGTCGGCGAGGCTTTTCAGATCCTTGATCTCGATGCCGGAGACGGCGCGGGCCAAAAGCTTGACGCCGCCCGCGTCGCGCATGCCGTCGGGGGCGCCGGACTTGGCGCCGCCGCCCATGGCGAGCTTGCGCCGCGCGTCGGCGAGATCACGCTCGAGCTGCTTCTTCTCGTCGAGCAGCTTGGTCACCTGCTCCTCGACCTGGGCCGGCTGCACCCGTATGAGCTGGCCGAGCGCGGCGACCCGGCGGTCGCTGTCGGCGAGCCGGCGGCGCGCCGCCGCGCCCGTCATCGCCTCGATGCGGCGCACGCCGGCGGCGACGCCGGCCTCCTGGTCGATATAGACGAGGCCGATGTCGCCGGTGCGGCGCACATGGGTGCCGCCGCACAGCTCCACGGACCAGCCGAGCGCGTTGGAGGCCTCGCCCATGGAAACGACGCGGACCTCGTCGCCGTATTTTTCGCCAAAGAGCGCGCGGGCGCCGGAGGTAGTCGCATCGTCGACCGCCATCAGACGGGTGACGACGGGCGTGTTCTCCAGCACCTGGGTGTTGGCGATCTCCTCGACCCGGGCGATCTCCTCGTCGGACATCTTTTTCGGGTGCGAGAAATCGAAGCGGAGCCGGTCGGGCGCCACCATCGAGCCCTTCTGGGCGACGTGATCGCCCAGCACCTGGCGGAGCGCCTCGTGCAGCAGATGGGTCGCCGAGTGGTTGCGGCGAATGTCGGAGCGCCGCGTGCGATCGACCTCGAGGGCGAGCGCCTGGCCCGGCTTCAGGATGCCCTCCTCCACCGTACCGGAGTGGACGAAGACATCGCCGGCCTTCTTGCTCGTGCCGGTGACGCGGAAGCGCACCCCGTCGCCCGTCATCACGCCGATGTCGCCGACCTGGCCGCCCGACTCGCCGTAGAACGGCGTCTGGTTGAGGATGACGGCACCCGTCTCGCCGGCCTTCAGGCTGGTCGCCTGCACGCCGTCGCGCACAATGGCCAAGACCTCGCCCTCGGCTGTCTCGGTCTCGTAGCCGAGAAACTCGGTGGCGCCGAGCTTTTCGCGCAACGAGAACCACACCGTTTCGGTCGCCGCCTCACCGGAGCCGGCCCAGGAGGCCCGCGCCATCTCGCGCTGGCGCTCCATGGCGGCGTTGAAGGCCGCCGTGTCGACCTCGACGCCGCGCGCCTTGAGGGCATCCTGGGTGAGGTCGAGCGGGAAGCCGAAGGTATCGTAGAGCGTGAAGGCGACCTCGCCCTTGAGCTTGTCGCCACGCTTCAAGGTGCGCGTCTCGTCCTCCAGGATGGAGAGGCCGCGCTCCAGCGTCTTGCGGAACCGCGTCTCCTCGAGCCGCAGCGTTTCGGTGATCAGCGCCTCGGCCCGCACCAGCTCCGGATAGGCCTGGCCCATCTCGCGCACCAGCGTCGGGACGAGCTTCCACATCAAGGGCTCGCGGGCGCCCAGCAGCTCCGCATGCCGCATGGCGCGGCGCATGATGCGGCGGAGCACATAGCCGCGGCCCTCGTTCGAGGGCAGCACGCCGTCGGCGATCAGGAACGAGGTGGCGCGCAGATGGTCGGCGATCACCCGGTGGGAGGCCTTCATCGGGCCGTCGGCATCGACGCCGGTGCGGTCGACCACGGCCTGGATCAGCGCGCCGAACAGATCGATGGCGTAGTTGTCGTGGGTGCCCTGCAGCACCGCGGCGATGCGCTCCAGCCCCATGCCGGTGTCGATCGACGGGTGCGGCAGGTCGAGCCTCCGGTCGGGGAGCTGCTCGTACTGCATGAAGACGAGATTCCAGATCTCGATGAAGCGGTCGCCATCGGCGTCGGGCGAGCCGGGCGGACCGCCCGGGATGTGCTCGCCGTGGTCGTAGAAGATTTCCGAGCACGGGCCGCACGGGCCGGTGTCGCCCATCGCCCAGAAATTGTCGGAGCTCGCGATGCGGATGATGCGGCGCTCCGGCAGACCGGCGATCTTCTTCCACAACGTGAAGGCATCGTCGTCGTCCGCATAGACCGTGATGGTGAGGCGGTCGGCCGGCAGGCCGTATTCCTTGGTGATGAGCCGCCAGGCGAGCTCGATGGCGCGCTCCTTGAAGTAGTCGCCGAAGGAGAAATTCCCCAGCATCTCGAAGAAGGTGTGGTGCCGCGCCGTGTACCCGACATTGTCGAGGTCATTGTGCTTGCCGCCGGCCCGCACGCATTTTTGGGCCGTTACGGCGCGCGAATAGGGGCGCTTTTCGAGACCCGTGAAGACGTTCTTGAACTGCACCATCCCGGCATTGGTGAACATCAAGGTGGGGTCGTTGCGCGGGACGAGCGGAGAGGAGGGCACGATCTCATGCCCGTTCTTCTCGAAGAAGCCCAAGAAGGCCGACCGGATGTCGTTGACGCCGCTCATCGAAAGCTCTTGTTCCTGGTGACGCGCGACCGCGCCCCCCTGGCGAGCTAAGCGACGGTCCTGCCTTGCAATTCAGGATGGTTTTAGCGGTGCGGCGGGAGGCTGTCCAGGACGGCGGCGGAGAACTCCCTCCGGCCCGTGCAGATCAGTCCCGCCCGGCCGGGACCGGGGGCGTCGGGGGTTCCTGAACAGCCGCAGGCTGCGGGGCGTCCGCGGGCTGCGGGCCGACAGCCGGCGCGGAGTCAGCCCCGGGAGATGTCGCGGGCGCGGCCGGCGCGGCATCCCGTTCGGGAGGCGGCAGCGCCGGAGCCGGCGGGGCCGGCTCCGGGACCGCGGCCGGGGCCGGGGTCGGATCAGCCGGACCCGACGCCGCGGGGACCGGGACGGGAGCATCGCCGGGCTCGCGGCGGCGCCAGACCGTGAGGGTGGCGGCGTGCTCCGGCACGGCCGCCGACAGGAGCGGCACGAAGCCGGTCTGGGTCGCCATGGCGTCGACGATCCCGGCGAAGCCCGGCTCCAGGACGGCCGGGCTGCCGGGGGCGACGTCGACCACCAGCAGCCGGTCGGCCGGTGTGGCGGCGAGAAACGCCTCCATGGCGGCTCGGTTCGTCTCCCGCGACGCACCCGAGACGAGCCACGGCCCGTCGACCGGCACGGCGCAGCCGCAGGCGACATGGATGGCCCAGGCGAAGAACGGCGTGCGCCCGACCGTCGCGGCGACGCCGATCGAGCGTGCGCCGGTCAGGGCCGGCAGGGCCGGCCGCACCAGCAACAGGTCGGACGGCCCGGAATAGCGGCTGGCGGCGGCGAGCGCCGTCGCCGAGGACGGCGGCCGGACCAGCACGGCGACGGCCAGCACGGCTGCCGATATCGCTCCGCCGAGCACGATCGTGGCGGCGGCGCGGGACCGCGCCGGCGACCATCGGCGCGCCAGGATCTCGACCAGGAGCCCGGCCCCGGCGCCGGCGCCGACCCACGCGGCGAAAAGCCAGGAGGCGAGGAACCGACCCTGGTGATGGGGGTGGGCGATCACGCCGACCGCCGCGACCAGGGCCAGGACGAACACGGCGCGACCGCCGGGCGGGAATCGGCGGATGCCGATCAGGCCGATGGCGAACAGGGCGACCACCAGGCCGGCGACGACCGGGTCCGCATGGAACCCGTCGGCGACCATCTCCCAGTAGTACGCGGCGCCGGCGAGCGGATCATAGGGTGCGCCCGACGGCGCATTGGACGGGCCGACGAACCACAGGAAGGCCGACAGCCGCTTGGGGATGAGGAACGAGGCGGCGACCGGCAGGACATGCCAGCCGAGCAACGCCCGTCCGCCGGCGCCGAGCGCCGGCGCCAACCACGCGCGCTGTTGCCGCCAAGCCACCACGGCGCGCGCAAAGACCAGCGCATAGGCGACCGTGACCAAGTTTTCGGGCGGGTAGAGCGAGACGGACCGGCCGAACAGCTCGAGGCTGGTGGGCCCGCGGCGGTAGATCACGGCGATCAGCAAGACGACGGCAAAGGCCGCGATGAGCAGCGGGTCTCGGCCGAGCACAGCGAAGATGGAGCCGAACCCTCGACGGGCGGCCGACAGAACGGCGCCGACCAGGGCCGCCACCTCGGCGCGCCGCTCGATCGCATAGGCGACGGCGAGCGAGACGACCACCAGACCCCAGTAATTGCCTTTGTGGAAGAACAGAACGGTGAGCACCAGGCCGAGCAGTCGCCACGGCCCGGGCTCGTGCGGCGTGTCCATGGCGCGGGCAAAGCAGAGGAGCGCCAGCGCCGACCAGGCCGCGCCGAGCGCCTCCAGCATCACGTCGGCGCCGAGCAGCCCGAAGGCCGGGCTCGCCAAAGCGAGCGCCCCGGCGAC
>NZ_JACAAX010000065.1 GCF_013377085.1 Rhodoplanes sp. | reverse complement strand
GTCGCGAGCCGTGCGGTGTCAGGGACCACAGCTCCCGGCATCGCCTCTCCAGCCAACATCGCCGACAGCTTGTCGGCATAGGGATCGAGCTTGCTGGGGCGGTCGGGAACTTTGAACCGCGGTTCGACTCCGTCCGATCGCAGATACTTGCGGACAGTGTTCCGGGAAAGTCCGGTGCGCCGAGCTATCTCCCGGATCGAGTAATGGTTCCGGTGGTGCCACCGACGGATGACGCTCAATAACTCCATGTCGATCACTCCGCTGTCCCCCGAACGAATCGCGTCCGGGGAGGGTCGAACATGGGTCAATTCTCGGTGGAAAAATCCCCGCGGCCTGGGTCACTTCTCAGTGGAAATCAACAGGGGCGTCGCAGTTTCTGACAAAACAGCTCCAGATCGGCCTGGTCGGCTACCTGTATCAACAGATCAGTTGCGACAGCGGCACCGGCGCCCGGGTCGGATGCTTCGAGTCGCGGGTGATGAGCGTCGGCGCGCAGGTCGGCTACATCGTGCCGATGGGCGAGGTTCAGGGCTATCTCAACCTGAAGGCCTACAAGGAGTTCGAGTCGGAGAACCGGCCCGAGGGCTGGAACGTCTGGCTGACGCTGGTGCTGTCGCCCGCCTCCGCCACCCCGCCGCCCGCCGCCACACCGACCAAGCGGATGGCGCTGAAGTAAGGCGCGGAGTCCACGCCACGGCCGCCTCTTCACCTCTCCCCGGCGGGGAGAGGTCGCCGCGCGGCACGCGCGGCGGGTGAGGGGGTGCCGAGATCAGCCATAGACGCATCCGCCCCTCACCCCGGCCGCGAGCTGCGCTCGCGCCTGACCCTCTCCCCTCGGGAGAGGGTCAGACCGCCGTCAACAGATTCTGGGGAGTTGCTCGCCGGCGAGCCAATCGACGATGCGGCCGCCGCCGAAGGCGGTGGTCATCTGGACGAAGCGGTGCTTGTCCTCGACGATCGTGCCGATGATCGCCGCGTCGCGGCCGAGCGGATGCGCCCGCATGGCGGCCAGGAGCGCGTCGGCGCCTTCGGGCGCGACCACAGCGGTCAGCTTGCCCTCGTTGGCGACGTTGAGCGGCTCGAGCCCCAGAAGCTCGCAGGCCGCCGCCACCTGGGCCTTCACCGGGATCGCCTCCTCGGCAATGACGATGCCGACGCCGGACTGGTGGGCGATCTCGTTGAGCGTCGCGGCGAGGCCGCCGCGGGTCGGGTCGCGCATCAGCTTGAGATGCGCCCCGGCGGCCGCCACCATGGCGGCGACCAGCCCGTGCAGGGCGGCGGAGTCGGACAGGATCGCGGTCTCGAACTCCAGGTTCTCGCGGCTCGACATGATGGCGACGCCGTGGTCGCCGATCGAGCCCGAGAGGAGTACCACGTCGCCGGGGGTCGCCCGATCTCCCGACAGGACGAGTCCTGCCGGCACCACGCCGATGCCGGCGGTCGAGATGAACACGCCGTCCGCCTTGCCGCGCTCGACCACCTTGGTGTCGCCCGTGACCACCGGCACGCCGGCGGCGCGCGACGCCGCGCCCATGCTTTTGGCGATGCGATCGAGGTCGGCGAGTGGAAATCCCTCCTCGATGATGAAGCTCGCCGACAGATAGAGCGGCACGCCACCGCTCATGGCGATGTCGTTGATGGTGCCGTGCACGGCGAGCGAGCCGATGTCACCGCCCGGGAAGAACAGCGGCGAGACGACGTAGCCGTCGGTCGTCATCACCAGTTTTCCGTTTGCGGCGCCCGGCAGCGGCATCGCCGCCTGATCGTTGCCCTGCGCCAGAAATTCGTTCGCCAGTGCGGGAGCGAAAATGTCGGCGATGAGCTGCGCCATGGCACGGCCGCCGGCGCCATGGGTGAGCTCGACGCGCCCGTTTGTCAGGTCGAGCTTTCTGTGGCGCGGGCGCGGCGGAACATGCGTTGTCATGCGGGCAGAACCTCGGGCCTCGTCCTGGCGTGCTGGCGGAATCTCCCAAAAGTCCAGTGCGCCGCGCAGGCGCCTTCCGACGAGACCATGCAGGAACCCATCGGGTTTTCCGGCGTGCAGACCGTGCCGAACAGCTTGCAGTCGGCCGGCCGCTTGACGCCGCGCAGGATGGCGCCGCACTCGCAGGCGGGATTGTCCTCGGCCTTCTGAGTGACGATGGAGAAGCGCGTCTCGGCGTCGAAGCGCGCATAGACGTCGCGCAGCTTCAGCGCACCGAACGGCACCTCGCCGAGGCCGCGCCACTCGAAGCTTTCCCGCGGCTCGAACAGTTTCGTCACCAGCGCCTGCGCCTTCTCGTTGCCGGTCGGCGTGACGGCGCGGATGTACTGGTTCTCGATCTCGGTGCGGCCCTCATTGACCTGGCGGACCAGCATCAGAATCGCGTGCATCACGTCGAGCGGCTCGAAGCCGGCGATCACGACGGGCTTGCGGTAAAGCGTCGCGCAGAACTCGTAGGGCGCCGTGCCGATCACGGTGGACACGTGCGCCGGGCCGACGAAGCCGTCGAGCGAGACTTCGCCGCGCTTCGCCTCCGGGCTCTCCATGATGGCGCGGATCGCCGCCGGCGTGAGCACGTGATTGCAGAACACGGAAAAGTTCTTCAGCTCCTTCTTGGCCGCGATCTCGATCGCCACCGCGGTCGGCGGCGTCGTCGTCTCGAAGCCGATGGCGAAGAACACCACCTCGCGGCCGGGCTCGGCCTCGGCGATCTTGAGTGCGTCGAGGGTCGAGTAGACCATGCGGATGTCGGCGCCCGCCGCCTTGGCCTTGAGCAGGCTCGACCCGTCCGAGCCCGGCACCCGCATGAGGTCGCCATAGGTGCACAACGTGACGCCGGGCCTTTGGGCGAGTCTTATGGCGTCGTCCATGCGGCCGACCGGCAGCACGCAGACCGGGCAGCCGGGGCCGTGGATCATCCGCAGGTTCTCGGGCAACAGATCCTCGATGCCGTAGCGCGAGATCGCATGCGTATGCCCGCCGCAGAACTCCATGAAGTGATAACGTCGATGCGGCTCGGCCTCCGCGCTGATCGCCGCCGCGATGGACTTGGCGAGGACGCCGTCGCGGTATTCGTCGACATATCTCATGACGCGACCTCCGCGGCTCGCACGGCGCCGGCCTCGGCCAGCAAGGCCAGGGTGCGCTCGGCCTCCTCGGCGTCGATACGGGCGAGCGCGTAGCCGACGTGAAGGACGACGTAGTCGCCGGGCGCGACGCTGTCGAGCAGCGCGACCGAGATCGCTTTTGAGACACCGTCGAGCGACACCTTGGCCATGCCGTCGGGCAGAAGCTCGGTCACCTGGGCCGGGATCGCGAGACACATGGTCGCCTCCTTCAGGATGTCGGTGCGAGCGCGAACGCGCTCGCTGGATCGTTCATGGCGGCGCGGGCCATCGCGGCCTGCCCGAGCGACAGGCCGCCGTCGTTCGGCGGCACGGCGCGGGCGAGCAGCGGCACCAGCCCCCGGCCCCGCAACGCCGAAGCGAGCCCGTCGGCCAGCACCCGGTTCATCAGGCAGCCGCCGCCGAGCGCCACCTCGCGATGCCCGTGCGTCGCGGCCGCCGCGGCGATCCAGGCGGCGAGGCCGTCGATCAGGGTGCCGTGAAACAGCGCCGCGCCGGCGCGCCGATCCCGCGTGTCGGCGAGCGCGGCCAGCAGCGGCGAAAAGTTCACCACGCCGTCGCGGCAGACGAAACCGTGATCCAGCGTAAGGGGTGTTCCGACCAGGGCCTCGAGCTCCATGGCGGCCTGCCCCTCGTAGTCCTGATGCGTGCGCAGCCCCAGAAGACCCGCCGCCGCATCGAACAGCCGCCCCAGGCTGGTGGTGGTCGCCGTCCCCTCACCTCTCCCCGCACGCGGGGAGAGGTCGACGTCCGCGCGATCAGCGCGGACGTCGGGTGAGGGGGCGTCTCGTGGATACAGAAGCGCCCCCTCATCCGTCTCGCCGCTGCGCGGCGAGCCACCTTCTCCCCGCGCGCGGGGAGAAGCAGAAGGGGCGCTGTGCCGTGACGTATCGGTCTGCGATGCCATCCGCTTGGCCAGCGCGCCGGCGATCGAAATTTCTGGAAACCGCGACGCCGCCTCGTCGAGGCGACCGATCGCTTTGAGCGCCGCCAGCGCCATGCGCCAGGGCTCGCGCGCGGCGCGGTCGCCGCCGGGCAGCGCCAGCGGGGCGAGGTGGCCGAGACGGCTGAACGCCGCGCCGTCCACCAGCAGAAGCTCGCCGCCCCAGTTGCCGCCGTCATCGCCGAGGCCGTGTCCGTCGAGCGCGACGCCGAGCACCGGGCTCTTGCGGCCGTGCTCGGCCGCGATCGCGGCGACATGCGCGGCATGATGCTGCAGGCGGGTAACGGGCAGGCCGAGTTCCTCGGCGAAGCGGGTCGAGCGGTAGTCGGGATGCAGATCGCAGGCGACGCGCTCCGGCGTCACGTCGAGCACACTGGTCAGATGCGCGATCGTCTTGCGATAGAATTTCACCGTTTCGGCGGTGTCGAGATCGCCGATGTGCTGGGAGACGAAGGCCTCGCGCCCGCGCGTCACCGTCACGGTCGCTTTCAGATGCGCGCCGACCGCGAGCACGCAGGGCCCGTCGGTGCCGAGATCGACCGGCTCGGGAACAAAGCCGCGGGCGCGGCGGATGACGGCGGGCGCGCCGTCGATCACGGTCATCACCGAATCGTCGGCCCGCACCACGATGGGCCGGTCGTGCGTCACGATCAGGTCGGCGATGCCGGCGAGCCGGCGCTGCGCATCGGCGTCGTCGACCACCAGCGGCTCTCCGCCCGGATTGGCGCTGGTGGCGACCAGCGCAATTTTTTGGGGGGCGCTGCGCCAGTCGCTGCCCTCTGGTGCGCCGAGCAGCGCATGGAACACGAGATGATGGACCGGGGCGTAAGGCAGCAGCAGGCCGACCTGCGCCAACCCCGGCGAGATCGACGGCGCCAGCGCCGGCTCGCCGGCGGCGCGGCGCAGCGGCATCAGCACGATCGGCCGCGACGGCCGGCTCGCCAGCGCGACATGCGCGGCGCTCGCCTCGCCGAACAGCGAGAGCGATGCGGCATTGGCGACCATCACGGCGAAGGGCTTCGCCTCGCGCGCTTTGCGCCGGCGCAGCTCGGCCACGGCCGGCTCGTTGGTCGCATCGCACATCAGATGAAAGCCGCCGATGCCCTTCAGCGCGACGATGTTTCCGGCGCGCATCGCCGCGGCGATGTCGGCGATCGAATGGCTCAGCCGCGGCCCGCAGCGCGCACAGGCCACCGGCTCGGCATGGAAGCGGCGGTCACGCGGGTTCTGATAAGCGGCCGCGCAGTCCGGGCACATGGCGAAACCCGACATCGCCGTGTTGGGGCGATCGTAGGGGACGTGGCGCGTGATGGTGAAGCGCGGGCCGCAATGCGTGCAGTTGACGAACGGATAGAGATGAAAGCGGCTCGCGGGATCGAACAGCTCGTCGAGGCACGCGTCGCATGTTGCGGCGTCCGCCGGGATACGAGTCGCGGCACGGCCGCCGACGCTCTCCGCGATGACGAAGCCGCGTCCGCCGGTCGGCACCAGCATGCTGCGCTCGATGACGTCGATGCGGGCGAGCGGCGGCGCCTCGGCGGCGAGCGCCGCCACGAAGGCGTCGAGCCCCTGCCCTTCCGCCTCGATCAGCACGCCCTCGGCGTCGTTGCGGACCGATCCCGAAAGCGCAAAGCGCTCGGCGAGGCCGAACACGAAGGGCCGCATGCCGACGCCCTGCACGACGCCGCGCAGCCTTATCGTTTCGCGCGACACCGGCGCGCCGCGGCGGTCGGGCGGGACGGTCAGCATCGCATTGCTCATCCCGGCGCTGCGGACGGCGCGGTGGCGCGGGCCATGCCGGCCGCCAGCGCCGCGCCCGCTTCGAGCCAGGCATAGAAGGCCGACAGCCCCTCGCCGGTGCGGGCCGAGACAACGAGAGTCTTCAGCCGCGGATTGACCCGCAGCGCGTTGGCGACGCACGCCGCGACGTCGAACTCGACATGCGGCAGCAGGTCGGACTTGTTCAGGAGCATCAGGTCGGCGGCCGCGAACATGTCGGGATATTTGAGCGGCTTGTCCTCGCCCTCGGTGACCGACAGCACCACCACCTTGTGGGCCTCGCCGAGATCGAAGGCCGCGGGGCAAACGAGGTTGCCGACGTTCTCGACGAACAGCACGCCGCCCGCAGGCAGCGGCACTTGATCGAGCGCGTGGCCGACCATGTGGGCGTCGAGATGGCAGCCCTTGCCGGTGTTGATCTGGATCGCCGGCGCCCCGGTGGCGCGCACCCGCGCCGCGTCGTTGGAGGTCTGCTGGTCACCCTCGATGACGGCGACGGGCAGCTTGCCGGCGAGGTCCTGGATGGTGCGCACCAGAAGCGTCGTCTTGCCCGAGCCCGGGCTCGACACGAGATTGAGCGCGAACACGCCGGCTGCGGCGAGCCGGGCACGGTTCGCCGCCGCATGGGCGTCGTTGTGCGAGAGGATGTCGCGCTCGATCTTGACGATCCGGGCCTGGCTCAGGCCCGGCACATGCGCGCCGCCGAGCCCGGCGCCGTAGTCGAGCGCGCCATCCTGGGCATGGACATGGTCGTGATCATGAGCGTGCGCGTGGTCGTGCGCATGGTCGTGATCATGCGGGACGCCGTGCTCGTGCAGGTGCTCGTGATGATGATCATGATCGTGGTCGTGGTCGTGGTCGTGGTGGTGATCATGGGCATGCGCGTGATCGTGCGAATGCGAATGGCTGTGGGCGTGGCTGTGGGTCGTGCCGTCCGCATGGCTGTGCGCGTGCGCATGAGCGTGCGCATGCTCGTGGGCATGCGCATGCGCCTCTTGCCCCGCCTCGGCGCCGGGCTCGATCGATCCGGTGCCGCAACCGCAGACCGTGCACATCACTCGACCTCCAGATCGGTGGCGCGGCGCATATCCGCCGCTTCGGGGAGTTCGGCGCCGTCCGCGTCGAGAATCTCGACCCGGCATTCGACGCATGGATCGTAGAGCGAGGCGAGCCGCGCGATGGTGAGCTCGACGGTGGCCTGCGCCATCGCGTCGGTGCCGATCCCGGCGCCGACCAGCGCGCTCGCGCAAGGGCCGTCGGGCGCAAAGTTCCATTCGGTCGGCGCCAGGATCTGATAGCGGGCGACCTGCCCGGCCCCGTCCAGCGCGACCAGATGATGGAGCCGGCCGCGCGGCGTCTCCACGGCGGCCCAGCCGGTCTTTTCGGCGAGCCGGCCGGCCGCGACCAGCGCGTCGCGCTCCAGCCGGCGCTCGCCGCAGAAATGCGCCGCCGCGGCGGCGATCTCGGCGAAGCGCGCCGACAGCCGCGCGGCCGCGTCGTCGACCGGGACGCCGTCGAGCACGGCGCGGGCCGCCGGCCCGGTCTGCGGCCGCCGGCCGGGAAGGTGCGGCGTCGCGGCGAAACCCTCGCCGTCGCGATCGAGCGCCGCCAGCACGGCTGCGTCGTCGGCGCGCGACAGCGGATCGGGCGTCTGGTCCGACAGGCTCGGGCCCGCGGCCGCATAGCCGAGCAACCGGTCCGCCCACGAGCCGGGCCTGCCGCCGGCCGTCCCGCCGGCCCGCCGGCCGTCGAGGAAGCCGAGCCGGTCGAGCGCCGCGGCGAGCGCGCCCGCGTTCACGGGCGCCGTGGCGGCGGCGGACAGCGCCGCCGGCAACGCGGGCCGCTCCGACGCCAGCAGCGGCACGGCGGCGCTCCAGCCGATCGCGGTCGCCCGCAGATGCTCGACCAGACGCTCGGCCAAAAGCGCGTCACGCTCGGCATGAGCGTCCGGCTCCGCCAAGGCGGCGCCGGCCATCCGCAACGCATGCGTCGCCGCCGTCGCCTGCGACATGCCGCACAGCGCGAACAGTCGTCGCACGATGTCCGGAATCTCGGCGGGCGGATGGCCGGCCAGCACGGCCGCGAGGCCACGCGGCCGGTCGCCGCGCACCGCGGCCGCGGCGATCCGACCGTCCGCCAGGGCGGCCGAGACGATCACCCGGCCGGCGTCGAACGGCGCCGCCGCACTCGTCTGCGCGCGTGCGCGGTCCATCGCCTCATCCCAGCACGGCCAGCACCACGCCGAGCGCGGCGACGCCGGCGCCCGCAACGCGGGCCGCCTGCTGCCATGGCGCCCGGCCGAGCACCAGGCCGACGCCGATGCCGGCGAGATGCAGAAGCGCGGTCGCCGAGACGAAGCCGAGCCCGTAGAGGAGCGGTGCCGCGGCGGCCGGCATCTCGGCGCCGTGGGCATAGCCGTGGAACAGGCCGAACAGTCCGACCACCGCGGCGGCGGCCACGACCGGTAGGCGGACCTTCAGCGCGACCAGCAGGCCGAGCACGACCACCGAGGCGGTGACGATCGGCTCGACGGCCGGCAGCGCGACGCCCGAGGTCGCCAGCACGGCGCCGGCGACCAGGAGGCCGACAAAGGCCGCCGGCACGGCCAGCATGGCGACGCCGCCCAGCGTCGCCGACCACAGGCCCACCGCCAGCATGGCGGCGAGGTGATCGACGCCGAGCAGCGGATGGACGAAGCCGTCGCCGAAGCCGTGGACATGCGGGGTGAGCCCGACATGCGCGGAGGCCACGTCGGCGGCGGCGAGCAGCACCGCTGCGGCGGCCGTCGTGGTGCGGGCGAGGTCGCGGGCAGTTGTCATCGAGATCTCCTGGCGTGCGAAGCGGGATCGGAGTCGGGGTCGGGGTCGGGGTCGGGCAATGACGCGAGCTGCGCCGGCGCCGCGATGCGTCGCCGGGTGACCGAAGCGGGCCGGCCAACCGTCGTCGGAGCCGCGTGATGCCCCATCACGGCACCACGATGTCCGATCCGGCCTTCGCCGGCAACCGTCTCGACGGCGGCGCCACCCGCGCGCCCGCGCTCCGCCGTCGCACGCGGCGGTCGCGGCGGCACCGGCAGGAGCGGCGCGGAGGCGAATGATCGCATTTATCTATCGCCCGATATACATTGCTTATTACTTTCACAGCCAATTTATATTGTACGATACACATGGCGCTTCCGCATATTTACATATTGCCTTCGGCTTCTTTACTGACGATTGTCCGCTTCGAAAGCGAGCCGAGACAGTGCGGACACAGCCGATGCCGACCGGACCGAGCGAGGGTGTCGCGGTCGCCGATGTGCAGGCGGGAAGCTGCCGGATCGACGACTGCTGGCTGGTCACCGAGGAGACGGCCGGGCGGCGGCGCGAGACGGTCGCCGAGGAGGTGCCGGTCGCGCTGATCTACAACGGAACGCCGTTCGCCGTGATGCTGGCGACGCCGGCCGATCTCGACGATTTCGGCCGCGGCTTTTCGCTCACCGAGGGCGTGGTCGGCTCGCTCGCCGACATCGAATCGATCGCGGTGGTGCCGGTCTCCCGCGGCATCGAGGTGCGCGTCGCGATCGGAGCAGACTGGGCGCTGGCGCTCGCCACCCGTAAGCGCGCACTGGCCGGCCGCACCGGCTGCGGGCTGTGCGGTGTCGACCAGTTCTCCGAGGCCTTGCGGCCGGTGGCCCGCGTGACGGCGCCGCTCGTCGTCGCGCCGGCCGCGGTGCGCCGCGCCATCGCCGAACTGCCCGGCTTGCAGGCGCTCAACCAACGGGTCGGGGCCGTGCATGCCGCCGCCTTCGCCGACGCGAGCGGACGGATCCTCGCATTGCGCGAGGACGTCGGGCGCCACAACGCACTCGACAAGCTGATCGGCGCGCTTCCGGCGCTCGGCATCGATCCGGCTGAGGGCTTCGTGATGGTGTCGAGCCGCTGCTCCTACGAGATGGTGCACAAGACCGCGGCGGCCGGCATCGGCCTGATCGCCGCCGTCTCGGCGCCGACCTCGCTCGCCGTCGGCCTCGCCGCCAAGGCGAATGTCGCCCTCCTCGGCTTCGCCCGCGACGGACGATTCACCGTGTATGCCGGGGCCGAGCGCATCGCAGGTGCCGACCTGCACGAGTGAGGCGGGGACCCAGATCAAAAAGCTCGTCATGGCCGCGCGTGTCGCGGCAATCATCGTCTTCGGCGTCTTCGTCAGCAAGATCGTGGATGGCCGGGACGAGCCCGGCCATGACGACGGCAACCTGACGCGAGACCTCACCCGCCGGTCGCGTTCATGCCGCGGGCGATGGCGGGGCGGCCGAGCTGGTCGAGCGCGAAGCTGTGGCTCTGTGGTTTTCGCGCGACGGCATCGTGGATCGCGGTGACGAGCGCATCGTCGCCTTCGCTCGACCGCAGCGCGGCGCGCAGGTCGACGGCGCCGCTGCGGCCGAGGCAGAGCACGAGCTTGCCCGTGCAGGTGACGCGGACGCGGTTGCAGTCGGCGCAGAAGCCGTGGCTCATCGGCGTGATGAAGCCGATGCGGCCGCCCGTCTCGACCACCCGGACATAACGGGCCGGGCCGCCGCTGCGCTCGGGCAGATCGACCAGCGTGAAGCGCTGCTCGAGCGCGGCGCGGACATGATCGAGCGGCACGAAGCCGCCGGCGCGGTCGCCGGCGACTGCGCCGACCGGCATGGTCTCGATCAGCGACAGGTCCATGCCGCGGCGATGCGCGTAGCCGACCAGATCCGCAATCGCGCGGTCGTTGACGCCGGCCTGCACCACGGTGTTGAGCTTGACCGTCAGGCCGGCGACGCGGGCGACCTCGATGCCGCCCAGCACGGAGGCGAGATCGCCGCCGCGGGTGACGCGGGCGAAGGTTTCGGCATCGAGCGTGTCGAGCGACACGTTGATGCGGCGCAGTCCGGCTTCGGCCAGCTCGCCGGCGAAGCGGGCGAGCAGCGAACCGTTGGTCGTCATGGTGATCTCGTCGAGACCACCCGCGGTCGCACCGCTCGACAGATGGCGCGACAGCGAGCGCACCAGCGCGACGATATTGCGCCTGGTCAGCGGCTCGCCGCCGGTGAGGCGCAGCCGCCGCACGCCGCAGCGCACGAAGGCGGAGCACAGCCGGTCGAGCTCGTCGAGGCTCAGCACCTCGCGCTTGGGCACGAACACCGGATGCTCGCCGAGGCAATAGGTGCAGCGATAGTTGCAGCGGTCGGTCACCGAGACGCGCAGGTAATCGACCCGGCGGCCGAAGGTGTCGAGAAGGGCCGGCCGGGCGGCCGCGGGGCGTTCGACGAGCATCGGAGCATCTTTCGCGGCGAGAAGCGGCGGCCAGGAGAGCACGACGGATCGGCTCCGGGGGCGACGCCTCCCGTGGGAGGCGTCGTGTCGCGTGGGTCGCGCGGGCGGCGACCGGGTCGATCAGCGGGCGGCGACGCGCGGCCCGGTCGGCTCGGTCGACGACGCCGGCGCGGCCGGCAGGGGCGTGAGGCCGCCGAGGCCCTTGCGGTAGATCACCCAGTAGACGAAGCCGACGAAGCCGGCGCCGCCGACGATGTTGCCGAGCGTCGCCGGGACCAGATTGTGGATGATGCCCGGCAGCGTGATCACCGACACGTCGAGGCCGGCCGGCACGTGATCGGTGACGACCAGGATCCAGGCGAGCGGCAGGAAATACATGTTGGCGATGCAGTGCTCGAAGCCGGCGGCGACGAAGCAGGCGACCGGCAGCACCATGCCGGCCATCTTGTCGGCGACCGAGCGGCCCGCATAAGCGAGCCACACGCCGAGGCAGACCAGCACGTTGCACAGGATGCCCTTGAAGAAGATGGTCACCATGTCGGGCTGGATTTTTCCGACGGCGAGCTTGAGCGCCGCGGTGGCGATCGCGCCGTTGTTCAGATCGGGATGGTGCGCCATGACCACCAGGAACACGAGCCCGAGGGCGCCGACCAGATTGCCGAGCCAGACGATGATCCAGTTCTTGATCACCTCGGCGGTGCGGATCTGGCCGTTCCACCACGCCATCACGATCAGGCAGTTGCCGGTGAACAGCTCGGCGCCGCCGATCATCACCAAAGCGAGGCCGAGGGCGAACACGGTGCCGCCGAGCACGCGCTGGATGGCGAAGCCCAGCGTCGGATCGGCCAGCACGATGGTGAAGAACATGCCGCCGAGCCCGATCGAGCCGCCGGCGACGACCGCCAGCATGAACTCGGGCAGGAACGGCATGCGCGCCTTCTTGACGCCGAGCTTCTCGACCTTGTCCTGGATCTCGGCCGGCGAGTAGGCGTCAGAACCGAAAATTTGGTTGTCCGCTGCCATCGGATAGCTCCTGTCTCTGCAAACCTCTTTCGAGTTTATGGGGTGCACGCGGCGCGCTCGAGGCGCCGGTGGTCTCGTGAATCAGGCGACCGCCGGGATGTCGTGAATGTCGCGACCCTCCCTCAAGCGCCGATGCAAATTCACCACGGCGATGCGCACGGCCGGCGTCATGTCGGCGAAGAACTCGACCCGGGCCGGCTGGATGCCGAGAAAGGTCACGCGCCGCACCGTCTCCTTCAGCGAGGCGATGAGGAAATTGAGCGGGATCGCGTGGGTCGAGATCAGGAAGCAGTCGGCCACCTGCGCCTCGTCGATGCGCCGGACCTCGCCAGGCGCGAGCTGCATGTCGGCGGCGTCGACCAGGACGACGTGATCCGGCGCGCCGCGGCGCACCACATGCATGACGTTCTCAGGCGCGGCGCCGCCGTCGACGACGGTCCAGCCCTCGGCCCCGTCGGTCTCCAACAGCTCGGCCAGCAGCGGGCCGGCGCCGTCGTCGCCCATCAGGCTGTTGCCCACCGTGAACACCACGCCGCTCACGACCGCCTCCGTCCCATCAGATAGATGGCCGGCTCGCGCTCGATGGCGGCGAGCGAGGCGGTGAGCGTGTCGAGCCAGGCGCCCTCCTCCTCGCCGACCGCGTCGCGCACCGTCTCGATCGCGGCGCCGAGCAGCCTGGTGTGGGTCTTGTCGATGATGATCTCGCCGAATCGCCGGAGCCCGTCGAGCTTTTTTCGCGCGTCGCCGTCCGGGAAGGCCGCCACCAGCCGCTCGTAGAAATCGACCGAGCAGCGCAGGATCGGCTTGAAGCAGTCGAACACGCCGACATGGTGGCCGATCGCCAGCGAGTAGTAGACGACCTCGCGGGCCTGCTTCGGAATGTCCGTCTCGCGCTCGAGGATTTTTGCGTCGAGCTGGTAGAACACGATCTCGGCGGCCGAAGCGCTCGTCGCGGGGAATTTCCCGTCACCCTGAGGTGCCCGGCGCAGCCGGGCCTCGAAGGGCGACGGCCCGGGCCGTCCGGGGCCGTCATCCGTCGAGGCTCGCTGCGCGAGCACCTCGGGATGGCGGTCCTGGCTCATCGATTCGCCGGTCATGCGATCGCCTCCGTCACCACGTCGCCGAGGCGCGCGAGAATCTCGGCGACGCGCGGGTCGGTCTCGGCTGCGGCGAACGTGCTCATCCGATCGGTGAGCGGCACCAGGCCGGGCTGCTCCAGCATCACCAGGAACTTTTCGGCGATGTCGCCGCCCTGGCGGTAGCCGGCCATGCGGCGCGCCTCGCGCTCGACCAGGACGCGCAGATTGTAGGGGATCGACGGATGGGCCACGGCGACGCGCTCGCCCTCGGCCTGCACGTGGGTCTCGGCCTTGAGCTTCTGGCCGAGCAGGCCGAGCGCCACGGCGAAGCCGTAGACGGTGGCGGCCGGGGTCGGCGGGCAGCCCGGGATGTAGACGTCGACGGGAAGAATCTTGTCGGTGCCGCCCCACACGCAATAGAGATCGTGAAAGATGCCGCCGGAGACACCGCAGGCGCCGTAGGAGACGACGATCTTCGGATCGGGCGCCGCCTCGTAGGCGCGGAGCGCCGGCATCCGCATCGAGCGGGTGACGGCGCCGGTGAACAGCAGGATGTCGGCGTGGCGCGGCGAGGCGACCACCTTTATGCCGAAGCGCTCGGCGTCGAACACCGGGGTGATCGAGGCGAAGATCTCGATCTCGCAGGCGTTGCAGCCGCCGCAATCGACCCGGTAGACATAGGCCGAGCGGCGGATGTCCTTCAGCAGCGCCGACTTCATCCGCACGACGTCGGCCGGGGTGTCGATTTTGGCGAACGGCCCGGCGGCGCGGACGTCGGTCTCGGTGATGTGGCGGGTCATCGGGAGGTCTCCATGGCGCGGACGACGCGGCTGCCGGCGATCTGGCCGAGATCGTGCGCGCGCTTGCAGGCCGGGCAGGTGGCGACGAGCTGGCGGCGCCGCTCGGCGTCGGCCTCGCTCGGCGCCGTCGCCTCGATCAGCGCGGTCACGTAGGCGACCTCCTTCTCGGGCGCGAAGGGCTTGCCGCAGGCGACGCAGGGCGCCAGCCGGAACACCGCTGTGCGGACGAGGTCGGCCTTCACCGCGACGGCGAGCTCGAAGTCCGGCGTCAACCGGATCGCATCGGTCGGGCAGACCTCCTCGCAGCGGCCGCAGAAGACGCAGCGGCCGTAGTTGATCGACCAGGTGCGGGTGCCGGCCCCGGCATCCGTCTCCATGCCGAGCGCGTTAGCCGGGCAGGCGACCGTGCAGGCCGCGCAGGCGATGCAGTTCGCCGCCTGGTGCTCCGGCTTGCCGCGAAAATCCTTGGCCACCTCGACGGGCGCGAAGGGATATTTGACGGTCGCCTCACCGGTGCGGAGGACTTCCTTCAGGAGCTTGAACATCGGTCGTCCCTCTCACTTCAGCGGCGAGTTGGTGCGCTCGCGGCAGTAGCGTTCCATCTCCTTGTACGGGACGGTGACGCTGGACGCCTTGTTGACGTCGACGACGGTGACGCGGTCGGTGCAGGAGTAGCAGGGGTCGATCGAGGCGACGATCAAGGGCGCGTCCGACACGGTGTTGCCGCGCAGCATGTAGCGCAGCACCGGCCAGTTGGCGTAGGTCGAGGCCCGGCAGCGCCAGCGGAACAGCTTCTGGTTGTCGCCCGTCATCGACCAGTGGATGTCCTCGCCGCGCGGCGCCTCGGTGAAGCCGAGCGCGAACTTGTGCGGCTTGTAGGTGAAGTCCTCGGTCAGCACCGGCCCGCCCGGCGCATCGGCGAGGATCTGCTCGATGATCGACAGGCTGTCGAAGAACTCGGAGACGCGGACCAGCGTGCGCGAGAGCACGTCGCAGCCGTCGCCGACATTGACCGGCATCGCCACCCCGCCATAGCCCGCGAAGGCGTGGTCGACGCGGGTGTCGCGCCGGTGGCCGCTGCCCCGCACGGTCGGGCCGACCGGCGAATATTCGCGGGCGATGCCGGGATCGAGAATGCCGACGCCCTTGACGCGGCCTTCGAGATTGGGCGTCGCGAGCAGCATCTCGACCAGCCGCGTGACCTCCTCGCGCAATTCGCCGATCAGCCGCAGGGTGGCGACATGCTGCTCGCCCAGGATGTCGCGGCGCACGCCGCCGATCAGGTTGAGCGCGTAGGTCTTGCGCGAGCCGGTGAGCATCTCGGCGAGCGTCATGGTCTTCTCGCGGACGCGGAAGAACTGCATGAAGCCGGTGTCGAAGCCGACGAAGTGGCAGGCGAGCCCGAGATTGAGGAGATGGCTGTGCAGCCGCTCGGTCTCCAGCAGCACCGAGCGGATCGCCTGGGCGCGGGCCGGCACGGCGATGCCGAGCGCGTTCTCGATCGAGGTCGTGTAGGCGACCGAATGGGCGTAGCCGCAGATCCCGCAGACGCGGTCGGCCAGGAACGTCACCTCGTTGTAGCCCATCCGGGTCTCGGCGACCTTCTCCATGCCGCGATGGACGTAGAACATCCGGTAGTCGGCATCGATGATGTCCTCGCCGTCGACGAACAGGCGGAAGTGGCCGGGCTCGTCCGAGGTGATGTGCAGCGGCCCGAGCGGGACCACGGTGGTCTCGCCCTTGGCGTCGTTCTTGAACTGATAGGTCTCGTCGTCGCCGGTCGGCTCGGGCCGCAGGCGATAGTCCATCGAGTCCTTGCGCAGCGGATGCAGGCCGTCCGGCCAGTCGTCCGGCAGCACCAGCCGGCGCTCGTCCGGCAGGCCCACGGGCGTCAGGCCGAACATGTCGCGCACCTCGCGCTCGTGCCACACGGCGGCCGGCACCAGCGGCGTCACCGAGGGGAACTCCTCGGTCGCGGCCGGCACCTCGGCCCGCACCACGATGAAGGATTTTTCGGCGCCTTCCATCGAGAGCGCGTAGTAGAGCGCGAAATTGCCGTTGATGGTCCGCTCGTCGTTGCCGGCCATCACCGACAGCCAGCCGTCGTGCTCGTGATAGAGCGTCGAGACGACGTTCGGCAGCTCGTCGAGCTTGACCGTCAGGGTCGCCTGGGTCGGCGTCTGCCAGCTCTCGTCGAGCACGGCATGCGGCAGCTTCAGGCGAAGAGCCGCGATGGTGTCGGACCCGACCCGGGCCGCATCGGGTGTAGCGGTTGGCGCGTGCATGATCAGTCTCCCGTGCGGTCAGCGGCTGGCCGCCTCGACGCGCAGCGGCGTCGACAGGCCGTAAATCACGGTGGGCGGCTCGGCCGCGGCCTTGCCGCCGCGCTCGACCAGCTCGGCGGCGCGGCCGACCAGCGTCGTCACCGGCCCCGGCACCGCGAAGCCGAAGGCCAGCACCAGCGCCATCAGCACCACCATCGGGGCGAGCGCGGCGACGCCGACGTCACCCTTGCGGACGCTCTCGGGCGCCTTGCCCAGCACCGAGCCGGAGACGATCTGGACGAAGCCGGCAACCGTGACGGTGAGCAGCAGCGCGGAGGCGAGCGTCAACCACACCCAGCCGGCACCGAGCCCGGCGTTGAAGACCATGAACTCGCTGACGAAGACGTTGAAGGGCGGGAAGCCGGCGAGCGCCAGCGCGCCGGCCATCATCAACACGCCGGAGACCGGCGCGACCCGCAGCAGGCCCTTGACGGTGCCGAGATCGCGGCTGCCGTACTTGATCAGCACGTTGCCGGAGCCGCAGAACAGCAGCGCCTTGGCGAAGGAATGGTTGACGGCGTGCAGGAGCGCGGCGCCGATGCCGAGCGGGCCGCCGAAGCCCAGCCCGAGCAGGATCAGGCCGATATGCTCGACGCTCGAATAGGCCAGCTTGCGCTTGAGATCCTGCTGGACGAAGAACAGGAAGGAGGCGACCCCGACCGACAGGAAGCCGAGCACCAGGAGCAGCATCTGCGGGAACTCGGGCCCGACCGCCTGGATCGTGATGGCGTAGTAGCGGATGATCACGAACAGGGCGCATTTGAGCAGGACGCCGGAGAGCAGCGCGGAGACCGGGCTCGGCGCCTCGGAGTGGGCGTCGGGCAGCCAGGCATGCATGGGGAAGATGCCGGCTTTGGTGCCGAAGCCGATCAGCACGAACACGAAGGCGAGCTTGGCCAGCATCGGGTCGAGCAAGCGGGCGTTGGCGACCAGCGTGGTCCAGAGAATGGCGCCTTCGGGGTCCGCCAGCACTTCCGAGCCATTGGCGAAGGTGAGAACGGTCCCGTAGAGCCCGAAGGCGACGCCCACCGTGCAGATGATCACGTATTTCCACGCCGCCTCGAGCGACGAGCGCTTGCCGTAGATGCCGACCAGGAAAGCCGAGCCGAGCGTCGTCGCCTCGATGGCCACCCACATCATGACGATGTTATTGGCCGTGACGGCGAGCAGCATGGTGAACAGGAACAGGTTGAAGAAGCCGTAATAGAGCTTGTGCCGCGCCGGCGTCAGCAGGCCGTGGGCGACGTCGTGGCGGATGTAGCCGAGCGAGTAGAGCCCGGTGAGGAAGCCGACGACGCCGACCAGCCCGATGAAGATCGCGGCGAGCGGGTCGATCAGCAGCCAGTGGTCGAAGGCCGAGATCGGGCCGGCCGCGAGCGCCGTACCGCCGGCGACGAGCGCCAGCGCCAGCACGGCCGTGATCGACGCCACGTGCAAAGCCTCGACGACGCGCGACGGACCGGTGCCGACCGGCACGGCGAAGATCGCCAGGGCCCCGACCAGCGGCCCGAACAAGAGGAGATAGGGCAGGACGGAGGACGTCATGGCGATCATCCCTTCAGGGTCGTGAGCTGGTCGGCGTCGAGGGTCGCCAGGGTGCGGTGGATCTGGGTGCCCAGCACCGCCATGACGACGACCGCGAAGATGGCGTCGGTGGCGATGCCGACCTCGACCAGCTCGGGCGCGTTTGCGGCGAGCAGCGCGAGAGTTAGGTGCGAGCCGTTCTCCATCAGACAATAGCCGAACACCTGCTTGAGGATGTTCCGCTGCGTGACGATGCAGGCGAGCCCGAGGAAGAAGTGGGCGAGCGAGATGGCGAGCGCCGGCTTGACGGCCTCGGCGGTGCGCAGATTGACGCCCGACACGACGACGAAGCACAGCACCACGACGACGGCGGCGAGGATGACGGACAGCGCCGGCGAGATGCGCTCGCCCGAGCCGAGCTTGGGATCGTCGAGCTTGCCGAACACCCGCGCCATGATCACCGGCACCAGGATCACCTTGGTGACGAGCGCGGTGGCCGACCAGGTGTAGAGCTCGTGCGAGCCGGTGACGCCGGCGAGCGCCAGGAACACCAGCACCAGCACGAATGACTGGGACGCGTAGAAGACCGCCGAGTTGAACGGCCGGCGCGCCGTGATCACCAACAGCGAGGTGACGATCAGGAGGCCCGAGAGCCCGTTGACGAGATGAAATCCGGACATCGTCTCCCCCTTCAGCCGAGCCAGGCCGCGGCGATGAAGCTCGAGCACACCGACATGGCGATGAGCACGACCAGCACGAACCCCATGGCGAGCGGCAGCGGCGCGGCGGCGGCGACCGGCTCGGTCGGCTTGCCGGGCACGGTCCAGCCCACCCATTTCAGGAACCAGGCGAAGCTGCCGACCGATTCGACGAGCGCGATCACGACCAGCACGTAGAGCAGCGGATGCGCCTGCGAGACCGAGAAGCCGCCGGCGAAGATCGCGAACTTCGAGAAGAAGCCGTTGAAGGGCGGCACGCCCGTGATGGCGAGCGCCGCCACCACGAAGGCTACGCCGATCAGCGGCGCCTTCGAGAGGACGCCGCGCAGCACCGGCAGCATTCGGGTGCCGGTGGTGTAGCTCAGCGCGCCGGCGACCAGGAAGAACAGCGTCTTGGCGAAGGCGTGGTTGAACACATGGGCGATGGCGCCGTTGAAGGCGAGCTTCGAGCCGAACACCGACAGCGACAGCGCGAGGAAGATGTAGGCGAGCTGCGTGATGGTCGAGTAGGCGAGCAGCCGCTTGAGGTCGGCCTGCGGCAGATACATCACGAAGCCGTAGATCAGCGTGACGATCGCCATCGCCGAGCCGACCCAGCCGACGATCTCGGGGGCGCCGTTCGACGACATCAGCGCGCGGGCGACGATGTAGACGCCGACCTTCACCATCGAGGCGGCGTGCAGATAGGCGCTGATCGGGGTCGGCGCCTCCATGGCGTCGGGCAGCCACATGTGGAAGGGAAGCTGCGCCGACTTGCCCCAGGCGGCGACCAGGATGGCGATCAGCACGATGGTCTTGCCGGTGGCGCCGAGATCGGCGATCGCCGACAGCGAGAAGGTGTGGGTCTCGAGGAACAAGACGCTCGCCGCGACATAGAGGCCGAGCGAGGCGACATGGGTGATGATCAGCGCCTTGGCGGCCGAGTAGAGCGACTTCGGCTTCTCGTAGTAGCCGATCAGCGCCCACGAGCAGGCGCCCGTGATCTCGAAGAAGACGAGCTGGCCGATCAGCGTGTCGGTGAAGACAAGGCCCGCCATGGCGCCGACGAACAGCGCCAGGAAGGCGAAGAAGCGCCGCCGTCCGGTGTCGGGATGCTCGCGATTGCCGGCCGAGAGATAGGCGCCGGAATAGACCGCGATCAAAAAGCCGATCGCCACCACGGCGACCGCGACCAGCACCGACACGGTGTCGACCGTGAAGCCGAGGATGGCGGTGTCGCCATAGGCGATCAGGGTCGCCGAGACCGGCACCTTGCCGGCCTCGGAGAACTGGAAGGCCAGCGTCAGCACGGCGACGACGGCGAGCGCCGCGAAGAGCTGGCAGATCCATTTGGCGGCGGCGTGGGGCGACAGCGCCACCAGCACGGCGCCGGCGACCGGCAGCAGGATGGTGGCGAGAGCGAGGTCGATCATCGGGGTTCTCCTGTCGCTCTCACAAGCCGGCGAGATAGAAGACGAAGGCGAGCGATGCGATGCCGACGCCGAGCCAGGAGTGGCGCGGCGTCAGGCGGAAGCGGGTGCGGGCGACGCTGTTCTCGACGATGCCGACCACGGCGAAGATGGCCAGCACCTTGAGGACGAAGACGACGAGGCCGGCGGCGAGATCGAGCGGGGCCATCGAGGTGGCGTTGCCGAAGGGCAGGAACACGGCGACGAACCAGGCGACGACGAGGAGCTGCTTGAGCGACAGCGACACCTTCACCATGGCGAGCGAGGGGCCCGAATACTCGGTGAGGGGGCCTTCCTGCAGCTCCTGCTCGGCCTCGGCCATGTCGTAGGGCAGCTTGCCGAGCTCGATATAGACGGCGAAGCCGAAGGCGGCGGCGGCCATCAGGGTGGCGGCGGCGGAATGCATCGACAGCGAGGCGACGGCGGCGCCGATGGTGCCCAGATTGGTCGACCCGGCGAGCAGCGCGGCGACGAACAGCGACAGCATCATCACCGGCTCGACCAGCACGCCCAGCGTCAGCTCGCGGCTGGCGCCGATGCCGGCGAAGGACGAGCCCGAGTCGATGCCGGACAGCGCGAAGAAGAAGCGCGCCAGAGCGAACAGGTAGATGGTCGTGATCAGATCGCCGAGCGCGTCGATCGGGGCGAAGCGGGTGATCACCGGCGTACCCATGGCGACGACCAGCAGGGTCGCCGGCATGATCACGGGCATCAGCCGAAAGACGAAGCCGGAGGCCGGCGGATGCACGTCCTGGCGCTTCATCAGCTTGATCAGGTCGCGGTAGTCCTGCAGCACGCCCGGCCCGCGCCGGGTGTGCATCTTGGCGCGGACGACGCGCATGAAACCGGACAGGAGCGGCGCCGCGGCGAGCAGCAGCACGGCCTGGACGACGGCGAGGGCGAAGTGGCTCAGGCTGGGCACGACGGAGCTCCTAGCGAAGGGTGACGAGCAGGAGGGCGACCAGCGCCGCGACGATGTAGAGGCAGTAGATGCGGAAGTCGCCGCCCTGCAGCCGCTGGGCGCTGCGGCCGATGCCCCCGACCGCCTCGATCACCGGCGCGACCAAAGCGCGGTCGAACAGAGGCTCGCTGCGGCGCGCCTGTGCCACCACGGTCTCGAAGCGATGCGCGATCGCCGTCGACACAACCGCGACGTCCTTGCGCACCTCGTAGAGCGGGCGGAAGAACATGCGGATCGGCTGGGCGAAGCTCGCGGCCGAGACCGCCATGTGGCTGTTCGGCAGATAGCCGCAGGCCCACGGCGCGGTTGCACGGCGAGCGCCGGAGCGCGCGGCCGCCCAGACCGTCATCAGGATCGCGGGCAGTGCGGCGAGCGCGACGAGCAGGAGCGCCACCAGCGGAGTCGACAACACGGCGTGGGCCGGATCGCCAGGCTGCACCACGGCGCCGTCTGCCAGCACGGCCACGGGCGCATGCAGCGTCGCCGCGGCGATGGCGCCGATCACGGGCGCCACGATGGGAGCAGCGAGGCCGAGCCCGACGCAGGCGATGGCGAGCACCACCATGCCGGCGATCATCGCGACCGGCACCTCACGGGCCTGCTCGGCGTGCTTGCTGCGCGGCGCGCCCGAGAAGATCACGCCATAGGCCTTGACGAAGCACATCACGGCGAGCGCGCCGGTCAGCGCCAGCATGGTGGCGGCAACCGGGGTGGCGAATTTCACCAGGAAGGTACCGTCGAGCGCGGCGGCAAACAGCGCCTGATAGGTGAACCACTCGGAGACGAAGCCGTTGAGCGGCGGGATCGCCGAGATCGCCAGAGCGCCGACGAGGAAGCACATCGACGTCCACGGCATCGCCTTGGCGAGCCCGCCCATCTCCTCCATGTCCTTGGTGTGCATGCGGAAGATGACGGAGCCCGCGCCCAGGAAGAGCAGGCCCTTGAACACCGCGTGATTGACCAGGTGATAGAGGCCGGCCATCAGGCCGACGACCGCGACCAGCGGCTGGTGCGCGGCGAGCCCGATCATGCCGGTGCCGACGCCGAGCAGGATGATGCCGATATTCTCGACCGAGTGGTAGGCCAGGAGCTTCTTGATGTCGTGCTCGGCGAGCGCGTAGACGACGCCCAGCACCGACGAGATGGCGCCGAGCGCCAGCACCAGCACGCCCCACCACAGCACGTCACCGCCCAAGAGGTCGATGCCGACCTTGACGATGCCGAACACGCCGATCTTGATCATCACGCCCGACATCAGCGACGAGGCGTGGCTCGGCGCCGCCGGATGGGCGCGCGGCAGCCAGACGTGCAGCGGGATCATGCCGGCCTTGGCGCCGAAGCCGAGAAGCGCCAGCACGAAGACGATCGAGGCGATCGGCTCGGAGGGATGCGCGGCCCGGAAGGCGGAGAAGTCGAAGCTGCCGGCGACGTTCGCCATCAGATAGAAGGCCGCCATGATGGCGACCGAGCCGGCATGGGCGACCAGGAAGTAGACGAAGCCGGCCGACACCGCCTCCTCGTCCTGGTCGAAGATCACCAGGAAATACGAGGCGAGCGACATCATCTCGAAGAAGACCAGGAACCAGAAGGCGTTGTCGGCGACGACGACCAGTACCATCGAGGCGACGAAGAGGTTGAGGAAGAAGCCCATCGCGCCGACGCCGCGGCCTTCGTATTCGCGCACATAGGCGAGCGAGAAGATCGCCGAGACGGCGGAGAGGAACGAGATCACGGCAACCATCAGGCCGGCGAGCGGGTCGAGCCGCAGGACGAAATGGGCGAACGGGAACGGCGAGCCGACGTCGAGCAC
>NZ_JACAAX010000064.1 GCF_013377085.1 Rhodoplanes sp. | reverse complement strand
GTCGCGAGCCGTGCGGTGTCAGGGACCACAGCTCCCGGCATCGCCTCTCCAGCCAGTTGTTCAGTGCGTCCAAGGAGTGGAAGTTCGGCATCGGCTGCCAGAACCGATGACGGGCGTCCTGCTCGCTCTTCTCGATCTGCCCCTTCTCCCAGCCGGCGGCCGGATTGCAGAACTCGGCCTCGAACAGGACGTGGCCGACCATCGCCGAGAAGCGGATGTTGACCTGACGCAGCTTGCCGCGGCCGACCTTGTCGACGGCGGTCTTCATGTTGTCGTAGATGCCTCGACGCGGCACGCCGCCCAGGACGCGGAAGGCGTGGTTGTGGGCGTCGAACAGCATCTCGTGAGTTGGCTGGACATAGGCCCGGAGCGTGAAGGCTCGGCTGTAGGACAGCTTGACCGCCCGGCTCGAACGCCAATGGCACGAAGGTCCCGCGACCGCTGGTCTGCTGCTCGCGCTGCCGGGCGGCCCTCCAATCACGGGCGAAGGCGGCAACGCGGTTGTAGGAGCCGTCGTAGCCGAGAGCAACCAGGTCGGCGTGCAACTGCTTGATCGTGCGCTTCTGCTTGCGCGGCCGGCCGACTTCCACGCGCAACATCGCCGACAGCTTGTCGGCATAGGGATCGAGCTTGCTGGGGCGGTCGGGAACTTTGAACCGCGGTTCGACTCCGTCCGATCGCAGATACTTGCGGACAGTGTTCCGGGAAAGTCCGGTGCGCCGAGCTATCTCCCGGATCGAGTAATGGTTCCGGTGGTGCCACCGACGGATGACGCTCAATAACTCCATGTCGATCACTCCGCTGTCCCCCGAACGAATCGCGTCCGGGGAGGGTCGAACATGGGTCAATTCTCGGTGGAAAAATCCCCGCGGCCTGGGTCACTTCTCAGTGGAAATCAACAACGGCGGCGCACCGCGATCTCGATCGGATCGATCCAGTTGTCGAAAAGGCAGGATGTCGGCTCGGCCGCCGGCTGCGAGAGAGCGGCTTTCGTGGTAGGGCTCGTCATGGCGTGGTCTCCAGTCCGGCGCGCCAACGCCGGATGATTCGAGGTTCAGAACCCCGGAGACTACGCCACCCTCAATTCCCACCAATCCCGCGACGGCACCCGGTCGATCGCTTCCCGCTCCCGGCATTGTATGGTTTAATGAGAAGGTTCCTAATTTGTAGAGAATTCATCAGGATCCGACGACCACGATGCGCCTCACCACGGAACGCGCCGGGAACGAGGGTCTTTCCGACCCGATCGCGATTTCAGCTCTGTCGAAATACGCGGTACTGAATGGAAGCAGGGTCATTTCGCCGGCGCAGACCTGGAGCAGGATCGAGCCGATCCTTGCTGATTTCGGCATCACGAGGGTCGGCGACATTACCGGCCTCGATCGAATCGGGATCCCCGTCTGGATCGCCGTGAGGCCGAACGCCCGCACGCTCTCCGCCTCGCAGGGCAAGGGCCCCGACCATGCCGCCGCCCGGGTTTCGGCCGCCATGGAGGCGCTGGAAATCGCCCACGCAGAGCAACCCGGACTGGCCGTTCGGTATGCCACCGTGAGCGAGATCTCCGCCGCAGGCGATGTCGTCGACGTGACCGATCTTCCACGCCCGCGCGGCACGCTTCTCGGAACAAAGACAGCGATTCCGTGGACGACAGCGACAGACTGGAAATCCCGAGCCTCCGTCTGGGTGCCGTATGAGATCGTGCATGCCGACGCGACCGTTCCGCGGCTGGACGGGTCCGGGTGCTTTCTGCACAGCACCAACGGATTGTCGTCGGGAAACATTCTCGAGGAGGCCATGCTGCACGGACTGTGCGAAGTGATCGAACGAGACGCACTGGCGATCTTGGAGCACGCTCCTCCCGAGCACAGGGCAGAACGTCGTCTGGACCCATGGAGCGTCGATGATCCGGTCGCGTGTCGGCTACTCGATCAGGTGTATGCCGCCGATGTCGTGCCGATCATCTGGGACGCATCGAGCGATGTCGGCGTCGCCACCATACGGGTCGCGCTTTACGACAACACCTCGGACCCTGTGACCCGTCCTTTGCCCGCGAGCCTCGGCGCCGGCTGCCACCCCGACCGGACGGTCGCGCTTTGTCGCGCCGTGACCGAAGCGGCGCAAAGCCGACTGACCGCGATCGCCGGCTCGCGAGACGACCTCGGACGAGCTCGATACCGGGACGCCCAGAGCGCCGATGCCTTGATGGCCCATCGCGCGACCGCGCAAGACCCCGGCGGGCGCAGGTCGTTCGCCAGCGTCCCGACCCGCGTCGGCGATACCGTCGCGGCGGATCTCGCCTGGGTGATCGGACAGCTCGAACGCGTCGCGCTCGCACGTGTCCTGTTCGTGGATATGGGCCGAGCCGGGATGCCGTTTTCGGTCGTTCGCGTCATCGTGCCCGGCCTGGAGGGGCCGACCGACTCGCCGTCTTACGTGCCGGGCCGACGGGCGCGCGGGTCTCGGCGGCAGGCCGCGCCGTGACGACGTATGTCTTCCTCGGGCCGAGCCTGCCTGCCGAACAGGCGAGGCGGCTGCTCGATGCGACGTATCTTCCACCGATTCAGCAAGGGGACTTGCTGCGTCTGCTCCATCTGAATCCGCATCGTGTCGGCATCGTCGACGGCTACTTCGAAACCGTGCCAGCCGTCTGGCACAAGGAGATACTGCTGGCGATGAGTCGCGGCATCCACGTCTTCGGCGCGGCGAGCATGGGAGCTCTTCGGGCGGCCGAACTGCATTCCTTCGGAATGATCGGGATCGGCACGGTCTTCGAGTGGTACAGGGACGGCAAGATCACGGCGGACGACGAGGTCGCCGTGCGACACGGCCCGGCGGAGCTCGGCTACCTCGCCCTCGGCCAGGCCTTGGTCGACATCCGCGACAGTTGCTCGGCGGCTCTGCAAGCCGGACTCATCGGCGAGGCCCTCGCCACCCGATTGGTCGATGCAGCGCGACGGATGCCCTATTGGGAGCGTTCTTACGAGGCAGTGGCGGCCACGGTCCGGAACGGCGAGCCGAGCATCAACGACGTGGACACCTGGCTGACCTATGCAAAGAGCCACTGCACGAGCCTGAAGGCTCGTGATGCTGCCGCTCTGCTGGCGGCAATGGCCGAGCACATTCGCGAGCCATGGGTACCCAAGAGGGTCGACTTCGTGTTCGAACGAACGATCTTCGTTGAACGACTGATCAACGACATCGCCCTTGCAAAGGCATGGAAGGACGGTGCATCGCCGACACCGTCAGCAGATCCGGGTCACGACGAGACGGCGCTCTCCGACATCAGACGAGAGACCCTTCTCGGCATTGCTGCGCGCCGATGGGCCGAGCAACTCGGGCTGGAGCCGAGCCCGGATGAACTGGAAGAGGAGGCGGCCGCGTTTTGCGCCCGGCTGGGGTTGACCGATCCGACCTCGGTGAGAAATTGGCTGAAACGTCATTCGATGACCGAGCAGATGTTCTGGACCTATATGCGAGACGAGCTGCTTGTCGGGCGTCTCGCCCGGAAGTGTCAGGTCGATGTCGACCGGGAGTTGCCTGATCGACTGCGGATGGCGCTTGCGCTTCGGCGGTCCGTTTCATCCGACGACGGCGACGAGACGTAGCTTTTCCAGAACTCTGCATCGCCTTGCCACGCCACGGCCAGTTCGGCCGTGTAGTGTCGACCCTGCTCGTCGCGCACGACGAACTGGTCCGGGGTCGGGTACATTTCCTGCACCATGAGCGCCGGACCATGCGCATTCAACTCTTGCCCCAGCAGATCAACGCCGAGTGCGGCGTCGCACGCGAGCAGGCTTTCGGTCTGATCCGGGCCCCAGAACGCATGGACGAACACCGGCAGCTTCTCGGCTCGAACGAATCGCCGCCACAGGATGAATCGCTCGGCACCCCTCGCGCTCGCCAGCGACGCGCCGATGTCGGGCGCCGGGGTCCAGCGCTCCGGGCTGATGGTCGCGCCGGCCAGAACGAGCCGGGGCAGATGCCGCCATGCCTTCGTTTCCCGGTCGAAGCGCGGCATCGGGGCCAGCAAGGCCGGTCGACCGAGAAAGGCCGAGGCCGACGCCAGAATGGAGGCGAAGCGATCGAGCCCGGCCAGGACGGCGGCAGAGCGGGCAGCGGGGATCAACAAGCGGTCCTCGCCCGCGATGACCAGGGTGGGGCGGCCATCCGGATCGCAAGCGATCGTCGCGTTTCGCAGCAACGAGCCGTCGCCGTCGTCAAGCGGGTCGACGAGTTGCGACGTCAAGCGCGGTCGGGCCGTGACGTTGGGATTGCGGTGATTGCGAATTGCGAGATCGACGAATTTCAATCGAGGCCATTGGCGCTCGATGGCTTCGGTGGCCGTCGTCTGCCAGGCGAGGAAGCAGTCCGGCGCACGCCTGTCGGCGCCGAGCAGGTCATGGAACCTCGAATAGAAGAAGCAAGGGTCCGGCGTCACGCCTCCCATCCGCACCTGCACAACGGCACCGTCGACCCCGATCATCAACAGCGCCGAGCCCGGTGGAAGCACGGCATCCGAGCCCGAGAGCTCTCCGGCATCGAGCCGGTGCACGCGACGTGCGAACGACAGCTCGATCTCGCGCTCCCAACGCGCGAAGGCCTCTCGCGCCTTCCCGGCATGAGCGGCGGCGGCTCTCGACAAGACCCGCTCTTCCCACGACCGACCGTTTCCGCCCGTAAAGTCGTCCGCGCCGCGACGGAGATAGTCATGGAGGCGCACGCCGCTTCCGCCGGGCTCGAGACCGAAGACGTGTCCAAATCCGACCTGCGTCTCGATCGTGCCGAGACCGAACCGATCGAACCGCCAATAGACTCGAACCGCGTCTTCGAGGGCGCTTGCCAGCGCGGTCGAGATCCTGAAGCGGAACGGCGCGGTCCGGTCGATGACGAGCACGTCGTCCGCGTCCTGCACAGCGGCGCCGTAGCGATCAAGCAACGCATTGCAGGCTATCCGGGCATCATCGAGAAGGCGTCGGAGCTCGGCTGGATCGATGGACTCGATCCTGCTTTCGATCGTCTCGGCTATCCGTCCCAACGTCTCACGGCATGCCTGCCAGAACGGCCTCTCCTGCGGCGGCACCGTCTGGATGATGCTATCGAGGGCTTGCCACGCGTTCGCGTAGACCGGAGGGATGGCCGTGGTCGACCACAGCAGCCCGGTGTCGATCAGCGCCTCGGCCAATCGCATCGCGTCCTCGCGGCACAAGCCCGGATCGCCGCCAAGGAGCCGAGATTCGACGTCGCGCAGCGTGAGCCGTTCGCTCAACGCGACGGTCGTCGTCATCGTCTCGACAGCCGGGTGGTGTGAGAGCTGCCGGACGCACCAACGCCCATGCTCGAAGGTTCCGAGCTCCCACGCCTCGGGGCTGGCGCGCCGCAACGTCGGATTGAGGCGCCAAATCATCGAGTCCAACCACGGCCTGCTACGGCACATGGTCTCGAGCGCCCGCGCGAACACCCCCAGGGTCGGGCCGACGCGCGTGATCGGATCGGTCCGCGCAACGGTGAGGGGGTGCGGCGAGCCGCCCGGGTCTTCCAAAGCTATTCCGGCCCAGAGCGCGTTGGGCGTCGCACGCCCGACGGCGCGCATCAGATAGCGGTAGGCTGTGCTCTGAAGCCTGCGGCGGCTTCGCTCGTCGACAGGCTCGCTTTGCGCACGCTGCCACCGGCGAAACGTCGAGGGGCTCGCCACGCACAAGGCCCGCAAGAACCGGTCGTCGCCGACGATGCGATCAAGCTCGTGGCGCGCACGCGCGAGCTCCGTCGCGTAGGCATGCTCGATGGCGTCACGTTCGACCGCGTGGCGATCTCGACGATCGCCGGCGGTCTCGATCGATGGACCGATCACGTTCCGAACGCGGCGGTCGCTCGACAGGAGGGAAACCATCCGTTTCGGCAAAGGCCGCGTCGTGCCGTGAAGACAGCGTTTGAGAGCGAGTGCGCTCCTGCGCGTCTCCCGGTCGTCGATCGCCGGGATCAGCGCGTGGAGCCTTCGGGACAGGTCCTCGCTGTCCTGCAGAATGGCATCGTCTTCGTCGATCCATTCGTCGATACGCGCGGCGAGCTCCTGCGATCTCAGGGGAGCGACCGTCTCGATCGGCCAGCCCGCGACTCTCAGAATTGTCGGGCCGAGGGTTCCGAACGGCCTCGGCGACGCGCCCTCTTCGTCTCCCGCGCCCGGCACGCTCATCGCCCGGCATCGATCGCCCGGGCGATCCGCCGCGCCCATGTCGGCGGATCCGGCATCGAGCCTCGCATCCGAGCCTTCGGGTCCCATGCTGCGGCCATCGATCGGGCCATCGCGGCGGCGTTCGCCTGATCGAAGCCGTGACGATTCAAGGTGAACAGGGCGACATACGGCAGGATCGATCGCATGCCGGACGTCATCCTGCCCCGCTCCCAGGTCCGCAGCAGTGCTGCAGCCAGCCTCGCATTGGCGTCTCGACATCGCACGAGAATGTCGAGCTCGACCTCGCGCGCATCCCCGGTCAGCGCATCGAGCGTGATCGGATCGGATCGCGGCACTCCATCCGCGGCGTCCCCGTGCAGCAGATCGAGGACGTTGCGCCACGTATCCCACACCTCTCCGCCGTCGCCGAGCGTGCGCCAGAACACATCGTTCAAGATCGCCGCCATCAGACTCGGATGGGAGGTGCGGAATTCGTCCGCCTCGATCCTGCGATCGAGCGCCAGCCACGTCATGCTGTCAGCGGCCCAATACTCGTGGATGTATCGCATGCATTCCCGGCCTCCGAACTGACGCTGCTCCGGCTCGTACACGCTGCGGAAACTCCTCAAGACGTGCCCGTCGGCCTTCATCCGCGACATGACCGGCCGAAGTCGTGACAGAACGCCCTCACCGGCACATTGGAAACGCAGCCGCAAGTCGGGTGGCTTGCGCTGAAAGAAGAAGCATCTGACAACCCCGGCCCGTCGCCAGCCTGGAAGCGCGGCCTCCAGCGTTCGCAGAAGTGCACGCGCGGACTGAACGGCCGAGTCGTCGCGGCGTGCCAGGCTCACATTGACCTGAAGCCACCCGACATCCGGCCGGGCTGTCCGGCTTCGGTGTCGCGTCTCGGAACGCAGCACCTGCTCAATCGCCCGTTGCATGCCGAACCCGCGCAGTGCTGATCGCAATGTGATCCGGCGCAAGTGCATCGATCTCTCGCGAAAAATGCTCCTCGACAAGGCGCACCAAGACGAAGTCGCGCATCGCGATGGCATATCCGTCCGTAGACAGGCCACTGGCGGCACGCCAACGCTCCCAGTCCTCGTCCCGGCTCAGCCCGTGGCTGCTTCGGAACTGCTCCGATGCCGCCTGCACGTCCGCATCTGTCGGATGGAGGCTTGCGCGTTCCGCCTCCCGACGGGCCAGGACCCTGAGCAGCGCCTTCTTTCGTACCACCGCGACCGACTCGCCGCACGCCGTCTGACACCCGCCGTCTTCCCCGGTGGACCACCCATCGACCGCCTGTCGTCCCTTCTCGATCCCCACCGCGTGCAGCCCTCCCATCGGTTTGTCCACCCCACCGCCGACGACTTGCCGGCGAGCGCCCGGCTTCGTTTCAAGGCGCGTCTTGGGGAACGAGATCGAGCAGCCGCTGGCGGACCAAGCCGGTCACGAGGTCCCGCACCTGTTCCACCGTCTCGGCGCTCTCCTCGCCGCCCGACAGGCTCTTCATAAGCTCGGAAGGCGACCGGAAGCGCCGATCTCCGAGCAGATCGAACGTGGCGCGATCGAGCGCGATACTGCCGCGACGTGACGTGACGACGTAGCCGTCGCCGTCACGTTCGATGACCGCGGCACGGTTCCAGGACAGGCGATAGAGCACCGCGTCGGACCCGTCCGGGATCGCGATGCGATGCCGGAAGGGCTGGCTGAAGTACCGGGCGGCGTAGAACAGCGACCATTCCTCCTGGGCAGGCCACAGAATCGGCGGCCACGCGTGAAAGCGCGAGAAGCGCGGACCGATTTGCTGGCCGGCCTCTTGCAGCAGGCCGTTGATCTCGGCCCTGGTCAGACCTCGGGTGTTCTCCCATGAGGTGCCGACACCGAACAGGAAGTCCCGGTCTTCGACCGGCTCTTCGAGCCGGATCCCGAACGATTCGGGGCGGGAGAAGTAGGGCGTGTCCGTGAGGATCTCGAGCTGGTGGATGTCGAACGAATTGCCCGGGTCGTCGAAGAGGGCGGCATTGTGGTCGAAGAAGGCGATGGTTCGGCGGGCGCCCGCCTCGTCCTCGCCGGGGAAACCGATCATCGAGAACACGTGGAATCGTATTCCGGCGTGAAAGCAGTTCCGCAGCACAGCATGCGCCGTCTCGACGCGAATGCCTTTGCTCATGTCGTCGAGAGTCGCCTGGTCGGCAGATTCGAGTCCGAAATAGATCCGCCTCAGGCCGGCGCCGGCGAGCTTTTCGCAGAGCTGCGGCGTGAATCCGGGCTCGAATCTCGCATAGCCCGAGAACGTCGGATTCAACTCGCGATGGACCGCAAGAGCGTCGGCGATCCGATCGAGCACGCGCGGCGGCAGCGCCTCGTCCGCCAACAGGAAATGTCGGCACCCGTGCTTGTCGGACAGGGACTTGATGTCGGCTGCGATGGTCTCGGGGGCGCGCACTCTGTAGCGCTTCGGCGACACGCGGTTGATGAACGGAATATCGCAGAACTTGCATTCGTCGTGATAGCAGCCTTTGCCGACCATCACGGGGAGCACCAGCACGGGACTCAGATATCGCGCCAGCGGCATGCCCTCGAAGTCCGGCGTGGGCAGCGTGGCGTAATCCTCGACATGAGTTCGGGTCGCTCTGATCGCGTCGCCGTCCTTGTAAAGGAAGTTCGGCACCCGGCTGAAATCGTTGCGCCCCTGGAGTTGATCCGCGAGCTCGAGCAGCGCGGTCTCGCCCTCGCGCGTGACCACGCCGTCGGCGAACGCGTCGAAGAACTCCGGCAGATGCGGCAATCGATGAGAGACCTTCGCGACGGCAGTCCCCCCGAGCACCACGCAGTATCCCTTTCGGCGCAGCCGTCGGGCGAGCGAAAGGCCGGGAATGATCTGCCAGCGCAACGTCAGCGAGATGCCGACCAAGTCGCAGCCGCCGGCCTCCTCCAGGCGGGGAAACACGCTCTCGTTCCAGTGATCCTCGAAGAGGTTCGCCGCCGGATCGGCCGTCACGGCCAGCAGATCCTGCAATCGGCTAGGATCGATCCCGTCGACTTCGTAACGCAAGACATCGGTCTGGTATCGCAGGCGCCGGCCCGCGGCCGCCGAGACGAGGTCGAGTGCGTTGTAGATGTCTTCTCGCGCCGCATTCAGATGCGCGGGATCGCCGAAGCGAACGGGATCCCGCACCGTCTCGATGGCCTTGCCGATCCTCTCGGCGAGACTTGGCGCGTGGAACGCCATCCGCTCGAGGTGTTGGCGTAGATCTCCCGGTTCCGACGGCGCCTTTCGGCTTATCTCGTCACCCGCCCTGGTCAGATTTTCGGGACGCAAGAGCCACAGAACGCCGCCGATATCCAGATCGAGAAGCTTCACCTCGATGCCGGCCGGACGCAGAACGGCGGCGAGCGACGGCAAAGGAAGTCGTGGGGCTCTCGGGTCCCCTCCCGGGGGATAGATGAGAGCCACACGAAACATTTTCACCAATGTCCCGACAATCCGGCTCGTGCTCTATCGCACGCGGATCACCAGGGGCACATGACGGTGGATGTCATCACCTTGCTGAAGTCGGGACCGGGCGTGCGCGCGACTGCAGTGAGGTTGATCCTGGGCACGTGCTGGAGATTGGGAGCAGCGAAGTGCGCCGCGCCCATCCCGGCGCCGCCGGCGACCGCCTGCATGTCGTCCATGCTGAGCTCGCCGGATTTTCCTGCCGCCTTGGAAATGCCGGACTTCAGCTTCTTGACGTCCTCGTCGGGCATCTTCGCCTGAGCCAACACCTCCGGACGGAGAAAATAGTAATTCCCGCCATCGTCAGTGATGACCAACCCACCCGGCTTCGACTGTTCAGCCACGACAGACCTCCTGATGAGATGTCTCGATCGTTCACGGTACACGACTGATTTAAACGATTCAATGTAACCGACCCACCCATGCCGGATCGATCGAACAAAGATTGTTTACCGCAAATGTGAAGTCGAACGAGCGGACCTCCCGGGACCGTATCTCGCGGCTGCGGTCTTTTTGTACTTGCTAACAGAACACGCCACCGACGCCTGGCGACGGACTCGCTTGTGCCAATACCGAAGTCATCGACCGCTCGGTGCGGCGTCCGACACCGCTTCGTGCTTCGTCGTCGACCATCATCTCGATCTGAAGCAGCCGTGCTCCGATCATCGCATCGATCACGGCACGCATCCGCGGCGCGGCGGGCCCGGTGGCATCGATCAATTGCGCATCGATGCATTCGGCGTAAAGCTCCCGCACCGTGCGACGCTGTGAGGCCGAAAACATGAGAAATGCACGTTGATCGACTTCGATCGTCTGCCAGCGCGACGAGACCCGCATCCAGTCGCCTTCCCGTGCGACAGTCAAGGCCGGCGTCCAGGAGATGACGAACGGCCGAGGATCGTCGTCATCCGGCAGAGCCGTGCGAAACGGGAAGTCGCGCTCCCGGTAGTGGTCGGCGTAGAGCACGGCGTATTCCTCGAAGCCCGGCCACAGGTGGATCGGGTGGTTGTGGAAGCGGGAGAAGATGCGCCTCAGCACGTCGTTGTACTGGCCGACCAGCCGTGCGACGTCGTCCTGCGACAAGCCGCGCGTGTTGACCCAGCCGGTTCGGACGCCGATGACGAAATCCTTGCGAACGAGCTCGTTCGCGACGACGACACCCAGCCGACCGAGCTCCGAGAAATAGGCGGTTCTCAGCTCCAGGCCGAACGGATGGATGTCGAAGCTGTTGCCGGGGTGGTCTATCACGTCGACATTGTCTTCGAAGAACTGCAGCGTCTTGCGCGCGGACGCCTCGGTCTCTTCCGGGAAGCCTATCATCGAGAAGACGTGAAACAGGATCCCGGCTTCGCGGCAGCGCAACAGGACCGGCCGCACGTCCTCCAGCCTGATACCCTTGCGCATGTGATCGAGCGTCGCCTGGTCGCCGGATTCGAGTCCGAAGAACAGCTTCCGCATTCCCATGGCCGCCAGCTTCGAGAGCACGCCGGGCGTGAATCCCGGTTCGAGCCGAGCGTACCCCGTGAAAGAGAGATTGCCACCCCGGTACGGCAGCAAGGCATCGGCCAGCTTCTCCAGGAGGCGTGGCGGCAGCGCCTCGTCCGTGATCTCGAAGTGCCGGCACCCGAAGCGGCGGTTGAGCTCCAGAATGTCGAGAGCGATCTTGTCCGGGCTGCGCACCCGGTACGGCTTCTTCGAAACGTGATTGATGTACGGGATGTCGCAAAATTTGCATTCGTTGAAGTAGCATCCCTTGCCGACCAGAATAGGGAGAACCGGTTCGGGCGCGAGATACTGATCGAGCGGCAACCCTTCGAAGTCCGGCACGGGAAGTCCGTCTAGGTCCTCGACGTGCGTCTCGCCCGCACGGACGCGGTCCTTGTCTAGAAAGAGGAAATTCGGGACCTTGGTGAAATCCCGGGCACCCTCCAGTTGGGCGGCCAGCTCGACGATCGCGGTCTCGCCCTCGTACGCCACGACACCGTCGGCGAAGTGCTCGAAGAACTCCGGTAACCGCAACAACTCGCCCACGAACTTGGTGAACACGGTCCCACCGAGGACGACGAAGGAGCCGCGGGCGCGCAGGCGCCGCGCCATCGTCAGCCCCGGCACGATTTGCTGGCGGTTGACGATGGAGATGCCGACGAAATCCGGACACCAGGCGTCGATGGCAGGAAAGAGGTCGCTGTCCCAATAGGCCTCGAAAAGGTTGGTCCGCGGGTCGCCGGTCGCGTCGATCAGATCGGCCAGTCGCTGCTCGTCGACACCCTCGATCTCATATTGAATGGGACAGAGATCGTAGCGGATCGGCCGATCGGCGGCGGCCGACGCGAGCTCGACCGCGTCGAGAATCGCCTCGCGCGCGGCGTGAAACCGGTTGGCGTCGTAAAACCGCTTCTTGTCGCGGAGCACCTCGAGCGCACCCGGCATCTCCTCGATAAGCGCTTCGCCGCGCCTCAGGAGCCGTGTCGACGTCTGCTGGTCGGGTCCCCCGGGCGACTGCAGCTTCTTCTTCAGCCGTTCGACGCCGGCAGCGATCCGGTCCGGCGTCAGCAACGCGAGCAGGCCGCCGATATCGGCATCGAGCAGTTGCGTCGGGACACCCGCGCGACGCAGCACGGCCGCCAGATACGGTAGCGCGAGATGCGGGGCGCGCGGATCCGTCGCCGGCGGGAAGATCAAGGAGGCGCGCATAGGGGACGCCGTTCTTGCGAGTTGGCCGGTCCGACCGGTGACGGCCACATGCGGACAGGATCGAGGCCGATCGGCCCGTACCGTTCGAAATAGAGCCGCGGCGAGAAATACACCGTGGCGCAGGGACGCTGCCGGATCCATTGGATCGAGGCCCAACCGTGGACGGCTTCGTCGGCTCGCCCTTCGGACACGAGGGCGGCGATCGCAGCGTCGTAAGACGTGCTCGGCAGCCCCAGTCGTCGCAGCGCGATGCGAAGCCGCGTCGACATGACCGCATCGCTGGTCGCGCAGTGCGGATAGAGTCGAACATGCGTCGAGAGATGAATGGGCACGTCGTCTCCGGGTCGCAATTGCAGCGAGGTCAGCGCACCGCGGCGGATGATCTCGTCCGCCCCACCGGTCAAGTCCTCGACGAAGCCACGGACATCCGCCGGCCGGCTCGCGCCCGGCAGCTTCGCCGCGGTTTCCAGTGTTGCCGCCGTGGCTTCTGCGTGCCGCACGTAGAGCTTCACCCGGGCGTCGCTTCCCGGAACGAGGTCGAAGCTCAAGAACAGCAGCTCGTCGTCGGCACCCAGCCGGGTCTCGACGAACGGCCAGCAGGCGCCAAGTCGAAGTCGCTCCATCGCGGCCCGCGCCGTAATCCGCGCCGCGTTCCGGCCGAGGGCCATCAGATGGAGGTAGACCTTGAACCAGGGCGGCTTCCCCTTCTGGAACACCGCTCCGTGCCACAGGACACCGGCCGCATTCGGATCGAGCGGCGTGAAGATGTCCGCGATCGCGTCGAGACGCGAAAGATCGGCGCCGTACTGCGTCTCGAGTGTCCGTGAGAGTCGCAGCGCCGCACTCCAATATGTCGGCGGCGACGGCGGGTCGTCCTGCGCCTCCACGGTGACCCGAACCTCGCGTCGCAGGCCGTCGACCACGAGCGAGACGTCGCATCCGCTCGCGTCGGCACCGAGCCCCGACCAGCGGGGCGGCGACGACAATGGCATGTCGGCCCATGACCCCGCGAGGGTGCGAAGCACGGCGACGGCCTGCTCTTCCTCGCCGCCGTCGAACTCGGATGCCTTGGCGAGTGCGCGCAAGGCCCGCGAGGCCCGGTCGAACCGAGTCGGCTCGAATCGGACTTCCGGCATCGGCGATGTCGACGACCGGACCATCGGCCCGTCAGCCTTCGTCGATCTTGCACAACACCCGTCCGAAATGCACCACGGGCGTCGCCGCGATCTCGGCCGCGGCCAATTCAGCCTGCCCGGTCGCGCCCTGCGCGATCTCGGCGGATGCGCGCCGCAGGTCGAGCGTCAGCAGATTGACGGTGTCCGGGCATTGCAGCTCGACCGTGTCCCCCCACGGAACGCTGCCGCCGAACTGGAGCATCAGGATCGTCGGATGAGCCGCGTGGTAGAGATAGCCACACATGCCCGCGGTGTTGCGGGCACTGGGGTTCAGCACGTCACCGACCTTGTGGCCGGCGTTGCAGGTGCCTTTGATGCACTTGACGGTCGCCTGGACGCGATGGCCTCGTTCCGGGGTCATGATGGGGTCCTCGCACTCAGAGCCGAAGCGTCTCGTCATGTGAGAACGCCAGCTTTCGCCGACTCGGGCCGACGCTGACGTCGTCCAGTGGAATCTCGATCGATGGATCGTCGGCGCCGCGGCCGAGATTACGGCGCCGTTGGGCCCACAGCGCCTCGCCGATCTGAGGTTCGGTCGCGAGCGCCAGATACCGATGCTCGTGCAAGGCGACGTAACCCAGGGCGACCAGACCGTCGAGTATCTCCCGGTCTTCGTCGAGAGTGCGCCGCAGCGACACGGGCTGCTGGACGGAGTCGAGCACGCGCGCCACGTGCGGCGGCAGCATCTGCACAGTCGCCTTGCTAACCTCGCGGGTGTCGGCAACCTCGATCCATCCGCCTTGGAGACGCCGAATGCTCAAGACCGGCGCTCCCTCCGGCCGCTTCCAGGCATTCGTCCAATCGGTGACCGCCTGATCCAGGCGCGCCACCAGATCCGGCGCCTGCATGAACTCGGTCGTGTACTCGCCGAAGAAATGGAGGGCGATCCTATCGGCGTACTCGCCGTAGAGTTCGTAATAGGCCTGCCACGCGCGCAGACCCTTGATGCCGTACTTTTCCGGCTGGTTGTGATACGGGCTGTAGCGAGATATCCGGATAGGCCCCCACCGGGTGGGCGGCGGCAGGTGATGAAGCAGCGGCAGCAAACCGAGCATGCGCTCGTAGTCGTCGCATGTTTCGCCCGGTATGGCCGTGAGGATGTTCCACACCACCCGTAGACCCCGCGACGCGGCATCGCGCAGCACGCGCGCGTTGTCCAGGCCGCTCACGCCCTTGTCCATGCTCTTGAGGATGTTCGTCGAGAACGATTCGACCCCGGGCTGGATCTCGAAGATCCCGGCAAGAACGAAACTGTCGAGATCGGCGGCCCGAATCGGCGACTTGACCTCGTAGCTGAGCGCACATGGGGTCCCGCGATCGGCGAGGGTGTCGAGCACCGACCGTGGAAAGTCCTTGGCCATGATGTTGTCGCTCGCATAGAAGCGAACGACATCGTACCGATCGATCAACGTCTCGAGCTCGTCGACGACGCGGTCCGCCGATTTCGCCCGATACCCCGTGCCGGGAAAATTATAGCCGCAGAACGTGCAGTTCTTCTTGTCGCCCCACCAGCACCCCCGCGACGACTCGAAAATGAGGAAGTGGGGCGCATTGGCGGCGATGCTGTCGGTCGCGCGCAACGGCTCGAGCTCCGCGAAGTAGTCGTCGTAATCCGGGGCCGGCACGTCGTCCATGCGCGGAGCGCCACGGCCGCGAATGACCCGCTGCTCGGGAAGCACTCCGGCCTCGACGAAGGTCTTGCAGAACTCGGGAAACTCGCGATCGGATTCACCCGAGAACACGAAGTCGAAGACGCCGGTCATCTCGAGCAACGCGCTGCCGATCGGCTCGGCCGCATTCGCACCGCCTAGCACCGTGACGATCTTCGGATCGAGCCGCTTGACCTCGCGCGCGAGCGCGATGCTCGCCATCGTCTGCTGCACCATGCTGGAGAAGCCGACGATTTTCGGTGATGCGGAAACCACTCGCGCGGCCGTCTGCTCGATGAAGGCAGGGATCTCGGCCACACACCGGGCGACATGCTCCTCGTCAGGCGACGCCAGCCGGACGAGTTGCCGCAGCTTCGCATCCGCCTCGACGTCCTGCTGCAGCAGATCGAGGATCCGGTCCACGTCGTTCGCGCGCTCCGGAAACGCGGCGCCGAGAAAAATCGCTTCGCCGACGAGCGTGCGGGAGGCGGCGAGGCGTGCGCACACCTCGAATCCGAAGCGGGATGCGAAGCTCAGGTTGGCGTAGTGGACGCGGGCCGAAACGCCGATCCGGCGGCAGGCGGGTGCCAGAATGCTCGGGCCCAGAGTCGGAATGCCGGGATAGAGAACCGGCGGCACAACGAGAAGAACGTGTTCCCCTGTCGCCAAAGGCAGAACCTCGTCGCTGTCGATCCGAAGGACGGTCGAGGACAATACCGCAATTCGAAGTCGCGTATAGCTGCCGCCGCCTTACGACCTGTCACAAGTACTTGAGGCCACACACGCGAGGATCGCTCACAGGCGCGGCCGAACCGACTTCAGTATTTCCGATGTACCGTCGATGAACTGAAGCGCTTGCCTCGTCTTTCCCGCAGACAGCGGGTAACGAGCGCACTGCTCGGAAAGCTCGCCCATTCGGCGCCGCTCGCTGTCGAGAATAATGAGTGCGTTGATCACGGCGAAGCGCACCACGCTGCGCAGCGTGGCATCGTCGCCGAAATCCTTCAACTCGCCTTCGATCGTGATCAAATACTCGTAGGGACCGAGCTCCTGTGATATCTGCATCAAAGCATGTAACGTAGATTTGATGCACTCGCTGTCGCCGCTGGACAGGTCGGTCCGCTGCGCCGATTGAGACACGTCGGTGACGACCTCGGTGAACGAGGCCTTGATCCGCGCGACCCGCGCCAGGTCGTTGTCGTCGAGCACGCGCCCAAGCGCGATATTTTGCAGTGCGGCACTCAACAGAAGGATGGGCAGCAGGGCCGCAAGTCGACGCGGAACATGCTCGGCATTCCAGGACCCGCAACCGCTCGCTTTCGTACCGACGCGCTTGTGGCTCATTCAACGTCATCCGTGACCCAGAGTTACGGGAGCTTAGGCGAGCATCGTCGAGTGCGCCAGTTCCACCGAGGCCGATTCTTGATACTGGCCATTCCGCAGAGTGCCGCTGTAGTATTCTTCCCGTTCGTCGTCGGAAATGCGCCACTCGCACGGCCTGCGCCCATCAGCCCGGCCGGATACAGAGGTGAGCCTCGTCTTTCGGGCGTTCATGGAGCGCCCCGGATCGGTCGGTCGACATGAGCGAGAACGACAGGTCGAAGCGAACGTTTCGTGCGGTCTCTCTCGAGCGCGCCGCATCTCCTGAACAGCTCGACTATCTGGTCAAGATCACGACGTCCTACGACTGGCTTTTCGGCTTGGTCATATTCCTCGCATTGACAACAGCCGTCACCTGGAGCGTGGTGGGACGCATTCCGTCCCGGACACCAGGAGAGGGGATCCTGCTGAGCAGCGGCGGTCGTGTGGTCGATGCCGTGTCCGCGGCTCCGGGCCGGCTGGCGTCGATCGATGTCGCGGTCGGCGATCGCGTCTCGACGGGGCAGACGATCGCCCGCATAGCCCAAGTCGATATCGAGCAGCGCTATCGCAGCACCGTCGAGGTGTTCCGCGAGCGGGAGCGCGAGCACGCCAACCTCGTTTCCAAGACCGCGATCGAGCTCGCCTCGAAGTCGAAGAACTTCGCGAAGCTCGAGGAGGCGTTCGATCAGATCATCCAGGGCACCAATCAGCGCATCGACTATCTGACCGAGGAGGTCCGGAACCTCGAGGGTCTTTTCGCAAAGGGCTACACGATCCGCCGCAACGTCGAAGACCGCCGGCGCGAGCTGACGGATGCGCGCCAGCGGCGTGAGGATGCCCAGAACGAGATTCTGAAACTCAGAGCGCAGAAGACCGACCTGGAGACGCAACGCGAGCGCGAAAGCCAGGATTCCGAGTTTCGGCTCAACGAAGCGCGGCGGCAGATGGAGCAACTCGGCGGGGAGCTCGGACGCAACACCCAGGTGATGAGTCCGATCGACGGACGCGTGCTGGAAATAAAGGTCTCCACGGGGTCCGTCCTGAATGTCGGCACCCCCGTGATCGCTGTCGAGGCCGAGGGCACCACGCTCGAAGCTGTCGTCTACATTCCATCCGACCGCGGCAAGACCGTGAAGCCCGGAATGGAGGTTCGGCTGGAACCGAGCACGGTGAAGCGCGAAGAGTTCGGAACGATGATCGGCACGGTCGTGAGCGTGTCCGATTTCCCGATAACGGCACAAGGCATGGAAGCCGTGCTACACAACGACAAGCTGGTGTCCCGCTTCTCGAAGGATGGAGCGCCCTATGCTGTGGTGGTGCGCCTGCAATCCGATGCCACCACCACCAGCGGGTTTCGCTGGGCGGTTGGAAAGGGGCCGCCCCAGAGGTTGACGAGCGGTACCCTGGCGAAGGCGGAGATCACCACGCGGGAGCTGCGTCCGCTCGATCTTGTCGTGCCGATGTTCAAGCGGCTCACCGGCGTCGCCGGGTAGAGCGACCACCTCGCGGATTCCGGCCGTGGCCATACTCGCGCAGATCTCGCCGCTTCGGTTCCTGCAAAACATCTTGGGTCGGGGCCCGGTCAGGCCGACTCCGACCGTGCTCCAGATGGAAGCCGTCGAATGCGGTGCAGCAGCGCTCGCCATCGTTCTCGCCTACCACGGCGCCTGGATTCCGCTCGAGCAGCTTCGCGTCGCCTGTGGCGTCTCCCGGGACGGAAGCAAGGCCAGCAACATCGTGAAGGCGGCCCGCGGCTTCGGGCTCGCCGCGAGGGGATTTCGTAAGGAACCCACGACCCTGCACGAGTTGCCGATGCCGTGCATCATCCATTGGAATTTCAATCATTTCGTTGTTCTCGAGGGCATCGACGGCGATCGCATCTACATCAACGACCCGGCGATGGGACGACGCAAGCTGGACATGACCGAGCTCGACCTCGCCTTCACGGGCGTCGCATTGGCGATGGAGCCGACGGAGGCTTTCCGCAAGGTCGGCAGCAGGCCGAAGGGACTGCGGCTGCTGCTCCGCGAGCTGCGCGGATCGAGAAGCGCCGTCACCCTGGTGATCGCCGTCAGCCTGGCGCTCATCATCCCCGGTATCGTCATTCCGGGCTTCACCAAGGTGTTCGTCGACGAGGTGCTGATCCAGAATAACGACACGTGGCTCGTTCCACTGTTGATCGGAATGGGCATTACCGCTCTCTTCCGAACCACAGTCGCAGCACTGCAGCAGTCCCTCCTGCTGCGGCTCCAGACCAAGCTATCGGTCGTAATGATCAGTCGGTTTCTCTGGCACGTGATGTCTCTGCCGATGGACTTCTTCACGCAACGTCACTCGGGTGACATATCCACCCGTGTGGCCACCAACGATCAGATCGCGCGTCTTCTCTCGAGCGGCGTCGTCACCAACTCGCTCAACCTCACGTCAGTCGTGTTCTTTGGCGCCGCGATGGCATTCTACGACGTCCTTCTCGCGTTCATCGGCGTGACCCTGTCGCTGGTCAACGTCGCGGCGCTCAAGATCATATCGAGGCGCCGGGAGGACTTGAGTCGAAGCCTCGCGATCGAGCAGGGCAAGCTCACCGGCAGCGCCGTCGGTATCGTGCGGAGCATCGAGAGCCTCAAGGCGAGCGGCTTGGAGGACGAGGCGTTCGGTCACTGGGCCGGTATTCAGGCCAAGTCCCTCAATGCCGAACAGCAACTCGGCGCGTCCTCGATCTTCCTGGATATGCTGCCGACACTGCTCTCGGGCGTGACGGTCGCGGCGATTCTCGGCATCGGCGGTCTCCGCGTGATCGAAGGCTCGCTCACGCTGGGCGGCCTCGTCGCATTCCAGTCCCTCATGGCGAGCTTCGCTGCACCGATCACCGCGCTGGTCAATCAGATGGGAAGCTTCCAAACGATCAAGGGAGGCCTGGAGCGTCTCGAGGACGTGTACAACTATCCTCTCGAGAAACGAACGAAGCACAGCCTCGAGACGGATGCCGTCCGACCCAAGCTGGCTGGACGGATAGAGCTGGAGAACGTTCAGTTCGGCTACTCGGTCCTCGAAGCGCCCCTGCTCGTCGACCTGTCGATCTCCATCGAGCCCGGAACCCGCGTCGCCCTGGTCGGCCCGTCGGGAAGCGGAAAGTCCACGCTCGGGCGCCTCGTTTGCGGATTGTACAAGCCCTGGTCGGGCGACATCCGCATCGACGGGCGAAGCCTCGCGACCATCCCGGCGGATGTCTTCGCGAATTCGGTCGCCTATGTGGACCAGGACATCTTTCTGTTCGAGGGCACGGCGCGCGACAACCTGACGCTGTGGGACTCGACCGTCACCGAGCCCGAGATATCGCAGGCGCTCAAGGACGCCGCCGTCCACGACGAGATCGCGATTCGGTCCGGCAATTACGACTGCTACGTCACCGAAGGCGGCAACAATTTCAGCGGCGGCCAACGTCAGCGCATCGAGATCGCACGAGCGCTCGTCGCGAACCCCTCGATCATCGTGCTGGACGAGGCGACCGCCGCGCTCGATCCGATCACCGAGAAGGCGATCGACGAGAACCTCCGGCGCCGGGGATGTACCTGCGTGATCATCGCACACCGGCTCAGCACGATCCGGGATTGCGACGAGATCATCGTGCTGCAGCAAGGCAGAATCGTCGAGCGGGGGACGCACGAGCACCTTCTGGGACTCCAAGGCACCTACGCGCAACTGGTGGCACAGCAGTGACCCGGTTCCTGGACCGGCCGGCCGGCTCTCCCGTCCCGACCGACGATGCCACGCATGCCGACACGGGGAGCCGTATCGTCCTCGACGGGCGTCGTCCGCGCCTGCTCGACCACAAGGGACATGTGCTGCGCGTCTTGTCCGGCCACGTCGATCTGTTCGCCGTCATCGTCAAAGGCGGTCGGAGTGAAGCAGCGCGGCAGCATCTTCTGAGGATCGAGAGCGGCGAGATCATCTCGGACCTGCCGGAACGGATCGGGGCTGACGGGGAGTGCCTCCAGGTGATCGCAGTCGGTGGACTCGGGACCGACGCCCAGATGGTGCCCCGCCGCGCCTGCGAGGATGCCGCGCTGATCCACGAATGGATCGGCAAGTTGGCGCGGGTGGTCGCCGGAACCAATCCGAGCTGGGAGATTCGGGAATTGGAAGGCGAGGGTACGGATGACTTGGTCGCCGACGAACGGCGCCGCGGTCCCGCCCGCGCCATCGTCTGGGCCTCCGTGGCGAGCGGGTCGGCTAGGTTGATGCGGCACGAGCCGCCCTATTGCCCGGGGAGCCCCCCGATTCCCCTCACCTCCGGCATGTGGATCGCCGCCGGAGAGGACGGATGCGGGCTCGTCGCCAGTGACGGCCCGGCAGGTGCCGAGCTGTGGAAGGCACTCGACCAGCTTCATATTCGCGCGGTCTGCGGAATCCACGATCGCGTGGCGGCGAATGCCGGGCGTGAGATGCAACGTCTCGCGGCGCGCGGCGAACTCGACCACGCCAAGACGCTCGAAATGTTCGACCGCCTGTCGGCCGTCGTGGTCCCGCGCCTCGCACGGGGACCATCGGTCGTCGATCCTTCGGACGCGTTGTTCGCGGCCTGTCAGGTCGTGGCGGACGCTCTGGACGTGACCATCGTCCGCCCGGTGGGACGACGGCCGCTGCAGCAGTCGCCGGAGGATGTCGTCGAGATCGCCCGCGCATCCCGGCTGCGCGCCCGCCAGACGCTGCTGCGCGGCGAATGGTGGACACAGGACGCCGGGCCGTTGCTGGCCTGGCTCGGTGAGGAGCGCAGTCCCGTGGCGCTCGTCCGCTCGCGCAAGCACTATGCGATGACGGACCCGAGATCGGGAGCGCGCCGGATGGTCGATCGATCGGTCGCGACGGAGCTCGCTCCGGAAGCGATCTCCTTCTATCCGACGTTGCCTGCGCGCGCCCTGTCTTTCCGCGATCTGCTCACGTTCTCGATTCGGCTCGCACGCGGCAATTTCATCCGCATTCCGGTGGCCGTCGCTCTCATGGGCCTGTTGAGCCTGGTGACGCCGCTCATCACCCAGGTTCTCGTCAACTCGGCCATTCCCCGCAGCGAGCTCGACCAGATCACCGTCTGCGCGATCGTGCTCGCCGTGACGGCGATCGGCATGGCGGCCGTGCAGACGATGGAAGGCATGGCCATGCTGCGCCTCGAGGGGCTGATCGACTGGAAGCTGCAGGCCGCGGTGATCGATCGTGTCCTGAGACTGCCGGCGTCACTGTTCCGCGAGTACACGGTCGGGGACTTCGTCGATCGTTCGATGGGGATCGACTCGGTCCGCCGCGTTCTCACCGGGCGCACCCTGCGCGGCCTGCTGGCCGGATTCACCTGCTTCTTCAGCATACTCCTGATGCTGTTCTACGATGCCCGGTTGGCCCTGCTGGCGATCGGCCTCTCGCTGATCAGAGCCGTGGTGATCGTGGGAACCAGTGCCGTCCGACTCATCTATGAAAGTCGTCATTTCAATCTGCACGGAAAGGTCAGCGGCTTCGTTCTTCAACTCCTCGCCGGGATCGGCAAGTTGCGGGTCGCGGACGCGACGGTCCGGGCTCTTGCCGTATGGTCGAAGCAGTTCGCGGAGCAGAAGCGGCAGTTCATCGCGTCGCAACGGATATCCAACGCGCTGTCTCTGGTGGAGATGTCGTTTCCGACCTTCTCCACGATCGCGATTTTCAGCGTCGCTTCCTTGACCGACAGCGCCCTGACGCGGGATCTCGGGAGTTTCCTGGCGTTCTTCGCCGCGTTCGGGCAGACCATGGCGGCGATCGAGGCATGGGCGTCGGGTGTGAGCGACTCCCTGGTCGCGATCCCACAGATCACGCGCATCCGGCCTTTGATCGAAAGCGCGACGGAGATCTCCGAAGACCGCAAGCCGCCGGGCGAGCTCGCCGGTGCCATCGAACTGTCGCGGCTGACCTTCCGCTACCTGCCCGGCGGGCCGCCGGTGCTGGACAATGTCAGCCTGCGGATCGCGGCGGGTGAATACGTGGCGATCGTCGGCCCGTCCGGGAGCGGCAAGTCGTCGCTGTTCCGGCTACTGCTCGGTTTCGAGCAGCCGGAGTCGGGAGCCGTGTTCTACGACGGAAAATCACTCGAAACGCTCGATACCAGTGCGGTCCGCCGACAGCTCGGCGTCGTCCTTCAGAACGGCAAGCTCGCCACCGGCAGCATCTACGAGAATATCTGCGGAGGCGTCCGGCTTCCGCTGACGCAGGCCTGGGAGGCCGCCACTCTGGCGGGACTGGATGCCGACATCAAGGCGATGCCGATGGGCATGCACACGGTCGTCGCCGAGGGCGTGAACACGCTTTCGGGGGGTCAACGCCAGCGAGTCCTGATTGCGCGCGCGATCGCCCGGCGTCCTCGCATCCTGCTGCTGGACGAGGCCACGAGCTCTCTCGACAACCAGTCGCAGTCGATCGTCAGCGCCTCGCTCGGCGCCCTGAACGTCACGCGAATCGTCATCGCGCACCGCCTCAGCACGGTCCGCGAGGCGGACCGTATCGTCGTGCTCGTCGACGGCAAGATCGCGCAGTCGGGCACTTACGCTGAACTCAGCAGCGTATCCGGAACATTCGCGGACTTCACGCGCCGGCAGTTGTTGTGAGACGAAGAGATCGCACAGATGCGCAAGGTTCTCTACCTCTTCGGCGTCTTGACCGACGCCGACATCGAGTGGATGGCGCGGACCGGGGCACGCCGGCGACTCGTCGACGGCCAGGTGCTCATACGGGAGGGACAAGATGTCGATGCTCTTGTCCTTCTCCTGGAGGGGGAGTTGCTGGTGACGGCCGAGGATTTCGGCCAGATCGCCCGACTCGGCGTCGGCGAGATCGTCGGGGAAGTATCGCTGGTCGATTCAGCACCGGCCTCTGCGACCGTGACGGCGCGCGGCGACGGCCAAGCACTCTTCCTCGACCGGACGACACTGCTCGAGAAACTGGACGGCGATCCGGGATTCGGGGCGCGATTCTACCGCGCATTGGCGATATTCCTCGCCGATCGGCTGCGAGCGACGCGACCATCCCGGGCGGCACGTCTCAGTGACGACGATCCGGTACTCCAAGACGAGCTCGATGTCGGGATCATGGATCATGTCTCCGCCGCCGGCGAAAGGTTCAAGCGGATGCTCGGGATCATGAGCAGCATGCAGTAGCGGGGATCCCTGCCGAATCCGTGTGACCGACATCACAGATCTCCGAAAGCCGCGACGCTAAACATCGTCGCCAATCGCTCGCGGGAGCGGAGCCACCGAGGAGAGACGTGATGATCGATCGCTGCGACAAGGCCGAGCAGGAGTTGATCGGACAGGAATTGACCGAACAGGAGCTCGACGAGGTGTCGGGTGGCCTCAATCCTCAGCCTCTACCGCCGAGATGGTCGGTCTCGGTGCTTTCCGCCTTCAAAGTCCACCGGTTCCTGCCGCCCAGTCCCTGCTGAAGCGAGCCGCCGTAAGCCGACGCGTGCTCGCAGAGCAAATCGACTTCGAGCACCTGGTTCGTCGATACATGGCCCGCGCAAACGAACGCGGGCCAATTCAGCGCGATGCTTCGAATGCTTCGCGACTCGATGGGTCGACTTCGTCGACCAGGACGAGGTGGCGGAATAATACCAGTCTTCATTATGACTGACCGATCATCGCCCAGCCCCGCTGTGCGATCGAGGTGATCCTTCCTGTTTCGGCGAGGAGTTTGTTCCAAGCGTCCTGGCAAGCGTCGAGGATCGCGGTGTAGTCGGCGAACAGTACCCATCCGGTAAAGGCCGCAGGGAAGTCTGTTAGGGTCCGGACTCATAACCAGTAGCAGACGGTCGCGGCGATGTGGACCGCGGC
>NZ_JACAAX010000063.1 GCF_013377085.1 Rhodoplanes sp. | reverse complement strand
TCTCCCCTCCCCCCGCTCGCGAAGCGAGTGGCGGGGAGGGGTCGGGGGTGGGGGGAAGCCCCGGGCGAAAACGTCTGCTGTCCTGGATCCGAGCTGATCACACGGTCGCGGTCGACTGCGTGAGCGCTTAGACCTACGCCACCGGCAGCCCGTCCGCCGCCGGCCAGACATAGGTCGCGACCGCTCCGGCGGCCAGCGTGTCCGTCACCGAGCGGCCATTGCAGCGGATGGCGAAGGTCGTCGCCGCGGCGCCGTCGTTGAGGACCAGGAGAGCCACGCGGCCGTCCGGCGTCGCGAAGGCGACGTTCGGCAGCGCCTCGACGGCGGTGGAAAACACCCGCACCGAGCCCGGCGGCACGAACCGCGAAAGATGCGCGATCACATAGTACGAGACGTTGCGGACGATCGCGCCACCGTCGATGGTCAGCGCCCCGACGCAATGGGCGGAGCCGCGCGGCGTGTGCGGCCCGTGGTCGGGATCGCCGGCGAGGTTCCATTCGAGCACGGCCCGGGCGCCGTTGCGGATCGCGCCGACCAGCACGTTCCGCACGTGCCACGCGAGGTCGGCCCCGAAGGCGCCGTCGTCGCCCACCCATTGCTCGGTCAGATACATGGTCAGGTCGGGATGCTGCGCCGCCACCATCGCCAGGGCCTCGGGCGATCCCGCATAGAGATGCCAGGCCACCCCGCTGACGAATTTTCGCGCCCGCGCGTCGGCCAGCACGGTCAGCGGATAGTCGAGCCGGTCGCAGTTGTGGTCGTGGCACAGGAGCGCAACGTCCCCAAAACCGGCATCGCGCAGCGCCGGCCCGAGATGGTCGCCGATGAACGCCGCCTGCTCGGCGGCCGTCATCGTCATGCTCGGCTCGTTCTTGACGTTCAGCGGCTCGTTCTGCGGCGTCAGGGCGGCGACCCGAATGCCGCGCGCCCGCATGGCTTCGATGAACGCGACCAGATAGCCGGCATAGGCGCGGTAGAATTCCGGTTTCAGGCTGCCGGCGACGAAGCTGCCGTTGGTCTTCATCCAGGGCGGCGCCGACCACGGCGTCGCCAGGATGCGCAAGCCCGGCCGGATCGCCAGGATCTCCTGCAGTACCGGCACGATGTCGGGGTCGCCGGCGTCGAGGCTGAACCGCGTCAGCTCCGGGTCCGTTTCACCCGGCGGGCAGTCGTCGCACGAAAAGACCGCGCGGCTCAGGTCCGTCGCGCCGATGCCGATGCGCAGAAAGCTGACGCCGATGCCGGATCTCAGAGTCGTGAACAGCTCGACCAGCAGCGCCTTGCGGGTGTCCGGCGCCAGCCCCCGGATCAGCTCGGCGCTGCCGCCCGTCAGGGCGAACCCGAACCCGTCCATGACCTGGTGGCGCTCGGCGGTCCGCACCTCGATGGCGGCGGCCGCCGGCCGATCGGCGTCGTCGAAAAGCCCTCGCCGGTGGTCGAGCAGCCGGGATCGATCCCCGTGCGTCGTCCACGCCTCGACCGTGCCGGCCGCCCTCGTGTCATCCATCGCCGTGCCGAATCCGCCGTTCCTGCGGTCCCGTCATTAGCCGGCGGGAGTCCGCGGCTCCATCCGTCAAAACGCGTTCGCCCCGGACGGCGGCCGGGACGGCGACGCCCGCCGGGACCAGCGCCGCGGTCGATGGGATCGTGTTGCTCGCCATCCTCCCGGGTCCGGTACCGTCGGCCGGGTCTCCGGGGGGCCTCGGGAGCAGCCGACACAGGGTAGCGGGACGACCCCGTCGGACGACCGTGTGGGTGTCGCGGACCGCCGCGGGGCCGCAGCGGAAGAAGACCAGCCCGGGCCAGAAACGCGCCGCGACGATTCACGCCGGCACGGCGTCGCGCGCGCAAAAGCCTGCGACGCGGCACTGGACGCGACGATCGCCCGCCGTCGCCTCGACCGGTCAGGCCGAGACCGACACGCTATTCGTGCTGGACGAGCTGGACAGCGCCGACTTCAGGGCGTCGACCATCGTCTTCAGCGACTTGGCGAGCTCGTCGGTGCTCACCGCGCCGTCGCCGTCCTGGTCGAGCGATTTCAGCAGCGAATCGGCCTCGCTGGTGGAGCTGCCGTTGTCGGTCGCGAACGTCTCCAGCTCGCTCTTGGAGATCGAGCCGTCGCTGTCGGTGTCGACCGCCGACACGAGCTTCGACGCGATGTCGGAGATCGCCGTGCTGCTCGACGAGTCGCTGGTGCTGGTGGCGCTCGAGGAGTCGCTGGAGGTCTGCTGCATCATCATCAGCAGCGCCATGACCTCGCTGCCGAGCGAGGCGCTGCCGTCGGAGGACTGGGTGCTGTCGTCGGGGGGCGGCGGTGGCGCGGCGGTGGTCGACGTCGTCGCGGTCGTGGTCGAGTCGGTCGTCGTCGACTCGGTGCTGCTCTGGAGCAGCTTCATCAGAGCCAGAATGCTCGACGTGTCGGTCGAGCCGACGCTGGACACAGACATCCGTTTCTCCTGATGCGGGCAACGGCGACGGTCCGGAACCGCTGGATCGCCACGGACGTGAGGGGCAGCGCCAGGCCCGCGCATGCACTCGATCCGATGTTTGTACGGGCGCCTCGATGTATTCGGTCTGATTTTTTCCAAGACACGAATGATGCTGGCGCGTCACTTCAGAAACGGCAAAGGGGAGGTTAAGCTCTTCTGGAGGATCGACGCAGTATTTGTTTCTGTCGCAACATTCACGTTGCTGGTGAAATGCGGACATAATCGAGAAACATCCGTGGGGCCGGCCGACATGCCCGCGGCGGCCCGGCCGGCACGCCGGACCGACGGCGGCCGGGCGCGGCACCGGCGCGCCGCGCGGCGCCTTTCCGCTTGAACTCCGGCCACGCCCTGTGGGACGAGATGGGCGCGTCGCCGCCCTCCCAGAAGCCTGGAATCCTGCCATGTCCGGAAGCCTGTTCGCCCTCGTCCGCAGCCGCATTCCCTCGCTCGGCAAGCCCCTGATCGAGACGCCGGACGGCACGCGGATCAGCTATGGCGACATGCTGGCGCGGACCGGCCGGCTCGCCAATGCCCTGGTCCGACGCGGCGTCAAGCCGGGCGACCGGGTCGCCGTGCAGGTGGAGAAGTCGGCCGAGAACCTGATGCTGTTTTTGGCCGTGGTGCGGGCCGGCGCCGTCTACCTGCCGCTCAACACCGCCTACACGACCCACGAGGTCGAGTACTTCGTCGGCGACGCCGAGCCGCGCCTCCTCGTCTGCGATCCGGCCCGCCGCGATGCGCTCACGCCGGTCGCCGCCCGACACGGCGCCGTGGTGGAAACCCTCGACGCGACCGGCCGCGGCTCGCTCGCCGAGCTCGCCGCCGCGGCGCCGGAGGCGTTCGAGGACGTCGGCCGGGCGGCGGACGACCTCGCCTGCATCCTCTACACGTCGGGCACCACCGGCCGCTCCAAGGGGGCGATGCTGACCCAGCGCAATCTCGGCTCCAATGCCGACACGCTGGTGGGATACTGGCGCTTCACCGCGACCGACGTGCTGCTGCACGCGCTGCCGATCTATCACACGCACGGCCTGTTCACGGCGGCCATGACCCTGATGCTGGCGGGCGGCAGCATGCTGTGGCTGCCGAAATTCGACGCCGACCAGGTGATCTCCCTGCTGCCGCGCGCCACCACGCTGATGGGCGTGCCGACCCATTACGTGCGCCTGCTGCAGCATCCCGGGCTGACCCGCGAGGCCACGGCCCATATGCGGCTGTTCACCTCGGGCTCGGCGCCGCTCCTGGCCGAAACCCACGAGGCGTTCAAGGCGCGCACCGGCCAGGCGATCCTCGAGCGCTACGGCATGACCGAGACCGGCATGAACACCTCGAACCCCTACGACGGCGAGCGCATCGCCGGCACGGTCGGCTTCCCGCTGCCCGACATCGCGGTGCGGGTGGCCGATCCCGAGAGCGGCGCCGTGCTGCCGGCGGACGAGATCGGCGTGCTCGAGGTGAAGGGCCCCAACGTGTTCGCCGGCTATTGGCGCATGCCCGAGAAGACGCAGACCGAATTCCGCCCGGACGGCTTCTTCATCACGGGCGACGTCGGCAAGATCGATGCGCGCGGCTATGTCCACATCGTCGGCCGCGCCAAGGATCTGATCATCTCGGGCGGCTTCAACGTCTATCCCAAGGAGGTCGAGAGCGAGATCGACCTGTTGCCCGGCGTGGTCGAATCGGCCGTGGTCGGCTGCCCGCATCCGGATTTCGGCGAGGGCGTCACGGCCGTGGTGGTGAGGACGCCCGGCGCCACCGTCACCGAGGCCGAGATCCTCGCTGCCCTCGACGGGCGGCTGGCCAAGTTCAAGCAGCCCAAGCGCGTCCTGTTCGTCGACGAGCTGCCGCGCAACACCATGGGCAAGGTGCAGAAGAACGTCTTGCGCGAGCAGAACAAGGGCCTTTACGCGTAAGGCGGATTTCGGTTGTGATGAATCGCTCCGACCTCCGCTCGTGCCCGCGAAGGCGGGGACCCAGGGGCGACTCGACCTGTGGCTCTGGATTCCCGCTTTCGCGGGAATGAGCGGAGTGTGGGTCGACATCACCGAAAACCGCTCCGAGCACGGCGCTGAGCCGGGGCACTTGTCCGCCCGGTCCGGGCCGGCCGCCCGTATCAACCTCAACGGCAGGCGCCAGAGAGCGACGCGAGGCCGGACAATCCGGGCCGTCCGGCCCGAACATCCGGTCTTTCGACCGTCCTCGACAGGGCATCGGCTTCGCGATGAAGAACGGCAATCGACGGCCCGCGGCTTTCGTGCTGGCATCGACCGACCACGGACCCATGCTGGTCAACCGCCTCGACTACAGGCTGATGAACGACGAGCTGATCGGGGTCGGCTTCCAGCTCCTCAACAAGTCGGCCTACGATCCCGAGGAGGTCGACCTCGTCCTCAAGCTGCTGCAGGCGCGGCGCGAGACCTGTGGGGACGGCGTGGTGGCGATCGACTGCGGGGCGAATATCGGCGTCCACACGATCGAGTGGGCCCGGCTCATGCACGGCTGGGGCGAGGTCCTCGCCATCGAGGCGCAGGAGCGGATCTTCTACGCGCTGGTCGGCAACATCACCCTGAACAACTGCTTCAACGCCCGCGCCTTGTGGGCGGCCGTCGGCGCCTATGACGGCACCATCGCGGTGCCGCAGCCGAACTATCAGGTGCCGTCGAGCTTTGGCAGCCTGGAGATCAGGAAGCGCGACGCGACCGAGTTCATCGGCCAGGACATCGACTATGCCGCCGCGCACGGCCGCGAGACGCGCATGCTGGCCCTCGATTCGCTCGCCCTCGACCGGCTGGACCTGGTCAAGATCGACGTCGAGGGCATGGAGATCGAGGCGCTGATGGGGGCCGAGCAGTCGCTGGCGCGGCAAAAGCCGCAGCTCGTCGTCGAGCGCATCAAGTCGAACGAGGCCGATCTGCGCGCCTTCATGGCACGCCTCGGCTACCAGGTGTTTCCGATGGGCGGCAACCTGCTGGCGATCCACGCGTCGGACCCGACCATCAGCCTCGTCCAGGCAGCCTGAGACGTGCCGGCCCGGGCGGACCAGCCGACGACCGTCGAGACCTGCAACGGCGCCGGAGGGGCGGCGCGCGCCGTCGGCGAGGCGGCGTACCGCCGCGGTCTCGCCCTGCACGCGACCGGAAATCCCGGCGCCGCAGTTCCGCATTACCTGCGGGCGCTGGCGGCCGGCTTCGTCACGCCCGAATGCCTCAACAATGCCGGCTGCGCCCTGCGCGACACCGGCCGTCCGGAGAACGCCGTCGACCTCCTGCAGGAATGCCTGCGGCGGGCGCCGCGGCACGCCGGCGCCCATTCCAATCTCGGCAATGCGCAAAAGGATCTCGGCCGGCTCGACGAGGCCGAGCGCAGTTGCCGCGCCGCGCTGGCGATCGCGCCGGACCGGCCCGGTCTCCACTTCAATCTCGGCGCCGTCCTGCAGGCGCTGGAGCGCGACCGAGAGGCCGCGGTCGCATACCGGGCCGAGCTGGCGCTCGATCCGGACAATGCCAGGGCGCACTACAATCTCGCCGAAGCCTGCCTGCGCCTCGGCCGGCTGGACGAGGGTTTTTGCGAGATGGAGTGGCGCTTCCGCTCCGGCCGGGTCAAGGATCCTTTGGCGCAACGCTGCCCGCGCTGGTCCGGCGAACCCTTGGCCGGCCGGACCGTCCTGCTCGACTGCGAGCAGGGACTGGGCGATGCGCTGCACTTCGTGCGCTACGCCCCGCTGATCGCGCAACGCGGCGGCCGCGTGGTGATCCGCGTCTATCCGGCGCTCGAACGGCTGATGCGGCGCGTCGCCGGGATCGCGGCGGTCGTGCCCACAACGGCGGCCCTGCCCGCGGCCGATCTCTATCTGCCGATGCTGAGCGCGCCGCACGTTCTCGGAACGACGCTCGACACCGTTCCGGCCGAGATGCCGTATCTGACGGCCGACCCGGACGACGTCAGGGCGTGGCGCGAGCGCCTGGCCCCGCATGACGGCCTGCGCGTCGGCCTGGTGTGGGCCGGGGCGCCGCGCCAAAACGATCCGGATGCGCAGCGCATCGACAAGCGGCGCAGCATCGGCCTCGCCGCCTTCGCGACGCTGGCCGGCATCCCGGGCGTGACGCTGGTCAGCCTGCAGAAGGGGCCGCCGGCGGCGCAGCTCGAAAGCCCGCCGCCCGGCCTTGTGCTGATCGATCCGATGGGCGATGTCGGCGACTTCGCCGACACGGCCGCGCTGATCGAGAACCTCGACCTGGTCGTCTCGGTCGACACCTCGGTCGCGCATCTGGCCGGCGGCCTCGGCAAGCCGGTGTGGATCCTGTCGCGCTTCGACGGCTGCTGGCGCTGGCTCATCGATCGCGACGACTCGCCCTGGTATCCGACCGCCCGGCTGTTCCGACAGCAGCGGTCGGAGGACTGGAGCGGCGCGGTCGGCCGCCTCGCCGCCGCGTTGCGGGTGTGGGCGCAGGCGAACCGTGACGTCCGGCGGCCGGCCTGACGCTGGTATCCGTCGACGGCCATCAACCCGCCAATGCCGACGCCACCGCCTTGCCGACTGCCGCAAGCGCACCATTGCGGGCGGGCGGCGGCGCTTCCGTCTCGGTCAGATAGGCGGCGACGATCACGGGCGCCCGCCCCGGTGGCCAGATCACGGCGATGTCGTTGGTCGAGCCGCGCCCGCCGGTGCCGGTCTTGTCGCCGACGCGAAAATCCTTCGGCAGTCCGGCGCGCAGCCGCGCATCGCCGGTGCGGCACCCGATCATCCAGGCCGTGAGCTTTTCACGCGAGGCGGGTGTCAGCGCGTCTCCGAGCACGAGCCTCTGCAGGTCGGACACCATGGCGGCCGGCGCGGTGGTGTCGCGCGGATCGCCCGGCACGGCCTCGTTGAGCTCCAGCTCGCCGCGGTCGAGCCGCGTCACCGGATCGCCGAGACTGCGAAAAAACGCTGTCATCCCCGGCGGGCCGCCGATCCCGCCGAGCAACAACATGGCGGCGGTGTTGTCGCTCACGACAACGGCGGCCTCGCACAGCGCCTCGACCGTCAGCTCATCGCCGAGCCGTGGCTCGGTCACCGGCGAGTATTCGTAGATGTCGCCCGGCTTGATGCGAATGCGGCGATCGAGCGATTCCGTTCCGCCATCGACCCGCGCCAGCACGGCGGCGGCGAGGACGAGCTTGAAGGTGCTGCACATCGGGAAGCGCTCGTCGGCCCTGTGGCCGGCCCGCGCGCCCGTGCCGGTGTCGAGCACCGCGACACCGAGCCGGCCGCCGCTCTCCCGCTCGATGCGGGCGAGCTCGGCCTGAAGCGTCTCTGGAAACCCCGACGCGGCGCGAACAGCTCCCGGCAGGCCCACTCCGGCGAACACGGCCGCGGCGCCCGCGGCTCCGGCAAAACGACGTCTGGTGATCATGCATCGGCTCCTCGTTGGCGTGCCCAGGAAGCCGCTGCGGAGCGCCGTTGACAAACGATGGTTTTTCGGGCGAGCCATAAGAATAACTTGACCCTCGGCCCATGACCGTTTCCCAAATCTCCCTCAATGCGCTGCGTGCCTTCGAGGCCGCGGCCCGCCATCTCAGCTTCACCCGCGCCGGGCTGGAGCTGCGGGTGAGCCAGGCCGCGGTCAGCCACCAGGTGCGCGGCCTCGAGGAAATCTTGGGGGTCCGGCTGTTCCGCCGGCTGCCTCGCGGGCTCGCCTTGACCGACGAGGGCCTGGCGCTGGTACCGGTTCTCGCCGACACCTTCGCCCGTATCCGGGCCACGCTGGACCAGTTCGAGGACGGCCATGTCCGCGAGGCCGTCACGGTCGGGGTGGTCGGCACCTTCGCGGCCGGCTGGCTCTTGGAGAACCTGAAGGGATTCGGCGAGGCGCACCCTTATGTCGACCTGCGCTTGTTCACCAACAACAACCGGGTCGACATCGCCGGCGAAGGGCTCGACTTCGCCATACGGTTCGGCGACGGCTCGTGGCACGGCACCGATTCGGTGCTTCTCTGCCGGGGACCACTGTCGCCGATCTGCGCCCCAGCAGTGGCGAGCCGGCTCGCACGCCCGGCCGACCTCGCGCGTGAGACGCTGCTGCGCTCCTACCGGACCGACGAGTGGCCGCACTGGTTCGCCACCGCGGGCGTGCCCTGCCCGGCATTGCGCGGCCCGGTCTTCGACTCGTCCGTCACCATGGTGGCAACGGCCGCGGAAGGCCTGGGTGTCGCCCTCGTCCCGGTTGCGATGTTCGCCCGCGAGCTGCGACAGGAGCGTCTGGTGCGGCCGTTCGCGGCCGAGGTCGATCTCGGCGGCTATTGGCTGACCTCGCTGAAGTCGAAGCAGCCGACCGCCGGCATGACGGCGTTCCGCGACTGGCTGACCCGGCGCCTCGCTGTGGATTTTTCCGACGGGGCGGCCGTGCCTCCGTCAGCGTGAAAGCCGCGTCCCCTGCCTCAGTCCGGTACGCGGCGCGAAAAAAACCTATGGATCAGGCCCGCCAGGGCGGACGAGATCTTCACGCTTGGCTTCGTTGCGACATCTTGCGGAAGATCGCGGCTCGAGGCTCGCGGCAGAGCAAGCGCCTCGTGCATCGCGCAGCCGAGGCCTTCGAACACCGGCACGGCGATCCGGCCGGCGAGATCGCGGCCGACGCCGGCGAAGGGCGCACCGCCGAACAGCACGGCCGCGGCGCCATGCTCGGCCACGACTGAAGCCGCGGCATCGACCATCGCATCGAGAAAGCGCGCCCGCTCGTGCGCCAGATCGAGCACGCCGCCGTCGAGGAAGCGGATCGCCACCAGCCGGTCGGCGACGCCGGCCGCGGCGGCGGCGCGCTCCAGCTCCTGGCGCATGTGGCGGCCGAGCGTCACGATGGCGAAGCGGCGCCCGTCCGCCGCGGCAGCTCGCAGCCCCGCACGGGCGAGGCCGATCACCGGCATAGGTGCGATTTCCGTGGCCGCCTCGAGCCCCGGATCGCCGAACGCCGCGATGATGGCGGCGTCATACGGGCCGGCGGCGGCGATCGCCTCCAGCACCGCATGGGCGGCGATCACCAGCTCGGCCCGGCACTCGATCGAGGCGGCGCCGAACGATGCGGTCACGCCGTCGACCTCCGCCTCGTCGCCCGCGATCCGGCGGGCCTCGGCGAGCAGGATCGCCGTGACGCGCTCCGACGTGTTCGGATTGATCACCAGGATTCTTCGCCGGCGCGCCGCGCCGCTCACGGCCGTCCCGCCGTGCCGAAGGTATCGAGCCAGTGGCGTGCGATCGCCGCCCGCGGGGCGACCCAGGCGGCGCCGGATCCGGTGACCCGAGACAGAATGCGGTCGAGCGCGCCCATGCGGCCGGGGCGCCCGATCATCCGCGGATGCAGCCCGACCGACATCATCTTGGGCGCCGTCGCGCCTTCGCGCACCAGCCAATCGAAGGCGTCGATCACGTAGTCGGCGAAGTCGGCACCGCTGAAGCGCTGGGTGTGCTGGAAATGCATGTCGTTGGTGTCGAACGCATAGGGCAGGACGAGATGCCGCCGCCCGTCGACCGCGACGAAATACGGCAGGTCGTCGTTGTAGGCGTCGCTGTCGTACAAAAAGCCGCCCTCCTCGACCAGCAGCCGCCGCGTATTGGCCGACGAGGCCGAGCGCGTGTGCCAGCCGACCGGGCGCTGGCCCGTCGCCGCCGCGATGGCCCGCACGGTGCGGGCGATGCGCTCGCGCTCGGTGCGCTCGTCCATGCCGGCATGGCTCTCCCAGCGCCAGCCATGCGCCGCCACCTCGTGCCCGCGTCGCACGGCGTCGCGTGCGATCTCGGGAAGCCGCTCGACGGCGCGGCCGCAGGCGCTCACCGTCCCGGTCACGCCGTGGCGGTCGAGCAGATCCATCACGCGCCACCAGCCGGCGCGGGTGCCGTACTCGAAATGGCTCTCGATGCACGGATCGGGCCCGTCGAGCCGGTGCTCGACCTCGTAGATTCCTTCGTTGCGGTCGTCGCCCTCCGACAGCGTGAACTCGGCGCCCTCCTCGAAATTGACCACGAAGGACACGGCGACGCGTGCCCCGCCGGGCCAGCGCGGATCGGGCGGCGCGCCGCCGTAGCCGACCAGATCGCGGCCGATCGGATGGCGCAGCTCCATGGTCGCCGTCATTCCGCCGTCCCCGCCATCCGGTGAAGTCCGATCAGCCGATCGCTCGCCACTAGGAGAATCACGGTCGCGGCGAGGATCAGGGTGGAGAGCGCCGCGAGCGTCGGGTCGGGCGCCTCCTCGATGTATTGCAGCATCTTTATCGGCAGCGTCTTGGTCCGCACGTCGGTCAGGAAGATCGACACCGGATAGTTGTCGAACGAGGCGAGGAAGCTGAACAGCCCCGCGGTGAGAAAGGACGGTGCCAGCGCCGGAACCATCACCCGCAGGATCGCGCCCGCATAGGTGCAGCCGAGCGTGCGGGCCGCCTCGACCAGCGTGAAGTCGAACAGCGCCAGCCCGGCGATCATGGTGCGGGCCACATAGGGCAGCGTCACGATCAGATGCGCCAGCACGAGCGCGCTCCAGGTCGCCGTGAACCCGATCGCGCGAAAATACTGAAGGAGCGCGATGCCGAGCACCAGGCCGGGCATCATCAGCGGCGACACCAGCGCGGTGGCGAGCGCCTCCGCGCCCGGCAGCCGGCCGCGCACGATGGCGATCGCCGCCAGCGTGCCGATCACGAGCGCGATCGCGGTCGACAGAACGGCGATCTGCAGGGACAGCGACAGCGCCGGCCAGAACCCGTCGAGCCGGCCGATGCGCTCGTACCAGCGCAACGAGACCCCGTCGAGCGGCAGGTCGAACACCGGCGACGGCGAGAAGCTCGCCGCCACCACGGTGGCGAGCGGCGCCATCAGGAACACCACCGTGACGACGGCGGCCAACCAGGCGAAGGCGACGGCGAGCCGGGCCGTCATCGCGATCCTCCGCTGCGGCCGAGGCGGGCGCTGAGCGCGACCGCCGCCAGCGTGATGGCGAGCAGGACGACGCCGGCCGCCGCCCCGAAGGCTGGCTGGCGCGCCAGCAGGAACGCCTTGGCGATGGTGGTGGACAGCGTCGGATAGCGCTCGCCGATCAGCAGCGTCGGCACCACATAGGCCGAAACCGACAGCGAGAAGACCAGCGCGACCCCGGCGATGATGCCGGGCAGCGTCAGCGGCACCACGACCCGCACGAAGGCGACGGCCGGCGAGGCGCCGAGCGTCGCGGCCGCGTCGACCAGACGGTGATCGAGCTGCGCCACCACGGCGTAGATCGGCAGGATCATGAAGGGGAGGAAGATGTTGACGGCGCCGACGATGAGCGCCGTCTCGGTGAAGATCATCCTGATCGGCTCGTCGACGAGGCCGAGCGCCAGCAGCACCGTGTTCACGATCCCGTCGCTGCGCAGAAGAATCGTCCAGGCGAAGGCCTTGACGATCACGCTGGCGGCGAGGGGGAGAAACAGGGTGGCGAGGAGCGCGCTGCGCACGACGCCGCGCGCCCGCGCCAGCGCGAACGCGGCCGGATAGCCGATGGCAAAGGCGATGCCGGTCGTCAGCACGGCGAGCCGCAGCGAGTTCCAGATCACGCCGAGGTAATGGGGCGTGGTCAGCCTGCCGTATTCGGCGAGCGAGAAACCGGCCGGGCCGGCGACGCTCGCCACGAGCAGGAGCGCGAGCGGCAGCACGAACAGCAGGGCCAGAACGACCGTGGCCGGGGCGGCGAAGCCGAGCGTCAGCCAGCGGTCGTTGTCGGGCCGCGTCACGGCCGTCACCGGCGTGCGCACGGCGGTGTCCGTCATGGCCGCGCCTCCGGGTCCGGATAGACGAAGGTCTCGGCGACCGGCCAGACCAGCCGGGCGTCGTCGCCGGGCCGCAGATCGGCGGCGCCGCGGCCGGGCAGTTCCGCCAGCAGGGTCTCGCCGCCGGCCTCGACCTCGATCCGGCTGCGCGAGCCCTGGAAGATCACGGCGCGGACGCGGCCGTCGACCCGATTGCGGGCGCGGTCGCCGCCATCGTGACCGGCGGCGTCGGCGACGACATTCAAGTGCTCGGGACGGGCGGCCACCACGACCGGCGACCCGGCGGCGAAATGGCCCATGGCCGACAGACGCCCGACCGGCGTGTCGACCGTGACGACACCGTCGGCGGCGGCCGCGACGGTGCCGCGCACACGGGTCGACTGGCCGACGAAGCCCAACGTGAACAGCGTGGCCGGCCGCGCATACAGGGTCTTCGGGTCCGCCAGTTGCTCGATGCGGCCGCCGTTCATCACGGCGATGCGGTCGGACATGGTCAGGGCCTCGTCCTGATCGTGGGTGACGAAGATCGCGGTGGCGCCGATCTCGCGCAGCAGGCGGCGCAGCTCGACCTGCATGTCCTCGCGCAGATTGCGGTCGAGCGCCGACAGCGCCTCGTCGAACAGCAACACCTCCGGCTCGACCGCCAGCGCCCGGGCGAGCGCGACGCGCTGCTGCTGGCCGCCGGACAGCGCCGAGACACGGCGCGAGCCGAGATGCTCGAGCCGCACCAGCGACAGCGTGCGCGCGACGGCCCGGTCGATCTCCTCGCGCGGCCGGCCGCGGACGGCGAGGCCGAACGCGACATTGCCGGCGACCGTCAGATGCGGAAACAGCGCATAGCTCTGGAACACCACGCCGACATTGCGCCGATGCGGCGGCACCCGCGTCACGTCGCGGCCGGCGATCGCGATGGCGCCCTCCTCCGGCGTGGCGAGGCCCGCCACCAGGCGCAGCAGCGTGGTCTTGCCGCAGCCCGACGGACCGAGCAGCGTCACCAGCTCGCCGCGCGCCACCGTGAGGTCGACGCGGTCGAGCACGGTGAGGGGCCCGTATCGCTTGGAGACCGAGCGGATGACGACATGCGGCGCGCCGTCCGGACTGCTCATGCCATCTCCTTGATCCAGCGCTCGGTCCAGCCGGCCCGCTCCTTGGCGAAGAAGGCCCAGTCGGGCGCGAACAGGGCCGCGCCGTCGGGAAAGCCGGCCGGCTTCACGGCCGCCGGGTTGGTCGGGGCGACGAACGCCTTGGTGGCGAGGATCGACTGGATCTCGGGCGACAGGAACGCGTCGATGACGGCATCGGCGAGCGCGTCGGTCGGCGCACCCTTCACCTTGGCGATGCCGGACGGCATGGCGAAACCGCCCTCCGACGGCACCGCGAGATCGACCGGCGAGCCGTCCGCCTTGCGGATCAGCGTATAGGCCGAGAACTGGCCGCCGATCATCCAGGCCTCGCCCTGCTCCAGCAGGTTGATGGCCTGCGGCGCGTTGGTGTAGACGTTGAGCAGATTGGGCTTGAGGCTCTTGAGCTTCTTGAAGGCGGCGTCGATCGCGTACTGGGCCTCGCCGAACGGCTTGCCGGTCTCGAGATGGGCGGCGATCAGCAACGTCCAGAATCCTTCGGTGTTCTGGATCGACGGCACGATGACCTTCTGGCCGTAGCGGGCGTCCCACAGCTCGGCCCAGCTCGCCGGCCCGGACTTCATGCGCTTGGTCGACCAGGCGATCCCGGCCCAGGGTTTCTGGTAGTTCGCCCACAGGCCGTCGCGATGCACCGCACCGGGCACCAGCCTGCCGAGATTCGGGACCGCCGTGGCCGTGACCGGCGTGATCAGGCCCTCGGCCGCCGCCGGGATCATCACCGGGTCGTCCATGATCACCACCGACATCTTCGGGCTCGCTTTGTCGGCCTGCATCTTCTGCAGATTGGTGAGCGAGTTGGTGCCCTCGTAGAGAATCTTCAGGTCGAGCGTCTTCTCGATCGCCGGGAACACGTCGGCGTTGAAGTAGCGCGCCGCGCCGGCCGGCCCGCCGATCACGATCTCCTTCGGGGCCGCGCGCAAAAAGGCCGGCATGGCGACGGCGCCGAGGGCGCCGCCGCCGATCTGCAAGACGGTGCGACGGGAAAAGCCGGGACGGGAAAGGTGGAGGTCTCGGGTCATCGGTGTCCTCGCTGCGGGCCGAACGGCGCTACAGCGAGACCAATGCAAGGCACGGGCCAGTTGTGCACATTTTTCTATATTCTCGTGTTTGCAATGCGTTAGATGCGTCCTATTGTTCGAGCCGAAGACCGCCGCGGCTTGAATGTGCACAATCACTGGCATGAATGTGCACATTTTGGCGGCGACCCGCCGGAGAGACTGCGTGCGCGCACGACCGCAACGAGCCAGCAAGGCCGACCCGCAGACCGACGCGGCGATCCACGACGCCATCGCCCGCGCCGTGATGGACGGTTCGCTGCGCGCCGGCACCAAGCTGGCCGAGCACCGGCTCGCCGCGATCTTCGGCGTGTCGCGGGAACGCATCCGCAAGGTGCTGCACCGGCTCGGGGCCGAGCGGCGGATCGACATCATTCCCAACCGCGGCGCCCGCGTGCCGCAGCCGACCGTCGACGAGGTCCGGCAGATCTACGAGGCGCATCGGGTGCTGGAAGCCGGCGTGCTGCTCGCCCTGGCGGACGCCCTCGACGACGCATTCCTGGCGCGGCTCGACGCGCATCTGGCGGAGGAGCATGCCGCCGCCGCGCGCGGCGACCGCAGCGCGTCAGTGAAGCTGTCGGGCGGCTTCCATCTCCTGCTCGTCGATGCGATCGGCAACCCGGAGCTGTCGCGCATTCTTCGCGACCTCTTGAGCCGCTCGTCCGTGATGGTGTCGGTCTACGAGCCGGCGAACCAGTCGATCTGCGCCGTCGACGAGCACGGCGCCATCGTCGAGGCGCTGCGGGCGCGCGACGTGGGGCGCGCGATCGACCTGTCCGGGCACCATTTCCTCCATGTCGAGCAGCGGCTGCGGCTGGACTACGCCGCCGATGCGGCGACCGATCTGGAGGCGGTGTTCAGACCCCGCCTCGCGGGCAAGCCGGCGCGCGCGACCGCCTCGAAGCGCGGCGATCGGCGCTGAGACCGAAGCGCCCCTGCACTGACTCTCTCGGCCTCGTGCCGAGGAGCGGCCCTCCGGGTCCGCGCTTCGCGCGGCCCGAAGGCAGGCTCCGGCCGCGTCTCGAAGCATGGGCCGCCCCCGTCCTTCGAGACGCGATCCTTCGGATCGCACCTCAGGACGAGGGCGGATAACAAGAATTGGTCTCACGCCTTCCCGTACACCGGCACGACGGCGCCGCGGGTGACGCGGTTGTCGGGGGAGGCGAGGAACAGGATGGTGGCGGCCACCTCCTCGACCTTGGGCCAGGCCGACAGATCCGCCTTCGGCATGTCCTGGCGATTGGCCGGCGTGTCCATGATCGAGGGCGCGACGGCGTTGACCAGCACGCCCTCCTTGGCGACCTCCTCGGCGAGCGCCACGGTGAGCGCCGCGACGGCCGCCTTGACGGCGGCGTAGATCGCCATGCCGGAGCCGGTGCGCCATTCCAGCGCCGGGCGGGCCGCCACGTTGACGATGCGGCCGCCGTTGCGCCCGCGGGCAAAGGCGCGCAGCGCCGCCTGGCAGCACAGCGCGCAGGTGACCAGATTGGTGTGGATCTGGTGATGCAGCACGGCCTCGTCGAGGTCGCGCAGCGGTCCGAAGGCGAAGCCGCCGGCGAGATGGATCGACGCCCACAAGGGCGGGAGCTGGTCGTAGAGTTGCTCCACCGCCTCGGCATCGGTGAGGTCGGCATTGCCGTAGAGCGCCACCCGGGCATGGTCGCGCAACGGAAAGCTCTCGGCCGCCGCCTCCCGCAGGTAAGGGATGTGGCAGATCGCCCCCGCCTCCACCAAAGCCGCGACCACCCCGCCGCCGAGCGCCCCGGTGCCGCCCGTCACCACCACGTGCCGTCCGCTGAAGTCCATTCCGTCTCCTCCCGGGTGCCCGCCGGTTGGCGAATCACCCGTTTGATCGACGATAGCGCCCTCGCCCGCCTTGCGCCCACCCTGGGCCGGCACCGGTCCGGTGCTCCGCAGCATTGCACGGAAATATTCCGGTTGATCCGCCGGCCCGGCCTCCGCAACAAAGGGACGACCAGCTCTCGCCGTGGCCCCCTCGATGCGCCGTGCCTTTGTTCCCCGGGATGATCTCGACAAGCCGATGGTGCGGTTCGACGCCGTGACCCGGCGGTTCGCCGACGTCACGGCGGTCGACCAGCTCAGCCTCGATATCCGCGAAGGCGAGTTCTTCGCCCTGCTCGGGCCGTCCGGCTGCGGCAAGACCACGCTGCTGCGCATGCTGGCCGGGTTCGAGCGGCCGGACGAGGGACGGCTTCTCCTAGCCGGCCAGGACATCGCCGCGGTGCCGCCCTGGCGCCGACCCGTCAACATGATGTTCCAGAGCTACGCGCTGTTTCCCCATCTCAGCGTCGCCGGCAACATCGCCTTCGGGCTGAAGCAGGAGCGGATGCCCCGGCGCGAGATCAAGGCGCGGCTCGCCGAGATGCTGCGCCTCGTCCGGCTGGAGGGCCTAAACAAGCGCAAGCCGCACCAGCTCTCCGGCGGCCAGCGCCAGCGCGTCGCGCTCGCCCGGGCGCTCGCCAAGCATCCCAAGGTGCTGCTGCTCGACGAGCCGCTGGCGGCACTCGACAAGAAGCTGCGCGAGGAAACCCAGTACGAGCTGATGGCCCTGCAGGATCGCCTCGACACCACCTTCGTGATCGTCACCCACGACCAGGAGGAGGCGATGACCATGGCGCACCGCATCGGCGTGATGAACCACGGCCGCCTCGCCCAGGTCGGCACGCCGGCCGAGATCTACGAGCAGCCGTGCTCGCGCTGGGTCGCCGGCTTCATCGGCGACGTCAACTTTTTCGACGGCACGGTCGACGCCGCGGGTGTCGACGGCGTGGTGGTGGCGGACACGGCCGGCCGGCGTTTTCGCGCCGCCGGTACGGCAGGGATCCAGGCGGGGACAAAAGTGGCGCTCGCGGTGCGGCCCGAGAAGATTCTCCTCACCACCGCGGCGCCCGATGCTGCGGCGATGCCGGTCAACACGGTCGCCGGAAAGGTCGCCGACATCGGCTATCTGGGCGATCTGTCGCTCTACAAGGTGCGGCTCGACGACGGCACCGTGGTCAAGGCCTCGGTGACCAATGCGCGCCGCTTCGCGGCATCCGACATCGGCTGGGACGACACCGTGTGGCTGTCGTTTGCGCCCGACGCCGCCGTGGTGCTGACGGAGTGAAGGGCGAGCCGCGTTGCCGTGTAGGGTGCAATGAGCGCCAGCGAATTGCACCGCTGCGACGTCGACGCAGCGATGCGGACGAGCTTTTATCGGCGCAATTCGCTGGCGCTCATTGCGCCCTACGGAGCCCGCGATGACGAACGACACGGCACCCCAAAAATCCGTCGGCGAGAGGCTGATCATCGCCCTGCCCTATCTGTGGCTGGTCGCCTTCTTCCTGGTGCCGTTCGTCATCGTCGGCAAGATCAGCCTGTCGCAGACCGTGATCGCGCAGCCGCCCTACACGCCGGTGCTCGATCTGTCCGCCGGCCTCGGCGGCCTGATCGATTTCTTTGGCGCGCTGTCGGCCGACACCTACGCGACGCTCGCGGGCGACGATCTCTATCTCTTCTCCTACCTGAAGAGCCTGCAGGTGGCGGGCCTCTCCACCGCGATCCTGCTCGCCATCGGCCTGCCGATCGCGCACGCGATGGCGCGGGCGCCGGCGCGGCTGCAGCCGTTCCTGGTCGTCGCCGTGATGCTGCCGTTCTGGACCTCGTTCCTGATCCGCATCTATGCCTGGATGACCATCCTGCAGCGCGACGGCCTGTTGAACCAGGTGCTACAGGGGCTCGGCCTGGTCGACGAGCCGGCGAGCTGGCTGTCGACCGACACGGCCGTGCTGATCGGCATCGTCTATTCCTATCTGCCCTTCATGGTGCTGCCGCTCTATGCGAGCCTGCACAAGCTCGACGAGAGCCTGCTGGAAGCCGCCGCCGATCTCGGCTGCCCGCGCTGGAAGGCGTTCTGGCTCGTCACCGTGCCGCTGATCGCACCCGGCATCGGCGCCGGCTGCCTGTTGTGCCTGATCCCGATCATCGGCGAGTTCGTGATTCCGGATCTGCTCGGCGGCTCCGACACCATGATGATCGGCCAGACGCTGTGGACCGAGTTCTTCGCCAACAAGGACTGGCCGGTCGCCTCCGCCATCGCGGTGGTGCTGCTGATGCTGCTGGTCGTCCCGATCGCCGCCTGGGAGGCGCTGCAGTCGCGCCAGATCCGGGAGGGGCGCTGAGATGCGGCGGCTGTCGCGCTTCAACCTGGTGTCGCTCGCACTCGGGCTCGCCTTCCTCTATGTCCCGATTCTGATCCTGGTGGTCTACTCGTTCAACGGCTCGCGCCTCGTCACCGTGTGGGGCGGGTTTTCCACGCGCTGGTATGCGGCGCTGCTGGAGGACCTCCCCCTGCAGGAGGCGGCGCTGACCTCGCTCGGCATCGCCTTCGTGTCGGCGTCGGCCGCGACCGTGCTGGGCACGCTGGCGGCGCTGACGCTCACAAGGCTCGGCCGCTTCCGCGGCCGGCTGCCCTTCGCCGCCATGGTCTATGCGCCGCTGGTGATGCCGGAGGTGATCACCGGCCTGTCGCTGCTCTTGCTGTTCGTCGCCGTCGGCTTCGAGCGCGGCGTCGTCACGGTGACGATCGCGCACACGACGCTGACCCTGTGCTTTGTCGCCGTGGTGGTGCAGTCGCGCCTCGCGAGCTTCGACCGCAGCCTGGAGGAGGCGGCCATGGATCTGGGCTGCCCGCCGCTGAAGACCTTCCTCACCGTGACGCTGCCCGTGATCGCGCCGGCCATCGCGGCCGGCTTCCTGCTCGCCTTCTCGCTGTCGCTCGACGACATCGTCATCGCCAGCTTCACCACCGGGCCGGGCGCCACCACGCTGCCGATCCGCATCTATTCGGAGGTGCGGCTCGGCGTGAAGCCGGAGATCAACGCGGTGTGCACGATCTTCATCGCCGTCACGGCCGTGGTGGTGATCCTGGCCTCGCTGATCTCCCGCCGCACCGAGCGGCCGGCGGCGGGGTGACGGAGCTCGGCCTCGCACGGACCGCCGTCATTCCGGGGCGCCGCGCAGCGGCGAGCCCGGAATCCATAAACACAGACCGGGGCTATGGATTCCGGACAGCGTTGCTGCGCAACGCTTCCGGAATGACCAGCGCAAGTTCACTCGCTGCTCTGGCCGGGCGGGCGAAGGATGTAGATCAGCGCCCACAGGGGCACGATGATGACGGCACCGAGCAGCAGGTTCGGCACCACGAAGGCGAGCGCGCGGCGCACCGCCTGCTCGAGCCGCTCGGGCGAGATGCCGAGCTCGGTCGACATCGCCTCGAATGTGATGCCGAAATGGGCCAGCACCGTTCCGACGATCAGCGACGCGACCGCGATCTTCACCACGGTGTGCAGCACTCTCCACATCGCGTCCGGGCTCCACCCCCTCGCTGCCGGCCGATTCGCAGCGCGCCATCATACAGCAAGCCGGAGGGCGGCGAACGCCGGGCCAGAAGCGCGTGGACGGGACGCGCGAGGACGACTGGGGGGATGGCTGCGGCGGCCGTCGGCGGCACGAGGGCCGGCGTCGGCTTACCGGGTCGGAACCTCGGCAGGCGAGGCGTCCGGCTCGGGCGCATCGGTCGCGGCCGGTGGCTCGGTCGGCTCCGGCACCGGCACGCCGAGCCGGCGCAGCATCGCGGCCCCGTCACTGCCGCCGAGGCGATCGATCGCCGAGCGGACGGCATCGCGGGTGCGCTTGTCGGAGACGGCGTCGAGCAGCGGCGCAGCCGCCCCGGAGCGGCGGATCAGCGCCTGGGTGTCGGGCAGCATGATCGGGTCGTCCCAGGTGCCCTGGACGAAGAACGGCAGCTCGAAGGTCGGCGGCTGCTCCAGCGAGGCGGCGAGCAGGCTCGCCGTGCCGGTGAGGTCGAGCTCGCGGCCCGGCACCGAGGCGGTGCCGGAGACGGCGAGCCGCACATTGCTGCTCTCGAACCGGACCTCCTCGGCGTGCGCGGTGCCCTGGCTGATCTTGAGGGCGACGGCGAGCGTGTCGAACGGGGTGCGGCCGGAGCGGAAATCGGCGCTGCCGGCGAGCGGGCGGCGTTCCAGCCGGCGCAGGAGCTGCTCGACATTGACGCCGACCAGCCCGCCATTGGCGGCATTGAGCGACACCGAGCCGTTGAGCGTGCGGGTGACGCCGAAGACGTTGATGCCGTTGCCGTCGAGGTTGACGGAGACGTTGCCCTTGCCCTCCAGGCGGCGCACGCCGATCAGCTCGGCCAGGCAGGTGTCGAGATCCACATCGGTGAGGGCGAGCTGCGAGCGCAGGCCGACGCCGGTCGCCGTCTTGGTGACCGCCAGCGAGCCGGTGATGAAGCCGTTGAAGGCGTGCGTCTCGCCGACCGTGACGACCAGGCGGCCGTCGCGCAGCGATGCCGCCACGCCGGTACGGCCGAAGCGCGTCTGTGGCGTCACCACCCGGGCGGCGGAGACGCGCAGGTCGAAGTCGATGTCGTCGAGCCAGTCGAGGGAGATCGGCTTGCGGTTCCAGTCGCGGGAGTCGGAGGCCATCAGCCGCAGGGCGGAGGCGTAGGGCGTGAGGTCGAGGGACTCGACGGCGAGCGTCCCCTGCAAGGTCTGGCGGCCGCGCAGCCCGTAGCTGATGACGCCCTCGGCGGCGTTGCCGTCGAGCTCGATATTGAGGTTGGACAGGGCGAGCGTGCCGCTGACCACATTGGTCTTCGCCTTGAGGGCGAAGCGACCGAGGCCGACGCCGAACAGCGGCTTGCCGGCCACCCAGCTCATCGCCCGGCGCAGCGACGGCGCGTCGGCGGCCAGCGTGCCGTCGATCTTGAGGCTCGGGCGCATGCTCATGGCGCCCTCGAAGGCGGCCTTCAGGGGCGCGCCGCCGATCCGCAGCTTCAGGCCGGAATTGTCGCCGGCGAGCGCGGCCGGGAAATCGCTGATCGCCACCGACACGTCGAGCGGCTCGTCCCGCCAGGACACGCGGCCGGTCGCCGCGAACGTCTTGGCGATCGACGGCCAGGCGAGCGACAGCTCGACCTTCTCCAGCACCTCGCTGACGGCGCGCCCGGTGTCCTGCAGCACGACGACGCCGTCGGAGACGCGGATTTCCGAGAACGACAGGGTGCGCGGGTCGGACTGCGGACCCGGCCGCACCGTGCGGGCGAGCGTATCGACCAGCGGCGACCAGTTGGTGCGGCCGTCGGGCTCGAACCTTATGGTGATGTGGGGCCGGACCAGGGCGACGTCGGCGATCTCGATGCGCCCGGTCAGCAGCGGCAGCCAGCGGACATTGGCCACCAGCGCCTCGGCCACGAAGGGCGGCTCGTCGCCGGTGAAGCCGGCCAGCGCGACGTCGCCGAGCGACACCCGCGGCGACGGGAACATCGACAGGGTCGAGGTGCCCCGCACGGTCGGCTCGAGCCCGGTGACGGCGCGCACCTCGGCCGTCACGGCATCGCGCGCCGCATCGACCGAGACCAGATAGGAGGCGGCGCCGAGCGTGACGAGCCCCGCGCCCACCATCACGGCGACGGCGACGGCAAGACGCTTGAAGCCGGCAGGGGCGCTCACGGGGCTGTTCGATCCGGTCAATGGACTGAGCCGGCGCGCAGGCCGGCGGAAGGCGCGGAACCTGCGCGATCTCTGTGACGCTTTCGTGGCCGCAAGATTCGGTCCTGTCTAAGCTTTTTGGCGGAAACGGGGCCGAAAACGGCGGCGGGACGGCAGAGAGCGAACCGTCCCCACCGGCGTCATCGCCGGGCTTCGACCCGGCGATCCATCCACTTCGAACAAGCGCCTTTTTGCGAAATGGGACGGATGCGCGGGTCGAGCCCGCGCATGACGGTTCCTGTGACCGGCAAGCGGCCGCCTGCCCTCACGCCGCCTTGGCCAGGGCCACCGAAAAGCTCGCTTCGGTGTTGGCCTTGATCTCGTCGAGCGTGACGCCGTCGGCGAGCTCGATCAGGGCCATGCCGCCGGTGCCGTGCTTGTCGATGGTGAAGACGCCGAGATCGGTGATCACCATGTCGACCACATTGGCGCCGGTGAGCGGCAGGTTGCAGCGGTGCAGGAGCTTCGCCCCGTCCTTGGCGACGTGCTCCATCACCACCACGACCTTCTTGACGCCGGCGACCAGATCCATCGCCCCGCCCATGCCCTTCACCATCTTGCCCGGGATCATCCAGTTGGCGAGATCGCCGTTCTCGGCGACCTGCATGGCGCCCAGGATCGACAGATCGATATGGCCGCCCCGGATCATCGCGAAACTGTCGGCGGACGAGAAGTAGCTGGTCGTCGGCAGCTCCGTGATGGTCTGCTTGCCGGCGTTGATGAGATCGGCGTCCTCCTCGCCGTCATACGGGAACGGCCCCATGCCGAGCATGCCGTTCTCGCTCTGCAGCACCACCTTGACGCCTTCCGGGATGTAGTTGGAGACGAGCGTCGGGATGCCGATGCCGAGATTGACGTAGTAGCCGTCCTTCAACTCGCGGGCCGCGCGGGCGGCCATCTGGTCACGGGTCCAGGCCATCACACTTCCTCCCCGGCGCCGGCCGGCATCTCGGCCAGGCTGCGCTTGCGCGTGGTCCGCTGCTCGATGTGCTTCTCGGCGTGCACCTGCACGATGCGCTGCACGAAGATGCCCGGCGTGACGATGCGGTCAGGCTCGATGTCGCCCGGGTCGACCAGATGCTCGACCTCGGCGATGGTGGTCTTCGCCGCAGTCGCCATCATCGGATTGAAGTTGCGGGCGGTCTTCCGGTAGACGAGGTTGCCCTCGGTGTCGCCCATCCAGGCGTGGACGAGCGAGATGTCGGCGACGAGGCCGGTCTCCATCACGTATTTCTCGCCGTGGAACTCGCGCACCTCCTTGCCGTCGGCGATCACGGTGCCGACGCCGGTCTTGGTGAAGAAGGCCGGGATGCCGGCGCCGCCGGCCCGGATGCGCTCGGCGAGCGTGCCCTGCGGGTTGAACTCGAGCTCCAGGTCCCCGGACAGGAACTGCTGGGCGAACAGCTTGTTCTCGCCCACATAGGACGAGATCATCTTCCGGATCTGCCGCGTCTCCAGAAGGATGCCGAGCCCGATCCCGTCGACGCCGGCATTGTTGGAGATCACCGTGAGGTTCTTGGCGCCCGAGTCCCGGACCGCCATGATCAGGCTCTCCGGGATGCCGCAGAGGCCGAAGCCTCCCGACATGATCGTCATCCCGTCCTTGATCAGCCCCGCCAGGGCCGAGGACGGGTCCTTGTAGATTTTCTTCATGATCCCACCGCCGTTTCCTGCACCTGTCCCACAACCAAAAGTAGCATTCGCATACAGATGTGTCTTTCGCCGAGTCGAGCGAGGCCCGGCTTTCAGCCGACATTGCGCCGCCGCATGAGGCGGCACACGGGCGCAACATGCGCCAACGCATCAGGATAGTGGAGCGATGCTACGCGACCGGCGCGGCCGGGTCGAGATCGTCGATGCGCCGCACCATACGGATCACCGGAAGGAGGCCGACCAGCACGATCAGCAGGGCGGCGAGCGCCCCCTCCTCGAAGCTGCCGCGGGTGGCGAACTGGTAGACATAGGTCGACAGCGTCTCGACATTGAGGGGCCGCAGCAGCAGGGTCGCGGGGAGCTCCTTGAGGCTGTCGACGAAGACCAGCAGCGCCGCCCCGAGCAGCGCCGGCCGCGTCAGCGGCAGATGCACGGCGGCGACCACCCGGCCCGGCCGGGCGCCGAGCGAAAAGGCCGCGTCGTCGAGATCGGTCGGCAGACGCGCCAGCGCCGCCTGGGCGAAGCCGGTGGCGATCGCCAGGAACCGGATCGCATAGGCGATGATCAGGCCCATCCCGGAGCCGACGAGCAGCAACCCGACGCCGTGGCCCGTGACGGCCCGCATCACCTCGCCGAGCGCCGTGTCGACCGCGATCAGCGGCCCCAAGAGGCCGAGCGCCAGCACGGTGCCGGGCACCGCATAGCCGAGCCCGGCGGTTCCGAGCAGCAGGCCGGCGCCCGGCCGGCGCACCAGCCGGGCCGCGAAGGCGACCCCGAAGCCGAGCACCAGGGTCAGCACGGTCGCGGAGCCGGCGAGCAGGACGGTGGTGCCGGCATGGCGGACGAGGTCCGGATCGAAGCCGACCAGCAGGCCGCGGGCAAAAACCTCGCGCAGCAGGAAGCCGAACGGCACCGCGAAACCGAGCC
>NZ_JACAAX010000062.1 GCF_013377085.1 Rhodoplanes sp. | reverse complement strand
GGCGCCGGGGCCGCGCCGTCGTTCGCCGGCTTGGGCAGGGCCTTGGTTGCTGCCTTGGCCGCGGCCTTGTCGGCCTTGTCGCCGCCGATCAGCTTGGTCGGCACCAGGGCGCGGGTCGGCTTGGCGAGTTTTCGCACGGCGCTGGCCGCGATGACGGTGCGGCTCTCGGCATAGGCCTCGTGGTTCTTCTCGATGTCGCCGAGGTCGTAGAGGTAGTTGACCATCAACCCGTAGGACTGCTCGCGGCCGCGGGTGGAGAGATCCGCCGGCCAGTTCAGCCGCTCCAGCCGGGCGCCGTTGCCGAGATGGAAGCGGGCGACCGAGTCGACCGGCCGGCCTTTGCGATCGCGGGCGTTCATGTAGTAGGCGGCGGCGGCGCGCAGCATCGGGTCGCGCAACTCCTCCAGGGTCGCCTTGTTCTCCCACCAGCCGTCCTCGTCGAGGCGGGCGAGTGCCACCTTGTCGGCCTCGGTGAGGGCCGTCGCCTCGGCGGCGCGCTCGCGCTTGAGCCAGGAGGCGAAATTCGGCGCCGGCGACAGCGTCACGTAGTTCACCAGCCGCGGATAATCGCGCGAAATCTCGGCCACCACCTGCTTGATCAGGAAGCTGCCGAAGGAGACGCTGGCGAGCCCACGCTGGCAGTTGGAGATCGAGTAGAACACCGCCGTGGTGGCGCGCTCGGGATCGATCGGCTCGCGCACGGTGGCGAGGATCGGGCCGATGGCGCCGGGGATGTCGCGCAGCAGCGCCACCTCGACGAAGATCAGCGGGTCGTCGATCAGGGCCGGATGGAAGAACGCGTAGCAGCGCCGGTCGGGCGGGTCGATGCGGGCGCGCAGATCGGCCCAGTCGCGGATCTGGTGCACGGCCTCGTAGCGGATGATGCGCTCCAGCACCGCCGCGGGCGTCGACCAGTCGATCCGGCGCAGCACCAGGAAGCCGCGGTTGAACCACGAGGAGAACAGGTGCCGGAAGTCGGCGTCGATCGGCTCGAGGTCGGCGCGGCGCGGCATCGCGGCGAGCAGGTGTTCGCGCATGCGCACCAGCGAGGTGGTGCCGCGGGGTGCCAGGTTGAGGCGGCGGAACAGCTCCTGCCGGCGCGGCTCGGCGGCGAGATGCAGCGTGTGCAGGGTGCGGTCGTTCGGGTCGGCGCGGAACGCCTCGATGGCCTTGTCGAGCTGCGCCCGGTCGGGGCCGAAGCGCGACAGCAGCGCCTCGAAGAAGGCGATGCGCGGGCCGGTCTTGAGCTCCTCGTAGCGCTGCAGGATTTCGCGGGCGAGCGCGGTGCCGGAGGCCTCGCCGCGGCCCGACAGCAGGCTCTCGCAGAGATCGGCGAGGCTCTGGGAGTCGGTCTGCCCCGGCGGCTCGCGCCGCCGCTCGAGCAAGCCGCGTCCGCGCTCGCTGATGGTCTGCAACAGCTCGCCGAAGAAAGACGTGTTCATCTGCCTGGTCCTGTTGGCCCCATGACCGTATCGGACAGCCACGTGGCGATCTCAGGCGCCAAGCATAGCAGAATCACCGCAAAAATCATCAGCACGACGAACGGCAGCACGCCCCAGACCACCTCCGAGAGCGGCAGATCCGGTGCGATGCTCTTGATGACGAAGAGGTTGAGCCCGACCGGCGGGTGGATCAGCCCCATCTCCATCACGATGGTCATCACCACGCCGAACCAGACGAGATCGAAGCCGGCGGCCTTCAACGGCGGCAGGATGATGGGCGCCGTCATCAGGATGATGGACACGGGGGGCAGGAAGAAGCCGAGCACCACCACCATGACGAGGATGGCGGCGAGCAGCACCCAGCGGGAGAGCTCGAGCGACACGATCCACTGCGCACTCGATTGCGAGATGTGCAGGTAGCTCATCACGTAGGAGTAGAGAAGCGACATGCCGATGATGAACATCAGCATGGTCGACTCGCGCAGCGTCGCCCGCAGGATCGGGTCGAGGTCGCGCGGGCTCCACACACCGTAGATGACGGCGATGAGGACGAGCGCCAGCACGGCGCCGAGCCCGGCCGTCTCCGAGGGCGTCGCATAGCCTCCGTACAGCGCAATCATGACGCCAGTGAGGAGGATGACGAAGGGCAGCACCCGCGGCAGCAGGTCGAACTTCGCCCGCAGCGTCAGCTCGTCCTTGCGCAGGAGCTCGGAGAATCTTCCGGTCTCCTGCTGCTCGGCGAGTGCGGCGGCGTATTCGCGGCGGAACTTCCACATCGCGTAGGAGGCGAACAGCACGACCAGCAGCAGCGCCGGCCCGATGGCGGCGAGAAAGAGCCGGCCGAGCGACTGCTCGGCCGCGACCGCGTAGAGGATCATGGTGATGGAGGGCGGCAGCAGGATGCCCAGCGTGCCGCCGGCCGCGATGATGCCGGCGGCGAAGCGGCCCGAATAGCCGCGCTTGCGCATCTCCGGGATGCCGGCCGAGCCGATCGCGAAGCAGGTGGCGGGCGACGAGCCGGCCATGGCGGCGAACAGCGCGCAGGCGAACACATTGGCGATGCCGAGCCCGCCCGGGATCTTGTGCATCCAGGCGTGCAGCGCGCCGTAGAGATCCTGGCCGGCGCGCGAGCGGCCGATGGCGGCGCCTTTCAGGATGAACAGCGGGATCGACAGGAGCGTGATCGACGCCATCTCCTCGTAGACGTTCTGCGCGATGGTATCGACCGAGGAGGCCGGCATGAACATGATCATGAACAGGGTCGCCACCGCGCCGAGCGCGAAGGCGATCGGCATGCCGATGAACATCGCGACCAGGGTGGCGGCGCCGTACAGGAGTCCGATCGACAGCGTGCTCATGCCGGCCGCCCGTGCCGCAGCCGAAGAATCCCGGTGCCGGCCTGCAGCGCGATGCGCAGGCTCAGCAGCGTCATGCCGACCGCCATGAGGGAATAGGGGATCCACAGCGGCGGTCCCCAGGTCGAGCCCGAGTGGTAGCCCTCGACGATCGCCTCCTCGAGCAGCGTCCATGATTTCCAGGCGAAGAAGCCGCAGAAGGCGAGGCTCGCGAGATCGACCAGCACCAGGCGGACGCGGTCGGCGGCCGGCGGCAGGAAGCCGGTGAACGCCTCGATCGCGACGTGGCCGCGCTGCGCCTGGATCGACGCCGCCGACAGGAAGACCGCGCCGATGATCAGGAACACCGACATCTCGTCCTGCCAGTCGGTCGACGAGTGCAGGATGTAGCGGCTGACGACACTGTAGGTCAGCACGAAGGACGCCAGCACCAGCGCCAGCGAGCAGAGCGGCAGCACCAGCCGGTCGACGAGGCCGATCATCCGCGCGACGCCGCGCGGCTCCTCGGGCACGGGCGGACCGGCGGTCTCGATCGCGTCGAGGCCGTGCGACATGGGAAGGGTCTCCGTGTGACGAACATCGAGGGATGCGGTGGCGCCGGTTTCCCCCCACCCCCGACCCCTCCCCGCCACGAGCTGCGCTCGCGGGGGGAGGGGAGCGGCAGCGCTTCGACTCCCCTCCTCCCATTCGCGTCAGCGAATGGCGGGGAGGGGGCGGGGGTGGGGGGCTCTTCGCCGCGGCAGGACGATAGTCGATCGCACCGAGCGCTCACGTGCTCGGCACCGCCTCGGCGAGCTTCAACAGCTCGGCGCAGAGCGCCGACTTGGCGGCATAGTCCTTCCACGCGGTGTCGCGGGCGATGACGCGCCACTTCTCGACGACTGCTTCGTCGAGGTCGACCACCTTGGCGCCCTTCCTGGCGTAGACGCCGGCGACCGCCTCGTCGTCCGCCATCGCCTGCTGGGTGCCGAATGTCTCCATCGCGGCGCCGACCTCCATGATGGTGTCCTGCTGCGCCTTCGGCAGCGCGTCGAACACCTGCTTCGACATGATCAGCGGCTCCAGCATGTACCAGTACGACTTGCCGCGGCCGGTGGTGAGGCTCTTCGCCACCTCCTCCAGCCGGAACGAGATCAGGCTGGTCGACGACGTGAGGGCGCCGTCGCAGGCGCCGGTCTGCATCGCCGCGTAGAGCTCGTTCGACGGCAGCGACAGCGTCGAGGCGCCGGCCGCCTTCAGCATCATGTCCATCTCGCGGCTGCCGCCGCGGATCTTCAGGCCCTTGGCGCTGTCCGGATCGACGATCGGGGCGCCGCGGCTGGCGACGCCGCCGGCCTGCCAGACCCACGACACGATGATGGCGCCCTTCTCGGCCAGAAACGCGCTGAACCTCTTGCCGACCTCGGAGGTCTTCCAGGCGGCGCCCTGCTTGTAGGAGGTGACGAGGCACGGCATCAGGCCGATGTTCAGCTCGGCCTGCTCGCCGCCCGCGTAGGAGATCGGGTAGAGGCTGATGTCGAGCGCCCCCTTCCGGATCGCCGAGAACTGGGCGACCGTCTTCATCAGCGACGAGTTCGGGTAGATCTGGAAGGCGAGCGCGCCGTCGGTGCGCTTCTCCACCTCGGCCGCGAACTTTCTGCACAGCCGATCGCGAAAATCGCCCTCGTCGATGGTGCCGCCGGGGAACTGGTGCGAGATCTTCAGGGTCTGGGCGGCGAATGCGCGGCCCAGCGGGCCGGTGGCCAAGACCGCCGGGGCGGCCAGCGCCGAGGCGAGGATGTGACGTCGCGAGATGGGTGCCAAGAGAACCTCCCTGAGATCTTGTCGTTGGAACGCGATGCCATCGGAATGCAGCGCCGGGATGCCGGCCCCCGGAACGCGTGTTGGGGATCGACGGCGCCGGTCCGATATGCGATCGGTTCGGAAATGGGCCCCGGTGGTCCGGGTGCCGTGCAATTTGGGGCTGTCCTTCCGGCGTCGTCAAGTCGCCGATGGTCGGGCTCGCACCGGCGTGCCGGGCCTGCGGCGGACGGGCCGGGGGCGCGGTGTGGCGAGGAGCGTGGTGGTGGCGGAGACGGAACAAGGCGCGGGGCGGGTCACGGTGTTGTCGACCCGCGCCACGCGGGGCGTGCTCGAGGCGATCCTGCCCGGCGCGGCGGCGGCCGGCCTCGATGTCGCGGTCGAGTACGGGGCGACCAACGAGCTCCTCCCGCGGATCGCCGCCGGCGAACGGGCCGACCTGGTGCTGCTCACCGGCGCGGCGCTCGACCGGCTGTGCGCCGACGGCATCGTCGATCCCGACAGCCGCACCGACATCGCTCGCGCGCTGGTCGGCATGGCGGTCGGGGCGGGCGAGCCGCGGCCGGACATTTCCACGGTCGACGCCCTGGTGGCGACGCTGCGGGCGGCGCGCGCCGTCGCGTGGTCGCGCACCGGCGCCAGCGGGCTGCACTTCGCCCGCGTGCTCACCCGGCTCGGCATTCTCGAGGAGATCGCCGCCAAGGCGATCGTGCGCGACGGCTTCACGGGCGAGCTCGCCGCCAAGGGCGAGGTCGAGCTGGCCGTCCAGCAGGTGAGCGAGCTGATGGCGGTCACCGGTGTCGACATCATCGGCCCGCTGCCGGAGGCCGTGCAGGAGGTCACCGCGTTTGCGGGCGGTGTGTTCGTCGGGGCGAAAAATCCGGCCGGCGCGCGCGCGTTGCTGGCCCGGCTGGTGGCGCCGGAGGCGAGGCCGCTGATCGCGAGGAGCGGCCTGCAGCCGCTCTGACGCGCATCGCGCCTGCGCGGGAACAGAAATCACCACCAAACAACGCGAGAGGGCCGATGAGGGCTCCCACCCCCGAGAGCGAGGCGCCCGGGCTCGGGCACGTGATCAACGCCGTCGTGCTGCTCTGGCTCGCCGGCACCGGCCTGCGCATGACCATCCTGGCGGTGCCGCCCGTGATCCCGATGGTGCGCGACGATCTCGCCATGTCGGCGACCGAGATCGGCGTGCTCACCGGCATTCCCTCGGTGCTGTTCGCCCTCGCCGCCATCCCGGGCTCGCTGCTGATCGCCCGCTTCGGCGCATTGACCACGCTGCTGATCGGCCTGATCGCCACCGCGGCCGGCTCCGCGCTGCGCGGCGTCTCGCCCAATGTCTGGCTGCTCTACGGGGCGACCGTCGTCACCGGCTTCGGCGTCGCCGTGATGCAGCCCTCGCTGCCGCCGCTGGTGCGCGCCTGGCTGCCCGACCGCATCGGCTTCGGCACCGCCGTCTACGCCAACGGGCTCTTGGTCGGCGAGGTGATGGCGGTTGCCTTCACGCTGCCCTTCGTGCTGCCGCTGGTCGGCGGGAGCTGGCGCGCGAGCTTCGTCGCCTGGGCCCTGCCCTGCGTCGCGGTCGCGCTGATCATCCTGGTGCTGGCGCCGCGCGAGAACCGCGGGTCGTCGAGCGGCGTCGTGGCCGGACGAAAGTGGTGGCCCGATTGGCGGAGCGGCCTGTTGTGGCGGATCGGCATCATGTTCGGCACCGTCAACGCCATGTATTTCACCACCAACGCCTTCATCCCGGACATTCTCACCCGCACCGGCCGCGCCGACCTGATCAGCCTGACGCTGACGGTGCTCAATCTCGGCCAGATCCCGGCCTCGCTGCTGCTGCTCGTCTTCGCCGGCCGGCTGGTGCGCAAGATGTGGCCCTATGTGGCCTGCGGGCTCGTCTCCTTCGTGGCGATCCTCGGGCTGATGTTCGGCTCGCCGACCGTGATCGTCGTCTCGGCGATCGTCATCGGCTTCTGCGACGCCACCGTGCTGATCCTGATCTTCGCGCTGCCCTCGATCCTGGCGCGGCCCGACGACGTGCATCGCCTCGCCGCCGGCATGTTCACCATCAGCTATTCCTGCGCCGTGATCACGCCGATCCTCTCGGGGCTGGCCTGGGACCTGTCGGGCCAGCCGCTCGCCGCCCTGGTGCCGGTGCTGCTCGGCGCCCTGCTGCTCGCCGCGCTCGCGCCGACCATCACGGGCGTCGACCGGGCGGCGGCGGACGTGACGTGATGATGTGCACCCTGCTCGCCACACCTCTCGGCGTCATCGCCGGGCTCGACCCGGCGATCCATCCTCCTGCGGGATGGAGTCGTTTTGCGATAGGGATGGATGCGCGGGTCGAGCCCGCGCATGACGCGCCGCGTGCGTGGTCGGCATTGCCGCTCTGAAGCCATGGAGGCGGCCGTGATCCCGACCTTCCGGTTCGCACCCAGTCCCAACGGCCATCTGCATCTCGGCCACGCCTGCTCGGCGCTGCTCAACGCCGATCTCGCAAGGGCGGCCGGCGGCCGCTTCCTGCTGCGCATCGAGGACATCGACGAGGCGCGCTGCCGGCCGGAGTACGAGGCGGCCATCACCGAGGATCTCGCCTGGCTCGGCCTCGCCTGGGAGACGCCGGTGCGGCGCCAGTCGGAGCATTTTTCCGACTACCGCGCGGCGCTCGCCAAGCTCGACGCGATGGGCGTGCTCTATCCGGCTTTCGAGAGCCGGGCCGAGATTTTGCGACTTGTCGCGGCGCGCGAAGAGGCCGGGCCGTGGCCGCGCGATCCGGACGGGGCGCCGCTCTATCCGGGGGACGCCAAGGCCATGCCGGCGGCGGAACGGGCGGACCGGATCGCGCGCAGCGAGCCGCATGTGCTGCGGCTCGATCTCGCCGCCGCGCTGGCCCGGCTCGGGGCCGAGGCCGCCCGCCTGTCCTGGCAGGAGCGCGGCGCCGGGCCGGCGGGCGAAACCGACCCGGTCGGCCCGACCGTCACGGCCCGGCCGGAACTTTGGGGCGACGTCGTGCTGGCCCGCAAGGACGTGCCGGCGAGCTATCATCTCGCGGTCGTGATCGACGACGCCGCGCAGGGGATCACCGAGGTGGTCCGCGGCCGCGACCTGTTCGCGGCCACCTCGATCCACCGTGTCCTGCAGGCGCTGCTCGGCCTGCCGGCACCGGTCTACCGGCACCATCGCCTCATCCTCGATGCCGACGGCAAAAAGCTCTCCAAGTCGACCCGCGCCACCGGCCTGCGGGAGCTGCGGGCCGCCGGGACGACGCCGGCCGATATTCGCCGGCTGATCGAACCGGCCGGCGATCTCGTGCACCCTTGATCAGACAGGGCCGGGGGTGCAGGAATAGGGAGCGGTTTTCCCGTCCCTCGGCGGACATTTGACGAGGCGAACATGACTTTGCATCACCAACTCCATCGCACGCGTTTCGAGCTCCAGGACCGTTCCGGGTCCGTGCGGATCGGCCGCGTCGCGGCGTCCGGCCTCGTCGCCCTCGCACTCGGCAGCATCGTGGCGCCGGCGTCGGCGGCCGAGGACCAGACCGGCATGGCGGTGTCGGTGACGCGGGCCAGGCGCGCCTGCTTCTCCGACACGGTGCGGGTCGCCGGCACCGTGGTGGCGCGCGAGGAGTCGCAGGTTCGTCCCGACATCGAAGGCGTCCGGGTCTCGCAAATCCTGGTCGAGAACGGCGACAGCGTGAACAACGGTCAGGTGCTGGCGCGGCTCGCCAAGATCGAGGGCATGAACGCCCCTGCCCAAAGCTTCGTCATCCAGGCGCCGGTCGCCGGCGTGGTCGGCCGGACCATGACGCAGGTCGGCGCCATGGTGTCGATGTCGGCGCCACCGATGTTCCTCATCATCGCCGGGGGCGAGGTCGAGCTGCAGGCCGACATCCCCTCGACCCGGATCGGCAAGATCTCGGTCGGCCAGCCGGCCAAGATCGACGTCACCGGGCTGGGCAGCGTGATGGGCAAGGTGCGCACCGTCTCGCCGGAGATCAACCCGGCGACCCAGGCCGGCCAGGCCCGCATCACGCTCGGCGACGACCGCCGCATCAAGATGGGCACCTTCGCCCGCGCCACCGTCGAGGTGGGGACGAGCTGCGGCATGAGCGTGCCGCTGTCCGCGATCCTGTTCGGGCCGCTCGGGCCGGTCGTCCAGGTGGTGCGCGACAATCGGGTCGAGACCCGGCCGGTGCCGATCGGCCTTCTGGCGGCCGGCAATGTCGAGGTGCGCCAGGGTCTCGCCGAGGGCGACCTGGTGGTCCGCCGCGCCGGCACCTTCCTGCGCGAGGGCGACCGCGTCCGCCCCGTCATCGACGAGGCGCCGACCGCGAAGAACTGACGCGCGCCAGTAAATCGACTTCGATCGGCCCTCACCCTGAGGCGCCCACGCAGCGGGCGTTTCGAAGGGCAGGGAGAGCCTCGTGCTTCGAGACGCGCTCCTTTGGAGCGCTCCTCGGCGTGAGGTCGAGAAAGTCAGTGCCAAGCCGCATCGCCATGACTCGACCCTCGCCGCCTCACGTCGGCGGCAGCCGGCGTGAAATCGCCTCCGCGACGGCGAGCAGGCGATCGCGGAACGTGGCGACGAAGTCGGCCTCGCTGTGCCGGGCCAGGTTGGTGCTGAGATTGACGGCTGCCACCACGGCGCCGCGGCTGTTCCGGATCGCCGCGGCCATGCCGCAGGCGCCGATTTCCAGCTCCTCGCTGACCATCGCCCAGCCGGTGCGCCGGATTGCTGCAATCAGGGTCTCCAGGGTCTCGGGGTCCGTGACGGTGCGCGGCGTGTGGGCCGGCCGGCTCGCCTTCGCCAGCAGGCTGCGCAACGCCTCGTCGGCGAGGCCTGACAGCAGCACCCGTCCCATCGAGGTGCAGAAGGCCGGCAGCCGGCTGCCGACCGTCAGGCTGCGGCGCAGCACGCCATGCACCTCGGCGCGCGCCACATAGACGAGCTCGTCGCCGTCGAGCACCGAGACGGCCACCACCTCGCCGGCCTCGCGAGACAGCGTCTCGATCAGCGGCTGAGCGGCCTCGCGCAGCCCCAGCGTCGAGAGATAGGCGAAGCCGAGCCGGAGCACCCGGGGCGTCAGCGCGAAGCGGCCGTCATGGGATTCGGCGAGGCCGAGCTCCACCAGGGTCAGCACCAGACGGCGCACTCCGGCGCGCGGCAGGCCGGTGCGTCGGGCGAGATCGGCGAGCGAGCGGGCGCCACCCTCCGGCCCGAATGCGCCGATGACGGCGAGGCCCTTGGCGAAGGCCTCGACGAAGCCGTCGCTGCCGGTCGGCCAGGCCGCAATCTCCTCGGGCGTCGCCAGCATTTACGCCGGGTCCTTGCGCTGCTACGGTTGGTCGATCAACGATAAAATGTTCGACAGTCGAACACAAGCTTTCAACTCGAGCGGAGAGGCGCGGCCGATGGAGCGAGTGTTTGCACGGCGGGCGGCGGGCCGCAGGCCCGCGCTGCAGCGGGTCTTCGCGGTCCTGCTCGGCACCGGTGTGCTGCTTGTCGGGATGGGGGCCTCGGTGCGCGCCGACGATTATCCGACACGGCCGGTCCGGCTGGTGGTTCCGGCGGCGGCCGGCGGGCCGACCTATCTCACGGCGCGGCTGCTGGCCGACAAGATGGAGCCGTCGCTCGGCCAGCCCGTGGTGGTGGAGGCGAAGGGCGGCGGCGGCGGCAATGTCGGCGCCGAGACGGTCGCGAAGAGCGTCCCCGACGGCTACACGATCCTGATGGCGACCATCGGCACCCACGCCATCAACAAGAGCCTCTACCGCAAGCTCACCTACGACCCGCAGAAGGATTTTTTGCCGGTCTCCCAGGTGGTGCAGTATCCACTGCTGCTGGTCGTCAATCCGACCCTGCCGGCGCGCTCGGTCGGCGAGCTGATCGCCTACGCGAAAGCCAATCCGGGCAAGGTGCTGCGCGCCTCCGGCGGAATCGGCACCTCGATGCATCTGTCGGGCGAGCTGTTCGTCCATCAGGCCGCGGTCGACATGCCGCACGTCCCCTACAAGGGCAGCGCGCCGGCGCTGACCGACATGGTCGGCAACCACGTCCAGGTGATGTTCGACGCGCTGATGACGGCGCTGCCGCTGGTCCAGGCCGGCCAGCTCAAGGCGCTCGCCGTCACCGGCCCGCAACGCTCGCCGGTGGTGCCCGACGTGCCCACCGTGGCCGAGGCGGGGCTGCCCGGCTACAGCGCCACCGGCTGGATCGGCATCGTCGCACCGGCCGGCACGCCGGAGCCGATCGTCCGCCGGCTCAACGCCGCGGTGGTCAAGGCGCTCGCCGATCCGGAGCTGCGCCAAAAGCTGATCGAGCAGGCGGCCGAGCCGGTCGGCTCCTCGCCCGAGGAGTTCGCCCGCTTCATCGCGAGCGAATCGGACAAATGGGCGCAAGCGGTGCGCAGCGCCGGCATCGTGGCGGACTGACATGCAGCCGATCGATTTTGCTCAGCGCGTCGCCGCGCTCGCCGCGCGGCTGCGCCGCGAGAACGTCTCCGCCTATGTCGGCACCCGGCAGGCGGTGCTGCACTATCTGTGCGGCGCCTTCATGCCGTGGCGCGGCGCCGTGGTGGTGACGGCGGCCGGCGACTGCACGGTCGTCTACTGGGCCATGGATGCCGAGCGGGTGAAGGCCGAAGGCTGCGCCCTGCCGCTGGTCGCGTTCGTCGGCTCCGGCCTGGTCGAGGCGGTGGCGGCCTGGCTGGAGCAGCACGGCGCCGCGTCGGGGCCGGTCGGCCTCGACATCGCCCATCCGGGCGCCGCCCAGATCGCGCCCGGCATGCTGACGGCCGGCGAATATGTCGACGTCGCCGCCCGTCTCGCCGACGCGACGCTGGTCAACGGCGTGCGCTGGATCGACGACCTCATGCTGATCAAGTCGCCGGCCGAGATCGAGCGGCTGCGGCGCGCCGCCCAGGTCGGCGACATCGGCTTCCGGGCGGGGCTCGCGGCGATCGTCGAGGGCGTCACCGAGAATCACGTCGCCGGCGTGGTCGAGGCGGCGATCCGCGACCACGGCAGCACCTGGGCGTGGTCGGTGACGGGCGGCACCGAGGTGGGGGCCGGCGAGCGCACCAGCTTTCTGCGCGGCGTCACGCAGCAGAGCACGGAGCGGACGATCCGCCGCGACGAGTTCGTCGTCGTCGACCTGCATCCGATGATCGATCTGTATCTCTCCGACGTCTCGATCCCGGTGTTCCTCGGCACGCCGAACACGGCGCAGCGGCAGGCCATCGCGGCCTGGGAGGAGGTGGCCGGCACCATGCTGGCCGGGCTGAAGCCGGGACGGGCGGTGCGAGACTGCGTGCAGGACGGCGTCGCCGCCTTCGAGCGCGGCGCGCTCGCGCGGTTCGGGCTGCCGCTGTTCGGCCACGGCCTCGGCACCTGCGCCCGCACCCGTCCGTTCATGAACGCGTCGAGCGACGACGTGCTGGCGCCCGGCATGGTCATCGCGCTCGGCACCCACCTCTATCAGCCCGGGGTGGCCGGCATGCGCCTGGAATATCCGGTGCTGATCGGCGAGCACGGCGCCGAGCCGCTGGCCGCAACGCCGCCCGTGCTGCACGTCCGGTCCTGACGGACCGGAGCGGCGACAGCCGCCGCTACCGTCCCAGCAGATCCTTCAGGAACTCGCGGGCGCCCTGCTCGAGCTCGCGGACGGTGGGCTCGGGCGCCGGCTTCGGCCGCGTCTCGCGGGTGGTCGGAGGCGGTGTCGCGGGCCGCGGCGGGACGGTGCTGTCCGGTGGCGGCACGGTGGCGACGGCCGGGGGCGGAGGGACGGCCGGCCGCGGCGGAGGAGCCGTGGTGATTGCCGGCGGGGGCGGCGGCGGGGGAGCCGTCGCGGTCGCCGGCGGCGGCGTCACGGCCGGCCGTGGCGGCGCCGTCGAGGGCGCCGGGATGTCGCGGTACTGCGGCGCCGGTGTGGGCGCGGGGGCGACGCCCTTGAGCGCCTTCATGATGTCGTCGGCGAGCGTGCCGGGCTCGCGCGGCACGTCGAGGCCGGGGGCAGGGCTCGGTCCGGTCGCGGGTCCGGTGGGCTGGCCGAGGCCCTTGAGGCCCTCGATCATCTTGCCGATCTGGGCGCCGCCGCCGGGTCCGAGCGCATCGCGCAGGGTCTTCAGGGCGCCGTCCGGATTGGCCAGGATGTTGGGCGTGTCGGCGTAGATCTTGGGGTCCGACCAGGAGCCCTGGATGGCGACCGGCACGCCGATGCCCCAGGCCTCGCTGCGCTTGCCGGGCGTGTCCGGGCTGGTGATCAGCCGCGGGTCGGCGCGCAGATCGAGGGTCTTGGCCCGGATGTCGATATTGCCGGCCGCGCTCATCACCATGTAGGGCCCGGTGAAGGCCACGTCCATGGTGCGGGCGACGCCGTTCTGGATGGCGAAGCTGCCCTTGAAGGTGGAGAAGCGGGTCTGGTCCGAGCTCTTCGACTGCCAGCCGGCCAAAATCATGTCGAGCAGCGAGCGCAGCATCCCGGGCATGTCGATGCCCCGCACGGCGCCGTCCTCGAACAGCAGGTCGGCGCGGCCGGCGAGGCCGGCGACGATGCGGCGCGGGCTCGCGCCGGTGCCGGTGACGTCGAGGCTGCCGCGGGCGCGGCCCTCGATGTACTCGAAGTCGACGGCGTCGCGCAGGAACGGCAGCGCGCTCAGCCCGGAGAAGCTGGTCTTGACCGTCACGATCGGTTCGTCGCGGCTGCGGTCGAGGGCGAGCTCCGCGGTCGCCTGCCCGCCATAGAGCCCGGATTGGCCGAGCTTCACCGTGAGGGCGTCGTTGAGCAGCGTCGTCTCGATCGCGGCCGGGGCGATGCGCACCTTCTCGATCAGCACCTCGCGGGCCGTCAGCGCGATGTTGGCCTCGACCAGCCGCAGGCCGAACAAATTGAGGGGGACGTCGCTCCACGGCGGCGCCGCGACGGCGGCGGGCGCGCCGCGCGGGCCGGCCGGCGACGGGCCGGCGGGGGCCGAGACGCTGTCCAGCAGCGTGGTGAGGTCGAGCCGCTCGGATTCGAGGGTGGCGTCGACGAACGGCTTGGCGCCGGCGAACGACACCGTGACGGTGCCGCGCAGCCGGCCCTGGTCGACCGTGCCGTTGAGGCCGTCGATCTTGAGCACGGGTCCGGCGCTGGTGACGGTGGCGCTCAGCGTCGCCGGGCTGCGGAACATCCGCGGTGCGTCGACAGTCGCCTCGATCGGGATGGCGCGGCCGTCGGCGAGCCGCGACACGGTGTCGGCGGCCGAGGTCACCCGGATGGTCGTCGGGCCCATCCGGGCGTCGAGATGCAGGTTGGTGCGGCCGCCGGCCGCCGGCAGCGAGGCGAGGCGCAGCGAATCGATCCGCACGTCGGCGGTCTCGCTGCCGTCGCGCACCACCATGGTGGCGTTGTCCACCGTCACCGAGCCGATCGAGACGGCCGAATCGTCCGGCAGGATGCTCTCCGACGACCCGTTCGCCCCGATGCTGCGGGACGCCTTGCGCTTGGCCGCGGCCCGCGCCGCGCGGGCGAACATCGGGTCGGTGCGCACCACCGGCCTGGTGAGGGTGAGGTCGGAGATGCGCACGCGCCCGCTCCACAGGTCGCCGAGCGCGATCCCGGCCTGGACCCGCTCGATCCGCACCATCTCGTCCGAGGTGGTCGCGTCGCGCAGCCGCACGTCGTCGAGCGTCAGCCCGGTGGACGGCCAGATGGTCAGGCGGGCGTCGCCGATGATGTCGAGGGCGAGATCGTTCTTGGCGAGCGGGTCGCGGCTGAACTGCTCGATCATGCCGCGGGCCGGGATGCCGTGAACGGCGACCAGCACAATGGCTATCAGCACCACGCCGGCGGCGATGGCGGCGATCTTCTTCGAGATCATGTCCGGTGCCTCCTGCGCAGGCTGGGCGCAACACGATGGAGTATCAACAGACTCGAATAGAATGTCGTCGGGCGGCCGACTGTGATCTGTAGCACTTTCGCACCCGGCTTATCCATGTAGAGCGAACCGCTGCTCACAAGGTTCGGCCCGAATGCGGTGTTCCCGTGGCGCCGGGTGCCGGGGCGCATGAAACCGTTCGTCCCCGCGACAGCGCTACGGGATGCACACATCGCTTGCCATGCATGAGAGCGTCATGCGCGGGCTCGACCCGCGCATCCATCGATTTTCGCAAAAATGCTTTGTTCGCAGGATGATGGATCGCCGGGTCAAGCCCGGCGATGACGACGGTGGGGAAGGCGCTCTTTTTGCCGTACCACCAGATGGTCTCGACAAAACGAGATCTGTGCATCCCGTAGCGCGACAGCGGGGACCCAGGAGTCCAGGACAAGAACTGGATTCCCGCTTGCGCGGGAATGAGCGGAGAACGAGGCAGCCCGCTGGGCGCTCGCCGCTCCGGTCAGCCCGCCACTTCGGTCAGGCTAGTCCGCGCGTGCGACAGCGCCGACAGCACGAAGGCCGAGGTGACCTCGGGCCCGCCGACCAGGATGCGGGTCGGGGTCTTCATCTTGTTCCATTCGTAGGCCTTGTAGGGGCCGTGCCGGCCGCCTTCGCCGAAGGCGCCCAGGATGGTCGCCAGCGCGGGCGCGAAACGCGAGCGTTCACCCTCCAGCTTGGCGATGGCGAGCAGCGCCAGCGCGGCGTCGAACGGGTTCATCTCGTGGGCGGCGAGGTCGTCGTAGACATAGGCCAGGATCGTCTCGCGCATCGCCGCGAAGCTGTCGTCCGGATCGATGGTCGCGCGGATATCGGCCGGCAGCGCCTGGAAGGCGGCCCAGCAGCGGCCGAAATAGGCGGCGTAGAGCTCCGGCAGGTAATAAATGTGGGCGCGCGGATCGGCGAACACGCCGGATCCGATCAGCCGCGCATGGAACTCGACGACGCCGCGTAAAAATTCGCGGCGGCGGTCGGTGTCGACGATGCCCCAGCGGGCGTGATTGCGGAACGCGGCTTCCAGGACGTCGAGGTTGAGGGTGGGGTCGAGGTCGTTGCCGAACGGCCGGTCGCCGCTCGCGTTCTCGATCCAGGTGACGATGCCGCCTTCGAAGGCGAGCGGGTCGTTGATGTCGACCGAGGGCGGCGGCCGGTTGGTGCCGGCGACCACCTGGTAGCCGGCATAGAAGTCGAGATAGGGCTGGTCGAGCATCGGGTCGAGCGAGCCGAACTGGGTCGCCGCCGACAGCGAGCAGGCGGTGGTGTCGCAGTCGGGCACGTACTTGCCGAAGCCGAGATCGCTCTTCAGCCGCCAGAAGAACTTGCTCATCCGCACGTCGGGTGGCGGCACCAGGGCCGTGACCACGTCGAACGGGCTGCCGTCGACCGGGTGCTTGACGGTCTCGCGGCTGGTCTTCAGGCAGAACTCGACCATGGCGGCGATCGCGGTTTTCGCCTGGACGGACTCGTCGGCCGTGGCGAGGCCGCTGCCCACAAAGTCCATCAGGGCCTCGGCGAAGAAGGCGTCGTAATAGGCCGAGCGGTGGCGGATCTGCACCGGCTCCCACATCGGCTCGGCGAAGCCGCGCCAGGGCGGGTTCAGGAGTGCGGCGATCGGCTGGTTCGGCAGCACGAAGGCGCGCGCCAGGTTGAACAGCAGCGTCGCGTTCTTGTAGGTGCGCGCCTCCAGCCCGACCAGCGCCGTGACCAGGTCGCGCCCGTGAAAATCCGGGTCGCCGATCAGGTTGAAGGCGGCATAGGCCGGGATGAAGCCCCTGTTGCGGGTGAAGGCGCCGAGCAGATGCGTGGCGCAGCCGCGGATCACCCGGTCGATCTCGGCAAGCGGCGGCATGGCGGTCACGGCCGGCAGGCGCGGGCGGCGCGGGTGCTGCTGCGGCACCGCATCGATCAGCGGCGCCAGCGTGCGGCCGATGGCGGCCCAGTCGGGTGCGGCATCGTCGCGGGCCGAGCGGATCGCGCCCTGCAGGGCGGCGAAGCGGCCGGGATCGGCGAGAGCAGGGAGGCCGGCGCGGCCCATCAGGGGCCGCAGCGCGACGTTGCTCAGCGCCGTCTTGTAGAAGGTGCGCAGATGGGCGTCGCCCGGACCCTTGCCGCGCAGCAGCGGGTCGCACAGGTCGTACAGGCTCGGCCCGGCCTTGCGGGCGGTCAGCGCCGCGAAGGAGGCCTTGATCAGATCGGTGGCAGACATGGGTTGTGCTTGAAATCCATTCCTGGTCATTCCGGGGCGCCGCGCAGCGGCGAGCCCGGAATCCATACTCACACACAGGGGTTATGGATTCCGGACAGTCGACCTTCGGTCGGCTTCCGGAATGACGGACGTGAGCGGTTCGAGCGGCTTCCGGTGGTTCGACGGATGACCACCTCGCCCTACTCCGCCGGCACCGGAATTTCCTCCGGGCGGGCCGAGTAGTGCGACGCCTTCTGGCGCCCCGCCGTCGCGTCACGTCCCGACATCACGAGATGATGAGCCATGATGCCGATCCGGATCAGGTGCTCGATCTGGCCGCGGCGCAGGCAGGCCCGCGCCACCTTCCAGAACTCGCCCCGGTAGTCGGCCTTGACGCCGACCTCCCACAGGACCGAGCGCAGGATGCGCAGGCCGCGTAGAACGTCCCGCCACGGCACGTGGCGGTCGCGCCACGGCACCGCCAGCCGGTTCGGATAGGTGTGGTCGAGCTGGTGACGGTAGCGGGCCAGCACGGCGGGCGGCGAGAAGGCGCGCTCCATGCAGGTGCGCCACATGGCCAGCACCTCGTCATAGGGCATCACGAAGTCGACATTCGACTCGCGGTCCTCGTCGTCGATCAGCCGGTCGGCCTTTTCCAGCCGGTCCCACAGCGGCGTGCGCGGCAGCGCCTGCAGCAGGTTGATGGTCAGCATCGGGATGTGCGAGCGCTCGATGAAGTCGATGACGCGGTCGCCGGTCTCCGGCGAGTCGGTGTCGAGCCCGATGATGATGCCGGACACCACCTCCATGCCGTAACGGTTGAGCGTCTCGACCGCCTCGAGCGGCGGGACCATCATGTTGTGGTCCTTCGACATCGCCTCGAGCGCCGCCGGCTCGGGCGTCTCGATGCCGCAGAACACCGTCTCGAACATCGCCTCGCGCATCAACGCGAGGATCTCCGGCCGCTTGGCGATGTTGAGGGTGGCCTCGCAGGAGAAGATGAACGGATAGCGGCGCGCCTTCTGCCAGTCGACCAGGGCCGGCAGCAGCTCGCGCACGGCGCGGCGGTTGCCGATGAAGTTGTCGTCGACGAAATAGACCGGCCCGGTCATGCCGCAGGCCAGGAGCTTGTCGAGCTCGGCCGTCACCTGGGCCGGCGTCTTCAGGCGCGGATTGCGGCCATAAAGGGCTGGAATGTCACAGAATTCGCAGTTGTAGGGGCAGCCCGAGGAGTACTGGATGCTGCCGGTGAGATAGCGGCCGAGCTCGGCGAGCTCGTAGGCCGGCAGCGGGAACGCGGTGAGGTCGCGCCGCTCCTTCGTGGTCAGCACGATCTGCCGGTCGGGCCGGCTCGGGTCGGCAGCCAGCCGGGCGAACAGCGCCTCGGTGGCGTCGCCCAGCTCGCCGACATGCAGATAGTCGAACTCCGGATAGTTCTCCGGGCAGGCCGACACCGACGAGCCGCCCAGCACGGCGACGCGGTCGAACCGGTGGGCGCGGTGGCAGATCGACTCGATCTGGCGGCGCTGGGCGTGCATGCCGGTGACGAACACGGCATCGGCCCACAGGAACTCCTCGTTCGTCGCCTGGCGGATGTTCTCGTCGACGAAGCGCACCTCCCAGCCGGGCGGCAGCGACGCCGCGATCACCAGGAGGCCCTGCGGCGGCATCAGGGCGCGCACCCCGTCGGTGAGCGGATAGGCATGCTCGAACATGCCGAACGAAGAGGTGTATCGGGGACACACACACAGGATACGACGGTTAACGTCGGTTCCTGCCGCCTGGTTGAGATCCATCGAATGAGCGACCGGCATTCCCAGTTCCTGCGGCGTCACACGGCACGTCGGGGGTCTCGCGGCCGCGTCCGCCCGGGCACACCGTGCGGGAAGGCCAAAAGGCCTGTCAAGCTGGGCGGTTTTTTGACCGGTCTAGCCGAACCGTCCGATGGGGGCCGCACCCACCGGCGGGGCGTATTGAGATTGCAAAGCGAGGTAACTATGGTGGCTGCGCGCAGTCTATGGGCGCAGACCGTCGCTCCCACAGCCGAGGTTCGATGCGCTTGCGACCGTGTGCGCGAGCGACCCGGACGAGGCGTCAAGGTCCGGCCATGAAGCATCCCGTGTTCGCTGTCGTCGTCCTGCTGCTCGCTCTTCTTCCGACCGCCTCCTTTGGAACCGATGCCCGCCCGGGCGCCGTTCCGGCCGCGGCGGCGGCCTCCGCCGGGGCCATACCGGCCGGTCCGGACACGGTTCGCCCGGCGGATCGCCCGCAGCCGCTGCGGCTCGCCCAGGCCGGGGCCGGCGGCCGCGTCGCCCTGGTGATCGGCAACTCCACCTATCCGGACGACAACCGGCCATTGCCGCAGCCCCTCAAGGACGCCCGCGCCGTCGCCGAGGAGCTGCGCCGCGCCGGCTTCGACGTGTCGACCGGCGAGGATCTGTCCAAGCAGAAGCTGCGGGCCGCGCTCGACGCCTTCAAGGCCAAGATCCGGCCGGGCTCGGCGGCGCTGCTGTTCTTCAGCGGCTATGCCATCCAGACCGCCAAGCAGTCCTACATCATCCCGGTCGATGCCCAGATCTGGACCGAGGGCGAGGTGCGGCGCGACGGCGTCAGCATCGAGTCGATCCTCACCGACATGAACAGCTCCGGCGCCACCGTTAAGGTGGTGATCATCGACGGTGCCCGCCGCAACCCGTTCGAGCGGCGCTTCCGCGGCTTCTCGGCCGGGCTCGCCTCGCTCAACGCGCCGGCCGGCACGCTGGCCATGTACTCGGCCGCGACCGACAAGGTGGCGAACGATTCCGACGGCGAGAACAGCCTGTTCGTCACCGAGCTCCTGAAGGAGATGCGCTCGCCCGGGCTGAACGCCGAGGCGATCTTCAACAACACCCGCATGGGCGTGTCGCGCGCCTCGAAGAACGAGCAGGTGCCGTGGGTGTCGTCCTCGCTGGTGGAGGAGTTCCATTTCTCGCGCTCGCCGGCCACCACGACGACCGTGCCGCCGCCGCCCCCGCCGCCGGTCTCCACCTACGTGCCGCCACCTCCTCCTCCGCCGCCGCCGGTCTCCACCTATGTGCCGCCGCCGCCCCCGCCGCCGGAGCCGCCGGTCACGACCTACACGCCGCCGCCCGTGACGTCCCAGCGGCCGGCCGAGCGCGACCGCGTCATCCAGGATCTCGACGCCCAGATCGACAAGAATCCGCGCGACGGCGAGGCCTACTACAAGCGCGGCCAGGCGTGGGCGGAGCGGCGAGAATACGCGCTCGCCTCCGAAGACTTCGGCCAAGCGATCCGGATCAACCCGGCCGACGCCGAATCCTTCAACAATCGCTGCTTCACCCGCGCCGTGCTGGGCCAGCTCGACGCCGCCATCTCCGATTGCAACGAGGCGCTGCGGCTCAAGCCGAACTACCCGGACGCCCTCGACAGTCGCGGCCTCGCCAACCTGAAGCTCGGCAATGCCGACAAGGCGATCGCCGACTACGATCAGGTGCTGCGGATGAATCCCCGCATGGCGTCGGCCTTCTACGGCCGCGGCAAGGCCAAGATCCGCAAGGGCGACACCACGGGCGGCAACGCCGACATCCGCAGCGCCAAGGCGATCGAGCCGACCATCGACCAGGAGTTCGAGAGCTACGGGGTGCGCTGAGAGATCGTTTCCCGACGGTCTTCGAATCGCGCCTTCGCGCTCCGAGGATTCGGCCGGCAGGCACCCGAGCCGCCGGCCCGGTCCCCTGCGGCTGCCCCGCCGGCACCCGGTAATGGTGTAGAGTGCAGATTGTTGGGCGCGCCCTCGCCCGAACGGATTAGTCGCACTCGATCAACCACATAGCCACCCGCCGGCGGAACCCCGCGACACCATTATCGTGTGTTGCGCAAACAGCACGCGCGACCTGCAAAACGCCCGGTTGCGGCTGTGGACGGGTGCGTTTGTGTTCCCGGCGCGGCGAGTTCCTGCTTTATTGCTGGAGACAGCATTGGAAACAATTCGACCAATTCGTCGGGGGACGGGGGACGACAATGCGCAGGACAGGCAACGCGCTTCGGCGCTTCGATCGAAAAAGCATTCTTCTCGGCAGCGCCGCCCTGATGGTGGGTCTGGCGATGTCCAGCGCCGCACAGGCGCAGTGCGTCAACACGCTGAATGCGCGGCAGCTCGGCGGGTTGAACCCCGCCCAGTTCGTTCCGCTGGCGCAGGGCGGCACGGTCAATTCGCTGGTCTCGGTGCTGAACACGGCGACCACCGTGTTCCAGGCGCAGACCGGCTCGGCCTTCGTCTCGAGCCCGGCCAATGCGGCCCCCGGCGAGAACGGTGGCGGCGTGTGGGGCCGCGCGCTCGGCGGCTCGGTGGAGACCAAGAACACCGGCGTCACCACGCTCGGCTTCGTCAACGGCGGGGCGATCGGCGGCAACGTCACCTGTAACACCACGACCCGCCAGGACTTCGGCGGCTATCAGGTCGGCCGCGACATCGCCAAGCTCAACTGGGACGGCTGGAACGTCCACATGGGCGCGACCGCCGGCTATCTGGCGTCGAACGCCAAGGACAAGACCAACACGCTCGGCACCTTCTCGTCGGGCGTCGAGGTTCCGTTCCTCGGCAGCTACCTGGCCGTCACCAAGGGCGGCTTCTTCGCCGACGCCCAGGTTCGCTGGGACTTCTACAACATGTCGCTCAACGATCCGGCGAACGGACTGTTCGGGCAGAATCTCAATGCCCGCGGCTGGTCGGTCGCCGGCGGCCTCGGCTACAACTACAGCCTGCCCAACAACTGGTTCATCGAGCCGTCGGCCGGCTTCACCTATTCGAACGTGACGGTCGATCCGCTGAACGTCTCGGGGACCCTGGTCACCGTGCTTCCCGGCGTGTCGGTGCCGGGCACCGTGCAGGTCGACGACATCAAGAGCGAGCTCGGCCGGGTGAGCCTGCGGGTCGGCACCACGGTCAGCAACAACTACGCGGTCATTCAGCCGTTCGTCACCGGCAGCCTGTTCCACGAGTTCGCCGGCAATGTGAACACCAACATCACCACCTCGTTCGCCTCGGCCTGCACCAGCGGCCTGCCGTTCGGCGGCCTCGCCTGCGGCATCCCGGAGCTTCGCGGCAACCTCTCCACCGATCGGGTCGGAACCTACGGGCAGATCTCGGCCGGCTTCGCCGCCCAGGTGCTGAACACCGGCTGGCTCGGCTACGCCCGCGGCGATTACCGCTTCGGCGAGAACATCGAGGGCTGGACGCTGAACGCCGGCCTTCGGTATCAGTTCATGCCTGAAGTCCTCGCCGCCGCTCCGGTCGGCAAGCATCCGATCTACAAGGCCGCGCCGCTTCCGGTGGTCGCGCCCGTCAACTGGACCGGCTTCTATATCGGTGCGAACGCCGGCACCATCTGGGGCAAGACCGACTGGGGCTACGTGCCCGGCCCGGGCCATGTCGAGCCCAAGTACGGCGGCGCGCTGGCCGGCGGACAGGTCGGCTACAACTACCAGATCGCCCGGTGGGTGCTCGGTATCGAGGGCGACATCGCGTGGAGCAACGCCAAGGGCAGCGCGTCCTGCCCGAACGGCTTCTTCTTCTCCTGCGAGACCCGGATGGACTGGTTCGCGACCGTCACGGGCCGCCTCGGCTACTCCTGGGAGCGCACGCTGTTCTACGCCAAGGGCGGCCTCGCGGTGGCCGACGTGACGCAGCAGACCTTCTTCAATCCGTCCGTCTTCGCCAACACCTTCATCCCGCCGAACGGCGTGACCAACGGCTCGTCGAAGACCGCCCTCGGCTGGACGGCCGGCGTCGGCGCCGAATATGCGCTGAGCGCCAACTGGTCGGCCAAGGCCGAGTGGCTGTACTACAGCCTCGGCACCGACCGTTACGTGGTCGACAATCGCCTCCAGGTCGACGCCAAGGAGACCGGCGGTCTCGCCCGAGTCGGCGTGAACTACCGCTTCTCCACCGGCGGCTTCCCGGTCGTCGCGAGGTACTGAACGTCGAAAGTCTGGGCGGTCCCTGCCAAACCGGATCGCGCACCCAAGGAAGCCCGGCCTTTCCACGAAAGGCCGGGCTTCTTCTTTTTCGGGGGGCAGGGCGGTCCCGGCCGGCTTCGGCCCGGGGCGGGCCGGCTCCTTCCCGAGACCAGCCCGCTCCTCGACGCCGAACGCCCGCCGGCCTCGCCTCGCCCGCGCCCCCCGCCGGCAACTTCGGCGATCACATTTGACCGGCCGCATTGCCCTTTTCGAACGGGGTGCTCTGCTGGATTCACAAATACACAGAGCGAGGTCACAAAACGGTGAGTGCCTTGTTCGAGCGTCGGAGCGGAGGGTAGGGTGTGTGAGATTGCGCACAGTACTTGTTTCTCACCCGTTCTATTCTGACGGCGATCAGGCAGAAACGCCTTGGCTCGAGCCGGAGGACCCAGACATGACACGGTGGCAGAAGATCGGAGCGACCCTTGCGACGCTGTTGCTCGCGGGCGCTCTCGTGACGACGACGACCCAATCCTCGTCCGCTCAGGGGCGGGCGACGGAGACGGACATTCTCAACGCGCTCAAGCCGACGCCGAAGACGCGCGGCCTGACCACGACCCCGAAGCAGATCCAGGATCAGCAGTTCCTGCAGACCATCCGCGGCAAGACCCGCGCCCTGACGCTCGACGAGCGCACCAAGGTCGCCGACATCGCCAAGGAAAAGCAGAAGATCGATCTCGAGGTCTACTTCGACTACAACTCGGCCGAGATCGTGCAGCGCGCCGTTCCGGACCTGATGGAGCTCGGCAAGGCGCTGAGCAATCCGGAGCTCAAGGGCGGCACCTTCCTGCTCGGCGGCCACACCGACGCCAAGGGCGGCGAGGAATACAATCAGAAGCTCTCCGAACGCCGTGCCTCGGCCGTCAAGAAGTTCCTGCTGGAGAAGTTCCAGCTTCCCGAGGACACCCTCGTGACGGCCGGCTACGGCAAGGAACAGCTCAAGAAGCCGGATGCGCCGTTCGCGGCCGAGAACCGGCGCGTCCAGATCGTGAACCTCGAGGTCAAGCAGTCGGCCCAGAAGTGAGCGAGCGCGAGCGGGCGGCGCCGGTCGGCGTCCGCCCGCCCCGATCCCGACAGGCTCTGATCGTGATATACCGAGTATGATGATGCCGCCGGCCCCAGTGGGTGAAATTGCCTCGCCGGATGATGAAGGCTATAGGTTGAACCCGTCGTGGCCGGCCCTTGCGTTCCGATAATCAGCCCGAAGCTCCGAAGGGCAGGAGCGATGGTCACGGGCGCGGGAGGCGACAGATGACCAGTCGATCGACCCGTCGATGTCTCCTTGCGATGGCGCAGGCGTTCATCCTGTCGGCTGGCGTGCTGATCGCCGGCGCTGCCAATGCCGAGAAACGCGTTGCGCTCATCATCGGCAATTCCGCCTATCAGAACGTCGTCAAGCTCGACAATCCGTTCAACGACGCCTCGGCGATCGCCGAGATGTTCCGCAAGGCGAGCTTCGATTCCGTCGAGCTCAAGCTCGACCTCGGGGTGATCGAGTTCAAGCGCGCGCTGCGCGACTTCTACAACACCACTCGCGACGCCGACGTGGCCGTCGTCTACTACGCCGGCCACGGCATCGAGGTCGGCGGCGTCAACTACATGGTGCCGACCGACGCCAAGCTGCGCAGCGACTACGACGCCGAGGACGAGGCGGTGGCGCTGGAGCGGATCTTCCGCTCGATCGAATCGACCCGCCGGCTGCGCCTCGTCATCCTCGACGCCTGCCGCGACAATCCGTTCGCCCGCTCGATGCAGCGCCAGATCGCCACCCGGGCGGTGACGCAGGGGCTCGCCAAGATCGAGCCGATGGGCACCGACACGCTGGTCGCCTACGCCGCCAAGGCCGGCTCGACGGCCGAGGACGGCGCCGGCCGCAACAGCCCGTTCACCCAGGCGCTGGTCAACAACCTCACGGCCCCGGGGCTCGACATCCGCATCGCGCTGGGGCGCGTGCGCGACGAGGTGCTCAAGCGCACCGGCAATCGCCAGGAGCCGTTCGTCTACGGCTCGCTCGGCGGCGCCACCGTGTCGCTGGTGCCGGAGCCCGAGAAGCCGCCGGTGGCCGCGGCGCAGACGGATCCGCGCGGCGATTACGAACTGGCCGAGCGCGTCGGCACGGTGAGCGCGTGGGATTCGTTCCTCGCCGTGCACGGCACCGGCTTCTATGCCGAGCTCGCCAAGCAGCAGCGCAGCAAGCTCGCCGGTGCCGTGGCGGTCGCGGCGCTCGACCGCACGACCCCGCCGCAGCGTCCGCCGGAGGAACTGGAGCGAGCCACCCCGGATCGGCTGGCCTGGGACAAGCTGCAGGACTCGACCGATCCGGCGGCGATCCGGGCCTTCATCAAGCGCTACCCGACCTCGCCGCTCGCCATCGTGGCGCAGTCCCGGCTGGAGATCATCGAGCGGGCGGTCGCCGACCGCAAGCGCGAGGAGGCCGAGCGGCAGCAGTTCGAGCGCGACCAGGCGCGCCGGCGCGACGACGAGGCCCGCCGGGCCAAGGCCGCCGCCGAG
>NZ_JACAAX010000061.1 GCF_013377085.1 Rhodoplanes sp. | reverse complement strand
GACGGAATCACAGCCCCCCGAAATCACTCACTCAATTTTCGGTCAGGCTCTCAGGACGGGCCCTCGTTGGGGCCTGCGTTCCTCGATTCCCGGAAATTCACTGTAGATTCCCAGCCCAACAGTGAATTTCAACCGGAGACGACTTCGATACAGACTGCCGGGCCCACCAATCCCACACACGCACTTAGATCGATTTTCCGGGTGACTGGCCCGGGCGCCTGTTGGTCCATCTCCGCCGACGTGGCTGCCGGCCCGGATACTATGGGCTGCCAGGCTGGCCGGACAGCGCGTTCAATCGATCCCGCTCCTCGACCGTCAGCCGACTGATCTGATGCTGGGTGAGCCGGCCGTTGCCGAGCATATGGACGGCGCTGTTCGGATCGTACCCGTCCAGACGGCTGCCGCGGTCTCGACGGTTGTCGGGCTGTCCCTCCGGCGTCCCGCCGTCGCCGCCGCCGTAACCCAGCACCTCGACGATGATGATCGAGACCTGATCGCCGCCGTTGCGGTTGCCGCCCGCCGGCTCGGCCGTGCGCGCCGTCGCCACCGCCGCGTTGGCGTTCGTGGTGAGGGGAACGGGCGGCGGAGCCGCCACGGTGGGCAGGCCGACCGACAGTCCCTGGACCTGGATGTTGAAGGCGTTCAGGATCTGCAGCGCGGCGATGTTGAGCGTGCCGGCGACCCGGATGCCCGCGGCGCCGGCGTCGATGGTGCCGCGCGGCGCGAACAGGTTGGCATTGCTCTTGGTGGGGTCCTGCCCCGGCAGCGTCACCAGCGCGGCGATGCCTGCGCCGGTGACCAGCCCGGTGGGATTGACCGGGCAATAGCCCGTGACGGTGCAGATCTCCTGCAGCGGCGACACGGCCGCATAGGTCTTCGGCCCCTCGCCGGCGATCAGATCGCCATTGGCCGTGAACAGATCGATGTCACCGCCCTGCATGGTCATGATGCGGCTCTGCCCGAGCTGGACGGTACCGTCGGTGAAGCTCCGGATGGTGCCGCCGGCGAGCGTCAGGATGCCCTCCTGGTTGGGAAGCAGCGTGTCGCGCTTGTTGCTGCCGACGAAGATGTTGCCGCCCGGCGACAGAATGTTGATGTCGCCGCCGAGCTGCGTTTCCAGGACCGAGCCGGCGAGCGTCATCGTCCCGGTCGATATGCGCGTCGCCGCCCCGTTGGTGCCGCTCCCGGTGCTATTGTCGGTGTAGCCGAGCGCCGCCGGGAACAGAGTCGAGATCGCCGCATAGGCGCGGGAATATTGACCGGCATACGGGCTGCCGGGATCGTTGCGATCCTTGCCGACCTGGATGAGGAAGTCGACGAAGGCGCGGTCGATCGCGAGCTTCTGGCGCAGCGTCAGCGCCTGCTGCCCCGCCGCCACGGCCGAGAAGACGGCGCCGGCGTCATCGCGACGGAGACCGAGAATGCCGGCGATCTGCCCGAGAAAGTCGTAGCCGATGTCCGTCGCCCCGGGCGCCACGTAGCGCGTGACCGCCGCCATGTAGTTGGCGTAGGGGGTCGAGCCGAAGACGCTCGCCAGCGCCCGGTCGACCAGACTGTTCTGCTGCGCCGTCGACAGACGGTTGAAATCGCGCCACGCGGCGCCGCGGTTGGTGCCGTCGCCGAGCATCACGGCGATCGGCGCGAGCAGGTCGATGCCGCTGGTCCCGGCCTGCGCCGGATCGACATACTGGGCGATCGTCGCCGCGTAGTTCACCTTCGGCTTGACCCCGAACAGAACGTAGATGTCGGCGCTCTGGCGCGGCAGATAGGGGATCGTTCTGATGGTGAGCAGATCGCTGTTGGTGACGAGGTTGCTGCCGTTGCCGACCGTCATCACCCCGGCATAGCCGTTGACGCTCTGCTGGAAGGGCCCGATGTTCTGTCCGGCCTGGAGCAGGAGCGTGCCCGGACCATAGAGGACGTAGTTGCCGCCGACGATCGAGTTGCCGGCGACCAACGAGGTGATGTCGCCCGGTTGGTTGTTCTGGGCCGTGACGGTGAGCGCCGAGAGGTTGTTTCCGGCTTCGATGTCGACGGATTTGATCAGCGTAATGCTGCCACTCACGTCGCGGCCGGCGACGATGACGGCCGGCGCACTGTCGTTGGCGTGCAGCGCCGTGGCGAGGTTGTCGAACTTCTGACCGAGCGGGCTGATATAGCTGCCGCTGGAGAACGCCGCCCCCCTGACAACCGCCCGTACGTAAAGCGACGAGCTCCCGGTCGCCAGATCGGGCATCTGGAGAGAAGAGAGGGTGATCGACTGTGCCGCGAGGAGGTCGATGCTGCCCGTATCGTCGCCCGTGGTGGTCGGGATCGGGACGAGCGAGCCCGAAGCCGTGATCGACCCGCTGAGCGCCGTCGCCTGCAGCGTGGCCGGGCCCAGGGTTCCGTGGTTTCCGGCCTGCACGGCGTCGTGATTGAAGAGGGTGGTGCCGGCTCCGAGGGTAAGCGTGATGTCCCCGCCGATGCTCGTCACCGAGACGCCGCTTTGCGGCCCGTAACTGCTGAAGGACATCCCGAACGCGCCGTTGTTGTTGGCGGTGCTCAGGCTGCCCGGCACCACCTTGGCGCCCGGCAGAACGTTCAGGAGCGTATTGGCCAGGACCTGCTCGCCGGCCGGATCGTCGGTCCCGAGCACCGACACCGAGCCGCCCGCGACGGCGCTGATGAAACCGCTCTGCACGCCCAGGATCAGGCCGAGCGCCTTGCCGGTCGGCGAGCTGGTCTTTCCGGTCGCGACCGTCCGTGCGGTGGCCGGGTCGGACGCGATCGTGCCGGCGACCCTGATCCGCCCGCTGCCGAGTCCGACCAGCATGTTGCTGCTGTTGAGGTTCCCGCCGGCCTGCAGCACCAGATTGCCGCCGCCATAGGCGACGAGACGCGCATCGTTCTTCGCGACGCCGCCGGTGACGACCAGCGTCTCGGGCAGCGACACGCCGATCTGGGTGATGTCGCCGCCCGCCGTCAGCGTCGCATTGCCGCCGCCGAGCGCACCGATGCCCTGGAAGAAGGTCGCGTAGTTGATCCAGGCGGCGGTCTGGCAGGTCACCGAGGCCGTACAGCCGGCGAACGGCGTCTGCGTGCCGTTTCCGGCTCCGAAGTGATAATACCAGTCCTCCCAGAGCTGCATCATCGGCTGGTAGGCCGTGCCGGTCTGCGTCCCGCCGGAATTGTCGACCGGCGTCTGGACGCCGATGATCGCCTGGCCGGTCGTGATCGTGACCGCGCCGCCGCCGCTCGCCCAGGTCGGCGTATTGACCAGGCCGTTGATGCAGGTGCCGCTGGTGCAGCCGCTGATCGAGCCCGAATTGACGAAGTAGGTGGCCGGGATGACCGGCGCCGTGAACCCGTCGGGGGTCGCGACCGCGGCGCCGGCCGTGTACACGGCGCCGGGCGCCGCGATGTCCAGCAGCTGGAAATTGCCGGCGGCCGCGATCGTGATGCTGCCGGTGCCGGTTCGTACCAGTGTCGGGATCTGGACGATCCGACCGGAGAAGTCGTAGTTCGGATAGGTCGTGTGGCCGTTGATCGTGACGTTGCCGGTCGTCGCGCCGGCCGTGCCGGAGACGGCGACCACGGCATCCGGATTGACGGTCGCGTTGCCGGACGTGAACGCGGCGCCGCCGACCAGATTGAAGGCGAAGGATCCGTTGTTGACGCCGGGGACCACCGACATCAGGCCCGCCGCCGCCGTGGTGTTGAAGTCCGCGATCGTCCCCGACATCGCCGGATTGTTGGCGATGCGGTCGGCGACCGGGATGGTTCCGCCGAAGGCGTCGCTGGTCTCGTAGAAACCGTCGCTCAGCGTCGCGTTGATGGCCAGATTGCCGGCCGCGCGCAGCGTGAGGACACCCGGCTCGCCGGCCGCCGTGCGATAGAACAGCGGCATGGTCTTGTCGACGACGAGCTGGCCCTGGTAGTTGGCATATTTGGCGAGCAGGTTGCCGAAGGCGTCGGTGATCAGGGTATTGGCGGCGACCGAGGTGCCGTCCGTGGCCGTGAAGGCGCTGGCGTTCTTCAGGCCCTTCACGGCGCCGAGATTCCAGTTGCTGGCGACCGTGATGTTGCCGCCGTTGACGCCGGTGCGGCCGGCCGGATTGGCCAGCACGACCTCGGGACGCAGATGCAGGATCGCTCCCAGACCCGGGCCCGTGAAGGATTGTGCCGCGAGCGCCCCGTCGGTGCCGGCGAAGGGGTTCTCGACGAACCCGACCAGCGTCGTCTGATAGAACGCGGTGTGCGGCGCATAGGCCGTCGTCGGCACGAAAATGCCGGTCCCCTGCGCCACCGTGTTCGGCAGCTGGAACGCGTTGCGTTGGCCGATGCCCGCCGTCTTGGTGACCGTCAGGCTGCCCGACGCGCCGCCGCCCGACACCGTGAGGGTCGGGGCGGTGGTGTATCCGGTGCCCGCGTTGGTGACGTTGATGCCGACGAAGATCAGCTTGGCCTGGGCCGTCGCGCTCGTCGCGCCCGAGGCGGACACGGTCAGCGTCACCGGCGCCGTGTAGCCCTGGGCGAGCGTGTTGTCGATCGTGACGCTCTTGACGGTGCCGTCGGCGTTCATGGTGACGCCGCTGACCGCCAATCCGGTTCCGGTCGCGCCCGTGAGCGTGACCGTGACCGGGTTCTGGGTCTTGGCTGAATCGCTGTAACACGTGAAGGTGCCGCCGCCGCCGCCGCAGGCGGTGCGCGACGTGGCACCGAACCCGGACCCGGTCGTCGTCGTGGCGACGGCGCCGTTCTGGACGTTCATCACGGCCGTCGCCGTGGCGCCGCTGCCGCCGCCGCCCGAGAACACCAGGGTCGGCACCGACGTGAACGTCGTCGTGCTCGCGACCGAGTAGGCGACCGTGTTGCCCGAGACCACCGTCCCGGCCACCCGCGCGCTGGTTCCGTCGAACCAGCCGGCCGGATCGACGATGCCGTCGAAGTGCTTCTGCAGCTGGGCCTGCTGCGCGGCCGTGAGCGCGTTGTATTGTGCGAGCGTCGTCACCGCGCCGCAGCCGCCGGGGATCAGGCTGCAGCCGTCCGCCGTGCTCCACGTTGCATAGGCGTCGAGCACCAGCCCGCCACCGGCCGTCGATCCATTGGTGACCACGCTCCCGCCGAAGCGGACATTGACCGTGTGGTCGTCGAGCAGCGGCGCGCGCACGATCACCTGCCCGGCCGGGGCGTTCGGCGCACCGCTGACGTCGAGCGTCGCGCCGGCCGCGACCCTGATCCAGCCGGAATTGGCGCTCGCCACCAGCTCGTAACCGAATGTCGGGTCGAAGGCGCCCGCGGTCGGCGTGCCGGACGTCCCGAGCGTGATGGTGCCGCCGTTCGGATTGGTCGCACCGTTGTCGACGGTGGAATAGGCACCGAAGGTCGCATCGCCCGGGCTGACGGCACTCGCCAGGAGCCTCGCGGTCGCGCCGATCGACACGCCGCCGACCATGGAGGTGGTGCCGTTGGCGGTCTGCGGCGTGCCGGTCCCGAACAGCGAGATCTGCCCGCCGCTCAGCCCGCGCGCGTCGATGACGCCGTCGACATTGACACTGCCGCCATTGGCGACGAGCTGGACGGTGTGCGAGGTGAGCGTGCGGCCGGCCGGCACGGCGATGTCGCCGCTCTGCAGCGTGACGGCGAAGCTGCCGGAAAAATTCGGCCCGCTGCCGTCGAACGGCAGGGCCCCGGCGAGGCGTCCGGCCAGCAGCGAGAAATTGCCGCCGAGATCGTTGAACGACGCCGCGCCGTTGAGCGTGCCGTTCAGCGTCGCCACGCCGGTCGACCCGTTGTTGCCAGTCTGGATCAGCAGCGACCCTGCATAGTTCGAATAGGGGTTCGACACGTCGACGGTCGCGCCGGCGGCCACCGTGACGTTGCCGATGGTTGAGATCAGTTGAACCGTGCCGCCGGGCGAGTCCAGATACTGGTCCATGACCGGATTGCGGGTTCCGCGAGCCGAGATCGTGGCGCCGGGATTGAGCACGACGTCGCCGACCGCCGCCGTGAGCGTCAGCTTGCCGCTCCAGGCGTAGATCGGGGCGCTGGTGTCGACGACCGAGGCCCCGAGCAGGGCGAGCGTGCCACCGATGGTGCTCGCCAGCGGATCGGGCTGCCTGGAGCCCGAGCCCTGCAGGATCAGATTGCCGCGCGTTGTCAGCGACTGCTTCGCGCCGGCCGCGACCACGATCTGCGGTGCCGACAAGGTGATGTCGGGAGCGCCCCAGATGTTGACGACCGGGATGCTGGTGTATCCTGCGCCGCCGCTGGTGAGCGTCGCCTGGCCGATGGTCGTACCCGACAGCGTGGCCGACGCCGCCCCGCCGGAGCCGCCGCCGCCCGTGATGGTCACGGCCGGCGCGTTCTGGTAGCCGGCGCCGCCATTGGTCAGGGTCAGCGACGTGATGGTGGCGAGCGTCTGCGCGGTCGCGCCGGTCCCGCCGCCGCCCGAGAACGACACGGTCGGGACCGTGGTGTAGCCGGACCCGGCCGAGACGACCGACAGGCCGACCACCCCGAGCGACGCCGTCAGGACGGCGCTGCTGCCCGTGCTGCTGGTGACGGAGACGGCGGTGATGGCGCCCGTGTAACCGGAGCCCGCGGACGTGATGTTGACCCCGGTGATGACGCCGGTGCTGTTGACGATCGCGGTGCCGGTGAAGCCGCTGCCGCCCGGCCCGGTGATGGTAACGGGATCGCCGTAATGATAGCCCGATCCGCCGTTGCTGACTGTGATCGACGCCACCCCGAGCAGCGCGGTCGCGCTCGCGCCCGATCCGCCCGCGCCGGCGACCGTGACGGTCGGCACGCTGGTGTATCCGCTGCCGCTGGTGAGGACCGAGACGGACCCGACATTGAACACCGGCGTCGCCGTCGCGGCGGTCGCTTCGATGCTGCCGGTCCCGGTGAACACGATCCCCTGGCCGGCGTTCCAATTGACCTTGGCGAAGCCGGCGAGGGTCTTGGCGCCCACGTCGGCCGTGATCAGCCCGCTGGCGTTCAGGGTCAGCACCCCGCCCGCCCCGACCGCGACGCCCGACGCCGGCCCCGAGGTGCCCTGGCTGTTGATCAGGTCGATATTGGTGGCGACGATGGTCGCACAGGCCGATACGCACGGACCGCCCGATCCTCCGGCGGTGTTCACGCCGATGCCGTAGAGCCCGGCGCCGTCGAGGGTCAGCGTGCCGATCGGATGGTTCGGATCCCCGAGCGTCAGCCCGTTCTGGTCGTAGAAGTTGAACCCGGTGCGGCTGCGCAGCGTGAGGGTCGTGGCGTCGGCGAACAGGGTCGCGAACTGGCTTTCGGTCAGGCTCAGGCCCGCCGCACCGGGTGGGGCCGCCCCGAAATTGATCGTGTTGGCCGCGATCGAATCGTTGCGGCCCTTGATGATCACGCCACGCGCCAGCGTGTTGCCGCCGGAGTCGAACAGGTCGGGCGCGATGGTGCCGCTTCCGCTGGTGTCGATGATGAGCGAGTTGCCGCCGTCGAGCGTCACGCCGGCGCCGGCCACGAGCTGGGTCGTGCCGATCGCCGTGCCGATCGCGATCTGGCCCGTGCCGGAGGTGGAGATTCGGGTGATGCCGATCGGGTTGCCGTTGGAGACGCGCAGCAGCGCGCCGTCGCCGCTCACCGTGCTCGAGCCGAGCGTGATGTCGCGGCTGGCGCCGGACGCCACGCCCTGGGCCCGGATGGTGCTGCCGGCATCGACGGTGAGGCCGGTGGTTCCGGGCTGCGAGACCAGGATCAGGTCGGGCCCGGTCAGCGGATGCGCGTCGTCGGTCGCGACCTCGAGATTGGCGGCAACGGCCGTCACGAATCCCGGCGCCGATGCCGACGCCGTGCCGCCGATCAGCACGCTGCTGGCGCCCAGCCTGCTCACCTGATCGGCATCGATAAACAGATAGCCGCTGTAGGCGCTGCGCGCCGTGAAGGTTCCATCCGCCGCGACCGTCCCGAAGCTGCCGAGCCGATCGCTGGCGGCGACGACGATGTTGGGCGCGGCGATGTCGATCTGCCCGCTGGCGCCCTGGATCGACGGCGCGAAATCGCTCGTCCCGGGTCCGAACTTGTAGGTGCCGCCGAGCGAGAGCGACGTGTTCGCGCCGATCACGAGCAGGCCGCCGTCGACCGGGAGCGCCGGGACGGCGACGCCGTTGGTCGCGGCGAAGCCCGGGAAGTAGCTCGTGCCGCCGGTGATGTCGATGCGCGAATACTGCTCCCAGACGTCGCTGGACTGCAGCTGGAACAGGGCCTGCCGCGACGAGCGGCTGCCGGTCAGGCTGTTGCCGAGATAGCCGGTCGCGTAGACCGAGCCGTCCTTCGCCATGATGCTCTGCGGGGCAGCGCCGAAGCTGCTCGCCACCTGCACGACGCGGTAGGCGCCCGGGAGGGTCGCATACATGCCGGGAAGCAGCACATAGGTCCCGGCCGCGATGCCGTTCCCACCGGTGAGCGTGACCTGCGTGCCCGGCGCGATCCCGGTGGAATTGGCGAGCGTGTCCGTCGAGTTCGGGGTGACCGACAGGCTCGACAGCGTCGCATTCGCCTTCGCGAGCGCCCCGGCCGTGACCGATTGACCCGAATAGTACGGAAAGGTGCTGAACACCGGATCATAGGCCGCGATCTTGGCCGTGTAGACCGGCACCAGCGCATAGACCTGGCGGCCGTCCGCGTATTGCGACTGGTAGGTGGTCGTGGCTCCGGACGCGCCGGTTTGCGTGTAGGGAATCAGCGCGTTGCGGGAGCCACCGGACCCGGCGATGAACTCGACGGCGTAGACGTCGCCGCCGCCGCTGGCGTCGACGATGCCGCCCATCTCGATCGTCTTGCCGTAGACGCTGATCGACTTGGCCGGCGGACCCATCTGCTGGACCGGACCGTTGGCCGTCGAGCCGCTGTCCTGTCCGTAGTACCAGAGCGTTCCGTTGATCGTGTTTCCGTATGGAATATCGAGGCCGCCGGCCGTGACCGCGGTGAGGCCGTCCGATCCGAACGTGACCTTCTGGGTGACCACGAGAGGCGCCGTGGACGGATACGTCCCGGTGGCGGCTCCGACGCTCGGGTCGAGGAGCACGCGGGTCAGGGCGTCGGTCAACTGGGTCGCCGACTGCAGTCCGATCACGATGTTGCCCAGCGGCGCCCACAGGGTTCCGTTCTGCCGAATGGTCTGGGCATCGAGCACGATGGTGCCGCCGGCGGACAGCGGTGCCGTGGGCGTGCTGTTCGGATACTGCTGGATGGTGAGCGTCGGGCTGGTATCGCCGGGCGCGGGAACGGCGGTCGACATCAGCAGGAACGCGGTGGCGGTCGCCGGAAAGATCTCCTGCGCCGTCAGCGTGAGCCGGCCGGGCGAGATCAGCGAGCCGCCGAGATTGGGGGTGGCACTGGCCAGCGCCGCGCTGCCGTAATTCGCCGGCAGGAGCCGCACCGGCCCGCTGCTGGTCAGACTGGCGGACCCGATATTGCCGAAGCTCAGCGCGCCCTGGAGATCGATCCATTGCGCGCCGATATTCAGGATCGCGTCCGCCCCCTTCGGGGCCGTCGGTCCCGTCGACGTCCCTCTCGGGCCGGCGAGACGCACGTAGCCGGCGGTGAGGTTGACGATCGACCCCACCCGCGCCGGCGCGTCGCTCAGCTTCGACAGGCCGTAGCCGGCCGGCAAGAGGCTGATCAAACCGCTGCCGGCGAAGAGGCTGAGCGTGCCCGGCAGGTTCACGCTGACATTGCCGGCGAAGCCGACGATTCCGACCGTGCCGGTGGGAGTCGACCCTTGCACCGTCCCGCCGGCCGCCAACGCCACCGAGCTCAGCCCGCTGTTGTTGAGCGTGTCGGCCGTGACGGTCACTTGCGTGGCCGGGGTGGCCGGGCCGCTCGGTGCGACCAGGACGCCGGTGGTGATGCCGGCGATGGTCGAGGTGTTCGGATCGTACGCGGATGCCGACGACGTGTAGTTCACGAGGGCGGCCGGAAGCGCGAATTTGCCGAGCGTCAACGTGCCCCCGACCGCCAGCGGTGCGCCGCCGGCGGCGGCAAGCGCGCCGCCGAGATAGACGGTACCGCCGCCGATCTGCAAGGTTCCGCCGTTGCTCCAGATGGTCTGCGGGGCGATGTCGCCTCTCCACGACCCCTGGCCCGGCACCGCGATCATCGCCGTCGTTCCGCCGAAGGCGATCTGCGACCCCGGCTGCACCTCCACGGTGGAACCGATCAGGGTGACGACGCCGCCGTCGTAGATCGTGCCGGTCGGATAAGCCGTCACCTTGGGATCGGGAACGAATGCGCCTGCGACGTCGAGCAGGCTCCCGGTCGCGACCGTGAGCGCCCCGGAGCTCAACAGATTAACGGTCCCGCCCGGCGCCGAGATGCCGCCGAGGATGCTCATGCCCGCCGACGTGGAGACCATCGTGACGGTGGACAGGGCGCCCGCCGCGATGCGGCCGTTCAATGTGATCGGCCCGTCGGCCACCATCGTCACAGTGGCACCGGGATCGGTGGTGACAGCGGCCCTGCTCCCGACCACGATGCCGGTGGACGTGTTCAGGAAGCCGTCTTGGGTCAGCGTCAGGCTGACCGGCTTGCGCACCGCATCGGGCGCCACCCCGAGCGGGACGAAGGACCGCACCGTCGTACCGGTCGGAAGGGCCGACAGGACGGCGTAGCTCGGCACCTGCAGGTTCGACTGCGTGAGCACCAGATCGGTGCCCGGCGCGATGCTCACTCCCGCGGGACCGATCAGCGAATAGGCCCCGAAGACATTGTTCGTGAAGAAGCTGGCCGGCAGCGCGATCGCCCCTGTGCCCGGCGCCGCACCCTGCGTTCCTATCGCGATCGAGCCGGTACCGCCGATCTGGATGACCGGCGCCTGCAGCGTGAAGGTGCCGCCACCATCGAAGCCCTGAGCATAGATCGAGCCTCCCATGAAGGTGTTGGCACGGTAGACGCCGTCCGTCGGTCCAGGTGGTGGCCCGGACAGGTTGGCGACGTTTTCATAGTAGAACGACGACCCGATCGGCAGTGTCTTGCCGTCGCCGAGCACGATCTGCGTCTTGGCCGTGCCGAAGGCGACCGGGTTGAAGCCGCCGACATAGGTCTCCAACGTGACGTTGCCGCCTTTGCCCCGCGGCAGCCTGTCCGAGCCGACCGAGAGTACGCCGTTCTTGCCGACATAACCGCCGCTCGAGGCGTCGATCGCGCTTCCCGGTGCCAGCACGATGCTGCGTGTGGCATCGGTATAGGCGACGATCCGGTACGTCGTGCCCGGGGCGGCGAGATCGACATTCAACGTCGTCGTCCCGCTGACGATGGTCATGACGCTCGACTGGACGGTGGCGGATGCCGTTGTGATGGTCACCGACCCGCCGTCGACATAGGCGCGGCCCAGCATCGTATCGGCGTAGGTGCCTGTGTCGTTGACCCAGAGGCCGCTCACGTCGAGACGTGCCGTCGGCCCGATCGTCAGATCCTGCTGCGTCAGCGATGGACTGATCAGATCGAAGACCGTGGACCCGCTCAGCGTGATGCTGCCGCTCCGGGCGACGAGGCTGCCGTCGATCCGCTCGACGTTGCCGAGCGTGATGCTGCCGCCCGGCCGCACCGCGAGGGTGGCGTCGGCCGACACGCTCAGCACGCTGGCGCCGGTCGCGATCGTGATGCTGCCGAAGCCGGCGGCCGTCAGCGCGTCGCTGAACAGCGGGAAGGCGGCGGTTCCATCGGCGAGCCGCGCCAGCGTCGGCGACCAGGACTGGCCGATCTGGAAATTGGCGAGGCCGAACGGATCGCCCGGCGCGTCGGCGGACGGTTCCAGGAGCACCGTGTAGAGGGGCGCCGACGAGCTGGTCTGGGTGGCGAAGCCGATGGTGAGCCTGGCGCCGCTGGGCATCGGATCGAGCCCGGCGCGTTGGCGCGGTCCGGCGACGAGGTCCGCCGTGAACGAGTTCTCGAGGATCGGCGCGACCGCCGTTATGCTGGCCGTGCCGGCGTTGCTGCCTGCGATGTAGGCCGGGTAATAGAACCCTTCAGGCCTCAGCTTGTTGGTGAAGGTCTCGGAGACGTTCCACCGCCCGTGATAGAGCGCGGTTCCGGTCGTCACCGTGTAGCTGAGGCCGGGATCGGCTTTGCCGATGTCGTAGACGCGTCCGTCGGAGCCGAGCAGGCGCGTGGTGTTGATCGTCCCGGCGGCATACTGGACGAAGCCGCCCGACAGGTCGATCGACGAGCCCGGCCGCGCCACCACGTTCTGCCCCGCCACCATCACGAGGTTGCCGCCGACCGAGAGAAGCCGGTCGATCGACTGCGGGGTCGTCCCGGCATAGCCCTGGAGGTCGAGGATCGGCGACCCGACCCATTGCAGCCCGTCGGCCCGGGTGCCCTTCAGCCGCATGTCGACCGTCACGGTGGTGCCGATCAGGCTGCGCGCCAGCGGCGTGTCGGCGACCTCGTTGGCCGTGAGCTTCAGCGTCAGCAGATAATCGGACGCCGGCAAAGTGACGCCGGCGATGCCGGACAGGTCGATCGTACTGCCGGACCCGAGCGCGATGGTTCCTCCGGTGCCGAGCGAGGAGTCGGCGCCGGTCGCCACCGGACCGGCCTTGAGCGTTACGGCGGCACCCGGGGCCTTGACGAGGGCGCCACCCAGTCCAGGTCCGTTGCCCTGGATGTCGATGTCGCCGGCCGCCGTGAGCGTGATCTGCGGCTGGATGTTGGCGGCGACGTAGCTGGGCGTGACGGTGCTGGTCGGGACGGCGCTGCTCGTCTCGTCGGGAAGGATCGCGATGACGCTGGCCGGACCGAGCACGATGTTGCCGATCGCGCCGTTGCCGAGCGTGGGCGCGCCGGCCGTGTCCAGGGTGACGGAGCCGGGTCGGCTGGTACTGGTGGTGACGAGGATGCCGCCGAGCTGCCAGATGCTGTCGCCGACCAGCGTGACGGCGCCGTCGTTCGACACGATCAGGCCCGTGTTCGTGACCAGACCGCCGTTCGGGCGCGCCGTCGCGCCGCTCGTCAGCGACGGCGGCGCGATGTTCGGGAACTTGACGATGTCGCCGTTGGCATCGACCACGACCGAGGCCGTCGCATTACTGCCGCTCGCCCGCGTATAGCCGCCCGTGGCCGGCCTCACCGTCATGGCCGTGCTCACGCCGGTCGCGGACGTCGCGGGCTGGGTCAGCACCACGGCGTTGGACGCGGCGAGGATGACCTGGCCGTTGGTGCTGGTGAGCGTCCCCGCATTGGTCACGGCGGGGCCGATCAGGGCGACATAGCCGGTGCTCATCGCGGTGCCGGTGCCGTTGACCGTGATGCCGGCGCCCGGCTGCACGATGATCGAACCGCCGCCCGCCGACCCCGCGGTCTGATCGCCCATCGCGAAGACGGCGGAGTTGCCGATCGCCGTCGAGGGGTTGCTGTTTGTGTCCACCGCGCCGGCGACGTAGAGCCCGTTCTGGGCGAAATACGTGTTCGCGGTGTCCTCGTTGGGCGGTACGAAGAACGAGGTCGTGGTTCCCCCGGACGTGACGCTCGTCAGGACGTATTTGGGATTGTTGGCGGCAAAGGCTCTCGCACTGTCGCTGCTGGCGATGTCGTGCGTGGTCGCGATCAGCGAGCCCACGTTCACCTGGCTGCCGGCGCCGAAGATGATGCCGTTCGGATTGATCACCAGGACGGTGCCGTCGGCCTTGATCTTGCCGAGAATCTGGCTCGGCAGGCCGGTCGCCGCGATGCGGTTGAGCGCGATCCAGCCGGGATTGCCCTGCTGGTCGAACACCAGGGTCGTGTTGCTGCCGATGTTGAACTGCTGCCAGCTCATCACCGCCTGCGGAGCGGTCTGCTGGACCGTGACCGTGATCCGGCCGTCGCTGGTCGTCGACGTCGGCAGGCCGGCATTGATCCAGAGATTGGCGTTCTCGCCGGCCTGTGGAGCGGCGAGGTTCTTCGGCACCCGCGGATCGACGATCAACCCGCCCGGCGACAAGCCGTCGGTCACCTTCGGCAGAACCGGCGTCGCGACCGCGCGGGCCGCCGCCTGCGCGGCCTGCGCGGCCTGAGCGGCGCGCTGGAGCGACTGCAGCGAGCGCTGCGCGAGGACCGCCGCCTGCTGGGTGGCGCTCTGCGCCGCCGCGGTCGCGGCCGCCGCCGCGGAGGTCGCCGCCCCACCCGTGGCGACCGAGCTGCGCAAGGATTGCGCGTCGGCGCACGAGGAAGCGAGAATCAACGCGGCCGCGCTCGCACCGGCCAGCAGCAGGGACCGGCGACGCTTGCGATCGAACGACGGAAGGCGAGGCGCGGGGCCGGAGCTCGACATCGGGGCAGTTCCATCGACAAGAGGACGCATCAGAGACGCCCGCTCGCGCTTCCCGGAGCAGCGAACCGGACCTCTCGCTGCTTCGACACCGGCCGCCGATCGAATCGGAACCAAAAACCTGCCAGCGCGCGGCGGCGCAACCGGAGGGGCGCCGTCAGCTCAGCAGGACAATCCCGCCGGGCAGCGAACGCGACGTCGCCCCCGTCGCCCGGACCATCCAGCCGAGAATTTCGTCGGTTCGCTCGATGCGGAAACGGCCGCTGACGGTCTTGCGTCCGAGCGCGACACTCAGGACCACGACCCTGCCGGGCCGGTAGCGGTTGATCTCGGCGGCAGCGGCGGCGAGCGGCGTCGCGCGGAAGACGATGAAGCCGTCATGCCAGGAGGTGATGTCGGAGGCATCGACGGCGACGGCCGGACTGAGCCCGGCCTCGTTGAAGCCGGCCTGCTGCCCGGCTCCGACCAGCGCCGAGCGGTCGCCCTTCTCGACCTTCACCTCGCCGTCCAGACAGGTGACACGGGTGTCGGCCGCGGTGGTGCGGACATCGAAACGTCCCTGCGTCGCGACCGCCCGCCCGTCGACCGCGAGCACGACCAAGGGCCGCGAGGACCCGGCCGGAATCGCGAACGACGCCTCTCCGGAGATCAGCCGCACGCTGTCGGCACCGCTAGCCTCCGGCGCGAGGGCGATGCTGGTCTGCGTGTTCATTTCGACCGTGACGCCGGCCACCGTCAGACGCCTCTGCTCGCCGGTGGCGGTCCGGTAATCGGCACGCCATTGCTCGAGCGAGGGCCACAGATCGAGCGGTGGCCTGACGACCGCGAGCGCCGCTCCGGATGCCGCGAGCAGCCCGCCGCCGGCCAGGACCGCGCGGCGGGTCGCCGTGCCGCGCTGCCCCGACCAGACCGGCGCGCCGCGCCGCGCCACGAAGGCCTGCCCGCCCGGGCCGAGATCCTTCCAGACCCGCACGGCCTCGGCAAAGGCCGCCTCGTGGGCCGCGCTTTGCCGACGCCAGCGCTTCAGCAGATCCGCATCCGTCGTGGTGGCCTCGCCCGAGGCGAGCTGCCTGACCCAGGATCGAGCCTCGCGCTTCAGCGCCTCGGACCCGCTGTTCAGGCCTTGGATCATCGGTCGTCCACTCCCGACCGCCCCGGCGTCGCGCCGGTCGGTCCCAGAGGCTTCTGATCCGATGACACCGCCCGGGGGCGCGATCTGAACCGCCCCGACTTGGTTTTTTCGAGACGGGTCGCACAATGGTCGTGCGCCTGCTGCAACTCTCGCTGGACGAAGCGCTCCGAAACCCCGAAGCGGGCGGCGAGCTCGCGCCGGGGAACGCCCTCGAGCCGCGCGGCGAGCAGGATGGCCTGCTGACGCAGCGGCAGCTCGCCGATGATCGTCACGATCGCGTCGAGATCCTCGCGCGCCTCGAGCACCTGCGCGGCATCCGGCGCCTCGTCGGCGATGTCGAGCAGCGCGTCGACCTCCGGGGCGGTCAGCCGGCGGCTTTCGGCACGCCTGCTGTTGGAGGCGATGTTGATCGCCATGCTGTACAAATAGGCATCGGGATTGTGCACCGTGGCGAGCTCGCCCCCGCGGGCGAGCCGCAGCCAGGTGTCGTGCAGGGCGTCGCTCGCCAGGTCGGCGGATCCGAGATAGCGGGTCAGCCGCCGCTTGAGCTCCGCGTAGCGCGTCAGCAGGTGGCGCTGCAACGCGGCCCATCCCGCCTCCGTCATCGCGCGAGCCTCGTCGGCCGGGGATTGGCGGTCCGGCATTGCCCGAGGAGCTCGGGCGTGACCAGCACGACGACGGGCTGCTCGAAATCGGCGGGCGGCGCGCCGACCTCGAGGCGTCGCACCCCCCGATCGAAGGCGGCATCGACCTCCGCCTGTCCGGTCGATCCGAGCGACGCGGCGCGGACGACCGAGCCGGACGGTCCGATCCAGAACCCGAGAGCGATCCGGTAGCGGCCCGACCGGATCAGGTCGTCGGCGCAGAAGACGCGCGCGAGGCCGGCCTGGATGCGGCCGTAATAGTCGCGGAGGTGGGGCGGCGGGACCGGAGGCGCCGTCGCCGGCGCCGCCACGGTCGGCAGAGCCACCAGCATGACGCCGTCGTCCGACACGTATTCGGGCGCAAGGCCGGTTCCGGCGAGCAGGACCCGCAAGGCGGCGGCCGGCGGGAACGCGCCCTCGAGCGGCGCAGACCGGCGGCCGCCCGCCAGGCTCGCGTCATAGATGACCTGCCATCCGGTGAGGACACTGTAGCGCTCGATCGCCGAGGCCAGCGCCTGCGCCGGAATATCGAAGGCGATCAGCTCGCTGGCGGCGGCGGGGGTGGCGCGCGGCCCGGCGGATGCGGTGCGAAGCACCATCCCGTGGCCGACGAGGGTCAAGCACATGGCACAGCAGGTCAACTTGGTCGTTCGGCTCCACCACCGAGATGAACCGATGATGCGACTGGAACCAGCCAAGAGCGCCTGCTCCGAAGGCATGCCTCCACACAGAGACTACGACAAGGACGCTAATGCCGATTTATTACACTCTTGTGTCGCCGGTCCGCCGCCGGCCCCTTCGGTTCCGAAGCGGGCCATGGAGCAGATCCCACCGCGAGGAGATCGAGGACGTGTCGGGTCCGACGTCTCATCATCCTCGGGGACTGGCGACGAAAAGCGTGTCCCGAGGCGACCTGTACTTATCAAGTCGAGGCGACCGGCGGGGTGCGGAACCGCTCCACAGGACGTTCGGATTTATGCTTCTGCCACTTCCGGCTTGTGTTAATCTGCCGGGCCGACCACAGGTCGTCCGAACGCGGCACCACAACCGACCGGACGACATCGTCCCGTGAGAGGCGAAGGGGTCGTCCGGTACGGCCACACCGTATCGAAATGATGATCCCTCGCGGATCTCGATCGAGCGAAACGCTTCGGCGCCTGTCGCCTTGTTGTCGTTTCGCGAAGACACAAGTCATGCTCGCGCCGGGAGAACTCAATGCATCGAAATGCCGAGGCAACAAATATGGACTCCGCTCCGGAGAATGAGCGAGTCCCGTCGCCGACGTCACGGGTGTGGAGTTGCAACGAGTGGGACCCGCTGGAGGAAGTGATCATCGGCAATCCGCTGCACGCGCGATATCCGACGCCCGACTGCAGCACCCGGGTGGCGGAATTCCCCGACCGCTCGCTGGCGGATCTTCCTCGCGGACCTTTTCCGCAGCGGATCATCGAGGAGACCGAGGAAGACCTGAACGAGTTCGCGCGTATTCTCGAGGGCCTCGGCGTCACCGTGAAGCGCCCGCAGACATGGCCGCACGAGGCGACATTCTCCACCATCAATTGGGAAGCGCAGGGCTACTACAATTACTGCCCGCGCGACATCCTCATGGTGATCGGCGACCAGATCATCGAGACGCCCAATGTGATCCGCAGCCGCGCCCAGGAAACCTTCAGCTATCGCGCGCTGCTGATGGACTACCTCAAGTCGGGAGCGCGGTGGTACAGCGCCCCGAAGCCGATGCTTCTGGACTCGCTGTTCGACGTCGATCCCGACAAGCCCACGCCGCGCAACGACGAGCCGGCGTTCGATGCCGCCAACGTCCTGCGTTTCGGCCGCGATCTGGTCTACCTGGTCAGCGGCACCGGCAACGAGATGGGCGGGCACTGGCTGCAGACGATCCTCGGCAGCGAGTTCCGGGTTCATTTTCTCAAGGACGTCTATTACGGCAGCCACATCGATTCGACGCTCGTCGCACTGCGCCCCGGCCTGCTTCTCGCCAATCCCGGCCGCGTCAACGACGAGACGTTGCCTGACATTTTCAAGCAGTGGAAGGTCGTCTACAGCCCGCCGATGGAGAACACCGGCCGGCACGATCCCGACTATCTGTCCAACTCCATCGGCAGCGACTGGATCGACATGAATGCGTTCAGCGTCAATCCCAACCTCGTGGTGGTCGATCGCAATCAACCGACGCTGATGAAGCTCCTCGAGAAGGAAGGGCTCGACGTGATCCCACTGAAGCTCCGCCACTCCAAGATGCTCGGCGGCGGCCCGCATTGCGTGACCCTCGACGTCCGCCGCCGAGGGACTTTGCAGCGCTATTTCGAATAGCCGGCTGCTCTCGCCGCCTCCGATCATCAGACGCTTCGGCGCTCGACCCCAGGCGCGATCCCCGCCCCACGGCGGGGATCGACCTCACAAGAACAGCGAATGGTCTTGCCAGCAATTTCCGCAGCAGCCGCTGTCGTCGCCTTCCTGATTCTGGCCTACGCGGCATGGCGGCGATATCTCTGGGCGACGGAGCCGGTCCCGGCCGCAGATGATTGCCCTTACGGCCTGACCGATGTGTTCGGCGGCCGCCACGTCGTGAACGCGCCGCATCAGCAGGGCGTCCGGTGGCTCACCGAGGTGTTCAGCCGCTCCGTCGAGCGGTTTCCGCATCATCCGGCCCTGCAGATTCCCCACACCGGCGACTCGCTGACCTTCGCCGAGCTCGATGCACGGGCGGAACGCGTGGCCGCCGCGCTCGCTGCCATCCTCACCGGTCCGGACCAGGTCGTGGCCGTGGCGATGGCGCAGGACAGTTGGCACATCGTCGCCTGCCACCTCGGCATTCTCAAGGCCGGCGGCACGGTGATGTTCCTCGACAGCACCCTGCCGGACGCGCTGATCACTCACATGCTGAACGACGCGCAGCCGGCCGTCATCCTCACGCGCGGCCAGGACAGGTTCCGCGACCTGCCGACGCTCGACGTGCTGACATTGTCCGAGACCACGCCGCGACGAGAACCGCCGCCGTGGCTGGACGATCCCGCCCGACGTCTCGCCGCCATCTTCTACACCAGCGGCACGACGGGACTGCCGAAGGGCGTCGAATGCCCGCACGCCGGCTACGTGAACCTGGCGCTGAGCTATGCCGACTATTTCGATCTCATTCCCGGCATGGACGCGACCTCGCTGACCTCGTCGCTCGGTTACGACGGCAGCATCTCCGAGATGTACAGCGCCTGGGTGTTCGGCTGCACGGTCGTCATGCTGACGAAGGAGCAGGTCCGCTCCGGCCCGGACCTCGTCCCCGTCCTGCGCGACGCCGAGGTCACGGTGCTGTTCTGCCCGCCGGTGCTGCTCACCACCCTCACGCAGACGCCCGAAATCGACCTGCCCTATCCGCTCTGCCGCTACGTCGTGCCCGCCGGCGAGGCCTTTCCGGCCGCGCTCGTCGAGCCCTGGACACGCGGCCGGCGGCAGATCATCAACACCTACGGCCCCACCGAGGCGAGCACCGACACCAGCCGGCAGAGCCTGCGGCCCGGCGAGCCGATCACGATCGGCTCGCCGTTTCCCAACGTCACCTATCTGATCCTGGAGGTCGACGGCCTGCGGCCCTTGCCGCACGGCGAGGTCGGCGAGCTCTGCATCGGCGGCGTGCACCTCGCGCGCGGCTACCGCAACCTGCCCGATCAGACCGCCCGCAAGTTCATCACGCATCCCCGGTTCGGCCGTCTCTACCGATCGGGCGACAAGTGCAGGATCGACATCAAGACGCAACGCGTGCACTTCCTCGGCCGCATCGATGCGCAACTCAAGGTGCGCGGGCATCGGGTGGAGGCACAGGCGGTCGAGGACATTCTGCAGACCCAGTTCAGCGAGATCGAAGCTGCCGTACTGGATTATCAGAGCGAGACGCTCGTCGCCTTCATCGCCGCACCTTCGCTGAGCGAGGGCGAGCCCCCGGCCGTCGCCGCGGCCCCCGCGGACTGGACCGCGCGGGTGACGGCCGTTCTCGCCGAGCGCCTGCCGCCGCCGTCTATCCCGAGCCGGGTCTTCCTGGTCGACAAGTTCGTGATGAAGCCGCTCTCTGGCAAGATCGATCGGGGTTGCCTGCCGAACCTCTCGGACCTGCTGGCCAGGCCCGCGCGGCTCCCCGATGGCGAGTTCCGCGGCGAAGCGAGCGGCGCACCAAATACCGCCTCCGACAATGTCGACTCCCGCGATCCCATCCCGACAGTCGACACTGCGTGCGAAGACGTGCTGGCCGTCTGCCGCGCCACACTCGAGCTGCCGCTGGGCCCGGACGATGAATTCGTCGAAAGCGGCGCGCATTCGGTCGGGATTGCGCGGCTGGCGCAGAGGCTGAAGGCGGCCGGATGGCCGATCTCGGTGCGGGCGCTCTACACCGACTGCAACACGGCCCGCAAGATCGCGGCGAGCTGCCGCGTGGCGCAAGATGCCGACGTGATGCCGTCGCCCCAGGCGACACGCAAGCCGCGCATCATCGAGCGCGACGAGGCCGCGGCGCAGGTGCTCTCCGTCGCCCACTTCACGACCCTGCAGGTCCTGTTCGCCGCCCTGCTCTATTCTCCCGGCCTGCTGCTGTTCGCCGGTGCCCTCAACGCCGTCGAGTTCGGAACGATCTTCACCACCGCGGGGCTCGCGGAGTTCATCGCCTTCGGCTTCGGCCTCTACGTGCTCGGCCTCGCCACGCCCTTCGCCGTGCTGCTCTGGGTGATGGCGATCAAGCTGCTCATCGGCGGAGACCTCCGCAAGAACAACGTGACACCGGGCGTCTACCCCAAATGGAGTCGCATGCATCTGCGACTCTGGCGCATCGGGCGGCTGGAGCAGGCGGCCCTCGGTTCGCTGAGTGTCATGTACCGGAGCGCACCGCTGTTGGCCTTCGCGCTGCGCCAGCTCGGCGCGAATGTCGGCACCAACCTGCAATGCGCCCATGACGCCGACCTGGGCGGCCCCCTCGATCTGATCAGCATCGGCGACGATGTCGCCATCCAGACCGGCGCTTACGTCCACGCGACGCGATGGTCGGACGAGGAACTGCACGTCGGTCGCATCCACCTCGACAGCGGCTGCAAGATCGGAATGCGCGCCGCCGTCGGCGACGGCGTGACGGTGGGCCCCGGCGCCTGGACCACCCCGTTCACCGCCGTCCTCACCGACGTCGGTGCGAACGAGATGTGGGAAGGAGCTCCGGGGCGCTTCTCGGGCCGCTGCATTCCGCTCCGGCGCACGGCGACGGCGTGCCGGTCCGCGGATTCGAGCTGGCTGCGAGAGACCGTCAATGTCCTGATGCAGGCCTTCGTGTCGTTCTGGATCGGCGTGGCGCCCACCGCGGCGATCCTCTGGCTCGCCCGCGACCTCGTCCAGATCGACGCGGACGACTATTCCGCCGCTTACTTCACGACGACGCCGATACTGGAGCTCGTCGGCCAGCTCACGGCGTACGGGTTCGTCACCACCTGGCTCACCGTCGTCGTGACCTCCGTGCTAGGCTGCCTGTTCGTCCGCTGCACGGCGGCGCCACCCGGACTCTACCCGTCCCGCGGCCTCCGCGGCGCTCTGCTCCTGTACCGGATGAGCATCGTGAACCGCATCCAGCGGCAGTGGACCTGGACGATCACCGGGCAATATCTGCGGGCTCTGGCCGGCATGCGCTTTCCGCGCGTCGGCGGCTCCGAATGCGATGTCATGATCAATCTCGTCCCCGAGCTGGCGACGGCCGATTCCGCGACGTTCTGGTCGAACGGGTGTTTCACCAACATGCTCGACTACGGCGCCGAGCATATCGCGCTGCGCCGGCTCGACATGCCCTACAACTTCTTCGCCGGAAACAATTGCGTGGCGGAGCACGGCCAGCTCCCGTCCAACTTCCTGGTCGGCGTCTCCACGCCGTGCAGCGACATCCGCTTCCGGCGTCAGATGCGATCCCGAACCGGCTGCCCGATCACCGTGGCCGGCAGTCCGCCCATCAAGTTCGCCGGCGCGAAGTCGGAGGCGGAGACCGAAGCCGATCGACCACCGGGCTTCGTCCTGTTTTCGGTCCGGCTTTTTCTGAACGATCTTCTCGGGATCGGATTGCTGCCGGTGACGGAGGGACTCCTGATCGCAATCGGCGTCATCGTCCTGTTGCGGGCGGGCCTGGACCCGACCAGCAGCACGTTTCTGGTCGCATTGCTCGCGGAGATCGGCTTGGTCGTGCTCGCCGGTACGGTCAAGATCGTCCTGGTCGGCCGCGAATGGGGAGCCGATCACGCCGCGCCGTTCTGGTCCTGGCGGCACTTCTCGTATTTCTTTGCGCAGGACTGCTTCTTCACGTGGTGCCGGGGAGCGCTCGGCTTCTGCGCCGGGACCGTTCTGGCCAATCCGATCCTGCGGTGGATGGGATGTCGCATCGGCCGGCGGACACTCGTCGCGCAGCCCCTGCAGTGCTTCGACTGGAACGCGGTGGACTTCGGGAACGATTGCGTCGTCGACGGCGTTCTGCAGCTTCACAGCTTCGAGGACAGGACCTTGCGGGTGAAGCGCGCCCATATCGGCGACAGAAGCGCCATCGGCTTCGGCGCGACCGTGATGGGCGGCGCCATGATCGAGCATGACACCACGTTGCGGCCGTTGTCGCTGGTGCTCAAGGAGATGACCATCGCTGCCGGCACCTATCACGGCAGCCCCGCCGAGCCCGTCGGCGATTCGACCGTGTCTCGAAGCACGGCCGACGAGCCAAGTGCCGGCGTGTGCTGTCCGGCCGAGGTCGAGGTCGAGCGACGATGAGCGCCTCACCGCATCCGACGGACATGAACCATCGTCGTGAAAACACGTCACGCGCCGTCGATTGCACCGACTGGCTGAAGTGCGCAGCGCTCGTCTGCGCCATGCTCGATCACTTCGGTCACTTTTTCATGGACGACGATCGCTGGTGGGGCGTCGTCGGGCGCTTGGCGGCTCCGACGTTCTTCTTTCTGATCGGATACGCCGCGACCCGAACCGTTCCGCTGCGCTGGCTCTGGCTCGGACTTGTTCTCACCCTGCTCAACAGTTGGAACGCCGACTGGACATGGGTGGAAGCGAACATCCTGTTCAGTCTCGCGCTCGCCCGCCTTGCCCGCCCTGCGGTGAAAGCCCTCATCGATCGTCAGGGCTGGATCGGCTTCGCCCTGCTGGTCGCCGCGCTCGTCGCGGTGCAGCCGATCGCGGGCGACATCGTCGATTACGGCGCGGAGGGATGGCTCTGGGCCCTGTTCGGCTTGTGCCAGCGCATCGCCGTAGACGAGACTTCGGCCCGGGACAGCTCGACCGTAATGCAGGAAACGCCGACAAGGCCGCGGCCCCGTGTTCCGGGCCTGATGCGTCTCTTGGCCTGCATGATCGCTGTCGTCTTCTACATCTATCAGGAACAAGAGGAGTTTGGTTTTCCTTTCGTGCACCTGATCGTCTTCATTGCGGGCATCGGCGCATTGTCCATCGGCCTCTTGCTGTTCCGGCGTGGCCCGAGCCGGATACAGCCGCCGGAATTTTTGGTCTGCCCGCTGCGCTTCGTCGGCCGGCATACTCTGGAACTCTACGCGGTCCAGCTTGCGAGCTTCGAGCTTCTGGTGAAATTGGTGCCTGATCTCGCCCCCTGATGCAGTGCTCTCCGCGGAGCGATCCGCGGGTTCGTATCGATCATCGCGAACGCGACAGATCGGCCGCCTTCGTTTCCAGCAGCGCCAGAGCCCGGGTAATCAACGGATCGGTGCCGCTTTCGAGATCGGCCTTGGTATTGAGCAGGACGATGTCGGGCGGCACGCCCGTCCCTTCGTAGCAGACCATGTCGGCCGACAGGTACACCTGGTAGGACAGGCAATACCGCCACCCGTTGGGAAGCGTCCTCTCGAGCTGATACGAAAATATGCCGTTCGTGTGCTCGCCCATGATCGTCACATGCGGGAGCTGCTTTATCGCCAGGGCGAAGGCCTCTCCGCCGCTGAAGACCGAATCGCAGGTCAGGAGCACGATCGGCCCGGCGAATTGCACGTCGCCTTGCGGTTCGATGTACCAGGTCTTCACCGGCGTGAAAGCATCGTCGCCCGGACCGATCTTCGTCTTCCGGTGGAACGCAACCCGCTTTTGGTCGCAGAACCGGTCGATGATCGCGATCGCCGTACTGTCGTCTCCGCCGGGGCAGTTGCGGATGTCGATGATGAAGCCGTCCAGATCCTTGAAGTCACGCGCGACGTCGTCCAGCGCCGCAACCAGCTTCCGCTTTTTGATATCCTCCAGCTCGAGGATCCGAACATAACCGAAGCTCGGCGAGCGGGAATAGAGGAGCATCCACGCCCTGGTCTCCTTCGGCCGCCCGAATCTGTGTTCGACGAGCGTCTTCTCGGTGACCTTGAACAGCGACTTGACGTTGCGGCCGGGGAACTCCTGCCAGAATCTCGGCGTCGACTCGGGGGTGAAGTACCGCTTCTTGCCACGGCCGTCTTTCCCCGCGATGAGCTCGATATGCCCGTCGTCCAGCGGCGCGATCATCTGGCAGAGGATCTCGAAGAGCTCGTCGTCGCTGGTCTTCCTGGTCACTCGCGGCCGATACGTGTCGTACTGATTCTGCCAGTCCACATTTCTCAATCTGAAAAACGGATACCGTTTATGGAAGGTCTTCCACAGCTCCTCGAAGTTTCGTTCGGGGTCGCGATTGCTCATGTCCGCGTCACCCATGAGTTCGGCTCCCCATCCCCACATCGATGCCTTGGCGAGATTTGCGGCCGGGTCGCAAGGGCCTGATCGACCTCGGACTGCCACGCCTGGACGCCCGACCGACCTTCCCAGCATAGTACAGGAAACGCCGCAGCGAAGGTCAATCCGCCCGCACCGCGGGCTCGAAGTGCCAGAGACCGGGCGGCCCGCGATCGCTGAAGTCCAGCGTGATTCTCACTTCGGCGTCGACGTCGCCGGTGTTCAGCAGGCAGGAGGACTGCCCCGGCTTCCAATCGGTGCTCCAGCGCGGCGTCCGGATGGTGCCGGCGCGACTTCTCGACCGCGGCGGGCCACGCGCCGTGTCGAACGTCATCGATCGGCGCTTCTCGGCGTGACCATGCGCGACACCGATACCGAGAGGCGCGCATTCAGGTCGGCGAGATCGGCCCGGCGGCCACCCGGGACGCTGGTGCAGGAGCGGCACCCGCCGCCGACCGGCTCGCCGAAGGTCGCGACCGGCACGGCCCCGTACACCGCAAAGCCACGCGCCGCGAGGCGGGCCCGCACGTTCAGGCAATAGGCGACCGAGCGATGCGAGAACCGCCTCTCGCCATGGCCGGCCCGATACTTCATCACGGCGGTGCAGAGATCGCCGCCGGCGAGCCGCCAAGCCTGCGCCAGATAACGCACACCGTAATGGATGTTGGTCTCCGGCACGGCGAGCGCCTCGATCGGCCCGGAGAAGCCCATCATGCGCGCCGTCGAGGGCAGGACCTGCATCAGGCCGATCTCGCCGGCGGCGCCGAGCGTGGCCGGATTGTAGCTGCTCTCGACCCCCATCACGGCCTCGGCGATTTCGGCCGGCAGGCCGGCCCGCCGCGCCTCCTCCTCGATGATCGGGCGATAGATGCCGGCACCGATCCCGAGCCCGTGCAGCGACAGGCGGTACGGCATCCGGCCATACGGCATCCGGCCGTAGATCGAGGTCGGCGGCTCGTCGAGACGCGAGGCCGCCGCCGTGCGGGCCACCGAGTCGAGGATCGCCCGGGCATCGATCAGCTTGGCGATGTCCGGGTCGATATCCACATCGATATCCACGTCGACGTCCTCGTCCGTCGACGCCTCCGGGGGCGGGAGCGATGCCACGGCCCGCGCCGGGTCGGCAGCCTCATCCGGACTGTCCGGTCCCCGAGCCGCCGACGTTTCCGGTGCTGCGGGCGCAGACGTCACGGGCGCCGGGGGCGCCGCCGCAGCGGAACGAGTCGCGGCGGCCGGGGCTTCGGACGGCACGGCTGGCTTTTGGGCGGCGACGGCCCCGACCAGCAGGCCGGCCGCGGCGAGTCCGGCCAGCGCCGCCGCGAGGCGCGGATGCGAGGCGATGGTCAACATGGGCTCCCCTCCCCGGCGATCACGAACCGCGCCGGCCCTAGCGCACCCGCGGCGCTCCGTACGTGATGGTCGGCCGATACGGAACCACCGAACGCCCGTAGTTCGGGCCGTATTGCTGCTGCACGGCCGGCACGTTGACGAGGCCCTTCTGCAGGTCCGTCGAGTTCGGGCCGATCGGCGGCACGTTGAGGCTCGGATTGATGCGGTCGACCTCGCGCCGGAACTGCTGATTGAAGCAATCGAGCGTCTTCTCGTTGCCGATCTGCACCTCGATGCAGCGTCGCATCGCCTCGGTGGTCGGCGTCGGCGCGCCGCCGGACTGCGCCGCCGCGGTGCCGACCCCGCAACCGAGGACCCAACCGAGCAAGACGGCGACGATCGCGATCCGCACCGCTGCATCCGCGCTCCCGTCGCGGGCCGGCGCGTCGGCGCTCCCGATGCCCCGGCCGATGCGATGAGCCCCCCGCCCCCGATCCGTCATGGCGTCGCTCCGGATGCCGTGCCCCAAAATCCGCGCTCCGGCACGCCTCACGCGGCCGGGGCGACCTTCGCCGGCCCGGCAGCCGCGGCCGCGGCGCGGGGCGCCAGCGTCTCGCGCAGGAACACCGGCAGGTCCTGCAGCAGGCGGTCCCAGATGGCGATCTGGGTGACCACGTAGGCCGGCATCACGCCGCCGGCCAGCGAGACGTCGAGGGTCAGCACCAGGAGGTCCTCTTGGCGATGCAGCCGGGCATAGCGGCGCTGGACGTTCCAGGCATTGATCACAGCCGGGTCGAGCTCGCCCTCGATCTTGAGGCCGGCGAGGCAGCGCAGATCGATGAAGGAAGCGGGACACTCGGGCGCCGGGCTGCCGCCGCGGATCTCGAAGGCGAGCCCGCCGGTCGCCGAGCGGAGAAGGTCGCCGCCGGGCTCTCGCACGAGATCCACCCGGTAGCCCTGGGTCCGCATCAGCTCGGCGAGCCGGTCGAGATCGATATCGGCAAGCAGCGCCGCTGCGATGTCGGTGGTCATGACGAATACCTCACTGCGAATGGTCGAACAGAAAGCCGCGCCGCGCGTCTGCGACGCGACCCCGGTCAGCGTTTGCCGGACTTGCCGTCCTCGAACGCCTTGGTGAGCGCGAACTCGTTGATGACCGGCGGCGTGCGGCGCAGCAGCTCGCCCAGATAGGCGCGGCGAAGCGCCGCCGCCCGCTCCTCGCGCAGCCGCACCACGAGCTGGTCGCGGACCTCCTCGTAGGGGCGCGTCGTCGCCGGGCGGGTGTCGATCAGCTTGACGATGTGCCAGCCGTCGTCGAGCTGGACCGCCTCGGCGACCGCGTTCTTCGACAGGCCGAGCAGGATGGCGCGCAGCTCCGGCCGGACCTGGGCCTCGGTCACCCAGCCGATGTCGCCGCCGCGCTCGGCGGTCTGGCGCGAATCGCTCGCCTCCTGCGCGACGGCACCGAAATCGGCACCGGGCTGCTTCAGCTTCGCCTCGATCTCGGCGAGCTTCTTGCGGCCGGCGTCGAGCGTTTGCTTGTCGGCGTCGCGCGGCGCGGCGACGAAGATCTGCGCGAGCTGGAAAGCCCGCGGCACCACCAGCGCGCTCTTGTTGGCGTCGTAGGTCGCCCGCACCTCCGCCTCGGGCGGGTAATCCGGCGGAACCTTGGCGACGGAGGCGAGGTAGGTTTCCGCCAGCGCGCTTTCACGCACCCGCCGCAGTTGCTCGGCAACCTCCGGGTTCTTGTCCCACTTCTTCTCCTCGACCTCCTTCATCAGAAGCCGGGTCGCCAGCAGGCTGCGCACCGTCTGGCTGAGGAGCGACGGGTCGGCGGCCAGCGCCGCCAGCTCGCGCTCGCCGAGCCCGGCCACCAGTGCCCGGATCTCCTCGGCCTTGACGTCGATAGTGCCGATCCGCGCGACGACGTCGGGGCCGGCCGGCGCGGTCGAGGTCGCCGGGGCGGCAGGCTTCGGAGCCGGAGCCGCCTGCGCCGCCGCCGGCGCCGCCTGCGTGCCGGGCGCCGCCG
>NZ_JACAAX010000060.1 GCF_013377085.1 Rhodoplanes sp. | reverse complement strand
GTCCGGGCCGGCGGCGGCTTGCGGGCGGGTGGCGCCGGCGCGGCCTGCGCCGCCGCAGCCCCGGGAGGTGCGGCTCCGGGCGACGCCGGGACCGGCGCCGGAAGGTCACGGGCAGCAGCCGCGGGCGGCGGACCGGCCGGCTCGGGAGCCATGATGCTCACCGGCGGGATCGAGGCCGCCGAGGGGAAATCGTAACGTGACGACACCGGCTGGCCCGCACCCGGCTGGCCGGAGCCGGCCGGACGGCCCGTCCCGGCGAGACCGGGGCCCGGCGGGGACCCGGCACCCGGCGCCGAGGACACGGCGGACGACGGCCCCGGAGCCGACGGCAGGTTCGGCCAGGACGCCGCATGGAGGGCCAGCATCGCCTCGAACGGCCGGTCGCGCAGATTGGCGCGGACCCGGTCCGGGCGGTCGAGGAGCGCCAACGGACTGCAGAACTCGGGCGTGCAGCCGGCCCGCGCCGCAAGCACATGGGCGACCAGGCCGAACCGGTCGTCCGCCAGCGCCCGCTCGAGCGGCGCCAAGGCTTTCGCGACGGCGCGGTCGGATGCCGCCGCGGGCGCGGCGTCGAGCAGCAGCACCACCTGGGCGGTGACGAAGGAGACGGCCGCGGCGGCCGTCTCGGGTCGGGCGAACAGCACCACCTGGCAGGCCGGTTCCGCCGCCGTTCCGGCAAGCCCGTCCAGGCAGGCGAGCGGCGAGCCCGGGACCAGGGCACGCCCGGACAGATCGGCGATGCGCTGCTCCAGGGCCCGGCGCTGGGCAAGGCGGTCCAAGACGGCGGAGCCGGCCAGCACGGCGATCCCGGCCGCCAGCACGGCGACCCCGACGGCCGCCATGCGGGCGAGAAGCGCGGCCACGCCCCGGCGCCGCCACACCGTGGCGGCGAGCACCAAGGCTATGGCGGCGACCGCGCCGGCTCCCCACGCCGGCAGCAGCATCGCCCCGCTCGCCGCATCGAAGCCCAGCATCACCCTCTCCTGGCGCACATGACGCCAACCCGCCCCGGACTCGGACCGCAAACTTGTCGATTTTAAGCCGCATACACGCGGGTCGGTCGATCTCTTGCATCCCGGCGGGCGGCGGCCGTGACACGCCAGACGCGAGCCGAACGACCTCGTCCCGCCCGGCACGCGAGGCTTGGTCGGCACGCGTTAACCGGTTAGTGTCCCGGCCCTCGCATGAGCTCTCGATACACCGTCGCGCCACCGTGGCGTACGCTTGGAGGTTGTTTCCGATGATCAGACGGACGCTTGTCGCTCTTGTGCTCGCCGCCGGATTCGTCGCCCCGTCGGTCCCCACGATGGCAGAGCCGCTGGTCACGCAAGGCATCGGCACGTCGAGCTGCGGCAAGCTCGTGGCTGATCTCAAGCCCGGCGAAGGCCTGCAGAACCCGGTCAATCTGATGCTCTATGCGTGGGTGCAGGGCTATCTCAGCGCCGCCAACGTGTCGCTGCTCGAGGCCGACGGCAAGCATGTCGATCTCGGCACGCTCGACGAGACCAAGGTCGTCGCCCTGGTCGCGGCCTACTGCAAGGCGAATCCCGACCACAAGCCGATGGCGGCGATCGACGACTTCATCAGGAAGGCGACCAAGCTTCGCGCCAAGTGGGACGTCGGCACGGTGAACTGGAACGGTTGAATCGGCCCGCGTGCGTCGACCCTTGAGCTGACCAGGTGATCTGTCAGTTCGGCCGGATTCGGTGAACTGGGCCAACCGCCCCAGTTCCAAGCGCCCCAGTTCCAAGCGCCCCAGTTCCAAGCGATCCGCTCACCCGTGAACCAGTCGGTGAATTGATCAGATGCGGGACGCACGCTGACCGTGCAAGATGTCGACGCGCCGTACGGAGCGCGCCGGATCTCCTCCACGGCCCAGCCACGACGGTCCTTCGAATTCGACATTGGTCTTATGCGCGGGAGCGCCGGCGCCCCGGCCCGCGCCTGCAAACCCATGTTTTACGCGGCTTTCGGTGGATCCGGCGCGAGCCGCCGCCTTTACCACGTTGGCCGCGGGGCGGAATTTCAGACACGCGAATGATCTAAATCAAAGCCGCTGCGGGGCTGTCGCAGCAATGTCCGCTCCAGCGATCGGTCGACAGGCTTCACGGCTTCGTTCTTGATCGATGGGCTTGGTGCGCAGCGTCGTGCCACGGGGGTGCGCGATGCTGCGATGCCCAGCGGGCGGTTCGCAAGAACCGCCCGCCTTTTTTTGTGCCGATGGCTGGATCGTCACGACCGCCGAATCGGCGTCCCGCCGGCATCCCTGCGGTCCACTCTCGTCACGTGATCACCGGCCGGGCAGCGGAGCTTCGCTAGGCCAGAGCAAACAACCGTACCGGCGCGCCGGTCGCGTCCTTCACCTTCGGCAGCCCGACCACCAGGGTCGCGCCGACGGGCGGCGCCTGGTCGAGATTCGCGACGTTCTCCAGCCCCCAGCGGCCGGACGGCAGCCAGACCTTGTGAGTCTTGAAATCGGTCGACGGCCCGTGATCGAGCGACAGCGTGTCGACCGCCAGGCCGACGACCGCACGCTCCTTCAGGAGCCACGTGGCGGCGTCCGGCGCAAAGCCGGGAAAATGCAACGTGCCATCGACGTCGCGACCGATGAAGCGCGCCGGATCGCTCAGCGCCAGCTTCCCCCACCCGGCATGCATGGCGACGCAGCAGCCTTGCGGCAGGCGGCCGTGCTTGCCCTCCCAGGCGACGAGGTCGTCGCGCGACAACAGATAGTCGGCGTCGTTCTCGGCCTTGTCGGCGACGTCGACGACGGCGAACGGCACCACCAGGGTGTCGGCCAAGATCGCCTCGACGCTGGCGCCCGTCTCGGCAAAATGGATCGGCGTGTCGAGATGCGTGCCGGAATGCTCGATGAGCTTCCAGACATACATGTTGTAGCCGTCCTTGGCGAACTCGGCCCGCGGCTCCAGCTCGATGCCGGGGATGCCGAAGAAGCTCGGGAACTCCGGCGTCAGCGTGTGGGTGAGATCGATCACCCGCTCGAAGCTGCGCGGCGCCGCGGCAGCCGGCACCGGAGCGACCGCGACGGCCGCGAAGCCCGCTGCGGCAGCGCCGGCCCGGCCGAAGAAACCACGCCGCGACATCCCGGCCCGGACCGCCTCCATGCACCCTGCGACGCACATCGGCACCTCCCGCCGTACTGGTTGTCGGTCGCCAGTCTACACGAAGTCCGATGACGCGCATCCGATCGGCCCGGGTCCGTCTCGACCGGCCCGATTCCGTGCCGCGCGATTCCGTGTATAAGGCCGCATGCTCGCCATCACCGACCTCTCGGTCCGCATCGCCGGACGCCTGCTGATCGACCACGCCTCCGTGCAGATCCCCGACGGTGCACGCGTGGGCCTGGTCGGCCGTAACGGCACCGGCAAGTCGACGCTGTTCCGTACCATCATGGGCGAGCACCATTCCGACAGCGGCAGCATCGGCGTGCCGAGTCGCGCCGTGATCGGCGCCCTGCCCCAGGAGGCGCCGAACGGCCCCGAGGCGCTGATCGACATCGTGCTGGCCGCGCACCGCGAGCGCACCGCGCTGCTCGAGGAGGCCGAGACCGCCACCGATCCGCACCGCATCGCCGAGTTGCACACCCGCCTCGCCGACATCGGCGCGCATGCGGCGCCGGCCCGCGCCGCCGCGATCCTGCACGGGCTCGGCTTTTCGCACGAGGACCAGAAGCGCGCGGTGCGCGAGTTCTCGGGCGGCTGGCGCATGCGCGTCGCGCTCGCCGCCGTGCTGTTCCGCGAGCCCGACGTGCTGCTGCTCGACGAGCCGACCAACTATCTCGATCTCGAGGGCACGCTGTGGCTGGAGGAGCACCTCACCCGCTACCCTCACACCGTCGTGGTGATCAGCCACGACCGCGACCTGCTCGACAAGGCGGTCGATTCGATTCTGCATCTGGAAGGCGGCAAGCTCACCTTCTACCGCGGCAACTACTCCACCTTCGAGCGCACCCGCAGCGAACGTCTGCTGCTGGATCAGAAGCTCGCCAAGAAGCAGGAGCTGCAGCGCGCCAGGCTCACCGCCTTCGTCGAGCGATTCCGCGCCAAGGCGACCAAGGCCCGGCAGGCGCAGTCGCGCCTGAAAATGCTGGCGCGGCTCGGGCCGGCGCCGGCCCGGCTCAACGACGAGGTGCGCGAGATCGTGCTGCCCGCCCCGGCGAAGCTGTTGTCGCCGCCCATCATCGCGGTCGACGAGGTGTCGGTCGGCTACGAGCCCGGCAAGCCGGTGCTGCGGCGGGTGACGCTGCGCATCGACAATGACGACCGCATCGCGCTTCTGGGCTCCAACGGCAACGGCAAGTCGACGCTGGTCAAGCTGATCGCCGGCCGCATCGGCACCATGGAGGGCCGCGTCACCCGCGCCGACAAGCTGGAGGTCGGCTATTTCGCCCAGCATCAGCTCGACGAGCTCGACGAGGGCGCCAGCGTCTACGCGCATCTGCGCCGGCTGATGCCGGACGCGGCCGAGAGCGCGGTGCGGGCCAAGGCCGGCACCATCGGCTTCTCGGAAGGCACCGCCGACACCTTGGTGGGCAAGCTGTCGGGCGGCGAGAAGGCGCGGCTGCTGCTCGGCCTCGCCACCTTCACGGCGCCGCATCTGCTGCTGCTCGACGAGCCGACCAATCATCTCGACATCGACAGCCGCTCGGCCCTGATCGAGGCCATCAACGAGTTCCCGGGCGCCGTCGTGATGGTGTCGCACGATCGTTATCTGCTCGACGCCTGCGCCGACCGGCTGTGGCTGGTGGCGAACGGCGGCGTCGCGCCCTTCGACGGCGATCTCGACGATTACCGCCGCCTCGTGCTGGCCGGCGAGGACGACGCCGAGAGCACGGCCGCGAAGGCGGCGAAGAGCACGTCACGCACCGACCAGCGCCGCGCCGCCGCCGAGCGCCGCGCCGAGCTCGCCCCGCTCAAGCGCCGCATCGGCAAGCTCGAGCAGCAGATCGAGAAGCTGCACAAGCGCATCGCCGAGCTCGATATCGCGCTCGCCGACCCGGCTCTCTACACGCGCGACGCAGCGAAGGCCGCGACCCTCGCCAAGGAGCGCGCCGATGCGACGAATGCGCTCGGCACGGCCGAGGACGAGTGGCTGACGCTCAGCACGGAGTACGAAGCGGCGATGGCGGAGTGACGCCGCGCCCGCCAGAATCTCCGCTCATTCTGGTCGTCGAGCAAAGAGCGTCACCCCCTCCGTCGTCATCGCCGGGCTTGACCCGGCGATCCATCATCCTGCGAACAAAGCATTTGCGAAACATGATGGATGCGCGGGTCAAGCCCGCGCATGACGCTTTCATGCATGGCAAGCGATGTCTGGAGGTCGCAGCGCTTTCGCGGGAACGAGCGGTCGGTATCGCGGCCAGCCGTGACCGATCCACCGGCGACCGCCTCCCGGACGCTCGCCCTTGGCCCGCCGACCCTGTATACAAGGTGGCCGCCGCCTTGCTCCGGCCGGCTCAAAACAATAGTCCCAGGAGGAAACCCGATGGCGCCCCGCATCAGCTATGTCGACCCCGCCGGCATCACGGACGAGGCGATGCTCGAGGAGCTCGGCCGCTGCGCCCGCGAGGGCACGCCGCGGCCGGAGAGCCAGGCCGTGCGGGCGCATGTGCCGGCGGTGTTCTGGTCCTTCGCCAACACGTGGCGGGACGTCTTCCACCAGGGCGTCGCCGACCACACCATCAAGGAGCTGTGCCGCATCTACGTGTCGCGCTCGGTCAAGTGCGAGTTCTGCGGCAACCAGCGCTCGATCAAGTCGGCCAAGGCCGGGCTGGTCGAGGACGACTACATGGACCTGATCAATTTCGAGACGTCGCCGCGCTACGGCGAGAAGCAGAAGGCGGCGCTCGCCTATGCCGAGGCGATCACCTGGGACCTGCCGACCGACGACGCCTTCTGGGCCCGCCTGCACGCGCAGTTCTCCGAGCCCGAGCTGGTCGAGATCGGCTATTTCGTCGCCGTCACCATGGGCCAGCAGCGCTGGCTGCGCACCCTGAACATCGAGCACCACCAGGTGCTGGCCGGCCAGGACGGCTCGATGGCGCCCGGCTTCGAGACCCCGGAAGCCCTGCAGAAGTCGAAGGCCGACCCTGGCTACTGGGCGGCCTCCTCCAGCAAGGCCGCGGCCGCGAAGAAAACCTCGGCGGCGTGAAGTACGGCCGTTCTTCACCTCCCCCTGGGCAGCGCGGCTTCGCCGCGCCGGGGAGGTCGCCGAGCGAAGCTCGGCGGGAGGGGGTGATCGGCGAAGCCGGCGTTCGGGGCTTCACCCCACCCCGGTCGTCCGCTGCGCGGACGCCCGACCCTCCCCCTCCAGGGGAGGGTGAATAGCAACTCGAGCTCACTCCCCACCCCGCCACCGTCACCGAAGGCTGCTATACTGCCGGCATGCCCGATCGTGCTCCCCTGCCCGTCTCCGCCCCCGCCACCGTGCCCGCCCCGCCGGCGCCGGCGCGCTCCCGCCTCACCGCCCGCACCCTGCTGCTCGGCGACCGCATCGACACGGCCGGCCTCGAGCGCAGCGACCTGATCTCGACGACGCCGCTGGCCTTCCGGTCCGGCGCGGCCGGCTATGCGGTGCTGTTCCGCTACGGCGTCGCCGTGCTGATCGGCCTCTCGCCGGTCGAGGAGGACGAGCTTCTGCGGGCGCTCGGGCCGCGCCTGTTCGGCCGCTACGACAAGATCGACGACGAATCGACCGTGGTCGAGATCGTGCCCGACCAGGACGACCAGGTGGTGCCGGGCGGCCCGGTGGCGATCCGGTCGCTGTCGCCGCCGCGCCTCCTGGTGATCGCCGACGTGCTCGCCAAGAACGCCGCGCTGTCGCGCGACGAGCGCGAGGTCACCCGCGTCATCGAGGTGATGGAGCCGTTCGCCGCCGCGCTCGCCCGCACCGGCAAGTCTCCCTCCAACCGCCGCGACATGCTGCGCACCATCGGCCAGGCCCTCCTGGTGCAGCACCGTCTCGCCGGCCGCGTCGAGATCGAGGACAAGCCCGACATCCTGTGGGACCAGCCCGAATTCGAGCGCCTGTGGCTGCGGCTCGCCGACGAGTACGAGCTCAAGGAGCGCGCCACCTCGCTGGCGCGAAAGCTGGCCGTGATCGACGACACCGCCCACGCGCTCACCGAGATCATCGACACCGAGCGCAGCGTGCGGCTGGAGCTCATCATCATCATCCTGATCGTCGTCGAGGTCTTGGTCGCCTTCTACGAGCTGTTCTTGCGCGGCGGTCACTGGGGGCCGTGATGGACCGCCGTCAGGCGCGCCGGAGCCGCTTTCAGGGCGCGCCCTGACACACGTCCGGCCGCCGGCCGGCTGGCGCAATCCACATACGCAGATTGCGCGCTACCGAATTGCGCGCATCTGTGCTTATCACATCGGGCTATGACGGGAATCATCATCCGCAACCAGACCGACGCCGATTTGGCCGCCGTGCTGACCCTCGTCACGGCGGCATATCGCGGCCTGCCGCACGCCAGCGGCACCGAGCCGTTCATCATGGACGCGCTGTGGACGAGCGGCGGCGCCGTGGTCGCGCTGGTGGCCGAGGACGGAACCGGGCTCGTCGGACAGGGCGCCTTCTCGGTGGCCCACATCTTCGGCAAGGGCACCGGCTGGCACGTCCTCGGCCCGCTCGCCGTGCGGCCGGACCGGCAGCGCCGGGGTGTCGGCTCCGCCCTGATTCGCGCCGGGTTCGACCGGTTGCGGGCGAAAGGCTCCGCCGGCTGCATCGTGGCGGGCGACCCGGCCTATTACCAACGCTTCGGCTTCCGCCGCGTGCCCGACCTGCACGTGCCCGGCATTCCGGACCCGTATGTCATGGCCCTGCCGTTCGACGACACGCTCCCGTCCGGCGCGGTGGACTTCCATGAGGCGTTTGCGGCGACCGAGCCGGTGTCGAATTAGCGCCGGGCAGAGACGCGCGGTCGGCGCTGCGCCGCTCCGGCTTGCAGCCCCGTGTGATCCGCTTCACATCGGCCCCGGCCGCCCGGCTGGTAGACGAGCATCCATCGGCGAAGGTCGGGCGCGGTGCCCGACCGGCCGTCGCGGGAGGCTCCGATGCTGCTTCACCTTCGCCCGATGCTCGTCGTCCTCGTGTTCGCGGGGCTCCTCGGCCTCGCCGGCCTGTTCCACGCGCATCCGGTCGCCGGCAAGGCGCCGGATCCACATCCTGCGGCGGTTTCCGGCCCGGCCGGAGACGCCATGCGCATCGTCCCGGCCGACGCCGCCCGCGACCTCACCGGCTGGCATCCGCTGACCGGCGACGGCTCGAACTGACGGGGCTCGCCGACCCGAATGTCTTCGCCCGCGGTCAGGGCCGCGTCAGAAACGCCACCAGCCGGGGCACGACTTGATCGCGCGCCTCGTCCATCAGCCAGTGGCCGGAGCCCTTGATCATGACGCCCTCGACCTGGTCGGCGACCAGCCGGCCCTGGACGATCAGCACATCGCCCGAGGCCCGCTCGCCGGCCAGCACCAACATCGGCATCGTCAGGCGGGTCTTGGCGAACGCCGCGAAATCCTCGGCGTCCTGCGCAAAGGCGCGGAACACCTCGAAGCCGGCCCGGATGGCCCCCGGCTGCGCATAGGCCTTGGCGTAGAACTGCCGGTCGGCCTCCGACACCGAGTGGGCCGGGTCGGCGGCGAAGTCGTTCCAGAAGTGCTCCAGATAGATGCGCTCGCGGCCGTCGACCAGCGCCAGCGGCGTCTTGCCGTAGAAATGGAAATGCCAGAGGTCGCGCAGGAGCCAGACGCTGGTCCAGTCGCCGACGCCGGGCAGGAAGGCGTCCATCAGGACGATCCGGTCGACCTCGGCCGGATACTGGGCCGCATAGGCGTAGGCGACCATCAGGCCGATGTCGTGGCCGACCACGGCGACGCGGCGAAAGCCCAGCGCGGCGGCGAGGCCGTGGATGTCGCGCGCCATGGTGGTCTTGTCGTAGCCGCCGTCCGGCTTGTCGGACGACCCGAAGCCGCGCAGGTCGGGCGCGATCACGGTGCGGCTCTTGGCCAATTCGGCGATCAGCGGCCGCCACATGTGGCTGGTCTGGGCGAAGCCGTGCAGCAGCAGTACCGGCTCGCCCTCGCCGGCCGCGAGGTAGTGCAGCCGAACTCCGTCGACCTCGGTAAAGCGGCTGTCGATGACACTGTCGTTCACGTTCGGCTCCCGGCCTGATTCACCACCGGCCTATCCTAGCCGGCCGGCAGCGCGCGACGGTGGTTCCAGGGTAGTCGGCCCGAACCCGCGGGCCGCATTGTCGGCGCGGCGTCATTGTGATCCCTTAAAGAACCGCGGCGGATGAACCAGCCCGCCCAGGAGGCACGATGTTCCCGGTTCCGACGCAGGTCTTCCTCACCCGCGGGGTGGGCACTCACAAGCAGCCGCTCACCGCCTTCGAATACGCGCTGCGCGACGCCGACATCGAGCAGCAGAACCTCGTCACCGTGTCGTCGATCCTGCCGCCGCGCTGCCGGCTGATCACCCGCGAGGCCGGCGTGCCGACGCTGGCGCCCGGCGAGATCACCTTCTGCGTGATGGCGCGCGCCGAGACCAACGAGCCGGGCCGCCGCATCGTCGCCTCGATCGGCCTCGCCCGGCCGAAGGACCCGGCCGTCTACGGCTACATCTCCGAGCACCACGGCTACGGCATGACCGAGCACCAGGCCGGCGACTATGCCGAGGATCTCGCCGCCACCATGCTGGCCTCGACGCTCGGCATCGAGTTCGATCCCAACGCCGCCTGGAACGAGCGGCGCAAGCTCTACGAGACCTCGGACCTGATCGTCGACACGCTGTCGATGACGGCGGCCGCCGAAGGCGCCGAGAACGGCGACTGGACCTGCGCGGTCGCCTGCGCGGTGTTCCGCTTCGCCGCGGTCGAGCCGGTCGGATGAGCGGCCCCTCGCCCGCCACCTTCGCGCTGCCGCCGACCTTCCTGGGTCTGACGGCGCATGCGCGCGACGCCACCTATTGCGTCGCCGGCGTGCCGCTCGACATCGGCACCACCAATCGCAGCGGCGCCCGCGACGGCCCGGCCGCGATCCGCCGCGCCAGCCGCATGCTGGTCGACGGTGCCCACCCGGTGCACCGGATCGAGCCGGCGCTGCTGCCGGTCGCCGACATCGGCGATTTTTCGATCGCGCTCGGCGACATCGAGAAGAGCCTGGCGCTGATCGAGACGCAGGCGAAGGGCATCGCCCATCTGATCGCGCTCGGCGGCGAGCACGGCATCACGCTCCCGCTTTTACGCGCGTTGGCGCCGCGCACCGGGCCGCTCGCGCTCGTCCATTTCGACGCCCATGTCGACACCTGGCCGGACAATTTCGGCCAGACATACGCGCACGGCTCGGTGTTCTTCCACGCCATCGAGGAGGGTCTGGTCGACCCGCGGAAAACCATCCAGGTCGGCATCCGCTCGCCGATGGGCACCGACGTCCACGACTGGACTCTTGCACGCGGCGTGCGGATCATTCCGGCCGAGGCGGCGCACGAGATGGGGCCAGCGGCGGTCGCGGACGCAATCCGCTCCGTGGTCGGCGACGCGCCCGCCTATCTGAGCGTCGACATCGACGTGCTCGACCCCGCTTTCGCACCCGGCACCGGGACGCCCGAATGCGGCGGGCTCGCCACCTGGCAGCTCCTCGCCATCCTGCGCCGGCTCGGCGGCCTCGCCTTCGCCGGCCTCGACGTGGTCGAGGTGGCGCCCGCCTACGACCACGCCGAGATCACGGCGCTGGCCGCCGCGACGGTCGCCTGGGAGTATCTGGCGCTGGTCGGCCGGCGCGCCGCCGGCTGACGCAGCGCCACGTCGCGCGACGCGGCACCAGGGCGAACGACCGCGTCACCACAACCCGGCTTGCGGCACGATCGCCGTGGGGCTACGCTCGCCGCGAGGGGTTGTTCGCGATTACCCCTTCAGGCCAAGCCCGCTTTCCGGCGACAGCCCAAACATCGCGTCCATGTTCCCTTGGGGATGGACGCTCATGCTGTCGAACATCCAAACATCTCAGTCTTGCCTGTCGTCCCTGGTCGGCCTGCCGACCGCGCCGGCCATCGTCGACGTCCGCACGCCCGACGACTTCAACGCCGACCGTCGGTTGCTGCCGGCGGCGCTTCGCCGCGACGCTGCGACGGTCGAATCCTGGGCCGACCCGCTCGCCGGCCAAGACGTCGTCGTCGTGTGCCGGCACGGGCATGCGCTCAGCCAGGGCGTGGCGGCCTGGCTCCGCCATGCCGGGATCGCCGCGACGAGTCTCGATGGCGGCTTCGAGGCGTGGCGCAATGCGGGCGGCCTGCTGGTCGAGACCAAGGTGCTGCCGCCAGGCGGCACGAGCGGCCGCACCGTCTGGGTCACCCGGACACGGCCGAAGGTCGATCGCATCGCGTGCCCCTGGTTGATCCGCCGCTTCGTCGATCCCGGCGCCGTCTTCCTGTTCGTCGCGCCCGCCGAGGTCGCCGCCGTCGCCGAGCGGTTTGCGGCGACACCCTTCGACGTCGACGGCGTCTTCTGGAGCCATCGCGGCGAACGCTGCAGCTTCGACATCATGATCGAGGAGCTCGGGCTGCGGTCCGACGCGCTCGACCGGCTCGCCGGAATCGTGCGCGCCGCCGACACGGCGCGGCTCGACCTCGTTCCCCAGGCGGCCGGCTTCCTTGCCGTATCGCTCGGCCTGTCGCAGATGTACGACGACGATCACGAACAGCTCGAGGCCGGCATGCTGCTCTACGACGCGGTCTACCGCTGGTGCCGCGACGCCACCGGCGAGACACACAACTGGCCGGCGGGCCGGGCCCTGGCATGAGCCGGCCGACCGTGGCGACGTCCCGCGCATCCGGGGAGCCCGTGGCGGAGCCCGCTCCGCCACCGACGGTCCCGACCCTCGGCGCGGCCACGCGTGTGTGGGCCAGGATCGGGCTTCTGAGCTTCGGCGGACCGGCCGGCCAGATCGCGCTGATGCACAAGGAGCTGGTCGAGGAGCGCCGCTGGATCGGCGAGCGGCGCTTTCTGCACGCGCTCAACTACTGCATGCTGCTGCCCGGGCCGGAGGCGATGCAGCTCGCCACCTATGTCGGCTGGCTGATGCATCGCACCGCCGGCGGCCTCGTCGCCGGCCTCTTGTTCGTGCTGCCCGGCGCTGTGGTGATGCTGGGCCTCAGCATCCTCTATGCGCTCTATCGCCAGCTTCCGCTGATCGACGCGCTGTTCTTCGGCGTCAAGGCGGCCGTCCTCGCCGTCGTCGTCGAGGCGGTGCTGCGGATCGGGCGCCGCGCGCTCAAGAACCGCGCCATGGTGGCGATCGCGGTCGCCGCCTTCGTCGGCATCTATGTGCTGCAGGTGCCGTTCCCGCTGATCATCCTGGCGGCCGGCGTCGTCGGCTGGCTCGGCAACCGGCTGGCGCCGACGCTGTTCTCGGGCGGCGGCCACGGCGGCGGCGACGGCGCGCCAGAACACGAGGGCGTCATCGACGCCATGTATGCGCGCGGCGAGCTGACCCATGCCGAGCCGTCGCTGTGGCGCGCTGCAAAAGTGCTCGCCGTCTGGCTGCCGGTCTGGCTCGGACCCGTCTTGGCGCTGTGGCTCACGACCGGCTCGGCCAGCGTGTGGACCCGCGCCGGGGCGTTCTTCAGCCTCATGGCCGTGGTCACGTTCGGCGGCGCCTATGCGGTGCTGGCCTATGTGGCGCAGGCGGCCGTCGACACCTTCGGCTGGCTCGCGCCGGGCGAGATGGTGGACGGGCTCGGCCTCGCCGAGACGACGCCGGGCCCGCTCATCCTGGTGCTGCAGTTCGTCGGGTTCATCGCAACCCATCGCGCGGCCGGCAGCCTCGATCCGCTGCTCGCCGGATGCCTCGGGGCGCTGCTCACCACCTGGGTGACGTTCGCGCCGTGCTTCCTGTGGATCTTTCTCGGCGGCCCCTACATCGAGGCGCTGCGCGGCAACAAGGCGATCACGGCCGCCCTGACGGCCATCACGGCCGCCGTGGTCGGCGTCATCATGAACCTCGCCGTCTGGTTCGCCCTGCACGTCGTCTTTCGCCAGACCTGGACGCTCGACCTCGCCGGCGTCGGCCCGGAGCTGCCGGTGCTCGCCTCGATCGACTGGCAGGCCGCCGGCCTCGCCGTCGCGGCCATGGTGGCCATGCTGCGCTTCGGGGTGAAGATGCTGCCGACGCTCGCGGCCTGTGCGGCCGCGGGCCTGCTGATGCGCCTGCTGCCGGTCTGACCAACGGGTCGCATCCCGGATCCTCTTGCATCGCGGCGCCGGCGGGCGCAGAGAACGGACATGACGCGCATCCTCACCATCGCATTGTGGTGGCGCCCCGACTAAATCGGGGAGCCCTTTTTCGCGCGTTCGTTCCAGACACGATGCAGGGCCGCCCCGGACGGGAGCGGCCTTTTCCGTGTCTGTGGTCCCCCGTCCGATCTCCGGCCAAAACCCAGGAGACCGACCATGGACCAGATCACCACGCTGCCAGACGCCGCGACCGCGGCGGCCTCGCCTCCGATCGCCGAAGCGTCGTCGCCGGCCGCGCCGGCGCCCGACGAGATCGAGGCGACCGCGGTCTGCGCCGCCGACATCGTGCTCACCGGCGATCGCCCGACCGGCCCGCTGCATCTCGGCCACTATGTCGGCTCGCTCGCCAGCCGCGTCGCGACCCAGGACGTGGTGGCGCGCCAGTACGTGCTGCTCGCCGACATGCAGGCGCTGACCGACAATGCCGGCGAGCCAGCCAAGGTGGCCCGCAACGTGATCGAGGTCGCGCTCGATTATCTCGCCGTCGGCCTCGACCCGGCCAGGAGCACGTTCGTCCTGCAGTCGGGCGTGCCGGAGCTCTCGGAGCTGACGGCGCTCTATCTCAATCTCGTCACCGTCTCGCGCCTGGAGCGCAATCCGACCATCAAGGCGGAGATCGAGATGCGCGGCTATCAGCGCGACATGCCGGCGGGCTTCCTGTGCTACCCGGCCGCCCAGGCCGCCGACATCACGGCGTTCGACGCCACATTGGTGCCGGTCGGCGAGGACCAGCTCCCGATGATCGAGCTGTCGAACGAGGTGGTCGGCAAGATCAACCGGCTCGCCGGCCGTGCCGTGCTGACGCCGGCCCGGGCGTTGCTGTCGTCGACGCCGCGGCTGCCCGGCGTCGACGGCCGCAAGGCATCGAAAAGCCTCGGCAACGCGCTGTCGCTCGGCGCCGCACCGGCCGAGATCAGCGAGAAGGTCCGCGCCATGTTCACCGACCCGGGGCATCTGCGCGCGACCGACCCGGGCACCGTGGAGGGCAACGTCGTGTTCGCCTATCTGGACGCGTTCGATCCCGACCGCGCCGGCCTCGAGGCGCTGAAGGCGCACTATCGGCGCGGCGGTCTCGGCGACATGGCGGTGAAGCGCCGGCTCGACGGAATACTGCAGGAGCTTCTCGACCCGATCCGGCACCGGCGGGCCCGCTTCGCCCGCGACCCGGACGAGGTGATGCGCCTCGTGCGCGACGGCACCGAGCGCGCCCGCGCCGTCGCCGCCGCGACGCTGCGGCGGGTGCGCCAGGTGTTCGGGCTGGGGCGAAGGATCGCCTGAGGCCGGCGATCCGGCGGCCGGGCAGTCGCGCTCGGTCCGGGCGCCGGCCGTCGCCGGCGCCCGCCACGCGCTACTCCTTCGCGGCCCCCTGCAGGGCGGCGCGATAAAAGGCCTCGGCGTCGCGGCGCAGCGCCTTTCGCGAGTCGTCCTGGGCGTAGAACATGTGGCCGCCGCGATAAACCTTCAGGGCCGCGCGGTCGGCCGCGCCGTAGACCGGAAGCTGGTCGAGGATCAGCTTGTTGGCGAAATACGGCGTCACCAGATCGCTCGCCCCGTGCGCCACCAGGATGCGGGCGTCGCGGTCGCTGGCCAGGACTGTCCGCACCTCGTCGACCACCTGCGGCGCCGAGCGGCCCCGGCCCCAGCCCCACTGCCCGCTGACCTCGTCGTTCAACAGGCGGTAGAGCTGGTCGTGGCTCCAGCGCAGCCGTCCGCGATAGAGCTCGCTCATCGCCGCGACGATCGGCGCCTTGGTCGAATCGAGCACCGGGTCCGGGAAGTGCGTGCGGGCCGCCGACGGCTCCGGGTCGAAGGCCGTGACGGTCGCGTCATAGGCGCTGCCGACCAGGCCACGGGAGCGCCACAGCTCACGCTGGAACGTCGCGGTGTCGACCCGCCCGGCCAGCCGCTTCACCAGCGCCGGATCGAGCCCGGTGAGCGCCGCCACCCGCGCCGTCATGCGGTCGACCGCGGCGGTGTCGCGCTCGCCCCGCATCAGGTCGGCGAGATAATCGGTCGCGGCGTAGCGCTCGGCGGCGGCGAGCGCCTCGGCCGAGAACGCGTTCTTGCGCTCCAGCGCGGCCGCCGCCATCGACGGCAGTGCGGCGATCCAGGACTGCGGCTGATGGCGGCGCTGGCCGAGGCTGGCGAAGTCGAGCACCGGCGACACCAGGATCAGGCCGCGCACCCCGACGCCCTCGCGGGTCGCCAGCGTGCGCGCCAGCTTGGGCACCCGGAAGCCGCCATAGCTCTCGCCGACCAAAAGCTTCGGCGCGCCCTGGCGGCCGTGCTGGTCGATCCATTTGCGCACCACGACGGCGAGCGCCTCGGCGTCCCCGTCGACCGACCAGAGCTGGCGCCGCACCGGCTCGCCGCCGACCAGCCGGCTGTAGCCGGTGCCGGGCGGGTCGATGAAGACCAGGTCGGTGAAGTCGAGCCAGGTCTCGGCATTGGGCACCAGCACGGGCGGCGTCGAGGCGGTGGCGCCGTCGAGCGGCAGCCGCCACGGACCGATGGCGCCGATGTTGAGATAGGCCGAGGCGGCGCCGGGGCCGCCGTTGAACAGGAACGTCACCGGGCGCGCCGGGCCGGCAGCGCCGGCCTGGTTGCCGGATCCGGCATCGGGACCGACCGTGAAGGCGACATAGCCGACCTCGGCGCGCAGCGCCCCGCCCTCGCCGTCGAACAGGGGGATCGAGCCGGCCGTCGCCTTGAACCGCAGGGTCCGGCCGCCGGCCTCGACCGTGTGCTCGGTGGTCGAATCGGGCGGCAGCCGGCGGGCGTTGGCATTGGGGCTGGCCGCCGCATCGGCCGGCCGGGCCGGCCGCTCGCGGCCGGCGTCGGGGGCCGGCGGCGTCCCCTGCTGGACCCGAGCCCCGGGGGCCGGTGCCGGGCCGGCCGGCTCTTGCGCGACCTGCGCCTCCTGGGCGCGCGCGGCAGGCAGCCAGCCGACCGGCCCGATCCCGAGCCCGGCCGCGACGGCAAGACCGACGAGCAAACGGAGCGGGCGCGGGGCGCGCGAGGCGGACATGGCCGGGGGCGTCTGGGTCATGGTCGATCCGGGTTGATGCACGAACGCCGACACGTCGCCGGGCGGCGCGGTGCAGAGCGACATCGATCGGCGTCGGCATGCCGCGCGGCCGAGCACCGCCGCTGCGGCGTGCCGGACGACGACCAGTCTCGGCCGGCTGGCTGCCGGCCGCCTGCCGGCCGGATCAGGCCGGATTCGCGCGCTTGACCGGCGGCTTCTTCTTGGCGGGGCGCTCGGGCGGCGGCTCGCCGTTCCGCTCGATCGCGGTCAACCGGCCGCCGGTGAATCGGTAGATGCCGGACCGCTCGGCGCTCGCATAGGTCATCACCACACTGCGCTCGCCGCGCTCGTTGGCGCCGATCTGGGTCGACTGCGCCGGACCGATGATCTGGACGACCTCGCATTCGGTCATGTCGAGCCCGACGCCGCGCAGCGGCCGGTCGATCGAGCCGGGCTCGCCCGACGCCGCTACGGCGCCCGCGCAGGCGCCCTGGCCGTCGACCAGCTCGGCGGCGGAAACGGGCCGGTTGGTGTTGACGGCCGACTTGGCGAAATCCGCCGAGGAGGTCGGCACGAAGGCGTTCGTCGAGGGCAGAAGCTTCACGTCGGCGGGATCGGGCAGGCTGGAGCAGCCGGCGACCGCCAGCGCCACCACGGCGGCGAGCCCGGCCAGAACCGAGCACCGGAACGGCGAGCGGCTGATCGGCGAGCGGCGGGTGGGCAAACGATCCGTCATCGAGCGAGACACCGGTTGAAGACGTGCGTGACGCATATGGGGCCCCTTCCCCGACGACGGCCCCTCGCGGATCGGCCGCGGCGACGCCGCCGGCCCGGATGCCGGAAGGGCCCTGCAGCCGCACGCGCGGCCACCGTCGTATTTCGACTGGAAACAGACTGCGCTTCAAGCGGCTTTTTGCGTCGGCATGATGGCGGGCCGGCAGCACCGCCGGCCGGGGGATCGGCCATGGTGGCGAGCGCCTGCATCGACGAAGGGCCGGAGCCCAAGGGACGACCTTGAAGGGCTCGTTCTATCCGGATATATTCCGGATATATGACACCGGTCCGAGGTGCCCGCATGTCGTCGGCTCAGAACAAGTCCCTGACGGCCTATCGGCGGCGGCAGACCCGCAAGGGGATCGTCCGCGTCGAGCTCCAGGTCCGCAAGGAGGATGCGACGCTGCTGCGCAAGGTCGCCAGGGCACTCGCCGATCCGAGCCGCGCGACCGAGACCCGCGCGCTGTTGCACCAGCGGTTCGGAGCGCCGGATGGCGAGGCCCTCAAGGCCTTGCTTGCCGCGGCTCCGCTCGACGGCCTGGACCTCTCCCGCGAGCGCGACCTCGGTCGCGACATCGCCCTGTGAAATACCTGCTCGACACCAACGTGATCTCGGAGCTCCGAATGCGCGAGCGTTGCGACCCATACGTCGCCGCTTGGTTCGCCTCGGTCGACGGCACCGCGCTCCATCTCAGCGTGCTGGTCCTGGGGGAAATCCGGAAAGGGGTCGAGCGGCTCCGTCGGACCGACCCGGACCGGGCCGTCTTGATCGACGGTTGGCTCGAGGCCGTGGATGAAAGCTTCGCCGGCCGCATAGTCGGAATCGATCGCGTCGTCGCCGACGAGTGGGGGCGGATCAGCGCCCGCCGCCCCGTCCCAGTGGTCGACGCCCTGCTGGCGGCGACCGCCAAGGTGCACGGAATGACGCTGGTGACCCGCAACACCGCCGACGTCGTCGATCTCGGCGCCACCCTGCTGGATCCGTTCGCTGCGCCGGCCGCCGACCGCCCTTCGGCCGGTTGATCGACGCAGCCCGCGGCGGCACCGTCGCGTCGCCCTCAGCCGCGCTTCTGCCACCGACCGTTTTCGTGGCACTGCCAATAGCTTACGTCGAATCCTTCGGCTTTTTTCTCACGCCAGGTGACGCGCGCCTCGGCGAGCGCCTCCTCGTCCTCGCCGTCGAACATCACGACGATGCGCTGATAGGCGGCGGCGTCGGGCGGCAGCGGCGCGCGCTCGACCAGGACCCGGACCGCCGCGCCGTTGGGGTTGTGGGCCTGCACGGTCAGCACGATCGGATGCTCGGCCGCAAGGCCGTCGCGGTCGGTGCCGTGCGGCAGGAAGCCGTCGTCCCGGTAGGTCCACAGATGGGCGTCGAGGGCGTCGACGCGCTCGTCCGAGGAGGCCTGCACGACCACCCGCCAGCCGCGCTCCAGCGACTTCTCCAGGATGGTCGGCAGCACGCTTTCAACGGGCCGCCGCTGCAGATGGTAGAATAGAAGCTCGGTCATGCACTTGTCTCGACCGCTCGACGCCCGCGGCAACCGGGGCCGGCCTCACCGTGGACGAGGCCCGGTTGCCGCCGAGCTGTTTTCACGGCTCGCAAAAATCCGCCACGAAGCGGTCGAGCAGCCGCACGCCCCAGCCGGAGCTCCAGCTCTTGTTGATGTCGGTCTGCGGCGAGCCGAGCGCCGTGCCGGCGATGTCGAGATGCGCCCACGGCGTCTTGCCGACATAGCGCTGCAGGAACTGCGCCGCCGTGACGGCGCCGCCGTGCCGGCCGCCGGTGTTCTTCATGTCGGCGAACCTCGAATCGATCAGCTTGTCGTACTCCGGCGCGAGCGGCATGCGCCACACCCGCTCGGCCGTCGCCTGCCCGGCTTTCGTGAGGTTTTCCGAGAGCTTGTCGTCGTTGCTGAACAAGCCCGCATGCTCCTGGCCGAGCGCCACCATGATGGCGCCCGTCAACGTCGCGAGGTCGATCATGGCCTGCGGCTTGTACTTGGTGACGACGTGGTGGAGCACGTCGGCGAGCACCAGCCGGCCCTCGGCGTCGGTGTTGATGATCTCCACGGTCTGGCCCGACATCGTCTTGACGATGTCGCCCGGCCGCTGCGCCTTGCCGTCCGGCATGTTCTCGACCAGGCCGATCGCCCCGATGGCGTTGACCTTGGCCTTGCGGGCGGCGAGCGCATGCATCAGCCCGACCACGCAGGCGGCGCCCGCCATGTCGCCCTTCATGTCCTCCATGCCCTGGGCCGGCTTGATCGAGATGCCGCCGGTGTCGAAGCACACGCCCTTGCCGACGAAGGCAATCGGCTTGTCGGACGGACGGCCGCCGTTCCACCGCATGACCACCACCCGGCTGTCATGGCCGGAGCCCTGCCCGACCGCCAGCAGCGCGTTCATGCCGAGCCGCTTCAAGGCCCGCATGTCGAGCACCTCGACGCTGACCCGGAGCTTGCGCAGCTCCGCGGCGCGCTGGGCAAAAGCGTCCGGAAACAACACGTTGGGCGGCTCGTTGACGAGGTCGCGGGCGAGCACCACGCCGTCGGCGACGGCCTCGCGCGCAGCCCCGATCCGGCGCGCCGCGGCCGGGTCCTTGACGGCGACCGTCAGGGAGACCGGGTGCGGGGCCTCCTCGTCGTCCTTGCGCTTGGTCTTGTAGCGGTCGAACGTGTAGGCGCGCAGCCGCGCCCCGAGCGCGAGGTCGGCCGCGAGCTCGGCATCCATGGCCCCGGTCGGCAGCTCGGCCACGACGGTGATCTCGGTGGCCGCGCCGGCCTTGCCCATGGCGGCGCCGCCGAGCTTCACCGGGTCGTTGGGCGTCCAGTCCTTCGGCTTGCCGAGCCCGACCACCACCAGCCGGTCGACCTTCAGGTCGGGCGGCGCCACGATGTCGATGGCGGCGCCGAGCTTGCCCTTGAAGCGGTAGGCGGCCGCCGCGCGGCTCACCAAGGCCGCCGTCTTGCCGAGAATCGCCCTGGTCGCCGGACCCAGTCGCAGCCCGTCGTCGCAAAACACGACCAGCACTCCCTTGGTCGGCGGCGCGAACGTCCCGAACCTGATCCGAAATCCATCAGCCATTCCAGCTATCCTCTTGATCCAACGGCCCCGATTCTGTGGCCGGCGGGCCACGGTGCCAGCAATTCCCCCGCCGCGGTAGTGACCCGTGGCCGAAAGCTTGGCATAGCATTCAGGGGCATCCTGGTCATACTCGGTTAACCGTGCCGAGCGGCTGCCCCGGGTGCCCGGTGGAGGACGGCCTTTTTGTGGACAGATCGGCCCGGCAATGTCGTGTATCCTGGGAGCCTGCAGTCCACCGCGCAGGAGCCGATCCGGTTGCGGTGGGGCGTGAGTGAGTCGGCTCGGGGGAGCCGGGGACGTGGGGGAATGGTGACCTTGACCGGCCGTGCCGGATCCGGACCGTACGGACGCCCCCTCGGGGCGTCGGCGGCCGGCTGCCTTCTCCTGTCCCAGTTTCGGACAACCACGGCGCGGCGGGCCGGTGTGCCCGCTCGGCCGACGATGAGAGCCTGACGGATGGTGGCGGGTCGACTCTCGCGCTATTTCGGCCGGCGCTTCCTGAGCGCCTCTCTCATCGTGTTCGTCGGTGTGTTCGGGCTCGTCCTGCTGGTCGACTACCTCGAGCTGATGCGACGCAGCGCCGGCGAGCCCAACGCCTCGGCCATGCTGGCCGCCGGCATCTCGGTGACCCGGGTGCCGCAGATCATGGAACGCATCATGCCGTTCGCCGTGCTGGTGGGCGCCATGATGTGCTACCTCAACCTGTCGCGCCGGCTCGAGCTGGTGGTGGCGCGCTCGGCCGGCATGTCGGCCTGGCAGTTCGTCGCGCCGGCCGTGCTGGCGGCGCTCGCGGTCGGCGCGGTCGCCACCGCGGTCTACAACCCGGTCGCCGCGATGCTGCAGGAGCAGTCGAAGCGCCTGGAGGACCGGGCCTTCAACAACGCTCAGCAGTCCGGCCTGCAGTCGACCGGCACGGGCTTCTGGGTGCGGCAGAAGAGCGTCGAGGGGCAGTCGATCATCAACGCCGTCTCCAGCGCCGACCAGGGCGTCCGGCTGGGCGGCGTCACGGTGTTCGTCTACGACCCCGCCGGCCGCTTCGTCGAGCGGACGGAGGCCAAGACGGCGATCCTCCAGGAGGGGCACTGGCAGCTCGTCGACGTGCGCCGCTATCCGATCGATGCGCCGCCCGAGCAGCTCGACACCTTTGCGGTGAAGACCAACCTCACCCTCGCCCAGGTGCGCGAGACCTTCGCGACGCCGGAGACGGTGTCGTTCTGGGACCTGCCCTTCTTCATCGAGATGGCCGACCATGCCGGGCTCGCCGCGGCGGGCTACCGGCTGCAATACCAGAAGCTCTTGTCGCGGCCGGCGTTGCTCGCCGCCATGGTGCTGGTCGCCGCCGCCTTCAGCCTGCGCTTCTTCCGCTTCGGCGGCGTCCAGAAGATGGTGCTGAGCGGGATCGTCGCCGGCTTCCTTCTGTACGTGCTGTCCAAGGTCACCGAGGACCTGAGCAAAGCCGAGCTGATGCATCCGGCGGCGGCCGCTTGGCTGCCCGTGATCCTCGGCGTCCTCACCGGCCTCGTGCCGCTCCTCTATCTGGAGGACGGGTGATGGCGGCCGCGCGCCCGACCCCGCGTCTCCCGATCCGGCAGCGGCTGATCGCCGCCACGGCGGTGCTCGTCCTGCTGGCCGGCACGGCCGCGCTCGGCATCGGCCCGGCCGCCGCCCAGACGCTGGACTTCAACACCCAGGTCCGCCCGACGCAGCCCAAGACGGCCCCGGTCGGCGACCCGCAGATGCTCGTCCAGGCGGGCGAGATCCAATACGACTACACCAATGAGCGGGTGATCGCGGTCGGCGCCGTCCAGATCTACTACAAGGGCTCGACCATCGAGGCCGACAAGGTCGTCTACGACCAGAAGAACAAGCACCTGCAGGCCGAAGGCAATGTCCGGCTGACCGAGCCGGACGGCAAGATCACCTATGGCTCGCTGATCGACCTCACCGACGACTACCGCGACGGCTTCATCGACTCGCTCCGGCTGGAGACGCCCGACCAGACCCGCTTCGCCGCAGCGCGCGGAAAGCGCAGCGAGGGCAACTACACGGTCTTCGAGAGCGGCGTCTACACGGCCTGCGAGGCGTGCAAGGAAAATCCCAAGAAGCCGCCGCTGTGGCAGGTGAAGGCCGCCCGGATCATCCACGACCAGACCGAGAAGATGATCTATTTCGAGGACGCCAAGGTCGAGTTCTTCGGCGTGCCGCTCGCCTACATGCCCTACTTCTCGGCGCCGGATCCGACCGTGAAGCGCAAGAGCGGCTTCCTGATGCCGGTGACGACGACGAGCTCGGCCTACGGCTTCGGCGTCGACACGCCCTACTACTTCGCGCTCGACCCCAGCTACGACGTGACGCTCACGCCGCGGGTGATGACCAAGCAGGGCGTGCTGATGCAGGGCGAGTGGCGCCAGCGGCTGGAGGACGGCTACTACACGGTGAGAGGCGCCGGCATCTTCCAGGCCGACAAGGATTATTTCATCCGCGGCGACGGCACCACGACGGCCGGCTTCCGCGACTTCCGCGGCAGCATCGAGACGACCGGCCGGTTCAACCTGTCGCCGCGCTGGACGTGGGGCTTCGACGGCATCCTGGTGACCGACGAGGCCTTCTTCCAGGACTATCACGTCAAGTCGCTGCAGAGCCGGATGTCGACCGAGTACTTCAGCAACCTCACCGAGGGCGTGTCGCAGCTGTTCCTGACCGGCCGCGGCGACCGCAGCTATTTCGACATTCGGGCGATCCACTTCTACGGCTTCTCCGAGTCCGACGTGCAGAAGACCCTGCCGATCATCCACCCGGTGCTCGACTATTCCGGCGTCTTCGGCCAGTCCTTCCTGGGCGGGGAACTCGGCTGGAAGGCCAACGTCACCAGCCTGACCCGCCAGGCCGCGAGCTTCGACGCGATCAGCCAGACCGCCTTCAACAGCGGCCTGTGCACCTCGGCGTCCGCCGACCCGGCCGTGAAGAACTCGTCGAACTGCCTGCTGCGCGGCGTTCCCGGCACCTACAACCGCGCCTCCGCGGAGCTCAACTGGCGGGCCCGCTACGTCGATTCCTACGGCCAGGTGTTCACGCCCTTCGCCTCGGTACGGACCGACGCCGCCCAGCTCCAGGTCAATTCCGATCCGGGCGTGTCGAACTTCATCGAAACGGGCGACAGCTCGATGGTGCGGGCGATGCCGACCGTCGGCCTGGAATACCGCTTCCCGTTCATCGCCGTGCAGAGCTGGGGCACCCAGACGCTGGAGCCGATCGCGCAGATCATCGCGCGGCCGAACGAGACCAGCATCGGCAGGCTGCCGAACGAGGACGCCCAGAGCCTGGTGTTCGACGATTCCAACCTGTTCCGGGTCGACAAGTTCTCCGGCTGGGACCGCGTCGAAGGCGGCGGGCGCGCCAATTACGGCCTGCAATACACCGCCCAGGTGAACGGAGCCGGCGCCGTCAACGTGCTGTTCGGACAGTCCTATCACCTGTTCGGCGTCAACTCCTTCACGGTCGGCGACACCACCAATACGGGCCTCGACAGCGGCCTCGACAAGCGCGCCTCCGACTATGTGGCGCGGTTCGCCTACACGCCGAACCGCATCTTCAGCCTGATCTCGCGCTACCGCTTCGACGAGCAGGACTTCACCCTGCAGCGCCTCGAGGTCGAGGGCCGGGCCAGCTTCGATCGCTGGAACGTGTCGATGATGTACGGCAACTACGCGGCGCAGCCGGAGCTCGGCTTCCTGGAGCGGCGCGAGGGCGTGCTCGGCAGCGGCTCGGTCAAGCTCGACGCCAACTGGGTCATCAACGGCGCCGCCCGCTACGACATCCAGAACAACAAGTTCAGCCAGACCCGCATCGGCTTCGGCTACATGGACGACTGCTTCCTGATCGGCCTGAACTACATCACCGACTACACCTACAGCAACAATGTCTCGACCAACCACACGGTGATGCTGCAGGTCGGACTGCGCACCATCGGCGGCGTGTCGGCCGGCTACACGTCGAGCTCCAGCCAGTAGCGGCGCGCCGCCGCCGGCGCGTCAATAATTTCGCCCATATCGGCTCTTATGGCTCGGGGTCCGACGGTCCTGACGTGCCCGTGCGGCGGTCGCCTCTGTGCGCCCTGCCCGGTCTTGCGGCAGAGCCGGATCCCTGTCGAGACGAGTGACATCAGACGAGCGTTGCCATGGTTCGCACGCGACTGCTTCCGGCGCTGGGCTGCCTCGCCTTCGCGCTGACGTTTTTCCTGGCCGACGGCGCGGCGCGACCCGCGGCGGCGCAGAACGTCATCTTGATGGTGAACGGCGATCCGATCACCTCCTTCGACATCGACCAGCGGCAAAAATTCACCCTGCTGGTGACCCACAAGTCGCCGAGCCGGCAGGAGGTGATCGACGAGCTGATCGACGAGCGCCTCAAGATCCAGGTCGGGCGGCGCTACAAGCTCGACATCGGCGACTCCGACGTCGACAATTCCTATTCCGAGATGGCCAAGCGCATGCGGCTGACGGCCGAGCAGCTCACCGCCACGCTGGCGCATGCGGGGATCGAGCCCGGCACCCTGAAGTCGCGCCTGCGCGCGGATCTCTCCTGGCAGCAGATCGTACGCGGCAAGTTCCAATCGAGCTTCCAGTTCCGCGACAAGGACATCCTGGCGGCGGCCGAATCCAAGCGCAAGGACGACCAGCCGATCTCCGAGAAGATCGAGGCGACCGAATACGTCCTGCGGCCGATCCTGTTCGTCGTCTCCAAGGGCAGCGGCGAGGCGGTCGAGGCCCGCAAGCGCGAGGCCGAGGCCCTGCGGGCGCGCTTCCAGGACTGCGACCACGGCCTCGCTTTCGCCCGCCAGCTCCGCGACGTCGCCGTACGCGACCAGATCGTCAAGACCTCGAGCGACCTCCCGCCCGCGCTGCGCGACATCCTCGAGAAGACCGGGGTCGGACGGCTGACCAACCCGGAGACCACCCCGAACGGCGTCGAGATGTTCGCGCTGTGCACCAAGCGCGACGTCAAGGTCGACGCGCCGGCCCTCAAGGAGGCGCGCCAGGAGATGTTCGCCGAGAAGTTCCAGGCCCATTCCAAGAAGTTTCTGCAGGAGTTGCGCCGCGGCGCCATGATCGAGCGGAAATGAGCGCGACCTCGTCTGCGCCCCTCGCTCTGACGATCGGCGAGCCGGCCGGCATCGGCCCCGACATCGCCCTGCTGGCCTGGCTGCGGCGCGAGACGGCAGCGCTGCCGCCGTTCTTCCTGCTCGCCGATCCCGCCTTCATGGCAGCGCGGGCGCGCCGGCTCGGCCTCGACGTGCCGATGGCGGTCGTCACGCCCGGCGAGACCCGACAGGCGTTTGCCCGCGCGCTGCCGATCGTCGATCTCGGCCGCGTCGTCACGGCGGAGCCGGCCGCGCCAAACGCCTCGAGCGCACCGGCCGCGATCGCCGCGATCGACTGCGCCGTCGCCGCCGTGGTGACGGGCGAGGCCGCTGCGGTCGTCACCAATCCGATCGCCAAGCACGTGCTCTACGCGGCCGGCTTCCGGCAGCCCGGCCACACGGAGTATCTGGCCGAGCTCGCGGGCCGCTTCTTCGGCGCGGCGCCGCGGCCCGTGATGATGCTGTGGTCGCGAGAGCTCGCCGTGGTGCCGGTGACCATCCACGTGCCGCTGTCGACGGTGCCGGGCCTGCTCACCCGCGACCTCGTGATCGACACCGCCCGCATCGTCGCCCGCGATCTCGCGGAGCGCTTCGGCCTGGCGCAGCCGCGCCTGGCGATCGCCGGTCTCAACCCGCATGCGGGCGAAGGCGGCGCGCTCGGCCGCGAGGACCAGGACGTGATCGCGCCGGCCGTCGCCGCCCTCGTCGCCGACGGCATCGCGGCGCGCGGGCCGCTGCCGGCCGACACCCTCTTCCACGAGGCGGCGCGAAAGACCTATGACGCGGCGCTGTGCATGTATCACGACCAGGCGCTGATCCCGATCAAGACGCTGGCCTTCCACGACGCCGTCAACGTGACGCTCGGCCTGCCCTTCGTGCGCACCTCGCCCGACCACGGCACCGCCTTCGACATCGCCGGAACCGGCCGGGCCGATCCGTCGAGCCTGATGGCGGCGCTCGGCCTGGCGGCGCGGCTCGTCGCCCGCGCGCCTGCGGCGCCCGCCGCATGAGCGGGCTCGGCACCCTGCCGCCGCTGCGCGACGTCATCCGCCGCCACGACCTGTCCGCCAAGAAGTCGCTCGGCCAGAACTTCCTCCTCGACCTCAACCTGACCGGCAAGATCGCCCGCGCGGCCGGCCCGCTCGCCGGCGTCACCGTGGTCGAGGTCGGGCCCGGCCCGGGCGGGCTGACCCGCGCGCTGCTCGCCGAGGGCGCCCGCCGGGTGGTGGCGATCGAGCGCGATCCGCGCGCCGTCGCGGCGCTCGCCGAGATCGCCGAATGCTGCCCCGGCCGCCTCGAAGTCATCGAGGGCGACGCCCTGGCGCTCGACCCCTCGCCCCATCTCGGCCGCACCGGCCCGGTCCGCATCGTCGCCAACCTGCCCTACAACATCGCGACGGCGCTGCTGGTCGGCTGGCTGTCGCACGAGCCCTGGCCGCCCTGGTTCGACCGGCTGGTGCTGATGTTCCAGCGCGAGGTCGCCGAGCGCATCGTCGCCCCGCCCGGCGGCAAGAGCTACGGCCGGCTCTCCGTGCTGGCGCAATGGCGCTGCGAGCCGAAGATCCTGTTCGACATCCCGGCCTCGGCCTTCACGCCGCCCCCCAAGGTGACGTCCTCGCTGGTGCGGCTGGAGCCGCGCCCGGCGCCGCTGCCGTGCCGGCTCTGCGACCTCGAACGGGTGACGGCCGCGGCCTTCGGCCAGCGCCGCAAGATGCTGCGGCAGAGCCTGAAGTCCCTGCTGCCCGACCCGCTGCCGCTGCTCGCCGCCGTCGGCATCGAGCCGACCGACCGGGCCGAGACCATCCCGGTCGACGGTTTCGTCGCGCTCGCCCGGGCGTTTGCCGCGATGGCGCCGGAGGCGGCGGCTCCGGACACCGTCGCAAGCCCGCCTTAACCACGGCCCGACCTTCCCGCCCCGACCGGCCCCGCTGGGCAGCGCCGCATGAACCCGGACTTAAGCGGGCGCGCACTACCGTGGTGTGCCCAATGTCGGGAGCCCGACATGCCCGGAAAGTCCCTGCTGATCGCCGCCACGCTCGTCGGTGGCGTGACCTTCTACCTGGTCGGCCTTTCGACCGGGGCCGTCACCCTGGTGGGCTTCGAGCAGCGCCGCAGCGAAGGCCGCGGCATCGTCAGCGACAACAGCGGCTTACAGACCGACTTCCGCTTCTTCCCGGTATGGCTTCCGACGGGCGGCGCCGTGCGGGCCGACTACGAGGTCGACGCCGAGCTCGGCTCGGTGGCGGTCAGCGTGTCGCCGCCGCTGCTGCTCAAGACCTCGCTGCAGACGGCCACGGCCTATGTGGCGGGGCGGCGCTCGGGCAGCATCGTGTTCGTCGCCCGCGAGGCCGGCTGGTACCGATTCTGGTCAGATGCCACGCCAATCTTCGGACGTCGCTGCCACGCGCCCGGTGCTTCGATGGTCGACATCATCACGGGCAGCGACGGCTGCTCGTCCTACAAGGCGCGCTACAAGGTCGCCTGGCATCTCGCCGGTCGGGCCGAACCGGCAGCCGCCGGCCACGTGACGATTCCGATCCCGGCGCCAAACGAAAAGCTGGCGACGGTGCGAATCGGCGAATGACGCCGGCGCCGTGCGCGCTCAGACCGTGATGGCCTTCAGGCCGTCCAGCAGGGTGCCGACGAAACCTTCGAGATCGGCGCGGTTGACCCGCTTCAGCCGCTCGGTGGTCAGGATCGAGCGCAGCCGGGTGAAGCTCTTGTCGAGATCGCGGTTGACAAGCACGTAGTCGTATTCGGGCCAGTGGGCGATCTCCTCGGCGGCGTTCTTCAGCCGGCTGGCGATGATCTCCTCGGAATCCTCGGCGCGCCGCTCCAGCCGCGCCTTCAGCTCGGCCGCCGAGGGCGGCAGCACGAACACGCTGACCACGTCGGCGCGCATGCGCTCGTAGAGCTGCAGCGCGCCCTGCCAGTCGATGTCGAACAGCACGTCGCGGCCGGCCGCGAGCGCGCGCTCCACCGGCTCGCGCGGCGTGCCGTAGCAGTTGCCGTGCACCTCGGCCCATTCGAGAAGCTGATCGGACGAGCGCATGATCTCGAACTGGCGCTTCGAGATGAAATGATAGTGGACGCCGTCGATCTCGCTCGGCCGCCGCACCCGCGTCGTCACCGAGACCGACAGCGTGATGTGCTCCTCGGTCTCGATCAGGTTGCGGGTCAGCGTCGTCTTGCCGGCGCCCGATGGCGACGACACGACCAGCATGATGCCGCGCCGGGCGATCGCCCTGTCCTCGTTGCCCACACCCTGCGCCGCCATCGCCTTACTCCAGATTCTGCACCTGCTCGCGGAACTGCTCGACCACGCTCTTGAGCTCGAGGCCGACATTGGTGAGCTCCAGGTCGTTCGACTTGGAGCACACCGTGTTGGCCTCGCGATTGAGCTCCTGCGACAGGAAATCGAGCCGTCGGCCGACACCGCCGCCCTTGGCGATCATGCTCTTGGCCTGCGCCACATGGGCCGTCAGCCGGTCGAGCTCCTCGCGCACGTCGGCCTTGGAGGCGATCAGGATCGCCTCCTGGTGCAGCCGGTCGGCGTCGAAGCGCTCGCTGGTCTCCAGCAGCGCCGCGACCTGCTCGGTGAGCCGCTGGCGGATCGCCTCCGCCTTGCGGCCCGGCGCCGCCTCGGCGCGGGCGACCAGCGCGGCGATCTCGTCGAGACGCTGGCCGAGCAGCCGGCCGAGCGCGTCGCCCTCGTGGCGCCGCATGGCGACGAGCCCGTCGAGCGCCGTACCGAAGCCGGCGACCAGCGCGGCCTCGGCGGCACGCCGGTCGTCCTCGCTCTCGTCGGCCTCGGCCACCTCGATGACGCCCTTGAGGGCGAGGATGCCGTCGAGCCGCGGCGGCTCGGCCTCGAGCCGGCCACGGAGCCCCTTCAGGGTTTCGATCACGGCGGCCAGCACCGCTTCGTTGACCCGCACCACCGGCTGGGCGCCGGGACGGTCGAGCGTGAGATTGCCGTAGACGGTACCGCGGGTGAGCGCCTCGGCGGCGCGGGCCCGCACCGGCGGCTCGACCGCGTCCCATCCGGGCGGCAGCCGCAGCCGGACGTCGAGCCCCTTGGCGTTGACGGACTTGATCTCCCACACGAAGGAATAGGGCCCGCTGGTGCCGTGGCTGCGGGCAAAACCGGTCATGCTGGACAGGGCCATGCAGGTCCTCCCGTGCGGATGAAACGGCCGGGCGGCGCGGCCGGGCGGCGCCCGCCCTGCCCCGGCGTCACGCCGGCATAGAAGACCGGGCGAGTCCCGACAAGCGGTCCGGGCGCCGGGCTGCCGTCCGGTGCCGGTAGGGTTTCCCAAACGGAAAGCCGAACGACGGTCCGGCGCCGGCTGCAGGATCAGCGTGCGGGCTGCGGCCGGGGCGCCGGGCGCGGCGCCGGCCGGGTCGCCGGCGGCTGCGGGGGCGTCG
>NZ_JACAAX010000006.1 GCF_013377085.1 Rhodoplanes sp. | reverse complement strand
GGCCGGCTGCGCGGGCTGGGCCGGGCGGGCCGGGGCCGGCTGGGCCGGACGAGAGGGCTGCGCGGGCTGGGCCGGCTGCGCCGGAGCCTGGGCATACGCCCCCCCGACCGCAATCGCGGAGATCGACACGAACGCCGCCGTTGCCTTCCAAAACGATCTCCGCACCGGACGCGCCGGTGCGAGTGGGCTCAGACGGGTCATCGAAATCCTCTTCAGTTGCCGTGTCGCAGCTCTGGCCGTGTCGGAATGTACCGGCGGGCGACGCGCGTCCCCTGGCGAGGCTGTAACACCGTCTAAATGCGGCAGTAAAGTGACCGGGAGCGCGCCGCGGCCGCGCCGTCGGCCCGCATCATAGCGGCGCCCAGGTCTGTCGGTAAGGCGCTTCGCGCGGGCCTTCGCAGCGCGTGTGCTAGCGTCCGCACCCCGGCAATGAATGGATCGACCGTGCTGCGCCCTGCCCTCGTCCGCCGACTCACCCTCGCAGTCCTGCTCGCCGCCGTCGTCCTGCTGGCGGCCGCAGCCGCCACGGCCGAGGCCGCCCCCGTCGGTGCCGGTCCCGCGCCGGCTGGGGCCGCCCACGCCATCGCCATGCACGGCGCCCCGGCGCTGCCGAAGGACTTCCGGGCCTTCCGCTATGCCGACCCGGACGCGCCCAAGGGTGGCCGGCTGACGCAAGCCGTGCTCGGCAGCTTCGACAGCCTCAACCCGTTCATCGTGCGGGGCGTGCCCGTCCAGGCGATCCGCGGCCACGTGATCGAGAGCCTGCTGGTCCGTGGCTACGACGAGCCCTTCACGCTGTACGGCCTGCTGGCGAGCGGCGTCGAGACCGACGCGGCGCGCAGCTTCGTCACCTTCACGATCGACGAGGCCGCCGCCTTTTCGGACGGCGCCCCGGTGACGGCCGAGGACGTGCTGTTCTCCTGGCAGCTCCTGCGCGACAAGGGCCGGCCGAACTACCGCACCTACTACGCCAAGGTGGCAAAGGCCGAGGCGATCGGGCCCCGCACGGTGCGGTTCGATCTGGCCGGAGCCGCCGACCGCGAGCTGCCGCTGATCCTCGGCCTGATGCCGATCCTGCCGCGCCATGCGGTCGACGCCGAGCAGTTCGAGGAGACGTCGCTCAAGCCGCCGCTCGGCAGCGGACCCTACGTGGTCGCCGCCGTCGACGCCGGCAAGAGCGTGACGCTCGAGCGCAGCCCGCGCTGGTGGGGGCGCGAGCGCGCCGTCAATCGCGGCCTGTGGAACTTCGACACGGTCCGGTTCGACTTCTACCGCGACGACAACGCGTATTTCGAGGCGTTCCGCAAGGGCCTCTACGATATCCATGTGGAGACCGACCCGGGCCGCTGGGAGACCGCCTACGGCTTTCCGGCGGCGCGCGACGGCCGCGTCGTCAAGGAGGAGTTTTCGACCGGGCTGCCGCGGGGCATGTATGCCTTCGTGTTCAACACCCGCCGGACGGTTTTCGCCGACATCCGGGTGCGCGAGGCGATCGGCCGGCTGTTCGACTTCGAGTGGATCAACCACAACCTGTTCTTCGACCGCTACCGGCGGACCGGCAGCTATTTCGAGGGCAGCGAGCTGTCCCATCGCGGCCGCCCGGCCGATGCCACCGAGAAGGCCCTGCTCGCCCCCTTCCCTGACGCCGTGCGCCCCGGCGTGATGGCCGGCAACGACCCGCCACCCACGACCGATGGCTCCGGCCGCGACCGCGCCGGCCTGAAAGCCGCGCTCGATCTTTTCGGCGAGGCAGGCTGGGCGCTCGACGGCCAGGTTCTTCGCCACAAGGGGGATGGAAAGCCGTTCACGTTCGAGATCCTGGTCACCACCAAGGACCAGGAGCGCCTGGCGCTCGGCTTCGTGCGAACCCTGAAGCGGGCCGGCATCGAGCCGTCGATCCGCATGGTCGACGCCGTCCAGTTCGAGCAGCGCCGCATCCAGTTCGACTTCGACATGATGCCGAACCGCTGGGACCAGTCGCTGTCGCCCGGCAACGAGCAGGCGTTCTACTGGGGCGCGGCGGCGGCCGACCAGCAAGGGAGCCGCAACTACATGGGGGTGCGCTCGCCGGCGGTCGACGCCATGATCGCCGCCATGCTGGAGGCGACCTCCCGCGAAACCTTCGTCGCGACCGTGCGGGCGCTCGACCGGGTGCTGGTCTCGGGCCACTACGTCGTGCCGCTTTATCACCTGCCGACCCAGTGGGTGGCGCGGTGGGATGGCGTGCGCCATCCGGCCGCGACCTCGCTGTACGGCTGGCTGCCCGAAACATGGTGGCGTGCGCCGGCCCCGTAGGTACTCTCGCGTCGAGACGATTCGGGACCGGGATTCGCAGGCCCCGGTCGTCGCCCGAAGGACGCGGCCATGATCCTCGGCGACTCCTCGCCCGACGAGCTCTTGCTGGCCCAGCATGCCGGCCGGGTGACGCTGGACGACCTGATTTCCCGTGCGCTCGCCCGCGCGCCGGACGCGCTGGCGCTGGTCGACGGCGGCCACCGCGACAGCGCGCTCGGCGGCGCGCCGTTGCGGCTCACCTGGGCCGAGGTCGACCGCATCGTCTCCGCCATCGCCCGGCAGTTCCGCAGCCTCGGCCTGTCGACCGACAGTGTGGTGGCGCTGCAGCTCCCCAACACGGCGGAGAGCGTGCTGGCGCTGCTCGGCGTGCTGCGCGCCGGAATGATCGCCGCGCCGGTGCCGCTGCTGTGGCGGCGCGCCGAGCTCGCCGCCGCATTGGCCCGCGTCAGCGCCAAGGCCATCGTCGCGGGCGGCCGGATCGGCGGCACCGACCTCGCCGAGGTCGCCATGACGGCGGCGGCCGACGCCTTCACGGTGCGCGCCGTCTGCGCTTTCGGGCGCGACCTGCCGGATGGTGTGGTGCCGCTCGATCCGCTCCTCACGGCCCCGGCGGGGGGCCCCTTCCAGGCTGCCGAGCGCGCCATAAACCCGGCCGCCCATGTCGCGATCGTCACCTTCGACACCGACCTGGGCGGACCGCTGCCGGTCGGGCGTAGCCATGTCGAGCTTCTGGCCGCCGGCCTTTCCATCGCGCTCGAATGCCGGATGGAGCACGGCACCACCGTGGTCTCGACCCTGCAGCCCTCCTCGCTCGCGGCGCTGTCGACCGGCATCGTGCCGTGGCTGCTGCTCGGCGGCACGCTGGCCCTGCATGTGCCGTTCGACGCCGTCGAGCTCGGCCGCCAGCTCGGCGAGCTCGACGGCCGCGTCCTCGCCGTGCCCGGCCCGCTGGCGACCCGGCTGCAGGAGGCCGGCGTGCTCGGCCAGGCTGGCGGCCTGCAGAGCGTGATCGCCGTGTGGCGGGCGCCCGAGCGGCTTGCGGCGAGCGCCGACTGGCCGGCCGGTGCCTGCGGCCTGATCGATCTGCAGGTGTTCGGCGAGACCGGACTGATCGCCGCCTGCCGCGCCGCCGACGGCCGCCCCGCCGCGATCGCGCTGGGCGCCGTGACGGCGCCCCGCACCGCGCCAGGCGCCACGCTGGTCGCCGAGATCGCCCGCACCGATCAGGGCACGCTGACGATCCGCGGCTCGATGGTGCCGCGCTTCGCTTTTCCGCCCGGCGCCGAGCGCGGCAGCGGGCCGTTCCTCCAGGTCGAGCCCGATCTCTATGTCGACACCCGCCAGCCTTGCCGGGTCGAGAAGGAGACCCACACCGTCACCGTGACGGCGCCGCCCTACGGCTTCGTCGGCATCGGCGGCTACCGGGTGGCGCTCGCCGAGATCGAGCGGGTGACCGAGGAGATCGCGCCCGGCACCACGCTGCTGGCGCTGCCCGACATCCTGATGGGCCAGCGGCTGTTCGGCCATGCGAGCCACGGCGAGACGATCCGCGAGGCGCTGACGGCCCGCGGCGTCAGCCCGCTGATCGTCGCGGCGTTCCGCGACCGCCGTCCGGCGGCCGAGTCGGCGGCGGCGTAAGACATCCGGAGGCCCCGTCATGGAGATCGTCTTCGTCGGCTGCGGCGACGCCTTCGGCTCGGGTGGCCGCGGCCACACCTGCTTTCAGGTGACGGCAAGCGGAACGCGGTTCCTGATCGACTGCGGCGCCTCGGGGCTCGCCGGCCTCAAGCGCGAGGGCATCGACCGCAACGCCATCGACCTCCTGCTGATCACCCATCTGCACGCCGACCACGCCGGCGGCATACCGTTCTTCATCCTCGACGCGCAGTTCCTCGCCAAGCGGACGCGGCCCCTCACCATCGCGGGTCCGCCCGGCCTGTCCGCGTGGTACCCGCGCGCCATGGAGCTCGCCTTTCCGGGCTCGTCGGCGACGCGGCAGAAATTCGAGCTGTCGCTGGTCGAGCTCGCCGCCGACGCGCCGTGTACCGTCGCCGGCGTGACGGTCCGGCCGACCCTGGTGCAGCACGGCGCGCCGGTCGCCCCGGCCTACGGCTATCGCATCACGCTCGACGGAAAGGTGCTGGCCTATACGGGCGACACCGAATGGACCGAAAGCCTGGTCGAGCTCGGGCGTGACGCCGATCTGATGATCGCCGAAGCGTACTGGTTCGAGAAGGTCGTGCCGTACCATCTGAGCTGGGGCACGCTGGCGCAGCACCTGCCACGCATCGCCCCGCGCCGGCTGATCCTGACCCACATGGGCGATGACATGCTGGCGCACTGCGCCGAGGTGCCGTGCGAGACGGCCCGCGACGGCCTGACCATCACGCTTTAGGAAGCGACCCGCGGATCCCCGACCACCGACATATGCAGACGCACGTCGCGTCGACGACTCGACTGCGTCCGGCCTGCGCCACGGCAACCGTTGACGCCCCGTTAACGGCGTTCGCCTAAGCTTCGCGGCAGAATGCCGAGGGAGTGCCGATGTCGTTGCAAGGTCCGATCGTGGTCATCGCCGAGGACATCGATCCGGTTCTCGTGCACGCCCTCGAATCCGCCGGCGCCAATCCGGTGATCGACGCGGTCTGGTCGAAGGCGGCCGGCGTGGTGTCGCGCACCGAGCCGGCCGGCATCGTGATGCCGCAGGCCGGCGACACGGTCTCTACAAAAACCTTCGAAAAGCTCGCCCACACGATCGCGGCCTTCACGGTGTTCACGCCGGTCCTCGCCGCGCCGCTCGACGGCCTGCGCGACGCCATGCCAAACGTGCTGCCGATCGCCGCCGACGCCTCGTGCGAGCGCATCGTCGCCCGGCTCGCCTCGGCCCAGCGCGTGCGCACCCTCCATGCGACGGTCGAGCGCCGCTCCGCCATGCTGGCCGAGAAGGATCCCGACGCGCCGGCGTGGCCGAGCCACGATCCCCTCGACGACGCCACCGTTCTGGTCGCCGGACGCGGGCGCACCTATCCGGGGCTCGGCACCGCGGTCGGCGAGCGGCTCGGCCTGATCGGCGCGCTCGGCATCGAGACGGCGGCTCGCCATCTCAATGCCCGTGACGTCGACGGCATCGTCGTCGGCGACGGCTTCGGGCCGCGCACGCTCGAAGCATTTCTGGTCGCGCTGGCCGAGGATCCGCGCTTCCGCGACCTCCCGGTGGCGATTCTGCCGGAGTTGCCCGCCACCTTCGACGCCGTGCGGCTGCCCAATCTCGAATGCCTGTCGGGCGAGCCCGCCGCCATCGTCACGGCTATCCTGCCGCTGGTGCGCATGCACGCCTTCGAGGCGCGGCTGCGCCGCCAGCTCGCCTCGCTCGACGCGCAGGGCCTGCTCGACGCCCATACGGGCCTGTTCACGGTGGCCGGCTTCCTGCGCGACCTCGCCCGCGCCGTGCAGGATGCGCAGGCGCACGGCCTCTCGCTCTCCATCGCCCGCTTCTCGTTCCCGTCCGGCCTCGATCAGCGCGCCAGCCTCGACGCCGCAAGGCTGGCCGGCCGGCTCGTCCGCAATGTCGACTTCGCCTGCCGGGCGAGCGACGGCTCGATCCTCGTGGTGTTCTCGGCGACGCCGCTCGACAAGGCCCATGCGGTGGCGCGGCGGATCGCCAGCGTGCTGCGCCATACGATGCTGGCGCCGGCCGACGACCCGACCGGTCGCATCGACGCCTCGGTCACGCTGGCGATGCTGAAATCCGCCGACACGGTCGAGACCCTGCTGGCCCGCGTCTCCGAACCGACCACGGTCGCGGCGGAGTGATCGACGGCGGCCCGGTCGCCCGTCACCGCACGGGGTGGCCGAGCCGGCGCATGTATGCCCCGAACAGCCGGTACCACAGCCAGCCGAACACCACCCCGCCGACCGGGAAGACGACGACGGCCACCGCGTTGACCGGCCAGCTCATCCACAGCATCCCGGCGGTCCAGAAGACCGCCATCACGATGGACAGGTTTCGCAGCGACATCGACGTTTTCTCCGTTTCACCCGGCGACCATGCGGGCCCGCGAACCGTCGGTCGGTGATCCGGCTCACACGGGCACGCCGCGGCGCCGAAGCCGGCGCGGCGAGGTCCATGCCCGACGGCGCTTCCGTGATTCCATCGCCGCCCTTATGATTTGGGCGAAGGAGCTTTCAAATGACCGACACCCCCGTCCTGACCGCCATGCCGATCGACGTCGTCTCCGACGTGGTCTGTCCGTGGTGCTTCATCGGCAAGCGGCGCCTGGAGCGCGCGCTCGAGGCGACGCCCGACATCCGAACGACGGTGCGCTGGCGCGCGTATTTTCTCAATCCATGGGTGCCGCGCGAGGGAATCAGCCGGCGTGAGTATCTGGAGAAGAAATTCGGCTCGGTGGAGCGCTACATGGCGAACGCGCCGCGCGTCGTCGCTGCGGCCGCCGCCGAGGGCCTCACCTATGCGATCGACAAGGTGGCGCGCCAGCCCAACACCATCGACTGCCACCGGCTGATCAAGTGGGCCGGCGACGCCGACCCCGCCAAGGCGGGGAGCGCCGGCCTCGCCGGCGCCATGAAGCAGCGCCTGATGGAGCTGTATTTCACCGAAGGCCAGGATCTCTCGCAGCACGCCGTGCTGGCCAAGGCGGCGTCCGACATAGGGCTCGACGCCGCGACCATCGCGGCACGCCTCGCAACGGACCAGGACGAGGCGGCCGTGACGACCGAGGCCGAGGCGGCGCAGCGCGCCGGCGTCGAGGGCGTGCCCTGCTTCGTGTTCGGCGGATCGCTGGCGGTTTCCGGCGCGCAGTCGCCCGAGTATCTGGCCGATGCGATCCGGCGCGCCGCCGAGACGTTCAACCGGAGGCTGGCGGTCGGGGAGATCACGGATCCCGAGGCGAGGCCGTATTGAGGTTTTCTGCTTCGTCGTTCCGGCGCGCGGGCGAATTCCCGCGAGGCCGGATTGACGGGCAAGAAGCTCACGCCTCCACGCTGCACACGTCCACCCATTCGGCGGCCGTGAGCGCGGCCATCCGGTCCGGCGTGATCCTCACGGCGCTGTGGGTCGAGCCGGCCGCCGGCAACACCTGGTCGAAATCCTTCAGCGACACGTCGCAATAGACCGCGAGCTGCGTCTTCAGGCCGAACGGCGACACGCCACCGACCGGATGGCCGGTGACGGACAAAACCTCGTCGGCACCCAGCATCTTCACCTTGCCGCCGAACGCCGCCTTGGCCTTCCTGTTGTCGAGCCGCGCGTCGCCGCGGGTGACGACCAGAAACACGCGCTCACCGACCCGCAGCGACAGCGTCTTGGCGATCTGACCCGGCTCGACTCCGTGGCCCTGCGCGGCGAGCGCGACCGTCGCAGTGCTCTCGGCAAGCTCGATCACGGCGAGATCGGGGGCCGTCTCGGCCAGGAAGGCGCGGACCGTTTCGATGCTCATTGACGATTCCAGTGATCAGTTCGTCGTCATTCCGGGCCGGCGCAACGCGCCGGACCCGGAATCCAGCGGCACTCTCGGTGTGCTCGGCTGGATTCCGGGTTCACGGGTCTTCGACCCGCGCCCCGGAATGACCAACCGGGACATCACGCCGCCTTCTTCTCGGCGATGGCGGCCAGATCCCGCAGGATGGCGGTCGAGCCCTTGAGGCGGTCGACCGGCTCTTCCCAGTCGTCGAAGAACACCACCTTCATGTCGGGGCGCACGCGCGCTCCGACGCCCTGCTTGCGGATGTAGAAGACGAGCCCGGCCGGATCCGCAAAGGTGTCGTCGCGGAACGAGATGACGGCGCCCTTCGGGCCGGCGTCGATCTTCGACACGTTGGCGCGGCGGCACAGCGCCTTCAGCAGCACGGTCCTCAGCAGATACTCGACCTCCTCCGGCATTTTTCCGAAGCGGTCGACCAGCTCGGCCGCGAATCCGTCGATCTCGCGCTCGTCGTCGAGATCGGCGAGACGGCGGTACAGCGCCAGCCGCACCGAGAGATCGGCGACGTAATCCTCCGGGATCAGCACCGGCATGCCGATGGTGATCTGGGGCGACCAGCGGTCGGCGACCGGCTCGGACACGCCGGCCTTCAGGCTCTCGACAGCCTCCTCCAGCATCTGCTGGTAGAGCTCGAAGCCGACCTCCTTGATGTGGCCGGACTGCTCGTCGCCCAGAAGATTGCCGGCGCCGCGGATGTCGAGATCGTGCGAGGCGAGCTGAAAGCCGGCGCCGAGCGTGTCGAGCGACTGCAACACTTTCAGCCGCCGCTCCGCCGTCGGCGTGATCTTCTTGGCGGCGGGAATCGTGAACAGCGCATAGGCGCGGGTTTTCGCGCGCCCGACCCGGCCGCGGAGCTGATAGAGCTGGGCGAGGCCGAACATGTCGGCGCGATGCACGATCAGCGTGTTGGCGGTCGGGATGTCGAGTCCGGACTCGACGATGGTGGTCGACAGCAGCACGTCGTACTTGCCGTCGTAGAAGGCCGACATCACGTCCTCGAGCACGGTGGCCGGCATCTGCCCGTGCGCCGTGATCACCCGCACCTCGGGCACGCTCTTCTCCAAAAACTCCTTCGCCTCGGCCAAATCCTCGATGCGAGGACAGACATAGAAGGCCTGTCCGCCACGGTAGCGCTCGCGCAGAAGCGCCTCGCGCACGATCAGCGGATCGAACGGCGTGACGAAGGTGCGCACCGCGAGGCGGTCGACCGGCGGCGTCGCGATCAGCGACAATTCGCGCACGCCGGTGAGGGCGAGCTGCAAGGTGCGAGGAATCGGCGTCGCAGTCAGGGTGAGGACATGCACCTCGGCCCGCAGCCTCTTGAGCTTCTCCTTGTGGGCGACGCCGAAATGCTGCTCCTCGTCGACGATGACGAGGCCGAGATCCCTGAACTTGATGGTCTTGCCGAGCAGCGCGTGAGTGCCGACCACGATGTCGACCTGGCCGTCGGCGAGGCCCTTTTTGGCCTCCGCCGTCTCCTTCGGCGTCGCGAGCCGCGAGAGCTGGGCGACGTTCACCGGAAATCCGCGGAACCGCGTCGAAAATGTGCGAAAATGCTGGCGCGCCAGCAGCGTCGTCGGCACCACCACGGCGACCTGCTTGCCGTTCATCACGGTGACGAGCGCGGCGCGCAGCGCCACCTCGGTCTTGCCGAAACCGACGTCGCCGCACACCAGCCGGTCCATCGGCCGGCCGGTCGAGAGATCGTCGAGCACGGCGTCGATGGCGTTCTTCTGGTCCTCGGTCTCGTCCCACGGGAAGCCGGCGCAGAACTCGTCGTAGACGCCCTGCCCGATCGCCAGCCGCGGCGCCTCGCGCAGCAGCCGCTCCGCCGCGATCCTGATCAGCTCGCCGGCGATCTCGCGGATGCGCTGCTTCATCCGGGCTTTGCGGGTCTGCCAGCCGGCGCCGCCGAGCCGATCGAGCTCGACCGCCGTGTCCTCCGAACCGTAGCGCGAGAGGAGCTCGATGTTCTCCACCGGCAGGTAGAGCTTGTCCTGGCCGGCGTAGTGGATCTCCAGGCAGTCGTGCGGCGCGCCGGCGGCTTCGATCGTCTTCAGCCCGATGAAGCGGCCGATGCCGTGGTCGACATGGACGACGAGGTCGCCGGCCGCGAGGCTGGTCACCTCGGCGATGAAATTCTCGGCCTTCTTGGAAGACCGACGTTGCCGGACGAGGCGGTCGCCCAAAATATCCTGCTCGCCGATGACGGCGAGGTCGTCGGTCTCGAAGCCGGCTTCGAGACCGAGCACGGCGAGCGCCACCTCGACGGCGGGCCGAGAACGCGCCTCCGGCCAGCTCGCGACATTGCGCAGATTGACCAGCTTGTGGTCGGTCAGCACGCTGCTGGTGCGATCGCGCGCGCCCTCGCTCCACAGCGCGATGACGACGCGCTTGCCGGCCGACTGCAGCTTGTCGACGTGGCTCTTCAGGGCTTCGAACACGTTGCCGGCGGAGGCGGCGCGCTCGGCCGCGAAATTGTGGCCGGCCCTTGTGCCGACATCGACCACGGCGCCGGCCCCTTTGCCTGCGCCCTCCGGGCTGGCGAACGGGGTCATGCGCACCAGCGCGCCGTCGGCGAGCTTTTCGCGCCACTCTGCTTCGGTCAGATAGAGCTTTTCGGGCGGCAGCGGCTTGTACGGGGGACCGCCGCCTTCCATCGCCACGGCTTGCTTGCGGGCGTCGAAATAGTCGGCGATCTGGGCGAGGCGCTCATGCGCGGCCTCCTCGGCCAGCGGCTCCAGCGCCACCGGCGTATCCGGCAGGTAGTCGAACAGCGTGTCGAGCCGGTCGTGGAACAGCGGCAGCCAGTGCTCCATGCCGGGATAGCGGCGGCCTTCGCTCACCGCCTCGTAGAGTTGGTCGTCCGAGGTGGTCGCGCCGAAAGCCGCGACATAGCCCTGGCGGAACTTTCGGATCGTCTCGGTGACGAGCTGGAACTCGGCGACCGGCACGAGATCGAGCGCGTGGAGCTGGTCCTGGGTGCGCTGGGTCTCGGGATCGAAGGTCCGGATCGATTCCAGCGTGTCGCCGAAGAAGTCGAGCCGCACCGGCTCGCCGAGGCCGGGCGGAAACAGATCGATGATGCCGCCCCGCACGGCGTATTCGCCCGCCTCGCGCACCGTGGCGGTGCGCAGATATCCGTTGAGCTCGAGCCAACGGGTGATGCCCTCCATGGCGAGGCGGTTGCCGGGCGCCGCCGAGAACGCCTGCCCGGCGACGGTCCGCTTCGCCGGCACGCGCTGGACCACGGCGTTGACCGTGGTGAGCAGCACGGTCGGGCGCTCGCTGCCCTTCAGGCGCGCGAGACGCGCCAGCGCGATCATCCGCTCGGCGACGATGCCGGGATGCGGCGAGACGCGGTCGTAGGGCTGGCAGTCCCAGGCCGGGAATTCGAGCTGCACCAGATCCGGCGCGAAGAACCGCAGCGTGCGGGCGAGCTGGGCCATGCGCGGCCCGTCGCGGCACACCACCAGGAGGCTGACGGCCGGTGCATTGGGCCGCGCCGCGACCGCGCGGGCGAGATCGCCTAAAACGAAACCCTCGGCGCCGTCGGCGACGCTCGCGAGCGTCAGCGGACGACCGGGGGCGACCAGCTCGGCCGGGGAACGCGCTTTCACCAGTGCCATGTGCTCACGTCGGCCTGCATGCGAACTCGAACGACTCTCCGGTGGTCATTCCGGGGCGCCGCGCAGCGGCGAACCCGGAATCCAGTCACACCCACGGAGCTCGCCGCTGGATTCCGGGTTCGCGCCTTCGGTGCGCCCCGGAATGACGGAAATCTTGTCACGGGCCGTTTCAGACGGCCGCGGCTCCGTGATTGAAATTCTTCAGGCGCCGGAACAGCGGCGTGTCGTACTCGGCCGGCACCGGCTTCGACCCGGTGATCCAGTTGTAGAGATCGAGATCCGCAGCCGAGCACCAGCCCTCGAACTCGGCGACCTCCTCCTCGGTGAGATCGCCGATCACCTCGTCCGCGAAGCGGCCCGTGATGAGATCGAGCTCCCGGGTGCCGCGCCGCCAGGCCCGGAACAAGAGCCGCCGCCGGCGCTCCGACAGGCCTTCGCTCGATCGTGTGGTTCCGGTCATGGCCTCTCCTCGGCGCGCGCCGCGCCCAAACGAAAAACGCCGAAAGCCCGGACAGGGCCGGGCGCGCGATTGATATAGCGGCTGGGCCGCCGATCGCCAATGCGCGGACCGGCAGCCCAGCCCCGTGACCGAGCCCTATCCGGCCCTCCGGGCCGCGAGATGCCGAATCAGCGCCCGCGCGTCGGCGGGCGGGGCCTGCTCGACGCGGCGGTACTCGCGACCGTCGGGTGTGCGGGTGACGAGCCCCAGATCGACCAGCTCGCGGCGCAACAACACGTGGTCGCCGAACAGGTGCCCGCCCTTCAGCACCTGGTTGACCTCCGGCTCGGACAGCACCACCCGGGCCGGCAGCCGCGACCACATCACCCACAGGCAGGGCAGCCGGTCGGAGTGCTTGCCGGGCCAGCGCGTCAGCCGCCCGTCGGCGTCGAAGTAGCGGGCGATGCGCTCGATCCGCAAAAAATCGACCGGCGGCTCGGGCGTGGCCGGCGGCGGGGGATTTTCCAGGCGGTCGCGGGCCTCGGCCTGGGCGCGGAAATGCTGGAAGTTGCGGCAGCCGGCGGCGCGCGCCAGCATGTTCAGCAGCTCGACATGGCCCGGGGCCTTTTCGGCGCGGGCAAGCTCGCCCTTCAGGGCGCGCGCCAGGGCGGACATGTCGTCCGCGACATAAGGAAAGATTTGACGGGACATCGACGGATCCTCGACGTGCCGGGCCCTCTACGGACCGTCGTGGTCGCCGGCTTCGACGTGGCACGGGACGAGGTTGTCGACCGTGGCGAAGTGACTTGGCAGGTTCAGCTCCCCTTGCGGGGCGGCGACGCCTGGGTGAACTGCCGACCGGGGTGCGGTATAGGGCAAGCCCCACGCCGGCGCAAGAATGCGCGATCGACCGGTCCTCTCCGACGAAGCCCCACGCTCCGCTCATTCAGCGCAAGCTGAAATCCGGTTCTTCCGGATTCCTGGATCCCGGCTTTCGCGGGGACGGGCGGAAACGACGACGCCTCGGTTTCGCAACCAGACGAAGGCAGGGGCAAGTCAGCGGGCGGCTTTTCCAAGCCGAACCGAGTGGAGGGGCAGACCATACGTAGAGACCAGAACGACCTATACGCGAAACGTCGCCTATGTTTGCATTTAAGTTGCGCTGTGAGCAATTCGGCACAGTTATTGTTTCCAGCCGGGCGCAAGATGGCAAACGGAATTCGTATAGCGTGTGCTGGGAGCGAAGGCGCCGAGGTGGGCGCGGCGTTCTCGTATTGAGCTTTACACAACGGAGACAGCGATGAGCGCCACGACGCCCTTCGAAATACCCGTGGATATGCGAAAAATGACAGAGCAGAGCCTGGAGCAGGCACGTACTGCAATTAACAACTATCTGCAGGTCTTGCACGGCGGCTCGCCCGGGATGACCGCGATCGGCGAAACCGAGCTGACGGACAAGATGCTCCGCTATGCCGAGCGCAACGTCGCAAGCGCATTCGATTTCGCGAAGAACTTGCTGGGCGCCAAGGACGTTCAGGATGTCGTGAAGATCCAGACCGAGTTCTTCCAGTTGCAGATGCAGGCGACGGCAGAGCAGGTCGGCAGCCTCAGCGAGTCCGCCATGAAGGCGGTGGCCAGCGCCTCGAAGTCGCGTTTCCTTCCGCCTCCCATTCCCTTTGGGTTCATCGGCCGCGCCACGAACGGAAGCGCAAAACCGGTGACTGACGGGTGAGTCGGCGCCGCGTGCATCGAGCACCGGATTGCCGGCCGACCGATGTCTGTCGCCATCGTCATGCACCGGGTGAGCCATGCATATGCGCCAAGGAGCCGAACGCACCCGCCAAGTCGCCAGGTCGCCCGATACGATAAGTCAAGCGCCCAAGACGTTTGGCGCGAAGACCCGCAGCCGAAAGATCGGGAAAAAGCCGACGGACCTCACGTCCAGCTCCTGGTACGAGAAGGCTGGGTTGTCGGTCGCGATCCCGATCGACCGACGCGACTGTCGCTGAACGGGGCGGCGACGCCGGGGTGAACTGCCGGCCGGGGTGCGGTATAGGGCAAGGACCACGACCGCGTAAGCATGCCCGGCCGCCCGGCTCTCTCCGACGGAGCTCCACACTCCTCTCAGTCCCGCGCAAGCGCGAATCCAGCCGTCTGGACGTCTGGGGCCCGGCTTTTGCGGGGACGAGCGGAAGAAGCCGCGAGAGCAAATCCGGACCGAGCGTCGCTGCGCCACAGCGGACCACGGACCGAACCCTTGCGACCGGATGCATTGAATCCCCTGTTCGCCGCCGTCACGACCCTGCCGGGGATCGGGGCGAAGATGGAGCGGCTGTATCGTCGGCTGCTCGGCCGCGACGACGTCCCGCGCGTGCTCGATCTCCTGTTCCATCTGCCGAGCGGCGTCGTCGATCGGCGGTCCCGTCCCGTGCTGCGCGACGTGAAGGTCGGCCAGGTCGCGACCGTCGCCGTCACGGTCGAGCGCCACCGCCCGCCTGCCCCCGGCCGCTCGCGCGCGCCGCATCTCATCTATGCGAGCGACGGCACCGGCGACCTGATCATCACGTACTTCAAGGCGCGGCCCGAGGTGCTGGAAAAGCTGCTGCCGGTCGGCGAGACGCGCTGGGTGTCGGGCACGGTCGCCCAGTACGACGGCATGCTGCAGATGGTGCATCCCGACCGGGTGGTGTCGGAGCAGGATCTGGCAAAAATGCCGGCCGTCGAGCCGGTCTATCCTTTGACCGAAGGGCTGGCCATCTACGGCGTGCGCCGCGCCATCGAGGCGGCCGTGACGAAGCTGCCGGCGCTGCCCGAGTGGCAGGACCCGGCGTTCCTCGTAAAAATGCGCTTTCCCGCCTTCGCCGATGCGCTGCGCACCGTGCACCGGCCCGCCGTCCCCGAGGATCTGGCGCCCGAGCAGCCGGCCTGGTCGCGGCTCGCCTATGACGAGTTTCTGGCCGGCCAGCTCGCCCTGATGATGGTGCGGGCCCGGATGAAAAAGGCGGCCGGGCGCAGCACCGCCGGCGACGGGCGCCTGCGTGAAAAGCTCGCCGCCGCCCTGCCCTGGTCGCTCACCGGCTCGCAGGCCAAGGCGGTCGCCGACATCGCCGCCGATCTGGAAAAGCCCGAGCGCATGCTGCGGCTGCTGCAGGGAGACGTCGGCTCGGGCAAGACCGTGGTCGCGTTGTTCGCCTGCTCCGCCGCCGTGGAGGCCGGCAGCCAGGCCGCCATCATGGCGCCGACCGAAATCCTGGCCCGACAGCATCTGAAAACGATCGCGCCGCTCGCGGAAAAAGCCGGCCTGCGCGTCGCCATCCTGACCGGTCGCGAGCGCGGCCGCGAGCGGTCCGAGACGCTGCAAAGGCTCGCGGACGGCGAGATCGATATTCTGGTCGGGACGCACGCGATTTTTCAAGACGAGGTGACGTTCAAGGATCTGGCGCTCGCCGTGGTCGACGAGCAGCACCGCTTCGGTGTCCACCAGCGGCTCGCGCTGGCGCAAAAGGGCCGCGCCGTCGACGTGCTGGTGATGACGGCGACGCCGATCCCGCGCACGCTCGTGCTGACCTACTTTGGAGACATGGACGTCTCCGAACTCCGCGAAAAACCCGCCGGGCGAAAGCCGATCGATACCCGCACCATCGCGCTCGACCGGCTCGACGACGTGGTCGCCGCGGTCGGCCGGGCGCTTCACGACGGCCGGCAGGTCTACTGGGTGTGTCCGCTGGTCGAAGAGTCCGAGACCATCGACCTCGCCGCGGCGGAAGACCGTTTTCGCGACCTCTCGGGCGTGTTCGGCGACACGGTGGGACTCGTGCACGGAAAGATGCGCGGCTCCGAGAAGGACGCCGCGATGGCGCGCTTTTCCGCCGGCGAGACCACCCTCTTGGTCGCCACCACCGTGATCGAGGTGGGCGTGGACGTGCCGCGGGCGAGCGTCATGGTGATCGAGCACGCCGAGCGCTTCGGCCTCGCCCAGCTTCATCAGCTCCGCGGCCGCATCGGCCGCGGCGCGGAGAAATCGACCTGCCTGCTGCTCTACAAGGCACCGCTCGGCGAAGCGGCCAAGGCGCGCCTCGCCACCATGCGCGACACCGAAGACGGCTTCCGCATCGCCGAAGAGGATTTGAAGCTGCGCGGCGAAGGCGACGTGCTCGGCACTCGCCAGAGCGGCCTGCCGGGCTTTCGCGTCGCCCGCATCGAGACGCACGGCGGGCTCCTCGAAGCGGCCCGCGACGACGCCGGTCTGGTACTGTCGCGCGACCCTGATCTCAAGACAGAGCGCGGCCAGGCGCTGCGCACGCTGCTCTATCTGTTCGGCCGCGACGAGGCCGTGCGGCTGCTGCGGGCCGGGTGAACCACCCGCTGGTCTCGACGCACTTCTGTCACATCACACGCTTGTGCACGAAGCGGTCACCATCCTGCGCCGAAAGAGAGGACAGCGACCCGACGTCTTCACCATAATCGCGCCGCCGCGAATCGCAGGCCGTGGCCAGGCGCCGCGCAAACCCCCGTCCAGCTCAGGAGCCCATTCCATGAAGGCCCGTCTCGCCCCCGTGACGACGCTGCTCTCTCCGATCCTCGTCGCCGCGGCCCTCGGTCTCGCCTCACCCGCCGCCGCCGAAAAGATCGACCTGTCGACCAGCACCTGCAAGCAGTTCCTCTCCAGCAGCAAGGACGACATCACGATCACGCTCGCCTGGCTCGACGCCTACTACAAGGACGAGGACGCGCCGCCCGTGATCGACTCCGACAAGCTCGCCGAGAACGCCAAGAAGCTCGCCGAATACTGTGTCGCCAACCCGACCATCGGGCTGATCACGGCCGCCGACAAGCTGTTCGACAAGTAGGTCCAACGGCACGAGCCATCGACTCGTCATTCGCGGGCTCGACCCGCGAATCCATCCTCGAAACATGTTTATTTCGAAGCGATGGACCGCCGGATCAGGTCCGGCGGTGACGGCCTGGGCGGATAGGCACCCTTGCCCTCGGCTATGGCTCTGATCGCACCAGCATGGCGCGGTAACGCTCGTGAACGACCGCTATCGGCGTGCCGTCGGGCAGGTCCAGGATCGCCCGGTGCTCGAGGACGTGCAGCGGGGGCGCGGGCCCGTCGACGGCTTCGCGCGCGGCAAAGCGAACCAGGAAGGTTTTTCGGCGCGGCTCGAGTTCGCAGATCGCCTCCCCGAACGGCGTGTCACCGAGCAACCGTTCGTGCATGGCCGGTGTCAGGCGGTCGGCGAAATACCAGTTGGCGGCGTCGACCAAAGTGATGCCGCCCAGGCGGATGTCGACCCGGCGGAAGACGAGGCCGCGCGGGTCGCCGCCGAGCAGCGCCAGACTGTCGGGATCGAGCGGTTCGGGCGCGGGCGCCTCGTTCCGGCGAACCACGATCGTCCCGTCCGCGATGCCGCGTTCGCGACACCACGGCTCCAGCGCCCGGGTGGCGAGCGGCGTGGCGAGCAGCCGCTCACTCAGCTCCTCGGCCGCGCGAAAACCGCGCGACAGGCCGCGATCGAGCACGTCCTGCAACATGAACTTTACCCGGCCGTGGCCGTCGCCTTCTCGGCGGTCCCGGCCGGAGCCGGATCGGCCGTGCCGGAACCGCCTGCCTGCGCCGCCTGGGCCGCCTGGACGGTCTGCGCGGCGGCGGCGAGCGCGGCGAGCTTCTTCTGCCCGTCATTGCCGTTCGGCTGGATCATGCCGGCCGACATGACCAGCTTGGCGGCGGCCTCGACCGTCATGTCGAGCTCGATCAGCTTGCTGCGCGGCACATAGAAGAAGAATCCGGTGGTCGGATTGGGCGTGCACGGCATGAAGGCGGAGACGTGCTCCTCGGGCGGCAGGCGGTCCGACACCTGCTGGCCCGGCGAGACCGACAGAAACACCAGCGACCACATGCCGGGCGACGGGAACTCGACCAGCCCGACCTTGCGGAAGCTCGACCCGGTCTCCGAGAACAGCGTCTCGAACACCTGCTTGAGCCCCTTGTAGAGCGAGCGCACCAGCGGCATGCGATCGAGCAGCCGCTCGCCGAACTCGACCAGGGTCCGCCCGACCAGGTTGGCGGTGAGGAAGCCGAGCATGGTCAGGGCCACGAACGCGATGATCAGCCCGGAGCCGGGAATGACCCAGGGCAGATAGGTCTCGGGCCGGTACTGGACCGGGACGAGCGGCCGCACCAGCGCGTCCACCCAGGTGACGAACGACCAGGTCAGCCACGCCGTGATGGCGAGCGGCCCGGCCACCACCAGGCCGGTGAGGAAGTAGTTGCGCAGGCGCGCCCCCGCGCCGAGCCCCGGCCCCGGAAGCACCGGCTTGTCGGACGTCGTCTTGGGCTCGGCGGTGGACGGCTTGGGCTTGGGCGTCTCGGTCACGGTGATGGGACCCTGTGTCGTCACGGTCGAGGATCGGCGCGGCACGGCGCCGCCGTGGCGGCCGAAACGAGTCTATTCGACCGTGACGGACTTGGCGAGGTTGCGGGGCTGGTCGACGTCGGTGCCCATGATGACGGCGGCATGATAGGCGAGCATCTGCACCGGCAGGGCATACACCATCGGTGTGACGGAGGCCGGCATGTGCGGCAGCACCAGGGTGGCGAGCGAGTCGACCGTCGCCTCCTTGGCGCCCTGCGGGTCGGTCACCAGGATGATGCGTCCGCCGCGCGCCGCCACCTCCTGCATGTTCGACACGGTCTTCTCGAAGACGCGGTCGTGCGGCGCGATGACGATCACCGGGATGGTCTCGTCGATCAGCGCGATCGGGCCGTGCTTGAGCTCGCCGGCGGCGTAGCCCTCGGCGTGAATGTAGGAGATTTCCTTGAGCTTCAGCGCCCCTTCGAGAGCCAGCGGATAGCTGGTGCCGCGGCCGAGATAGAGCACGTCGCGGTTCTTGGCGATGTCGCGGGCGAGCTTCTCGATCGTCGGCTCGAGCGCCAGCGCCGCCGTCATGTGGCGCGGTACCTCGATCAGCGCCCGCACCAGCCGCCGCTCGTCCTCCTCGGACAGATTGCCGCGGGCGCGCCCCGCCGCGATGGCCAGGCAGGCCAGAACCGTGAGCTGGCACGTGAACGCCTTGGTCGAGGCGACGCCGATCTCGGGGCCGGCCAGCGTCGGCATCACCACGTCGCTCTCGCGCGCGATCGTCGAGGTCGGCACGTTGACGACGGAGATGACGTGCTGGCCGTTCGCCTTGGCGTGGCGCAGCGTCGCCAGCGTGTCGGCGGTCTCGCCCGACTGCGACACGAAGACCGCGAGATTGCCGGCCGCGAAGGGCGCATCGCCGTAGCGCAGCTCGGAAGCGATCTCGACCGCGACGGGCAGCCGTGCGAACCGCTCGAACCAGTATTTTCCGACCAGCCCGGCGTAATAGGCGGTGCCGCAGGCCGCGATGGTGACGCGCTGCAGGTCGCGAAAGTCGAAGGGCAGCTCGGGCAGCACGATCCGCTCGGCGGCGAAGTCGACGTAATGCGCCAGCGCGTGGCCGACCACCTCGGGCTGCTCGTGGATTTCCTTGGCCATGAAGTGGCGGAAATTGCCCTTGTCGACCAGGAAGGCCGAGGCCGACGACTTCAGCACATGGCGCTTCACCGGCGCGCCGGCCTCGTCGAAGATCTGGACGCCGCCACGCGTGAGCACGGCCCAGTCGCCGTCCTCCAGATAGCTGATGGTCGACGTGAAGGGGGCGAGCGCGATGGCGTCGGAGCCGAGATACATCTCGCCGTGGCCGTAGCCGATGGCGAGCGGCGAGCCGCGCCGCGCCCCGATCAGCAGGTCCTCCTCGCCCTCGAACAGGAAGGCGAGCGCAAAGGCGCCGCGCAGCCGCGGCAACGCCGCCTTGACGGCCTCGACCGGGCCGAGCCCTTTCGCCATCAGGTCGTTGACGAGATGAGCAACCACCTCGGTGTCGGTCTCGGTGGCGAAGTGGGCGCCGCGGCCTTCCAGCTCGCTGCGCAGCTCGTTGAAGTTCTCGATGATGCCGTTGTGGACGACCGCCACCCGGGCGCTCGCATGCGGATGGGCGTTGGTCTCGTTCGGCCGCCCGTGGGTCGCCCAGCGGGTGTGGCCGATGCCGATCGTGCCGGCGAGCGGCTCGCGCTCCAGGCGGTGCTCCAGGTTCTTGAGCTTGCCCTCGGCGCGGCACCGGGTCAGGTGCCCGTGCTCCAGCGTCGCCACCCCGGCCGAATCGTAGCCGCGGTATTCCAGCCGCTTGAGGGCGTCGACCATCTGGGGTGCGACCGCCTCGCGCCCGAGAATTCCGATGATTCCGCACATGGGAGCAGCACCTCTTTCCGGCAGCGGGATCGCCCGGAGGCGATCCGCGACCGGCACCGTGACGAGAGCTTAAAGCGGGTTCAGCAAAACTGGATTCCGGTTTTGCGTCCGAAAACGCTCCAATATTTTAAAGTTGGGGCGTTTTCTTCATGCGAGCCGGCCCCCGCTTTGCTCGACAACGCTCGAACAAGAACGAGACCGCAAGAACGAGACCGCCGAATGGCCTGCCCCGACGGCGGCGAGTTCAGGGCGGCGATCCGGGCTTTTTCTTGGCGGCCGCCGCGATCTTGCGCCAGCGCGCCGCCCAGCCTTCCTTGACGATCTGCCGGCCGCGCGCCACCGCGAGACCGTCCGGCGGCACATCTTTCGTCACCACCGAGCCCGACCCGACATAGGCGCCGTCGCCGATCTTCACAGGCGCCACCAGCGACGAGTTGGAGCCGATGAAGGCGCCGGCGCCGATGTCGGTGCGATGCTTGAGGACGCCGTCGTAGTTGCACGTGATGGTGCCGGCCCCGACATTCGCCTTCGCACCCACCCGGGCGTCGCCGATATAGCTGAGGTGGTTGGTCTTGGCGCCGGCCTCGATCGTGGACGCCTTGATCTCCACGAAATTGCCGACATGCACGTCGTTTTCCAACACGGCGCCGGGCCGCAATCGGGCGTAGGGACCGACCAGCGCGCCGGGGCCGACTGTCGCTCCTTCGAGATGCGAGAACGCCTTGATGACGGCGCCCTCCGCCACCGTGACGCCGGGGCCGAACACCACATAGGGCTCGATGACGACATCGCGCGCGAGCGTCGTGTCATAGGCGAGATGCACGGTCTCGGGGGCCGCCATCGACACCCCTCCATCGAGGGCGGCGGCGCGCAACCGCTGCTGCAGCACGGCGCCGACCTCGGCGAGCTGGGCCTGCGTGTTGACGCCCAAAACCTCGCTGTCGTCGTCGGCCGCCGTCGCGACGGCCCGCAGGCTGGCCGAACGGGCGAGCGCGACCGCGTCGGTCAGATAGAACTCGCGCTTGGCATTGTCGTCGCCGATGCGGTCGAGCAGCGTCAGGGCGTGGTCACCCGACAGGCCCATCAACCCGGCATTGCAGAAGCCGATCGCCCGCTCGGCCGGGCTCGCGTCCTTTTCCTCGCGGATGGCGACGAGGTCATCTCCGTCGGTCACCAGACGCCCGTAACCGGTCGGATTTTTCGGGCGAAAACCCAGCACCGACACGGCGGCGCCGGCGGCGAGCGGCGCCCGCAGGCCCTCCAGCGTCTCCGGCCGGATCAGCGGCGTGTCGGCGAAGGCGACCAGCACGTCGTCGGCGCCCCGTTCGAGCGCGGCGCGGGCGGCCAGCACGGCATGCGCGGTGCCGCGCCGCTCGGCCTGGACGAACACCTCGGCCTCCGGCGCCAGGCTTTTCACCGCCGCCGTCACGGCGTCGGCGCCGGGCCCGACCACCACGGCGATGCGGCTGCCGGTCGCCTGCACGGCGGCCAGCACATGGGCGATCAACGGCCGGCCCGCGATCGCATGCAGAACCTTCGGCCGGGACGCGCGCATGCGCGTCCCTTCGCCGGCGGCGAGAACGATGGTCAGGCAGGATCGCGCCGGCATGGAGTCTCCTCGTGGCGCCCGGACGGTGCGCCCTCATAGCCTGCAAAGGCGCCAGCGAAAAGCGGCATCGAGGATTGTCCCGAAGCGGCGAGGGCCGCGGAAATCTGGTAAATATCCGTGACTTGATTCGAAGTTTTAGAGCGTCATGGCGGACCGGCCCCGACAACGACTGATCGACGACGGCGACGAGCGGGTCGACATGAGTCCTCTGCTGCGGCTGGTCGCATGGGGCATCGCCGCGTCCGGCGCTCTGGCGATCGCCGTTCTGGCGGCCCAATCCGACATGGGCGAGCGCCGGGTCGCCGCCGCGACGGCACCGCTTGCGGCCCAGACCGAGGCGGCCCGCGCCGCCACGGCGCAGGCGATGGTGCGGGCGCTCGACGCCGAACGCGAGGCCAAACGGCTCGGCGACACGGTGCGCAGCCTCCAGGCCGACCGCGACAAGCTCGCCGGCCGGTTGGCGGCGCTGGAAACCAGCGTCGAGGATCTCACCGGCTCGATCGCCCAGGCGAACCGCCGCAGTCCGGTCGGGTCCGACCTGTTCATGGTGCCGCCTGGGACCCCGCCGGCCTCGTTCAAGCCGCCCGAACCCGCGGCGGCACCGAAATCCCTGGCGGCCGCGGCCGAGGCGCACCCGCCCGTCCCTGACCCGCGCGCGCTGCCGCCGATCGAGCCGCGCGAGGCGCCGGCTCCGCCGCCCACCACGGTGGCGACCGCCGTGGTGCCGCCGACAATGGTGGATCCCGTGGTCCCATCGGTGGTCGGTACGGTGGCCGGCATGGACCCGAGCGAGATCCCGCTGCCCCGACCCAACCCGCTGGCCAACAACCTCGCCACCCAGGCGGCGGCGACCCGGACGCCGCCGCCCATGGAGGCCCCCGCCCCGGCCCCGGCCCCGGACACCGGAAACAAGCGCTTCGCCATCGAGATCGGCGGGCCGGCCAGCATCGACACGCTGCGGGCGCTGTGGACCAAGGTTCGGGAAGGCCAGTCGGGCGATCTGGTGGCCGATCTGAAACCCGCCATCGCGCTGCGCGACGCCGCCAAGCCGGGGCTCGTCGAGATGCGGCTGGTTGCCGGGCCGGTGCCGACCTCGCTCGCCGCCGCACGGTTGTGCGCCTCGCTCTCCATCAGCGGCATCGCCTGCCGGGCGACGCCCTACGAAGGCCAGATGCTGACGCTGCCGTGACCCCGGCGAGGCGATGCCCTTCAAGATGGGCTCCGAAGCCGCTATACGGACCGGTGTCGCCCTCAGCCCAGGCCCCGCATGCGTCCACGCTTCCTGCCCTCCTGTCGCACCACCAACTGGCTCCTCACGGTCGGCTTCCTGGCGCTCGGCTACGCCTTCTACGTCCGCTATCTGGTGATCGAGAACACGCCGGTCGGGCTCGCCTGCGACGCCGGACAGCAGAGCACCGTCTGTCTGGTGCGGCTGGTGGCGACCCGGCTGTTCAACGTGCAGGTGTTCGGCTGGGTGGCGCTGGGGGCGGCGCTGATCAACCTGATTCGCCCCGCCGTGCCACTGTTCGGCCTGGCGCTCGCGGCGACCGCGCTCGGGCTCGTCCTCTACAATGCCGGGCTCGCCGGCGTCGCCGCCGCGGTCCTGTTCATGAGCCTGGCGCGACCCGCACGCGACGAAGCGTGACGGCGAGCGCCACCAGGCAGACCGTCAGCCACACCGCCTGCCAGTTCGCCGGCGTCTCGTTGAAGACGATGAACACGGCCGAGAGGCCGAGCACGACCGCGATCGCCGTCTCGGCCGGCCCGCGCAGGCCGGGTCCGGCCGGCTGCAGCACGGCGAGCAGCAGGAACGGCACCGTGCCGGCCGTCAGGGCCGCAAACGGAAAGTCGCGATAGCGCGGATCGAACACGAGGCCGAGCGCCGTCTGCACGGCCAGCACCGCCACCAGCACCAGGAGCCAGGCGCCGGCGGCGACAAGCGGATCGGCGGCGCGGTCCTGGCGGGCGCCGAGCGCCAGCACGAAGGCCGGCGGCCGGGCGCCGCGCACCATCAGGGCGGCGCCGATGATCGGGGCCGCGATGGCGGTCACGGCCAGCGCCGTGCCGCGAAAAACGCCGCCCCAGCCGAGGCTCTCGACCATGATCTTCTCGGCCGCCCAGCCGGTCAGCATGCCGGCCGCGAGCGCGTCGACGGCGACGGCGACCCACACGACCGGGGCAAGCTTGCTGCGCCCTGCCCCGGCCGAGACGAAGGCGGCGGCAAACACGGCCAGCACCACGGCGAGCCCGAGCCCCGCCTGCCGCGGCCAGTCCGGATGGTCCGACACCGGCTCTCCGACGACGAATTTCGGCGTGCGACCGGCATCGGTCAGCAGGCCCCAGTGGCCGCCGACCGTGCCCTCGAGGATGCGCTTCCAGGGCTGATCGAAAGCCTCGATCACATTGACCCGAAAGCCGCCCCGCCCGGCCCGCGCCAGCACGTCCTGCACCACCAGCGCCTGGTTGGAGAGCGACGGCAGCGCGCTCTCGCGCATGCGGCCGGCACTCGGCCAGCCGACCTCGCCGACCAGGATATCGCGGCCGGGAAAGACCGCGGCAACGCGCCGCACGATCGATTCGACATGGGCGCCCGCCTCGGCGGCCGGGATCGGGATGTCCTCCCAGTAGGGCAGGATGTGGATGGTGATGAAGTCGGCGACATTGGCGAGGTCGCGGTTGCGCAGCCAGAACTCCCAGACATCCGCATAGGTGACCGGCACCGGCACGGCAGCCTTCACCTCACGGATGATGGCGCCGAGATCGACGGCCGACAATTCGCCGCGCAGCAGCACCTCGTTGCCGACCACGATGCCGGTGATCACCTGGGGAAAACGCTTGGCGAGCGCGACAGTGCCGTCGATCTCGGCGCGGTTCTTCTCGCGATGGCTGCTCAGCCACAGGCCCTGCAGCACCTTCAGGCCGTGCCGCTCGGCGATGGCCGGAATCTGGTCGAGCCCGTGCTGGATCGAATAGGTGCGGATGCACTTGGTCACGGGCGCCAGTCGGGCCAGGTCTTCCTCGATCTGCCAGGGCTCGACCCGGATGCTCTGGTCGAGCGGGTTCTGGGCGCCGCGGAACGGCGAGTAGGACACGCATTCGAGCTTGCGGTCGCCCGCCGCCTGCGCAAACGACGCCATCGGCACCGGCCAGCCGAGCCACCACCAGAAGGCGGCCACGAGCGCGGCGGCGATCACGAGCAGGCTGAGCGGGAGACGCATGGAGGGTCCGTGCTGGAGGCCGCGGTGAAAGGCAACCGTCAGGGCCTAGCGCGCCGTCGCCGCCGCGCCAAGGGGGCGTACGAGGCGGCGTTCGATCTGCGTTCGCCTGCGCGGCTCACGAGGAGCAGAACGGCGCGCGGACAAGTGGACAAGTCGTTTGTTCCGTCGCAAGATTGACATTGTCGCCATGCCGTAATGCCGCTCCGGTCCGCGATGGCGTGTGCGCCGTCATGGACGATCTCGCCCAGAATCACAGCATCGTCATGCCCCTTCCTGGTTTGCGCGTCGCTGCCGTTGCCGTCTCAGCAGCGGTCATTTTTCTTGCGCCTTGCCTCGGTCCCGCCTCTGCCCAGGCGCCCGAGCAGAAGCCTCCTGAACAGACCGCACCGCCGCAGCCGCAGCCACAACCGACGGCGCCGGCGCAGCCCGGCGACGCGGCGCGAGCCGAGCGCAAGACCCGCGCCGACCAGACCGTCGAGGCGGGGCGTGCCCTGCAGGGTCCGGCGGCGGCGGCCGAATGCGTCTGGCTCGGCGAGCGGGTGGTCGGCCTGCTGTGGCGCGACGACCTCGACACGGCGTTCCGGCACCTCGAGCTGTACGACCGCTTCGGCTGCCCGGGCGGTCACGTTCAGACGACGTTCAGGTGCGTCGTGCGACAGGGGAACATCGATCCCAAAGCGACCGAAACACTGAATGCGCGCGTCCATGCTTGCTGGCTCGACCCCGACTTCGTCCCGGCCCCTGCGGCCGCGGCCGCAGCGCCTCCCGCGCCGCAAGGAACGAATGCGCGTTAGAGTCGTTTACGGCTCATTGTACATGCGGCGCACGGTGGTCGGGTCGCCCTGAATTCGCCATGTCCAAAGTCTACTTGAACGTGCCGGCGCGGTATCCATATGGTGCAGCGCAAGGGCATCCCCGGTCCCGGTCGAGCCTAGGGGACAGGCTCGAGACCGCTTACCTCCGCCCCATTCGGTAGAACAGGCCATGCGCTCCGTCGCTGCCGTGGTCGCGCTCGTTGCGTGTGTGCACGCGGGCGCGTGGGCCATTTGGCAAAGTCAGACGTCTGCTCCCAATGTCTCCGGGCCGCTGACCAGCGTCTCTTACTCGCCCTTCGAAGGGCATCCGGAGGACGGCAACCGGCCGACCACCGCGTCGATCCGAAACGATCTGAAGACGCTGTCCCCCTACACCCGCGCGATCCGAACCTATTCGGCGACCGGCGGGGCCGAGCTGGTGCCGCCGATCGCCGCCGAATTCGGTCTCAAGGTCGCGGCCGGCGCCTGGCTCGACAAGAACCGCGACCGCAACGAGCGCGAAATCCGCGCCGTGGTCGACATGGCCCGCAAGAACCGCAACATCAACGCCATCGTGGTCGGCAACGAGGCGATCTACCGCGACGACTTCAAGATCGACGAGCTGATCCGCTACATCCAGCAGGTCAAGCGCGAGGTCGGCGGGTCGGTGCCGGTGACCACCGGCGAAATCTACTCGACTTGGCTCGATCATCCCGAGCTGGCGTCGGCCGTCGACTTCATCGCCGTCCACATTCTTCCCTACTGGGAAGGCTTCTCGGCGACCGAGACCGTGGATCTCGCGGTCAACAACTACTTCAAGCTCCGCCAGGCCTTCCCGGGCAAGCGCATCGTCATCGCCGAGTTCGGCTGGCCGAGCGCCGGATACAACCGCCGCGCGGCGGAGCCGGGCCGCATCCTGCAGGCGACTCTCCTGCGAGATTTCGTCGCACGGGCCGAGGCGCTGGGCATCGACTACAACATCATCGAAGCGTTCGACCAGCCGTGGAAGACCTTCGAAGGCAGCGTCGGCGCCTACTGGGGCCTGTTCGACGCCGCCCGCCAGCCCAAGTTCGCCTGGACGGGACCGATCTACGATCCGGCCTTCGTGACGGTCGCGGCCGTCGCCGTGGTCGCCGGCTTGGTCATCTCGCTGCCGATCCTCTTCCTGGCGGGCGCCACCCTGCTGCAGGCACTGCTGCTCGCCGTGTTCGCCAATGCGGTCGGCGCCTGGGTCGGCGTCATCTGGGACTACTGGAGCGGCCACTACTTCGTGGTCGGCTCGGCAATCGCGCTGGGCGTCGGCCTCTTGATGATGATCCCGCTGGTCGTCATCGCCATGTGGAAGATCGACGAGATCGCGGCGGTGCTGTTCGGCCGCCGCCCACAGCGGCTGATCCCGGCCGGCCTGAAGGCGCCGGAGGGCTTCGCCCCCAAGGTGTCGATCCATGTGCCGGCCTATTTCGAGCAGCCGGAGATGCTGAAGGCGACGCTCGATTCGGTGGCGCGGCTGGACTACCCCAACTTCGAGTGCGTGGTGGCGATCAACAACACCACGGATCCGGCCTACACCGGCCCGATCGAGGAGCACTGCCGCCTGCTCGGCGATCGCTTCAAGTTCCTGAACCTCCAGAACGTGACGGGCTTCAAAGCCGGTGCGCTGCGCATCGCCATGCAGCACACCGCGCCGGACGCCGAGATCATCGGCCTGATCGACGCCGACTACACGGTCGCGCCCGACTGGCTCAAGGACATGGTGCCGGCCTTCGCGGATCCGCAGATCGGCCTCGTACAGGCCCCGCAGGACCATCGCGACGGCGAGAAGACCCCGCTGCACAAGATCATGAACGGCGAGTATGCCGGCTTCTTCGACATCGGCATGGTCCAGCGCAACGAGGTCGACGCCATCGTGACGCACGGCACCATGTGCCTGATCCGCCGCGCCGCCATGGACGACGCCGGCGGCTGGTCGAGCGACACGATCTGCGAGGACACGGATCTCGGCCTCACCATCTTCGAGCAGGGCTGGCGCGCCCTCTACACCAACCGGCGCTACGGCCACGGCCTGCTGCCCGACACCTTCGAGGCGTTCAAGAAGCAGCGCCATCGCTGGGCCTATGGCGGCTTCCAGATCGTCAAGAAGCACTGGCGGCGTTTCCTGCCCGGCGTGAGCAACCTGACGTCGGCGCAGCGGCGCGAGTTCGCGCTCGGCTGGCTGAACTGGATGGGCGCCGAGAGCCTCGGCGTCGTCGTCGCCATGCTCAACCTGATCTGGGTGCCCGTGGTCGCCTTCGTCGGCATCGCTATCCCTGACAAGGTACTGACCATCCCGATCCTGGCCGCCTCGGTGGTCTCGATGCTGCACTTCGCGACCCTCTACCGGGCCCGCGTCGGCATCGGCCCGGCGCATGCGACCGGCGCCATGCTGGCCGCCATGGCCATGCAGTGGACGGTCGCCAAGGCGGTCGCGGCCGGCCTGATCAAGGACCACCTGCCCTTCGTGGTCACCGCCAAGGGCGGCAAGGCCAAGAAGCGGATGTCGTTCCCGGCCTTCGACGAGGCGGTGTTCGGCATCCTGCTGCTGATCGGCGCACTCACGGTCTACGTGACCAATTACGAGAGCGTGCGCGAGGTGAACCTGTTCGCCGTCGTCCTCGTGGTGCAGAGCCTGCCGTTCCTCTCGGCCGTGGCGCTGGCCGGGCTCGAGGGCTCGCGGCTCAACGACTTCGCCTTCTGGCGCAGCCTGCAGGCCCGCACCGCCGAGCTCCTCGGTCTCGCCCCGGCGCAGCCGGCGGCCCGCCTCGTCGAGCCGTCCGTGACGGCCGACAAGGGCATCGAGCCGGCGCAGTAAAACTGCTGCTCGAACGATCGCACAGAAACAAAGGCCCGGCTCGCGCCGGGCCTTTTTGTTTGCGATCCGTCATTCCGAGGCGCACCGCAGGTGCGAACCCGGAATCCAATCACGACCGCGGAGTTCTTAGCTGGATTCCGGGTCCGGCGCGTTGCACCGGCCCGGAATGACGGCCTGAATGCCAGCAATCTCACCCCGGCAGCGCGGTCTCGACCAGGCGGACCCAGTAGGAGGTCCCGAACGGGATGACGTCGTCATTGAAATTGTAGGACGGGTTGTGCAGGCCGGCACTGTCGCCGTTGCCGACGAACACGAAGGCGCCCGGGCGCTTCTGCAGCATGTAAGAGAAGTCCTCGGCCCCCATGAAGGGCGGAATGTTCGGGTCGACATTGTCGGCCCCGATCACGTCCGCCGCGACGGCGGCGGCGAACTCCGCCTCGCGGGCGTGGTTCACCAGTACCGGATAGCCGCGCCGATACTCGAACCGCGCCTTGGCGCCGTAGGCCTCGGCGATCGCCGGGATCATGTGGGTCAGCCGCTTCTCCAGGAGGTCGCGCACCTCCGGCGCGAGGCTGCGGGCCGTGCCCAGAAGCTTGGCGGTCTGCGGGATGACGTTGTCGGTGTTGCCGGCCTGGAACATGCAGATCGACACCACGGCGTTCTTCAGCGGGTCGACGTTGCGCGACACGATCGACTGGATCTGGTTGACGATCTGGGAGCCCACCAGGATCGTGTCGATGGCGAGGTGCGGCCGCGCCGCGTGGCCGCCGACGCCCTCGATATCGATGTGCAACGTGTCCTGCGCCGCCATGATCGGCCCGATGCGGGTGGCAAAGCGGCCGACCGGCTGGCCCGGCCAGTTGTGCATTCCGTAGACCTCGTCGATGCCGAAACGCTCGAACAGGCCGTCCTCGATCATGGCGCGGGCGCCTGCCCCGCCCTCCTCGGCGGGCTGGAAGATCACCACGGCCGTGCCGGCGAAGTTGCGGGTCTCGGCGAGATGGCGGGCGGCGCCGAGCAGCATCGCGGTGTGGCCGTCGTGGCCGCAGGCGTGCATCTTGCCGGACGTCGTCGACTTGTAGGGAAGGTCGTTCGCCTCCTCGATCGGCAGCGCGTCCATGTCGGCGCGCATCCCGATCACCTTGCCGGGCGAACCGTTGCGCTTGGCGCCGCGGATGACGCCGACCACGCCGGTGCGGCCGATGCCGGGCACCACCTCGTCGCAACCGAAGGCCTTCAGCTTCTCGGCAACGATCGCGGAAGTGCGCGGCAGGTCATAGAGGAGCTCGGGATGCGCGTGAAAATCCCGCCGCCATTCGGTGATCTCGGCATGCAGGTCGGAGACACGGTTGACGATCGGCATCGGCATCCTCGTTCGGTCGGCAGCTCGAGCCGAGTATCGCGCGCGGGACGGTGGATTGCCACACACGGACCGGTGCGCGCCGGCGTCGTCATGCCCGGGCCGCGTCCGACGCATCGGAGCACCGCGGGGGGCGGCACCGCAGCAGGCCAGAGCGGCCTGCGAAGCCGTCGCGCAGCGTCTGCGACTTGCCACTGCGGCGCCGGGTCTTTACACACGCTGGCGCAGGAGCCCGTAGCTCAGTCGGTAGAGCACGTGACTTTTAATCATGGGGTCCCGGGTTCGAGTCCCGGCGGGCTCGCCAGCAAAACGACGAATTTCAAAGCGGAGCGCGACTCGTTGGAGTCGGCCGATCTCTCGCTCCGTTCAGGACCGGCCTCGGACCGAGGCAGATCCTTCGGACTCGCGGCGGTCCTGGACCACCGCGGATAACCACGGAACACCGACAATGCCCGAACTGACCGCAGACGATGCCCGCAAGATCGCCACCGCCCTCTTGAAGACAGCCATCGAGACCGTCTCCGAGGAGGACGGCGGCGCCCGCAACCAGTGCAAGCTGTGCGGCGCCTCCGTGCCGTGGGCGCAGACGGGCGACACGATCGTGCACAAGCCCGACTGTCCGGTCGTGGTCGCGCAGAGCGTGCTGGCGCGGCCTCGGCCGCACGGCGTCTAGACGCGCGCCGCGCGTCGTCCGTTTCGTTTCCGCCGGATTGCCGTGACGACCCGGCGGACGGGATTGCGTCACCATCCGCGTGCCCTCGCCCCTCGGTGCGATGGCACGCGCCGAGGGGCGGCACCTGCGGCATTCGGACCGCCCTGCCCGTCTCCTCCCGCCGTCCCGCGCGCGGCGCGATCGTCCGTCCATCGGTATCTGCGTGCGGTCGCGATGCGACAAAACGCGCGGTTGTGCTGCCGTGTTCGTGATGCCGCGTGACCGCCGCCGACGGCTACCCTGCGAGACTGGACAGGCGACGCGCTGCAAGCGGCCGGCCGAGCCGCATCGTCGCCGCCACCGAATCCTTGCCGTCTCGAGGGAGGAGACCATGGCCACGCTCCACGTCTTCGCGGGTTCGATCGAGCAGCCGGTGCGGCCGGCAATTCGTCGGATCGGCCTCGCCGACCTCGGCGACGCGCTCCGCCGCGGCCTCGATGATTTCCGCGCCATGCCGAGCCACGTCATCTTCCTCAGCATGCTCTATCCGGTGGTCGGCCTGGTGCTGGCACGGCTGAGCTTCGGCTACGACGTGGTGCCGCTGCTGTTCCCGCTGGTCGCCGGCTTCGCCCTGCTCGGACCGTTCGTGGCGCTCGGCCTCTACGAGCTCAGCCGCCGCCGCGAGCAGGGCCTGCCGGTGCGCTGGACCGACGCCTTCGGGGTGCTGCGCTCGCCCTCGCGCGATTCGATCGCGCTCCTGGGCGGCCTGCTGATGGTGCTGTTCGTGATCTGGCTGGCGGTCGCCGAAAGCCTTTACCAGGGCCTGTTCGGTTATGGCGCGCCGAGCTCGCTGTCGGCTTTCGTGACCGACATTTTCGGCACCCCGCACGGCCGGACCCTGCTGCTGGTCGGCAACGGGATCGGCTTCCTGTTCGCGCTCGCGGTGCTGGTCGTCAGCGTGGTGTCGTTCCCGATGCTGCTGGACCGCGACGTCGGGGCGGTCACGGCCGTGCAGACCTCTGTGAGGGCCGTGGCGACCAATCCGATCGCCATCCTGGCCTGGGGCCTGATCGTCGCCGTGTCGCTGGCGCTCGGCGCCCTGCCGTTCTTCATCGGCCTCGCCGTGGTGCTGCCGATCCTCGCCCACGCCACCTGGCATCTCTACCGCAAGGTCGTGGCTTAGGACGGACGTTCGGGGCACCACGGCGACGAGCGGCTCGACGATCGGTCGAGAGCAATACGTCGCGGGCAATACTCGGTCGCGAGTGAGTCGCGAGTGATCGGTCGCGATAAACTGGTTGCGCAGCAATTTACGGCGCGGCGGGCAGACGCCGCGCTCCATCCGGCGAGGCAACCGCCTCAGCCGCCCGCCGGCGCGCTGATCTCGTCCGGCCCGCAGCCGCGCAGCGCGCTGAGGATGCTCAACGTCGTCGCGTTCGGACAGTAGTTGCGCCAGTCCTGCCACCCTGGATCGGAGAACTCGTCGCCGAGATCCCGGGCGCAGCGTGCCGGAACGCTGCAGGTGGCGCACAGCTTGCGCAACACGCTGAACGCCCGCGGCTCGTTGCAATAGAGCTCGTCCGGATCGAGGCGCAGGGCCCGCATGCGCCGGCACAGAAGCAGATCGTCCACGCCCGCGTCGGTTGCCGGCTCGACGCCGAAATCGACCTCGAACTCCGACGCGACATGACCTCCGACATTGCTGGTCGAGAGCGAACCCGTGGCTGGTGCACCGAGCGGCCGGCCGTTCCTCATGCGCAGGATCGCGGCGAGCTCGCCCCAGGCTTCAGGTGGAGGAGTCATCCGACTCTCCTCTTGGAGGAAGCGCGTCGACCAAAAGTGAAGTCCGGTTTTGGGTCCGAACGCGCTCCGAGAGTCCATCGACAGAGCGTCTTCTCCACACGAACCGGTTCTCACTTCGCCTGAGGACGCTCCAACTACCCCTTCATCTCCGCGTGCACGCACAAGTATACACGCTCTCTCACATCCGGCTAATTCAAACGCCGTATGTGACTGTCGCACGCTGTTATGCGGCTCGCTGAGACGCCCACGCGCGCCTTCCCGGGACCGCGACTTGTGTCGCGGCGCCGCGGTTATGCGAGCGTCGGGAGCGGGCCGCCGTCATGGCTTCGACGCGTTTGAGCCTGCCGCCGTCACGCCTTGGGTGCGCCCGGCTTCGGGGCGTCCGGCTTCGGGGCGTCCGGCTTGGGCAGCCGCGACGGCACCTTCACCCAGGCGTCGCCGTCCAGCACCACCTCGCCCGCCACCGTGCAGGTGCAGGCGATCCTGGCCCGGCACTTCTCCGGCATCAGCTCGGCGATCTCGAGCCGCACATGCACCACGTCGCCGATCCGCACCGGCCCCCGGAAGTTCAGGGTCTGCGAGAAATAGATCACGCCCGGGCCGGGCAGCCGCATGCCGAGCACGGCCGAGATCAGGCTCGCCGTGAAGACGCCGTGGGCGATGCGCGACTTGAACAGCGTGCCGGCGGCGTAGTCGGCGTCCAGATGGATCGGATTGCGGTCGCCGCTCACCTCGGCGAAGGCCCTGACGGCGGCGTCGGTGACGGTGCGCTGAAGGCTCTCGCTCATGCCGATGGCGAGATCCTCGAAAAACAGGCTGCGCGGCTCCAAAACGGTGTCGGCGTCCATGGTCCCACTCTCGTTGCAGGTCGTTCGCGTTGCGGGTCGGTCGCGTTGCATCAAACGGGTCAAGAGCACCATGGGATGTGGGCCGTGACAAGCGGTAACCCGGAGTGGCGCGGCGCTCCTGCCGGCCGCACACCAAAAAAGCGGGCCGCCTTTCGGCAGCCCGCTCGTCGATCGATCGCCATCGGCACAGCCGGGGGCCGTGCCAGTGCCGTCCCGCGGCTCAGCGCTGCGGAACGAAGCCGCCGCCACCGCCACCGCCACCCATGCGAGGGGGCGGGCCGCCATCACCGCCCACACGAGGCGGCGGGCCGCCGCCACCGCCCATACGCGGCGGCGGGCCTTGCCGATACATCGGGCGCGGCGGCGGGGGCGGACCGACGCGGCCCGGGCCCGGGCCGTAGTAGGCGCGCGGCGGCGGACCGCCATAGCTCCAGCCGCGCCAGCCCATCGGGCCACCCCAGCCGAAGCCTTGGCGCCAGGCGAAGCCGCAGCGATACCAGCCCGGCCCGCGCCAACCACCCGGGTACCAGCAATATTCGGCGCCGCCGTAATAGTACTGGACGGTCTCGCCGATCGCCGCGGCATCCGCGGCTGCGCCGAGCCCTGCGGTCGCGCCGAGCGGCGCGGCCTGAAGGCCCGGACTGAACGTGATCGCGGCGGCAGCGGCCGCCAAGGCAATCAAGTGACGACTCATTCGTGTCCTCCGGTGAGATGCACACAATAATGCATTAAAGGCTCGGACGTTTCGGCATCGGCGGCCTATCTTGGCGAGACGCCCGGGCGGGTCGTCGCAGACGCAGCCGCGGCGGCGCACGATGTCGGCGTGCCGCAGAGCGTGAATGGCTGGCTCGTTCGCTGGCCCATGAACGGGCGCTTTCGTCCCCTGCACCGCCCCCCGCGGCGGATCCTCATTCTGGTCAGTCGTGGCAGCCGTCGGAGAGGTTCATCCGAATCTTGTGCCCGCCCGAAGCGGCGACACCATGGCGTGCATTCCCCTCCATCACCCGCGCCGACCGCTCCGAACGATCTTTGAAATGCCGATCCTCGTCCCGGATCGGTGTCCCGGTAGTCCGGATGAACAGCCGAAAAGCATCGCAGCCGACGAAGGAGCTGTTGCCTAATTTCTGATCTTTGACCTGCACGCGACTGCAGCAGATGAATAGCTGCATCGCAAAATTTGAGGGTTTCGCTCCCATTTCAGCAACTTATTTATGCAACAACAAGCCTGCGCGGGACCACCCGCGTACCGGAAATCGGGGGTCAAAATGTATCTCGTCTCCAGTCTGGTCCGGATGGTCCGGGTGTGGCGCAAGTACAACGAGAGCCTTCGCGAGCTGAGCCGCCTCGGCGACCGCGAGCTGGCCGACATCGGCATCCTGCGCGCCGACATCCAGAAGATCGCCTGGGATGCCGCCAAGGCCGACTGAGGCCCGAGTCCCGGCGAACGGTGGACGACTGGCGCATCGATCCGCGCCGGCCCTGGAGGTTCCTGCCCGTCGTCGACTGCCCTCCTCGAACACTGCATGAAAAGTCGCCCGCCCCCAAGGCGGGCGCTTTTCATTTTTGGCCCGGGCCTCCTATATCGGGCCGACGCCGCCCGGACGCCCCGGGCGGAACCAGGAGACGAGCGGTCCGATGGAGCCCATCCATGTCGTCGGCGGCGGCCTCGCCGGCAGCGAGGCCGCCTGGCAGATCGCCTCCCGCGACGTGCCCGTGGTGCTGCACGAGATGCGGCCCGTGCGCACCACCGCGGCCCACAAGACCGAAGGGCTCGCCGAGCTCGTCTGCTCCAACTCGTTCCGCTCCGACGACCCCTCGACCAATGCGGTCGGCCTGCTGCACGAGGAGATGCGGCGGCTCGGCTCGCTGGTGATGCGGTCAGCCGACGCCAACCAGGTCCCGGCCGGCGGCGCGCTCGCGGTCGACCGCGACGCCTTCTCGGGTGCCGTGACGGCGGCACTCGAAGCCCATCCGCTGATCGAGATCTGCCGCGAGGAGATCGACGGCCTGCCGCCCGACGACTGGGACAACGTCATCGTCGCCACCGGCCCGCTGACCTCGGCGGCGATGGCCGAGGCGGTGCGCAACGTCACGGGCGCCAAGGCGCTGGCCTTCTTCGACGCCATCGCCCCGATCGTCTATCGCTCTTCGGTCGACATGTCGGTCGCCTGGGCGCAGTCGCGCTACGACAAGGCGGGGCCCGGCGGCTCCGGCGCCGACTATCTCAACTGCCCGCTCGACCGCGCCCAGTACGACGCCTTCGTCGATGCGCTGCTGGCCGCCGAGAAGGTGTCGTTCCACGAGTGGGAGGCGTCGACCCCCTATTTCGACGGCTGCCTGCCCATCGAGGTGATGGCCGAGCGCGGCCGCGACACGCTGCGCTACGGCCCGATGAAGCCGGTCGGCCTCACGGATCCGCACCGGCCGGAGCAAAGACCCCATGCGATCATCCAGCTTCGCCAGGACAACCGGCTCGGCACGCTGTTCAACATGGTCGGCTTCCAGACCAAGCTGAAGCACGCCGAGCAGGTGCGCCTCTTCCGCACCATCCCGGGCCTGGAGCGGGCCGAGTTCGCCAGGCTCGGCGGCATGCACCGCAACACCTTTCTCGATTCGCCGCACCTGCTCGACCCGGCGCTGCGGCTCAGGGCGATGCCGCGGCTGCGCTTCGCCGGCCAGATCACGGGCTGCGAGGGCTACGTCGAGTCGGCCGCCGTCGGCCTGCTGGCCGGCCGCTTCGCGGCAGCCGAGCGGCGCGGCGAGCCCGTGCTGCCGCCGCCGCCGACCACGGCGCACGGCGCCCTGCTCGGCCACATCACGGGCGGCCACGTGGTGACGACGATCGATGCCGGGCCGCGCTCGTTCCAGCCCATGAACGTCAATTTCGGCCTGTTCCCACCGCTGACGCGGTCGGTGGTCAAGCTCCCCGATGGCGGTCGCCTGCGCGGCACGGCAAAGACCCTCGCGCGAAAACAGGCCCTGTCGGCTCGCGCGCTCGCCGATCTCGACGCCTGGCGGGGCGCGGCGGGGCACAATCCGTAGGGCGTAATGAGCGCAGCGAATTGCGCCGCCAAGAATTCGAGGCCGGCGCAATTCGCTGCGCTCATTGCGCCCTACTGGTGCGCCCGACTGGCGCGCCACAAAATCCATTGCCGCCGCCACGCCGGCAGGTCGACGAGTGCAAACGGGTCGGCAGCCTGCTGCCGCTCGAGCCGGTCGAGCAAGGGCCCGGCGAGCGCGACCGGCAGGAAGGCCGGCGCCGCCGCAACCGGCAGCATTTTGGTCGCGCGTGCGGCCTCGGCCAGTTCCAGACGGGCGCGAGCGCGGAGATCGGCCAGCGCTGCAGAAAATCCCGGGCCGGTGCGCCGCGCCAAAATGTCGGCCGGATCGACGCCGTGCTCTCGCAAGAAATCGGCCGGCACATAGACTTGGCCGCGCGCCGCATGCAGCGGCACGGCCTGAAGGATGCGCGCGAGGCCCCAGCCGATGCCGGCCGGCCCGGCGAGCGCCGCGATAAAGGGATCAGGGCCGGCGAGGATGCGGGCCGCGCTGTCGATCAACCCAGACGAGGTTTTTCGCACATAGCCGTAGAGCGCCTCGAGGCTCGGCATCGGGTCGTCGTAGAGATCGAAGCTGCGCGCCTCGATCAGATCGAGAAGCGGCGCGACCGGCAAGCCATGCGCCGCGACGGTGGTCAGCAGCGCGTCGGCGACCGGATTGGCCCGCACCTCGCCATGGCCTTCGCCCGAAAGCGCGTCACGCCACCACTGCAGGCGAATTTCGCCCGCTATCGGGGTCTTCGCCGCGTCGCGCACCCGCGCCACCTCGGCATTGAAGGCGTAGAGCGCGAAAAGATGCGGCCTGAGGCCGGCCGGCGCGAACAGCGCCGCCAGGAAGCGGTCGCGATCCGCCTCCCGCACCAGCACCTCGCAGTGGCCGTAGGAGTCCATGCTCTCTCGCCTTCACCCTCCCCTGGAGGGGGAGGGTCGGGCGCGTGCATCGCACGCGCTCGGGGTGGGGTGAAGCCCCAAACGCCGGCTTCGCCGATCACCCCCTCCCGGCGGACTGCGTCCGCCGACCTCCCCCCTCCAGGGGGAGGTGGAGTGTAATGCCACCGGCTCGGCCCAACGGTCAGCCCGATTCGATCTCACGCCACCGCGATCAGCAGCGCCCCGACGCGGCGGCGCTCGACCAGCAGCATGTTCCAGGTCCGCACCGCGGCGCCCGTCGTCATGCTCTCGGTGACGATCCCGTTGTCGCGCAACTGCGTCCTCAGCGCCTCGGGGAGCGGCCAGGGATCGCGCCCCGCCCCGATCAGCAGATGCTCGACCGGCGGCGTGCTGCCGAGCAGGAGCTCGATCTCGCTTGCACCGATCTCGGCCGGCGTCGCCGCGGCGATCGCCCAGACGCCGTCCGGCAGGCACAGCACCGAGCCGCGATGCGACAGATGGCCGAACCGGAAGCCGCCGTCCCCGTATGAGTCGATCAGGGCCGGGCGGGGAAGATGCGGGCTCGCGCGGTCGGCCGGCACCGCCGCCTCAGGACTTGGTCTTGGCCTTGGCGGGCGGCTTCGCGGGCGAGCTGGCGGGCGGCTTGCCGGCGCCGGACGACACCTCCTCGGCGTCGCGGCGTGTCGTGCCGACGCCGAGATAGAGCAGGATCGGCGAGGCGATGAAGATCGACGTGTAGGTGCCGACCAGCACGACGCCGAACATCATGGTGGCCGTGAAGCTGTGGATCGCCTGGCCGCCATAGACCAGCAGCGCCAGCAGGGCGAGCGACACCGTGACGTGGGTGATGACCGAGCGCGACAGCGTCGAGTTGATCGAGTGGTTGAGCAGCTCCGGCATCGGCATCTTCTTGTAGCGCCGCAGCATCTCGCGGATACGGTCGTAGATGACGACGGTGTCGTTGAGCGAGTAGCCGAGAATGGTCAGCAGCGCCGCGATGCTGGTCAGGTCGAAGTCGATCTGCGTCACCGACATGAAGCCGATGGTGAGCACGATGTCGTGCATGTTGGCGATCATGGCGCCGAGTGCGAACTGCCATTCGAACCGGAACCAGAGATAGATCAGGATGCCGACGATGGCGAAGAACATGCCGATCGTCCCCATCGCGAGCAGCTCGCCGGAGACGCGCGGGCCGACCACCTCGACGCGGCGATAGTCGACGCTGTCGCCGAAGGCGGCCCGGACCTTGCGCACCGCCGCCTGCTGGGCCTCGTCGCCGCCCGGCTGCTGGGCGAGCCTTATCAGCACGTCGGCGGGCGAGCCGAACTGCTGGAGCTGGACGTCGCCGAGATCGAGGCCGGCGAGCGTCGAGCGCATCTGCGCCAGCTCGGCGACGCCCGACTTGGCCTGCACCTCCATCAGGGTGCCGCCGCGGAAGTCGATGCCGAAGTTCAGACCGTGGAAGAAGTACAGCACGATGGCCAGGATCGACAGCGCCCCCGAGACCGGGAAGCTGATCCGCCGAAAGCGGATGAAGTCGAAATTGGTGTCGTCCGGGACGATGCGGAGGAGGCGCACGGGGTTTGGTTCTCGTCGGTTATGGGCCGGTGGCGCGGGTCAGATCGGCACGGTCTGCGGGCGCCGCCAGCGGACCCACCAGGCGACGATCAGCCGGGTGAGCGTGAAGGCGGTGAACAGGGTCGTCAGGATGCCGATCCCGAGCGTGACGGCGAAGCCGCGGACCGCGCCGGTGCCGATGAAGAACAGCACGGCGGCGGCGATGAAGGTGGTGATGTTGGAGTCGAGAATGGTCGCCAGCGCGCGCGAGAAGCCGGCGTCGATCGCCAGGATCGCCGAGCGGCCGGCGCGCACCTCCTCGCGTATGCGCTCGTAGATCAGCACGTTGGAGTCCACCGCGATGCCGACCGTCAGCACGATGCCGGCGATCCCTGGCAGCGTCAGGGTGGCGTTGAGCAGCGACAGGATGCCGAAGATCATGGCGACGTTGACGGCCACCGCGATGTTGGCGAACAGGCCGAACAGGCCGTAGGTCGCGAACATGAACACCACCACCAGCGCCGCGCCCAGATAGGAGGCGAGCTTGCCGCGGGCGATCGAGTCCTGGCCGAGGCCGGGGCCGACCGTGCGCTCCTCGATGATGGTGAGCGGCGCCGGCAGCGCACCGGCGCGCAACAGGATGGCGAGGTCGTTGGCGCTCTGGACCGTGAAGTTGCCGGAGATCTGGCCGGAGCCGCCGAGGATCGGCTCGCGGATCACCGGCGCCGAGATCACCTCGTTGTCGAGCACGATGGCGAAGGGCCGCCCGACATTCTCCTGCGTCGCCTGGGCGAAGCGGCGTGCGCCCGCCGTGTTGAAGCGGAACGAGACGATCGGCTCGCTGGTGCGGTTGTCGAAGCCCGGCTGGGCGTCGATGAGGTCCGCGCCCGACACCATCACGCGCTTCTCGACCAGGACCGGCACGCGCTGCCCGCCCCGCCCCTCGTAGAGGAGCAGGTCGTCGGGCGGCACGCGGCCGCTCTGCGCCGCGTCCTGAGGGTTGTTGTTCATGTCGACCATCTGGAAGTCCAGCTTGGCCGTGGTGCCGATCAGGGCCTTCAGGCGCGAGGGATCCTGCAGGCCGGGCACCTGCACCAGGATACGGTCGACGCCCTGGCGCTGGATCGACGGCTCGACGGTGCCGAGCTCGTTGACGCGCTTCTCGATGATCTGGATCGATTGCTCGACCGACTGGCGGATGCGCTCCGTGATGGCGGCCTGCGTCACGGCGAGGCGAATCGTGCCGTTGCCCTGGTCGGAGACGTCGATGGTGCGTTGCCCGGTGTTGCCGAGGATGCCGCCGAGCGGCTGCGACAGCTCGCGCAGCTTGGTCAGCGCGAGGGTCGAATCGCTGCCCTCGCGGATGCGCACCTCGACGCCGTCGCCACGGATGGCGAGGCCGGTGTAGCCGACCTTGGCGTCGCGCAGCACGCGGCGGACGTCGTCCTGCAGGTTGCGCAGCTTCTCGGTGCGCACGAAGTTCGAGTCGACCTCGAGCAGGATGTGCGAGCCGCCCTGCAGGTCGAGGCCGAGCACGAGGTGGCGCTGGGCCCATTTGGGCCAGGTGTCCACCACCTTGTCGGGGAAGAAGTTCGGCACCGCGCAGAGGCACACGAGCAGCGCCACGGCCAGGATGCTAGTCGCCTTCCACCGCGAGAAATAAAGCATCGGTCTCGGATTCCCGTTTCGGCGCGCCGGTCGGCGCGCGGCCTCCTGGGTCGGCTCGCGCCGCTCAGCTCTGCTTGGCCGTCTCGTCCTTCACGGGCTCGCCCTTGGCCCGGACCTCCGCCACCATGCTGCGGATCTGGCGAGCCCGGACCCCGTCCGCAAGCTCGATCTCGATCTCGTTGTCGTCGATCACCTTGGTGACCTTGGCGACGATTCCGCCCGAGGTGACGACGCTGTCGCCGCGGCGGACGTTCTTGATCATCTCCTGGTGCTGCTTGGCGCGACGCTGCTGCGGCCGCAGGATCAAAAAGTACATGATCACGAAAATGAGGACGAAAGGCAGCAGCGACATCATCATTTCGGTGCTGCCCCCGGCACCGGAGACCTGGGCAAAGGCAGGCGTCACGAACATCGGTCGAACTCCTTCGGAAGGCGGATGGCCTGCAGGCCCCGGCGCGGCATGCGCGGGTCCAGGGGCGAAAAACCGCCGGGACTATACCGGTGGGCCGGCTGATTGCAACGCCGCCAGCCGGGTCGCCGTGTCGCGGCACACCCGACCATGCCGCCCGAGCGGGGCTGGCGAGGTCGTGCCGACAACGCGGCCGGGGCCCGCGATTGGGCGCCTTGCGGCGCGGCCCGGGCCCCGCTAAGGGAACGGCCGGAACCCAAAACCATGCATCAGACCTCAAAAAATTCCATCGCTGCGTCCCCCGCGACCTCGGATGCCCGCCAGGACGCGCTCCTGGAGCGTATCGCCGCGGCGCTCGAGCGCCTCGCTCCCCCTGCCCCGGCCGCGCCCGATTTCGCCGTCGCCGACGCCTTCATCTGGCATCCGGAGGGCCACCGGCTCGCCCCGGTGCCGCGCGTCAACCGGGTCGACATGTCGCTTTTGTGCGGCATCGACGCGGTGCGCGACCTTCTGCTCGCCAACACGGAGCGGTTCGCCCGCGGCCTTCCGGCCAACAATGCGCTGCTGTGGGGCGCGCGCGGGATGGGCAAGTCGTCGCTCGTCAAGGCCGTGCATGCCGGCGTGAACGCCTCGCTGGGGCCGAAGGCCGGCACCCTCAAGCTGATCGAGATCCACCGCGAGGACATCGAGAGCCTGCCGGAGCTGATGGGCCTCGTCCGCGGCCTGTCGCTGCGCTTCATCGTGTTCTGCGACGACCTCTCCTTCGATGCCGCCGACACCTCCTACAAGTCGCTCAAGGCGGTGCTCGAGGGTGGCATCGAGGGCCGGCCCGAGAACGTCATCCTCTACGCCACCTCCAACCGCCGCCACCTGATGTCGCGCGACATGATGGAGAACGAGCGCTCGACCGCCATCAATCCCGGCGAGACCGTCGAGGAGAAGGTGTCGCTGTCCGACCGCTTCGGCCTGTGGCTCGGCTTCCACCGGTGCAGCCAGGACGAGTATCTGTCGATGGTGCAGGGCTATGTCGCCCACCACGCGATCCCGATCGAGGCAGACGCGCTTCGCCGCGAGGCGCTGGAATGGGCGACCACCCGCGGCTCGCGCTCCGGCCGCGTCGCTTGGCAGTTCATCCAGGATCTGGCCGGCCGCCTCGGGGTCGGGCTGAGCGAGTAGGCCGTAGGGCGCAATGAGCGACAGCGAATTGCGCCGGAAATGCCTCTTCGCGGCGTAATTCGCTTCCGCTCATTACGCCCTACGAAGATTTACGCCCTACGAAGACGGGCGCTCACGCCCCGGGCAGATGCTGCATCGGGTCGACCGGCGCCGAGCCCTTGCGGATCTCGAAGTGGAGCTGCGGCGACGTCACGGTGCCCGACTGGCCCGACTTGGCGATCACCTGGCCGCGCCGCACCTGGTCGTTGCGCTTCACCATCAGCTCGCTGTTGTGCGCGTAGGCGGTGACGAAGCCGTTGGCGTGGCGGACCAGGACCAGATTGCCGTAGCCCTTGAGCTCGCTGCCCGCATAGGCGACGACGCCGTCCTCGGCGGCCCGCACCTGCGTGCCCTCGGGCACCGCCAGGTTGATGCCGTCGTTCTGCTGGCCGTTGGCCTTGCCGAACGTGGTGATCACCCGCCCCTTGACGGGCCAGCGGAACGCCAGCCCGGCACCGGTGCGGTCGCCGCGGTCGTCGTCGGCGGGCGGCGTCTCGATGCTGGTGCGGTGGACCGAGGCGGTGGCGGCCGGCTCGGTCGGCCCCTGGGCCAGCCGGGTATTCGGTTGCGCCGGCGGCTGGACGGGTGCAGGCGCCGCGACCACGCGGGTCGGGGGAGCCGGCTGGGCGACCGGAGGCGCGGCGACGGGTGCCGGCGCCGGCTGCGGTGCCGCGCCAGGCGTCTGCAGCAGCGCCGTGCGGCCACCGCCGCGGCCCGGAATGACCAGTCGGTCGCCGATCTTCAGCACCGCATGCGGCTGGATGCTGTTGGCCGAGGCGATGTCGACGATCTTGACGTTGTAGCGCTTGGAGATGCCGACCAGGGTGTCGCCCGGGGCGACGACATGCACGCCCGGGCTGCCGACCCGCGGCCCCGCGGCGACCGGCGTGACCGGGGGCATGGCCGCCGGCGCCGCCGCGGTCGGACCCGCGTAGCGCGGAATGACCAGGCGCCGGCCCGGCTGCAGCACGGCCGGCCCGGCGAGGCCGTTCGCCTCGGCGATCACATTGGCCGGCACGCCGTAGCGCTTGGACAGCGACGACAGGGAATCGCCCGGGGCGACCGTGACGGGCGTGCCGCCTTCCCACTGCCAGCCCGGCGCGCTCGCGGCCGGCTTGGCAGGAGATTGCAGGCGGGGAACCGAGCCGGTGACCTCGGGCGCCGACGCCGTGCGGTCGCCCGCCGGCATCGGCTGGTAGGAGCCCAGCCCGCGACCGCCTCCGGCGACCCCGCCGCCCGCGACCGATCCATGCGACCCCGGCGTATAAGTGGAAGGCGGTGGCAGGGGCTGCGCCGCCACGGTCTGACCAAGCGGCCGGGAATCGACGCGTCCGACCGGGGCGCCCTGGCCCGGCACCGAGCCGGTGGCCTCGGGCGACGGCCGGCCGGAGTATGGATTCTGGAGGGGGCTTTCCGTCAGCCGGGTCGAGTCCGTGCTGCAGTTCGCCAAGCCGAGCCCGACCATGAGCACCACCAGCACCCGCGAAACGCAATACGGGCTCGACGACTCGACGATCGTACGCATCGGCTTACTCACTCTACGCGACGGACACACGGCAACGGATACGCGAGTGAGTTAAGCACCGGTCGAGTAAAGATTGATTTAACCCTCGCCGGTCGGCAAAGACGTTTCCTTTACGATTACAATGGAACCCGCGGCGAGTATTTTCGTTTCGGCGCCGCTGCTTGGTAAATGGCCGGCTCCTTTACGATCCCGTTATGTTCTATTTACGTTCTATTGGCAACAACCGCCGGCTGCCGCCCGTCCAGCGGCCGGCGGCGCTCCGTGTCGGCGCCTCCCCCCGCCCTGCCGATCATGCTTTCAGGCGATAGCCGGTCCGGAAGATCCAGGCGATGCCGGCGAGGCAAAGCCCCAGGAACAACAGCGTCATGGCCAGGCTGACCCCGACATGGACGTCGGCGGTCTCGAAGAAGCTCCAGCGGAAGCCCGAGATCAGGTACACGACAGGATTGAACAGGGCCACGGTCTGCCATGGGGGCGGGAGCACCGAGATCGAGTAGAAGGTGCCGCCCAAGAAGGTCAGCGGCGTGATCACCAGGAGCGGCACGAGCTGCAGCCTCTCGAACCCCTCCGCCCAGATGCCGATGATGAAGCCGAGCAGGCTGAACGTCACGGCGGTGAGCACCAGGAAGGCGAGCATCCAGACCGGATGGGCGATGCGCAGCGGCACGAACACGCCGGCGGTGGCGAGCACGATCAGGCCGAGAATGACCGACTTTGTGGCCGCGGCCCCGACATAGCCGAGCACGATTTCCCCATAGGACACCGGCGCCGAGAGGATCTCGTAGATGGTCCCGGTGAAGCGCGGAAAATAGATGCCGAACGAGGCGTTGGCGACGCTCTGGGTCAAGAGCAGCAGCATGATCAGCCCGGGCACGATGAAGGCGCCGTAGGGCACCCCGTCGATCTCGCTGATGCGCGACCCGATCGCCGCCCCGAACACGATGAAATAGAGCGAGGTCGACAGCACCGGCGAGACGATGCTCTGCAGGAGCGTCCGCGCCGTGCGGGACATCTCGAACATGTAGATGGCGCGCACCGCCCGCAGATTCGAGATCATCGGCGCTGCCTCACCAGATCGACGAAAATGTCCTCGAGCGAGCTCTGCGTCGTGTGGAGATCGTGGAATTCCAGTCCGGCGCGCGAGAGATCCTGGAGCAGCGCCGCAATCCCGATGTGCTCGCCCTGCGTGTCGTAGCTGTAGACCAGCGCCTTGCCGTCCTCGGCAAGCGTCAGGGCATGCGCGGCGAGCGCGTCCGGAACCGCGTCGAGCCGCCGATTGAGATTGAGGGTGAGCTGCTTGCGGCCGAGATCGCGCATCAGGGTCGCCTTGTCCTCGACCAGAATGATCTCGCCCTTGTCGATCACCCCGATGCGGTCGGCCATCTCCTCGGCTTCCTCGATGTAGTGCGTGGTGAGGATGATGGTGACGCCGGCGTCGCGCAGCGCCCGCACGACGTCCCACATGGTCTTGCGCAGCTCGACGTCGACGCCGGCCGTCGGCTCGTCGAGGAACAGCACGCGCGGCTCGTGCGACAGCGCCTTGGCGATCAGCACGCGGCGCTTCATGCCGCCGGACAGCGTCATGATCTTGCTGTCCTTCTTGTCCCACAGCGCGAGCTCGCGCAGCACCTTCTCGATATAGGCGGGGTTCTTCGGCTTGCCGAACAGGCCGCGGCTGAACGAGACCGTGTCCCAGACGCTCTCGAACGCGTCGGTCTTCAGCTCCTGCGGGACGAGGCCGATCAGCGAGCGCGCCGCCCGGTAGCCGGAGACGATGTCGTGGCCGTCGACCGTGACGGCGCCGGTCGAGGCCCGCACGATGCCGCAGACGATGCTGATCAGCGTGGTCTTGCCGGCGCCGTTCGGTCCCAGCAGCGCGAAGATCTCGCCGCGCCTGATGTCGAGATCGATGGTTTTCAGCGCCTGGAAACCGGTGTCGTAGGTCTTCGACAGGCCCTTGATGGCAATCATGGTCGACATTGAAGGCAGGCGGCTCCGGCGGGCGATCGGGGGATTTTTGGCGCGGCCGAGCCGCCCGGCGACATATCGGGGCCTCCAGGCGGAACGGCAACCCCGTCCGGACGCTATTCGGGCTTGCGGGGCCGGCAGCGTGGCCGGAACGCCACTACAGCTCGCGCGCCTGGCCGGGCAGCAGCGGAACGAATCGCACCGCGATGAAATTCTCCCGCACCAGCCCCTGCGCCGACTTGGTCAGCCGCACGATGATCTGGGCGCCGTCATGGGGCCCGACCGGCAACACCATCATGCCGCCCTCGACCAGTTGCTCGGTGAGCGCGCGTGGAATCGACTCGGCCGCGGCCGTCACCAGGATGCGGTCGAAAGGCGCGCGCTCCGGAACGCCCTTCAGCCCGTCGCCGACCACGACCTCGATATTGCCGTAGCCGAGCGCCTCGAATTTCGTCCGCGCGGCGTCGGCGAGCGTGCGGTAGCGCTCGATGCTCACCACGACGTGCGCGAGCCGCGACAGCACGGCGGCCTGATAACCGGAGCCGGTGCCGACCTCGAGCACCCGATGGGTCGGCTCCACGGCGAGCCGCTCGGTCATGTAGGCGACCACATAGGGCTGGCTGATCGTCTGTCCACAGGCAATCGGCATCGCCTGGTCCGCATAGGCGGCCTCGATGTCCTCGTCGCGCACGAACTGGTCGCGCGGCACCTCGTCCATGGCGCGCAGCACGCCCGCATCCGCGATGCCGCGGCGGCGGAGGTTGAGGAGGAACTCCATTCGGCCGATACGCTGATCGGCGAGGGTCGTCATGGGCCCGATGTCCTTTTCGGCGGGGCCGCGGCGCGGCGGCCATCGCCAACTTGCCCCATTCGGTCCTCACCGACCATACAACCAGCGCTAGCCAATTACGGTTATAATATCGCCGATCCGGAGGAACCAATCCGGCCCGAATGGATTGGTTCACGGGTTTGTTCGTTCGAGCCGACGGTCGGCGCATTCCGCGCGCCGTGAACGGCTGTTACAAAGGACGGATAATCGGCAGACCCTTGGTCGCCCGGGGGGACGTTCGTGGTGATCCGGGTTCCGCCCGGACAATCATCACGCCGGCGAAAGGGAATATAGGACGGAGCAATGATGGACAAGGCTGTGAACCTGGCCGCCGAATCAAAGAACATCCTCGTCGTCGAGGACGAGATCATGATCCGAATGCTGCTGGAGGACATGCTGGGCGATCTCGGTTACACCATCGCCGGGGCGGTGGGGCGGATCGAAGACGCCATCAAGCTGGCCAGGACCGGCGAGTTCGACATGGCGATCCTCGACGTCAATCTCAACGGCCAGACCGTCAGCCCGGTCGCCGAGATCCTCGAGGCGCGTGGCCTGCCCTTCGTGTTCGCGACCGGTTATGGCGAGCGCGGCCTGCCCGAGCGGTTCATGAACCGCCCGACCCTGCAGAAGCCGTTCCAGCAGGAAAACCTCGGCAAGATTCTCTCGCTGGCCTTCGAGCGCGCCGCCGCCTGACCGCCTCGCCTCGGCAAGATTGTTCGATCCGGGTCGACCCATGGTCGGCCCGGATTTTTTCATGGTCGCGGGTAGCGAATGGCGATTGGGGAGTAGGGAGCGGGGAGCGGGAACAACGACTGGCCCCTAGCCGGCCCCCTACTCGCCAATCGCCATTCGCTACTCGCCCTACCCGAACACTTCGGCGAGCTTGGTCATGAACGGCTCGTCGGTCAGGTCGATCCGCAGCGGCGTCACCGTGATGCGCCCGGCGGCGATCCCGGCGAGATCCGTGCCGCTGGACGGCTCGGGCTTCGGACCGCGCGAAAAGGCGATCCAGAAATACGGATTGCCGCGGCCGTCCTGGCGCGGATCGATGCGGATCCATTCCTGGTCGCGCTTGCCCTGCGTCGCCACCGCGATGCCCTTGACGCCGTCCGGCGTGCAGTCGGGAAAGTTGATGTTGACCAGCACGTCGCGCGGCATGCCGGTGTCGAGCACCTTTCGCACCAGATCCGGCGCATGGCGGAGCGCCGTTTCCCAGTGCGGCCGCTGGCGGCTGTCGGCCCCGTAGGCCTGCGACAGCGCGATCGAGGGAATCCCCAGGATCGTGCCCTCGATGGCGCCGGCGATGGTGCCCGAATAGGTGACGTCCTCGGCCGTGTTGGAGCCGCGATTGACGCCGGAGAGCACGAGGTCGGGCGCCTTCCCCTCGACGATGTGGCGCACCCCCATGATGACGCAGTCGGTCGGCGTGCCCTTCACGGCGAAGCGGCGCTCGTCGATGGCGCGCAGCCGCAGCGGATCGTTGAGCGACAGCGAATGCGAGACGCCGGACTGGTCGAACTCGGGGGCGACGACCCAGACGTCGTCTGCGAGCGCGCGGGCGATCTCGACGCAGACGTCGAGCCCGGGCGCGTTGATGCCGTCGTCGTTGGTGACCAGGATACGCATCAGCGAAATCTGCTCCAATACAGATCCTGCCCGGCAGCCGTCATTCCGGGGCGCGCTGAAAGCGCGAACCCGGAATCCACCCGCGAAGCAGGAGCCTGCCGCTGGATTCCGGGTTCGCGAGCCTTCGGCCCGCGCCCCGGAACGACCGCGGTATGTGACGAGGTCGATACGGTCGCTCTCACGCCGTCGCCTCGATGACCTTCAGTCCGCCCATATAGGGCTGCAGCACGTCGGGCACGGCGATCGACCCGTCCGCCTGCTGGTAGTTCTCCATCACGGCGACGAGGGCGCGGCCGACCGCGACGCCCGAGCCGTTGAGCGTGTGGACGTGGCGCACCGCACGCCCTTCGGTGGTGCGATAGCGCGCGCCCATGCGACGCGCCTGGAACTCGCCGCACACCGAGCAGGACGAGATCTCGCGAAACAGGCCCTGCCCCGGCAGCCACACCTCGATGTCGTAGGTCTTCTGGGAGGCGAAGCCCATGTCGCCGGTGCACAGCGTCATCACGCGGTAGTGCAGCCCGAGGCGGCGCAGCACCTCCTCGGCGCAGGCGAGCATGCGCTCGTGCTCGTCGCGACTCTTCTCCGGCGTCGTCACCGAGACCAGCTCGACCTTGTAGAACTGGTGCTGGCGGATCATGCCGCGGGTGTCGCGTCCGGCGGCGCCCGCTTCCGCACGAAAACAATACGTTCCGGCCGTGAGCCGCAGCGGCAGCGCCTCCTCGTCGACGATCTGCTCGCGGACCAGATTGGTCAGCGGCACCTCGGCGGTCGGGATCAGCCACATGCGCTGCTGGCGCGCCTCGCGGGTCTCGGCCTCGCCGGCGGCGTCGCGAAGCCGCGCCAGCCGCTCGCCGACCCATTCGTGAGCGACCTCGCGCTCGGCGAGCTCGGTCAGGGTGCGCTCGATGGCGCGGTTCTCGCGGTCCGCGACGGTCGCCTCGCGGTAGACGGCGAACTGGTCGTCCAAAAACTTCGGAAGCTGCGCCGTGCCGAACATGGCGTCGTCGCGCACCAGGAGCGGCGGCGACACCTCGGTGTAGCCGTGCTCGGTGGTGTGGAGATCCAGCATGAACTGGGCGAGCGCCCGCTCCAGCCGGGCGAGCTTGTTTTTCAACACGACGAACCGGGCGCCCGACAGTTTGGCCGCCGCCTCGAAGTCCATCTGCTCGAGGCCTTCGCCGAGCTCGAAATGCTGGCGCGGCGTGAAGTCGAGCTTTGGCGGCGCGCCGAAGCGATGGTGCTCGACATTGCCATGCTCGTCGGCGCCGTCCGGCACGTCGTCGAGCGGCGTATTGGGGATCTGCGCCAACACCTCGTCGAGCGCGGCGGACGCCTCCTTCTCCTCGGCCTCCATGGCCGGGATAGAGGTCTTGAGACCGGCGACCTCATCCATCAGGGCTTTCGCCGCGGCCTCGTCCTTGCGCTTCTTGGCCTCGCCGATCTCCTTCGAGGCGGCGTTACGGCGCGCCTGCGCGGCCTCGAGCGCCCCGATGGCGGCGCGGCGGCGCTCGTCGAGGACGAGGATCTCGTCCGTGAAGGGCTCGATGCCCCGACGGGACAGCCCACGGTCGAACGCGGCACGGTTCTCGCGAATCCAGCGGATGTCGTACATGGAGCTCGGCTCAGAGGTGTCGGCGGAGAATCGGAACGCCCTTATACCACCGTCGCACCCGGCCGGATGCGACGGGCCGGCCGGTCTAGCCGGCCGGCGTCGAGGCCGGATCGGGCGGGCCCCCGGACGCCTTGGCGGCCTTTTCGGCCTTTTCGGCCTTTTCGGCCGCCGCCTTCTTCTCGACGATGCGGACCGCGACGATGGCGCCCTCGTAGAGGATCAGCAGCGGGATCGCCAGCGAGAGCTGCGAGAGCACGTCGGGCGGCGTGAGCACCGCGGCGATGATGAAGGCGCCGACGATGAAGTAGCGCCGCTTCTCCTTGAGCATGTCGGCCGTGACGATGCCGATGCGGCCGAGCAGCGTCAGGATCACGGGGAGCTGGAACGCCACCCCGAAGGCGAGCACCAGGCTCATCATCAGGGACAGATACTCGCCGACCTTGGGCAGGAGCTGGATCTCGGCGTTGTCGGGGCTGCCGAGCTGCTGCATGCCGAGCGAGAAGCGCACGATCATGGGCATGACGACGAAATAGACCACCGCCGAACCGAGCACGAAGAACACCGGCGTCGCGACGAGGTACGGCAGGAAGGCCTGCCGCTCGTGGCGGTAGAGGCCGGGGGCGACGAACATGTAGATCTGCGTCGCGATCACCGGAAACGCCAGAAAGACGGCGCCGAACATCGCGAGCTTGAGCTGGGTGACGAAGTACTCCAGGAGCGCCGTGTAGATGAACTTGGAGTTCTCCGGGCCGGCGACGAACACGAACGGCCACACCAGCACGTTGTAGATCTGCTTGGCGAAGACGAAGCAGAGGATGAACATGACCATGAAGGCGATGAGCGACTTGATGAGCCGCGCGCGCAGCTCGATCAGGTGATCCATCAACGGCGCCTTGGTCGCCTCGATGTCCTCGTGGGTCATGCCGGCCGGTCCCCTGACGGCGCCACGGGCGTGGGAGGTTCGGCTCCGGCAGGTGCCACCGACGCGACAGGCTCGACCGTTGCAGGCGCGGTCGCGGCCGGGGCCGTCGGCGTCTCGGCCGGCACGCCGCTGGCGACGATCGGCTCGCTGCTCGGGGCCGGCAGCGGCGCGGGCTCGGCCGCCGCGGCTTCACCCGGCAACGCGGTCTCGCTCGGGGGCGGCGGATCGCCCCCCGCGACATCGGAGACGGTGGTCGGGGCGGCCGGCTTCGGCTGCTCGGCCATCGGATCGAAATTGGTGAAGGAGCGCGCCGCGTCGTTGAGATCGTCGACATGCTTCTTCAGGTCGGCCATCTCGGCCTCGCGCAGCGCCTCCTGGAACTGCCCCTGGAACTCGGCCGCCATGCGGCGGATCTTGCCGGTCCACTGGCCGACGGCGCGCAGCACGCCCGGCAGCTCCTTCGGCCCGATCGCGATCAGCGCGACCACGCCGATGAGCAGCAGCTCGCTCCACCCGATGTCGAACATTATGGCTCCGACGGTCACGGTCCTGCCGGACGAAGTCCGGACGGACGAGGTCCGGGCGGACGCGTGCCCCACATTGGCCGGCATGCGCCGGCGCGACGCCCAGCGGTTTGCCGCAGAACGACCAAAGGTTCAAGCGGTTCGGCTGGGCCGCCTGGGCGCGCGGCGCGGCCCCGGCCCGCGGCGTGCGTCTGGCCCGCGGTGCGGGACTGGGGTCAGCCGACCTTGCGGCTCTCGGGCTGCGGCTGCGTCGACTGGGCCGACTGGTGATCGAGGGTCTTCACCGGGTCGCCGGGCTTGGCGGGCTCCACCTTGACGGTGTCGTCATCGCTCATCCCCTTCTTGAACGCTTTGATGCCCTGGGCAACGTCACCCATCATCTCGGAGATCTTGCCGCGGCCGAACAGCAGCAAGACCACACCGATGACGATGATCCAATGCCAGATGCTCATGGAACCCATCGGACTACCCTCCAACCGACGGGCCGCGCGTTTTTGGGGCTCGCCTTCGGTTTTGCCGAGAACCTAGGCGGACGATCCGCCAAAAACAAGGACCGCCCGCGCGTCCATTGCGCACGGCCACGCGGATGGCTGCCGGGGCTCACGGCAGATTTGGAGCGAACCCTCGAATTCTGTCATGCCCGCGCGTGTCGCGGGCATCCACGCCTTCACGGCAGAACGGTGAGGACAGACGTAGATGGCCGGGACAAGCCCGGCCATGACGGCTCTGAGCTCCAGATTGGGGGTCAGTCGCCCTCTTCCCGCTGCTGCGGTGCCTCCTCGGCCGGCGGCTCGTCAGCCTCCGGCTCCCGAACCTCCGGCTCCTCGGCCGCCTCCTCGGCGGTCGGCTCCTCGGGGCGCGGAGCAAGGACGAGATCGAGCTCGATGGCGTCGAGCGGATCCTCGTCCTCGCGCAGCGAGGGGTCGTCGGAGGGTGCGGGCACGCCGAAGCCGCCCGGGAGCTGGCCGTCGAACAGCCCTGCCCCCTTCAGCTCGTCGAGGCCCGGCAGATCGCCGAGCGCCTCGAGGCCGAAATGCGACAAAAACTGGTCGGTGGTGCCGTAGGTCACCGGGCGGCCCGGCGCCTTGCGACGCCCGCGCGGACGGATCCAGCCGGTCTCCATGAGCACGTCGAGCGTGCCCTTGGCGACGGCGACGCCGCGAATCTCCTCGATCTCGGCCCGGGTCACCGGCTGGTGGTAGGCGCAGATGGCCAGGGTCTCGACGGCAGCACGGGACAGCTTCTTGGGCTCGGCAGCCTCGTGAGTGAGCAGCCAGGCGAGGTCGTTGGCGGTGCGGAACGCCCACTTGCCGCCGACCCGCACCAGATTGACGCCGCGCGGAGCGTATTCGAGCTGCAGCCGCTTGAGGCCGGCGTGGACGTCGGTGCCCGACGGCAGGCGCTTGCCCAGCGCCTTCTCGTCGAGCGGCTCGGAGGCGGCGAACAGCAGCGCCTCGATCAGGCGCAACTCGTCCGGCCGGGTCTCGGGGCCGGCCTCGTCGTCGCCGGCCGGGGCCGCCTCGGCGGCTGCCAGCGCCTCGACGGGCTGCCCGGCGGTCTCGCCCGCCGACTCGGCCGCGGATTCGCTGTCCTCGTCGACTTCGGTCGCATGGGCCTCGGTCGCCGGCGCGTCGGCGGTCTCACCCGCCTCGCCACCGTGCAGCACCTCGGACTCGGACGAATCCATCATGTCGGCCGGGCCTCCGGCCGCCACCTCGGCCGCGGGCTCGCCAACCGGCGTCGCATCCCCCTGGCCCGTCTCGTTCTCGGGGATCATGGTCGCCTCTTCGGCCAATTTCGCAATCCGCCATCCGTCGCGGCTCATCTCGGCATCCCCTTGTTATTGGACGGTCTCGCTCGCCGCGGACGGCGGCGGCGGCACGTCATCGTCGGGAGCCGCCGTGTGCTTGCGCACATAAATGGGCGCGAATGCGGTGGGCTGATGAACATCCATCACGCCCTCGCGCACCAGCTCCAGCAGGGCGGCGAGGCTGGAGGCATAGACGGTCGGCCGCATCGCCGGCTCCACCGCATAGGTGAAGAGAAAGCCGTCCAGCGCGCTCCAGTCCTCGGCGGCGGCGCCGACCAGGCGCTGCAGCACATCGCGGGCCTCGGCGAGCGACCACACGTTGCGCTTCTTCATGCGCACATGGGCGAGCGCCTGGCGCTGGCGCTGCGACGCGTAGGCCGAGAGCAGGTCGTAGAGGGTCGCCGACCATTCGGGCCGCTTGATCTCCTCGATCGGCTCGGGATCGCCGCGCCCAAAGACCTCGCGGCCGAGCTGCGGCCGGCTCATCAGCTTGCTGGCGGCGTCGCGGATCGCCTCCAGGCGCTTCAGGCGCAACGCCAGGGCGGCGGCCAAGTCGGTCGCGCTCATGCCCTCGGGCTCCGCCCCCTCGGGCAGCAGCAGGCGGGATTTCAGGTAGGCGAGCCAAGCCGCCATCACGAGATAGTCGGCGGCGAGCTCGAGCCGCAGCCGCCGCGCCTCCTCGATGAAGATCAGATACTGCTCGGCCAGCGCCAGGATCGAGATTTTGTGCAGGTCGACCTTCTGCTGCCGGGCGAGCGCCAGCAGCAGGTCGAGCGGGCCTTCGAATCCCTCCACGTCGACGATCAGGGCGGGTTCGTCGGTCGCCCTGTCGACCACCTCGATCGGGAACTGGCCGGCCTGGTCCGCGGCCGCCGCGCCCGCGATCGGCGGAGCCGCGACGGACGGATCGGTGCCGGACGGATCGGTCCCGGATTGGTCGCTGCCGGATTGCTCGGTCATTGGGCCTTTCTCACCCCGCGGCTGCCGTCGGGCCGATCATACGAGAAAACGCCGCCCTCGCGCCCGCGAGCGCCTCGGCGTCGGGTGTCCGGCGCGCCGCCAGCGCCGCCGCACAGCGCGTATCGGCGGCCCCGGACAGCACCGGGGATTCCGCCGCAACCTCTTCCATTTCCGAGAGATTGCCGTTGCAATGCAAGGCCAGGTCACAGCCTGCGGAGAGCGCCGCACGGGTGCGCTCGGCGAGGCTGCCGGACAGCGCCCCCATCGACAGGTCGTCGCTCATCAGGGCCCCGGTGAAGCCGATCGCGCCGCGAATCACCGTCTCGATGACGACCGGCGACAGGGTCGCGGGCCGCATCGGGTCGATCGCCGTGAACACCACATGGGCCGTCATGCCGAAGGGCAGCCCGGCCAGCGGCCGGAATGCCTCGAAGTCGCTGCTCTCCAGCGTGGCGCGATCGCACGCCACCACGGGCAGGCTCTTGTGGCTGTCGCAGGCGGCGCGGCCATGGCCGGGCAGATGCTTCACGACAGGCAGGACGCCGCCGGCCATGAGGCCCTCGGCGATGGCGCCGGCGATCTCCGATACGGCCTCGGCCGTGTCGCCATAGGCGCGGTCGCCGATCACCGGATCGCCCTCCGGGGCCGGCACGTCGGCAATCGGCAGGCAGTCGACCGTGATGCCGAGCGCGGCGAGGTCGGCGGCGATCAGCCGGCCGCCCAGCCGGGCGGCGGCGAGCCCGGCCGCGTGGTCGCGGGCATAGAGGGCGCCGTACCGGGCGCCGGCCGGGTAGGCCGGCCAGTGCGGCGGCCCGAGCCGCTGCACCCGGCCGCCCTCCTGGTCGACCAGAACAGCCGCCTCACGCCCCGCAGCGTCCCGAAACTCGTCAACCAGCGCAGCAACTTGCGCCGGATTATCGATGTTGCGCTTGAACAGGATCAGGCCAAACGGACGCGCCGCGCGGAAAAACTGCCGCTCGGCGTCGGTCAGGCGCAGACCGGCCACGCCGGTGATGAAGGCTCGAGCCGTCATGCGCCGTTTATCCCGGTCCGCAGCGCGAAGGTCAAAGCGCGCGGGGCACGCGGGCGCACTTATCCCCCGTCCGGACAAGCATAGGCGTCCGGACAGACCTCTTTCGACAGGCCGGCGGATCAGGCCGCGTCAGACACGAGCCGGGTGAACGCTTCGGTGGTCATTCCGGGACGGCGCACCGATCCCGGGCTTGCCCTGGATCGGCATCGTATGGTGCCGAAGTCGGCAGCAGCCGACTTCTGTGCGCCGGACCCGGAATCCAGCCGAGAACTCTGCGTTCGTCGCTGGATTCCGGGTTCGCACCTGCGGTGCGCCCCGGAAAGACCAGCGTATCAGTTGCGCTGGACGATGCAGTTGCCGCCCGCGGCCTTCAGGCTCTCGCAGAGCTGGACGGCGTCCTCGCGGCTGGCGAAGGGCCCGACCTGGCTGCCGTAATAGATGCCCTTGGCGCCGAGGTCCTTCTTCTTGACCAGGACCTGGCGGCTGGACAGCACCGACGGGTACTTGTCCTGCATGGCGCGGAACGAAGCGCGCGCCTCCTCGGGCGTCTTCTGGGCCGAGAGCTGGACGACGTAGTTGCCGCCGTCGGTGGCGCTCGGCACCGGGGCCGCCATCGCGGTCTGCGGCGCCGCACGGGCGGCAGGCGCCGGCGCAGCCGGCGGCGTGATGGCCATCGGGGCGTTACCGGCGGCAGCCGGCGTCGCCGGACGGGCCGGAACCGGGCGGGCCGCAGCCGGAGCGGCAGCCGGAGCCGCTGCAGGCGGCCTCGCGGCCGGGGCGGGCTCGCCGTCCGGCCGGATCGTCACGGTCCGGACCGCCTTGGGACCGGTCGTCGCGCCGCCGGACGCCGGCACGGTCGCCGGGGCGCTGAGCGAGGGCGGCAGGTTCGAGGTGGCGTCCGGATAGCCGCTCGGATCGCGGATCGCGACCGGCTGCTCCTCGCGCGGCACCACCCGCTCGTTCTGGCTGCCGATGCGCTCGTAGATCTGCTTGTCGCCGCTCTGCACCGCGGAAGCGATCTTCTTCGGCGAGGTGTCGGCGCGGATCACCGGCGGGCTGCCGTCGGCCGTGCCGCCGCCCTTCATGGCGCGAAAGCCGTAGGCGCCGGCCGTGCCGACCACCGCCAGCGCCATGATGGCCGCCGCGATGGCGAAGGCCTTGCCGCGTCCCTGCCGCGGGGCGTCGTCGTGCTCGTCGGCGTCATGGCCCGACAGCTCTCCGAACGGCTCGTGGCCGCGCTCGGGATCGTAATACTCGCCGCTCTCGAACGCTCCGTCGGCGCCGGGCGCATAGCGCGGATCGTATTCGAGCGGCTCGTCGCGGCCGAGCGCGAGGGCCTCGGTGCGGGCCGGGAACATCGGCTCGGAGGCGGCATAGCGGTCGCCGAGCGGCCGCCCGCCATGCGGATCGACGTTGCTTTCCTCGTAACCAGGATCGGCGGCGGGTTGCGACGGGACCTGGTCGCGCAGCGACGACTCGCGCGGACGCGGCGGCTTCCAGCCGACGGGTTCGGCCCGCGACTCGGCCATGCGTGGCTCGACTACGCGTGGCTCGGCGGCGCGGGGGGCCGACGCGCGCGGCTCGGGAATCGGATCCGGCGCCCGCGGATTGGACAGCCACGCCGGCGGATCCACCCGGCGGGACTCGGACGGGCGCGGCGGCTCGGTGTAGCCACCGTAACGCTGGTCGGGATAGCGCGGCTCCGTCTCGAAGGGCGGGTCGGCGTCACGCTCGTCGTAGCCGCCGCCGGCATCGCGATCATCGGAGCGCGGATTGGAGAACCGCGGCTCGGACTGACCAGGCTCAGGGTAGCGTTGCTCGGAATAGGACGGCTCGGACACCGGCGCGCGCGGCGCGTAGGACGACGGCGCGAAATTCGGTTCCGGCGCGCGCGGCAAGGGCGCCGGCTCGCTGCGCCGCGGCGGCGCGGGAGCCCGCTCGACGCGGCTTTCGACACCGTCGCGGGACCGCATCGCGCTGCGCGGCTCGTAGGCGACCGGGTCGTTCTGCCCGATCAACCGCGCCAGCTCGACCAGCGGATCGGCCGCCGGTTCCGGACGTGCCGAACTCCGTGCTGCCGCGGTTGCCCCGTCCGTTCGACGATATCGGTCGTCTGCCATGCCAGCCAGCCACCGGTCGCGGTGCCACTCAACACTTCGGAGGCGGCAGCATCACCGCACTTCCGGCACGCCAGCGAGGGTCACCGCATCTCGTCAGGCGCTTCGACCCCGAGCAGACCAAGCCCCACGGAGAGCACCGTGATCACACCTTGAACAAGCGCGAGACGGGCCAACGTCAGTTGTGGATCATCCTGGATAATGAAACGTAAATGTGGCGAGTCCTTGCCTCCACGCGTGTATTGGCCGTGGAACGCGCTGGCGAGGTCGTAGAGATAAAAGGCGATTCGGTGCGGCTCGTGCGCCACCGCGGCGGCCTCGACGAGTCGGGGGAACTGGGCGACGGCCCGCATCAGCGCCAGCTCGCCCGGATCGTCGAGCCTGTCGAGCGACGCCCCGGCCAGCAACGCGGCCCGCGCCGCCCAGTCTTTCGGATCCTCCGGCAGGTCCGGCAAAACCTCGCGGGCATTGCGAAAGATCGACTGGCCGCGGGCGTGGCCGTACTGGACATAGAAGACCGGGTTGTCGCGTGACTGCTCGATCACCTTGGCGAGGTCGAAGTCCAGCACGGCGTCGTTCTTGCGGTACAGCATCATGAACCGCACGGCGTCCTTGCCGACTTCGTCGACGACTTCACGAAGCGTCACGAAGTCCCCGGCCCGCTTCGACATTTTGACCGGCTGCCCGGCCCGCAAAAGCTTCACGAGCTGGACGATCTTGACGTCGAGGGCGGCGCGGCCGTCGCTCACCGCCTTCACGGCCGCCTGCATGCGCTTGATGTAGCCGCCATGGTCGGCGCCCCAGACGTCGATCAGGTCGTCGAAGCCGCGGGCGACCTTGTTCTTGTGATAGGCGATGTCGGAGGCGAAATACGTGTAGGAGCCGTCCGACTTCTTCAGCGGCCGGTCGATGTCGTCGCCGAAATCGGTGGCCCGGAACAGCGTCTGCTCGCGGTCCTCCCAATCCTCCGGCGGGGCACCTTTGGGGGGCGGCAGCCGGCCCTCGTAGACCTTCCCCTCGGCCCGCAGCGTCGCGATGGTGGCGCCGACCTGGTCGCCGGTCTTCGCCCCTTCGGCGCCCTCGATCAACGAGCGTTCCGAGAAGAAGACGTCGTGGCGCACATTGAGGGCCGCGAGGTCGTCCCGGATCATGCCCATCATCATGTCGATGGCGATTTGCCGGACCTCCGCCAGCCAAGCCGATTCGGGCTGCTGCCGGAGCGCCGCGCCGAATTTTTCCGCGAGTGCCTGCCCGACCGGCACCAGATAGTCGCCCGGATAGAGCCCCTCGGGGATCGGGCCGATATCCTCGCCCAGCGCCTCGCGGTAACGCAGGAAGGCCGACCGGGCCAAGACGTCGACCTGGGCGCCGGCGTCGTTGATGTAGTACTCGCGCGTCACCGGCCGGCCGGCGAATGCGAGCAGATTCGCCAGCGCGTCCCCGAAAACGGCGCCCCGGCAGTGGCCGACATGCATGGGGCCGGTCGGGTTGGCCGAGACATACTCGACATTGACGGGCGGGCCGCCCGCGGTGCCGTGGGCGTAATCGGGACCGGCCGCGACGGCGGCGCCGAGCGCGGCACGCCAGACCTGCGGCTTCAGGGTCAGGTTGATGAAGCCCGGCCCGGCGATGTCCACCTTGGCGACCCAGTCGTCGGCACGGAGCTTTGCGGCAATCTCCTCGGCGAGGTCGCGCGGCTTCCGGCCGGCGTCCTTGGCCAGCACCATGGCGGCGTTGGTGGCGAGATCGCCGTGGCTCGGATCGCGCGGCGGCTCGACCAGCACGCGGCTGCGGTCGATCGCCGCCGGCAGCGCACCGGCCGCCACGAGCGCGGCGACGACGGCCTGCACGCGGTTGAGGACGGCCGCCGTGACGTGACTGGTTTCGTCAGTGTTTTCAAACATTTTGTTCTATCCAGGGGCCGTTCGCGCCGGCCGGGCCACTAACGCAATTGCGGCGTCGAGTCAAAGAGCCGGGCGTGCTCGATCAGGGCATACCGGTCCGTCATCCCGGCGATGAAGTCGGCGATCAGCCGGGCGCGGGCGCCCTCCTGGTCCGGCAGGTCATGGCGCCACTCCGCCGGAAGCGTCTTCGGGTCGCCCGCATAGCGGGCGAACAGGTCGGAAAGCACTCCTTCGGCGTCTCCCATCACCTTCATGACCCGCGGATGCCGGTACATGTGGGTCATCAGGAAGGCCTTGATGGACCGGTCGGCGGTCGCCATGCTGGCCGAGAATGCAACCAGTGGTGATTCGGCGGCCCGCACATCCGCCACCGACGCGGGTTGCTGCTGTGCAACACGGCGCCGCGTCTCGGCCACCACGTCGCCGATCATCACCGTGATGATTCGCCGAATCAGCTCGTGAACGAGCCGGGACGGCTCGATGTTTTTGTGCTCTGCACCAATGTCCTGCAGTATGTGCGCAGCAATTTCCACCTGAACCAGGTCGTCCAGGCCGAACAGGCCGGCTCGAAGTCCGTCGTCAATGTCATGGGCATCATAGGCGATATCGTCCGCGATGGCACCGACCTGAGCCTCCAGGCTGGGAAAGCCCCAGAGATCCAGATTGTGCAGCGCATCATAGTCGCGAATCACCGGCGCGAGAATTTGTGCCGCGTCGCACAGATCGTCACCGCCGATTCGGCGAATCAGCGGACCGTTGTGCTTGACCAGCCCCTCCAGGGTCTCCCACGTCAGGTTGAGTCCGTCGAAGCCCGGGTAGCGCCGCTCGAGCCGGGTGACGACGGCGAGCGTCTGGGCGTTGTGGTCGAAGCCGCCATGGGCGGCCAGACAGCGGTCGAGCGCCCGCTCGCCGGCATGGCCGAACGGAGTGTGCCCGAGGTCATGGGCGAGCGCGCAGGCCTCGGCCAGGTCCTCGTCGAGCCCGAGCGCACGGGCGATCGAGCGGGCCACCTGGGTCACTTCGAGCGTATGGGTCAGCCTCGTGCGAAAGTGATCGCCCTCGTGATAGACGAAGACCTGGGTCTTGTGGGCGAGCCGGCGGAACGCGGTCGAGTGGATCACCCGATCGCAATCGCGGCGGAAGACGCTGCGGCCAGGGCTCGGCGGCTCCGGGTGCAGCCGCCCGCGGCTCGCCGCCGCATCGGCCGCATAAGGCGCACGCGCGCACGCTTCCTGAACCGCCATCGAGGCCTCGCCGCATTGACCCGCGCCAGTGCAGCACTTACCTTTTTTGCACCAGCACAGGCAATGTGAGAGCCATGACAGACGTCACCCTCACGGACAGCGCCGTCCGACGCATCGGCGAAATCCTGCGGTCCGAGCCGGCCGGCGCAATGCTCCGCGTCAGCGTCGAAGGCGGCGGCTGCTCGGGCTTCCAGTACAAGTTCGACCTCGATCGGGAGCGCGCCGAGGACGACCTCGTCCTGGCGCGGGACGGTGCCACCGTGCTGATCGACCCGGTGTCGCTGCAATACATGGCCGGCGCCCAGATCGACTTTGTCGACGACCTGATCGGCGCCGCCTTCAAGATCCACAATCCGGTCGCCTCCGCCTCCTGCGGCTGCGGGACGAGCTTCTCGATCTGAGCGGCGGCCGTCGAGCGGCGGGGCAACTGCGAAGGCCGCAGCCCTGTCCCTCGGACACGGCGGATCGACGTTTACGGCCCCTTCGGCATTCTCGGCTTACAGTGGTCGACGAGGCTCGGCCTCGCCGGCGGCCGGTTGCGGCAGCGGCATCCACGCGATCCTTTTCGGCCATGCTCACGCGGCGGCACTCCTGCTCGGCCCTGCTCGGCGCTCTCGCCGGCTTCGGCTCGGGTTGGGCCGCGCGCCCGGCGCTCGCGCTCGACTACCCGACCCGCACGGTCCACATCGTCGTCCCCTTCCTGGCGAGCGGCGGCACCGACATCCTGGCCCGCCTCGCCGCGAACCGGCTCGCCGAGCGCTGGCGGCGCCCCTGCGTGGTCGACAACATGCCGGGCGGGTCCGGCGGCATCGCGACGCGCGCCGTGATGCGGGCCGCCCCGGACGGCTACACGCTGCTGATGGCCTCGACAGGCGCCCTGCTGGCCGCCGCCAGCGGCCCAGACGGCAGCCCGGCGGACGACTTCGACATCACCAAGCTTCTCGCCCCGATCGCGCTGCTCGCCGCCCCGCCCTATGTCGTCACCGTCAATCCGGCCGTGCCGGCCCGATCGGTGGCCACGCTGGTCGATCTGGCCCGCGCCCGGCAGGCCCGCGGCGAGCCGCTGCGCTACGGCTCCTCCGGGGCGGGTGCCGCCTCCCATCTCATCGCCGTGCTGTTTGCAAAGGAGACCGGAGTCACGCTCACCCATGTGCCTTATCAGGGCACCGGCGAGGCCATGCAGGAGCTTCTCAGCGGCCGGATCGACCTCCTCTTCGCGCCGCCCCAGACGGTGCGGCCCGTGGTCGATGCGGGCCGCCTGGTTCCGGTCGCGCTCACAGGGGCGACCCGCTCGCCGCTGTTCGCGCGCGTTCCGACGCTCGCCGAGGCCGGCATCGCGGGTTTCGACTCGGTCGGCTGGTTCGGTCTCCTCGCGCCCCGTCACACCCCGGACGACATCGTCGCGCGGCTCGAGAGCGAGGTGACGGCCGTGCTGGCCGAGCCGGCCGTGCTGACGCGCCTCGCCGAGCTCGGCGCCGAGCCGCAGCCGATCACCGGCACAGCCTTCGCCCGCTTCATCAACACCGATATCGCCCGCTGGACCCCGTTGATGCGCGACGCCGGCATCGTGCCGGCCGGCGGCCCGCGGCGCTGAAAGCACCTCGCGTCAGCCCACCACCACCTTGTTGCGCCCGCTGTTCTTGGCGACGTAGAGGGCGCGGTCGGCGGCCGCGACCAGCGCGGCGACCGGAGCCTCGGCGCTGTCGGCCAGCACGGCTCCGAAGCTCGCCGTGATGGTCCGGGTCGCGCAACCGAGATCGAACGGCGTGCCGGCGATCGCCGCCCGCAGGCGTTCGGTCGTGCTGCGGATGCCGTTGGTGTCGACGTTCCTGAGCAGCACCAGAAACTCCTCGCCGCCGTAGCGGCCGACCAAGTCGCCCTCGCGCAGCGCATCGCCGAGCCGACGGGTGAACTCCCGCAAGGCGGCGTCGCCGGCGGCGTGGCCGCAGGCATCGTTGATCGGCTTGAAATGATCGATGTCGGACAACACGACGCCGATCGGCCGCGACGCCGCGCAGGCGTCGCGCAGGGCCTGCTCGACCGCCGTCATGATGGCGCCGCGGTTGAGCGCCCCGGTCAGGGGATCGTGGCTCGCCGCCTCGGCGAGCAGGCTGCGCTCCTCCTGCAGGCGCCGATTGTGGTCGACCATGTCCTGATAGAGCCGGCTCTTTTCGATGACGATCGCCACCTGGGCGGCGATCTGCCGGAAGACCGCCTGATGGATCTCGCGATAGGTGTCCTTCTCCCGGCTGGTGAAGAACAGCACGCCGATCGGCCGGCGGCCGACGATCAGCGGACAGGTGAAGCTGGAGCGACCGCCCTCGCGCACGATGCGGCGGGTCGAATCGGAGTCCGGATGCTCGGCGAGATACTGCTCGAGATTATTGAGGATGCGCGGCTCGCCGCGCGTCAGGACGGCCTGCAGGCTGCTGCCGGCGAGCGGCTGCGAGTAGCCGGCCGAAATCTGGACCGGCCCCAGCACGGAGCGGGCCCAATGCGCGGCGAGATGTTGGCCGTCGGGGCTGACGAAGGCGCAGCCGATGCGATCGTAGGGGATGAGGTCGACGAACCAGTCGAAGATGCGGTTGAGCACGTCGTCGAGCAGGACGCCCTGATCGACCATGTGGACGAGATCGAACAGGCGGTCGAACTCGCGCTCGCGGCGGCTGATCTGGTCGGCGAGCATCTCGAGCTCGCGGGCGAGCGCCGCCAGCGGATCGGCCGCGTCGGCGTCGAGGCGCGCCACCGGCCGGCCACAGCGGAGCTGCCGCACCCAGGTCGTGTAAGTGTCCAGACGGGATGCGAGAGGCTCGGCGGGCGCAGTCACGACGGGCATCGATATCCCCTGGCCGTAATCGGCAGACCGTGCGTCGGATCGAAGCGAACGAGACGCAATGCAAGATTGCGATACCGTCGGAGATAGGTCTTAAGGAACGATTACACCACCAGGATTAGTCCCGTATTCCGAGCATCTGGAGCCGGCGCCGCGGCGTATCCGCCGCGGCGGTGGAGAGCATCGCCCGGCGACGGCGTCCCGCCCACTCGCCCCGGTGGTCGCCTGGTGCCCTGCCCGTCAGTTCACCTTCATGCCGATCGCCTTGGCGAAGGCCGCATAGGTCGAGACCTCGCGGCTTACCTGGGTGCCGAACTGCACGGTCGAGAGCGGCATCGGCTCGACCCCGATCTGGGCGAACTTTTCACGCACGGCCGCCGAGTCGACCGCCCTGCGGATCTCGCGCTCGAGCGTGGCGACGATCGCCGGGCTGGTCCTGGCCGGTGCGAAAAAGCCGATCCACAGCGTGTAGTCGGAATCCGGATAGCCGGCCTCCAGCGTGGTCGGCACGTCGGGCAGCGCGGCGGCGCGCGTCGGGCTCGACACCGCCAGCGCCCGCAGGCGGCCGGATCGGATGTGCGGCAGCGCGGTGGCGATCGGACAGAAATAGTAGGTGACGCGGCCGGCGATCACCTCGGTCAGCGCCTCGGCGCCGCTTTTGAACGGGATGTGCACGGCCTCGTAGCCGGCGCTGGCGCGGAACCGCTCGGCGCTGAGATGGACGGCCGAGCCGATGCCGACCGAAGCGAAATTGAACGAGCCCGGATCGGCCTTGGCGGCGGCGACGAACTCCTGCACGGTGGTGTAGCCGGTCGACGGCGCGACGATCAGCACATTGGGCAGATTGCCGGCGACGCCCAGCGGCACGAAGTCCTGGACGACGTCATAGGAGAGGTTCGGATAGAGCGCCGGCGTGATGGTGTGGGCCGACGAATGGGCGAGCAGCGTGTAGCCGTCCGGCTCCGACTTGGCGACCGCCGCCGTGCCGATGGTGCCGCCGGCGCCGCCGCGGTTCTCCACCACGAAGGGATGGCCGAGCTGCGTCGAGAGCTGCTCCAGCACGACACGCGGCACCACGTCGGTGGCGCTGCCGGCTCCGAACGGAATGATCACGCGGACCGGCCTGGTCGGCCAGTCCTCGGCTCCGGCGGCCGCGGTCGCGGCCAGGAGCCCGGCCAGTGCGGCAATGACAATCCTGCGCAGTCTCATCCTGTGGTCTCCCGATTTTGAGAGACACACTGGCAATATGCATGCCAGCGCAGGGGGTTCCAAATTGCCGTGGCTGCATTACCTCGGTGTCGGCGGCAGCCGTGTGCGCTGCCCGGCAAAGGACGACACCATGCAGATGAGCGGCAACACCATCCTGATCACGGGCGGCGGCACCGGGATCGGCCGCGGCCTCGCCGAGGCCTTTCACGCCCTCGGCAACCGGGTGATCGTCGCCGGGCGCCGGCAGGCGGCGCTCGATATGACCACAGCCGCCAATCCGGGCATGGCCTCGATCACGCTCGACATCGAGGATCCGGCCGCCATCAAGGCCTTTGCGGCCGAGGTCACGGCCCAGCATCCCGACCTCGACATCGTCATCAACAATGCCGGCATGATGAAGATCGAGGACATCCTGGCGCAGCCCGAGGACGTCGGCACGGCGGAGGCGACGGTCGTCACCAACCTGCTCGGCCCGATCCGCCTGACGGCGGCATTGCTGCCCTTCCTCATGAAGAAGCCGCGCGCCACCGTGATGACGGTGTCGTCCGGCCTCGCCTTCGTGCCGCGGGCGTCAACGCCGAGCTACAGCGCCACCAAGGCGGCGATCCACTCCTACACGCAGTCGCTCCGCTTCCAGCTCAGAACCACGGCCGTCGAGGTGATCGAGATCGTGCCGCCCTATGTGCAGACCGAGCTGATGGGACCGCAGCAGGCGATCGACCCGGCCGCCATGCCGCTCGCCGATTTCATCGCCGAGACGATGGCGCTTCTCGCCACGGGCGCCCAGGAGATCTGTGTCGAGCGGGTGAAGCCACTGCGCTTCGCCGAGGCGCGCGGCGACTACGATACGCTCTTCAAGACGCGGAACGAGCCCCGGATCCCCGAGCCGGCCCGCTGAACAGGCCAGCCGCCACGGGAGCCGACATCGATGGGGAGATGAGCCTCCCCGCTCCTACTCGGCCGCGACCGGGGCGTGCTCGCGCTCTTCGCGCTCGCCGACCGTCTCGAGCTGCGGCTCGAGGCGCTGGCGCAGGCGGCGGTCGATGCGGTCGAGATAGATGTAGATCACCGGCGTGATGAACAGCGTCAGGAGCTGCGAGAAGACGAGGCCGCCCACCACGGCGACGCCGAGCGGCTGGCGCAGCTCGGCGCCGGCGCCGGTGCCCAGCGCGATCGGCAGCGCCCCGAAGATCGCCGCGAAGGTGGTCATCATGATCGGCCGGAAGCGCAGCAGGCAGGCCTCGCGCATCGCCGCCTCGGCGCTGAGCCCGACGCGCCGGCGCTCGACCGCGAAGTCGATCATCATGATGGCGTTCTTCTTGACGATGCCGACCAGCATGACGATGCCGATCATGGCGATCACCGACAGCTCCATGTTGAACAGCATCAGGATCAGGAGCGCGCCGACGCCGGCCGAGGGCAGTCCCGAGATGATGGTGATCGGATGGATGAAGCTCTCGTAGAGAATGCCCAGCATCACATAGGCGGCGAACACGGCGGCGAGGACGAGAACGCCCTGCCCACGCAAGGAATCCTGGAACACCTGGGCGGAGCCCTGGAAGCCGGTGGCGATCGAGGCCGGCAGGTTCGACTCGCGCTCGATCTCGCGGATGGCGTCGACGGCCTGGCCGAGCGAATAGCCGGGCGCCAGGTTGAACGAGATGGTCACGGCCGGCTGCTGGCCCTGGTGGTTGACCTGCAGCGGTCCGACCGTGCGCACCGTGCGGGTGACGGCCGAGAGCGGGATCGAGGGCCCGTTCGCCGCCGTGTTGCCGGTGACGCCGCCGCCCGGGGTGAGCACGTTGCCGGCCGCGCCCGTGACATTGGTCTTGAGGAAGATCCGCTCGAGCCCCGATGGGTCGGCCTGGACCTCGGGCAGGCTCTCGAGGATCACCTGATAGTCGTTCGACGGCGTGTAGATGGTCGCCACCTGGCGGGTGCCGAAGGCGTTGAACAGCTCCTGGCGCACCTGGTCGACCGAGATGCCGTAGAAGGCGGCGCGCTCGCGGTCGATCTCGACCGTCATCTGCGGATTGCTGATGTAGAGATCGGTGGTGACGTCACGCAGCCCCGGCAGGGCCGCGATCTTCTCGCGCAACTCCGGGGCGAGACGGTAGAGCTGCTCGGTGTCGCTTGACTGCAGCGTGTACTGGTACTCGCTCTTGGAGATGCGGCCCGTGATGTTGATGTTCTGGACGTTCTGGAAATAGGTCGCCATGCCGACCGCGACGCTGGTCTTCTGCCGCAGCCGCTGGATCACCGCATTGGCATTCTCGCGGCGCTCCTTCTTGGGCTTCAGCGCGATGAACATGCGGCCGTAGTTCGGCGTCGGGTTCGGCCCGCCGACCCCGACCGTCGAGTTGACGTAGTCGACCGCCGGATCGGCCCGCACGATCTCGGCGATACGCGCCTGCCGCTCCAACATCGCCTTGAACGAGATGTCGGCCGGCCCCTCGACGGTCGCCGAGATGAACCCGGTGTCCTCGATCGGGAAGAAGCCCTTCGGCACGACGACATAGAGCCAGACGGTGGCGATCATGGTGAGCGCGGTCACCACCAGCACGACCGGCTTGTTGCGCAGCACGAGGTCGAGCGCCACCTCGTAGGCGCGCAGCATGCCATTGAAGCCGCGCTCGAACAGCCGCAGCACAAAATTCTGCTTGTCGTCGGGGTGATGGGCGCGCAGCACGCGGGCGCACAACATCGGCGTCAGCGTCAGGGAGACGAAGCCCGAGATCAGGATGGCGACCGCGATCGTCACGGCGAACTCGCGGAACACCCGGCCGACCAGTCCGCCCATCAGCAGCACCGGGATGAACACCGCGATCAGCGAGAAGGTGATCGACACGATGGTGAAGCCGATCTCGCGCGAGCCCTTCAGCGCCGCCTCGAAGGGGCGCATGCCGCCCTCTATATGGCGCACGATGTTCTCCAGCATGACGATCGCGTCGTCGACCACGAAGCCGACCGACAGGGTCAGGGCCAGCATGGTCATGTTGTTGATGGAGAAGCCGAACGCGTACATCACCGCGAAGGTGCCGATCAGCGACACCGGCACGGCGAGCGCCGGGATGAAGGTCGCCGAGAAGGTGCGCAGGAACAGGAAGATCACCAGCACGACCAGGCAGATCGCAATGGCCAGCGTCTCCTGCACGTCGGCGACCGCCTCGCGGATCGACGCCGAGCGGTCGTTCAAGACCTCCATGCGGATGGCGGCCGGGATCTGCGCCCGGTAGGTCGGCAGCCGGTCCATGACGGCATCGACCACCGCCACCGTGTTGGCGGCGGGCTGCCGCTGGATGGCCAGCACGATGGCACGTTCGTTGTTGAAGAAGCTGGCGATCTTGTCGTTCTCGACCGAGTCGATGACGCGCGCCACGTCCTCCAGCTTGACCGGCGTGCCGTTGCGGAAGGCGACCACCACCTTGCGGTACTCGGCCGCCTTGTTCATCGCGGCCGTCGCCGTCAGGGTGATGTTCTGCTCCTGACCCGAGATGGTGCCGACCGGCGTGTTGGAGTTGGTCTTGGCGACGACGTTGCGAATATCCTCGAGCGAGATGTTGCGGGCCGCCGCGGCGACCGGATCGACCTGCACCCGCACGGCGAAGCGCTGGGCTCCGTAGACCAGAACCTGGGCGACGCCGGGGATCTGCGAGATCTGCTGGGCCAGCGTGATCTCGCCATAGTCGTTGATGGTCGACAGCGGCAGGGTCGGCGACACCAGGCTGATGTAGAGGATCGGGAAGTCGCCGGGATTGACCTTGCGGAAGCTCGGCGGCGTCGTCATCTCGATCGGCAGCCGGCGCTGCGCGACCGACAGCGCCGTCTGCACGTCGAGCGCGGCGCCGTCGATGTCGCGGGCAAGATCGAACTGAATGGTGATCTGGGTCGTCCCGAGCGACGACATCGAGGTCATCGACGAGATTCCGGAAATGGTCGAGAGCTGCCGCTCGATCGGCGAGGCGACAGAGGCCGCCATGGTCTCCGGGCTGGCGCCCGGCAGGGTCGCCGTGATGGCGATGGTCGGAAAGTCGACGGTCGGCAGCGCGGCGACGGCGAGCAGCCGGTAGGCGAAGATCCCGAACACGATCATCGACGCCGTGATCAGCGTCGTCAGCACCGGGCGGCGGATGCAGGTCTCCGAGATCTTCACGGCGTCCGTCTCCTGGCAGTCCGCCCTGGGGTGGCGCGAGCCTGGGCCTGTACGGGAAGCGAGCTGCGGCGCGGGGCGCCGATCAAGCGCCGGCCTTGCGGGGCGCGCTTTGGTCGCCGCGCACCGTGACGCGGGCGCCGTCGGTGAGGTGCAGGTGGCCGTCGGTCACCACGGTCTCGCCGCCGGTGAGACCCGAGTCGACGACGGCCTGCGGACCGTTGGTCCGCAGCACGTTGACGGCCTGCACGCGGGCGACACCGTCCTTCACCACATAGACGAAGCTGCCCTGCTGGCTGACCTGGATGGCCGAGGCCGGCACCGTGACGGCATCCTCGACCCGCAGGGTGAGCCGCGCCATCACCAGCGTGCCGGGCCACAAGAGCTCGTCCTGGTTCGGCATCGCCGCCCGGATGGTCGCCATGCCGGTCGCCGAATCGACCGCGTTCTCCACCATGGCGATCTGGCCGCGAGCGCGCCGGCTCTCGCCGGGAATGATCGCCTCGACGGACGAGTCCTCGTCGTTGATGGCGGCGCGGATCTGCGGAAGCACCCGCTGAGGCACCGTGAACGACACGTAGACGGGCGCCATCTGGTTGATGGTGGCGATCGGCGAGATGTCGGCGGTGCGCACCTGGTTGCCGACCTTCACATTGGCCTGGCTGATCCGGCCCGTGATGGGCGCCCGGATGGACGTGTAGCCGAGTTGCACCTTGAGGTTCTCGATCGTCGCCTGGCTGGTCAGGATCGCGGCCCGGTAGACGTCGGACTGTGTCTTGGCGTTGTCGAGATTGACCTGCGGGGTCGCTGCACGCGCCACCAGCTCGGTGTAGCGCTTGAAATCGCGCTCGGCGCCTTCGAGCTGCGCCTTGTCGCGGGCGAGCTGCCCTTCGGCCTGGCGGATCTGGGCCTCGATGGCGCGGCTGTCGAGGGTGACCAGCAGGTCGCCCTTCTTCACCAGCGCGCCGTCCTCGAAATGAATGGCGAGGATCTCGCTGTCGATACGGGTGCGCAGCGCGACAGTGGCGAGCGGCGTCACCGAGCCGAGCGCCTCGATCAGCACGGGCGCCTTCTTGCGCGTCGCCGTGTCGGTGGTGACGACGACGGCCCGCGGGCCGGTGGCCCGCACGGCGGCGCCCGCACCCTTGTCACCGGTGCCGAGCCACTGAACCGCAAAGGCGCTGCCCGCGAGCGCAAGCACTCCCACCAAACCCCAGAAAAGGCGTTTTCGCATCATGTCGGGTCCGTCGTCGTCCGAATGCCGAGGGTCAAGTTCGGGAGAACCGGATGGGCCGCGCATGATGACCGCGACGCGCACTCTCGTCACCAAACCAGGAGTCGAACAGCAACGAGGCCATCGGATCCTCGATCAGCAACGGAACAGCGCCGGGGGTGCCGACCGTACTGGCAAGTTATACTACCAACTGCTGCAAATAGCATACCGCCGCAGGCCGTGCAGCGGCCCAGCCGCGGTTATTCCAAAACGTGATTGATTTGTCGCAGCTTGACAAGGCATTGTCCCCGCTGCCCGACAACGGAACGTTAGTCGAAACGGTCATTCGATGCGCATTGCAACCTGGAATGTTAATTCGGTGAAGCAGCGCCTCGACAACCTGCTCTCCTGGCTGGCGGAGCGGCGGCCCGACATCGTCTGCTTGCAGGAGACCAAGTGTGTCGACGACGCGTTTCCGCGCGATCCGATCGAGGCCGCCGGCTACAACGTGGCCGTGCACGGCCAAAAAACCTTCAACGGCGTCGCCCTGCTGTCGCGCCGGCCCTTCGACGAGGTGACGGCAGGCCTGCCCGGCGATCCGGCCGACGACCACGCCCGCTTCCTCGAGGGCGTCGTCTCGACCGGGAGCGGCGGCGCGGTCCGGGTCGCATGCCTCTACCTGCCCAACGGCAACCCGGTCGGCACCGAGAAGTACCCCTACAAGCTGCGCTGGATGGACCGCCTCGCTGCCTATGCGCAGGAGCGCCTGGCGCTGGAGGAGCCGTTCGTGATGGCCGGCGACTACAATGTGCTGCCGTCCGAAAAGGATGTCCCCAATCCCGAGGCCTGGGCGAAGGACGCCCTCTTCCTGCCGACCACCCGGGAGAGGTTCTCGGCGCTGACGACGATGGGCTTCACGGACGCGATCCGGGCGGGCTCGGACGCTCCCGGCCTCTACACGTTCTGGGACTATCAGGCGGGCTGCTGGCAGAAGAACATGGGCCTGCGGATCGATCACCTGCTGCTGTCCCCGCAGGCGGCCGACCGGCTCGTCGCCGCCGGCATCGACAAGCATGTGCGCGGCTGGGACAAGCCGTCCGACCACGTGCCGGTGTGGTGCGACCTGGCTATCGACGCGGCCTGAGCCGGCAGCGGCCGCCGGGTTCGTTCGGGCCCCGTTTTCTGCTGTACTTGGACTTCGCCGCCCCTACTCCCGCCGGCCGCCGCGCAGCCAGCGCTCGATATAGGAGAGCGCCGTCGCCCGCTCGTCGTCGGTCGCCGTCTTGAAGGCGGCGGCGTGCATGTCGGAGATCCAGGCCTCCTGGGCCGTCGCGGCGTCGCGGGCGAGGGTGAGCCACATCAGGCCGCGGGCGCCCTGGCGCGGCACCGCCTCGCCCTTGAACAGCATGGCGCCGAGCAATGCCTGGGCCTGGTACTGGCCCTTGTTGGCGGCGAGCTGCAGCCAACGCGCCGCCTGGCGAGCATCCTTCACGCCGCCGGGGCCTTCGAGATACATGCGGCCGAGATGGTACTGGGCGTCGGGATCGCCGAAATAGGACGCCGCATAGGTGTACATCTCGCGGGCCCGGTCCGGGTCGGCCTTCACGGTCGAGTTCGGGATGCCGTCGAGATAGTAGCCGCCGAGCGCCACGAAGGCGTTGGCGACGAAGCGGGCCCGCGGCGTGCCCGGGCTCTCGTCCGCATGGGCGTCGGCGACCTCGCGGAAATACTCGAAGGCACGCACGTCGTCCTGCTTGACGCCGTCGCCGTCCGCATACATGCGGCCGAGCTTCCACTGGGCGATCGGGTGGCCGCTCGCCGCGGCGTATTCGAGCGAGGAGACGCCGCCCTTGGTATCGCCGGCACGCAGCGCCTGGGCCCCCGAGCGGAAGGCTTCGACCGGCGTGATGCTGCGCAGCTCCGGCGGCGACGGCAGCCGCCCCGGCGACATGATGACGGTACCGCGCGGGAAAAGATCGACGCTCACGGCGGGCGCGATCTCGCCCGGCGTGCGCGAGCCGTCGAACGCGAGCGCGGTCCCCAGCCCGATGGCCAGGCCCGCAACGGCGAGAATGCCTATACGACTAGACGTCCGCATAACACTTCTTCTCGGCCACAGCGCCCGGATGGGTGACGGCGCCGGTCCGCGCCGGGCCCACCTGCTGGGCGTATTTCCACAAGTAACCCGACGTCGCCGTCGTCCGTTTGGTCTTGAAATCCTCGCGGCGCCGGTCGAGCTCCGCCTTCGGCAGCTTGACGTTCAGGGTGCCGGCGTCGGCGTCGATCTCGATGATGTCGCCGTCGCGCAGGAGGCCGATCGGCCCGCCGGCCGCCGCCTCGGGGCCGACATGGCCGACGCAGAAGCCGCGGGTGGCACCGGAGAAGCGCCCGTCGGTGATCAGCGCGACCTTGCCGCCGGTGCCCTGGCCGTACAGCGCCGCCGTCGTGGCCAGCATCTCGCGCATGCCGGGGCCGCCCTGCGGCCCCTCGTGGCGGATGACCAGCACGTCGCCGTCCTTGTAGCGGCGCTTCTTGACCGCCTCGAAGCAGGCCTCCTCGCCGTCGAAGCAGCGCGCCGGGCCCGTGAAGGTGAGGCTCTCCATGCCGGCGATCTTCACGATGGCGCCGTCGGGAGCGAGATTGCCCTTGAGGCCGACCACGCCGCCGGTCGGCAGCAGCGGACGGTTGGCGGGACGCACGACGTCCTGCGCCTTGTTCCAGGCCACATGGGCGAGGTTCTCGGCCATGGTGCGGCCCGTCACGGTCATGCAGTCGCCGTGCAGGAAGCCGTGGTCGAGAAGCGTCTTGAGGATGAGCGGAATGCCGCCGACCTCGAACAGATCCTTGGCGACGTATCGGCCGCCCGGCTTGAGGTCCGCAATATATGGGGTACGCTTGAACACATCGGACACATCGAACAAATCGAAGGCGATACCGCACTCGTTGGCGATCGCCGGAAGATGCAACGCAGCATTGGTCGAACCGCCCGTGGCCGCAACCGCGGCGGCGGCATTTTCCAGCGCCTCGCGGGTCACAATATCGCGAGGCCGGATGTTGCGCCGGATCAGGTCGACGATCAGCTCGCCGGCCGTCATGCAGAAGCGGTCGCGCATCTCGAAGGGCGCCGGCGCGCCGGCCGAGTAAGGCAGCGCCAGGCCGATCGCCTCGGAGACGGTCGCCATGGTGTTTGCGGTGAACTGCGCCCCGCAGGCGCCGGCCGACGGACAGGCGACCTGCTCGAGCTCGTCGAGGTCGGCGTCGGAGAGGTCGCCGACCGAGTGGCGGCCGACCGCCTCGAAGACGTCCTGAACCGTGACGGGCTGCCCCTTGAAGGTGCCGGGCAGGATCGAGCCGCCATAGATGAAGATCGACGGCACGTTCAGCCGGCACATGGCCATCATCATGCCGGGCAGCGACTTGTCGCAGCCGGCGATCCCGACCAGCGCGTCATAGGCGTGGCCCCGCATGGTCAGCTCGACCGAGTCGGCGATGACCTCGCGAGACGGCAGCGAGGACTTCATGCCCTCGTGGCCCATGGCGATGCCGTCCGTCACCGTGATGGTGCAGAACTCGCGCGGCGTGCCGCCACCGGCAGCGACGCCCTTCTTCACCGCCTGGGCCTGCCGCATCAGCGCGATGTTGCACGGCGCGGCCTCGTTCCAGCAGCTCGCCACCCCGACGAAGGGCTGGTGAATCTGCTCCTTGGTGAGGCCCATGGCGTAGTAGTAGGACCGATGCGGCGCGCGGTCGGGACCCTCGGTCACGTGCCGGCTGGGCAGCCTGCTCTTGAGGTCGGTCCTGGCATCCATCTCGCGTCATGTCCCCGGTCGAGATCGCGGACGACCGACGCTCACGGGCGTCGTGGACTGCGATCTGGACCCATTCGAAATCGTGGAGGCGTGTGGCGGAAAATAGGCGTTTAGGGTCGTTACCGGCCCGGTCACGGAAATGTTGATCCCCTGTTGCTGCCGCGACACACGCTGTGGTCACGCGTGCACAGACCGCCACGCGACGCGCGGCGTCCTGCATGCACGATCAATCTGCAGAAAACCCCGTCGCCCCGGCGCCACTATGCACAGCCACCGTCGCCGGACCGTCAAAGCGACGGTGACGAAGCGATCGATCTCGTCGAGATTTCCTTCACCATGCAGACGACCGCCCTCCCCCGTGCCCCGTCCCCTTTGCAGCGCCGCTTCTTCGACCGCAGCGTCCATCGCGTCGCGCCCGGGCTGATCGGCGCGACCCTTTTGGTCGACGGCGTCGGCGGCGTCATCGTCGAGGTCGAGGCCTACCACCACACCGACCCGGCGGCGCACAGCTATGTCGGGCGCACCGCGCGCAACGCCGTGATGTTCGGCCCGCCCGGCCATGCGTATGTCTACCGGTCCTACGGCATCCACTGGTGCGTGAACGCGGTGTGCGAGCCGGAGGGCGAGGCGAGCGCCGTGCTGATCCGGGCGCTGGCGCCGACCGCCGGGCTGGAGGCGATGCGGGCGCGGCGTGGCGTCGAGGACGAGCGCCTCCTGTGCAGCGGGCCGGGCCGGCTGTGCCAGGCCCTCGGCATCACCAGGGCACTCGACGGCGCCCCGCTCGACGCGGCCCCCTTCGTTCTGCTGGCGCGCGCCAAAAAGCCCGCGATCGTCGCCGGTCCGCGGATAGGCATCACCAAGGCGGCCGAGAAGCCGTGGCGCTACGGGCTGAAGGGCTCGCCCTATCTCAGCCGGCCGTTCCGGCCGGCGGCGCCGGCCCGGCCGGTGCGCTGAACCAGAAATTCGATTGGACCGACGATCGAAGGCTGCGGCGGCGGCCCCGGTGTCCCGGGACCGCCTCTCCGAACCCCATGGGCGCAGCCTTACTGCAGCGCCTCGCCGTGCTGGGTGACGTCGAGCCCCTCGATCTCCTGCTGGCGGCCGACCCGCAGCGGCACCAGCCGCTGGACCAGCATCAGCAGCACGAAGGTGACGAGGCCCGACCAGGCGAGAATCGCCAGCACGCCGTAGAGCTGGGCGACGAGCTGCTCCGGATGGCCTTCGAGCAGGCCCGGGACCCCGCCCGGCAGCTCCGGAGTGGCCGACACCGCCGCGGTCGCGAACACCCCGGCAAGCAGCGTGCCGACGGCGCCGCCGATGCCGTGGACGCCGAAGACGTCGAGGGAGTCGTCGTAGCCGAGCTTGGTCTTCAGCCAGGTGCAGGCATAGAAGCAGATGACACCGGCCATCAGGCCGATGACGATACCGTGCCAGGGCAGCACGAAGCCGGAGGCCGGCGTGATGGTGCCGAGGCCGGCGACCGCCCCCGAGATCATGCCGAGCACCGACGGCTTGCCGCGGGTCAGCCATTCGAGCGCCAGCCAGGCGAGTGCCCCGGAGGCGGCGGCGAGATGGGTGGCCACGATGGCGAACACGGCGCGCGAGCCGGCCCCCAGCGCCGAGCCGCCGTTGAAGCCGAACCAGCCGACCCACAGCAGGCCGGTGCCGATCACGGCGAGCGACAGGTCGTGCGGGGCGAAGTTCTCGGCTCCGTAGCCGTGCCGGCGGCCGAGCACCAGGGCGGCGACCAGGCCGGCGACGCCGGCATTGAGATGGACCACCAGGCCGCCGGCGAAGTCGATGGTGCCGAGCTGCATCAGGAAGCCGCCGCCCCACACCCAGTGGGCGATCGGCACATAGACCAGGAACAGCCAGCCGAACGCGAACCAGACGAAGGCCGAGAACCGCATGCGGTCGGCGACCGAGCCGGCCACCAGCGCCACCGTGATGACCGCGAAGGTCATCTGGTAGAGCATGAACAGCATCTCGGGGATGGTCTTGGCGAGCGGGCTGACCGTGTCGAGGCCGATGCCGTGCAGCATCACCCGGTCGAGCGAGCCGATCACGGCGCCGTCGCCCGAAAATGTCAACGAGTAGCCGAGCACGGCCCACAGCACCGAGCCCAGCGCGGTGGCGACGAAGGTCTGGGCCATGGTGGCGAGGATGTTCTTCTTGCGGACCATGCCGGAATAGAACAGCGCCAGCCCCGGGATGCTCATCATCAGCACCAGCGCGGTCGCGGCGATCATCCAGGCGGTGTCGGCCGCATCGATCTTGCCGGCGGCCTGTGCGGGGTCCTGTGCGGCGGCCGGCCCGAGCGCGAGCGCCGCCAACACGGCGGCGGCCACCGTCGCGGCGCCGAACCGGCGCCACGGGCGTGTTGGAGTCATAGCGGTGTCCCCCCTTGCGACCCGGCGCTCAGAGCGCGTCGACGTCGGTCTCGCCGGTGCGGATGCGCACCGCCCGCTCGACCGTGGTGACGAAGATCTTGCCGTCGCCGATATGGTCGGTGCGGGCGGCGCCGCGGATCGCCTCCAGCACGCGCTCGACCCGGTCGTCGTCGACCACGATGTCGACCCGCACCTTGGGGAGGAACGCCACCGTGTACTCGGCGCCCCGGTAGATTTCCTTATGGCCCTTCTGGCGGCCGTAGCCCTTGACCTCGGTGACGGTCATGCCCTGGGCGCCCGCGGCCGAGAGGGCGTCGCGGACGTCGTCCAGCTTGAAGGGTTTGATGACGGCGGTGACGAGTTTCATAGCGGCGCTCCGTTGCGAGTGGTCGGACGCCGGGCAGGACGGGATCGGGGCAGTCCCTGCGCCCGAAAAGGGCGCGGCGGTCCGAAGGCGTTTCGAGGCGCCCAAGATACCGGCAACCGAGGCTGGAATTTAAGCGAAATCGCGCGCCGTCCCCCATTTTGGCGGGGTTCGTGGCGGCCGCAGCACAAGACTGCCGCAGCCGCCGCTGCGCGAACGGGCACCAGCCCCGACGAGTCGGGTCCTGGCGGACCCGCCCGGCGGGCGCTTCAGCCGGCGTCCTTGAGCCGCTCCAGCGCCTCGAGGATCTTGGCCCGGCGGGCCATCGCCTCCTCGCGCTTCTCGCGCTCGCCCTCGACCACCTCCTCGGGGGCGCGGGCCAGGAAGTCGGCATTGCCGAGCTTGCCGTCGACCCGGGCGATGTCGGCCTCGGCCTTGGCCTTCTCCTTGCCGAGGCGGGCCCGCTCGGCCGCGAGGTCGATGACGCCGGCGAGCGGAATCGCCGCCACCTCGCCGCGGACCACGAGCTGGACCGAGCCCTTCGGCACGGCGTCGGCGGACTCGATTCCGGACAGCCGCGCCAGCCGCATCACCTCGGGCAGCCGCTTGGCGCGTTCGGCGGTCATGCGGGCGCCGGTGAGCACCAGCGGCAGCAAGGTCGCGGGCGGGACGTTCATCTCGGCCCGCACCGAGCGCACCGCCGTCACCAGATCGATGACCCAGCCGATCTCCGCCTCCGCCTCCTCGTCGTCGAGGCCCTTCGGCTCCGGCCAAGGCGCAAGCGCCAGCAGGCTTTTTCGCGGGTCGCCGCCTTCCGCCGTGACGGCCCACAGCTCCTCGGTCACGAACGGCATGAACGGGTGCAGGAGCTTGATGATCTCGTCGCGGACATGGGCCACCATGGCCCGGGTCTCGGTCTTCTCCGGCCCGTCCGCCCCGAGCAGGACCGGCTTGGCGAGTTCGAGATACCAGTCGCAATAGACGTTCCAGACGAAGCGATAGACGCTGGCCGCCGCCTCGTTGAACTTGTAGGCCTCCAGCGCCTCGGTGGTCTCGGCGACCGTGCGGGACAGCTCGTGGCCGATCCAGCGATTGAGAACGCTGTCGTTGGCGCGCGGATTGAAGCCCGGCACGGCGGCGCAGCCGTTCATCTCGGCGAACCGGCAGGCGTTCCACAGCTTGGTCGCGAAGTTGCGGTAGCCCTCGACCCGGGACTTGGCGAGCTTGATGTCGCGGCCCTGCGCCGCCATGGCGGCGAGCGTGAAGCGCAGCGCATCGGCGCCGTACTGGTCGATCAGCTCCAGGGGGTCGATGACGTTGCCCTTGGACTTCGACATCTTCTGGCCGCGCTCGTCGCGGACCAGGGCGTGGATGTAGACGGTCTTGAACGGGACCTCGTCCATGAAGTGAAGTCCCATCATCATCATCCTGGCAACCCAGAAGAAAATGATGTCGAACCCGGTCACGAGCACGCTCGTCGGGTAGAACCGCGCGACCTCCGGGGTCTGGTCCGGCCAGCCCAGCGTCGAGAACGGCCACAGGGCCGACGAGAACCAGGTGTCGAGCACGTCCTCGTCGCGGATCAGGAAGGGCTCGCGGCTCTCCGGGTCGAGCGCCATGTCGTGCCCTTCCATGGGCGTGATGGCCTCGGTCTCGGCGTAATAAGCGAGCGCGCGGGCGACCGCCTCCTCCTCGGTCTCGGCGACGAACACCTTTCCGTCCGGCCCGTACCAGGCCGGGATCTGGTGGCCCCACCAGAGCTGGCGGGAGATGCACCAGGGCTGGATGTTCTCCATCCACTCGAAATAGGTCTTCTCCCAGGTCTTCGGAACGAACACGGTCGAGCCGTCTCGCACCGCCTCGATGGCGCGCACTGCCAGCGCCTTGGCGTTGACGTACCACTGGTCGGTCAGGAACGGCTCGATCACGGCGCCGGAGCGGTCGCCGTGCGGCACCATGTGGGGGTGCGGCTCGATCTTCTCGAGCAGGCCCTCGGCCTCCAGCCGCTCGACGATCTTCTTGCGGGCCTCGAAGCGGTCGAGCCCATGCAGCGCGATGGTCTCCTGCAGCGCCTCGGTGACCGGCACGTCCTCCAGGAAGGCGGCGTTCTCGGCGAGATCGAGCCGGCCTTCGGTGTCGAGCACGCTGACCAGCGGCAGATGGTGCCGCCGGCCGACCTCGAAGTCGTTGAAATCGTGCGCCGGCGTGATCTTGACCGCGCCCGTGCCCTTCTCCGGGTCCGAATAGGTGTCGGCGACGATCGGGATGCGGCGGCCGACCAGCGGCAGGATCACATGGCTGCCGATGAGGTGCTGGTAGCGCTCGTCGTCGGGATGCACGGCGACCGCGGTATCGCCCAGCATGGTCTCCGGCCGGGTGGTCGCGACCGTGATGGTCTCCTGGGTACCCTCCACCGGGTAGCGGATGTACCAGAGGTTCCCCTTCACCTCGACCTGCTGCACCTCGAGATCCGAGATGGCGGTCAGGAGCTTCGGGTCCCAGTTGACCAGCCGCTTGTCCTTGTAGATCAGCCCCTGGTCGTAAAGCTCGACGAACACCTTCAGAACGGCGCGGGACAGGCCCTCGTCCATGGTGAAGCGCTCGCGCGACCAGTCGCAGGAGGCGCCGAGCCGCCGGAGCTGGTTGACGATGGTGCCGCCCGATTCCGCCTTCCAGGCCCAGACGCGCTCCAGGAACGCCTCGCGGCCCATGTCGCGGCGCGACGGCTCCTGGCGCTCCATGAGCTGGCGCTCGACCACCATCTGGGTGGCGATGCCGGCATGGTCGGTCCCCGGCTGCCACAGCACATCGCGGCCGCGCATGCGCTCGAAGCGCACCAGCACGTCCTGCAGGGTGTTGTTGAGGGCGTGCCCCATGTGGAGCGAGCCGGTGACGTTGGGCGGCGGGATCACCAGGCAATAAGGCGCCGCCGTCCGCCGCTCTGGCCGACCGGCCCGGAACGCCTGCGCGGTCTCCCAGGCGGCCGAGATGCGGTCCTCGATGGCGGCAGGCTGATAGGTTTTTTCGATCATTTTTTCGGGTTCTCGACGCGTCGGAGCATGATCCCGAAAAATGGGGACCGATGTTCGGAAGAGATCATGCTCCCCTCGATAGGATGGAGCGGGCCACCAAAGCCGTGGCCACCGCCCCTGTCAACGTCGCCGAACGGGTAGCGGCCGGGCCGCGGGCTCAGCCGGTCCGCCGAACCGACGCGGTGACGAACTTCGCCTCGTAGATGCGCCGCGCCCGCAGCATGTGGGCGACCGCGAGCTCCTCCAGGAGATCGAGCCGACCGTCGCGCAGCAGCCGCATCATCTCGGTGTGCTCGTCGCAAGCCTGGCCAAGCGCCTCGGCATCGGCGACCCCGTAGGCCCGGATCGGGAAGCTGAGCCAATCGTGCAACCGGATGGCGTTGGCGATGAAGGGATTGCCGCAGAGCGAGAACAGCGCCTGATGAAACATCATGTTGGTGCGGTGGACCGCGACCACGTCACCGCCCGTCGCCGCCTCGGCATGGCAGTGCCGCCACCGCTCGACCACCGCGAGGCCGTCGGCCGGCACTGTTCCCATGCGACGGACGGCCGCCCGGTGCAGCACCTCCCGCATGTCGTACAGCCGGGCGATCTCCCCGGCATCGAAGCGGCGAAGCTCGGCGCCGCGATGGCGCGGCTTGACCACCACGCCGAGCCGCTCGAGCTCGTCGAGGGCGGCGCGGACCACGTGGCGCTTGCAGCCGTAGTCCTCCATCAGATGGTCTTCGATGAGACGCCCGCGCGGAAGAATGCGGCCCAGGATGATGTCGGCCTCGAGCGCGGCGATGACGGCCGCGACCGGCGGCGACACTGGCCGGTCGGCCCCCGGCAAGGCGAAATAGGCGGAATCGGCGCCGCTCGCAGCGGGAGCGTCGGGCGCGCCTGGCGCGCTGGGCTGCGGATCCGTGGCGATTATCGATAATTTCATCGGCATCGAGGTGCTTTTCCCCGTCGTCCACCACCATAGACTGCGCTCATCGGTCCTGCAGCAACGGTGAGACGATGAACGCGAAGCCCAAGATCGCGGCGCGCCCGGACGACCTCGTCAGCATCGATCCGGCGACCGGCCGGATCGCCGGCACGGTGCCGGTGACGAGGCGCGGCGAGGTCGACGCCCTGGTGGCGCGGGCCGAGGCCGCATTCCGGTGCTCCGGCTGGGCGGCGCGGCGGCCGGACCGCAAGGCGGCCGTGCTGCACGAGGTGGCGCGCCGGCTGCTCGCCGAGAAGGAGGCGCTGGCGCTCCTGCAGATGCGCGACAACGGCAAGCCGCTCGCCGAGTGCCGCGCCATGATCGACGCCGCCGCCGGCGCCTTCCGCTACTACGCCGGCGTGGTCGAGACCCACGAGACCGAGGTGACGCCGCCGCGCGGCGACTACGTCTCGATGACGGTGCTGGAGCCCTACGGCGTGGTGCTGGCGATCACGCCGTGGAACTCGCCGATCATGAACGAGGCCCAGAAGGCGGCGCCGGCGCTCGCCGCCGGCAACGCCGTGATCCTCAAGCCCTCGGAGGAGACCCCCCTGCTGGCCCCCGAGCTCGTCCGCATCTGCCTGGAAGCGGGCCTGCCCGAGGACCAGCTCCAGGTCGCGCAGGGCACCGGCGAGGAGATCGGCGCCGCTTTGGTGGCGCATCCCGGCGTGCGGATGATCTCGTTCACGGGCGGCACCGACACGGGCCGGGCGATCGCCCGGGTCGCCGGCGCCCGCCTCGTCCCGGCCGCCCTCGAGCTCGGCGGCAAGTCGCCCCATATCGTCTTCGCCGACGCCGACCTCGACCAGGCGATCGCCGCCGTCGCTGCCGGCATCTTCGGCTCGTCGGGCCAGAGCTGCGTCGCCGGCTCGCGGCTGTTCGTCGAGGCGAGCGTCTACCGCCGGGTGGTCGACGGCGTGACGGAGCGCGCCGCCGCCGCACGCGTCGCGGCGCCCGACGATCCCTCCGTCGAGATCGGGCCGCTCGCCTCCTTCCGGCATCGCGACAAGGTCGCGCGCCACGTCCGCGAGGGCCTCGCCGAGGGCGGCCGGGTGCTCACCGGCGGCGAGGTGCCGCGCAGCCCGGTCTACGACATCGGCGCCTACTACGCCCCGACCGTGATCGAGGGCCTGCCGGCGACCGCCCGGCTCTGCCAGGAGGAGATCTTCGGGCCCGTGCTGGTGGCACTGCCGTTCCGCGACGAGGCGGAGCTGATCGCCAAGGCGAACGGCACGCCCTACGGGCTCGCCTGCGGCATCTGGACCGAGAGCTTCAAGCGGGCCTGGCGGATCGGCCGCGCCCTCGAGGCCGGCTCGGTCTGGATCAACACCTACAAGCAATCGAGCATCAGCTCGCCCTTCGGCGGCTTCAAGGACAGTGGGCTCGGACGCGAGAAGGGCGTCGACGGCCTGCGCCTCTACGGACAGGTGAAGAGCATGTATTTCGGCCTCCACACCCAGCCTTTCGGAATCGCCCGATGACCGGCGCCCGCGTCTCCGCCGCCGTGCCGATCGCCGGCCGCCGCTTCGTCGTCATCGGTGGCGCCAGCCTGGTCGGCTCGACCACGGCCGATCTCCTGCTGGCGCGCGGCGCCGGCGAGGTCGTGCTGTTCGACAACTTCTCCTTCGGCTCGCGCGAGGCGATCCGCCATCTCGCCGACGATCCGCGGGTACGGGTCTTCCAAGGCGACGTGATGCGGCTGCCCGACCTGCTCGCCGCCCTGGAGGCGGCCGACGGCGTGCTGCACCTCGCCGCCATGATGACCATCTCGATGGACCGCGACCCGTGGAGCGGGCTCGACGTCAACATCCGCGGCGCCCAGAACGTCATCGAGGCGTGTCTCGTGCGCGGCGTGCGAAAGCTGGTGTTCGCCTCGTCGAACGCCGTCTACGGCTACGGCCCCGGCGTCGCCGGCGACCTGGTCGAGGACACGCCGTTCCATTCGGCCGGCGCACCGCCCGCCGCCGTGCTGTACGGCGCCTCGAAGATCATCGGCGAGCAGCTCTGCCGCCAGGCGCACCGCAAGCACGGCCTCGACTATGTCGTGCTGCGCTACTCGACCGTCTACGGCGAGCGCCAGCACTATCGGGCCGCCAACGCGCTCTACATCGTCGAGACCCACGACCGCATCAAGGCCGGCTTGCGGCCGCGGGTGATCGGCGACGGCGCCGAGACCAAGCACTTCGTCTATGTGGGCGATCTCGCCCGCGCCAATGCGATGGCGTTCGAGGCGGCGGCGACCGACGTCGCCGTCAACGTCTCGGGGCCGGAGCCGATCACGACGCTCGCGCTGGTCGAGCTGGTCTGCGAGCTGACCGGCACGACGCTGCGCCCCGAGCATGTCGAGCCCGAGGCCGGCAAGGTGCGCCTCACCTCCGGCGGTGCCTTCCGGATCGACCACGCGGCGGCCGAGCGCGCGATCGGCTGGCGCCCGGAGGTGAGCATGCGGGAGGGCCTGCGCCGGCTGCTCGCCTGGCGCGACCAGGGCGCCGCGACCGTACAAGCCGCGGAGTAGAGCGGCGGCGCGCAACGTGCCGGGCCGCGAGCCCGGCGCCACAACAAGAAACCGAGACGCTCGACCGTTGGCCCGGGAGGACCGCACATGACCACGACGATCACGCGACGCCGCCTGATGGCGGCCGGCGCCGCCTGTCTCGCCATGCCGGCCGTGACGCGCGCACAGGGACCGTATCCGAGCCGGCCGATCGAGCTCTATGTCGGCTTCGCGCCCGGCGGCGGCACCGACATCACGGCCCGCACCTTCGCGAAATACCTCGAAGCCGCGCTCGGCGGCGCCGTCCTGGTCGTCAACAAGCCCGGCGCCTCCGGCGAGATCGCGCTGTCCCAGGTGGCGCGCGCCGAGCCCGACGGCCACACGCTGGCCGTCACCAACATGCCGGGCTTCATCACGATTCCGATCGAGCGCAAGGCGCAGTTCAAGCTCGACGACTTCCACCTGATCGCCAATCTGGTCAGTGACCCGTCGGCCTTCAGCGTGGCGCCCGACAGTCCGATCCGAACGGTCGGCGATCTCGTCACGGCGGCAAGGAGCCGCCCCGACCAGGTCACCTACGGCTCGACGGGGGTCGGCACCGACGACCACCTCGCCCTCGTGCTGTTCGAGGAGGCGGCCGGCGTGAAGCTCAACCACATCGGCTTCCGCGGCGCCGGGCCGCTCGCCACCGCGCTGGTCGGCAAGCATATCGACGTCGCCGGCCTGAATGTCGGCGAGGCGGTGCCGCAGGGCGGCAATCTCCGCATCATCGTCCAGGGCGGCACGACGCGCTCGCGCTTCGCGCCCGACGTACCGACTTTCAGGGAGGCCGGGCTGGCGATCGAGATGGGCTCGGAGCGCGGCCTGGTCGCGCCGCGTGGCCTCGACCCGGCGGTCGCCAGGCGGCTCGGCGAGGCAACCGCCAAGGTGTTCAAGGACCGCGAGTTCGTCGAGCGGATCGAGCAGCAGTTCACCGAGGTCGCCTATCGTCCGGGCGCCGCTTGGCGCGACAGCCTCGCCGCCGCCGACGCGCGGTTCCGCGCGCTGTGGCGCAACCGGCCCTGGTCGAGCAGCTAGCCCCGCCCGGCCCTGGAGGAGCGCGGCCGCCCTGGAGGGGCGGCCCGGATGGTATAAGCTGCCGACCCGACAGGACGCAGCTCGCCCGTGCCGATTCCCTCCCCCGCTCCGCCGCCGGCTGCGTCGCCTCCCGCGCCGCCGTCAGTCGCGCGCCCGATCGCCGTGCTGGCGCTCGCCGGTTTCGCCAGCCAGGCGCAGGTGCGCGCCGCCGACTCGGTGCTGCCGCAGATCGCCGCCGATTTCGGCGTGACGGTCGGGGCCGCCTCCATCGTCGTGTCGTCCTATCTGGTCGTGCACGGCACCATGCAGCTCTTCATCGGGCCGCTCGGCGACCGTTTCGGCAAGTACCGGACCATCACGGTCGCGGCCGCGCTCGCCGCCGTCCTGGTGCTGTGCTGCGCGCTCGCCGCCTCGCTCACCGGCCTGACGCTGATCCGCATCGCCTGCGGCCTGATGGCGGCCAGCATCATCCCGCTCGGCATGGCCTATATCGGCGACACGGTGCCCTACGAGCGCCGCCAGCAGGTGCTCGGCCGCTATCTCTCCGGCCAAATCTCCGGCCAGCTCTTCGGCCAAGCCGCCGGCGGCATCATCGGTGACGCCTTCGGCTGGCGGGCCGTGTTCGTCGTGCTCGGCAGCGTGTTCCTGGTCGTCGCCGCCGCCTTGCTCGTCGAATTGCGCCGTAATCCGCTGACCCGCGCCCGTCCGGCGCATGCCGACGCGCTCGGGCTGATCGGCGGCTATCGCGCCGTGCTGACCAACGCCTGGGCCCGGACCCTGATGGGCATCGTGTTCGTCGAGGGCCTGCTGATGTTCGGCTCGCTCGCCTATATCGGGGCCGACCTGCATGTCCGCTTCGGCCTGAGCTTCACCATGGTCGGCGTGGTGATCGGCACCTTCGGGCTCGGCGGGCTGATCTATGCGGGGTCCGTGAAGCTTTTGGTCGGCCGGCTCGGCCAGACCGGGCTGGCGATGGGCGGCGGGCTGGTGCTCGGCCTCGCCTATGCGACGCTGGCGCTGGCGCCGGTGTGGTGGATCACGCCACTCGGCGTCACGCTGGTCGGGCTCGGCTTCTACATGCTGCACAACACGCTGCAGACCAACGCCACCCAGGTCTCGCCGGAGGCGCGCGGCACCGCGGTCGCGCTGTTCTCGGCGGCGCTCTACATGGGCCAGCCGGTCGGCGTCGCCTTGTTCGCGTGGGTGATCGACCGCTTCGGGGCGCCGCCGGTGTTTCTCACTGCGGCCGTCCTGCTGCCGCCGCTCGGCCTGTGGTTCGCGGCCAAGCTGCGGGCGCGCGCCGCCGCGGCGGCATGATCCGCCGGCGTTTCAGAGCGCCGATCAGTTGCTGCGGCCGCGCGCGACGCGGTCGATCTCGGCCCGCACCATCCGCTCGACCATCTGGGGCAGATTGTCGTCGAGCCACGCCTTCAGCATCGGCCGCAGCATCTCGCGGACCAGATCCTCGAGCGTGCGGGCATTCTGCACCAGCACGGTCTCGGCGAGCGCGTTGAAGGCCGAATCGACCGCCGCCGAGGTGGTCGACGACATCAGCGGGCGGTCGGGCGGGACCTCGGCATAGGAGGCCGGGATCGGCCGCGCCGCCGGCTTGGCAGGGGCCGGCTCGTCGTCCCAGCCGGAAGGCTCGCTGAACACGACGTCCGAGTGGGCGTCGATCTTTTGGAAGGCCGGCGCCGGTGTCCGCATGGCCTCGGTGAGCTCGAGGACATCCTCTGCGGGAGGCGGCGGTGCGGGACGGGGCGCAGGCGCGGCGGCCACGGGCGGAGGGGGCGGCGGCGGAGGCGGCTCGGGTTCCGGCTCCGCGGGCGAGTCGAAGCTCGCGAACAGCGCGTCGATGTCGTCTTGGCTGTTGCTGGCGTCGGGCGGCTTGGCGGCTGCCGGCGGCGGCGGCGGTGCGGGCTTCGGGACGGCGGCCACAGGCGCGGGTGCTGGCTTGGCCGCAGGCGCCTTGGCGGTGTCGTCGTCGGCGATGATCCGTCGGATCGACGCGAGGATCTCCTCCATCGACGGCTCTGGCGCCTTTGCCGGTTGGTTCATGCGATCCGTTCCCGTTGCCGGTCGCTCCGGTCGAGCCGACGACTACCTGGTGCGAATCATCGCCCCGGCGCTGCCTCGCAGTATGAAGAGCGGACGATCATGTGCAACCAATCCAATGACATTACACCCAATTTCGGCGGCGCGCACGAGCCGCGCGGTCGCCGCTGCACCGTCAGCGGCCATCCGGAGTCCGCACGCCGCTCCAACTGTCGCGAACCTGATGATAGTGCGTCACAGGATCGTAGATCGAGGTCGGCAGCCCGAGCACCACGGGCGACAGCCGGCCGACCGCGGATAGGAGCGTGTAGGACGCCACCACGCGGTCGCGCTGCGCCGTCACCAGGGCGACCCGCGCATTGACGAGCTCCTGCTGGGCGTTGAGAACGTCCAGCGTCGTGCGCTGGCCGACCCGCGCTTCCTCGCGCACGCCGTTGAGCGCGATCTCGGCCGCCGACACCTGCGCCTGGGTCGCCTCGATCTGCGCCTTGGCGGCGACGAGCTGCCCCCAAGCCTGCACCACATTGGCCTGCGCCTGGTCGCGCGCCGTCTCGAGGTCGAGCCGCTTCTGCCCGAGCGTCTCCTTGGCCGAGCGGATCTGCGCGTAGTTGGCACCACCCTGATAGATCGGCACCGAGAGCTGGCCGATCACCGAGGCGGAGCCCTGCTTGGAGATGACCGGGCTGACCTGCCAGCTCTGCTGCGCGTTGGCCGTGGCCGTCAGGGTCGGGTAGAGCGCACCTTCGTTGATCTTCACCTGCAGGGCCTGGACGTCGATGCCGAACATCGCCGCCGTGACGTTCGGGTTCTGGGCCCGGCCGGTGCCGATGGCGCCCGGCAGGTTCGCCGGCGACAGTCGGTCGACTGGCGTCGCGGCCGCGAGCTTGCCGGGCTCCACGCCGATCACCTGGCGGTAGGTCGCCTTCGACGACGTGTAGTTCGATTCGGCCTGCGACACCTGCGAGCGGCCGGCGGCGAGGCGCGACTCGCTCTGCGCCACGTCGGTGCGGGTCACCTCGCCGACCGCGAAGCGGTCGCGGGTCTGGCGGAGCTGTTCCTGCAGCACCTCGACGTTGCGACGCTGCAGGTCGAGAATCGCGGTGTCGCGCAGCAGGTTCATGTAGGCGGTGGCGCCGTTGAGCAGGACGTTCTGCTCGATCAGCCGCAGCGTCTCGCGCGCCGCCGAGACCTGGCCTTCGGCCTGGCGTACGCGGTTGCCGGTCTGGAAGCCGTTGAACAGCGTCTGGGTTCCGGTGATGCCGACGCCTTGCGGCATGAAGTCACCTTCGATCACGACCCGCTGTCCGGCCGAGGCCTGCTCGGTGCGCTGATGCTGATAGCCGACCGAGGCGCTCGCCGAGACGCTGGGGCGATAGCCGGACAGCGCCGTCGGCACGTTCTCGTCGGTCGACCGCACGATCGCGCGCTGCGAGTTGAGCTGCGGATTGTTCTGATAGGCCTGGGCGAGCGCGCCAGGAAGCGTGTCGGCCAGCGTCGTTCCGGCGCTGCTCCCCAGCGCCGCCGCGAACCCCGCCGCGGCGAGAGCCGCTGCGGCGAACCGGTGCCGACGCGTCGTCGCCCCTGCCATGGTCTACCTCGAAATCGTGAACGCTCAGATATGTCGGCGGGCCGTGTGAGAGCTGGCCCACCGTGGCGTCACAATAAAAACCGCTCAGCGCCCTGGATACCCCGTCGGTGAAAAAGATGCGTGGTGGCGCATTCGCGCCACAGCCGGCCAGCGAACAGATTAGCCTTAGAAAACAAATACCGGCGGCTTGGAAAAGGCCGGCAGGACGGGCGCCGAGGCGTCGAAGACCGGAACCCCGCTCGCCTCGCGATTGACGGAGCGATAGAGCACGACCTCGCCCGGCGCCTTGCTGCCGATGACGGCGACCAGGCGACCACCCTCGGCGAGCTGCGCCAGCATCGCCTTCGGAACCGAATCGACCGTGCCGTTGATCAGGATGGCGTCGTAGGGCGCGCTCCCCGGCCAGCCGGCCTCCAACGGGCCCGACACCGCGGTCGCGTTGGCGACGCCGGCCGAGGCCAGGAGCCGGCCCGCCGATTCGGCGAGCGCTGCCGTCTCCTCGAGCCCGGTCACCTGGGCCGCGAGACGGGCCAGAACCGCGGTCGAGTAGCCGGTGCCGCAGGCGATGTCGAGCACGCGGTCGGTCTCCGCCAGGTCGAGCGCCTGGATCATGCGGGCCAGGACCATCGGCTTGAGCAGGCAGCGGTCGGGCCGGCCGTGCGTGACGGACGCGACCGCCAGGTCGCCGTCCATATAGGCCATGGCGGTCTTGCCCGCGGGCACGTAATGCTCGCGCGGGACAGCCAGCAGGGCATCAACCAGGCGCAGATCGGTGACGCCGTTCGGTCGCACCTGGTTGTCGACCATCTTGCGGCGGGCGGCAGCGAAATCCATGGGGTCGGCTCCGCTTGCGTCCGTGGGCCGGACGCGGCTCGGCCGGTGTTGTGGAGCAGGCCCCCGCAAAAGGCAAGGCGGCCCTGCCGGTCCGGCTACGGCCGCCCGGGCACAATCTCTCGGGAGGACCATTTGCAGTCGCTGGCCCATATCGTCGAAAGCCTCGAGCCGCTGGTGCGCGACCACGGGGCCGGCGCCGTCACGGTGATCATTCTGCTCGAATCCTTCGGCGTGCCGTTGCCGGGCGAATCGCTGCTGCTGTTCGCCTCGGCGCTGGCCGGGCGCGGCGAGCTGTCGTTTCCGGCCGTGGTGGTCGGCGCCTGGATCGGTGCGGTGGCGGGCGACAATGTCGGCTACGCCATCGGACGGTTCGGCGGCCGCGCCCTGGTGCTGCGGTTCGGCGGGACCATCGGCCTCGATGCCGCGCGGCTCGCCCGGGTCGAGGCGGCGTTCGCCCGCTTCGGCCCGGCGACCGTCGCGGTCGCGCGCTTTGTCGCGGTGCTGCGGCAGCTCAACGGCGTGGTCGCCGGCACGCTGGCGATGGACTGGCGGCGTTTCCTGGTCTTCAACGCGCTCGGGGCAGCCGCCTGGGTCGGCTTGTGGACGACGCTCGGCTATGTGGCAGGCGAGCACGCCGACGCGCTCGTCGCCGCCGGCCGGCGGTTCTGGCCGGCGCTCGCCGCCGTCGCGGCGATGACCCTTCTCGCCGCTGCAGTCTGGTGGCTGCGCCGACGGCGCAGACCGTAGTGTCAGCGCAGGAACGGATTGGTCGCCCGCTCGTGGCCGATCGTCGAGGTCGGGCCGTGGCCGCAGATGAAGGCGACATCGTCGCCGAGCGGCAGCAGCTTCTCGGTGATCGAGCGAATCAGGGTGTCGTAATCGCCACCCGGCAGGTCGGTGCGACCGATCGAGCCGCGGAACAGCACGTCGCCCGTGATGGCGAAGCCCTGGCTGCGGTCGACGAAGGCGACGCTGCCGGGCGAGTGGCCGGGACAGTGCAGCACCTCGAGCGCGAGCTCGCCGACGCTCAGCCGGTCGCCCTCCGTGAGCCAGCGGTCCGGCGTGCAGTTGCGGGCCTCGATGCCGTAGGCTTGGCCGGACTCGACCAGACTGTCGAGCAGGAAGGCGTCGTCGCGATGCGGGCCCGTGATCGCAACCCCGAGCCGCTCCTTCAGCTCCGCCGCCCCGCCCGCGTGATCGATATGCCCGTGAGTCAGCCAGATCTGCTCGACCGTGACGCCGGCCTTGGCGATCGTCTCGGCGATGGAGTCGAGATCGCCGCCCGGATCGACGACGACGCCCTTCTTGGTCGCCTCGCACCACAGCAGCGTGCAGTTCTGCTGGAACGGCGTGACCGGAATGATGGCGGCACGGGCACGGGTCGTCATGACAGGTCCTTGGTCAGCGTGTCGGGTGCGGCGGCGCGGTCGACGAGCCACAGGGTCTCCCCCGCGGACCTGGCCCGCGCGGCCGGCAGATCGTCGCCCGCGAGGATGCGCGACAGCGCCGCGCGCTTGTCTCGTCCCGACACGATGAACAGCATGGCCCGGCTCGACGCAAGCGCCGGCAGCGTGAGGGTGACGCGCGGAACGAGCGGCGGTTGGCCCGCCATGTCGACCCCGATCACCCAGCGCTCGCGCTCGTCGAGCCCGTCCGCCCCCGGGAACAGCGACGCCGCGTGGCCGTCCGCCCCCATGCCGAGCAGCACGAGGTCGAACAGCGGCCGGGCGCGATCGAATCGATCGGCCCCGTAATGCGCCATGAGCGCGCCTTCGTAGCGCCGCGCCGCCGCATCCGGGTCGGGCGCATCGGTGGGCATCGCGTGGATGCGCGCCGGCGGAACGCCGAGCGGGTCGAGCAGCACTTCTCGAGCCTGAACGGCATTGCTGAGCCCGTGCCCTGCCGGAACGAAACGCTCGTCGCCGAAGAACCAGTCGATCCGCCCGATCGGGATTTTTTCGCGCAGCGGCCGCGCAGCGAGCCGCCGATACACCGGCACGATGGTGGAACCACCGGTCAAGCACACCGCTGCATGCTCGTCCACGCGTTCGAGCAGCGAAGCGATGCGTTCCGCCGCCGCCGCGACCAGTGTGTCGTGATCGTCGAGGACGACGAAGTGTCGGTCGGCCATCCTTGAGTCCTCGTCGTCGCTGAGCGGGCGACTGCCCTCCTCCGTCATTCCGGGGCGCCGCGCAGCGGCGAGCCCGGAATCCATACTCACAGACCGGGGTTATGGATTCCGGGCTCGCGGACCTTCGGTCCGCGCCCCGGAATGACCGAGATATAAATAGCACCCGCCCTCAGCAGACCGGGCGCCAGCGGCGGCCGTGATCGCCGATCAGCCGGTGCGCCTCCTCGGGTCCGTCGCTGCCGGCCTTGTAGAAGGAGAGGCCCTCCGGGCCCGCCTGCCGCCAGGCGTCGAGGAAGGGCTGCACGGCGCGCCAGCCGGCCTCGACCCCGTCGGCGCGCTGGAACAGGATCGCGTCGCCGATCATGCAGTCGTAGATCAGCGTCTCGTAGCCGGTGCTCGGTGCGCTCTCGAAGTAATCCTTGTACTGGAACGTCATGTGCACACCGTCGATGGCGATCGACGGGCCCGGGACCTTGGCGTTGAACTGCAGCGAAATCCCCTCTTCCGGCGCGATCCGGACGGTGAGGAAGTTTTCCGCGAGATGCTCGATCGGCGTGTGGCGGAACATCGCGAAGGGCGCCTGCTTGAACTTGATCGCCACCTCGCTGACACGGGCGCACAGCGCCTTGCCGGTGCGCAGGAAGAACGGCACGCCGGCCCAACGCCAATTGTCGATCGACAGGCCGAGCGCCACATAGGTCTCGGTCGTGCTGTCGGGTGCAACGTCGCGGGTGGCGCGATAGTCCGGTACGTCCTCGCGGCCGGCCCGGCCGGCGAGATACTGGCCGCGCACCGAGCGGCGCAGCGCCTCCTCGGGCGTGATCATCTGAATCTCGTCGAGCACATTCGCCTTCTCGCTGCGCACCGAGCGGGCGTCGAAGCGCGACGGCGGCTCCATGGCGACCAGCGACAGGAGCTGGAACAGATGGTTCGGCACCATGTCGCGCAGCGCGCCGGTGGCATCGTAGAACTTTCCGCGACGACCGACCGGAAGCGTCTCCGCCACCGTGATCTGCACCTGGTCGATATGGTCGCGGTTCCAGATCGGTTCGAACAGGCCGTTGGCGAACCGCATCACCATGATATTCTGCACCGTCTCCTTGCCGAGATAGTGGTCGATGCGGAAGATCTGGTGCTCCTCGAAGACATCGAGCAGCGCCCGGTTGAGCGCCTGTGCCGAGGCGAGATCGGTGCCGAACGGCTTCTCGATGATCAGCCGGCGCCACGCCCCGTTCTCCTCGCGGGCGAGGCCGGTGCGGCCGAGCGCGCGGGCGGTCGGCGTGAAGGCAGTGGGCGGCGTCGCCAGATAATAGAGGCGGTTGCCGCGAGTGCCGCGCTTATGCTCGATGGCGACGAGCGTCTCGCCGAGCCGATCGAACGACGCCTCGTCCTCCGGGCCACCCTGGACATAGGTGACGCAGGAGAGCAGCCGCTCGACCACGGCCGGCTCGACCTTGCGGGTGGCGAACTGATCGAGGGCTTTTCGCAGGCCATCGCAGAACGCCGCGGTGGTCATCTCGGCGCGCGCCACGCCGACAATGGAAAAGGCGTCGGGCAGCAGGCCCGACGCGGCGAGATTGTAGAGGGCCGGCATCAGAAGCCGGTGGGTCAGGTCGCCGGACGCGCCGAACACCACGAAGCAGCACGGGTCAGCCGGGGGAACGACCCGCGCGCCGTTCTTTGCCGTCACGGACCCGCCTTCGGCTCGACATGGCCGCCGAAGCCCTGCCGCATCGCCGACAGGATCTTCTCACCAAACGTGTGGTCGCGGCGCGACCGGAAGCGCGCATAGAGCGCGGCCGAGAGCACGTCGGCCGGCACCGCCTCGTCGACGGCCGCCATGATGGTCCAGCGCCCCTCGCCCGAATCCTCCACATAGCCCGTGTAGTCGCCGAGATCGGCGTCGCGGGTCAGTGCCGAGGCGGTGAGGTCGAGCAGCCAGGACGTGATCACGCTGCCGCGCCGCCAGGTCTCGGCGATGTCGGTGAGGTCGAAGTTGAATCGCTCCTCCTTGGGCAGCGCCTCGCTGCCGGCGTTCTTGAGGATGTCGAAGCCTTCGGCATAGGCCTGCATCAGGCCGTACTCGATGCCGTTGTGGATCATCTTGACGAAGTGGCCGGCGCCGCTCGGGCCGGCGTGCAGATAGCCGCGCTCGGGTCGCGGATCGCGGCCTTCGCGGCCCGCGGTCGGCGGGATCTCGGCCTCGCCGGGTGCCAGCGTCGCGAAGATCGGGTCGAGGCGCTTCACCGTCTCCTTTTCGCCGCCGACCATCATGCAGTAGCCGCGCTCGAGCCCCCACACGCCGCCCGAGGTTCCGACATCGACATAGTGCACGCCGCGCTGCTTGAGCCAGCGGGCGCGGCGGATGTCGTCCTTCCAGAACGTGTTGCCGCCGTCGATCACGACGTCGCCGGACGACAAGAGCCCGGACAGCGTTTCGATCGTGCTCTCGGTGATCGGGCCGGCCGGCAGCATCACCCACACGACGCGCGGGGTTTCGAGCTTGCGCAGCAGATCCTCGATGTCGGAAGCGCCGACGGCGCCGTCGGTCACCAGGGCGGAGACCGCCCGCTGATCGCGGTCGTAGACGGCCGCCGTATGGCCGTTGCGCATCAGACGACGCACGATGTTGCCGCCCATCCGTCCGAGCCCGATCATTCCGATCTGCATGATGTGTTCTCCTTCAGCTCAGGGCGTGGCGCTCAGCGCGTGCTCGACGGCGGCGGCGAGCGCCGCCAGCCCGGCCGTGACGTCGGTCTTGATGTGGACCCGCAGCGCCCGCCGGCCGCGGTCGGACAAGACGCCGAAGTCGCCGCGCGCCTGCGCCGCCTTGACGAGGCCGAAGCTCGCGGTCTGCCCGGGAATCGGCAGGTCCGGGTGGTCGTCGGCCGTGATCTGGAGGACGACGCCGGTGTCCGGGCCGCCCTTGTAGGCCTGGCCGGTCGAGTGCAGGAAGCGCGGCCCGAAGCCGACGCAGGTGGCGACCTTGCGGCGCGCCCGCACGGCGAGCCGCATGCTCTGCAGCGTGCCGATATGGGAGCGGTTGCGTGCCACATAGGCGAGCAGCGCCACGTAGTCGCCGGGGCGGATGCGGGCGAAATGCGCCTTCAGCCAGCTTTCGAGATCATTGCCCGCCCCGGCGGCGCGCAGCGCCTCGGCGTTCTTGGCATCCGTGAACACGTCGAACGACCCGTTCGAGGCGACCGGCGTCTCGGCCGGCAGCCGCCCGGTCGCCTCGAAGGCGGCGGTCAGCTCGCGGGTCTTGATCTTGCTCGCCTCGACGTCGGGCTGGTCGAACGGGTTGATGCCCAGCACGGCACCCGCCACCGCGGTGGCGATCTCGAACCGGAAGAACTCTTGCGCAATCTCGGCGCGGTCGCGCAGCACGATGCGGACGACCGGGTGGCCGGCGTGCTCCAGCGCGGCGATCTCGGCGTCGTGCGGCGACGATGCGTCGGCGGCGAGCCTGAGATCGACGAAGATGCGGTCGCTGCCGTAGCACACCGGCGAGCCGAGCGGCTCGCCGTCGACCGGGATGATCGCCTTGCCGTTCTTGCCGGTCGACTCGGCGACGAGCTGCTCGGCCCAGGCGCCGAAATCGGCGAGCCCCGACGAGGCCAGCATCGTCATCTTGTCGCGACCGGCCTTGGCGGCGAGCCCGAGCACGAGGCCGAGCCGAACGCCCGGGTTGGCGGAAGGCGGCACGTCGGCGCCGCAGGCATGCACCATCACGTCGGCCGAGGCGACGAACGCCTCCACGTCGATGCCGGCCGCGGCCGCCGGCACCAGGCCGAACGGCGACAGCACCGAGTAGCGCCCGCCGATGGTCGGCTCGCCGTGGAAGATTTTTCGGAACCCGTCGCGCTTCGCCACCTTCTCGAGCGAGGAGCCCGGATCCGTGACGGCGACGACATGCTGGCCGGCCGCGTCGCCCACGGTCGCCCGCAGGCGGTCGAGGAAATAGGCGAGCATCACGTTCGGCTCGGTGGTCGAGCCCGACTTGCTGGAGACGATCACAAGCGTCGTGGCGAGCTTCACGGCGGCTTCGGTCGCCCGCACCTGCGCCGGATCGGTGGAATCGAGAATGCGCAGCCGCGGCCAGCCGGGCTGCGGCCCGAAGGTCTCGGCCAGCACCTCGGGGCCGAGGCTCGATCCGCCCATGCCGAGCAGCAGCACATCGGTGAAGCCGGCTGCCTTCACGTCGGCCGCGAAGGCCTTGTATTCGGCGAGCTTGTCGCGCGCCTCGGCCGTGCTCGACAGCCAGCCCAGCCACTTCGCCTCGTCGGTGCCGGTCCACACGCCGGCGTCGCGCGCCCACAGGTGGCGGATCAGGCCCTTGGCGCGCCAGGTCTCTGCCTCGGCCGACACGGCCTCGGCGAGGGCGCGATGGGCCGTGATGGTCTGCCGATTCATGCGGTCGCCCAAGACCTCGGCGCGCTTGGTCGCGACGGCGGCCAAAAGCTTGTCGGCGGCGTCGGCGAACAGCGCCACGCCCTCGGTGACCAGGCGGTCCGTCACCTCGTCGAGCGAGATGCCGGCCCGCGCCAGCCCGGCGAGCGCCGCCTCGGCCTCGTCGACCGATCGCTCGAGCGAGGCGGACGGGCTGCCGTGGTCGCGGAACGCATCGAGCGTCGCCGGCGGCACCGTGTTGACCGTATCGGGACCGATCAGCTCGTCGACATAAAGGACGTCGCTGTAGGATTTGTTCTTGGTGCCGGTACTGGCCCAAAGCAGCCGCTGCGGCCGCGCGCCCTTGGCGGCGAGCGCCTGCCAGCGCGCGCCGGCGATCATCGCCTTGTAGCTGCCATAGGCGACCTTGGCGTTGGCGATGGCGATCTCGCCCATCCGCTCCTCGATATGCGACTTTTCCTCGGGGTCGGCGACGGCGGCGGCCTTCTGCTCGAGCAGTGCGTCGACCGCGGTGTCGATGCGGCTGACGAAGAAGCTCGCCACGCTGGCGACCTTGGAGACGTCGCCACCCTTGGCCGCGAGCGCCTCGAGTCCGGCGATATAGGCCTCGGCCACCTCCTCGTAGACGCTCCGCGCAAACAGCAGCGTCACATTGATGTTGATGCCCTCGCCGATGAGGGTGCGCACGGCCGGAACGCCGGGCGCCGTGCCGGGCACCTTCACCATCAGGTTGGGGCGGTCGACGTCGCGCCACAGGCGGCGTGCCTCGGCGACGGTCGCCTCGGTGTCGAGCGCCAGATAGGGCGACACTTCGAGGCTGACGAAGCCGTCGGCGCCGCCGGTCGCGTCGTAGACGGGCCGCAGCACGTCGGCCGCCTTCTGGATGTCGGCGACGGCGAGCCGCTCGTAGAGGTCGCCGACGCTGCGGTCGCGCTCCTGCAGGGCCGCCCGGATGGCATCGTCGTACTCGTTCGAGCCGGCAATGGCCTTCTCGAAGATCGCCGGGTTGGACGTGACGCCGCGCACGCCGTCCTGCTCGACCAGCTTACGGAGATCGCCCTTCTCGACGAAGCCGCGGGCGACGAAATCGAGCCACACGGCCTGGCCTTGGGCCTGCAGCGCTTTCAGTGAAGTCATGGTCCTGGTCCAGAGGTTCGGGTTGCAGACCGAGCGGTCCGGTCGTAGGCGGCCCTCACGGGTCCGCGGGCGCCGGGACCCGGCACGGAGTCGAGCGTGATCTTAGTCGTTCGCACGCGCCCGACAACGACCGCGTCGACGGATCGTCGGGCCCGCGCTCCATTGTGATCGCCGTTTCGTCAAAGCGCGCAGGACGCGGCGCGGGGAACGGTCGGCGGAGCGCCGGCGAGGCTGCGGAACCACGCGAGAGGTCAGGGCTTGGCAAGAACCGCCTCGAGCGCACGGGCGAGCATTTCGGAGCGGAACGGCTTTTGGACGACCGGCATATGGGCCCAGGCAGGCGCCAGCCCGTCGGCACCGTATCCGGTGGTGAAGACGAACGGGACGCCGCGCTCGCGCAGCCGCTCGGCGACCGGATAGACCTCGACGCCGTCGAGATTGACGTCGAGCACCGCCACGTCGGGGCGCTCCTCGTCGAGGGCCGTCAGGGCTTCGTCGATACCCGCGACATTGCGCACCGTGCTGCAGCCGAGCTCGCGCAGCATGTCCTCGATCAGGAACGAAATGATGGCCTCGTCCTCGACGATGAGGACGTTCAGACGATCGAAATTCGGCAGAGACTGGTCTGCGTTGTCGTTCGACATCATCCCGGCGTCGATGACAATGGAATATCCATCGTACATCGCAGCCCGGACGCAGCGTAGTCAAGCGCGGCCGCCGCGCGGAGCTGCCGGGCGAGCCCGTGCTGCACCAGCCGCGAGCCGAAACCGCGGTGGTCCGGCGGGACCACGGCTGGGCCGCCCTGCTCGACCCACTCGATCCGGACGGTCGGCACGCTGTCGCGCTCGACCACCGACCAGGTCACCGCCACCCGGCCGGCCGGGACCGACAGAGCGCCGTATTTCACCGCATTGGCGGCGAGCTCGTGGAACACCAGCGAGAGCGTCAACGACGCCTGGGCGCCGAGCCGGATGGCGTCGCCGGCAATCTGCAGCCGGGTCGCCCCGCCACCGCAGCTCGGCGCCACCGCGCTCTCGACGATGGTCGCGAGGTCGATCGGCTCCCAGCGGCCGCGGGTGAGCTGGTCGTGGGCGCGGCTGAGCGCGATCAGCCGGCCCTCGAAATCGTCCTGGGCCTCGCGGGACAGGCCGCATTTGCGGATCGTGTGGTCGGCGAAGGACTGGACGGTCGCCAGCGTGTTCTTGACCCGGTGGTTGAGCTCGTTGAGCAGCGTGCGCTGCTGGTGGTCGACCCGCTTGCGCTCGGTGATGTCCTGGAAGCAGCCGACCGCGCCCAGCACGGCGCCGTCGTCGCCCGTGATCGGCTCGATATTGGCGAGCACCACGGCGCGGCCTCCGTCGGTTCTCTCCAGAACGATCTCGCGGTCGCGCACCGGCTGGCCGGTCCGCATGAAGTCGCCCACCGGGGTGTCGACGAGGCCGAGATGGTGCGTGCCGTGCTCGGTGTCGCGCACCGGCCGCGGCGGCCAGGCGGTGGGCGAGTCGTCGGTGACGATCGGCGAGCGGCCCCACATCTCGGCCGCCCGTCGGTTGCAATGGACGATCGCGCCGGCGCCGTCGCAGAGATAGGCAGCGACCGGAAGTGCATCGAGCATCTCTTTCCACGAATTCAGTTTTCGTGACGCGGCAAACAAATGCGAGCCACCCGATACGGCGCCGTCGTGCGTCAGAATGGGGTCCATTTCGGAGCCTTCACGGGGGGTGCAATCCGGCAGGAATGCTCAATTGCAGCCCTAACGCCGCAGCGCGGGATTGGTTCCACCGACCGATACGGAAGCTGTGGATGACGGATCGCCTTTGGCGACCGGGACCCGTTGGCTGTTACCGGCGGCGGTGCGCGTCAGGGCCGGGGCGCCAACCGGCAGCCGACGCGGGGATCGACGTCGTCCGCGGGCAGCAGCCCTTTCCGCGGCCGGACGGCTTCGATGCCGTGGTCAGCGGTTTCCGTCGAGAGCCGGAACCGGCCGATGGCCAAGGTCACCCGCGCGACCCGCGCGGCCTCGCCGATGTCGCCGTGGAAAACGGTCGAATCCAATCTCGAGCCGAACATCCGAGCCTTCCTCTCCCGCAATGGCGTGCGTGAGCGATCGTCATCGCGATCATGGTGAAGGCCGGTGGCGAGCAACGCCCACTACGTCTTCGACAAACCCGAGACACCGACAACCCTCACACTAGAGGGGCCGCGGTGGTTCGCTAATCCGGGCGAATGCGCTTGGTATGATTCCGCATTCGGTCGCGACGAATCGCGCCACATATACAATCGGTTATGACCGATTATCCGAAACCGTCGCAGCCCCCTTCGGATCTCCCGGCGCGGGGCCGGGTCAGTCCTCGTCCGGCGCGTCCTCGATCGGGTCGTAGCGGGTCGCGTCGAAGCCGAGCAGGTTCCACGACTGCACCATGTGGGCCGGTATCGGCGCCGTCACGTCGATGGTGCCGGCGCGCGGATGCGGGATCGCCAGACGGCGCGCCATCAAGTGAAGCCGGTTCTGAACCCCTCCAGGCAACTGCCAGTTTTCAATAGAGAAATACTTCGGATCACCAACGATCGGATGGCCTATATGGGCCATGTGGGCGCGCAACTGGTGGGTGCGGCCCGTCACCGGCTTGAGCGACAGCCAGGCGAGCTGCTGGGCGGCCGTCTCGACCACGGCGTAATACGTGACGGCGTGCGTCGCCCCCTCCTCGCCGTGCTTGGCGATCCGCATGAAGCTGTCGTCCTCGCGCTCCTCCTTGACCAGGAAGGTCGAGATACGGCCCTGCTTCGGCTTCGGCACGCCGGCGACCAACGCCCAGTAGACCTTTCGCGCCTCGCGCGACCGGAAGCTCTTGGCGAGGGTCGAGGCGGCGAAGCGGGTTTTTGCCACCAGCAGGCAGCCGGCCGTGTCCTTGTCGAGCCGGTGGACCAGCCGGGGCCGCTGGCCCTTGGCATCGCGCAGCACCTCCAGCATGCCGTCGACATGCCGCGTCGTACCGGAGCCGCCCTGCACGGCGAGCCCCATGGGCTTGTTGAGGACCAGCACGTCGTCGTCCTCGAACAGCGTGATGGACTTGAGGAACGCCCTCGTCTTCTGGTCGGCCTCCGAGCCGCCGGCCGGCTTCGGGGCGTCGAGCCGCAGCGGCGGCACCCGCACGGCCTGCCCGGCCTCCAGCCGGTCCTTGGTGTCGACCCGCTTGCCGTTCACCCGCACCTGGCCCTTGCGGACGATGCGCTGGATGTGACTGAACGACAGGCCCGGGAAGCGCGCCTCGAAGAAGCGGTCGACCCGCATGCCGTTCTCGTCCTCCGTCACCGTGACGGTCTGGACGGCGGTGGGCGGCGGAAGATTTGCGGCCTCGGTGGCCACCTCCACGGGTTCGGGCGCGGGCTGGTCCCGACGCGGACGCGCATCGCGGACGCGGTCCTGGCCGGGACGCTCCTCGCGGAACCGATCCTCGCCGGCATGGTCGTCTCGCCCCCGCGCGGGCCGGGGCCGCTCGGCATACGGACGATCGGCCGAGGGGCGCTCGGCCCGCGGACGGCCGGCAGTGGGCCGGTCGGCGTAGGACCGCTCAGCCAGCGTGCCGTCCTCGGGGGCGGCCTCGCGGCGCTGCTTGCCGGTCTTGAGGAAGCGCCGGTCGGGAGCGCGCTCCTCCTTGTTGCGGCCGGTGCGCGGACGGTCGTCGCTGCGGGCAACGCCGTAGATGCGCGTGCGTCCCTCGTCACCGTCGCGGCGCGGCCCGCGCGATCCCTCGCCCGCCGTCCGCTTGCCGCCGAATGCGGGACCACCGCCGGGCCGCTTCGCGCCGAAGGCGCCCTTTGGCTTGCTGCCGGGCTTGCCGGGACCACGCTTCGCGGCGCCCGGACCTTTGCCCGGAGGACCGCCCATGCGGCCGCGTCCCGGGCCGGCGGCCCGATCCTGATCGCGCGGACCGGCGATCCGCCGTCCGCCGCCCGGCTGCCGGGGTCCGCTGCCGCCTCGTGTCATGGCTCACCTCAGGTTCGGCGATTCCGGGCCGTGTGCAGCACGGCGACGATGTCGACGGCGTCCTCGCCGACCCGGTAGATCACCACGTATGGAAGTCCCGGCACGACCAGGATGCGGGTGCCCGGCACCTCGCCCGGCCGACCGGACCAAGGCATTCGGCGAAGTCGGTCGACTGCCGTATCGATCCGTCGGATCACCTTGCGGGCGGCCTCTGGATCATCCTGAGCGATGTAGTCGCGGATTTCTGCGAGGTCAGCAAGCGCAACCGTCCGATAGCGGAGCTTCATTTCGTCAGACGATCAAAGACCGCGCGAACCTCCTCCTCGCTCGCATAGTCCGGCTCGCCCTCCAGGCGACGCTCGATCTCGGCGACCTGATCGACGGTCAACCAGGTTCCGGTTTCACTCGCCTCGACATAGTCGGTGAGCAGCTCGGCCACCTCGGCCTGCTGTTCCTCGGGGAGAGCTTTGATCCTGACGAGGACCTCGTCGAGACGCTTGTTCATGGTGCGATTCCCCATCGGCTGCCCACGCGGAGGCCAGTATAAGCCAGGCACCAGACGCGATCGACCTCCTCAGCCGCCGCGCTCGCGCCTGAGCTTCGCCCAGTAGTCCAGGCGCTTGCGGATCTCGCGCTCGAAGCCGCGCTCGGGCGGGTCGTAGAAGGTCTGGCGGCCGAGGGCCTCCGGAAAATAATCCTGCCCCGAAAAGGCCTCCTCGGTCGCGTGGTCGTACTCGTAGCCGGCCGAATAGCCCTCCTGCTTCATCAGCTTGGTGGGCGCGTTGAGGATGTGCTTGGGCGGCAGCAGCGAGCCGGCCTGCTTGGCGGTGCGCATCGCCGCCCCGTAGGCCTTGTAGGCGGCGTTCGATTTCGGCGCGGTCGCCACATAGATCACCGCATTGGCGATGGCGAGCTCGCCCTCCGGGCTGCCGAGGAAGTCGTAGGCGTCCTTGGCCGCGTTGGCGATCACCAGGGCCTGCGGGTCGGCCAGCCCGATATCCTCGACCGCCATGCGGACGATGCGGCGGGCGAGAAACAGCGGGGCCTCGCCGGCATCGAGCATGCGGCACAGATAGTAGAGCGCCGCGTCGGGGTCGGAGCCGCGCACCGACTTGTGCAGCGCCGAGATCAGGTTGTAGTGGCCGTCCTGGCTCTTGTCGTAGATCGGCGCACGCCGCTGCACGATCTCCTGCAGCGTGGCGACGTCGAACACCTCGCCGGCGCGGGCGGCCCGCCACACCTCCTCGGCCAGCGTCAGCGAGGCGCGGCCGTCGCCGTCGGCCATCCGCACCAGCGACGCGCGCGCCTCCGCATCGAGCGGGAGGGCGCGGCCCTCTGCGGCCTCCGCCCTCGCGAGCAGCTTTTCGATGGCGGCAGCATCGAGCGGCCGGAACACCAGCACGCGCGCCCGCGACAGCAGAGCGGCGTTGAGCTCGAAGCTGGGGTTTTCCGTGGTGGCGCCGACCAGCACCACGGTTCCGTCCTCCATCACGGGCAGGAAGGAGTCCTGCTGGGCGCGGTTGAAGCGGTGCACCTCGTCGACGAACAGAAGCGTGCCCTGCCCCATCTCGCGACGATCGCGGGCGGCGTCGAACACCTTCTTCAAATCGGCGACGCCGGAGAAGACCGCGGAGATCTGGACGAACTCGAGGTCGGTCGCGTGCGCCAGCAGCCGCGCCACCGTGGTCTTGCCGGTGCCGGGCGGCCCCCAGAACACCAGCGAGCCGAGCGAGCGCGTCTCGATCATCCGGGTCAGCGCGCCGTCCGGCCCGAGCAGGTGGTCCTGCCCGACCACCTCGGCCAGGCTGGTCGGGCGCAGCTTGTCGGCGAGCGGACGCGGCGCGTCGTGATCGAGGCTGGCGGCCGCGAACAGCGAGGGTGAAGCGTCAGGCTTTTTGGCGCGGGTGGCCATGGAACGTCCTCAGCCGTCGACCGGCCGGGTTGCGGTGCGAGCGGCTAGAGCACTTTTCGCCGAAAACGATCCACACGCCGCTCATTCCCGCGCAAGCGGGAATCCAGGGCCGCCTGCCGTGTGGCCCCTGGGTCGCCGCCTTCGCGGGGACGAGCGGAAACCGATCGATTCACAACCACCGATAGATACTCTACCCGCCGAACACCACCGAGATGGATTGGCCCTCGCGCAGGATGGTGATCCGCCACAGGCGGTTCTGCTGGCCGGCGGCGCGTTCGAGATCGCTGCTCGATGCGATCTTCTCGCCGTTGATGGCGAGCACGACGTCGCCCTTGCGGAAGCCGAGGCTGCGGGCCGTCGAATTCTCCTGCACCTCGATGATGGCGACGCCCTGCAGCGAGATGTCGAGGCGGAGCTCATCGGCGAGCGCCGGCGACAGGTTCGCCACCTTGGCGCCCAGGAAGGGCGAGCGCGCCTTGATGACGCGCTCGTCGCGCGGGCCGTCCGGCACGGTCTCGAGCGGCACGCTGACGCGGATCTCGCGGCCGCTGCGCAGCACGCCGACCTGGGTCTGGCCGCCGGTCGCCTTCATGGCGAAGCGGTAGTCGAACGCATTGGGGTCGTCGACCTCGGTGCCGTCGATGGCGATGATCAGGTCGCCGGTGCGCAGGCCCGCCCGGTCGGCCGGGCTCTTCTGCACCACGGTGCCGACCAGCGCGCCGGCCGGCCGCTTGAGGCCGAAGGCCTCGGAAATCTCCGCCGTCACGGCCTGCAGCTTGGCGCCGAGCCAGGGCCGGCGCACCACGCTCGACCCGCCCTGGGCCGAGGCGATCACGCCGCGCACCATGTTGACGGGAATCGCGAAGCCGATGCCCTGCGAGCCGCCGGAGCGCGAGAAGATCGCCGTGTTGATGCCGATCAGCTTGCCGGAGAGATCGACCAGCGCGCCGCCCGAATTGCCAGGATTGATGGCGGCGTCTGTCTGGATGAAGAACTGATAGTCGGTGATGCCGACCTGGGTGCGGGCGACGGCCGAGACGATGCCGTGCGTCACGGTCTGGCCGACGCCGAACGGATTGCCGATCGCCAGCACCAGGTCGCCGACCGCGAGAGCGTCGGAATCGCCGAGCGCGATCGCCGGGAACTTCTCGCTGACGTCCTTGAGGCGCAGCACCGCGAGGTCGGAGCGCGCGTCCTTGAGGACGATCTCGGCCTCGAACTCGCGCTTGTCGGCGAGCGAGACCTTCACCTGGTCCATGTTCTCGATGACATGGTTGTTGGTCATGACGAGGCCGTTCGGATCGACGATGACGCCGGAGCCGAGCGAGCGTTGCACCTGCTCCTGCGGGCGGCCGCCAAAGAAGCGGCGGAACACCGGATCGTCCATCAGCGGATGGCGGTTCTCGACGATGCGGGCCGCATAGACGTTGACGACCGAGGGGGTGACGCGCTTCACCACCGGCGCGTAGGAGAGCTTGATCTCCCCGACCGAGGTCGGCACCCGGGACTCCTGGGCGGCGGCGGCGCCGATCGAGAGCGTCGCCAGGACGGCGGCGGCAATCCCCAGACCCGAGCGCAGAATGGACGGCATGGTGCGACTCCTCGTCGAAAGCTCGCGAACCATAGTGCCTCGCCCTCGGTAATTGAAGGGCCGCGGGAACCCCGAGCCGGGAACGACTGGATTCCCGCTTGCGCGGGAACGAGCGGGGTCCTCGGGGCGTCCCCCCGAAACCTCACTCGCGTGGCGGTAGCTTGCGCAGGTAAGCCACCACGGCGTCGATGTCGCCCGGGGTCATCCGCGAATAGAAGCCGTAGCCCATCGGCGGCTTGAGCTTCGTGCCGTCGCGCGAAATGCCTTCGGTGAGCGCACGCTTGATCTCGGCATCGGTCCAGCCGCCGAGCCCCTTGGTCGGGTGCGAGGTGATGTTGCGCGACGTCGACACGCCCCAGGGCCCCTTGAACTCCTGGTTGCCGGTTCCGGCCGCCGCGAAGTCGAGCCGGCCCTGCACCCGCGGCGTGTGGCATTCCATGCAGTGGGCGATGGTGACGAGGTACTCGCCGAGCTTCACCTTGTCGGTCAGCACGGCCGGGTCCACCGGCGTCTCGGCGCCGGGAAACACCTCGCGCGACACAGCAGCCTTGTAGACCGGGTTCTCGACCTTGTTGGGCGACGACTTGACGGTACGCAGATAGGCCACGATGGCCTTGGAATCCGCCGGCGTCAGCACACCATAGAAGCCGGTCGGCATCGGCGGGGCGAGCGGCACGCCGTTGGGGCGCACGCCGGTGCGCAGGGCCTTCTCGATGTCGTCGTCGCTCCAGGCGCCGATGCCGTTCTGCCGGTCCGGCGTGATGTTGGAGCCGCGCACCCGAAACGCCGGAGTGTCGAACACCGGGGTGCCGCCGGTCAGGGCACGCGCCATGTCGGGACCGTTGGCGCCGAACGGCGTATGGCAGTTGTGGCAGGTCATCACGGTGTTGACGAGGTAAGCGCCCCGTTCGACCGGCGTCTCGGCCCGCCCCGTCGTCGCACCCGCCGCCACGACCGCCAGCAGCCAAAGAAACGTCGTCAGCCCGCGCATCCCGATCTCCTCCCGTTTTGTCGCTTTGTGCGATTCGCGGCAGGATTGTTCGGAATACGCAGGCGTCCGTCCAGCAACCGGGCCGGCTCGCACCCGACTTGGGCCTGCAAAAGATCGTGACCAAACAAAACGCGCCACGGACGGGGTCCGGGCGCGCTCAGGGTCGAAACGTTTTGCAGCGCCGCTCCGATTCGGAACGGCCGTGTCAGGCGGCGGTCACGCCGCCTCGGCGTCCCTCTCGACCACCGGGCCGGAGTCCTTGCCCTTGGCGGAGACGTCGCGATCGACGAACTCGATCACGCCGACCGGGGCATTGTCCCCGTAACGGAAGCCGGCCTTGAGGACACGGGTGTAGCCGCCGTGGCGGTCCTTGTAGCGCGGCGCGAGCACGTCGAAGAGCTTCTTGACCATGGCGACGTCGCGAAGCTCGGCGATCGCCTGGCGGCGCGCGTGGAGGTCGCCGCGCTTGCCGAGCGTCACCAACTTCTCGACGATCGGCCGCAGGTCCTTCGCCTTCGGCAGCGTGGTGACGATCTGCTCGTGCTTGATCAGCGCCTGCGCCATGTTGGCGAACATGGCGCGCCGATGCTCGGACGTGCGGTTGAGCTTCCGGTGGGCGGAGCCGTGGCGCATGGTCGTATCCTCTTCCAGTCGGTCATTCCGGGGCGCGCGGCGATCCGGAATCCAGCACTAATGTCGACACTGGACCTGCTGACCGGCCGCAGCGCGTCCGGTCACGCAGACCTCAGTAGTGATCCTCGAAGCGTTTCGCCAGCTCCTCGATGTTCTCGGGCGGCCAGCCGGGCACTTCCATGCCGAGATGCAGGCCCATCTGCGCCAGCACCTCCTTGATCTCGTTGAGCGACTTGCGCCCGAAGTTCGGCGTGCGCAGCATCTCCGCCTCGGTCTTCTGAACGAGATCGCCGATATAGACGATGTTGTCGTTCTTCAGGCAGTTGGCGGAGCGCACCGACAGCTCGAGCTCGTCGACCTTCTTGAGGAAGGCCGGCGGGATGCCACCGAGGTCGTCGGCGAGCAGCATCGGCTGCTCCTGGCGCTTCGGCTCCTCGAAGTTGACGAAGACGTTGAGCTGGTCCTGCAGGATGCGGGCCGCATAGGCGAGGGCGTCATCGGGCGTCACGGCGCCGTTGGTCTCGATCGACATGGTCAGCTTGTCGTAGTCGAGGATTTGGCCCTCGCGGGTGTTCTCGACCTTGTAGGAGACCTTCTTGACCGGCGAGTAGAGGCTGTCGACCGGGATCAGGCCGATCGGCGCGTCCTCGGGCCGGTTGCGCTCGGCCGGGACATAGCCCTTGCCGGTGTTGACCGTGAACTCCATGCGGATCTCGGCGCCCTCGTCGAGATGGCACAGGATCAGCTCCGGGTTGAGGATCACGACGTCGCCGACCGTCTGGATGTCGGCGGCCGTGACGATGGCCGGGCCCTGCTTCTTCACCACCATGCGCTTCGGGCCTTCGCCCTGCATCTTGATGGCGATGTCCTTGATGTTCAGCACGATGTCGGTGACGTCCTCGCGCACGCCGGCGATCGAGGAGAACTCGTGCAGCACCCCGTCGATATGGACCGACTGCACGCTCGCACCCTGCAGCGACGACAGCAGGATCCGACGCAGCGCATTGCCGAGTGTGAGGCCGAAGCCGCGCTCGAGCGGCTCGGCCACCACGGTCGCCAGCCGCTTGGGGTCGACCCCGGGGGTGACCTGCAGCTTGTTCGGCCGGATCAGCTCTTGCCAGTTCTTCTGAATTGTCACGTCATCACCCATCGTTAGGTGGCGCGGGGGAATTTACGCCGCGCGTCCCGCTCCGCCCGCGGGACAAAAAAGCGGCGACGGGCCGAAACGGTCCGCCGGCTCGAAGAAACGATCAGACGCGCCGGCGCTTGCGCGGCCGGCAGCCGTTGTGCGGGATCGGCGTCACGTCGCGGATCGACGTCACCGTGAACCCCGCCGACTGCAGCGCCCGCAGAGCCGACTCGCGACCCGAGCCGGGACCTGCGACCTCGACCTCGAGGGTGCGCATGCCGTGCTCCTGGGCCTTGCGAGCGGCGTCCTCGGCGGCCATCTGGGCCGCATAGGGGGTCGATTTGCGCGATCCCTTGAAGCCCATGGTGCCGGCCGACGACCACGCGATCGCGTTGCCCTGGGCGTCCGTGATGGTGATCATCGTGTTGTTGAACGACGCGTTCACATGCGCCACGCCGGACGCGATGTTCTTGCGCTCACGACGACGGACGCGGGTGGCTTCTTTTCCCATTGTCGACCCTTCTGCGGCCGGCTCTCGCGCCCCGGTCCGCCCTGTATCCGTAAAAGAGATGCGGCTCGCTTACTTCTTCTTGCCGGCGATCGCCTTCGCCGGGCCCTTGCGGGTCCGCGCATTGGTGTGGGTGCGCTGGCCGCGCACCGGCAGGCCGCGCCGATGGCGCAGGCCACGGTAGCAGCCGAGATCCATCAGCCGCTTGATGTTCATGGCGACCTCGCGCCGCAGATCGCCCTCGACGAGGAAGTCGCGGTCGATCATCTCGCGAATCTGGAGCACTTCCTGGTCGGTGAGCTGCGACACGCGGCGCTCGACCGGGATGCCGACCTTGTCGACGATCTCCTGGGCCTTCGCCGGCCCGATCCCATGGATGTACTGCAGACCAATGAGGACGCGCTTATTGGTCGGAATGTTCACGCCAGCAATACGGGCCAAGGCCGCAGCTCCTTCTTCCCCCGGCCTTCGGGCCGGTCAAAACCGAATCAGTGACGCGCCGCCGATAAGCGCGAAAACGACGCCACTCCCCGACCTCCGGGGCTCGGCGCCGTCCATGAGTTCACTCCGACTGGGCGGGCAGTATGTACGGATTCCATCGGAACTCGTCAACCTCTGCGCCCGCAAGTCGCGGCAAGCCGAACTCCGGGACCGGCTCGCGCCGGCCGCCGACACCCTGCCCTGCCTTATCGTACCGCCGTCGGGGTGGATCGGCTCTCCCCCGCCGCCGCCTTCAACACCGCGTCGATCGCCTTGCTGACGTCCGCGATGGGCGCCATGCCGTCGATCGTCCGCAACTTTCCCTTGCCTTCGTAGTAGGCCGCAAGCGGAGCGGTCTGGGACCGGTAGGCGTCCAGCCGAGTCTTCAGGGCCGCGGCATTGTCGTCCGCCCGCAGGGACTCGCCCCGCGCCGTCATCTCACGCACCCGCTTCTCGACACGATCGAGCAGCGCCTTCTCGTCGACCTTCAGCTCGATCACGGCATCAAGCCCGAGGCCCTTGTCGACGAGCATTTTCTCGAGCGCCCCGGCCTGCGGCACGGTGCGCGGGAAGCCGTCCAGGATGAAGCCGTTGGCGGCGTCCGGCTCGGAAATCCGGTCGGCCACGATGGCGACCACCACCTCGTCCGGCACCAGGTCGCCGCGGGCCATGATGTCCTTGGCCTTGAGGCCCACCGGGGTCCCGGCCTTGACGGCGGCGCGCAGCATGTCGCCAGTCGAGAGCTGGACGATCTTGTAGGTGGTGACCAGGTGCTGGGCCTGGGTGCCTTTGCCGGCGCCCGGCGGGCCGAGAAGGATCAGTCTCATCGCCGTCGGCCTCTGAGCTTGGATTTCTTGATCAGGCCCTCGTACTGGTGGGCCAGCAAGTAACCCTGGATCTGGGCGACCGTGTCCATCGTGACGCTGACCACGATCAGCAGCGAGGTGCCGCCGAAATAGAACGGCACCGAGGCATAGGAGATCAGGATTTCCGGGATCAGGCAGACGATCGCGAGATAGGCGGCGCCGACCACGGTGATGCGCGAGAGGACGTGGTCGATGTACTCCGCGGTCCGCTCGCCGGGCCGGATGCCCGGGATGAAGCCGCCGTGCTTCTTGAGGTTGTCGGCCGTCTCGGTCGGGTTGAACACGATCGCCGTGTAGAAGAAGGCGAAGAAGACGATCATGCTGATGTAGAAGAGCAGGAACAGCGGCCGGCCGTGACCGAGCTGCGTCGTGATGATGCTCAGCCACTCCGGCCCCTGCCCCGCATTGAGGTTGGCGACCGTGGTCGGCAGCAGCAGCAGCGACGAGGCGAAGATCGGCGGAATGACGCCCGAGGTGTTGAGCTTGAGCGGCAGATGCGAGGTCTGCCCCTCGAACATCCGGTTGCCGACCTGACGCTTGGGATACTGGATCAGCAGCCGGCGCTGGGCCCGCTCCATGAACACGATGAAGGCGATCACGGCGATCGACATCACGATGATGACGAGGATCAGCCCGGTCGACATGGCGCCCTGACGGCCGAGTTCGAGCATGCCGGCGATCGCCGACGGCAACTCGGCCACGATTCCGGCCAGGATGATCAGCGAGATGCCGTTGCCGATGCCGCGCGCCGTGATCTGCTCGCCGAGCCACATCAGGAACATGGTGCCGCCCGTCAGCGTGATGACGGTCGAGATGCGGAACATCCAGCCAGGATCGGACACCACCGAGCCGGCGCCCTCGAGGCCGACCGAGATGCCGTAGGCCTGGAAGACGGACAGCACGACGGTGAGGTAGCGCGTGTACTGGTTGATGACCTTGCGGCCCTGCTCGCCTTCCTTCTTGAGGTTCTCGAGCGTCGGCGACACGGTCGTCAGGAGCTGGATGATGATCGAGGCGGAGATGTACGGCATGATGTTGAGGGCGAAGATGGCCATCCGGTGGATGCCTCCGCCCGCGAACATGTTGAACATACCGAGGATGCCGCCCGCCTGGGTGCGGAAGATCTGCTCCCACTGGCTCGGATCGATGCCGGGCAGCGGGATATAGGTTCCGAGCCGGTAGACCAGCAGCGCCCCGAGCGTGAACCAGATTCGCTTCTTGAGCTCTTCGGCCTTGGCGAGGGCCGAAAAGTTGAGATTGGCTGCCAGTTGCTCTGCTGCAGAAACCATGTCGAGGCTCCGGTTGACGCCCCCGGTGGCGTCGCCCGGCCGGCGTTTCCCGCTATATAGGGGTCAGCCGGCCTGTTCGCCCGTCTCTTTTCGCGGCGCCAGCACCTTGACGGAGCCGCCGAGCTTCTCGACGGCCGCGACCGCCGAGGCCGAGGCGCCGTAGACCTCGAACTGCAGCTTGGCCGTGAGCGTGTCGGCGCCGTTGCCGAGCAGCCGCACGCCGTCGCGGGCGCGCCGCAGCACCCCGGCCTGGACCAGCGCCGCCGCGTCGACCACCGCGTTCGGGTCGAGCCGGCCCTTGTCGACCGCCGCCTGCACCCGGCCGAGGTTCACCTCGGTCAGCGTCAGGGCGAAGATGTTGTTGAAACCGCGCTTCGGCAGGCGCCGATGCAGCGGCATCTGGCCGCCCTCGAACCCCTTGATGGCGACGCCGGTCCGGGCCGTCTGGCCCTTGCCGCCGCGGCCGGCGGTCTTGCCCTTGCCGGAGCCGATGCCGCGGCCGACGCGCATGCGCGACTTGCGGGCGCCGGGCTTGTCGGCGATCTCGTTGAGCTTCATGGCTGTTCCTCGGTCCTCTCGGGGTCGCGCGCGCGGTTCGTGGCAAAGGCGCCCGCCCTGCGGGCGCCGCCCGACCGGCCGGGGATCGGCCCCGGCCGCGACAGTCTCAGTCTTCCACCACCCGGACGAGGTGGTGCACCTTGTTGATCATGCCGCGTACCGACGGCGTGTCGGGCAGTTCCGACACCCGGCCGATGCGATTGAGGCCCAGCCCGATCAGCGTCTCGCGCTGATCGTGATGCCGGCGGATCGGGCTGCCGGTCTGCTGGACCTTGAGGGTCTTGGTTTCGGTCGCCATGGTCGCTTCTCCCGGCCGCCTTATTCGGTTGCAGCCTGCTCGTCGGCGCCTTCGCGGCGACGCGACTGCAGCGACGACACCTTGATGTTGCGCCGGGCCGCGACGGACCGCGGCGAATCCTGGTGCTTGAGCGCGTCGAAGGTCGCCCGCACCATGTTGTACGGGTTGGACGAGCCGATCGACTTCGCCACCACGTCCTGCATGCCGAGCGTCTCGAAGACGGCGCGCATCGGGCCGCCGGCGATGATGCCGGTGCCGGCCGGTGCCGCCCGCAGATAGACCTTGCCGGCGCCGTGACGGCCCGACACGTCGTGGTGCAGCGTCCGACCCTCGCGCAGCGGCACCCGGATCAGCCCACGCTTGGCCGCTTCGGTGGCCTTGCGGATCGCCTCCGGAACCTCGCGGGCCTTGCCGTGGCCGAAGCCGACCCGGCCCTTCTGGTCACCCACCACGACCAGCGCCGCGAAGCCGAAGCGCCGGCCGCCCTTCACCACCTTGGCGACGCGGTTGATGTGGACGAGCTTGTCGGTGAACTCGCTGTCCCGATCGTCACGGTCGCGTCCGTGTTCACGTGCCATCTGAAGTCGTCTCCCTCGGGCGATCGCCCGTCATCGCCCTAGAAATTCAGCCCGCCCTCGCGGGCGCCGTCGGCCAACGCCTTGACGCGACCGTGATAAATGTAGCCGCCGCGGTCGAAGACCACGTCCTTGACGCCCTTGGCGACCGCTCGCTCGGCGAGGAGCTTGCCGACCACCTTGGCGGCGCCGGTGTCGGCCCCGGTCTTGAGGCTTCCCCGCAGATCCTTCTCGAGCGAGGAGGCGGCCGCGACCGTCACGCCCTTCAGGTCGTCGATGACCTGGGCGTAGATGTGCTTCGACGAACGGAACACCGAAAGCCGCAGCCGGTCGCCGGCCGCCGCCCTGATGGCGCGCCGAACCCGGCTGGTGCGCCGCGCTGTCTTGATACTGAGCCTGGACATCGTGCGCTCCGCTCTATTTCTTCTTGCCTTCCTTGCGGAAGATGTATTCGCCCGCGTACTTGACGCCCTTGCCCTTGTAGGGCTCGGGCGGGCGGAACGCCCGGATCTCGGCGGCCACCTGGCCGACCTTCTGCTTGTCGATCCCGCTGACCAACACCTCGGTCGGCTTCGGCGTCACGATCGCGATCCCCTCGGGGATCGGATAGATCACGTCGTGGCTGTAGCCGAGAGCGATCTGCAGGTTCTTGCCCTGGACCGACGCCCGGTAGCCGACGCCGACGATCTCGAGCTTCTGCTCGAAACCCTTGGTGACGCCGGTGATCAGGTTGGCGACGAGGGTGCGCGACGTGCCCCACATGGAGCGCGCCCGCTTCGTCTCGGAGCGCGGGTCGACCTTCACGGTCCCCTGCTCCATCTTCACGATCACGTCCTCGGGCAGCACGATCTGGAGGGAACCCTTCGGCCCCTTCACCTTGACGGTCTGCCCACTGATGTCTGCGGTGACTCCGGATGGGACCGGCACCGCCTTCTTGCCGATGCGTGACATGCTGGCCCCTCTAGAACACCGTGCAGAGAACTTCGCCGCCCACATTGGCATCGCGCGCGGCGTGGTCGGCCATGACGCCCTTCGGGGTCGACACGACCGCGATGCCGAGGCCGTTGTTGACCCGCGGAAGCGCCTTGACGGAGGCGTAGACGCGGCGGCCCGGCTTCGACACGCGGGAGATCTCGCGGATCACCGGCGCGCCGTCGAAATATTTGAGCTCGATCTCGAACTCGGTGCGTCCGTCCGCGTGCTCGGTCGTCGAGAAGTCGCGGATGTAGCCTTCGCTCTTGAGAACCTCGAGCACGCTCGCCCGCAGCTTCGAGCCGGGGGTCGAGACCCGCGACTTGGCGCGCATCTGCGCGTTGCGGATGCGGGTGATCATATCGCCGATCGGATCGTTCATCGCGGCGCCCTCCTCACCAGCTCGACTTGAGGAGGCCCGGGATCAGGCCCTTGGAGCCGAGCTCCCGCAGCGCGATCCGGCTCATCTTGAGCTTGCGGTAATAGGCACGCGGACGCCCGGTGATGTCGCAGCGGTTGCGGATGCGGGTCGCCGAGCTGTTGCGCGGCATCTGCGCCAGCTTGAGGGTCGCGGCGAAGCGCTCCTCCATCGGCGCGTCCTTGTCGTTCGCCTCGGCCTTCAGCCGCGCCCGCTTGGCCGCGTGCTGAGCCGTCAGCTTCCGACGGTGCTCGTTCTTTTCGACAGAGCTCTTCTTCGCCATTCGATGCTCCTAACTCCGCGTTTGAGACGGAAACGTCATCCGACTCACTGCCGGAACGGGAAGTTGAAAGCGGCCAGAAGGGCGCGCCCCTCCGCGTCGCTGCGGGCCGTGGTGCAGACCGTGATGTCCATGCCCCACACCTCGGACACCTTGTCGTAGTCGATCTCGGGGAACACGAGGTGCTCCTTGACGCCGAGCGTATAGTTGCCGCCGCCGTCGAAACTCTTCGGGTTCAGCCCGCGGAAGTCGCGAACGCGCGGAAGCGCGATGTTGATCAGCCGGTCGACGAACTCGTACATCCGGTCGCTTCGCAGCGTCACCTTGCAGCCGATCGCCTGCCCCTCGCGCACCTTGAAGGTGGCGATCGACTTGCGCGCCTTGGTGATCACCGGTCGCTGACCCGAGATCATCGCCAGATCGGCGGCGGCCTGATCGACCTTCTTGCGGTCGTTGACGCCCTCGCCGATGCCCATGTTGATCACGATCTTGGTGATCCGCGGCACCTGCATCTGGTTCTTGTAGCCGAACTCCTCGGTCAGCTTCTTCTTGACCGTCTCGTTGTACTGGATGCGAAGGCGCGACGGCCCCTTCGGCTCCTCGACGGCCGGAGCCGCGGGCTTCGCGGACTTCTCGGTCTTCGCGCCTTTGTCGCCCTTCGGAGCGCCACCCTTCTCGGCCTTCGGGGCAGCGGACTTCGCGCCCTTCTCGACCTTGTCGGTCTTGCCGCCCTTGTCGGACTTCTTGCCGTCCTTCTTGTCGCTCTCAGCCATTGATCTCGGCTCCCGAACGCTTCGCGACCCGCACCTTGGTGCCGTCCGCCTGAATCTTGAACCCGATCCGGGTCGGCTTGCCGTCCTTCGGATCGGCGACGGCCAGGTTTGACAGGTGCACCGGCGCTTCCTTGGAGATGATGCCGCCTTCTTGGTTGGCGGACTGGCGCTGGTGTCGCTTGACCATGTTGACGCCGCGCACCAGGGCACGGTTCTCCGACGGACGCACCGCGATCACCTCGCCGGTACGGCCCTTGTCGCGCCCCGTGAGAACGACGACCTTGTCGCCCTTGCGGATCTTCGCAGCCATCACAGAACCTCCGGGGCGAGCGAAATGATCTTCATGTGGTTCTTGGCACGCAGCTCGCGCGGCACCGGGCCGAAGATACGCGTGCCGACCGGCTCCATCTGCGGGTTGATCAGCACGGCGGCGTTCCGGTCGAACCGGATCACCGAACCGTCCGGACGGCGAATGTCCTTCGCCACCCGCACGACGACCGCCTTCATGACGTCGCCCTTCTTGACGCGGCCGCGCGGGATCGCCTCCTTCACGGACACCACGATGACGTCCCCGATGGTCGCGTACTTGCGCTTGGAGCCGCCCAGCACCTTGATGCACATGACACGGCGAGCGCCGGAATTGTCCGCCACGTCGAGATTGGTCTGCATCTGGATCATGAGCCGCCTCTTGTTCTTTCGTGTTGAGCGCGCCGACTATTTCGCGCGCTTCTCGCCCTGGACGACAGCCCAACGCTTCAGCTTGGAGATCGGGCTGTGCTCCTCGATCCACACGGTGTCGCCCACCGCGTATTGGTTGGTCTCGTCGTGCGCGTGGTACTTCTTCGAGCGCCGGACGGTCTTCTTCATCACGGGGTGCGTGAAGCGACGCTCGACCCGCACGATGACGGTCTTGTCCTGCTTGTCGCCCACCACGACACCCTGCAGCATGCGCTTCGGCATCGTTTTCTCCTTACTTGGCCACGGCGGCTGCGCGCTTCACCTGCGCCACCGTCTTGATGCGGGCGATGTCGCGGCGCACCTGCCGGACCCGCGAAGTGTTCTCGAGCTGGCCGGTCGCCTTCTGGAAGCGCAGGTTGAACTGCTCCTTCTTCAGCTTCAGGAGCTCGTCGTCGAGCTGGTCGACCGTCATGGTGCGAAAGTCGTCGATCTTGGCCATGGCGTTCACGTCCTCACTCCGCGATGCGCTCGATGAAGCGCGTCTTGATCGGCAGCTTGGCGGCCGCGAGCGTCAGTGCCTCACGGGCCACCTGGCTGGTGACGCCGTCCACCTCGAACAGGATCTTGCCGGGCTTCACCCGGGCGACCCAATACTCCGGTGCGCCCTTGCCGGAGCCCATGCGGACTTCGAGGGGCTTCTTGGAGATCGGCACGTCCGGGTAGATGCGGATCCACACGCGGCCGGCGCGCTTCATGTGACGCGTCATCGCCCGCCGTGCCGCCTCGATCTGGCGGGCCGTGATCCGCTCCGGCGCCATCGCCTTCAGGCCGAACTGGCCGAAGGCCAGAGTCGTCCCGCTGGTCGCGATGCCGTGAATCCGGCCCTTGTGCGCCTTGCGGAACTTGGTGCGCATCGGTTGCAGCATGGATCGTCGCCTTTCCTGTCCTCTCGCGCCGGGCGGCTCAGGCCGCGTCGCGGCGCGGACGGCCGCCCGCGTCGCTCTCGGCCTGGCGCTTGTCCTGCGCCATCGGATCGTGCTCGAGAATCTCGCCCTTGAAGATCCACACCTTGACGCCGCAGGTGCCGTAGGTCGTGAACGCGGTCGCAACCCCGTAGTCGACGTCGGCGCGCAGCGTGTGCAGCGGAACCCGGCCCTCGCGGTACCACTCCATGCGGGCGATCTCGGCGCCGCCGAGCCGGCCGGAGCAGTTGATACGGATGCCCTCGGCGCCGAGCCGCATGGCCGACTGCACCGCCCGCTTCATCGCGCGCCGGAAGGCGACGCGACGCTCGAGCTGCTGGGCGATCGATTCGGCCACGAGCTGAGCGTCGAGCTCGGGCTTGCGGATCTCGACGATGTTGAGAACGACATCCGAATTGGTGAGAGCGGCCACCTTGCGGCGGAGCTTCTCGATGTCGGCGCCCTTCTTGCCGATCACCACGCCCGGCCGCGCCGAGTGGATGGTGACGCGGCACTTCTTGTGCGGCCGCTCGATGACGATGCGCGACACCGCCGCCTGCTTGAGCTGCTTGAGCAGCTCGGCGCGGATCGCCATGTCCTCGTGCATCAGCTTGCCGTACTCGTTCTTTCCGGCGTACCAGCGCGAATCCCAGGTGCGGTTGATCCCGAGGCGCAGCCCGATCGGATTGACCTTCTGACCCATGGGGCCTCTCCTTAAGACGCGCTGGCTTCGACCTGACGAACGACGATCGTCAGGTGCGAGAACGGTTTCATGATCTTGCCCGAGCGTCCGCGACCGCGCGGCACGAAGCGCTTGATCACCAGCGCCTTGCCGACATGGGCCTGCGATACGACCAGATCGTCGATGTCGAGTTCGTGGTTGTTCTCGGCATTGGCGATCGCCGACTGCAGGCACTTGCGGACGTCGCGCGCGATCCGCTTGCGCGAGAACTCGAGGTCCGCGAGCGCAGCCTGCACCTTCTTGCCGCGAATGAGCTGCGCGACCAGATTGAGCTTCTGCGGCGAGACCCGGAGCATCCGGGCGACCGCCTTGGCCTCGTTGTCGGCGAGGCTGCGCGGACGTTTTGACTTGCTCATCTCTCGTTCCCTCGCCTCACGCCCGCTTGGCCTTCTTGTCGCCGGAGTGGCCGTGGAACGTCCGGGTCGGCGAGAACTCGCCGAACTTGTGCCCGACCATTTCCTCCGTCACCATCACCGGGACGTGCTTGTGTCCGTTGTGGACCCCGAAGGTGAGCCCGACGAACTGCGGCAAAATCGTCGAGCGCCGGGACCAGATCTTGATCACGTCGTGTCGGCCGGACGAGCGGGCGGTTTCCGCCTTCTTCAGCAGATAGCCGTCGACGAACGGGCCTTTCCAAACGGAGCGCGCCATCTCGTGCTTCCTTACTTCTTCTTCCGCGCGTGGCGGCTCGAAACAATGAACTTCGTGGTGCTCTTGTTCTTGCGGGTCTTCTTGCCCTTGGTCGGGAAGCCCCACGGAGTCACCGGATGCCGACCGCCCGAGGTGCGGCCTTCGCCGCCGCCGTGCGGATGATCGACCGGGTTCATCGTCACGCCACGATTGTGCGGGCGCAGACCGAGCCAGCGGGAACGCCCCGCCTTGCCGATCGAGGTGTTCATGTGGTCGGGGTTCGACACCGCCCCGACCGTCCCCATGCAGCGGCCATGGACCAGGCGCTGCTCGCCGGAATTCATGCGCAGGATGACGTAGTCGCGATCGCGGCCGACGATCTGCGCGTAGGTGCCGGCCGATCGTGCGATCTGCCCACCCTTGCCGATCTTGAGCTCGACATTGTGCACGATCGTGCCGATCGGCATCGAGGCGAGCGGCATCGCGTTGCCGGGCTTCACGTCGACCCGCTCGCCGGAGACGACGGTGTCGCCGGGACCGAGGCGCTGAGGCGCCAGGATGTAGGCGAGCTCGCCGTCCTGGTACTTGATCAGCGCGATGAAGGCCGAGCGATTGGGATCGTACTCGATCCGCTCCACCTGCGCCGGCTGGTCGTGCTTGACGCGCCTGAAGTCGACGAGCCGCAGCGCCCGCTTGTGGCCGCCGCCGCGGAAACGCACAGTGGTGCGGCCGAGATTGTTGCGGCCGCCGCTCGAGCTCTTGCCCTCGGTCAGCGCCTTGACGGGCTTGCCCTGCCAGAGAGCCGAACGGTCGACAAGGACGAGCTGGCGCTGGCCCGGAGTCGTCGGCTTGAAGGTTTTGAGTGCCATCGTGATCCCCTTAGAGCCCGGTCGTCACGTCGATCCGGTGCCCCTCCTCGAGGGTCACGATCGCTTTCTTGACGTCGGAGAGCTCTCCCTTGACGCCCCGGAAGCGCCGCAGCTTACCCTTGCGGATCAGCGTGTTCACGGCCTTCACCTTGACGTCGAACAGCTTCTCCACCGCCTCTTTGATCTGCGGCTTGGTGGCGGTCTTGCGGACCTTGAAGAGCACCTGGTTGTTCTCGGACGCGACCGTCGCCTTCTCGGTGATGATCGGGCTGACGATGACGTCGTAGTGGCGCGGATCCCTGGTGGTCATTTGAAGCGCGCCTCCAGCGCATCGACCGCGGCGCGGGTCAGCACGAGCTTTCTGCGACGCAGGATGTCGTAGACGTTGATGCCCTGCACGGGCAGGACGTCGATGTTCGGGATGTTGCGTGCCGCCAGCGTGAACTTCGATTCGAGCTCGGCGCCGTCGATGATCAGCGCGTTCTCGAAGCCGAGCTTGGCGAAGCGGGCCTTCAGGGTCTTGGTCTTGCCGTCGTCGAGCGCGGCCCTGTCGAGCACGACGATGCCGCCGTCCTTGGCCTTGGCCGAGAGGGCGTGACGCAGCGCCAGCGCCCTCACCTTTTTGGGCAGCTCGATCGCATGGCTGCGGACCTGCGGACCGAAGGCGCGGCCGCCGCCACGAAACTGCGGCGCACGCGCCGAGCCGTGGCGGGCACTGCCGGTGCCCTTCTGCTTGAACATCTTCTTGCCGGTGCGCCAGATCTCCGCGCGGTTCTTGACCGCGTGAGTGCCCCGCTGGCGCCGCGAGAGCTGCCAGACGATGCAGCGTTGGATGAGGTCGGCGCGCGGCTCCAGGCCGAAAATATCGGCCGAGAGCTCGATCGACCCCGTCGTCTCGCCGTCGAGGGTGGTGACCTTCAGTTCCATCTTACGCTCCCTCGCCCGGCGCGGCCGCAGCCTCGGTCGCCGCGGCGCCGACGGTCGCCGGGAGCCGGAACTTGCCCGGATGCGGCACCTCCTTGGGCAGCGACTTCTTCACGGCGTCCCTCACCGTGATCCAGCCGCCCTTGGCGCCGGGGACCGCTCCCTCGACCAGGATCAGCCCGCGCATCACGTCGGTCTGGACCACCTTGAGGTTCAGGGTGGTCACCCGCTCGACGCCCAAATGACCGGGCATTTTCTTGTTCTTGAAGGTCTTTCCCGGGTCCTGGCGACCACCGGTCGAACCAATCGACCGGTGCGAGACCGACACGCCGTGCGTGGCGCGCAGGCCGCCGAAGTTCCACCGCTTCATGCCGCCGGCAAAGCCCTTGCCGATCGAGGTGCCGGTGACGTCGACGAACTGGCCGACCACGAAGTGGTCCGCCGTGATCTCGGCGCCGACCGGGATGAGGCCGTCGTCGTTCACGCGGAACTCGACCACCTCCCGCTTCGGCTCCACCTTGGCCACCGCGAAATGCCCGCGCTCCGCCTTCGACACGTTCTTGGGCTTGCGGACCCCCGAGCCGAGCTGCATCGCGACGTAGCCGTTCTTTTCCTTGGTGCGGTGGGCCACGACCTGACAGTTCGCGAGCCTGAGCACCGTGACAGGCACGTGCTCGCCCGCGTCCGTGTAGACGCGGGTCATTCCCACCTTTTGTGCGATCACACCGGAACGCATCGTTGTCGTCCTTTCCTGCGCTCTGCCGTGTGGCGCCTTAGAGCTTGATCTCGACGTCCACGCCGGCGGCGAGGTCGAGCTTCATCAAGGCATCGACGGTCTGCGGAGTCGGATCGACGATGTCGAGCAACCGCTTGTGGGTGCGCATCTCGAACTGCTCGCGGCTCTTCTTGTCGACGTGCGGCGAGCGATTGACGGTGAACTTCTCGATCTTGGTCGGCAGCGGAATCGGACCGCGCACCTGCGCACCGGTCCGCTTCGCCGTCGCCACGATCTCGCGCGTCGAGGCGTCGAGAATACGGTGATCGAACGCCTTGAGGCGAATTCTGATGTTCTGGCCGTTCATGTCTTCTGCCTCGATCGCCGTCGCTAATGGCGAATAGCGAATAGCGAATGGTGAGTAGGGAAGAGAGAGCAGTGAATGGCGAACGGAGCCGTCTCCATTCGCCACCCCCTACTCGCCATTCGCTTTTACTCGATGATGCTCGCGACCACGCCGGCGCCGACCGTGCGGCCGCCCTCGCGGATGGCGAAACGCAGCTTCTCTTCCATGGCGATCGGCACGATGAGGTGCACTTCCATGGCGATGTTGTCGCCCGGCATCACCATCTCGACGCCTTCCGGCAGGTGTACGACACCAGTCACGTCGGTCGTCCGGAAATAGAACTGCGGACGGTAGTTGGTGAAGAACGGGGTGTGGCGGCCGCCCTCTTCTTTGGTGAGGATGTAGGCCTCGGCCTTGAACTTGGTGTGCGGCTTCACGGAGCCGGGCTTGCACAGCACCTGGCCGCGCTCCACGTCCTCGCGCTTGGTGCCGCGCAGCAGGCAGCCGACATTGTCGCCCGCCTCGCCCTGGTCGAGCAGCTTGCGGAACATCTCGACGCCGGTGACCGTCGTCTTGACGGTCGCCTTGATCCCGACGATCTCGACTTCCTCGCCGACCTTGACGATGCCGCGCTCGATACGGCCGGTCACCACGGTGCCGCGTCCCGAGATCGAGAACACGTCCTCGACCGGCATCAGGAAGGGCTGGTCCTTCGGACGATCCGGCTGCGGGATGTAGTCGTCGACCGCCGCCATCAGCTCGAGGATCGACTGCTTGCCGAGCTTCTCGTCCTTGCCCTCGAGCGCCATCAGGGCCGAGCCCTTGACGATCGGAATCTTGTCGCCCGGGAAGTTGTACTTGGACAGAAGCTCGCGAACCTCGAGCTCGACCAGCTCGAGCAGCTCGGGATCGTCGACCATGTCGACCTTGTTCATGTAGACGACCAGCGCCGGCACGCCGACCTGGCGGGCGAGCAGGATGTGCTCGCGGGTCTGCGGCATCGGGCCGTCGGCCGCGCTCACCACCAGGATCGCGCCGTCCATCTGCGCCGCACCCGTGATCATGTTCTTCACGTAGTCGGCGTGCCCGGGGCAGTCGACATGCGCGTAGTGGCGCTTCGCGGTCTGATACTCGACATGCGCCGTCGAGATGGTGATTCCGCGAGCCTTCTCCTCCGGAGCCTTGTCGATCTGGTCATAGGCCGTGAACGTCGCGCCGCCGGACTCGGCGAGGACCTTCGTGATCGCGGCCGTCAGCGTCGTCTTGCCGTGATCCACGTGCCCAATCGTGCCGATGTTGCAGTGCGGCTTGTTACGTTCGAACTTCTCTTTGGCCATCGGGACTCTCCGTTGCCTTTAGGCGTCTAAGCGTTGCGGTCGTGGCGGTCAGGCCTGCGTGGTCACGCGTACTTGGCCTGAACCTCCTGTGCCACGTTGTTCGGGACTTGCTCGTAGTGATCGAACTGCATGGTGAAGGTGGCACGTCCCTGCGACATCGACCGCAGAGTGTTGACGTACCCGAACATGTTGGCGAGCGGCACCATCGCGTTCACGACGTTGGCGTTGCCCCGCATGTCCTGGCCCTGGATCTGGCCGCGGCGGGAATTGAGATCCCCGATGACGGAGCCCGTGTATTCCTCGGGCGTCACCACCTCGACCTTCATGATCGGCTCGAGCAGCACCGACCCGCCCTTCTGCAGGGCTTCGCGCAGCGCGGCACGCGACGCGATCTCGAACGCCAGCGCCGACGAGTCCACGTCGTGGTACTTGCCGTCGACGAGCGATACCTTGAGGTCGACCACCGGGAAGCCGGCGAGCACGCCCGAGCCGAGGACCGAGTTGAGGCCCTTCTCGACGCCCGGAATGTACTCCTTCGGCACGTTGCCGCCGATCACCTTGTTCTCGAACTCGAAGCCGGTGCCGGCCTCGGTCGGCTCCACCAGGATCTTGACGCCGGCGAACTGGCCGGAACCGCCGGTCTGCTTCTTGTGCACGTAGTCGATGGTGACCGACTTGGTCAGCTTCTCGCGATAAGCCACCTGCGGGGCGCCGATATTGGCCTCCACCTTGTAGGTGCGCTTGAGAATGTCGACCTTGATGTCGAGATGCAGCTCGCCCATCCCCTTGAGGATGGTCTGGCCGGACTCCGGATCGGTCGACACGCGGAAGGACGGGTCCTCGGCCGCGAGCTTGTGCAGCGCGACGCCGAGCTTCTCCTGGTCGGCCTTCGACTTCGGCTCGATCGCGATCTCGATGACCGGATCGGGGAACTCCATCTTCTCGAGGATGACCTGGTGCTGCGGGTCGCACAGCGTGTCGCCGGTGCGCGCCTCTTTCAGGCCGGCCAGCGCGACGATGTCGCCCGCATAGGCCTCCTTGATGTCCTCGCGGTTGTTGGCGTGCATCAGCAGCATGCGGCCGATGCGCTCCTTGCGCTCGCGGGTCGAGTTCACCACGCCGGTGCCGCTCTGCATGATGCCCGAATAGATGCGGCAGAACGTGATGGTGCCGACGAAGGGGTCGTCCATGATCTTGAAGGCGAGCGCGGCGAGCGGCTGGGTGTCGTCGGGCGGCCGCGCCACCTCGTTGCCCTTGGGGTCGATCCCCTTGATGGCAGGCACCTCGACGGGCGACGGCAGGAAGTCGACCACGGCGTCGAGCAGCGGCTGGACGCCCTTGTTCTTGAAGGCCGAGCCGCACAGGACCGGATAGAACGTGCCTTTCACCACCGCCTTGCGGATCAGCCGGCGGAGCGTCGCGTCGTCGGGCTCCTGCCCGTCGAGATAGGCCGCCATCACGTCGTCGTCGAGCTCGACCGCGGCCTCGATCATCAGCTCGCGATATTCCTTGGCCTGATCGAGCATGTCGGCCGGAATCTCGATGTCCTTGTAATCGGCGCCGAGGTTCTCGTCGTCCCACACCACGCCGACCATGCGGATGAGGTCGATCAGGCCCTTGTACTGGTGCTCCGAACCGATCGGGAGCTGGAGCGCGATCGGACGCGCGCCGAGCCGGACCTTGATGTCGTCGAGGCACTTGAAGAAGTCGGCCCCGACCTTGTCCATCTTGTTGCAGAAGACGATGCGCGGAACCCGGTACTTGTCGCCCTGGCGCCACACCGTCTCGGTCTGCGGCTCGACGCCCTGGTTGGAGTCCAGCACGCATACGGCGCCGTCGAGCACGCGAAGGCTGCGCTCGACCTCGATGGTGAAATCGACGTGGCCGGGCGTGTCGATGATGTTCAGGCGCTTGCCCCGCCAGAAGGCGGTCGTCGCGGCCGACGTGATGGTGATGCCGCGCTCCTGCTCCTGCTCCATCCAGTCCATGGTGGCCGCGCCCTCATGGACCTCACCGATCTTGTGGCTCTTGCCGGTGTAATAGAGGATCCGCTCCGTCGTCGTGGTCTTGCCGGCATCGATGTGCGCCATGATGCCGAAGTTGCGGTAGTCCTCGATCGGATGGGCGCGGGGCATGGGGGTATCCTTCAGTGTCTTTCTGCGGCGCTCGTCCGCATTACCAGCGGTAATGCGAGAAAGCGCGGTTCGCTTCCGCCATGCGGTGCGTGTCTTCGCGTTTCTTAACCGCGTTGCCGCGGTTGTTGGAGGCGTCGAGCAGCTCGGACGAGAGCCGCTCCGTCATGGTCTTCTCGTTGCGATCACGCGCCGCCGAGATCAGCCAGCGAATGCCGAGCGCCTGACGGCGATCGGTGCGGACCTCGACGGGTACCTGGTAGGTGGCGCCGCCGACGCGGCGCGAGCGAACCTCGATGGCCGGCATCACGTTGTCGAGCGCTTGCTGAAAGACCGACAGCGGGTTGGTCTTGGTCTTGCCCTCGATGATGTCGAAGGCGCCGTATACGATCGCCTCCGCCGACGACTTCTTGCCGGCATACATGATCGAGTTCATGAACTTGGTGACCACCACGTTCCCGAACTTCGGGTCCGGGAGGATTTCGCGTTTTTCGGCGCGGTGACGGCGGGACATGTCGCTTACTCCGCTCTTACTTCGGACGCTTGGCGCCGTACTTCGACCGGCGCTGCTTGCGGTTCTTGACGCCCTGGGTGTCGAGCACGCCACGCAGGATGTGATAGCGGACGCCCGGCAGGTCCTTCACGCGGCCGCCGCGGATCATCACGACCGAGTGCTCCTGCAGATTGTGGCCCTCGCCCGGGATGTAACCGATCACCTCGAAGCCGTTGGTCAGACGGACCTTGGCGACCTTGCGGAGCGCCGAGTTCGGCTTCTTGGGCGTCGTCGTGTAGACGCGCGTGCACACGCCCCGCTTCTGCGGGCTCTGCTGCAGGGCCGGGACCTTCTTGCGTGCCCGCTGCGGGACGCGCGGATTTCGGATCAGCTGATTGATCGTCGGCATCGCTCGCCTTCAGTCTCCCTGCGGGTCGCCCCGCTCTGCGGGTTATCCCGCGTCGCGCCGAACTCGTCGCGAAATCGCGCTGACGCGCGAAAACGCACCGCCGCGCCGTCCCTTGCGAGGATGGCGCTTCCGTCGACAGAGGAACGCGCGGTGTTGCCACCCCGCGTTCGTGTGCACATACCTGACAGTCGTGTGTCAGAGGCAGCGTTTGAGCATCAATCGTCGAGGCTGAAGCGTCCTGTCGGCGATTCGGTGCTCACAGGCCCCGAACAGTCGAAAGAGTAGGACAAGCCGTTCCGATCAGCGAAGCTCACCGCCTGCCGAAAAGTGGGCGGGTTTTAACGGCCGGGCCGAGGGAAGTCAAGCCTCAAAGGTCTCGGGGACCCGCGGTTTTTCATGCCTCGCCGGCATTTGAGCCGTCGTGCGCCGCGCCGCCTCGTCCGATCACGCCCCCTCGTGGCTGCGCATGCTGCGCGTACGGATCTGGTCTGCGACCTCCTCCCCGTCCCGGTCACGCAGCGAGAACACCTGCAAATAGCCGTTCAACACGTTGCCCCGGGCCGACAAGGCGACCGGCTCGGCCCCGCGATCGGGGGCGATCAGGCGGCGATAAAACCTGGAGAGCGCCCCCGGCTCACCCCGCTGAGTCGCGACGTTCTCCCGCACGGAATCGGCGGTGAGCGGCGGTCCGGGCTCGGTCGTCGAGAAGCTGGCCCAGGCGCCCGAATCGCAGTGCATCGGGGTCCGGCAGCCGTCCCGGCCGACACCGATTCCCGGCACGTTCCTCGAACGATTCGGGCACCCGGTCCGGCGGGATGGCGCCCTCGGCGGTGCCGATCTCGTCGCCGAAACAGACCGTCGGGATTCCGGGTAGGACGCGACGCAGCATCGCCGCGAGCCCCCCGGCCCGTGGCCCGTGGCCCGTGGCCCGTGGCCGATGAGGCGGCTCGGCATTGCCGTTTCCGCAATCATTCCAATGGCGGTTGACTTTGACCCGTCATCCTTCGAGGTGCAAGGAGCGCGGCGGTGCTTCGCGCCGTCCGGGCGCGCGCCTCGAAGGATGAACGGCCCCCCAAGTCGACCTCGACGCCTTGGGCACTCGATCGTGTCGAACTCGGGCAAGCGCGAGATCGATGCCGTCGCCCGTCGAGGGCGGCGCTGCGCGCGGCCACCGCAGCGTAACGGAGAGAGCCAGGATCAGGCGTCGGTATCAGGTGCCGCAGGCATCACTCGGCCCAGCCCCCTCCTCCGCGGCCCGTGGAGGGCCTGGGCGCGCCCAGCAAGGAAAGGGCCGCCCGGATCGCCGGGCGGCCCCTTTGCTCTTTCAGGCCGGTGCCCAGGTGGCCTACTCGGCCGCCGGCAGCGCCGCCGGCAGCTCCGGCGGCTTCTCGGCCTGCTCTCTCTCGCGCTCCTCGAGGATGAGGGCGTCGCGCTTGCCGGCGATCGCGCGCAGCACGTTCATCTGGGCGCCCGTCCCGGCCGGAATCAGGCGGCCGACGATGACGTTCTCCTTGAGGCCGTCCAGCGTGTCCGCCTTGCCGGCCACGGCCGCCTCGGTGAGCACGCGGGTGGTCTCCTGGAACGACGCCGCCGAGATGAAGGAGCGGGTCTGCAGCGAGGCCTTGGTGATGCCGAGCAGAACCGGATGCGCCTTCGCCTCCTTCTTGCCCTCCTCGACGGCGCGGGCATTGACCTCGTCGAACTCGACCCAGTCGATCTGCTCGCCCTGGATCAGGTCGGTCTCGCCCGAATCGTCCACCTCGACCTTCTGCAGCATCTGGCGAACGATCACCTCGATGTGCTTGTCGTTGATCTGCACGCCCTGCAGCCGGTAGACCTCCTGGATCTCGTTGACCAGATAGGCGGCCAGCTCCTCGACGCCCTTGACGGCGAGGATGTCGTGCGGGGCGGGATTGCCCTCGACGATGTAGTCGCCCTTCTCGATCAGGTCGCCGTCCTGCAGATGGACGTGCTTGCCCTTCGGGATCAGGTACTCGCGCGGCTCCACGTCCTTCTCGTTCGGCTCGATGGTGAGCCGGCGCTTGTTCTTGTAGTCGCGCCCGAAATGCACCGTGCCGGAGATCTCGGCGATCACCGCCGCCTCCTTCGGCCGCCGCGCCTCGAACAGCTCCGCCACCCGCGGCAGACCGCCGGTGATGTCGCGCGTCTTGGCGCTCTCGGTCGGCATGCGGGCGATGGCGTCGCCCGCCTTCACCTTGTTGCCGGGATCGACCGAGAGGATGCAGTCCACCGCGAGCTGGTAGCGGGCGTCGCCGCCGCGGGCCAGCTTGAGGATCTTGCCGTCGTCGCCCTTGATGACGATCGACGGACGCAGATCGGCACCGCGGCCGGCGCCGCCCTGCGCGCGCCAGTCGATGACGACGCGCTTGGCGATGCCGGTCGATTCGTCGAGCGTCTCCGACATCGACTGGCCTTCGACCAGGTCCTCGAAGGCGATCGTGCCCTCGGCCTCGGTCAGGATCGGCCGCGTGTAGGGATCCCACTCGGCGATGCGCTGGCCGCGCTTGACCTTGTCGCCCTCGTCGACCTTCATTCGCGAGCCGAACTGGATGCGGTGGACGGCGCGCTCGGTGCCGTCCTGGTCGGCCACGATCACGGCCATGTTGCGCACCATGGCGATCAGCTCGCCGTCGGAGTTGCGCATCATGTTGCGGTTCTTGATCCGGATCATGCCTTCGAAGTTCGACTCGATGAAGGACTGCTCCGAGATCTGCGCCGCGCCGCCGATGTGGAAGGTCCGCATGGTGAGCTGCGTACCCGGCTCGCCGATCGACTGCGCCGCGATGACGCCGACCGCCTCGCCCATGTTGACCGGGGTGCCGCGGGCGAGATCGCGCCCGTAGCAGGCCCCGCACACGCCCGAGGTGGTCTCGCAGGTCAGCACCGAGCGGATCTTCAGCTCCTGCACGCCCGCCGTGACGATCGCATCGACGTCACGCTCGTCGAGCAGCGTGTTGCGCGGCACGATGACGGTGGTGCCGGTCGGGTCGCGCACGTCCTCGGCCACGGTGCGGCCGAGGATGCGGCTTCCCAGCGACGCAACCACCGTGCCGGAGTCGATGATGGCCCGGACCTTGATACCGCCCGTGGTGCCGCAGTCGTCGGTCGTGATGATGCAGTCCTGCGCCACGTCGACCAGACGCCGCGTCAGGTACCCGGAGTTGGCCGTCTTCAGCGCCGTGTCGGCGAGGCCCTTGCGGGCGCCGTGGGTCGAGTTGAAGTACTCGAGCACGGACAGCCCTTCCTTGAAGTTCGAGATGATCGGGCTCTCGATGATCTCGCCCGACGGCTTGGCCATCAGGCCGCGCATGCCGGCGAGCTGGCGCATCTGAGCCGGCGAGCCGCGGGCTCCGGAATGAGCCATCATGTAGATCGAGTTGATCGGCACCTCGCGGCCGGACCCGTCGTCCAACTTACGCACCGCCGAGATCTCGCGCATCATCTCGTCGGCGATCTGCTCGGTGCACTTCGACCAGGCGTCGACCACCTTGTTGTACTTCTCGCCCTGGGTGATCAGGCCTTCGAGGAACTGCTGCTCGAACTCCTTGGCGAGCGTGCGCGTCTGCTCGACGATCTTCCACTTCGAGCTCGGCACGACCATGTCGTCCTTGCCGAACGAGATGCCGGCCTTGAAGGCGTGGTGGAAGCCGAGCGCCATGATGCGATCGCAGAAGATCACGGTCTCCTTCTGGCCGCAGTGGCGGTAGACCGTGTCGATCATGTTGGAGATCTCGCGCTTGGTCATCAGCTTGTTGACGACTTCGAAGGAGATCTTCTTGTGGCGCGGCAGCACCTGGCCGAGGATCACCCGGCCCGGCGTGGTGTCGCAGATCCGGCGGCTGTCCTCGCCGGTCTCGTCGATCCCGTCCCAGCGGTACTTGATCTTCGAGTGCAGCGTGACGACGCGCTCGCCGAGCGCGTGCTCGATCTCGGCCAGGTTGCCGAACACCTTGCCCTGCCCCGGCTCGTTCTCGCGAATGAGCGACAGGTAGTAGAGGCCGAGCACGATGTCTTGCGACGGCACGATGATGGGCGAGCCGTTGGCCGGGTGCAGAATGTTGTTGGTCGACATCATCAGCACGCGCGCCTCGAGCTGGGACTCGAGCGAGAGCGGCACGTGGACGGCCATCTGGTCGCCGTCGAAGTCGGCGTTGAAGGCCGCGCAGACCAGCGGATGGAGCTGGATCGCCTTGCCTTCGATCAGCACCGGCTCGAACGCCTGGATGCCCAGGCGATGCAGCGTCGGGGCGCGGTTGAGCAGCACCGGATGCTCGCGGATCACCTCGTCCAGGATGTCCCAGACCTCCGGCTTCTCCTTCTCGACGAGCTTCTTGGCCTGCTTCACCGTGGTCGACAGGCCCTTGGCGTCGAGCCGCGAATAGATGAACGGCTTGAACAGCTCGAGCGCCATCTTCTTCGGCAAGCCGCACTGGTGCAGCTTGAGCTCCGGACCGACGACGATCACGGAGCGGCCCGAATAGTCGACGCGCTTGCCGAGCAGGTTCTGGCGGAACCGGCCCTGCTTGCCCTTCAGCATGTCGGCGAGCGACTTCAGCGGGCGCTTGTTGGCTCCCGTGATGACGCGGCCGCGCCGGCCGTTGTCGAACAGCGCGTCTACGGCCTCCTGCAGCATCCGCTTCTCGTTGCGGATGATGATGTCGGGCGCGCGCAGCTCGATCAGCCGCTTGAGGCGGTTGTTGCGGTTGATGACGCGGCGATAGAGGTCGTTGAGATCCGAGGTCGCGAAGCGGCCGCCGTCGAGCGGCACCAGCGGCCGCAGATCGGGCGGGATCACCGGCACGACGGTCAGGATCATCCACTCGGGCTTGTTGCCCGATTGGACGAACGCCTCGATCAGCTTCAGCCGCTTGGCGAGCTTCTTCGGCTTGAGCTCGGAGGTCGACTCGGCGATCTCCTTGCGCAGATCCACCGCGAGCTTCTCCAGGTCGATCGCCTTGAGCATCTCGCGGATCGCCTCGGCGCCGATCATGGCCGTGAAGCTGTCCGCGCCGTACTCGTCCTGCGCCCGCAGATAATCCTCTTCCGACAGGAGCTGGCGGTTCTGCAGCGGCGTCAGGCCGGGCTCGAGCACCGTGTAGTACTCGAAGTACAGGATCCGCTCGAGGTCCTTCAGAGTCATGTCGAGCAGCAGGCCGATGCGGCTCGGCAGCGACTTCAGGAACCAGATGTGCGCCACCGGAGCGGCGAGCTCGATATGGCCCATCCGCTCGCGACGCACCCGCGACAGCGTCACCTCGACGCCGCACTTCTCGCAGATGATGCCCTTGTACTTCATGCGCTTGTACTTGCCGCACAAGCACTCGTAGTCCTTGATCGGACCGAAGATGCGGGCGCAGAACAGACCGTCGCGCTCCGGCTTGAAGGTCCGGTAGTTGATGGTCTCCGGCTTCTTGATCTCGCCATAGGACCACGACAGAATCTTTTCCGGGCTCGCGATCGAGATGCGGATCTGATCGAACACCTGGGCCGGCACCTGCGGCCCGAAAAGATTCATGACCTCTTGATTCATCGTCATCTCCACGCTCGGTGGGTTCGACCGTCGACCGTTCCGCAGCCGTATCGGTCCTTGAATTCGCCCGCGACGGGCCGCACCGTGAGCCGTCGCGGAAAGGCGCATCCCGGAGAACGTCGCGGGGCGCGTCCCGGCCGCGGCCCTTCGGCCGCGGCATCGGAAGGGCCGGGAGACACCCGGCCCGTCCTGCGGGTTACTCCGCCGCCTCCGCCGTGTCGCCCGGGCCGCGCGCGTTCTTGGAGTTGTACAGGTCGACGTTGAGGCCGAGCGAGCGCATCTCCTTCACCAGCACGTTGAAGGACTCGGGGATGCCCGCCTCGAAGTTGTCGTCGCCGCGCACGATCGACTCGTAGGCCTTGGTACGGCCGGCGACGTCGTCGGACTTGACGGTGAGCATCTCCTGCAGCGTGTACGCGGCCCCGTAGGCCTCGAGCGCCCACACCTCCATTTCGCCGAAGCGCTGGCCGCCGAACTGCGCCTTGCCGCCCAGCGGCTGCTGGGTGACGAGCGAGTACGGGCCGATCGAGCGGGCGTGGATCTTGTCGTCGACCAGATGGTGCAGCTTGAGCATGTAGATGTAGCCCACCGTCACCTTGCGGTCGAACTGGTCGCCGGTGCGCCCGTCGTGCAGGACCACCTGCCCCGAATGGTCGAGCCCGGCGAGATCCAGCATGTTCTCGATGTCCAGCTCCTTGGCGCCGTCGAACACCGGGGTGGCGATCGGCACGCCCTTGCGCAGGTTGGTGCCGAGCTCGACGAGCTCGCCTTCGCCCAGCGACTGGATGGTCTTGTTGTCCTCGCCGTAGACCTTGTTGAGCATCTCCTTGAGAGGCTTCAGGTCGCTGCGGGCATAGTAGGCGTCGATCGCCAGGCCGATGCGCTTGCCGAGGCCGGCGCAGGCCCAGCCGAGATGGGTCTCGAGGATCTGCCCGACATTCATCCGGCTCGGCACGCCGAGCGGATTGAGGACGATGTCGACCTGCTGGCCGTCCTCCAGGAACGGCATGTCCTCGCAGGGGACGATCTTCGACACCACGCCCTTGTTGCCGTGGCGGCCGGCCATCTTGTCGCCGGGCTGGATCTTGCGCTTCACCGCGACGAAGACCTTGACCATCTTCATCACGCCGGGCGGCAGCTCGTCGCCACGCTGCAGCTTCTCGACCTTGTCGAGGAAGCGCTGCTCCAGGCCCTTCTTGCTCTCCTCGTACTGCTTCCGGATCGCCTCGATCTCGGTCATCAGCTTGTCGTTGGCGGCAGCGAACAGCCACCACTGCGACCGCGGATACTCGTCCAGCGCCGCGCGGGTGATCTTGCTGTCCTTCTTGAAGCCCTTCGGGCCGGCGATCGCGGCCTTCCCGTCGAGCAGCTCGGCGAGGCGGCCGTAGACGTTGCGGTCGAGGATCGCCTGCTCGTCGTCGCGGTCCTTGGCGAGACGCTCGATCTCCTCGCGTTCGATGGCGAGGGCGCGCTCGTCCTTCTCGACGCCGTGCCGGTTGAACACCCGCACCTCGACGACGGTGCCCTGCACGCCGGGCGGAACCCGCAGCGACGTGTCGCGGACGTCCGAGGCCTTCTCGCCGAAGATGGCGCGCAGGAGCTTCTCCTCCGGCGTCATCGGGCTTTCGCCCTTCGGCGTGATCTTGCCGACCAGGATGTCGCCCGCGTGAACCTCGGCGCCGATATAGACGATGCCGGCTTCGTCGAGGTTTTTCAGGGCCTCTTCGGAGACGTTCGGGATGTCGCGGGTGATTTCCTCGGGGCCCAGCTTGGTGTCGCGGGCCATCACCTCGAATTCCTCGATGTGGATCGAGGTGAAGACGTCGTCCTTGACGATCCGCTCGGAGAGCAGGATCGAGTCCTCGAAGTTGTAGCCGTTCCACGGCATGAACGCGACGAGGACGTTGCGGCCGAGCGCCAGTTCGCCGAGATCGGTCGAGGGACCGTCGGCGATGATGTCGCCCTTGGCCACCGAGTCGCCCACCTTCACCAGCGGACGCTGGTTGATGCAGGTGTTCTGGTTGGAGCGCTGGAACTTCTGCAGCCGATAGATGTCGACGCCCGACTTGGTGGGGTCGAGATCCTCGGTCGCCCGCACGACGATACGGGTGGCGTCCACCTGGTCGATCATGCCGGTCCGGCGTGCCGCGATGGCGGCGCCCGAGTCACGCGCGACCACGCCCTCCATGCCGGTGCCGACGAACGGCGCCTCGGAGCGCACCAGCGGCACCGCCTGCCGCTGCATGTTCGAGCCCATCAGGGCGCGGTTGGCGTCGTCGTTCTCGAGGAACGGGATCAGCGCCGCGGCGACCGAGACGAGCTGCTTCGGCGACACGTCCATGTAGTCGACGCGGTCGGGCGGCATCATCAGCACGTCGCCGGAATGCCGGCAGACGATCAGATCCTCGGTGAACTGGCCCTTGGCGTCGATCGGCTGGTTGGCCTGGGCGACGTAGTAGCGCCCTTCCTCCATGGCCGAGAGATAGATCACCTCGTCGGAGACCCGCCCGTCCTTGACGCGTCGATACGGCGTCTCGACGAAGCCGTACTTGTTCACCCGCGCAAAGGTGGCGAGCGAATTGATCAGGCCGATGTTCGGGCCTTCCGGCGTCTCGATCGGGCAGATGCGGCCGTAATGGGTCGGGTGCACGTCGCGCACCTCGAAGCCCGCCCGCTCGCGCGTCAGACCGCCCGGGCCGAGCGCCGAGAGGCGGCGCTTGTGGGTGATCTCGGAGAGCGGGTTGGTCTGGTCCATGAACTGCGAGAGCTGCGACGAGCCGAAGAACTCGCGCACGGCCGCCGCCGCCGGCTTGGCGTTGATCAGGTCCTGCGGCATCACGGTGCCGATGTCGACCGAGCTCATCCGCTCCTTGATGGCGCGCTCCATGCGCAGCAGGCCGATGCGATACTGGTTCTCCATCAGCTCGCCGACCGAGCGCACCCGGCGGTTGCCCAGATGGTCGATGTCGTCGATCTGGCCCTTGCCGTCGCGCAGATCCACCAGCGTCTTGATGACGCCGAGGATGTCGTCCTTGCGCAGCACCCGGATGGTGTCGGGGCATTGCAGGTCGAGGCGCATGTTCATCTTGACGCGGCCGACCGCGGACAGGTCGTAGCGCTCGCTGTCGAAGAACAGCGAGTTGAACATCGCCTGCGCGGTGTCGATGGTCGGCGGCTCGCCCGGCCGCATCACCCGGTAGATGTCGAACAGGGCGTCCTCGCGCCGCATGTTCTTGTCGACCGCCAGCGTGTTGCGGATATAGGCGCCGATATTGACGTGGTCGATGTCGAGGACCGGAACCTCCTTGTAGCCGACCTCGGCCAGGAGCTTCAGGGTCTTGTCGGTGATCTCCTCGCCCGCCTCGACATAGATCTCGCCCGTGTTGGCGTTGACGAGATCCTCGGCGATGTAGGAGCCGATCAGCTCCTCGTCGGTCATGCGCAGCGCCTTCAGCCCCTTCTCCTGGAGCTGGCGGGCCTGCCGGACCGTGATCTTCTTGCCGGCCTCGACGACCACCTTGCCGGTGTCGGCGTCGACCAGATCGTTGATGGCCTTGTAGCCCTTCAGCCGGTTGGCGTCGAAGGGCACGCGCCAGCCGTCCTTGGCGCGCTTGTAGATGACCTGGCGGTAGAACGTGTTGAGGATCTCCTCGCCGTCGAGGCCGAGGGCATAGAGCAGCGACGTCACCGGAATCTTGCGGCGCCGGTCGATGCGCGCATAGACGATGTCCTTGGCGTCGAACTCGATGTCGAGCCAGGAGCCGCGATACGGGATGATGCGGGCGGCGAACAGGAGCTTGCCCGACGAGTGGGTCTTGCCCTTGTCGTGATCGAAGAACACGCCCGGCGAGCGATGCATCTGCGAGACGATGACGCGCTCGGTGCCGTTGACGATGAAGGTGCCGTTGTTGGTCATGAGCGGGATGTCGCCCATGTAGACATCCTGCTCCTTGATGTCCTTGACCGACTTGGCGCCCGTCTCCTCGTCGACGTCGAACACGATCAGGCGCAGCGTCACCTTGAGGGGCGCCGCATACGTCATGCCGCGCTGGCGGCACTCGTCGACGTCGTATTTCGGAGGCTCGAACTCGTAGCGCACGAACTCGAGCTGGGCCGTGTTGGAGAAGTCCGAGATCGGGAACACCGACTTGAAGACGGCCTGCAGCCCCTCGTCGGGCCGCCCGCCTTTCGGCTCCTGGATCAGCAGAAACTGGTCGTACGACGCCTTCTGAACCTCGATGAGGTTCGGCATCTCTGCGACTTCCTGGATTTTACCGAAGAACTTGCGGACCCGTTTGCGACCGGTGAACGTCTCTGCCATCGTGGCCTCTCGCTTCCTCCGCCGGCCGAAATGGCGACGGGGGGCTTCCGGCAGCTCGTTCGAGCGCGTCCCGGAAGCGGCATCTCGGCAGGGCTTTCGCGACGCGACCTCATGGGCCGATGCCGCGCGCCCGCCGTCCGAGTCAGGCGATCCGGGCTTGCCCGGACCGCGCACTCATCGTCACCGCCCTGCGGGACGGCCCCGATTCCGCAATATAGGAACGGAATCGCTTGACAAAGCTCACGTTTACTTGAGTTCGACCTTGGCGCCCACCTTCTCGAGGGTCGCCTTGATCTTCTCGGCCTCGTCCTTGTTGACGCCTTCCTTGACGGCCTTCGGGGCGGCCTCGACCAGATCCTTGGCCTCCTTGAGGCCGAGCCCGGTGAGCGCGCGCACCTCCTTGATGACCTCGATCTTCTTGTCGCCGACGGCGGCCAGGATGACGTTGAACTCGGTCTTCTCCTCGACCGGCGCAGCGGCGGCAGCGGCCGGGCCGGCCACCGCGACGGCGGCGGCGGCGGACACGCCCCACTTCTCCTCGAGCAGCTTGGCGAGCTCGGCCGCCTCGAGCACCGTGAGGCTCGACAGGTCGCTAACGATCTTCTGCAGATCAGCCATTAAAGTCAGTCCTTCTCGATTTCGACTAGGTCGGGTTTGGTGCGAGCCTTACGCCGCGTCCTTGTTGGCATAGGCCTGAACCACCCGAGCGAGCTTGCCCGCCGGGGCATTGACGAGCTGAGCCATCTTGGTCGCCGGGGCCTGGATGAGGCCGACGATCTTGGCGCGCAACTCGTCGAGGGACGGCAGCGAGGCGAGCGCCTTCACACCGTCCGGGTTCAGGGCGGTCTTCCCCATCGCCCCGCCGAGGATCACGAGCTTGTCGTTAGCCTTGGCGAAGTCGGAGACGACCTTCGGCGCGGCGATCGGATCACCCGAATAGGTGAGCACGGTCGGCCCCTTGAGCAGGGGCGCGACGACCGCCGCGTCGGTGCCATCAAGAGCGATCTTGGCGAGCCGGTTCTTGGCGACCTTCACCGACGCACCCGCCTGCTTGGCCTGCTTCCGCAGGTTCTGCATCTGGGCCACGGTGAGGCCGGCATAGTGAGCCACGACCACCACGTTGGAGGCCTTGAAGACCTCGTTCAACGTCGTGACGAGCTCTTTCTTTGCCGCTCGATCCACGTTTTGCTCTCTCTGGTTGGCGGCTCCCGGAAGGAACCGCCGGTTGCGTCGAATCGTCCCGCTCCTGCGCGTTTCGGCGCCGGACCAGAACGATGCTTCATGCCCTGTCCCCCGAAAGCGCGCCGACGCGCCGCCGGGACAAACCCGAGTCGGAACCGTACGGGGTCTCCCCCGAATCGCTCTTCCCCGTCTGTGCAGGCCCTTGGAGCACCGAATTAAGCCTTTGCCGTCGCACGTCTTGCTCGAGCAGAAGCACCTGCAGTCTCGGACAGGACCAGCCGTTCGACCGGAACGGCTGCACGCGCCGCGGAGTTGGCAGATCCGTCCCCCGTCCCTTCAGATCGATCCCGTCGGATGCCCAAAAGGAACAGAGTCCTGAACCGCCAGATTTTCCGAGAACACGCAAGGGCGCGCCGACAAAGGGCCGGCACGCCCGTGGGGGGTATTTAACGGCTCGGGACCGTTTTGCCAAGTCCCCTCTCGCGATGCGGTGTCGGCAAGGCGGGGGAGCGGTGCGGGATCTCTGCGTCCGGCGGTAGCGCGGTCTGAGGAATCGCGCGCTCGGCGGCACTCACTCTATAAATACTGCACTCACTCTATAAGTGTGGATAAATAGGGACACCTCGCCATACAGCGAAGCCTGATGATCGAAAGGGCCGGCCGCGCCGGCCGACTCGCTGGCAAAAGCGTCGGTCGGGCGCCCGGCCTCCGCAGGGAGCAGGAGCGCGGAGGCCGGGCCCGACGGCGCCGCGCATGACCGCGGAAAAAGCGCCAGATCAACCGTGTACTAGTCCTAGCCCATCACCCGTTTTGGTGGAGTTTACGAGTCCGCTCAAATTTTTGGGGTGACCGGGACAGGCGTCGCGACCGACGGCAGGACGATCCGGACCAGGAGCCCCCGCGGGACACCGTCCAGCAGCGCCAGCGTGCCGCCATGTGCCGTCACCACCACCTGGGCGATCGACAGGCCGAGCCCGAAGCCGGTCGTCCCGTCCATGCTGCGGGCCGTCTCGCCGCGGACGAAGGGCCGCAGCATGGCGGTCCTGTCGCGCTCGGGAATGCCCGGGCCATCATCCTCGATGTCGATCACGACGCCGGCCACCGTCGCGGCGAGGCGCACCCGCGCGCAACCACCGTACCGAACGGCATTGTCGACCAGGTTGGTGACGGCCCGGTGCAGCTCGTCCGGATGCCCCCGCACCGCGACATGATCGGGGCCCGCATAGGAGACATCGTGCCCCAGATCGGCGAACTGGTCGCACACGGTGGTCAGGCTCGCCGTGAGGTCGACCATCACGGGAGCCCGGGCCGACCGCCCGTCTCGCATGAACATCAGAAGCGACTCGACCATGGCGCGCATCTGGTCGAGATCGGCCAGCGCCTGCGCGCGCAACCCTTCGTCCTCGATGAACTCGCTGCGCAGTCGCAACCGGGTGATCGGGGTGCGCAGATCGTGGCCGACGGCCGCGAACATGCGCGATCGCTCCTCCAGCATCGCTTTAACGCGTGCCCGCATATGGTTGAGCGCACGAGCAGCGCTTCGAATTTCCTCCGGCCCGCGCTCGGGCAGCAGCATGATCTCTCCGTCCGGCCGGAACGCCTCGGCAGCGCTGACGAAGGCGCGCAGCGGCCGTGTCAGGGCGCGGGCCGCCCACCACCCGAGGACGGTGATCAGAATGGCCAGCACCAGGATCGACACGATCACCGGGTCGATGGGCCGCCCCGGCGGCGGCATGACGCTGGCCGACAGCACCGCCCCGTCGCTCAGCCGCACCGCGACCCGCTCGGGTCGCTCCGGGCCACCCGGCGCCACCAGCGCCGCCGTCGTGCCCGGCGGCAAATGGCGGCGTAGCCCCTCCAGCCGCGGGTCGTCGGCGTCGCCGGCCGGTTCGGCGCCCGCCGGCGCCAGCCGCATCTGCATGCGTGGAAAGGCGCGGGCCGCCTCGGCGATCAGGTCGGCCCGGCGGGCCGGGTCGCGCGTCTCGGCCAGGCGGACCAGGGCGACGAGAGACGGTCCGTCGTCGCGCTCCCGTCCGTCGTCCTGGCGCAGCAGAAAGCCGATCGTCAGCACCACATGGATGGCGAGGAGCGACGCCACCACCAGGGCCGCGATCTGGCTGCTGATCCGCTGCGGCAGCAACGCGCCCGGCCGGAGCGTCATGAAGCCGAGACCTCGGGCGTGAACACGTATCCGCCCGAGCGGACCGTGCGGATGATCTCGGGGTGATGCGGGTCGGCCTCGATCTTGCGGCGGAGCCGGCTGATCAGCACGTCGATGCTGCGCTCGAAGGCGCCGGCGCTGCGCCCCTGGGTGAGGTCGAGGAGCTGGTCGCGCGACAACACCCGGCCCGGATGCTCGCACAGCGCCTGCAGGAGGTCGAACTCGCCGCCCGTGACGGCGACCGCTCCGCCCTCCGGATTGGTCAGCTTGGCGAGCCCGCAATCGAGCCGCCAGCCCAGGAAGGTCATCACCCGCGGCCGCCGCCCGGCCGGGCTCCGCAGCCCGCTGTCGCTGCGCCGGAGCACGGCCTTCACCCGTGCCAAAAGCTCGCGCGGGTTGAACGGTTTGCCCAGATAGTCGTCGGCCCCCATCTCGAGCCCGACAATGCGGTCGACCTCCTCGCCGCGGGCGCTCAGGATGATCACCGGCACCGAGGAGCCGGCCCGCAGCCGGCGGCACAGGCTGAGCCCGTCCTCGCCGGGCAGCATCAGGTCCAGCACCACGAGGTCGATCCGGCTCGCGTCCATCACGCGGTCCATCTCGCGCCCATTGCCGGCGAGCGACACGCGGCAGTCATTGGCACGGAGATAGCGGGCCACGAGGCGGCTGATCTCCTGGTCGTCCTCGACAACCAGAATGTGCGGAGATTCGGTCATGTCGGGTCCTTCCGACCGGCCGCAACGGAGAAACGGCCGGGATCTGGCGGTATTTTTTGTTTCTGATTGTTTCCATAAGCACTCAGGAAACACCGAGAAACAACAACGTGGATCACAGCAAGACTTCGTTAAACGCGTGAGCCGAGCGTGAACGCCGCACGGATACACCGGCTCGACTTTTGTTTCTACGGGGGACTACGCGATGACCTCGATTTCCGCCGCCGGCCTGCAGAGCCAGGCGTTCTCGTCACCTCGCGATCGGCTGCAGAACGAGCTTTTGTCGGAGATCTCGAGCGGCACCGTGAGCGCCAGCGACCAGTCGGCGCTGAGCTCCGCCCTCGACAGCATCGACTCCGCGCTGAAGAGCACCGGCGAGAGCAGCCGCAGCGCAGGCTCCGCCCCACCCTCGCCCGACGAGATGAAGGCCAAGATCACCGACCTCATCAACCAGCAGGTGAAGAGCGGTGCGCTCACCTCGGACCAGGCCGACGAGTTGTCGAACATCTTCGACAGCGCATTCAAGAACGGCGCCGGCGGCCCGGGCGGTGCCGGCGGAGCGGGTGGCCCGCCGCCCGGCGGTCCTCCCCCCGGCGGCGGCGGCGCCGGCCCCGGCGCGAGTTCCTCAACCGACAACACACCGTCGTCGGACTCGTCCTCGTCGGACTCGTCGTCCTCCACGGACTCGGCCGTGGCAAAGCTGCTCGCCGAATTCCTCGACGCCGTGCAGCAGTCGACGAGTTCCTCCTCCGGCTACGACGCGAACGGCAAGTCGTCGCGCCTCAGCAGCGCCCTGGTGGTCGATTTTCAGAGCTGACGGCCGGTCTCGACGACCCGATCCGTCCCGTTCCGCCGGCGCCCCGCGCCGGCGTTTTCGCGCCGTCCCCCCTGCCGGTCCGAAGCCGCTGTCCGGCCCGGCGCCCACCGCCGCCGGTGGCGGCCCCGGCGACGCCGTTCACCGTGCCGACGCATCGTGATTTGCGGCCGACCCGTGGCTCCACTAGAGCCATAGCGGCTGGCCGCCCGGCCGGTCGCGCGCCCGATCGCCCCTGTGCGACGCGGACGCCGAAGGCTTCCCTCCGGAGACCATGGCCAATGCCCATGAAGGCCGCCGAGCTGATCGCTCCCTACCGCATCACCAAGGGCCGCAAGTTCAAGCTGTCGAGCATTGCGCCGGACGACACCCACGGCCTCGACATCGAGAAGGAGGACGCCAAGCTGCACATCGCGGCCGGCGTGACCAAGCTCTCCGAGATGCAGGAGATGCTCTACGCCCAGGACCGCTGGTCGGTGCTGCTGATCTTCCAGGCCATGGACGCCGCCGGCAAGGACGGCGCCATCAAGCACGTGATGTCGGGCGTCAACCCGCAGGGCTGCGAGGTCCATTCGTTCAAACAGCCCTCGACGCTCGAGCTCGACCACGATTTCCTGTGGCGCTGCGCCTGCCGGCTGCCCGAGCGGGGCCGCATCGGCATCTTCAACCGCTCCTATTACGAGGAGGTGCTGGTCGCCCGCGTCCACAAGGAGGTGCTGGCACGCCAGAAGCTGCCGCCGAGCCTGGTGACGAGCAACATCTTCGAGGAGCGCTACGAGGACATCGCCAATCACGAGAACTATCTCGCCCGCAACGGCACGCTGATCCTGAAATTCTTCCTGCACGTCTCGAAGAAGGAGCAGAAGCAGCGATTCCTGGAGCGCCTCGACGAGGCCGAGAAGAACTGGAAGTTCTCCGGCGCCGACCTCGCCGAGCGGGCTCACTGGAAGGAGTACATGCAGGCCTACGAGGACATGATCCGCGCCACCAGCGCCCCGCACGCGCCCTGGTTCGTGGTGCCGTCCGACAACAAGTGGTTCGCCCGCCTGGTCATCGTCGCCGCCATCGTCGAGGCCATGAAGGGGCTGGAGCTGAGCTTCCCGACGCTGAGCAAGACCGAACGGGCCAGCCTGCTGCAGGCCCGCAAGGTATTGGCGGCGGAGAACTCCGGCGGCTGACACGGCCGCCTCCGGCCGGCTCTCCTCGAATTGTTCGGCCGGTCGAACCGGTCGAACAATTATCGACACGACTCTCAGTCGGAGCTTGAAACCATCCAGTCGATGGCGTGAATGTATCCGGCCGGGCGGAAGCGCCGCCCGTGCTGGTGATTGCACAGATTTGGTTCGGGGGGCCCACATGCATCGGCTTCTCGTGATGACTTCGGTTCTCGCCGCCTCCGTCATCGTCGCCTCCGCCGGCGGCCCCGGCGCCGGCTCGGCCCATGCCCAGAGCAAAAGCGACGTGACCGCCTGCCAGTCGGGCGACCTCGACGTCCGCCTCGCGGGCTGCGCCCGCGTCCTCGCGCTGGGGAGCAAGGTGTCGGCCACGAACCGCTCGGCCGCACACAACAATCGGGCCGATGTCCACAATGCACGGGGCCAGTACGATCAGGCGATCCGCGAGCTCGACGAAGCTCTGCGACTCGACCCGACCAACGCCAACGCATTCAACAACCGCGGCATCGCGTTCGCCGGCAAGGGCGACAACCAGCGCGCCCTGCGCGACTTCGACGACGCCCTGCGTCTCGGCCCGAAGAACGCCACCATCTGGGCCAACCGCGCCGGCGTCCATCGCAACATGGGGAACCTCGTCCAGGCGTTGCGCGACTTCGACGAGGCGGTCCGGCTCGATCCGAACGCCGTGCCGCTCCTCAACGCCCGCGCCAACGCCTATTTCGACAAGGGCGAGTACGACCGTGCGATCGCCGACTACGAGCAGGCGATGCGACTCGCTCCCAAGGACGCGGTCGTGGTTCACAACCGCGGCAATGCGTACCGCCAAAAGGGCGAGCACGATCGCGCCATCCGCGACTTCGACACCGCGCTGCGCCTGCTGCCGACCTATGTGGCCGCCTACGTCAACCGGGGCCACAGCCACCACGCGCGCAGCGAGCATGCCGAAGCGATCCGCGACTTCGACGAGGCGATCCGGCTCGAACCCCAGTCCGGCCCCTACTACGCCTACCGGGGCCGGGCGTACCGGGACTCCGGCGAGGTCGAGCGTGCGCTTCGCGATTTCGACGAGGCGATCCGACTCAATCCGCGCGACGACGGCGCCCTCCACTTCCGGGCCGAGGCCTATGCGAGGCGTGGCGACCTCGACCGGGCGCTGCGCGATCTCGACGAGGAGATCCGGATCACCCCGAAGGATGCGGCGGCCTACAATCTCCGCGGCTTCGTCTACCGGCAGCGGGGCGACCTCGACCGGGCGATCCGCGACCTCGACGAAGCGACCCGCCTGAGCCCGCAGCTTCCGGCCGCCATCAGCAACCGGGGCGAGGCCCACCGGTTGAAGGGCGACCTGCCTCGCGCCCTGGCCGATCTCGACGAGGCGCTGCGGTTCGACCCGACCCTGGCCCCGGCCCTGACGAGCCGCGGGCTGGTCCACGAGGCGCGCGGCGACCTCGCACGCGCCAAGGACGATTTCCGGGCAGCGCTGAACGCGCCGGCGCGGAGCTACCTGACCGGGCCGTGGGCGGTCGACACCGCGCGGGCGCATCTCGCCACCATCGAGACCGGCACGCCGGCCGCGCCGACCCCGGCCTCGACCACCGCCGCGGTGACGCCGAGCCCGCCGCCGGGGCCGTCGGTCGCGGCCACGCCGCCGACCTCGGCGGCCGGCCCGCTGGAGCAGGCGTCAGCGGCGGGCCGCGGAAACCGGGTCGCCCTGGTGATCGGCAACGGCGCCTACCGCTACGCCACCGCCCTGCCCAATCCGAGCAACGACGCGCGCGACCTCGCCCGCTCGCTGCGCGGCCTCGGCTTCGACGTGGTCGAGGGCATCGACCTGGAAAAGCACGGCATGGAGTCCAAGATCCGCGAGTTCGGCAAGAAGCTCGACCGCGCCGACCTCGCCTTGTTCTTCTACGCAGGACATGGCCTCCAGGTCGCCGACAAGAACTACCTGGTGCCGGTCGACGCCAAGCTGGAACGGCCGGGCGACCTCGTGCTCGACACCATCACGGTCGACGACGTGCTCGCCCAGATGGAGAGCGAGCGGCGCGTCAATCTCGTCTTCCTCGACGCCTGCCGCGACAATCCGCTGGCACGCTCGCTCGCCTCGTCGCTCGGCACCCGCTCGGCGTCGGTCGGCAGCGGCCTCGCCCCGATCCAGAGCGCGGTCGGCACCATGATCGTCTATGCGACACAACCCAAGAACGTCGCGATGGACGGCGACGGCCGCAACAGCCCGTTCACGGCGGCGCTGCTCAAGCATATCGGCACGCCGGGGCTGGAGATCGGCGCCGTGATGAAGCGGGTGCGCGCCGACGTCTACCAGGCGACCCGGCAACGGCAGTTGCCATGGGACCACTCGTCCCTGATGGGGGATGTCGTGCTGGCCCGGTGATCCGAAACCCGCTGGATCGGTCGGCCGTCGCGGAGCACGCCGACGGTGCGATCCCGGGCTCCGACCGTGATGTCGATGGTTCCGACGGGGCACAGGATTGCGGCCGCGGCCCACTCCGGGTCAGCCCGGGCCGCCTCTCGGGCCTTTGTATTATCAGCGATAATTCTTGATCGAACCGATTGGGCCTCCCGTCACACAAACCTTCGCCGGGGCTTGAATCCACCCGGTCGATTGCGGGAATGTTCCATGGCGGGCGAATGCACGACCCGTGGCGATTGCGCGACATTCCGGGAGGGCCCGATGCGCCGGCTTCTCGCGATCCTCTCCACCATCACGGTCCTGGCCTTCGGGCTGGGCGGCACCACACCCGCGCAGGCGCAGAGCCAGAAGGACTGGACCGCCTGCCGCACCGGCGACCTCGACGGCCGCGTCGCCGCCTGCACCCGCATCATCGAGCGCGGCGGCAGCAAGCTCACCGGGCGCGACCGCTCCTCGGCCTTCAACAACCGCGCCTATGTCTACAACGAGAAGGGCCAGCACGACCTCGCCATCAAGGATCTCGACGAGTCGCTGCGCGCCGATCCGACCAACGCCACGGCGTTCAACAATCGCGGCTTCGCCTTCAACGCCACCGGCAATCCGGACCGCGCCATCCGCGACTACGACGAGGCGATCAGGCTCGATCCGAAGAACGTCGTCGCCTTCGCCAACCGGGCGAACGCCTGGCGCAAGAAGGCCGACCACGAGCGCGCGCTGCGGGACTACGACGAGGCGATCCGGCTCAAGCCGAGCGCCGCCGACTATTTCAACGCCCGCGGCAATGTCTTCTTCGACCAGCGCAACTGGGACCGCGCCATCCAGGACTACGACGAGGCGATCCGCCTCGCGCCGAAGAGCGCCGTCTATTTCAACAATCGCGGTAACGCCTACCGCAACAAGAACGACCACGACAAAGCCCTGCGCGATCTCGGCGAGGCGCTGAAAATCCAGCCGAACTACGTCTCGGCGCTGATCAATCGCGGCCACACCTATTACAACAAGTCCGACTGGGAGCACGCCATCGCCGACTACGACGAGGCGATCCGGCTCGAGCCACGCGTCGCCGCCTATTACAGCTTCCGCGGCAACGCCTATCGGGGCCGCAACGATCCCGATCGCGCCATCCGCGACTACGAGGAGGCGACCCGGGTCGATCCGCGCTACGGCCCCGCCTATCTGAATCGCGCCCAGGTGCTGGTCGGCCGCAACGACCTCACCCGCGCCGCGGCCGATCTCGACGAGGCGATCCGGCTCAACCCGCGCGACGCGATCGCGCTGAATCTGCGCGGCTACGTCCACAACCAGCGCCGCGACTTCGACCGCGCCGTTCGGGATCTCGACGAGGCGATCCGGATCAATCCGCGGCTCGCCTCGGCGCTCGCCAATCGCGGCACCAGCTATCGCGGCAAGGGCGAGATCGACCGGGCGATCGTCGACTTGAGCGAGGCGCTGCGGATCGAGCCGAATTTGGCCCCGGCCTTGACCAGTCGCGGCCTCGCCTTCGAGGCGCGCGGCGAGACGGCGCGGGCGCGCGACGACTTCAAGGCGGCGCTCGCCGCCCCCAACCGGACCTATCTGAGCAGCGCCTGGGCGATCGAGACCGCCCGCGCTCATCTCACCGCCATCGAGGCCGGCGTTCCCGCCGCCCCGTCGACCGGCAGTCCGGCCCCCCCGACGGCAACCCCGCCGACCGTGACGACACCGTCGGCGCCGTCCGCCTCGGTGACACCACCACCGCCGCCGCCTCCGCCTCCCGCCGCCGCCGAGCCGCCCAGCGGGCGCGGCGGCCGCGTCGCCCTGGTGATCGGCAACGGCGCCTATCGCTACGCCACCACGCTGCCCAATCCGGGCAACGATGCGCGCGACATCGCGCGCTCGCTGCGCGGCCTCGGCTTCGACGTGGTCGAGGGCATCGATCTCGAGAAGCACGGCATGGAGGCGAAGATCCGCGAGTTCGGCAAGAAGCTCGACCGTGCCGATCTCGCCTTGTTCTTCTACGCGGGACACGGCCTGCAGGTCGCCGACAAGAACTACCTGGTGCCGGTCGACGCCAAGCTGGAGCGGCCCGGCGACCTCACCCTCGATACCGTGACGGTCGACGACGTGCTGGCCCAGATGGAGAGCGAGCGGCGCGTCAACCTCGTGCTCCTCGACGCCTGCCGGGACAATCCGCTGGCGCGCTCGCTCGCCTCGTCGTTCGGCACGCGTTCCGCCTCGGTCGGCTCCGGCCTCGCCGCCATCCAGAGCGCGGTCGGCACCATGATCGTCTACGCGACGCAGCCCAAGAACGTCGCGATGGACGGCGAAGGCCGCAACAGCCCGTTCACGGCGGCGCTGCTCAAGCACATCAACACGCCCGGGCTGGAGATCGGCGCGCTGATGAAGCGGGTGCGGGCCGACGTCTATCAGTCGACCCGGCAGCGGCAGCTCCCGTGGGACCACTCCTCGCTGATCGGCGACGTGGTGCTGGCGCGTTGAGGGCGAAGCCGGAACACATGGAGTGCATCGGCGAGCCAGCCCTGCACCACCCCGGGTTGCGCGACCCGGCCTGCGGCAATTCCGCCACGGCAGCGGGAAATAAGAATGGTTCCGAGGGTTTCGGGGCCGGCTTTCCTTGTTGGGTCGAACACCCCTCTGCTAGGTTTCTGGCCGGGAGGCCGACCCGGGGCTGGCTGAACGCCCGGCCTGTCGCAGACGACGTCAGGATGACCGAATGAGCCGACGGCTGGCCCACTGTGTTCCGCTTCTCGCGCTGGTCGCGGCCCTGGGGCTGCAGGCCGCGGCGACGGCACAGGTTTTGCCGACCGGCGGAACCGTGACCCAGGGCAGCGTCACGATCAACCAGCCCTCGGCCACCAGCCTGGTGATCAATCAGGCGAGCGCGGCCGGCATCATCAACTGGTCGACCTTCTCGATCGGCACCGGCAACCAGGTCCAGTTCAACAACGGAACCGGCGCGACCCTCAACCGCGTCACCGGCAACGTCCCCTCCTCCATCAACGGCCTGCTGACCGCGACCGGCAGCGTCTATCTGGTCAATCCGGCGGGCGTTGCGGTCGGTGCGGGCGGCATCGTGCGGACCGGCGGCAGCTTCGTCGCCTCGACGCTCGACGTGAAGGACGCCGATTTCCTGGCCGGCGGCAGCATGACGTTCGACGGCGCCAGCACGGCCGCCGTGGTCAATCTCGGCCGCATCGGCTCGGCCCGCGGCGACGTCGTGCTGATCGCCCGGACGGTGCAGAACGACGGCAGCATCGTCGCGCCGCAGGGCACCGCCGCGATGGCGTCCGGCCGCGAGGTGGTGCTGAGCGACGGCTCGCTCGGCAACGGCAAGGTCTCCATCAAGGTCGCGGGCACCAACGGACAGGTCGTCAATCGCGGCTCGATCCGGGCCGCCAATGTCGAGTTGCGCGCCAATGGCGGCAACGTCTTCGCGCTCGCCGGCAACACCAACGGCGTCATCAAGGCGACCGGCGTCGCCAACAAGGGCGGCCGCATCTTCCTCACCGCCGAGGGCGGCAGCGTCGTCGCCACCCAGCGCATCGAGGCGCGCCGCGTCGCCGCAATCGACCCGACCGCGCCGCGCGGCTCTCGCGTGAAGGGGCCGAGCACCGGCGGCGACATTCTGATCGAGGCCGACGCCGTGACGATCGGCGGTGTGCTCGACGCCTCCGGCACCGGCGGCGCCGGCGGCCGCATTGTCGTCACGGGCGGCAATGTCACGCTCGCCTCGGGCGCCCTGCTCGACGCCTCGGGCACCACCGGCGGGCTGGTGCTGGTCGGCGGCGACCGCGCCGGCGGCAGCACGGCGAGCACCAATTTCTACGACCGCGCGGTGCGCAACGCCGACACCGTGACGATCGAAAGCGGCGCCGCCATCAAGGCCGACGGCACCACGGGCAGCGGCGGCAATGTCGTGGTGTGGTCGCAGCAGCAGACGAGCTTCGCCGGCACGATCTCGGCCCGCGGCAGCGACACCGGCGGCGACGGCGGCTTCGCCGAGGTGTCGAGCCACGGGCTGCTGAACTACGCCGGCACCACCGACCTGCGGGCGCCGGCCGGCCGCACCGGCACGCTGCTGCTCGATCCCTATGACATCCTGATCAGCAGCAGCTCCGACACCGCCGTCACGGGGAGCAGCCCGTTCACGCCGACCGGAAACACGTCGGTGCTGAACGTGGCCACCCTGGAGAATGCGCTGGCGACCGCGAACGTCGTGGTGACGACCGGCGGCGCCGGCAGCCCCGGGGCGCAGGCCGGCAACATCACGGTCGACGCGGTCATCACCTGGAGCAGCGCGAATACGCTGACGCTGAGCGCGTATAATAACGTCACGTTCAACTACTACGCCCGCGCCATCAATACCGGCGGCGGCAGCCTGATCATCCGGGCCGACAACAGCGGCACCGGTGTCGGTACGGTGAATTTCATCTATTATATGGGTCCGACGGTCGATTTCAGCGGGAGCACCGGAACCGTCTCGATCTATTACAATCCGCTCAGCTACGCGTCCCCGTCGACGTTCACGGCCAATGTCGCGACGGCCTATTCCGGGCAGTTGACGTCGTACATGCTGGTCAACAACGCCAGTGACCTTGCGAACATCAGCACCAATCTCTCCGGCACCTATGCGCTCGGACGCGATTTCTCGGCGGCGACGTTTGCCGGTTTCAGCCCGGGAACGGCCTTTTCCGGCACGCTCGACGGCAATGGCGGCCTCGGCGTCAACCACACGATCTCGAACCTCGGCCTGGCGGGCAGCGGCACCTTCGGCCTGTTTCCGATCATCACCGCGTCCGGCACCGTCCGCAATCTCACCCTGAGCGACGTCTCGATCACGGCCACGGGCGCCAACGCGACAATGGGCGCGGTCGCCGGCATCAATTACGGCACGATCAGGAACGTGACCGTCACCGGGACGGTCGACGGAGGCGGCTTCGGCGGCGTCTGGGCCGGCGGTATCGCCGGGCTCAATGGCGGCGTCATTGTCGATACGACGGCGGTCGTGTCGGTCGCGACGGGTGCGAGCGGGAGATCCGGCGGGCTGGTCGGCTTCAACACGTCGTCCGGCACGATCGTCGGCTCGACGGCCTGGGGATTTGTCGGCAGCGGCACCCAGGGCGAGGCCGGCGGCCTGGTCGGGCGAAACGACGGCGAGGTCATCGGGTCGTCCGCCTACGCCGGCGTGAGCGTCGGCGTGGACGGCGATGCCGGCGGGCTGGTCGGCTACAACACGTCGTCGGGCGCGATCGTCTGGTCGTCGGCCTACGGGATCGTCAGCAGCGCCGCCTACGGCACGGCCGGCGGTCTCGTCGGCTACAACAGCGGCGAGGTCTTTTGGTCGTCCGCTGCCGGGGCCGTGAGCGTCGGATACAGCGGCGATGCGGGCGGCCTGGTCGGCTTCAACGCCTCGTCGGGCGTGATCGTCTCGTCGTCGGCCTCCGGGCTCGTCAGCAGCGCCGCCTGGGGCACGGCCGGCGGCCTCGTCGGCACCAACAACGGCGAAATCCTCCACTCTTCCGCCTCCGGGGCCGTGAGCGTCGGGTTGAGCGGCGATGCGGGCGGCCTAGTCGGCTTCAACGGCATCCACGGAACCATCATCGGCGGTTACGCCATCGGCACGGTCGATGCCGCCGACGACAGCACGGCCGGCGGTCTGGTCGGCACCAATGCCGGCCTCGTCGTCGACGCCCACACCACCTCGGTCGTCACCGGCGGCTCGGACAGTGCCATCGGCGGGCTCGTCGGCTGGAACAGCGGCACGTTGCAGAACGTCTGGGCGATCGGGACCGCCGAGACGACCGGAACCAACAGCGCGGTCGGCGGCCTGGTCGGCTTCAACGTCGGCGACATCGACCACGCCTTCGCCGATGTCGACGTCAGCGGCGGCAGCGGCACGGCGCTCGGCGGCCTGGTCGGCGTGAACGCGACGGTGACCGGGTACCCGGCCGCGACCATCACGGACTCCTATGCGGTCGGCGCGGTGACCGGGGACGGAACGGCGGTGGTCGGCGGCCTCGTCGGAATCAACGGCGGGATCATCGACCAGACCTATGCGACCGGCGCGGTGACGACCGGTGCCGGCGGAACCGCGGGCGGCCTCGTCGGCCGGAACACCATCTCGGCCGGATCCCCGGTCGCAACGACACTGAACAACTACATCGTCACCGGGGGCGGCACCGTCACCAGCTCCTACTGGGACCCGCTGTCGACCGGCCAGACGACCAGCTCCGCCGGAACGCCATACACCACCGCCCAATTCGCCCAGGGCCTGCCGCCCGGGTTCGACCCGGCCGTCTGGCGCACGTTCACCGGACAGACCTATCCTTACTTGAGCGGGACTCCCTATGCGTTTCTGCTCGGCGACTGGATCGGCGCGCTGACCACCGACATCCTCGCCCCGGTCGTGCCGGCGAGCCTGATCGCCGATCCGAACGCGGGAGGCCCCCCGGTTCCGACCCGCAACAACATCACCGCGCCGCAGAACAACACCGGCCCCGGCACTGGCGGAGCCGGCGGCCGCGGCGGCCCCGGCAATCCAGGCGCCGGCCCGCCCCCCGGGCCCGGGATCGACCGCAGCCCGAGCGAGCAGCAGTTCAGCGGCGTGCCGCCGATCAGCGAGACGCGGTTCATCCCCAACGAGATCGTGCTGCAGATCCCGGCGAGCGTCACCCGCGCCCAGATCGAGGCGATCGCCCGCATGCTCGGCGTCGAGATCGTCTCGGCCGACCCGATCAACATCACCAGCCGCACCGTCTACCGGTTCAAGATGAAGGCCGGGCAGGATATCCGCGCCCTGATCCGCACCCTCGAGCAGAACCGCATCGTCTCCTCGGCGCAGCCGAACTATGTCTACGGCCTCGCCCAGGCCGCACCTGCCCCGGTGCCCACCCCGGCGGCGACCGACCCGGCCGCCCCGCCGGCTGCGACCGGGCCCGAGCCGGCCGCCTCCGGCTCGAGCGACCTCGCCAGCGACCTCGCCGCCCGCACCACGCTGCCGACCGGCGACCCGGCCCAATACGTCATCCAGAAGCTGCAGCTCGGCGCCGTGCACCAGCGGGTGCGGGGCGCCAACATCACGGTCGCGGTGATCGACTCGGAGATCGATCTCCGCCATCCCGACCTGCAGGGCGTCCTGGTCGAGCGCTTCGACGCCACCGGCAGCCCGAGCAAGCCGCACACCCACGGCACCGGCATGGCGGGCGCCATTGCGTCGCGGTTCCGCCTGCTCGGCGTCGCGCCCGGCGTGCGGCTGCTCGCCGTTCGGGCCTTCTCCGAGACCAACACCAGCGCCGAGGCGACGACAGCCCAGGTTCTCAAGGGTCTCGACTGGGTCCTCACCAAGAGCCCGCGCATCATCAATATGAGCTTCGCGGGCCCGCGCGACCTGATGACCGAGCGGGTGCTGGAGGCGGCGAGCCGCCAGGGCATCGTGCTGATCGCCGCCGCCGGCAATGCCGGACCGAAGTCGCCGCCGCTCTATCCGGCCGCCGACCCCAACGTCATCGCCGTCTCGGCGACCGACAACGACGACAAGCCCTTCGCCATGGCCAACCGCGGCAAGCACATCGCCATCGCGGCGCCGGGCGTCGACGTTCTGGTGCCGTCGCCCGACGGCGCCTACCAGCTCACCACCGGCACCTCGGTCGCCGCCGCCCATGTGAGCGGCGTCGCGGCTCTGCTGCTCGAGGCGCGGCCGACCCTGACGCCGGCAGAGGTCCGCGCCATCCTGATCAAGACGGCAAAGCCGCTCGGGCCCGGCAAGGACCTGCAGACCGGCGCCGGCCTGATCGACCCGATCCGCTCGCTGAGCAGCCTCGGTCCGGCCACGTCGGCAGCGCCCCCGGTGATCCCCCCGGCCGCACCGATCCGACCCGGCGTGGTGCCGGCGCAACCGCTGAGGTGACGGCAGAGAGACACGAAGGGCTCCGGACGGAGCCGCGAAAAGACTTCAAGGACCGGGCACAAAGCTTGGCCTGTACTGACAAAAAGAGTTCTTGGCGTAAGGGCAGGCGTGGATGTGTGACGACAGACGGGCGGAGGCCGGCCACAGGCCGCGACCGATCGCGACGCCGGGCGAGACCGCCCCGCGGCGGTCGTGGGCGCTTGCCCGCGGCATCGCCCTGCTCGCCGCCGGGGCCGCCCTCACCGCAGCCGCCCTTGTGGGCGCCGGACCGGCCGCCGCCCAATATGTCGAGCGCAACCTGCCGCCCGCCCCGCCCCGCGGCACCGCCCCGCCGATCGGCTTCATCACGCCCGACCTGCTGAAGGGCGAGGACGAGACCCCGCTCGGCGCGACGCTGCGCGGCATCGTCCTGCTCGGCGCCAAGGACCAGCCCTTGGCGCGGCCGCGGCAAGCCGGCGTCGACATCGAGCGGATCCCCGCAATCGACCCCAAAGCGTTGCGAGAAAAGCTCGCGGCCTTCCTGGGCCGGCCGATCAGCCGCAAGCTGATCGCCGAGGTGCAGGCCGCCATCACGGGCGTCTACCGCGAGTCCGGCCGCGCCTTCGTGTCGGTCACGGTCCCGCCGCAGGAGATCACGGGCGGCGCCCTGCAGGTGCGCGTCTTCGAGTACAAGGCCGGCCGCGTCGCCGTGACGGGCGCCGAGCGCGCCGGCCAAGACCATATCCGGACCCGGGTGCGCATCACGCCGGGCGAGCACATCGACAGCCGCCGGCTGGAGACCGACCTCGACTGGCTCAACCGCAACCCTTTCCGCCGGGTCGAGGCGGTGTTCGGCCCGGGTCGCGACCTCGCCGAGGCCGATCTGTCGCTGCGGACCACCGAGCAGCGGCCCTGGCAGGTCTACACCGGCTACGCCAATACCGGCACGCTCTACACCAGCCGCGACCGCTACTTCGTCGGTGGCTCGGCGGCATTGCCGGGCGAGATCGTGGCGTCCTACCAGGCGACCGGCAGCCCCGACTTCTGGGTCTATGACGGGCATCCGATCGGCCAGCCGCAGATCGCCCAGTACCAAAGCCATGCCGGCCGGGTGATCGTGCCGATGTGGCCGCGATCGAGCCTCGAGCTGATCGCCAACTACATCCAGACCAACGAGCAGCCGACGCTGGCGCTGCGCTACCGCACCCGCACGACCGAGCTCTCGGCGCTCGAGCGCAGCGCCCTGTCCGACCTGCTGCCGTGGGCGTTCGGCGACCTGCTGCTCGGCGTCGAGGTGAAGCACCAAAACCGCGAGCTGTTTTTCGTCGGCTCCCCGTTCGCGGATTTCGGCGTCGATCTCTTCCAGATGGTGGGGGGCTTCGCCGGCCGCTTCAGCGACCGTTTCGGGGTCAACGATCTCGATGTCCGGGTCAAGGTGAACCCGGGCAACATGCTGCCCGACAACACGTCCCGCGCCTGGAGCCTCTACACCAACGGCCGGGTGGACGACATCCACTACGCCTATTCGACGCTCGTCTATGTGCACACCACCCCGCTGCCGAAGGGCTTCATCCTGACCAACGAGCTGTTCGGCCTGATCTCCGGCACGCCGCTGCCCGACACCGAGCGCATCTCGCTCGGCGGCGCCTTCCAGGTGCGCGGCTACATGACCGAGGACCGCACCGTCGACCAGGCCGTGATCTCGCGCAACACCCTGTATCTGCCGGGCTTCAGCGTCGGCGAGCATTTCAAGGCCAAATGGCTGCAGGACAAGCTCGTGCCCTATGTGTTCAGCGACATCGGCTGGGGGCGCGAGATCTTCCTGAACCAGTCGACCACCCTGGCTTCGATCGGCGCCGGCTTCGACGACCAGATCGCCGCCGGCTGGCGCGCCAACCTGGCGGCCGGCTATGCGCTGCTCGACGGCCCCCACACCCCTGCCGGCTCCTGGCGCATCCATGCCCGAGTGACCGCCACCTACTGACCCGGACTCCCGATGACCCGCATTCCGCTCCGCCCCGTGCTGACGATCCTGGCGCTCGCCACCCTGGCCCAGGCTGCCGTGCCGGCCGCCCTCGCCCAGGCCCAGGCCCCGACCCGCACCACCGCCACCTACGAGGACTGGACGGTGCGCTGCGAGTCCCCGCAGGGGTCCGCCCAGAAGAGCTGCGAGGTGTTCCAGGCACAGCAGCCGCAGGGTCAGGCCGGCCCGATCTCGCAGGTGGCGATCGGCCGCGCCGCCAAGACCGACCCGCTCAAGATCGTGGTCCAAGTCCCCGTCAATGTCTGGCTCGCGACCGGCACCCGCCTGTTGTGGGACGACAAGCAGCCGCCCCTGGCGCTGGCCTTCAAGCGCTGCGTGCCGGCCGGCTGCTTCGCCGACGCCGACCTCTCCGACGACCTGCTGCGCCGCATGCGCGCCCGGGCCGAGCCGGGCCGGCTCGAATACAAGGACGCCATCCAGCGCGACGTCGGCATCCCGGTCTCCTTCAAGGGCTTCGCCCAGGCCATCGACGCCCTGGCGAAGCAGTAGGGGCGCATCGGGACTTCTCCGTCATTCCGGGGCGCTGCGAAGCAGCGAACCCGGAATCCAGCGGCAAACTCCGAGGACTCGGCTGGATTCCGGGTCCGGCGCGTTGCGCCGTCCCGGAATGACCAGGGCTGAAGCCCTCCCCCCTTGCTCCGGGCGCGTTTCCCTGCCACATGCCGGGCATGACCCAGCCGCTCCGTGACCTGGACCCGGCCCTCGCCGTGCCCGCCGCCGATTCGTCCGCCATCCCGGCCCCGCCGGGCGAAACGCCCGACACCCCTGCGCCGTCGGACTCCGCCGCCTCCTCTGCGGCCGCACCGTCCACGCTGGCAGCCGAGGTCGCGCGACGGCGCACCTTCGCCATCATCTCCCACCCGGACGCCGGCAAGACGACCCTGACCGAGAAGCTGCTGCTGTTCGGCGGCGCCATCAATCTGGCCGGCGAGGTCAAGGCCAAGAAGAACCGCCGCGACACCCGCTCCGACTGGATGTCGATCGAGCGCGAGCGCGGCATCTCGGTGGTCACCTCGGTGATGACGTTCGACTACCGCGACCGGGTGTTCAATCTCCTCGACACGCCCGGCCACGAGGACTTTTCGGAAGACACCTACCGGACGCTCACGGCCGTCGACTCCGCCGTCATGGTGATCGACGCCGCCAAGGGCATCGAGGCCCGCACCCGAAAACTGTTCGAGGTGTGCCGGCTGCGCGACATCCCGATCGTCACCTTCATCAACAAGATGGACCGCGAGAGCCGCGACCCCTTCGAGATCCTCGACGAGATCGAGAAGACGCTGGCGCTCGACACCACGCCGATGACCTGGCCGATCGGCCGCGGCCGCGACTTCATGGGCACCTTCGACATCGCCCATGGCGGTGTGCGTCTGCTCGACACCAAGGACGACGGCGGCCCGCCCGTGCCGATGACGATCGCCGAGATCGCCGCCCTCAATCCGTCCCTCGACGCCGATGCGATGGCGCAGGAGATGGAGCTGGTCACCGAGGCCTGCCCGCGTTTCGACCTCGTCCCGTTCCTGGAAGGCCATCTGACGCCGGTCTATTTTGGCAGCGCCTTGAAAAATTTCGGCGTCCGCGACCTCCTGGACGGCCTGCACGGTTTCGCCCCGCCGCCGCGCGCACAAAACTCGGATGCCGGCCCGATCGAGGCCGCCGATCCGCGCATGTCGGCCTTCGTGTTCAAGATCCAGGCCAACATGGATCCGAACCACCGCGACCGCATCGCCTTCGCGCGGCTGTGCTCGGGCAAGCTCACCCGCGGCATGAAGGCCAAGCTGGTGCGCACCGGCAAGCCGGTGACGCTGTCGACCCCGCACTTCTTCTTCGCCCAGGACCGCTCGATCGCCGACGAGGCTTTCGCCGGCGACGTGGTGGGAATTCCCAACCACGGCACGCTGCGGATCGGCGACACGCTGACGGAAGGGCGCGACATCACCTTCGTCGGCGTCCCGAGCTTCGCGCCCGAAATCCTGCGCCGCGTACGCCTCTCCGACGCCATGAAGGCGAAAAAGCTCAAGCAGGCCCTGCAGGAGCTGGCCGAGGAAGGCGTCGTCCAGGTGTTTCGCCCGACCGACGGCTCGCCCGCCATGGTCGGCGTCGTCGGCCCGCTGCAGCTCGACGTGCTGAAGGCGAGGCTGTCCGCCGAATACGGCCTGCCGGTCGACTTCGACATCGCCGAGTTCCAGCTCGCCCGCTGGATCTCGTCAGACGACAAGGCCGCGCTCGACACCTTCGTGGCGGCGAACCGCTCCGGCATCGCCGAGGACCTGGACGGCGACCTCGTCTATCTCGCCCGCAACGAGTTCTATCTCGGCTACACCCGCGAGCGCGCCCCCGGCATCGCCTTCACGGACGTGAAGGAGACCCAGAAGGGCAAGTGAGGCCCCGGATCGCCGTCACGGACACGACATGGACGGTGCGGCCGCGGCCGGCCGTCCCGAGGTCCGTCGGCGGCGCGCGGGCACCGCGTGCCGAACCGCCGCCTGGGAGGGCGCTTCCGCCGACGTCGCGACGGCGTTAGGATCGTTGTCGCGGACGAACTGCATCATGAACCGCTTGAACACCTCCGCGGCCGGCGACAGGGCGCGCGTGCCGTGCTGGTAGACCATCATCTTGCGGTTCAAAACCGGTTCGCCCAGCGGGCAGATGACCAGCCCGTAGGCCGACGCGAGTTGCGCGATGAACGGCCCGGCCAGCACCACGCCGCGGCCGACGGCGGCCAGCCCGAGCGCGGTCGAGATGTGGTTGACGACCAGCGCCACCGTGAACCGCGCCCCGCCGAACTCGAAGGCGATGTGGTCGATCATCTCCTGCCCGACGACGATGACGGGCTCGTCCCGCACCTCGCACCAGGTCGCAACGCGGCTCGCGAAGCGATGGCCCGGAGGACAGATCACCGAGACGGGCGTCGTGAACAGCGGCGCGCCGGAGACATCGGCATCGAAGCCTCGCTCGGGTCCGAGTCCGAGGTCGACGTCGCTCCTCCCGACCATCGTCTGCAGCTCGCTCATCGGCACGTCGACCAACTGGACCCGGACGGTCGGATGGGCGATTGCGAAGGCGGACATCATCTGCGGCAGCAGCGTGCAGGCGATGAGCGGCGCACCGGCGACCCGGACCTGCCCGGCGCGGTGATCTCGCAAGTCTGCCGTGCAGCGCTCCGCCGCCCGGACATGTTCGACGGCGCGCTGCGCGTATGGGAGGAAGTCCTCGCCGGCGCGCGACAGCCGGACCGAATGCGACGTGCGGTCGAACAGCTTGACGCCCGAACGCTCCTCGAGCTCCCTGATGAGGGCGCTGACCCCGCTCTGGGTCAGATGCATGACCTTGGCGGTCGCCGTAAAGCTCCGCAGATTGGCGACGGTGAGAAACGCCACCAACTGTCGAACGGATATGTCCATGGCGGTCCCCACGAGCCGGCCGCGTCCGGGGGGCTGCCAAGAAGGCGACGCGGAAGGTCTGCCGGCTCGACAGCTAGCAGATCGCGCCGGGACGAGCGATACGGGCCGACCCTACGGCGTGTGGCCGCGTCGGCTCACGCATCGCGCGAGCGCCGGCGCCACGAGGACATGGCGTCGGCGCGCGGCCGGGGGCTGGGTGGCGGGGTCTTATGCCGGACCCGGCTGATCACCTCGGTGGTCATTCCGGGGCGCCGCGCAGCGGCGAACCCGGAATCCAGCCAAGTCCTCAGCATCCGTCGCTGGATTCCGGGTTCGCACCACTCGGACGGCGCGAAGCGCCGATCCGGGTGGTGCGCCCCGGAATGACGGTGAACTGATCAGCCGGATTTCGTATCACTTCACGGTTTCGACCACCGAGGCCTTGATCGTCTCGTCGGTCAGCTCCTGGCCGAGGCCGGGCAGCTCCGGCACCTCGTAGATGCCGTTCTTCGGCTGATAGTCGTACTTGCAGGTGCGGGTGTTGGGCTCGAGCAGCGCGTAGCGGTGCAGCTCGTGGATGACGAAGTTCGGGATCGCGGCTTCCATGTGCAGGGCCGCCGCCGTCGAGATCGGGCCGCCGCACACGTGAATCTGCACCGTGGCGTCGTAGACATGCGCCATGTCGCAGATCTTCTTGGTCTCCGAGATGCCACCGGCGACGCAGATGTCGGGCTGGATCACGTCGATCGAGCCGTCCTCCAGGAACGGACGATAGCCCCAGCGGGTGTAGATGCGCTCGCCCGCCGCGATCGGGATGGACACGGCGTCGGCCACCTTCTTCATCTGCTTGGGGTTGAGCGGCATCACCGGCTCCTCGTAGTAGAAGACGCCGAGCGGCTCGATCATCCTGCCGAACTGGATCGCCGAGATGGTGTCGGTGAAGGCGTGCATCTCGACGATGATGTCGACGTCGCGGCCGACTGCCTCGCGCATGGCGACGAGCCGGTCGTAGCCGAGCCGCAGCACCTTGTCGGGAAGCGGACCGGTTAGATAACGCTTGTTCCAGTTGCCCTCGTGGTCCATCGCGACGGTGTCGACCTTGAGGGCGTCGTAGCCTTCCGCGACCGCGGTCCGGGCCGCCTCGGCGTACTGCTCGGGCTCGATCAGCATCGACTTGTCGCTGCCGGCGCCCCAGCCGAACTGGAGCTGGCTCGCATAGGTGCGGATCTGGCTGCGCGTCTTGCCGCCGAGCAGCACGTAGAGCGGCACGTTCAGGGCCTTGCCGCGGATGTCCCAGCAGGCGATGTCGAGGCCGCTCATACCGGCGAACACGACGGTGCCGCCGCCCTGCGCCCAGAACGTCTTCTTGAACATCTTCTCCCAGATGGCCTCGGTGTCCATCGGGTTCATGCCGATCAGCAGGCGGGCCAGATCCTTGGCCATGCCGAAGCCGGCCGAGGCGCCGACACCGTAGGCCAGTCCCACCTCGCCGAAACCGGAGATGCCCTCGTCGGTGTTGATCCGCACGCAGACGGGCCGCCACTTGCTGGACGCCGACTGGAAATCGTTGGCGACGTCGATGATGTCGATGCTGGTGATCTTCATGAGAGTACTCCCGCCGACCCGTGTCGGCCTTCGTGCGGACTGATCAATATTTCTGGACGACGAGCACGCCGGCCACGACGGTCGCGACGGCGCCGGTGGCGACGAGGCAGAGCAGACCGCCGTCATAGGTGCCGGTGATGCTGATGAAGAGGCCGATCAGCGCCGGTGACAGCGCCGACAGGCCGTTGGCGATGCCGTTCATGGCGCCGGACGCGGTCGACATGGATTTTCCGGGCACCAGGCCCTGGAGCAGCGTCCACGCCGCCGGCGTTCCCATGGTGGACAGGCCGACCGCGAGCGCCAGCAGCACCGCCGAGGCGTACTTGTCCGACACGGTCGCGCCGAAATAGACGCACAGGCCGGCCAGCGCCATGGCGGCGCACAGGATCGGGGCGTTGCGGCCGATCTTGTCGCTGAGGAAGCCGGTCAGCGCCTTGAAGGCGATGCCGAAGACGAAGGGCAGCGAGGCGAGCCAGCCCATCTCGGCCCAGGTGAAGCCGCGGGCGGACTTGAGATACGCGGGTAGCCAGGAGATCAGGCCCCAGTACATGCATTGCAGGCACAGATACCAGACGACGAGAAGCCAGTAGTTGTAGTTCGTCACGAACGGCTCGAGCCGCTGGACCAGGGTGAGCCGGGTGTCGTCGACCGCGGTCTCGCGCCCGCGTTCGGCGGCCTGCCCTTCCTCGATATAGGCGAGCTCGGCGGCGTTGATGGACTTGTGCTGTCGCGGCGTGTCGGCGGTGTGCCGCCACAGCATCCAGATCGGGATCAGCCCGATCACGAAGCACAGGTGGAAGCTCTCGCGCCAGCCGAAGGTGCCGATCACGTAGGTGAACAGCGGCATCGCCACCGCGGGCGCCACCGACTGGCCGATCACCCAGGCGGCATTGGCGCGGCCGCGTTCCTGCGGCGGGAACCAGTTCTTCACGAACAGGCTCTGCAGCGGGTAGTAGAAGCCTTCGCCGACCCCGAGGATCACCCGGCCGGTGATGATGATCGCGAACGACGTCGCAAGTCCACCCATCAGCAGCGACACGCCCCATAGCCCCACGCACAGCATCATGGCGCGGCGCGGGCCGAGATAGTCGCCGATCGGGCTGAGCACGACATTGGCGACGCCGTAGGCGGCGAGAAAGACCGACATCATCATGCCGATCTGCACGGCCACGCCCTTGATGCCCATGTCGGTCAAGAACTGGTCGTTCGCCGCCAGGACCGAAACATTGACCCGATCAAGATAGGCTATGAAAATACCTATGAAGAGACAGGAGACGATGACGAAACGTTTCCTGGTCGGAATTTCCCCCAGGCTTGCGGCCGTACCGGCGAGCGTCGTCGGGCTCGGCATGACGCAACCTCCTTGCCATCCAGATCGTGCAGGGATGTGATCGAGCGAAATAAGGCGGGACCGTCTCGAGAAGCCGGTATTTACCTTTGCTTGGAAAGCGGAACCGGTAAAACGAATAATTATTGTCGATCGAGCACTCCGCCTCATGGACGGGACCGGCCCGATGGCGACCGCGGCCGCGCCCTCACCCGAGAAGCCCGACCCGGTTCGTCGGACGGCATTGCCGCCGAAGACCGGCGACACGCCGCAGGGTTGCCTTCCGATTGCCTCCGGTCCATTTTGCTGCAGCGCAGCAATCCCACTGAGACCGCCCCCGGACCCAAGACCATGCTCGCGACCCTGACGCGGTGGGCCGGCCTCGACCGCGCCGCCCTCCTCCACGCCGCCGGGCTCGCCGGCTCCGCCTGGCTCGCCTTCGCGATCGCCGCCAGCCTGCATGTGCAGAACGCCTACTGGGCCGCCATGCCGGTGTTCGTGGTCGCCCAGTCGTCGCGCGGGCTGCTGCTCGAGCGTGCCTTCTACCGGATGGTGGGAACGCTGGCGGGTGCCGGTCTGGGCTTCGCCATCGTGCAGACCGGCCATCCGATGATCGAGCTCGCTTTGCTCGCCATCGTTGTCGCCGTCGGAGCCGGGCTGACCCACATCCTGCGCGGCGTGCATTCCTACGGCGCCTTCATGGCCGGCATGACCACGGCCGTGGTAGTGCTGCCCGCAGTGCTCGCCCCGACGCACGCCACCGAGCTGGCGATCGCACGGGTCGAATGCACCCTGGTCGGCGTCGCTGTGGTGACCCTGGTGATGGGCGTGATCACGCCCGGTTCACGACGCGACGCCTTCTACCAGCGAGCGCGGCGACTGGCCGCCGACGCGGTCGCCTTCGCGGCCGACGCCGTTCGGGGCGACCCGACCCGCGTCACGGCCGCGGCGGAGCGCGCCGTGCTGGCCGAGGTCGCCGATGTCGATGCGCTCGCCGTGATGGTCTCGGCCGGATCGGTCGAGGGCTATCGCCGTCTGCGCCACGTCAACTCGCTGGTCGCCGGGGCCATCGAGGTGATGGCGGCAGGCCGCGCCGCCGGAGCGCGCCGGCGACGCGGCGACCCCATTCCGACCGTCTTGGCAGATCGGCTGTACGCGGTGGCGGAGCGCCTGCACAGCAAGGCGCCGCCGGACCGCTCCGGTCCGGCGATCCCGGACGACAGCGCCAGCCCGGAGGCCCGGCGGATCGCCACCGCGCTCGACCAGATCCTGGCCGCCGAACAGGCGCTGTTCGCCGAGCCCGGCCGCGCCGACGCCATTTCGTTCGGCCGCAAGGCGCGCTATCTGGCCCCGTATCGCGACTGGATTCTTGCGCGTGATACAGGGCTTGCGGCCGGATCCGCAACTTTCGTGGCAGGCGCGCTCGGCTACGCCACCGGCTTTGCGGCGGCCGAGCTGACGGCGCTCGGCATCTGCATCTTCTCGATGGTGCTCGGCTCGATGCCGGTTCCCCAGAAAATCGCGCCGCTGCTGTTCACCGGCGTGGTGGCCGGCGTCGCAGCCGCGATCTTCTATCGGCTGGTCGTCCAGCCGACCGTGCCGACGCTGGCGGCCGTGGTGTTTTCGGTGCTCCCGTTCATCCTGGTCGGCGCCGTCGCCCGGGCGAGCCCAAAGACCGCGATCCCGGCGCTCGACTTCAACATGTGCTTCCTGCTGGCGAGCCAGGCCGGGATGCCGGCCGCCGAGACGGCAACCGTGCTGGTGGACTCGCTCGCCCTGGTGGTCGCAGCCGCCCTGCCGAGCGCCGGCCATCTGCTGATGCCGCGCCAGGCCGAGCGGCACGCCGCCGAGGTGGCGCGGGCGATCCGGCAGGATATTTCCGGGCTGATCGCCCGCTTCGCCCCGAGCTCACGCGACGGATGGAACCCGCACGCCAGCCGGCGAATGCTCCGCCTGCTCGTGCATCTGCGCCGTGCCGGCGATCTCGGCGACGTGGCGCCGCGCGGGCTCCTGGCCGCGCTCAATCTCGGCCATGCCGTGATGGATCTGCATGTCGTCGCCCGCGACGACGTCCGGCCCACGACGGTGCGGGCCGAGGCCGAGGCGGCGCTCACGATCCTGGCCGATTTCGAGGCCTCGCCCGACGCGGTCGCGGCGACCCTCACAGGCCTCGCCGACCGCACGGCGGACGCGGACCTCACCCGCGGCCTCGCCGCCGCCGCCGATGCGCTCATGGCCGGGCGGGCGCTGTTCGCCTACGGCACGGCCGTTGGGGGCTGAATGGAGGCGGGGGACGCGGCGCCACTCGGCGCCCGCAGATCCCCCGACAGGGTGCAAGGGCGGCAGCGCGTTCGGGGCGGTGTCTCGCCGGCTTCAGTACGGCCGGCCGCCGGACAGGCGGCGGACATTGTCCTCGACGCAGCGCCGTACCGGCACCATCGCCTGCGCGGCGGCGTCGTCGAGCGAGGCACCGCCGAGCAGCGCCGCCGCGGCGGCCATCTCGCCCATCAAGGCGGCGATCACCTTCTCGGCGACCATGCGCTGCGCCTCGTCGACGGCGGCGGGGCCGCCCTCCGCGAGGCGAATCGTGCGCAGCGCGATGACGGTCTGCGCGCTGATGCCGAGACCGGCGATGCTGAGGAAACTGGTGAACGGATCGACCATGGCACGCCTCCGACGCCGCGGGCCGAGGCAATGGCCGGGGTCGCGGCCGAGCGTGATGATCGCGCAGAAGTCGTAAGGGACGGTAAAAGTGGGCGGTAAATATCGATTTTTAGCGAGATCGGTTCCGAAAAGTCACACGTCTCCGTCCATCTAACCTGGATGATCGCGGCTCCGCCGCGGCAAGACGAACGACGTGCGCTGTCACTTGCCACGGGGGGCAGTAACGGCAGATGCGATCGCGGCACCCTGCCGGTCCGCATCGCGGACCGGCCTGCCCGGCGCGGCGACGCGGCGCGACGCAGTGGTCGCGACAGCCGCCTCAGTACACCACCACGCTGCGGATCGACTGACCCGCATGCATCAGGTCGAAGCCGCGATTGATCTCGGCGAGCGGCAGCGTGTGGGTGATCATCGGATCGATCTCGATCTTGCCCTGCATGTACCAGTCGACGATGCGCGGCACGTCGGTCCGGCCGCGGGCGCCGCCGAAGGCCGAGCCCTTCCACACCCGCCCGGTGACGAGCTGGAACGGCCGCGTCTGGATCTCGGCGCCCGCTGCAGCGACGCCGATCACTACCGACACGCCCCAGCCGCGATGGCAGGCCTCGAGCGCCTGTCGCATCACGGTGACGTTGCCGGTGCAATCGAATGTGTAGTCGGCGCCACCGATCTGGTCGGCGCCGCGCTTGGTGAGATTCACCAGATACGGAACCAAGTCGCCGCCGACCTCCTTCGGATTGACGAAATGCGTCATGCCGAAGCGTTCGCCCCACGCCTTCTTGTCGTTGTTGAGGTCGACCCCGATGATCATGTCGGCGCCGACCAGTCGCAGCCCCTGGAGGACGTTGAGGCCGATGCCGCCGAGCCCGAACACGATCGCGGTGGCGCCCGGCTCGACCTTCGCGGTGTTGATCACGGCGCCGATGCCGGTCGTCACGCCGCAACCGATGTAGCAGACCTTGTCGAACGGCGCGTCCTCGCGGATTTTCGCCACCGCGATCTCGGGCAGCACCGTGAAGTTGGCGAAGGTCGAGCAGCCCATGTAGTGGTGGATCGGCTTGCCTTCGCAGGAGAAGCGCGACGAGCCGTCCGGCATCAAGCCCTGCCCCTGGGTGGCGCGGATCGCCGTGCACAGATTGGTTTTTCGCGACAGGCAGGACGGGCACTGCCGGCACTCCGGCGTATAGAGCGGGATGACATGGTCGCCCGGCCTCACCGAGGTGACGCCCGCCCCGACCTCGCGCACGATGCCGGCCCCCTCGTGACCGAGGATCGCCGGGAAGAGCCCCTCCGGATCGGCGCCCGACAGGGTGAACTCGTCGGTGTGGCAGATGCCGGTCGCCTTGATCTCGACCAGCACCTCGCCGGCGCGCGGACCCTCGAGCTGGACCGTCGTCACCGTGAGGGGCTTGCCCGCCTCGAACGCCACCGCCGCTTTCACGTCCATCCGTCTCTCCTCCGAAGCCCAGTCGGGCAATCCCGACCCATATCAGCCGATTCGGCCGGCCCCTGTCCGCCCGGTCCATGCCGCCGGGAGCGGCGGGACCGCCACGGCGCGGCGAGCCATGTCCGTCATGATGGCGCCGCACCGAGGAGCGCTACGCGAGGTTGTGGGCAACCCCGAGCCCGGACGATTCCGACCAGAACGAAATACCGCAAATTCACCTGATTGGATTATAGACCATCCAGGATCACGGCGGGCCCCGGCGGCGCGCTCCTGACGGACAACCATGCGCATCGACCTTCCGACGCTGTACGCCGTCTCGACACTCGCGACCACGGTCAGCGGGCTGATGCTGCTGTTCTCCTGGCTGCAGAACCGCAGCGCCACCACGCTCGCCTGGTGGGGCAGCGCGACCCTGGTGCTGGTCGCCGCCGGCAGTCTCCTCGCCCTGCGCGGGGTGATCTCCGACCCGCTGTCGATCATCGCCGGCAACTGCCTCTGGCTCGGGGCCTACGGCATGATGTGGTGCGGCGCCCGCGCCTTCGAGGGACGCTCGCCACGCCCGGTGCTGGCCGCGGCCGGCGCCGTCGCCTGGCTCGCCCTGTGCCAGAGCGAGACGTTCGGCGCCACGCCGGAGCTGCGCGTCCGCGTCTTCTCCGCCATCACTCTCGCCTATGCGCTGCTGATCCCGTGGGAGTACTGGCGCGCCCGCGACCCGCGGCCGATGTCGCGCTGGCCCGCCATCGTGCTGCTGCTGATCCAGGCGGTGCTGTACGCCGCGCGCATTCCCTTGGCGGAGCGCCTCGTCTTCCCGATCGCGCCGGACAATGTCGGCGTGCTGATCCCGCTCGGCATCGTGGGGCTGCTCCTCCACTTCTTCTGCATGGCCTTCCTGGTGATGGCGATGGTGAAGGAGCGGCTCGAGCTGCAGTTCCGGCACGCCGCGCTGGTCGACCCGCTCACCGGGATCGCCAACCGGCGCGCCTTCTTCGACCGCGGCGAGCGAATTCTGGCCCGGATCGGCGCCAATGGCGGGTCGGCCGCCCTGCTGATGATCGATCTCGACTTGTTCAAGCGGGTCAACGACACGCTCGGGCACGAGGCCGGCGACCGCGTGCTGTGCGCCTTCTGCGGCGTCGCCGCCGAGCTGCTGCGTCCGACCGACCTGCTCGCCCGGACCGGCGGCGAGGAGTTCGCCTGCCTGCTGCCGGGGACCGCGACGGCCGACGCGGTGCGGGTGGCCGAGCGCATCCGTCTGGGATTCGCCGCCCATGCGGCGCCGATCGGCACGTCGGACATTCTGACGGTCAGCATCGGCGTCGCGACCACCGCGTCCAGCGGCTACGCCCTCGCCGCGCTGATGCATGCGGCCGATCGGGCCCTCTATGCCGCCAAGGCGAACGGCCGCAACCGGGTGGAGTGGGTGAAGGACGGCGATCCCGGTGCCGACGGCCGGCTGACCGAATACGGCCGCCTCGTCGACGAGACACCGATCGCCGCCAACTCCCCGGCGCCCGACGACCACCCCCGCGCGTCCGGCCGGAACGGCTCCGGACAACGCGACACGGCCGATGCGGCCTAGGGGCCCGCGCGAGTCCACCCTCGCCGCAACGGGAGGAATTTTGTGCGCCGGCCCGGCCGGCGGCCAGCGACGCCGCGCATCTGCCGCCTCACGTTGCAGTGTGTTGCGTCGTGCGGCGTTCCGTTGTGTTAATGGGCAGTAAATCCAATTTCAGCAAAGTTTACTCAACCGAGAACGGGACTCTCACCGGATTGGGCTAGAACAAGTCCTGCGCTCTGTGCAACATGCGGGGCGCGACCGGACCGTTCATGCACATTGATCAACCCACCCTCTTTGCCGTGACCGCGTTCGCCACCGCGGTCAGCGGCCTTTTGTTGCTGATGTCTTGGCTGCAGGACCGGTCGTCGACGACGCTCGCCTGGTGGGGCGTCGGCATGCTGCTGCTGGACGTCGGCAATTCCCTCATCGTCCTGCGCGGCGTCATCCCGATCGAAGTGTCGATCATCGCCGGCAACTGCGTGCAACTGTTCGCCTACGGCCTGATGTGGTCGGGCGCCCGCAGCTTCGAGGGCCGGCGGCCGATCCTGCTGCTGCCGCTCGCCGTCTCGGCGACCTGGTTCACGCTCTGCCAGTTCGATTTTTTCTGGACCGACATGCCGCTGCGCATCCGCGTCTCGTCGGTCCTGATCTTCTCCTACATGATGCTGATCGCCTCGGAGTATCTGCGCCCCCGCAACCCCGAGCTGATGTCGCGCTGGCCGACCATCTTCCTGCTGATGCTGCAGGGGGGCGGGATGCTGATCCGGCTGCCGATCGCCGAGAAGCTGATCTTCCCGGCACCGGCCAACTCGCTGACCGAGACCCTGGTGCCGGTCGGCGCCGCCGCACTGGTGCTGTTCTCCTTCGCGCTCGCCTTCCTGGTGATGGCGATGTCGAAGGAGCGGCTCGGGCTCGAGCACAAGCGCGACGCGCAGATCGACCCGCTAACCGGCGCCGCCAACCGGCGCGCCTTCTTCGACCGCGGCGAGCGGGTGCTGCGCCGCCTGCTGGCCGACGGCGGCGACGCGGCCGTGCTGATGCTCGACATCGACAAGTTCAAGCGGATCAACGACACCTTCGGCCACCAAGCCGGCGACCAGGTGCTGTGCGCCTTCTGCGACACGGCGAGCCGGGTGCTGCGGCCGACCGACCTGCTCGGCCGCACCGGCGGCGAGGAGTTCGCCTGCCTGCTGCCCGGCGCGACACTCGCCGAGGCCTTCGCGGTTGCCGAGCGGATCCGGATCGAGTTCGAGGCGTGCCGGATCGACCTCGGCGCGGTGCGGCCGACCTCGACGGTCAGCGTCGGCGTGGCGACCACGGCCGAGGTCGGCGGCAGCCTGACGGCCCTGATGGCCGCAGCCGACAGGGCGCTGTACGGGGCCAAGGCGAACGGCCGCAACCGGGTCGAGACGATCGCGGGCGTGATGGCGGTGGGTACTCCGGTCGCGCCGGACGACGATATGCCGGCCCGCCACGCGGCCGCCCACGGAACCGCCCTGCCGGACCCGGCCGGCGCGGCCCATGCGAGCCGGGCCCATGCGAGCCGGGCCCATGGAAGCCCGGACCACGCGCGCGCCTGGCCCGCCGGCGCCGGACAGACGGTGCCGCCGCGCCGGAATTCCTCCGTGGTGGCATGACGGCCCAGTCGATTTTTCGTTCCGATCGGCTATAAGGATGCCTCGCCCCGGCCGCCTCGCGGCCCGGCGAATGCGCTCGTAGCTCAGCTGGATAGAGCATCAGACTTCGAATCTGAGGGTCGGCGGTTCGAATCCGTCCGAGCGCGCCATTCATCGTGTTGTCGGTGCAGGAGCCGGTGGACCGGCGGCACGACGGTTGACGTCGGATATCCGATGCCGCCGTTGCGCCGGGCGGCCCGGCAGACCCACGACAGAATGCAAGACGGGCCCGGAAATACTCTTGGTTGCGCGACGACAGCAGCGGTCGTTATGAGCCATAAAATCGCTTTGAGAATTGTCATGGCCACGCACGAGAGGATGGTTACACGGGACAGCATCCCGTGTTGAAGAAGGACCCCCACGATGCTGAAGGCCAAAGACTTCGACCTCACCAATCCCATCGTCGTCGTGCGACTGATCGCCGGGCTATTCTACATCCCGCACATTCTCTTCAAGGTTTTCGGATTCTCGACGTCGCTCGCGGTGTTCGCGAAGATGGGATTTGAGCCGGCGATCTTCTGGCTGTCGCTGGCGTTGCTGACCGAGACCTTGTGCGCCATCGGGCTCACCTTCAACCTCTACACCCGCTATGTCGGCCTGATGTCGGCCGGCACGCTCGCCTTCGCGGTGTATGGCACGGTCGCGCTCAAGGGGCCGGGCTGGCTGTGGAATCTCGGCGGCGTCGAGTATCTGGTGTTCTGGGGCGTGGTGTCGCTGGCGCTGGCCGTGAACGCCTGGAAAGAGGTGCTCTCCACCCGCACCGGCTTTGCCCGCCTGACGGCCGTCACGGCCGGCAACTGATCGCCCGCTCCACGAGCATCCGGATCCGGTCCGGAGCAAAACGCCTCGCGCGCGTCGGAGCCGCCCTCCGGCGCGCGACTTTTTAAGCTACGGTCACGCCAGCGCGCCGTGGCGATGCGTTGCCGCCAGGGTCTCGATGACCCGGCACTCGGCGACGCGACCGCAGGCGCATTCGTCGATCATACGGGCGAGCTCGTCCCTCAAGGCGCCGAGCCGGGCGATGCGGTCCTCCACCTCGACGAGCCGGGCGCGGGCGATCGCATCCGCCGAGGCGCAGGACTGCTCGGGGTGGTCCTGCAGCGACAACAGCGCCCGGATCGCCTCGACGTCGAAGCCGAGCTCGCGGGCATGCCGGATGAAGGCCAGCCGCCGCAGATCGTCGTGCGTAAAAAGCCGCCGGTTGCCCCCGGTGCGAGCCGGCGCGGCCAAAAGCCCGATCTGCTCGTAGTAGCGGATGGTCGGCACCTTGACGCCGCTCTTGCGGGCGGCCTCGCCGATCGGAACCGCCTCGCCGGCAGCATTGTCCTGACTCATGGGGCTTGCTCCTCTAGCCGCTAGAGGATGTATCCACTCGGTCGGACTTTGAAAGGGCTTTTCGATGTCGGACGTGGTCGAGACGCGTTTTCGCGTCGCCGGAATGGATTGCGGCTCCTGCGCCGCCAAGGTCGAGGCGGCGGTGAGCCGGCTGCCCGGCGTCGAGACCGTCGCGGTATCGGCCACGGCCGGCACCATGACGGTGACGCACGCGCCCGACACTCGCCTCCTCCCGGCCCTGCGGACGAGCCTGACGGCGCTCGGCTACGACGTGACGCCCACCGATGGTCCAGACAAAGCCGCGGGCGGCGATCTGGCCCCGTCCGACGACCACGCACATGCTGATGCGCCCGGCGATGTGCCGTGGTGGAAGAGCCGCAAAGGCACGGCGACGATCGCCTGCGGCATCGCCCTCGTCGCCGCCTATGTGGTCGGCAAGATAGAACCGGAGATCGCCTGGTGGGCGTTCCTGGCCGCGCTGGCGGTCGGCCTGGTCCCTGTGGCACGGCGCGCGCTCGCGGCGCTGCGCAACGGCACGCCGTTCTCGATCGAGATGCTGATGACCATCGCGGCGGTCGGCGCCGTCGTCATCGGGGCGGCCGAGGAGGCCGCCATGGTGGTGTTCCTGTTCCTGGTCGGCGAGATGCTGGAGGGCGTCGCCGCCGGACGGGCGCGCGCGAGCATCCGCAGCCTCACGGCACTGGTGCCGAAGACCGCACTGGTCGAACGCGACGGCAGGGTCGAGGCGATCGCCGCCGATCGCCTCGCGGTCGGCGCCGTCATCCTGGTGCGCCCCGGCGACCGCATCGCCGCCGACGGCATCATCGTCGCCGGCGAGGCGGCGCTCGACGAGGCGCCCGTGACGGGCGAGAGCATGCCGGTCCGCAAGGGCCCGGGCGCCACCGTGTTCGCCGGCGCCATCGACACCGACGCGGTCTTGCGCGTGCGCGTCACCGCAGCGGCGCAGGACAACACCATCGCGCGCGTGGTCCGATTGGTGGAAGAAGCCCAGGAGGCGAAGGCGCCGACCGAGCGGTTCATCGACCGATTCTCGCGCTGGTACACGCCGGCCGTGGTCGCGGTGGCGGCGCTGGTCGCGGTCGTCCCGCCGCTGCTTCTCGGCGCGAGCTGGGACGCCTGGATCTACAAGGGCCTCGCGCTCCTGCTGATCGGCTGCCCCTGCGCCCTGGTGATCTCGACGCCGGCCGCGATCGCGGCGGCGCTCTCGGCCGGCGCCCGCAGCGGCCTGCTGGTCAAGGGCGGCGCGGTGCTGGAAAACCTCGGCACCATCACGGACGCGGCCTTCGACAAGACCGGCACGCTGACCGAGGGCAAGCCCAAGGTGACGGACCTCTTAGGCGTCTCGCGCGACACCCGGCAGGTGCTCTCCATGGCGGCGGCGCTGGAGACCGGCTCGAGCCATCCGCTCGCCCGCGCCATCCTGGAGCGCGCCGCGGCCGACCGCGCGCCGGTGCCGCCCGCCGCCGACGTCAAGATCGTGCCCGGGAAAGGCCTCGGCGGCCGGTTCGGCGGCGAGATCTTGTTCCTGGGCTCGGCCGAGGCGGCGGCGGAGCGTGCGACGCTCGACGCGGTGCAGCGCGCAAAAGTCGCCGGGTTCGAGCGCCAGGGCAAGACCGTCGCGGTGCTGGTCGCCGGCGACACGGTCGCCGGCCTGATCGCCATGCGGGACGAGCCGCGCGCCGATGCGGCGGCGGGGCTCCGTGCCCTCGAAGCCGCCGGGATCACCACCGTGATGCTGACCGGCGACAACCGCCATACCGCCGCGGCGATCGCGGCCGATCTCGGCATCGTGGCGCATGGCGGGCTGTTGCCCGAGGACAAGCAGCGCATCGTGCGTGAGCTGCAGGCGCTGGGAAAGTCGGTCGCCAAAATCGGCGACGGCATCAACGACGCCCCGGCGCTCGCCGCCGCGACGGTCGGCATCGCCATGGGCGGCGGCACCGACGTGGCGCTGGAGACGGCCGACGCCGCCATCCTGCATGGCCGGGTGCTCGATGTCGCCCGCATGATCGCGCTGTCGCGCGCCACGATGGCCAACATCCGGCAGAACATCACCATCGCGCTCGGGCTGAAGGCGGTGTTCCTGTTCACCACCATCCTCGGCATCACCGGCCTGTGGCCGGCGATCCTGGCCGACACCGGCGCCACCGTGCTGGTGACGGCGAACGCCATGCGGCTCCTGGCCTGGCGGATGTGAGGCAGCGCCGCGAAGCAACGCGAGACGGAGGATACGGCGTCGGCGGAGCCGGACGCCGACCTCAAGCGGCGCTGTCGATCCTGTACGGGCGGACCAAAAGCTCCGCCGGGATTTTCCAGGCCGCGCTGATCGTGCGGATCATGTCGACCGTGAGGGCGCGGCGGCGCGACAGGATCTCCGAGGCGCGCGAGCGCGATCCCAACAGGTCGGCGAGCTCGCTCTGGGTATGCCCCAGCTCGTCGATGGCATGGCGCAGCACATCGACCGGATCGAAATCCTGGTCGGGTTCGAGCGGCCACCGCCTCGCCTCGTAGCTCTCCACCAGCGTGACCAGAACATCGAGCCTGTCGGCCTCCTCGCTGCCCTCCGGCGCGCCCCGGCACGCCTCGATCTCTGCGAGCGCCGCGCCGTGGTCCTGGTCGGTCTTGATGGGTCGGATATCCACGGTGCACCTCGTCAGAATTGGGAGACGGTCAGCGCATCGATGCTGTCGTGCTCGGCATGGGTGCCGACGAATTTCACAATGGCGCGAACCCACCCGATCCGTCCCGCCGAAAAAAATCGTCCGGACCTCGCGTCCATCTTGAAACGGACCGTCATTGCAGATAAATATGACTGACCAGTCAGTCAGTGGAGGCCGGCCATGGCCACCCCGAAGCGCCCGTCATCCCGAGAGGCTGCGGCCAAGGCTCATGCGGTGAAGGCTCGCGCGGCGAAAGCCCCTGCCGCGAAAGCGCCCGCCCCCGAGGACATGGCCGCGACGGAAACGGCGACGCCGTCCGTATCGATCGCCGTGCCGCCGACCTCCGCCCCACCTGCCTCGCTCTCGCCCCCCTCCCCGGCCCACCGCAACGGCCGCGCCGAAAAAACCGCCGCGCGGCGCGACGCCATCCTGCGGGCGGCGCTCGACGAGTTCAGCGAGCGCGGCTTCGCCTCGGCGCGGCTCGACGACGTCGCCAGGCGCGCCGGCATCGCCAAGGGCACCATCTACCTCTACTTCCGCGACAAGGAGGCGCTGTTCCAAGACCTGATCATCGCCATGCTCGGCCCGCTGATCGCCGAGATGAAGGCGCTTCCGACCCACGACGTACCGGCCCGCGTCGCGCTGGAGCGCCTGCTCGGCGTGTTCGCGACGGAGGTCTACGGCACGCCGCGGCGCCATGTGCTGCGGCTGGTGATGAACGAAGGCCCGCGCTTTCCCCGGCTGGCCGAATTCCACTATCGGAATGTGGTCGAGCCGGCGATCGCCGCCATCCGGACCCTGCTGGCCCGTGCGGTGGAGCGCGGCGAGCTGAGACACCGCGCCCTCGTCGACTACCCGCAGCTCGTGGTCGCGCCCGGCCTCCTCTCGGTGATCTGGAGCGGCATGTTCGACCGCTTCGTGCACATCGACCTCGAAACGATGCTGCGTGCCTATCTGGACATCCTGTTCGACGGCGGAGAACGCTCATGACGCTCCGCCCAGGCTTCGGTGCTGTCGCCCGGCTCGCACTCTTCGCCTTGTTCGCGGCGACGCTGGCCGCCTGCAACGATTCGCCCGTCACCTATCAGGGCTGGGTCGAGGCCAACCTGATCTTCGTCGGGCCCGACGAGGCCGGCCGGGTGGAGAACCTGTCGGTGCGCGAGGGCGACCGCGTGGAGGCCAAGGCGCCGCTGTTCACCATCGACGACGCCTTGCAGCGCGCCGACGTCAACATGTTCGAGGCGCAGCTCGAGAACGCCCAGCAGGCCTTCGACCGCGCCAAGACGCTGCTGAAGACCCAGACCGGCACCCAGAAGACCTACGACGACGCCGAGGCGGCGCTGCGCACCGCCAAGGCGCGGCTCGCCACGGCGAAGACCCATCTCGATCGCCGCGTGCTGGCAAGCCCGGTGACCGGCACGGTACAGCAGATCTACTTCCGCTCCGGCGAGATGGTCTCGGCCGGCAAGCCGGTGCTCGCCATCCTGCCGCCCGGCAATCTGAAGGTCCGCTTCTTCGTGCCGCAGGAGACGCTGCCGCGCATCGCCTATGGCGACACCGTGCGGGTGCGTTGCGACGGCTGCGCGGCCGACATCACCGCCAAGGTGAGCTTCATGGCCCGCTCGGCCGAGTTCACGCCGCCCGTCATCTACAGCCTGCAGGAGCGTGACAAGCTGGTGTTTCTCATCGAGGCGCTGCCCGACAAGCCCGAGGCCCTGCGGGTCGGCCAGCCGGTCGATATCGGGCTCGGCGCCCCCTCCTCCGCGCCGGCGACAGCGGCAGCCCGATGAGCACGATCGCCCTGCATGCGGCGAACGGCGGCCCGACGGGGCCGGCGCCGCCCGACTATCCGCCAAGCGATCCGCACGCCATCGCCATCGAGGTCGAGGGGCTGACCAAGTCGTTCGACGGAAACGTGGTGGTGAAGAACCTCACCATGCAGGTGCGGCGCGGGCTGATCTACGGCTTCCTCGGCCCCAACGGCTCCGGCAAGACGACGACCATCCGCATGCTGTGCGGCCTGCTGACGCCCGATTCCGGCCGCGGCACCTGCCTCGGCTACGACATCCGCACCGACTCCGAGAAGATCAAGCGGCATGTCGGCTACATGACCCAGCACTTCAGCCTCTACCAGGATCTCTCGGTGCGCGAGAACCTGGAGTTCGTCGCCCGCATCTATGGCCTGCCCGATCCGCGTGGCGCCGCCCGCGCCGCGATCGAGCGGCTCGGCCTGACGGCCCGCGCCGAGCAGCTCGCCGGCGCGCTGTCGGGCGGCTGGAAGCAGCGCCTCTCGCTCGGCGCCTGCACGCTTCCGGATCCGCAGTTGCTGCTGCTCGACGAGCCGACCGCGGGCGTCGACCCGAAAGCGCGGCGCGAGTTCTGGAACGAGATCCACGCCCTCGCCGCCCAGGGCCTCACCGTGCTGGTCTCGACCCACTACATGGACGAGGCCGAGCGCTGCCACGAGATCGCCTACATCGCCTATGGCAACCTGTTGGCGCACGGCACCGTGAAGGAGGTGATCGCGGCCTCCCACCTCACCACCTGGACCGTGACGGGACCGAACCTGACGGCGTTGGCCGACACGCTGTCGCACCGCGACGGCATCACCATGGTGGCGCCGTTCGGCACCAGCCTGCACGTCTCCGGGCCCAAGCGCGACAAGGTCGATGCCGCCATCGCGGCGTTCCGCGACGATCCGACCCTGGCATTCGAGCGGGCCGAGCCGTCGCTGGAGGACGTATTCATCGACCTGATGGGGCGTCATCCCGACAACATCGGGGGCCGGCCGTGAAGCGTCTCGAACCGCGAGTTCCAAAAAGTCTGTCATTCCGGGGCGCGGACCGCAGGTCCGCGAGCCCGGAATCCATACCCCCCGCGCCAGTGGTTCACGACAGACAGGGGTTATGGGTTCCGGGCTCGGCGCTTGCGCGCCGCCCCGGAACGACGGGGCAATGCCGCCGGAGTGAGGTGAAGCAAACTTTGCCGTGGAGGCCGATGTCATGATCGGCGAGCGCACCCGCATGTTCCTGCGCCGGGTCGGCGCCATGCTGCTGAAGGAGGTGCTGCAGCTCCGGCGCGACCGCGTCTCGCTCGCCACCATGATCACGATTCCGCTGATGCAGCTTCTCTTGTTCGGCTACGCCATCAACACCCAGCCCAGGAATCTGCCGACCGCCGTGCTGCTGCAGGAATCGAGCGATGTCGGCCGCACCATTCTTCGCGCGTTGGAGAACACCAAATACTTCAAGATCGTCCGCGAGGCACGCGACGAGCAGGAGTTCGACCGGCTGCTGCAGTCCGGCACGGTGCTGTTCGGCATCGAGATCCCGGCGAACTTCGAGCGCGATCTGCGGCGCGGCGACCGCCCCGCCCTGCTGGTCGCGGCCGACGCCTCCGACCCGGTCGCCTCCGGCTCGGCGCTGGCCGCGCTTTCGACCCTCACCCAGACGGCGCTGCGCTGGGACCGCTCGATCCCGGAGTTCACCGCGACGCCGTTCGAGGTGCGCACGCATGCCCGTTACAACCCGGCCGCGGTGAGCCAGCTCAACATCGTGCCGGGCCTGCTCGGCACCATTCTCACATTGACCATGCTGATCTTCACGGCGCTCGCCGTGACCCGCGAGATCGAGCGCGGCACCATGGAGACGCTGCTCGCCATGCCGATCACGCCGGTCGAGATCATGCTGGGCAAGATCGCGCCCTATGTGGTGATCGGCTTCGTCCAGGCCTCGCTGATCGTCGGCGCCGGCTTCCTGCTGTTCGCCGTGCCGATCTTCGGTAATCTCTTTCTGTTGGCGACGCTCACCACGCTGTTCATCGCCACCAACCTGTCGGTCGGCTACACCTTCTCGACGCTGGCGCAGAACCAGCTCCAGGCCGTGCAGATGGCCATGATGTTCTTCCTGCCCAACCTGCTCCTGTCCGGATTCCTGTTTCCGTATGCCGGCATGCCGCAATGGGCCCAATATGTCGGCGAGGCGCTGCCTCTCACCCACTTCCTGCGCATCGTCCGCGCCATCATGCTGAAAGGCTCGACGCTGGCGGACCTGCGCTACGACAGCCTGGCGCTGGTCGTTCTGATGCTGATCGCCATGACGATCGCCGTGACCCGGTTCCGGACGACGCTGGATTGATGATCGTCGCGCATTGACTTTCGACCTCGTGATGCCGTGTTTCGCCGGGGTCACTTCCGCAAAAGCCCCCGGCACACGTACAAGTCCGCGACGAACTGATCGATCGACCGGCCGGCTGACCGCTCCCGCCGCGAGCGTAGAGGGTCCGAACGGAATAAGCCTTCATCACCTCGGCGTGCGAGCTCCGCCGGCGATCCGACACCAACGCCAGCTTCGACTCGAAGGGACGCCGACGGTCGCCATACGCCTGGGCGTCCCGACCGCGGCGGGACGTCAAATCCGGATCGGCCGCACGAGACGCGCGCCTGCTCGAAGCACTCGGTCGCCGCGGTCTCGAAATGTGCGAACAACAGCATGACAGTCGGTCCGCACCCACGAGGCCGAGCAGTGACGGCGCCGGGTCGTCGCTCGTGCAAGGCCTGATCGGGGACCGCTCGTGCAGGCAAGTGCGTTGAACGGACGTCGGACGAACCCGACCTGTTCAAAAGTCGTCAGGTGGCGGGCGTTCGAGGGCGCTGCCGCCGATCGGGGTCCATGACGGCGGCTTTTGTTTGTGAGGAAAAGCAATCCGCCCCCGAATGAAGACCGAGGTGGTCGACGTGAACGAGTTGAGTGGTCCGAACCCACAGAAATCGATCTGTGTGAGCTCTTTGTCACGAAGAAACTTGCAGCAATTCGGATACCATTCCGAATTGTCGAGAATGAGCATTCCGTCGGGCGCCAGGTGCTCTATCGCCGAACGCGTGCAGTTCATGCGCTCGGCGCCATCGACGAGGATGATGTCGAACTCGCCGAGGGCTCTGATCTCTTCCGGGTATTTGGCGAGGTCCGGCTGGCCTATCAGCATGATTGTGCCGCCGGCATGCTTTTTCATCTTCTCGAACCACGGGACGTGGTGCTCCACGGAGCATACTGTTGCGCCGCGCCTCGCCCAGAACAGTGTCGAGCCGCCGCTCCCGAATTCGAACACGCGTCGCCCACGCAACTCGAGACTGTCGAGGAAATCGATGGCGGGATAGGTGAGCCACGGAAGCGGTTCGCCCTGCGCATCGACGCAGTTTCCATCGGCATCGCGCCGCGTCTGTCCGCGGCGGTGCACCAATATCCACGCCGCTCGCAACCCACAGACGAGGAATCGCGGAAGAAACTTGAGGACGTTGCTCATCGACATCCGAGAACCGGTAGGGAATTGCCGCTCGGGTTGTCAAGCAGTCGAGCCATTCGTCTTGCCCGATGCCCTCGGCGTTTTGCGATTCCGATCCCGACGAGCACCGAAGACGCCGCGGACGAGACCGTCGCGGGTTTCGTCGAGACGCTCCACGGCTCTCGTGTCGGCGACCGCCATCGCCTCGGATGCCGCCGACCCGGAGGCTCGGACTCGCAGGCCCGGACCATCCGGTCATGGGCGGCTTTGATACGGGGCAGCTCCTGCATGGTCAGGCCGTGTCCGCGAGCTGCTCCGGATCGAACCGCTGTCCGTTCCCCTTCCCGACCCGGTGCAGAACCCGGTGCGGCGACCGGTGCTGATCCGGCCGCCTCCCTTCGTGAGGTCGACAGGCTCGACGCAATCGATCGGTTCGTAACGGCTCGTGCCGTTCTCCGGCCGATCGCCATCATGGATCGGCAGCCGCAAGTCGCGGTCCACATCGGGCGCGCGGCCTGGCCGATGCAGGACGTCCGCCGAGTGCAACGAGGCCTCGTCTGCCGCGCCTCAATAGCGGACCTTGTCCGGCTTGTCCGCCCACAGCCGAAACGCCTCGGCCGCCTCCTCGGCAGCGAGCCGGCGCAGCGGCAGCACGCGCGCCGCGAGCGGCCGGGCCACCTCGTCGTAGAGCGCCTGGTCGTCGAAGCCGATGGCGGCCGCGCCGGCGCGGTCGTTGCCGTAGACGATCTCCTTTACGCGCGCCCACCAGATCGCGGCGAGGCACATCGGGCACGGCTCGCAGCTCGTGAAGACGATCGCACCTTCCAGCACATGGGCGCCGAGGTTTCGGCAGGCGTCGCGGATCGCCACCACCTCGGCATGGGCGGTCGGATCGCCGTCCGGCACCACCCGGTTGACCCCCTCGCCGACGATGCGGCCGTCCAGGACCACCACGGCCCCGAACGGCCCACCACCGGTCTCGACGGACTCTTCGGACAGCGCGATGGCGCGACGCATGAAGTCGATCTCGCTCACTGGTCTCCTCCTGTCGCGACGACGCACGAAACGCGGCACACGGTCATGATCGGACGCCGGCGGGCCGCCGTCGAGCGACCTCACGCCGGACGGCGCTTCTTGCCCGTCGCGCCGGACCTTGTCGACCTCCTCCGCACGGCCCGGCCGCGCGCCGCCGCCGCCCGTGCCACCTCGGCGGCGATCGCCGCGACGGAGCGCGCCAGCCGGCGGTCCGGCGTCCGTCGCCAGCACGCCGCGAAGCGCACCTCGGCGAGCGGCGCCGGCGTGCGCACCACCTCGAGATCGCCGTCGGTCAGCTCCCGCTGCACGGCCGCCGGAGGAACGCAGGCCACCGCGAGGCCGTCGACCGCCATGCGGACGATCGGGGCGAGCGTGCTGCTCACGTGCAGCCGCAGGTCGGGCACGTCGGCGAAGGCCTGGCGCACGACGGCATGAATCTCGCCGCGGCGGACGAACGTGATGAGCGGATGCTCCGCGACCTGCGCGAACGAGACCCGCCGGCCGCCCAGCCGGAGCGCCGGGCTCGCCACCAGACCCATGGGAAAGCTGCACAGCTCCAGGATCTCGATGCCCGGATCGTTGAGCGGCAGCAGCAGGAAGCCGAGGTCGATCTCGTCGGCGCGCAGCTTGTCCTCCAGCGACGGCGAGGCGCCGGCATCGATCTCGAGGACGAGGTTCGGATAGCGCTCGTCGAGCGCATGCATGAAGTCCTGCAGCCAAGTGTGGACGATCGTCTCGACCACGCCGAGCCGGAACACGCCGTGCACGGCGTCGGGTGCCGCGATTGCGTGGTGCATGGCGTCGTGCAGCGACAGGATGCGCTCGACATGGACGAGGAGGTCGCGCCCGCGCTCCGTGCAGGCGACGCTGCGCCGGGTCCGTTCGATCAGGGTGACGCCGAGCTCCGTCTCGAGCTGGGCGAGGCGCTGGGAGACGGCCGGCTGGGTGATGTTCATCCGGGCGGCCGCCTTGTGGAAGCCGCCGAGCGTCGCCACCCAGTAGAAGGCCTGCAGCAGACGAACGTCGATCACGGCACACCTTGATTAGCGTGGCTTATCGATACTGATCGCAAATGATAATTTGACCTTGTCCCGAGGTCCAGTGTCTGTTGGCGGGGTCGCCCGGGTGCGTTCGTCGCGCCACCGGCTGCGGCCCCGAGAGGACCTCCCCATGACCACGACCAGGACGATCGGCTGCCTGCTGGCGGCCGTGCTTGCATTCGGCGCCGGCCCGGCGCTCGCCGACACCACCTTGCGGCTGAGCGAGCCGATGGAACCGGGAAGCCCCGAGGCGATGGCGCTCGCCGCCTTCAAGGCGAATGTCGAGACGCAGTCCGGTGGACGGCTGCGGATCGAGGTGCATCTGCGCGATGCGCTCGCCGCCGCGCGGTCGCCGCTGGAAGGCCTGCGGACCGGCACGATCGATCTCTACACCGGTCCGCTCGACACCTACCGGCCGATCGCGCCGCAGGAGATCGGGGTGCTGGCTCTGCCCTATCTGTTCGCGAGCGCGGAGCATTTGCGGCGCTATCTCGACAGCCCGACGTTCGAGCGGGCCGAGCGTCGCCTGATCGAGTCCGGAATTCGCTTCGTCTCGACCGACTTCAACGGCGTGCGCGGCCCCGACCGGGTCATCGTCGCGATCCGGCCGATCCGCACGCCGGCCGATCTCGACGGGCTGCGCATCCGCGTCAACAACGACGACCTCGCCACGCGCTCCTGGCGCAGCGTCGGGGCCGTCCCGGTCGCGCTCGGCTGGAACGAGACCTATCTGGCGCTGCGCCGTGGCGTCGCGGAGGCGGCCGCGGTTCCGCTCGGGCGGGTGCGCGCGTCCCATTTCGCGCATGTCGCGCCGTTCGTCACCGCCACGGGCGACTCGCCGCGGGTCTGGCCCATGGCGATCAGCGAGCGGGTCTGGAAGGGTTTGAGCGCATTGGACCGGGCCGTGCTGGTCGAAGCGGCGAACCAGGCGGGCCGCGTCTATACGGGACTCGCGGCCGAGGACGCCGCGCGCGACCTGGGCGATGCCGTGATGGCCGACAACGCCGTGCTGGCGGCGATTGATCCTGCACCGCTGCGCGCCAGGATGGCGCCGGTCTGGGAGGAGCTGATCGTGCGCGGCCTGTTGTCCCGCGACGTCTACGACACCGTCACGGCGCTGGCGCCCTGACACGCCGACCGCCGAGCGGCCCTGCCGGACGCTGCGGCAGGACCAAAGCCGACGTCACAGCATGCGGCGCAGCTCGGAGATCGACGGCGCCTTGCGCGCCTTGAGGTAGCGCACGGCGCGCTCGGTGGCATCGCCCGAGACCGTGATGTAGCGCTCGAAGGCCGCCTTGTAATCGACCCGGGCGTTGCGGGTCATCAGCACCGTGAAGACGCTCTTGGCGTCGGGCCAGCCGAGGCCTGCGGCCTTGCACAGCACCAGCGCGCCGTCCTCGAAGCCGAGCCGCACGAGGTTGCGGATCGCCTCGGCCGGCACGCGAGTGAGGCTGGCGAGCGTGTCCATCGTCTCGTCGAGCTTGCCGTCCCGCGCCGCGGCGACGAGCAGGCGACGCTGGGTCGCGGTATCGATCTCGCGGGTCGCATCGCTCGGGCGCGCGCGGGCGGGCCCGCGGGCGGGCGCCGCCCCGGCCGGCTCGGCCGGCGCGAGCAGCGACTGCGCCATGCGGCGGCGCACGTCGGGATCGGGATCGCGCAGGAGCTGCTGGCGGACCGGCTCGGCGACCAGCCGCACCAGCGCCGCGAACAGATCGGCCGGCACCTCGCGGCGATGGACGATGTGCTTGGCGAGGTCCTCGTCCTGCCGGGCCCGGCCGGCGAGGCGTTGGAAGCCGCCGCGCGAGATCAAGGCGCCCTCGTTCGCCGCCACCCGGTGCGCCACCGCGGTGTCGCCGCGATCGACCAGCACGTCGGTGACCTTTTCGGGCACCATGATGCGGCCGGCGAGTGCGAACAGATGGGCCTGGCTCTTGGAGCGGGCGATGCGCACCAGAAAATCCTCGGCGAGGATCGGCGAGCGTTCCAGCACCGGGCCGGACACCGCGATGTCGTCGTCCTCGGCGAGCCGGTGGATCACCTTGGTCGGACCGCGCTGCACCGGCGCGACACGCACGCTGAGCTGCGCCATCGCCTCGTCGGTGGTGTTGTCGAGCAGATGGTGCATCACGGTGTCGAACAGCTCGAGCTGCTGCTCCGTATAGGCATGAACGCCGCGCAAGAAGAGCTCGGCGACCCGCAGCACGTCGTCGCCGCGCTCGGCGCTGCGCAGCGCCTGCGGATCCGGCAGCAGGCCCTCGTCGAGCGGACCGTCCGTGAAAGCGACGCCGAGGCGGTGACGCTCGCGCCAGGCGATGGCGCATTCGCGGGTATCGCCGTCGAAGCTGAGGCTGAAGGCGTCGGGAAGGCTGTCGATCTCCGACACCAGCACGCACGCCCCGCCGCGCGAGACATTGAGGACGGCGCAATCGCGCTCGAGTCCCTCGCCGGTGATCTGGCCCATCTTGAGCGTCAGATAACGCGGGTACTGCCGGTTTTGAGTCATCGGCCCTGCTCCCGTCGGGACCAGACTATCGGCCCCCAACCGGAGGACACTGCCACTACGATGATGCAATTCCGTAAAATGAATTCCAACGATTTGTATTAAACCGGCCGGCCTATCTCGGAGCCGCCGCGCCGAGGCACCCGAACAAGGCGGCCACTCCCGTCGGGCCGGGCCGGCGCCGCCGCGGCGGGCCCCGTGCGGAGCGGCGCGGGCGCCCCTACATTAGGGCGGTCGCGCCGCCCCGGCGCCCGCCAGGAGACCCCCGAATGGAGACCGAGACCAAGACCTATCCGGTGACCCGCACGGACGAGGAGTGGCGGCGGCTGCTGACGTCCGAGCAGTACGCCGTGATGCGCCAGCACGGCACCGAGGCGCCCGGAAGCTGCTCGCTGCTGCACGAGAAGCGCGCCGGCGCCTTCGTGTGCGCCGGCTGCGGCCAAAAACTGTTCGTCGGCAAGACCAAGTTCGAGAGCGGCACCGGCTGGCCGAGCTTCAACGATCCGGTCGACGGCGCCGTGGAGACCACCACCGACCGCGGCTACGGCATGGTGCGCACCGAGGTCCACTGCAGCCGCTGCGGCAGCCACCTGGGCCACGTGTTTCCGGACGGCCCGCCGCCCACCGGCCTGCGCTACTGCATCAACGGCGTCGCGCTGAACTTCGAGCCGGCGTGAGGGATACGCGTCGGGCCGACGCGTCGGACGAACACTTCAAAGCGGTGGATCGGAGCGATTCACCGCTTCCGTTTTTGAGAACAATATGAGAACATTTCGTTTCGTCGGCACAACGACGCAAAGTCGGCTCGTCGAGCGGATCGATTCGGATCCGGCTCGACCGGCGGGGCGGGGTAGAAGACGGAATGAAGGTCGCGGGGCTCTTTGCGGGAATCGGCGGCTTGGAGCTCGGCCTTTCGGCGGCCGGCCATGAGGCGTCGATCCTCTGCGAGATTTGGGAACCTGCACGCGCCGTGCTGGCGAGCAGGTTTCCCGACGTGCCGTTGGCGCCGGACATTCTCGGCTTGCGCTCGCTGCCGGGCGACACCGAAATCGTCGTCGGCGGGTTTCCCTGTCAGGATCTGAGCCAAGCCGGGATGACGGCCGGAATCGGCGGCAAACGGTCCGGGCTCGTCGGCCAGGTTTTCAGACTGCTCGATCGCCGGCGCGTCCCTTGGGTCGTGCTGGAGAACGTGTCCTTCATGCTTCACCTCGACCAGGGCAAGGGCCTGCGGCTGCTTGTCGAGGCGTTCGAGGAGCGCGGCTACCGCTGGGCCTATCGGGTGGTGAACTCGCTGGCCTTCCTGCCGCAACGCCGGGAGCGCGTGCTGTTCGTCGCGACGAGGACGGACGCCGATCCCGCCGATGTGCTTCTCGCCGACGACCATGAGCCGGTCGATCCGCGAACCACTCTCGCCACCCACGCGCATGGTTTCTATTGGACCGAAGGGATCCGCGGGCTCGGCTGGGCACCGGACGCGATCCCGACCCTCAAAAACGGCTCGACGGTCGGGATCGCCTCACCGCCGGCGATCCTGCTCCCCGGCGGCGACGTGGTGACCCCCGACATCCGCGACGCCGAGCGGCTTCAAGGGTTCGCGCCCGACTGGACTGCGCCGGCCGTGACGGTCGGACGCGCATCGCTGCGCTGGTCGCTGGTGGGAAATGCCGTCACGGTTCCGGTGGCCGAGTGGCTCGGCAAACGCCTCGCCGAACCGGGATCCTACGACCCTGAGCGCGACCGGGAGCTCGGTGCAGACGGACGATGGCCGAAAGCCGCCCGCTTCGACGGAGACCGGCGGCATCGAGTCGACATCGGCTCGTTCCCGATCCGGCGCGCTCGTCCATCGCTCGTCCGTTTTCTCCGCCATCCCGGCAAGCTGCTCTCGGCACGAGCGACGCGCGGGTTTCTCGGGCGAACCGAGCGCAGCACGTTGCGCTTCCAGCCTGGATTTCTGGATCGGCTCCGCTGCCATCTCGAGCGGATGGAAAGCGGGGCCGACGGCATGAAGCTCGATCGGATACCGACCCTCGCCGCGGAATGAAGCGACCGACGCCGACCGATCCCAAACGCAGCGCGCTCATGGCGCGCGTCCGCCAGCACGGCACTGCGGCCGAGCTTGCCGTCGCTGCGGCGCTGAGGGCCGCGGGGCATGCTTATCGGCTGAACGTGCGTTCCCTTCCAGGTTCACCGGACTTCGCCAATCGTACGCGGAAATGGGCCGTTTTCGTCCACGGCTGTTTCTGGCACCGGCATCCCGGATGCAAGCGGACCACGACCCCCAAGGCGAACGCGGCGTTCTGGCAGAACAAGTTCGAGACCAATCAGAAGCGCGATACGGCCGCCGTTCGGGCGCTGCGCCGGGCCGGCTTTCGGGTCGTGATCGTCTGGGAATGCGAAACCGTCGACGCCGACGCCCTCGCGGCCCGGCTTCACAGATCCTTGAACCGCGTCGCGTAAATGTGGGCGAGGCGATCGATCATCGATGCGTAGTGATAGATGTCACCGGGCTGGGGAGCCGGCGGGGTACTCACCAGCCCGACCGGCGATCCATCGTTGGCGCAATCGACGATCACGATCGCCAGCGCATCGTAGCCCGTGTCGCCCGGTTTGGCCCTTTTCGGCAATTGCCGAATTTTATCGACCGCGAGGCTCGCATCGCGTGGCTGGTCGTGCGTGCTCCAGTCGGGATCGGCAGCCCGGTTCTTCTTGTTGAGGTCCGGGCTCAGATAGCGGCTCGCGATGTTGACCATCGCAAATCCGGCGGCGATCGCCTGGTCGGTGGCCCCGTGGACGGTGAGATGCGACGAATTGAGTTCGTCGTAGAGGCGCGGCAAGGCGCGCTGATGCGCTGTCATGCAAGCCTTTGCTTCGAGCGCCATGAGGACACTTCCGACAGGCGCGCGACGCAGCTCCGGAAGAGCCGCGAATTCTGATTTCTCTTTGTCGTCGAGTTCGATTTCGAGATCGCGGGCCATTCGGTCCAGTGACAGCGCCGGATCGTCGACATCTGCGCCGGATCGCGTGCAGAATACGAGATCCAGGTTCTTCTTTCTGTCGTGCACGAAGTCGCGCATTTCATGGTTGATGCCGAAATAGACGCGGCCGGCCTCGACGTGGCGGTACAGCAGCGGGCAGGTGCGGAGGAGATCGAAGACGATACCCCAGCAGGCGACTTTTGAATGATGGTCGCTACGTGAATGGTATTGCCAGCGGTTGCCCAACCGATCCTCGCGGGTCGGCTTCGACAAGGTGCGGACGAGGATCCCAGGACCGTACATCGCACGCCCGACAAGATGTTTGGCAGACTTTTGCGCAAGCACCATTAAGGCCAGACTCGCGTCGAGTCGACCGACAAGGCGGACGGGTTCACCCTACAGACCCGACGTCCCCTTAGTCATCTGCCCCCCAAAAAAGTTGCGGCCGGCTCTTGGGGGAGAGTATAATTACTCTAGTAATATCAGATAGATCGAAAGATACCGTCCCTGTTCCCCAGATTTTCCCCACATTGAGTTGGTGGCAATGGAAGGCCTGATACGGTTTCCGGGTGATCAGCTCGGATTTATGATGTCTGACCACCAATGGA
>NZ_JACAAX010000059.1 GCF_013377085.1 Rhodoplanes sp. | reverse complement strand
CGGCCCCGCCGGCCGCCGTCGACCCGGATGCCGAGCCGGCTCCGGCTCCCGCGCCGGCCCCGACCCGCACGTCCCGGCCGGCTCCCGCCACGCCGGTCCAGTCGGTGCCGGTGCGGCCGGCGCCGCCCGCTCAGGCCGCTGCGCCGGCGACGAGCAGCAGCGCCGGCACCACGGCCGAGCCGGCGGCACCGCTGCCTTGGCCGTCCGCGCCGGCGCCCGGCAGCTTCTCGCGCTGACCTGAAACACCGCGTACGCCGTCCGCCGCCTGTGCTATGCAGGCGCGCGGCGGCGCATCGCGTTGCCGCGTCCATTCCATTGCGAGAGGCCGACCGGCGACCCCGATGTCCTTCACGATCGCCATTGTGGGACGCCCCAATGTGGGCAAGTCGACCCTGTTCAACCGCCTGGTCGGCAAGCGGCTCGCGTTGGTCGACGACCAGCCGGGCGTCACCCGTGACCGTCGCGAGGGCACCGGCCGGCTCGGCGACCTCGACTTCACGGTGATCGACACGGCGGGCTTCGAGGAGGCACCGGGCGAATCGCTCGCCGGCCGCATGCGGGCCCAGACCGAGACCGCGATGACGCAGGCCGACGCCATCCTGTTCCTGGTCGATGCCCGCGCCGGCCTCACTCCCACGGACCGCGCCTTCGCGGCGGCGGTGCGCAAGGCCGGGCGGCCCGTCGTTCTGGTTGCCAACAAGAGCGAAGGTCGTGCGGCAAGTGCTGGCATATACGAAGCTTTCGGGCTCGGTCTGGGCGAGCCGATCGGCGTCTCGGCCGAGCATGGCGAGGGGCTCTCCGACCTCTACGACGCGCTGCGGGAGGCGCTGCCCGAGCACACCAGAATCGCCGCGGAGCTGACCCGCAGCGAGGTCGCGGCCGAGCGCGAGGCCAAGATCGTCGCCCGCGAGGCCAAGGCGGCCGGCGAGGAGCCGGTGGACGCGGGCGCGCCGGTGCGGCCGATCCGCATCGCCGTGGTCGGCCGCCCCAATGCCGGCAAGTCGACCCTGATCAACCGCCTGCTCGGCGCCGACCGCCTGCTCACCGGCCCGGAGGCCGGCATCACCCGCGACGCCATCGCGGTCGACCTCGTCTGGGGCGGGCGCGAGTTCCAGGTGTACGACACCGCCGGCATGCGGCGTAAGTCCAAGATCGAGGACAAGCTCGAGAAGCTGTCGGTCTCCGACGCGCTCGACGCCATCCGGTTCGCCGAGGTGGTGGTGCTGCTGATGGACGCCACCGCGCCCTTCGAGGAGCAGGATCTGCGCATCGCCGATCTGGTCGAGCGCGAGGGCCGGGCGCTGGTGCTGGGCCTGAGCAAATGGGATCTCGCCGAGGGCGAGGCGGGGGCGCTCAAGCGGCTGCGCGAGGACGCCGAGCACCGGCTGCCGCAGCTCGCCGGGCTGCCCATCGTGGCGGTCGCCGGGCTGACCGGCTTCGGCCTCGACCGGCTGATGCAGGCCGTGCTCGACATCCATGCGGTGTGGAACAAGCGGATCGCCACCCACGCGCTCAATCGTTGGCTCGACGGCGCCATCGACAACCATCCGCCGCCGGCCGTGTCGGGCCGCCGCCTCAAGCTCAACTACATCACCCAGCCGAAGGCGCGGCCGCCGAGCTTCGTCATTTTCTGCACCCGCGCCGATGCGGTGCCGGAATCCTACAAGCGCTATCTGATCAACGGCCTGCGGACGGCCTTCGAGCTGCCCGGCACGCCGATCAGGCTAACCTTGCGCGAAAAAGCCAACCCGTATGCGACCCGGGCCAGGGGACGCTGAGGCTGGGGCGGACGGTTCGGTCGGGGAGGCGTCTGCGCCGCCCGGCCCGCGGCGCGCCGCTTTCGGCTTCATCTTCGTCACGGTGGCGATCGACATGCTGTCGGTCGGCCTCTTCGTGCCGGTGCTGCCGCGCCTCGTCGCCGACTTTCTGGGCGGCGACCAGGTCGCCGCGGCCGCGACCTACGGCCTGTTCGGCACTGCTTTCGCATTGATGCAGTTCGTCTTCTCTCCCGTGCAGGGGGCGCTGTCGGACCGCTTCGGCCGCCGGCCCGTGATTCTCGTCTCCAATTTCGGGGTCGGCCTCGACTATGTCGTGATGGCGCTCGCCCCCAATATCGGCTGGCTGTTCGTCGGGCGGGTCGTCTCCGGCATGGCCTCGGCCAGCGTCTCGACCGCCTTCGCCTATGTGGCCGACGTGACGCCGCCCGACCAGCGCGCCGCGCGTTTCGGCATGCTGGGGGCGGCCTTCGGCATCGGCTTCGTGCTCGGCCCGGCGATCGGCGGGCTCGCCGGCGGCGTCGATCCGCGGCTGCCGTTCTGGATCGCGGCGGGCCTGAGCCTGCTCAATGCGCTCTACGGGTTCTTCGTGCTGCCCGAGTCGCTGCCGCCGGAAAAACGGGCGCCGCTGTCGCTCGCCCGCGCCAACCCGGTCGGCGCACTGTCGCTGCTGCGCTCGCAGCCGCAGCTCCTGTCGCTCGCCGGCGCCTGGTTCGTCAGCCAGCTCGCCCATTACGTCATGCCGATCGTCGGCGTGCTCTACCTGACGTTCCGCTACGGCTGGGACGAGCGCACCATCGGCTTCACCATGGCGGCCGTCGGGTTCGCCGCCGTGATCGTGCAGGGCGGCCTGATCGGCCCCGGGGTGCGGCGGTTCGGCGAGCGCGCCGCGATGCTGGGCGGCTTCTGCAGCGGCATCCTCGGCCTCGCCATCCAGGGTCTGGCGCCGGTCGGCTGGATGTTCTGGCTCGGCATCCCGTTCATGAGCCTGTGGGGCTTCGGCAACGCCGCCGCCAACAGCCTGATGAGCGCCCGCCTCGGCCCGTCCGAGCAGGGCCGCCTGCAGGGGGCGAACGCCTGCCTGCAGGGCATCGCCGGGCTTTTGGGGCCGGGCCTGTTCTCGCAGGCCTATGCGCTGGCGCTGGCGTCACCGGGCCAGGCTTTTCCGGGGCCGGGCGCGCCGTACCTGCTCGCCGCCGCCCTGCTGGCGCTGGCGGCCGGCATCGCCTGGCGGGCGACCCGGTAGGTAAGCGCTCTCCGCCGGCGCGCGGCTGTTGCCGCCCGGTCTCTCCCGCTCCCTTTCGAAACCCCGCTCCGGCGAAAGCGGTTGCGCTGCCCGCGACTGGCCGTAATTATTGCTGATCATTTCTGTTCGACCGGAGTCGCGGCGCGCTTGGTGGTGCGCCGGCGCGGACGGCACACGCATCGTCGGTCACGGCAGCGTGCAGGGGCGGGTGGTCGTGCCGGGGGCGGTGCGACGGCGTGGCGACGGCGGGGCGGGGCAGGGGAAAGCATGGCATCGCAAGATGTTGCGGCTGGTTCTTATGATCCAATCGCGGTTTCGGGCGTGGCCCGGCCGGCGGCTGGCGCGCTCGTGCATCTCGGCTACCGCACCGACATCGACGGGCTGCGCGCCGTCGCGATTCTCTCGGTCGTCTGTTTCCATGCGTTTCCGGCTGCGATGCCCGGGGGATTCGTCGGCGTCGACGTGTTCTTCGTCATCTCCGGCTACCTGATCAGCGGCATCATCCTCGGCAGCCTCGCCCGCGGCACCTTCAGCTTCGCCGACTTCTACGCCCGGCGGGTGCTGCGCATCGTTCCGGCCCTGGTCACGGTGCTGGTCGCCTCCTACGCGATCGGCTGGGCGATGCTGTTCCCGGACGAGTTCCGGGCCCTCACCAAGCACCTGGCGGCCGGGGCGGCGTTCATCGCCAATCTGGCGCTGCGCAAGGAGGGCGGCTATTTCGACGGCGCCGCCGAGACCAAGCCCGGCCTGCATCTGTGGTCGCTCGGCGTCGAGGAGCAGTTCTACATCGTCTGGCCGCTGGTGCTGTGGATCGGCTGGCGGCTGCGCCACGATCCGCGCATCGGCATCCTGGTGATCGGGGCGGCCTCGCTCGCCTGGAACCTGTATTGGGTCGACGCGGCGACGCCGAAGGCGTTCTTCTCGCCGCTGGTGCGGTTCTGGGAGCTCCTGGCCGGTGCCATGCTGGCGCAGGCGGCGGTCTCCGGGACCGGCGGTCCGGCCCGTCCGGCCGTGCGCGAGGCGATGGCGGTCGCCGGCGCGGCTCTGCTGCTCGTCTCGCTGGTCGCGCTCGACCGCAGCATGCCGTTTCCGGGCTGGCGGGCGATGCTGCCGGTCGCCGGCGCCGTGCTGCTGATCGCCGCCGGGCCGGGGACGCTGGTCAACCGGTTCGTGCTCGGCAATCCCGTGATGGTGTGGGTCGGGCTGATCAGCTACCCGCTCTATCTGTGGCACTGGCCGCTGCTGTCCTTCGCCGGGATCGCCACCATGCAGGAGCCGAGCGTGCCGTTGCGGCTCGCCGCCGTCGCGCTCGCCGTCCTGCTCGCCTGGGGCACCTACGCCTTCATCGAGCGGCCGATCCGGTTCGGGTCCTGGCGCCGCCTGCGGATCACGACGCTGTCGGTCGCGCTGGTGCTGGCCGGGGCGGGGGCCTGGGTCACCCATCTGCTGGACGGCCTGCCGGGGCGCTTTCCGGCCGAGGTCGAGGGCCTCGCCAGCTACCGCTACGACTCCGTGCCGTTCTATCGGGGTGGGTCGTGCTTCCTGGCGACCATGTCGGAGATCGGCTTCCCGAACTGCCCGGCGCCGCAGCAGAGCGCCACGGCGCCGCTGGTGATGCTGTGGGGCGACTCGCACGCGGCGCATCTCTATCCTGGGCTCAGCCGGGCCGATCGGCCGCTCGCTCAGTTCACGGCGGCCGCCTGCCCGCCGCTGCCCGGGGTCGATTTCTCGTTTCGGGAGAACTGTCGCGCCATCAACGACGACGTGGTGGCCCGCGCGACCGCGCTGCGCCCCGACATCGTGATCCTGGCGGCGAACTGGCGAAGCTATGACTGGAGCGGGATCGACCGCACGGTGCGGGTGCTGCGCGACATCGGTGTCAAGCAGATCGTCCTGGTCGGACCCGTGCCGCAATGGCGCCTGCCGGTCGCCAAGGCGCTGGTGCGCTACGCGCTACGCGGCGACGGCACCTATCCCGACCGCATGGTCTACGCGATGGAGCCGGGGCTCGACGAGCTCGACCAGCGTCTGGCCGAGACGGCCGCGCGGCTCGGCCTCGCCTATGCCTCTCCGTACCGGGCGCTGTGCGACGCCCGCGGCTGCCGCACCTTTGTCGGCAGCGCGCCGGCCGGGCTGCTGGCCTGGGACACCGGGCATCTCACGGCGTTCGGTTCGGACTATTTGGTCGGGGCGCTCGGCCTGCCGTGAGGCGAGATGGGCGCCGTCCCGGAATGACCACCCCAGGGATCACCCAGGTCCGGTCTCAGTCCGGCGGATTGTAGTGCAGGAGGCGACCGGCGCGCAGGTCGAACAGCCGGCCGGTCTCCTGGAAGCTCGGCAGGCACAGCGACAGGATCGCCTCGGCGGCGTCCTCGGGCGGCTGCACGGTCTGCGGATCCTCGCCCGGCATGAGCTGGGCCCGCATCTTGGTGCGGGTCGGGCCGGGATTGCAGATATTGACGCGCACCGGCGTCGTCACGGTCTCGGCCGCATAGGTGCGGGCCATGACCTCGAGGGCGGCCTTGGAGATCGCGTAGGGCCCGCGATAGGCGCGGCCCGCATGGGCGGCGCCGGAGCTCACCACCACGACCCGGCCGGCGCTCGCCTTGCGCAGTAGCGGATCGAAGCAGCGCAGAAGCTGCAGGTTCGCCGTGACGTTGACCTTCATCAGCGTCTCGAACTCCTTGGTCTCGACATGCGCCAGCGGCGACACCGGCCCGAGCTGGCCCGCATTGGCGACCAGCACGTCGAGCTTGCCGTAGCGGTCGTCGAGGACCATCGCGAGGCGGGTGATGCCGTCGAAATCCTCGAGGTCGAGCGGCACCAGCGTCGCGGTGCCGCCGACCGCCTGGATGGCGTCGTCGAGCTCCTCGAGGCCACCGACCGTGCGGGCGACCGCGACCACATGGGCGCCCGCCTTGGCGAGCGCCAGGGCGGTGGCGTAGCCGATGCCGCGCGACGCCCCGGTGACGAGCGCAATCTGTTCGAAGAGGGGTTTGGTCATGCGAAGGTCGGGTCCAATCGAATGATCTGATGTGATTGAAGTTCAAGACGTCTCGGCCGACGCGGGACAGCGTGGCGGAGAGTCGGAAATCGTCGGTCAGGACCAGCACGTCGTCGGCCTGGGCAGTGGCGAAGGTCCCCGTGTCGGTCTGCCCGAGGTGCGCGGACGTCCGATGACGCACCATTTCCGCAGAGGGAATATAGACCTCGATCAATTTTGCAATGATCGGCTCGACCGCCGCCGCCAGAGCACGATGCAACGAGTCGCGCAGCGACCGCGTCGCGCTGCGGACGCCCCCTCAGCTCGCCTCGGCCAGGAGCGAGAGCTGGCGCGGCGAGCTCGCGTCGGCGGACTTGTCGGTCAGCGGCGTCGGGTACTCGCCCGTGAAGCAGTGGTCGGTGAACTGCGGCCGGGCGGCGTCGCGGCCCTCTTCGCCGACCGCCCGGTAGATGCCGTCCACCGACAGGAAGGCGAGGCTGTCGGCGCCGATGATCTGCCGCATCTCCTCGACCGTGTGGTTGGCGGCCAGGAGCTTGTCGCGCTCCGGCGTGTCGATGCCGTAATAGTCCGGGTGGGTGATGGGCGGCGAGGCGATGCGGAAGTGCACCTCAGTCGCCCCGGCCTCGCGCATCATCTGCACGATCTTCACCGAGGTGGTGCCGCGCACCAGCGAATCGTCGATCAGCACGATGCGCTTGCCGGCGACGACGGCGCGGTTGGCGTTGTGCTTGAGGCGGACGCCGAGCTCGCGCACCGACTGGGTCGGCTGGATGAAGGTGCGGCCGACATAGTGGTTGCGGATGATGCCGAGCTCGTAGGGGACGCCGGATTCCTGGGCGTAGCCGATCGCCGCCGGCACGCCGGAGTCCGGCACCGGTACCACCACGTCGGCGGCGGCCGCCGCCTCGCGGGCGAGCTCGCGGCCCATGTTCTTGCGGACCTCGTAGACGCTGCGGCCGCCGACGACGGAGTCGGGCCGCGCAAAATAGATGTACTCGAAGATGCAGGGGCGCGGCGGCACCGGCGGAAACGGCTTGTGCGACTGGGCGCCATGCTCGTCGAACACCACGACCTCGCCGTTCTCGACGTCGCGTACATATTTGGCGCCGATGATGTCGAGGGCGCAGGTCTCCGAGGTGACGATCGGGCAGCCGTCGAGCTCGCCCAGCACCAGCGGACGGATGCCGAGCGGGTCACGGGCGCCGATCAGCTTCTTGTTGGTCATGGCGACCAGCGAGTAGGACCCCTCCAGCAGGCGCAGCGCCTCGATGAACTTGTCGACGAAGCCGGTGCGGCGCGAGCGGGCGACGAGGTGCAGGATCACCTCGGTGTCGCTGGTCGAATGCATCATGGCGCCTTCGCCGACGAGCTGGCGGCGCAGCGTCAGCCCGTTGGTGAGGTTGCCGTTGTGGCCGATGGCAAAACCGCCCTGGTCGAGCTCGGCGAAGAACGGCTGGACGTTGCGCAGGATGGTGCCGCCCGTCGTCGAGTAGCGGACATGGCCGACCGCCGCGTGGCCGGGGAGCTGGTCGATGATGTGGCGCTTGGAGAAGGTGTCCTCGACCAGGCCGAGCCGCCGCTCCGAGTGGAATCGCTGGCCGTCGAACGAGACGATCCCGGCCGCCTCCTCGCCGCGGTGCTGCAGGGCGTGCAGGCCGAGCGCCGTGATGGCGGTGGCGTCGCGGTGGCCGTAGATGCCGAAGACGCCGCATTCCTCGCGCAGGCGGTCGCCGTCGAGCGCGGGGTCGAACAGGTGAGTCCCTTGCTCGGTCGAAGCGGGCGTGGAGGCGGTCATCGGGCAGTCCTCGGGCGCTTGTCCAGGGCCGGGCCGGCCTGGCCCGTGGTTCGGTCGGCGCAGGGCCGGCCACGAAAACAAAATATCGACCGCGCCGTCCTCCCGCGACGGCGGGCGACGGATCGGCCGATCAAGCACAGGCAGCACGAAGCAAGGCCGTCGTCGGCCTACCGCAGCACCACCGTCACGCGCGTCCCGTCCGGGCCCGGAAGGGACACGTACCGCTCGAGAGAACCCCGATTCGATCGCTGTTCGGGCGGGGTGTCCTGATCCTCGTCGGTCGGCTTCTTCTTGAACCGCTTCAAGATGGTGTTCTCCGGGTCTTCCGGCAACAGCGACATCAGCCATTGTCCGGTGCCCTGGAGTACGGCCCGCGACCTTGCGTTGCGCACGGCGTCCGGCTGCGACTTTGCCGGGACCAGCCAGTCGAAAAAGATGAAGGCGACGACCACGATCAGGAGGCCGCGGCCGAGCCCGAACAGGAAGCCCAGCGTACGGTCGAGCGCGCCGATCCGGCTGTCCAGGATGCGGTCCGAGACGCGGACCGTGAGGGCCGAGACGATGATCAGCGTGAGCAGGAACACGCCGCCCGCCGTCGCGCCCATGGCGACGTAGTCGTTGTTGAAATACTGCTTGGCGTAAGGGAGGAGCTTCGGAAACGAGTAGAGGGTCGCGGCGGCCGCTGCACCCCAGGCCGCGATCGACAGCACCTCGCGCATGAAGCCGCGCACCATGGCGAGCAGCCCCGAGATCAGCATCACGACGATCAGGAAAATGTCCAGGTACATCGGCGGCGGGCTCGTGGCGGGCTGTTCATCGGGTCCGCCACCGGGCGCGTCGCCGGCCGACGGGATGCGGGGCCGTGTATAGAGCATTTTTCACCGGCCTGGGAACCGGCGGCGGCACAAAATGAGGCGGCTGCCCACCGTTCCGTGGCACCTGTGGCGCGAGGGCAAGTCAGCGCTCGGCCGTGGCCGGCTTGGCGTCCCGACGGGGAGCCGGCCGTCCCGGAACGATTCGCCCGACCAGGTCGGTGAGGGTCGCCACCGGGGCCAGCGTGAGGCCGTCGCGCTCGCCGCCGCGGGTCGCGTCCGGCACCACGGCGCGGGCGAAGCCGAGTTTTTGGGCCTCCTTCAGCCGCGCCGGGGCATGTGCCACCGGCCGGATGGCGCCGGACAGCGAGATCTCGCCGAAATGCACCGCATCGGTCGGCAGAGGCGTCTTGGCGAGCGAGGAGACCAGCGCCGCGGCGGCGGCGAGGTCGGCGGCCGGCTCCTGGATGCGCAGGCCGCCGGCGACGTTGAGATAGACGTCGTAGCCGCCGAGCTTGACGCCGCAATGGGCCTCCAGCACGGCCAGCACCATGGCGAGGCGGTTCGGGTCCCAGCCGACCACGGCGCGGCGCGGCGTGCCGAGCGAGGTCGGGGCGACCAGGGCCTGGATCTCGACCAGCAGCGGCCTGGTGCCCTCCATGCCGGCGAACACGGCGGTGCCGGGGGCGCCGAGGTCGCGCTCGGACAGGAACAGGGCGGACGGGTTGGCGACCTCCGAGAGGCCGCCGCCCGTCATCTCGAACACGCCGATCTCGTCGGTCGGCCCGAAGCGGTTTTTGACGGCGCGAAGAATGCGGAAATGGTGGCCGCCTTCGCCCTCGAAGGAGAGCACGGCGTCGACCATGTGCTCGACCACGCGGGGGCCGGCGATCTGGCCGTCCTTGGTGACGTGGCCGACCAGGACGATGGCGGTGCCGGCCCGCTTGGCGAAGCGGATCAGGATCTGGGCCGAGGCGCGCACCTGGGTCACGGTGCCGGGCGCCTGCTCGACCATGTCGGTCCACATGGTCTGGATCGAGTCGATCACGACGAGGCGAGGAAGCTTGCCCTGCGAAAGGGTTGCGATGATGTCCTCGACCGAGGTCTCGGCCGCGAGCTCGACCGGCAGACTGGTCAGGCCGAGCCGCTCGGCGCGCAGCCGAACCTGGGCGACCGATTCCTCGCCCGTGATGTAGATCGACCGGTGGCCGGCCCCGGCCAGCGCCGCCGCGACCTGGATCAGCAGTGTCGACTTTCCGATCCCGGGATCGCCGCCGACCAGCAGCACCGAGCCGGGGACGAGGCCGCCGCCGGCCACCCGGTCGAACTCGGCGTTGCCGGAGGGCAGCCGCGGCGCCTCCTTCTGCTCGCCGGCCAGAGGCGCGAGCGGGAAGGGCTTGCCCTTGCGGGGCGGCCGGCCGGGGCCGGCCGCCAGGATGCGCTCGGTGGCGGCGCCTTCCTCGGAAATGGTGTTCCACTCGCCGCAGGCGTCGCACTTGCCCTGCCAGCGGCCATAGGCGGCGCCGCAGGTCTGGCAGACGAACTCTTGAGTCTTCTTGGCCATGGCCGATGTGGGCCGAAGCGGGGTGCGGAAGTCAACGATTCGACGGCGAGCGGCTTCGAAAGCTGGGCGCACGTGCTTCGCCGCTTGCGGCGCGCGCCGGTGGTTCCCATAATCTAGTCAGACAGACCAGAAAGTACCGCAGATGGGAAACCCGACAACCCCGCACGACCGCGCATCGACGTGCGGCCAGAACCGCTGGAGCCTGCAGGACGCCAAGGCGCGCCTCAGCGAGGTCGTGCGTCTGGCGCAGCAGGATGGTCCGCAGCGGGTCACGGTCCATGGCCGCGACGCGGTGGTGATCGTGCGGGCCGACGAGTTCGATCGGATGCGGTCGCCGGTCTCGGGGCGAGATATCGTTCGGGCGTTCCGGGACTCGCCGCTCGCCGAGGTCGACTTCGAGCGGACCTCGATCGAGGCACCGGTGCGAGACGTGGACCTGTGACATGAGGGGCTGGCTGCTCGACACCAGTGTCGTGTCCGAGTTGCGCAAGCCGAAGCCGGAGCCCACCGTGGTGGCGTTCGTCGAGGCCCAGCCGGCCGAAACGTTGTTCTTGTCGGACGTCACCGTCGCCGAGATTCGTTACGGGATCGGGCTGATCGACGATGCCGATCGGCGGGCGGGTCTCGAGGCGTGGGTGGATCGCACGTTGCGGCCGCTGTTCGCAGGGCGGACCCTGGCCGTCACCGAGGACGTCGTTCTCTGCTGGAAGACGATGGCGATGGCGGGCCAGAAGCGTGGTCACACCTTCGGCCAGCCGGACCTCTTCGTCGCGGCGATCGCGGCACTGGAAGGGCTGGTCGTTGTGACACGGGACACCCGCCATTTCGTCGCGGCGGGCGTGCCAGTGTTCGACCCGTGGACCGGCGTGCTGCATGCGGACGCGGAGCGACGCCTTTCGATCGAGGTGCCGGCCTCGCTGGCGACGGTTGCCGATGCTCTGCGCAGCCGGAAGCGCGGTCGGTGACACGACTGCACGATCCCGCGACCAGGCTGTCAGTGGCCGCCCGCGGCATCGCGCTTGCAACGTGGGCGGGGCGGGCCGGTCGGCGGCCCTCGGTGGGACGCGTGTGAATGCCTGACGTGATCGTTCTCGGGGCCGGCATGGCGGGGGTCGCGGCGGCCCTCCATCTGCAACGGCGCGGCTGGTCGGTGGCACTGGTCGACCGGCAGTCGCCCGGGCGGGAGACGAGCTACGGCAATGCCGGCCTGATCCAGAGCGAGGCGGTCGAGCCCTATCCGATGCCACGCGACCTTTTCGCGCTCTTTCGCGTCGCGCTCGGGCGCGGCAACGATGTGCGCTACGACCCACTCGCGCTCTTCGGCCATGTCGGGCCGCTGTTGCGCTACTGGTGGCACTCGGCGCCGGCGCGCCACCAGAAAATCTCGGCCGCCTATGCGACCCTGATCGGCCGCGCGACGGCGGAGCACCAGCACCTGATGACGGCGGCCGGCGTGCGGGACGACCTCGTCCGCCGCGACGGCTTTCGTGTGTTCCACCGTTCCGAGGCCAAGCTCGACGCCGACACGGCGACGGCGGAACGCCTGCGCGAAAACCTCGGGGTGGCGTTCCGGCGGCTGTCGCCGGCCGAGCTCGGCACCGCCGAGCCGGCGCTGCGCGACACCGGGGCGGGCGCGCTGCACTGGCTCGATCCCTGGACGGTGCGCGATCCCGGCCGGCTGGTCGCCGCCTACGCGGAGCATTTTTTGCGGACCGGCGGCACCTTCGCGCACGGCGATGCCGGCACGCTGGCCGCGACGGCCACGGGCGGCTGGCGGGTGAGCACGGCCGACGGCCCGCTCAAGGCGGCGAATGTCGTGGTGGCGCTGGGGCCGTGGTCGCCGGCGCTGCTGCGCCGCTTCGGCCTGAAAATTCCGATGGTGCGCAAGCGCGGCTATCACCGGCACTGGCGGGGCGGCCAGAATCTCGACCTGACTCTCCGGGACGCCGATTTCGGCTACGTGGCGGCACCGATGGCGGCCGGCCTTCGCATCACCACCGGGGCCGAGTTTTCCGGGGTCGACGCCCCGGCGACGCCGGTGCAGCTCGGCCGCGCCGAGCAGGCGGCGCGCGGTCTTCTCGATCTCGGCGCGCCCGTGGAGGCGGAGCCGTGGTTCGGCACCCGGCCGTGCATGCCCGACATGCTGCCGGTGATCGGAGCGGCGCCGCGGCACCGCGGGCTGTGGCTGCATTTCGGCCACGGCCACCAGGGTTTTACGCTCGGACCGGCGACCGGGCGGCTGCTCGCCGAGCTGATGACCGGCGAGACGCCGCTTGTCGATCCGGCCCCGTTCCGGCCGGCGCGCTGGGCGCGGTGAGCGTCCGCCTCAGCTCCGCCAGCTCCGGTGATAGCGGCGCCCCAGGCTGGTCAGCACCTCGTAGCCGATGGTGCCGGCGAACGGCGCGGCCGAGTCGATGTCGATCCCGTCGCCCAGCAGCGTCGCCCAGTCGCCGCGGCGCGGCGACACCTCGGGGAGCGCGGTGACGTCGACCGCCAGCAGGTCCATGGAGATGCGGCCGACGATCGGGCAGCGCTTGCCCACCACCATGGCCTGCGGCTTGTCGTTCCCCAGCGCCGCCGCAGCGCGCAGAAAGCCGTCGCCGTAGCCGACCGCGACGATGGCGATGCGGGTGTCGCGCGATGCCGTCCAGCTCGCGCCGTAGCCGACCGTCTCGCCCTTGTGGATCTTGCGCACCTGGACGACCCGGCCTTCGAGCCGCACCACGCTGCGCATCGGGTTGGCCGCGCCGGGCGTCGGGTTGAGGCCGTAGAGGGCGGCGCCGGGGCGCACCAGCTCGCAATGGGTCGACGGCCCGAGGAAGATGCCCGACGAGTTGGCGAGCGAGGCGTCGACGCCGCGGAACAGCATGCGGATCTCGCGAAAAGCCTGGACCTGGCGCTCGTTGAGCGGGTGCTCGGGCTGGTCGGCGCAGGCGAAGTGGCTCATCACCAAAGAAATGCCGTGGTCGGGGCTGGTGACCCGCACGGCGAGCGCGGCCGCCTCCTCGGCCGTGAGGCCGAGCCGGTTCATGCCGGTGTCGAACTGCAGCGCCGCGCCGCCCGTCCAGGAATTCACCCGGCAGAACGCGTCCCACTCGACCAGCTCCGGCATGCTGCCGATCACGGGGCGGGCGCGGGCGTCGGCGAAGGCGGCGGCGCCGGCCGGCGGGATGCCGTTGAGCACGTAGATGATCGCGTCGGGCGCGACACGGCGCAGGGCGCGCGCCTCGGTCAGATGGGCGACGAAGAAGGTCTTGCAGCCGGCACGCGAGAGCGCCCCGGCGACCTCGGCGAGGCCGCAGCCATAGGCGTCGGCCTTGACCACGGCGGCGCAGTCGGCCGGCGCCACCCGGCGGGCGAGGTCGGTCCAGTTGGCGACGATGGCGGCGAGATCGATGGTGAGGACGCCGCCCGTCTCCATCACGGGCGGGCCGGCCTCGGAGACCGGCACGGACGGGGCCGCGGTGCCCGCGACGGCGCTCGTCGCCCGCAGCTCGTCGCCCGACACCCGCGGCAGATCCTGCACCGTCATGGCTCTTCTCCTCGGCGCCGTCCCGTCACCGCGGCACGGCGGAGTCCGCCACTAGACCTGTTCGGCGCGCCGGACAAGGGAGGGGCTTGATTCGCCGACCTTTGCCGCACGGGAGACGTCGTCGTCCCGGGGCGCGGCGAAGCCGCGAGCCCGGGACCCATAACCCCGGCCTGTGTTTATGGATTCCGGGCTCGCGGGCCTTCGGCCCGCGCCCCGGAATGACGGAGGAGAGTGCTCAATCCCCCATGCGGGCCGGCAGCTTGTCCTCGTCGGCGAGGTCGGCGAAGCGGGTGACCTCGGCCTTGAACTGGAGCTGCACCGTGCCGGTGGGGCCGTGGCGCTGCTTGCCGATGATCACCTCGGCCTTGCCGTGCACCGCGTCCATCTCGGTCATCCACTTGAAGTGCTCTTCGGTGCCGGGGCGCGGCTCGCGGTTCTTCAGGTAGTATTCCTCGCGGAACACGAAGATGACGACGTCGGCGTCCTGCTCGATCGATCCCGATTCGCGCAAGTCCGAGAGCTGCGGGCGCTTGTCGTCGCGGCTCTCGACCTGGCGGGAGAGCTGGGAGAGCGCGATGATCGGCACGGCGAGCTCCTTGGCCAGCGCCTTGAGACTCGTCGTGATCTCGGTGATTTCTTGCACGCGGTTTTCCGATCCGCGCTTCGAGGAGCCCGACAGGAGCTGGATGTAGTCGATCACCATGAGGTCGAGGCCGCGCTGGCGTTTCAACCGCCGGGCGCGCGCCGCGAGCTGGGCGATCGCCAGGCCGCCCGTCTCGTCGATGTAGAGCGGCACCACCTCCATGTCGCGCGCGGCTTCGGCGATGCGGTCGAAGTCGTGGGACTCGATCTCGCCGCGGCGGATCTTGTAGGAGGGGATCTCGGTCTGCTCGGCGATGATGCGGGTGGCGAGCTGCTCGGCCGACATTTCCAGCGAGAAGAAGCCGACAATGCCGCCATTGGTGGATTCGATCCGCCCGTCCGGGCGCACGCCGCCTTCCCAGGCCTTCGCCACGTTGTAGGCGATGTTGGTGGCCAGCGCCGTCTTGCCCATGCCGGGGCGGCCGGCCAGGATGATCAGGTCGGAGGACTGCAGGCCGCCCATCATGCGGTCGAGGTCCTTCAGGCCGGTGGCGATGCCCGACAGCGACCCGTCGCGCTGATAGGCCTGCGCCGCCATGTCGACCGCGGTGGTCAGCGCCTGGGCGAAGCGCTGGAAGCCGCCGTCGTAGCGGCCGTTCTCGGCGAGCTCGTAGAGGTTCTTCTCGGCCGCCTCGATCTGGTCGCGCGGGCTCGAATCGACCGCCGCCTCGTAGGCCTCGTTGACCAGCTCCTCGCCGATGCCGATCAGGGCGCGGCGCAGCGCCAGGTCGTAGATGGTGCGGCCGTAGTCCAGCGCGTTGATGACGGTGGTGGCTTCCGCCGCCAGGCGGGCGAGGTACTGGCTGCCGGTCAGCCCGGCGACGTCGAGATCGGCCGGCAGGAAGGTCTTCAGCGTCACCGGGGTCGCGGTCTTGCCGGCCCGCACCAGGCTGGCCGTGAGCTCGTAGATGCGCGCATGGATCGGCTCGAAGAAATGCGACGGCTCGAGGAAGTCGGAGACGCGGTAGAACGCCTCGTTGTTGACCAGGATGGCCCCCAGGAGCGCCTGCTCCACCTCGATATTGTGCGGGGCCTGGCGGAACGCCGGGGCGCGGTCGGTCGGAAGCTTGCGGGCGATGGTCTCGATGGCCATGACGGTTTGCGATATCTACGGTTTTTGTGGACGGACGCGGACAGCGTCCGGTGACGCCTTGCGGCGCCGGTTTTTTACGCAAGCTCGCCAGATGACGCGGCACCAAGCTCGGGAGGCGCGGGAATACAGCAAGCGACGCCGGGAGGCGACTCGCGTCGGCGGTTTCCCACGCAGATCACCGCGGAAAAAAATGTTCGGACGATGTCGGGGCGAATCCGCTTGACCGTGGCCGATTCGAAGCGGCGACGCGATAGTCGAAACGCGGCCGCGCCGGCCTCAGGGTTGCGCTGCAACCGAGCGTTCCGGCCGGCCGCGCTCGTACCAGCCCTTGGAGCGGTTGACGATCCACACCACGGTCAGCATCACGGGCACCTCGATGAGGACGCCGACCACGGTCGCCAGCGCGGCGCCCGACTGGAAGCCGAACAGGCTGATGGCGGCGGCGACCGCGAGCTCGAAGAAGTTCGAGGCGCCGATCAGGGCGGAAGGCCCGGCGACGCAATGCTGCTCGCCGGCGAGGCGGTTGAGCAGATAGGCGAGGCCGGCATTGAAGTAGACCTGGATGAGGATCGGCACCGCCAGCAGCGCGATGATCAGGGGTTGGGCGAGGATCTGCTCGCCCTGGAAGCCGAACAGCAGGACCAGGGTGGCGAGCAGGGCGACCAGCGACACCGGCCCGAGCCGGGCCAGCAGCGCCTTCAGGGCCGGCTCGCCGCCGCCGGCCAGCAGGCCTCGCCGGATCACCTGGGCGATCGCGACCGGCACCACGATATAGAGCACCACCGACAGCACCAGCGTGTCCCACGGCACCGTGATGGCCGAGAGGCCGAGCAGCAGGCCGACGATCGGCGCGAAGGCGAACACCATGATGGTGTCGTTGAGGGCCACCTGCGACAGGGTGAAATGCGGCTCGCCGTTGGTGAGATGCGACCACACGAACACCATGGCGGTGCAGGGCGCCGCCGCCAAGATGATCAGGCCGGCGATGTAGGAGTTGATCTGGTCGGCCGGCAAGTACGGCCGAAACACCCAGCCGATGAATAACCAGCCCAGCGCCGCCATGGAAAACGGTTTGACGGCCCAGTTGATGAACAGCGTCACGCCGATGCCGCGCCAGTGCTCCTTGACCCGGCCGAGCGCGGCGAAGTCGATCTTGATCAGCATCGGGATGATCATCAGCCAGATCAGCGCCGCCACCGGCAGGTTGACCTTGGCGATCTCGGCCGCCCCGATGGCATGGAAGACGCCCGGCATGACGTGGCCGAGCGCGATGCCGGCGACGATGCAGAGCGCCACCCAGACGGTCAGATAGCGTTCGAACGTGGACATGGCGGGGAATCCTTCAGGCCGTTGCGGCGCGCCGCCCGGCGACCGGTCGTCCGGCGGCATCGATCACCAGCTCGCCGTCCTCCTTGCGGAACTCGCCGTGCTGCGGCGGCAGCAGATCGAGCACCAACTCGGAGGGGCGGCACAGGCGCACGCCCTGCGGCGTCACCACCAGGGGCCGGTTGATCAGGATCGGATGCGCCATCATGGCGTCGAGCAGGGCGTCGTCGGCGAGGGCCGGGTCATCCAGGCCGAGATCGCGATAGGGCGTGCCCTTCTCGCGCAACACCTGGCGCACGGTGAGGCCGGCGCGGGCGATCAGCGAGACCAGCATGGCCCGGCTCGGCGGGCATTTCAGGTACTCGATGACGTGCGGCTCGATGCCGGCGTTGCGGATCAGCCCGAGCGTGTTGCGCGAGGTTCCGCATTGCGGATTGTGGTAGATGACGACGTCCATCAGGCGAGCTCCGCCTTGCGGCCGGTGGCGCCGTCCATGCGGCCGATGTCGCGCAGCTTGGTGCCGAGCGCGATCGCGTCGAGGCTTCTGATCGGGAGTGCCGTGAAGGCGTTGATGCGGTTCTCGAGGAAACGGAACGCCTGGACGAATGCGCGTTCCTGCTCGATGGCGGTGCCCTCGACCGCGGCCGGATCCTCGATGCCCCAATGCGCCGTCATCGGTTGGCCCGGCCACACCGGGCAGGCTTCTCCGGCGGCGTTGTCGCAGACCGTGAAGACGAAATCCATCACCGGCGCGCCGGCGAAGGCGAACTCGCTCCAGCTCTTCGAGCGCAGCCCCTCGGTCGGATAGCCGCTGTCGCGCAACACCTTCAGGGCGAGCGGATTGACCGTGCCCTTCGGCTGGCTGCCGGCCGAGAAGGCCTCGAAGCGGTCGCCGCCGGCCTGGCGCAGGATGCTCTCGGCCAGGATCGAGCGGGCGGTGTTGCCGGTACAGAGAAACAGAACGCCGTAGATGCGGTCGGTCATGAGATCGGTCCTTCGACGGACGCCGGAGAGGGACAGCAAGGATCGAGATCGGCCATCAGGGCCGAGCAGATTTCCGGGCGGCCGCCGCAGCAGTCGCGCAGCAGGAACAGCATCACGGTGCGCAGCCGGTCGAGATCGGCCCGATAGACGATCGAGCGGCCGTGGCGCCGGGGGGAGACGAGGCCCGCCCGCGTCAGCACGGCCAGATGGGCCGACATGGTGTTGGCCGGAACGGCGAGCGTCTTGGCGATGTCGCCGGCCGGCAGCCCGCCGGGCTCGTGCTTCACCAGCAGCCGGAACACGTCCAGGCGGGTCGCCTGCGAGAGGGCGGCGAGAGCAAGAATTGCGTCGACTGATTCCATAATTCCAGAATAATAGAATCATAGACGATCGGCAAGCCCGTCTGCCTCGAAGGGCTGCTCTCTACGCCGCCAGCCAGGCGGCGACGTCCTCGGGCTTGGGCAGGCCGCCGGCATGGACGACCTTGCCGTCGATGACGATGCCGGGCGTCGCCGCGATCCCATAGCGCGCGATCGCTGCGTAGTCGGTCACCTTCTCGACCGCGACGGCGATGCCGAGCTTGTCGGCCTCGTGCTGCACCATCTCGGCCGTGGCGACACAGCGCTTGCAGCCGGGTCCGAGCACCTTGACATCCTTCATGGGAGCAACTCCGGAGATTCAGCCGAACATGGCGTTGAACAGGAAGCCGACGGCGAGAATGCCGAGCCCGACGACGCCGACGAACACGGCGATCAGGCGGACGGTGAGGACCTTTCGCAGGATGACGAGCTCGGGCGCCGACAGCGCGATCACGCTCATCATGAAGGCGAGCGTGGTGCCGAGCGCCGCGCCCTTGCCGAGCAGGGCCTCGACCACCGGCACGATGCCGGCGGCGTTGGAGTACATCGGGATGCCGATCGCCACCGCGGCCGGCACCGACCACCAGGCGTCGCGCCCCATGATCGAGGCGAGCAGGTCCTGCGGCACCCAGCCGTGGATGCCGGCGCCGACCGCGATGCCGGCGATCACCCACGGCCACACCCGGCCGACGATGTCGCGCACCGCCTCGGTGCCGGCGTCGATGCGGTCGGCGACCGTGAGGTCGGGCGCCGCGACGTCGGCCGGCGCGGTGCGCAGCTCGCGCACCCAGGGCTCCAGCCAGCCCTCGAGATGCAGCCGGCCGATCACGGCGCCGGCGACGATCGCGATCAACAGGCCGAAGCCCAGATACGCGAGCGCCACCTGCCAGCCGAGCAGGGCGAGCAGCAGGCCGAGCGCGACCTCGTTGACCATCGGGGCGGCGATCAGGAACGAGAAGGTGACGCCGAGCGGTACGCCGGCCGAGACGAAACCGACGAACAGCGGCACGGCCGAGCAAGAGCAGAACGGCGTGAACACGCCGAGGCCGGCGGCCGCGACATTGCCGAGCCCTTCGCGGCGGCCGGCGAGAAGCGCGCGGGTGCGCTCCGGCGAGAAGAAGCTGCGCACCACGCCCATGGCGAACACCACCAGGGTGAGCAGCATCAGCACCTTGGGCGTGTCGTAGAGGAAGAACGCGATGGCCTGACCGAGCGGGCTTTTCGGGTCGAGCGGCAACTGGGCGACGATCCACTCCGAGGCCGGCTGCAGGCTCGCATAGAGGGCGGCCCACAGCACCAGCGCGGCCGCGACGGCGGCGATCCGTGGGGCAGCACTGCGAAGCGCGCCGGGATGCTGATCAGGGGAGGCGATGCTCATGCGGCGCTCCGTTGCCGTTGTGCCGGCACGGCCAGCGCCGCGTCGACCAGCGCCACCACCTCGGGCGAGAGGTCGGGGGCGCGGCGATAGCGCACCCACTGGGCGTCGCGGCGATCGAGAAAGAGGCCGGCGGCCTTCAGCGCCGCCATGTGGCGCGACATGCGCGACTGGCTGGCGCCGAGCGCCTGCATCAGCTCGCAGACGCAGTGCTCGCGCCCGTCCCACAGCAGCCGCGTGGCGGCGAGGCGGGTCGGCTCGGCGAGGGCGGACAGGATCGTCAGGACATCGCTCATGAATGAACATTATCACTTGCGCATATGCGCGCAAGCGCAAATACTGCTTCCGACGACGATGGTGGATTGGCGGCCCCGTGGAGCGTGCGTCCGGTGCCGATGGCATTGGGCCGTCGCGTGCGAACGAAGGTCGGCGTCCATCAGTCTTCGCGAGATGGATGGCCGGGCCGCGGCGCGTTCGCGCCGGTCCGGCCATGACGGAGCAGGACACGCAGCGGCCCATGCCGCCGGAACGGAGACGACCATGACCGACCCTGACGTGAAGGATGTCGTACGGGAGAAGTACGCGCAGGCGGCCCTGCAAGTCGCCGGTGGCGGCAGCGCGTGCTGCGGCCCGTCGGGGCGGGGCGGCTGCGATCCGATCACCACCAATCTCTACGGCGCCGGAGAGGCGGCGGGCGTTCCGGCCGAGGCGCTCGCAGCCTCGCTCGGCTGCGGCAACCCGACGGCGCTGGCCGCGCTCGCTCCGGGCGAGCTCGTGCTCGACCTCGGTTCCGGCGGCGGCATCGACGTGCTGCTGTCGGCGCGCCGGGTCGGGCCGACCGGCAAGGCCTACGGCCTCGACATGACCGACGAGATGCTGGCGCTGGCGCGTGAGAACCAGCGCAAGGCGGGGCTCGACAATGTCGAGTTCCTGAAAGGCGAGATCGAAGCCATTCCGCTGCCCGACAGCTCGGTCGACGTGATCATCTCGAACTGCGTGATCAATTTGTCGGGCGACAAGGACCGGGTCTTTCGCGAGGCGTTTCGCGTGTTGAAGCCCGGCGGGCGCTTCGCCGTGTCGGACGTGGTCACCCGCGGCGCGATTCCGGCGGCGCTGCGCCAGGACATGCTGCTGTGGGTCGGCTGCCTCGCCGGAGCGCTCGACGAATCCGACTATGTCGCGAAGCTCGCCGCCGCCGGCTTCGACGGCGTCACCATCGAGCCGACCCGCGTCTACAAGGTCGAGGACGCCCGCGACCTCCTGGTCGGCAAGGGCCACGATGTCGATGCGCTCGCGGCCGAGCTCGACGGCAAGTTCTTCAGCGCCTTCATCCGCGCCGTGAAGCCGGGCGCGCGAGATGGTGCCTGCTGCGGCCCGTCCTGCTGCGGCGCCTGAGCGGCGCACGCATGCCGCACCTCGCCGGCGGAGCTATTCGCTCCGTTCATCGCACCCGATGCCGCGATCGTGACGGCCCGCGATCGTCGTCACCAACGGCGACCCCAACCGCCGCCCCAGCTTCGCCGCCATCCGCCGCCTGCATTCCGAACGAGGCCGATGATCAGCAGCAGCAAAATCGCGCCGAGCGTGGCGTTGGCGATCGCCGCGACGAGGCCGGCACCGAGACGGACGCCGATTTGCGGAAACAGCCAGCTCCCGATGAAGGCGCCGAGGATTCCGATGACGAGATCGCCGATGAGCCCGAACCCCGATCCCTGCATGATCTGACCGGCCAGCCATCCAGCGAGCAGGCCGACCAGCAGGATGACGAGAAGACTTTCACCTGACATGAGACGCTCCTTGCGAGTTCGTTATGGTCTGTCCCCCCGTCTGGCGGCCGATCGACCGAACCGGCCGTCATCTCCATCCGCGACGGAGCGCGGCGCACCAAAAAGCCGCGCGTCGTTAATTGCAGCGACGCGAGGTCCTGACGATCGTCGAGCCGTCGGGGCTCCGCGATCGCGTCGTCACCTCGCGGCACTCGCCTTGAGCGCGACCTTCGTAGCCCCGCCGGCGATCACCGCGGTACCTGCGGTCGTCGTTGTTGGGGCCGACATGGACCCTCGGCCCGCCTTCGCCGACACCGATCGACACCTGCGCGTTTGCAGGAGCGACAGGGACCACGAAAGCGGCTGATCCGGCCACGAGCGCGAGGGCAAGAACGGCGTGAGCAAGGGTTTTCATCATGAACCTCTTCAAGTCGAAATCGACAGTTCCGCCCACGTCTGCGATCCTCTCGGCGAGAAGAGCATAAGAAGACGACGCTGACCTGAACTTGTGATGATGACGCCGATCGTCCAGTCTGGTCTGAGCAGAACTGATCACTTCGAATAATTGAGATCACGACTCGCCGAGCGTGCCGTAACGACATGCCACGGAGCGAGAAGAGCGCATCGCGGGACGAAAAATGCGTTGGGCGATGCCGATGGGCGCGGCGAACCCGCCGGACGTCGGACGGCGCCTTGCCGGGGGTGGGCTCGGTTCAGCACGGGGGAGTCAGAGGGGGCGCCGCAGATACGGGGCGCAAGGAGCGGCGCCGCGTCATCACGGTCGGGTCTTGAAAGAGTCCGAGGCCGGCGCGGACGCCGGCCTCGGAGCAGGATTATCGCTCAGTCGCGTTCGAGCGGGTGCGTTCGACTGGTCAGTCGATGTGGCCCTTGGCCTGGTCGAGATACTGGCCATCGGCCTGCACCGAATAGGTCTGCGGCGCGTAGACGCTGCCGCCGAGGACCGGGGCGGGCGCCGCCGCATAGGCGCCGTAGGCGGCCTGGTTGCGCAGCGCTGCGGCCTCACGGGCCGCCTGGGCGTTCTCGCCCCGCGAGGCGGCGAGCGCGCCCGTGGCGGTGGCGAGCGTCAGGACGGTGGCGATGGCGAAACGGGTCGTGTTCGAGCGGATGATGGTCGACATGGTTGTTGTTCTCCAGGGGTCGGCGCCGCAGACGGACAGGTCGTCGCCGTGGATCGGGGGTGTCGTTGTCCGTCGGGTCGACATGTGCGTTGCAGCACGGCGCTTGGCCAATCAACAAAAGGTGCATTTGGCTGCGCTTGAAATAATCGATCGGTAAAATATGGGAGCCACAAAGTGGCCGAAAAGTATTCGCCGGAGCCACACTAGATGTCGAAACAGTGGCTATGGCATGGCGGCCGTTGCTGCGGCGCAAATACGTGCGTGCGTCAGCGCAATGGCAGGCGAATGCGTCGGCACCGCAAACAATTACGCCTTTGTAATGTAGCCGGCGGGGCGGCGCGAATCGGCGTCCTGGCCGGGCAGGGCACGGCCCGCGCCGGCCGGGACGCCGTCGGCGGCGCTGCCGCGGGTCAGGACTCGAAGCGGGTGACGATGTCGGCGAGCGCCGGGCGCGGCCGGTCCTCGGGCGTGCCGGGGAAATGGCCGACATGCACGAAGCCGACGAACTTTTCGTGCGGCTCCAGGCCGAAGGCCTTCATCACCTGGCGGTCGTAGGCGTACCACTCGGTGATCCAGCAGGCCGCATAGCCGAGCGCGGCGGCGGCGTGCAGCAGGTTCATGGCGGCGGCGCCGGCCGAGAGCTGCTGCTCCCATTCGGGGACCTTCTGGCCCGGTAAGGCGCTGCTCACCACGGCGATCACCAGCGGCGCGCGGGCGAGCCGGCCGCTCTCGAAGACGAGCTGGTCGCCGGTCGCGTCGGCGTATTTCGCCGCGAAGGCGGAGGCGATGGCGGCGCCGGCCTCCTCGCGGTGGTCGCCCTCGAACAGGATGAAGCGCCAGGGCGTGAGCTTGCCGTGGTCCGGCACCCGCGACGCGACCGTCAGCATGGTGTCGATGTCCTCGGCGCTCGGTGACGGGCCGGTGAGCTGGTCCGGCTTGACGGAGCGGCGGGTCTTGAGGAGCGCGAGGGCGTCCGGCATGGCAAAATGTCTCCCAGAGCGCGGCAATGCAACAAGCTCGGCGCGCCGGGCCGACGCGCGGGACGGCGCCGCACGGCGTCGTCAGGCGTGCCCGCTACCACACGCAAGACGGTCGATAAAGGGCGGTGCGGCTTGAAATTGCCTCAAAGGCGCGCGTATCTCTCCGGCATGATCAGGGCAGGGGGTGGCTCGATCCAAGACGAGACCGGTCTGCGCCGGGTGCCTGCGGGCGCCGCGGTGATGCGGTCGTATGACCGCTCGCCGAACCGTGGCCTCGGTGTCGCCGGCGTGACGCGCCTTGCCGTCGCCGCTGCGCTTCTCTGCGTCGCTGTCCTCCCGCTTCCCGCTGCCGCCCAGAACCGCCCTGAGCAGGCGATCGTCGGGGCGATGCAGCGATTCGTGAACTCGCTGCCCTTCAGCGGTCTGATGAGCCCGGGCCAGCAGCCGCCCGCCCCCGGGGCGAGCCTGATGTCTCCCGGCGGCGGAGGCGGGGTGCCGAGCCCGCCCGCCCCCGTGATGCAGACCCTGGTGCCGCCCCCGGGCGCGCCGCCGTCCCAGGTTCCGGCCGGTCCGGCCGCCACCGCCGCGCTGCCGCCGTCCGCCACCACCATCACGCCGGCGGCCCCGAAGGACATTCCGCTGACGCTCTCGGCCCGCTACGGCCGCGACAGCGCCCCCGTCAATGGTGGCGTGGTGTGGCGGATCTATCCGGTGCGGCCCGACATCACCGGCGCCTTCCGGCCGCTGCGCGAGGACCGCAGCGCGACGCCCAATCTGGCGCTGCCGCCCGGCGACTATGTGGTGCATGTCGCCTTCGGGCTCGCCAGCGCGGCCAAGACCGTGCATTTGCGCAACGAGCCGGTGCGTGAGGTGTTCGACCTGCCGGCCGGCGGCCTGCGCATCGAGGGCCGGGTCGGCGACGTGCGCATCCCGAACGGGCAGATCGCCTTCGACATCTTCCGCGGCAGCCAGTTCGAGCCGGGCGACAAGCGCCAAGTCGCCTCGGCGGTGGCCACCGGAGACGTCGTCGTGGTGCCCGAGGGCACGTATCACATCGTCTCCAATTACGGCGACAGCAACGCCGTGGTGCGTTCCGACATCCGGGTGCAGCCCGGCAAGCTCACCGACATCACGGTGACGCACCGGGCCGCCATGATCATGCTCAAGCTGGTCTCCGACCGCGGCGGCGAGGCGCTCGCCAACACGAGCTGGACCGTGCTGACGCCGGGCGGCGACGTCATCAAGGAAACCGTCGGCGCCTTCCCGCGCGTCGTGCTGGCCGAGGGCGACTACCGCGCCATCGCCCGCAACGAAGGGCGCACCTTCGAGCGCGAGTTCAAGGTGATCACCGGGGTCGACGGCGAGATCGAGCTGTTGGCCCGCTAGGCCGGCTCCTGTCCGGCCGGCCTGCGGCCCCGGACCACCGACGCGAAATTCGCGCGACAAGCCGGCGCCGTCGCGTCATTCTTCGTCCCATGATTGTGAATCGTGTCCTTCAGGCCGTCGCGCCGCTCCGGGATTGCTCCATGCCGCCTCGCTCGCCTGCCTGCGCTTTCGCTCTCCGCGCCGTCTTTGCCGCTGTCGTCGTGGTCGGCCTGGCGGCGAGTGCCGCGCTCGCCCAGATCGAGCCGCGCCCGGGCTTGACGCCCGCGCCGGATCCGGCCCGCGGCGCCGAGATCGCGCGACGCTGGTGCGCCACCTGCCACGTCACCGCGGCGGACCAGACCCAGGCGACCGGCGAGGCGACGCCGTTCATGGCGATCGCGCGGCGCAACAGCTTCGACGCGGGGCTGCTCGCGCTGTTCCTGCTCGATCCGCATCCGCGGATGCCCGACATGAGCCTGACGCGCGCCGAGGCGGCCGATCTCGCCGCCTACATCAAAAGCCTCGCGCCGCATTGAGAGCGCGGCTCGCCGCCGGCCGGTGGCGCGGCTGATCGAGCCGGCCGGCCGGATCGCGCCAGCGCCGGATCACGGCCTCGGCGGGCGGACCGTCGGTCGCCGCACGAGCCGCCACCCGGCGACGCCCGAACCGCACCGCTGAGGGACATCCCTTAGGTCGCACTCCTGATGCGAACACGTTGTCGCACCGTGCTAGCCTGACTTCCCTTGTCGGGTTTGTTCGCCGATGCTGGTTCGGGCGAGCAGTTGCGTCTCGGCAGTGGCGAGCGGCGGACATCGGCCGCGGGCTTCGTGCAGCAAGGGATCCGACCATGTACACCTCGATCGCCTTCAAGATGGGTGCCACGCAGGAGGTGGCGACACGGAGCCTCGGTCAGGTCCATTCGTTCGTCAGCGACCATTTCGACCGCCTTCAGGACAGCATCAGCGCGACGCCGGCCCTGGTCGGGATCGAGCTGGGCCAGCAGGCGCTGAGGCATGCCGAACGCAACATCGGCTCCGCCTTCGATTTCGCCCAAAGCCTGATGCTGGCCAGGGACGTGCAGGACGTCCTGACGATCCAGGCCGAATATTTTCAGCGCCAGATGAAGGTGCTGACCGACCAGATCGGCAGTCTCGGCGAGACAGCGGTCGGTGCCGTCGTTCGACAGGGCAGGGCCGGCCCCCTCGGCTTCGGATTCTGAGCCGCCAGCGCCGTTCTCAGTCGGAATGTGAGCGACTCGCCGGCGACGCCGCCGGGCGCGCCCGCATAGGCCGAATCGACCCGCCCGCGGTCGATCACCGCGGCCGGCTCGCTCGCGTCGGCGCGTGCGGGGCCGCATCATGCCAGCTATTCCCAAAAAAGGCCGCCAAAGAGCGTCGACAGGCCTGCTCCGGCGCGGGGCGGCCATTGTGGAAATTTGGGCGGATTTGCTAGGCTGACGGCATTAGAGCGCGTCCAGCCTGAGATGGAGTCCGGGATTTGCGTCGCAACGCGCTCTAAATGGTTGCAGATAGGGCATTTTCTTCACGCGAACCGTTGCCCGCTTCGCTTGAAGACGCTCCAGTCCCCGGGCCGGGCGATCAGGGCGACGGGCGTAGACACCGATGACGTTCGAGGTTTCGAGCCAAGCCATTGCGGCGCTGCGAAGTCGATCCGGTTTTGCGGAGGCCATGCGGGCGGATGCGCAAACCACCGTGACGTTGTTTCGCGGCAACATCCTGGTCAATACGCTGATGAACGACCGCGCCCGCGCGCTGTTCGTGCTGGCCGCGTTCTACCTGCACCACGGCGGCACGGCGGAGGGCCGGCCCGGCCTGACGGTCGGGGCCTTGAAGGATCTGTGCGTCAGGCTCGGCCTGTGCAGCCGCGGCCGCTGCGAGGCGATGCTGGCGTTGTTGCGCGCCGGCGGCTATTTCGCGCCCGCCCCGCACGACGACCGCCGGCGCCGTCCGCTGGTGCCGACCGCCAAGCTCGTCGCGCTCCAGGTCGAACGCTGGCGCGGCCATTTCGCCGCGATCGCCAAGGTGCTTCCGGAGGCGCAACGCCATCTCGCGGCGCTCGACGATCCGGCGTTCGTCCGCGACTTCATGCTGGCGCTGGGCGACGGCTTCGTCGGCGGTTTCCGGGTGCTCACCCATACGCCCGACCTCGCGTTGTTCGCCGAGCGCAATGCCGGGATCCCGATCCTGTTCGCATTGGCGCTCGAAGGCGGCGAGGAGGGGCCGTTCCCGCCGGCCGTCCCGGTGCACCTGTCGATCAACCGGCTCGCGACCCAGTTCGCGGTCTCGCGCAAGCACGTGCTGACGCTGCTGCGCGATGCCGAGGTCGCGGGTCTTTTGGTGCGGGGGCCCGAGCCGGACCGCGTCATGCTGCTGCCGCGCGTGCGGGATGGCCTCGAGCAATTCTTCGCCGCGGTGTTTCTCTATTTCTCGGGTTGCGCGGCGCAGGCGCTGTCGACCAGCCGCGCCGACGCCGCCGAGCCGGTCGGCTGAACCGGCGCGGCTGAGCCGGTGCTGCGGCTCACGCCGCCTCGGTCTCCGCCTTCGCCCGCTTCAGGTCCGGCGGCACCGCCTCCTCGACCAGCGCGGCGAGCGCCGCGTCGAGCGGCATCACGGTCGACTTGTCGCTGCCGAGCCGGCGGATCGACACGGTGCGCTCCGCCGCCTCCTTCTTGCCGACCACCAGCAGCGCCGGCACCTTGGCCAGCGAGTGCTCGCGGACCTTGTAGTTGATCTTTTCGTTGCGCAGGTCGATGCCGACCCGCAGTCCCAGCCGGCGGGCCGCGGCGACCGCCTCCTGTGCGTAGTCGTCGCCGTCCTGCGTGATGGTCGCCACCACGGCCTGCACGGGCGCCAGCCACAGCGGGAAGTGGCCGGCATGGTGCTCGATGAGAATGCCGAGGAAGCGCTCCATCGAGCCGCAGATGGCGCGATGCACCATCACGGGCGTCTTCTTCGATCCGTCGGCGTCGATGTAGAAGGCGCCGAACCGCTCCGGCAGGTTGAAGTCGACCTGGGTGGTGCCGCACTGCCAGTCGCGACCGATGGCGTCGCGCAGCACGTACTCGAATTTCGGCCCGTAGAACGCGCCTTCGCCGGGATTGACCGCGGTCTTGATCTTGCCGCCGGACTGCGCCGCGATCTGCTCGAGCACGCGGCCCATCACCTCCTCGGCGTGATCCCACGAGGCGTCGGAGCCGACCCGCTTCTCGGGCCGCGTCGAGAGCTTGACGACCAGATCGGTGTCGAAGCCGAAATCCGCGTAGGTCGTCAGGATCAGGTCGTTGATCTTCAGGCACTCGGCGGCGAGCTGATCCTCGTTGCAGAAGATGTGGGCGTCGTCCTGGGTGAAGCCGCGCACCCGCATCAGCCCGTGCATGGCGCCGGACGGCTCGTAGCGATGCACCACGCCGAACTCGGCGAGGCGGATCGGCAGGTCGCGATAGCTCTTGAGCCCGTGCTTGAAGATCTGCACATGGCCCGGGCAGTTCATCGGCTTGATGGCGAACCAGCGCTTGTCCTCGGCCTCGTCGCCGGCCGACTGCGCCGCGAACATGTTCTCGCGGTACCACTCCCAATGGCCCGACGTCTCCCACAGCGACTTGTCGAGCATCTGCGGCGCGTTGACCTCGTCGTAGTCGGCGGCGAGGCGCCGCCGCATATAGGCGATCACCGACTGGAACATCGACCAGCCCTTGGCGTGCCAGAACACGACGCCGGGGCCTTCTTCCTGGAAGTGGAAGAGATCGAGCTCGCGGCCGAGCCTTCGGTGGTCGCGCTTCTCCGCCTCCTCGATCTGCTTGATATAAGCGTCGAGGTCCTCCTGCTTGGCCCAGGCGGTGCCGTAGATGCGGGTCAGCATCGGGTTGCGATGGTCGCCGCGCCAATAGGCGCCTGCCACCTTCATCAGCTTGAAGGCGGTGCCGATCTTGGCCGTCGAGGTCATGTGCGGACCGCGGCAGAGATCGAACCAGTCGCCCTGCTTGTAGATCTTGATCGACTGGTCCTCCGGGATCGCGTCGACCAGCTCGACCTTGAACGCCTCGCCCTTGTCGCGAAACACGCGCTTGGCCTCGTCGCGCGACCACACCTCCTTGGTGAACGGCCGGTCGCGGGCGATGATTTCCTTCATCTTCTTCTCGATGGCGACGAAGTCTTCCGGGGTGAACGACTCGTTGCGGAAGAAGTCGTAGTAGAAGCCGTTCTGGATCACCGGGCCGATGGTCACCTGGGTGCCGGGCCAGAGAGCCTGCACGGCCTCGGCCATCACGTGGGCGGCGTCGTGGCGGATCAGCTCCAGCGCCCGCGGGTCGTCGCGCGACACGAACTCGATCCTGGCGTCGGTCTCGATCGGATCGGCGAGGTCGGCCAGCGTGCCGTCGAGCGCCATCGCGACGGTGCGCTTGGCCAGCGAGGGCGAGATGCCCTTGGCGATGTCGAGACCCGTGATGCCGGTGGGATACTCGCGACGCGCGCCGTCGGGAAAGGTCAGGGCGACCATTGAAAGCTCCTGTTGCTCACTCGCTGCCTACGAACGCAGGTAAGCGGATTGTTCTCACGGCGCAGGCATATAGCAGGGCCGGGCGAGAGCGCAAGGCGGGGCGCGGGGAGGCAGGGCTGCGGCGGGGGCGACGATTGTTCGCTTGGCCGACCCCCCCCCGCTCGTCCCCGCGAAAGCGGGGACCCAGGTCTTCACTGCGCGATCTCCTCCCAAAGGTCCCGCCATGAACCGTTCCGAGCGTCGATGAGCTGCATCTTCCAGGCGCGGTTCCATTTCTTGATCTGCCTCTCCCGCAGAAAGGCCGATTCGCGGTTCGCATGCTGCTCGTACCAGACCAGGATCTTCACGCCGTACCTCCTGGTGAAGCCGGGAACCACTCCAGCCCGGTGCTCCCAGACCCGGCGGACCAGATCGTCGGTCATGCCGACATACAACGTGCCGTTTCGTCGGCTCGCCAGCATGTAGACGTAGAAGCTCACGGAACGCTGCTCCTGGGGCCCCGCTTGCGCGCATAGGCGCCGATATAACGACGTACACCGCAATCCTCGGACAGAGACCCCACCCTCCGCTCATTCCCGCGCAAGCGGGAAACCAGCTCCTTATGCGCTGGGTCCCCGCCTTCGCGGGGACGAGCGGAAAAGCAAAGGCCCGGCGCCGCTATGTTGGCGCCTATGCGCTTGCGCGGGGACGAGCGGAAATCGTTGGGTCCAGTATCCTGTCGTTACTTTTGCGAAGTGCGGATCACGTCCTCGCGAGACGTTTCGGCGCCATAGGCGATGGCGGCGAGGACGTCGTCGCGGGTCAGCTCGGGATACTCGGCGCGCACCTCGGCGTCCGACATGCCGGGCACCAGAAGGTCGAGCACGAGGCAGACCCGGATGCGCGTTCCCCGGATGCACGGCGTGCCGCCGTACACGGCGGGATCGAGGCTGATACGCGTCGGCAGATCGGCCATGGCGGTATCCTCCGGCGGAGAATTATAGCAGCACGGCTACAGTTTCACCGTCCCGATTCCGCGGATGGCGCCTGCACTTCGGGATTGGTCGTCGCGGCCGCGATGGCGGCGTGCAGGCGCTCCTTGTAGCCGTCGTCGAGGTCCTTGGTTGCGGCGCAGGACTTGCCGTCTTCGCCGAGCAGGCCACGAGCGAGTTGGGCGGAGAATGCGCGGCGCTCCTCTCTATATGAAATCCAATTGCGGATGATGCCTTTAGCAATAGCTTGTCGGTGTTCCCTGGCGTCGCAGCCGAGAGCACGTAGATATGCAGCATGCATTCTATCAAAATCTGCCTGGGAAACTTTAGCCGAGGCCTCGGCGCAGGCGCGCCAGACGTCCCCTTCTTCCGGCCCGTCGTGCTTGGCCGGATCGACAACAATGGCGGCCCGCATGCGCTGTTCCGCCTCGTATTGCTGCTCTTTGTCTATAATGCTCGCGATGGAACTTTTGATAAATAACTCAATTACGTCGAGCGCCATCGGAACAGGGTTGTCGGGTTCGTATCTCGGGGTAAGGGGTGGTAAAAAGATCGGAACGGGTTTGTCCACGCGCATCGTAACGTACCCCGCCGAATATACCGCCCGGGATGAAAAAACGAAGTTTGCTTCATAATGGCCCACACGTGCGTCGCGGCACATCGCATTTTTTGTTCGCCAGACGTAGACGCCCGATAAATTGGTGTATGCCATCGTGCTATTGGTCAGGTCGGCGCCCTGAAGCTCGGCGACAACAAGAGATGCTCCCTGCAGTTTGGCGTTGTGCAACAATGCTCCATGAAGCTCGGCGCCGTCGAGAGATGCCCCTTCCAGTCGGGCATTTTGAAGGGCGGCTCCGTGAAGCCTCGCTCTGAACAGATTGGCGCCCTGCAACTGCGCTTGAAAGAGGGACGCGTGCTGAAGCGCCGCATACCCCAAATTTGCTCCCGGAAGCTCGGCATATTGGAGGGCTGCCCCCTGAAGTTGCGCAAAAGTGAGCGATGCGCCCTGAAGATTGGCGCGTTCAAGAGTTGCGCCCTGAAGCTGGGCTTCATCGAGAGAGGCTTGTTCAAGCTGGGCGTATAATAGGAATGTTCTCTGAAGCTGAGCGCGATCGAGGGATGCGCCTTGAAGGTCAGCCCCATCCAGACGTGCCCCAGAGATCCGCGCATCCGCTAGATCGACCCGACGAAGGTCGGCAAACGAGAGGTCGCTGCAATTGAGATCGCGGTCGCGAAAATTACGCGTTCGCTCGCCTCCATATGGAGGCAGATTCCTGTCGGATGCGGCTTTCTCGATTTTCGCAAGTTTTTCGTCGTCGACGACATCGATGCGCGGCAAGTCGAGGCGGTCGAATGACAGAATGCGAACCCAATCTCTCCCGAGGGCTAGAGAATTCGGATCCGCACGGATAAAAAACCACCGCGTGCACTGCACGGCATCGACTGGCTGGCCGGCGAATTGATTGACATGGGGTTCGCCGGGGAACGTGAGCAGCGACAGGGCGACGACGACGTAGAGCAGTGCCGCGGCCGATATGAACGGGCTCTTGACCACACGAAGCCACTCGATGTCGCGCTTCGGATCGAGTGCGAGGGGCCAAAGCAGGAAAACGGCCCCCAGTTCCACGAGGATCAGCACCCGGTGCGTCCATGTCACGAGGTGGCTGTGGTAGGGCAGGAACTTGAACTGGAAGACCAGCAGAACCAGCACCGGCGCGATCGCCAGCGTCAGCCAGGCCATCGATCTCAAAAGTCGCCCGAGCCAGCCGTCGCGCTCTCGCGGCGATCCGGCGAAGATTTGGGCGAACAGCGTGTTGGCGAGGCGTTGGCGCATCGTGGCGTTGCCGGGCGGCGGTTTCACGGCGCGATCGACTGCCTCATTATAAGCTGCCGCTGTCCGGCCCAGCAGCAGCACCTGCAGCAGCACGTAGGCGTGGAAGATCACGAATAGGATCGGCGCGAGGAAGAAGAAGCCGACCAGCGGCAGGTCGATGTTGAGGACCGGAAGCTTGACCGGCTCTTCCAGGAAAAGCTGGCGGTGCGTCACCGTGCCGGCGGCGATGACGAGATAGAGCCCGAAGATCAGAAAGCTCACCCAGATGGTCGAGACGCGCGTCGCCGAATCGTTCAGCGACCTTTCCAGCGCCTCGACGTCGTAAGGGTCGATCTTTTTGTCCGTCATAGTCTGCCTCGGTCCGAGACGGATCGAGTGTGATGGTAATTCGATGACATCGCAAGCGTTGCGTGTGGTTTCCCGAATTTGGGTCCGACGGGCACGCCGTCTTGTTTGGTGAAGCTCGGCACGACCCCGGTCCGGTGCTCCCAAGCCGCGGACGAGATCGTCGGTCGTGCCGCTGCAGAACGTGCCGATCGGTCGACTCGCGACGATACACACAGTGACTGGTCACCGTTGCGGCTCCTGGGCCTGGTCGCGCATCGGCGCCGAATTCAGAACGGCGCGTCTGGCCTTCCGCTCATTCCCGCGTAAGCGGGAATCCAGTTCATTTTGTGCTGGGTCCCCGCTTTCGCGGGGACGAGCGGAGTCGGGTGCAACTGATTTTCGGATCTGCACTTTTCTCCACAAGCGCGAGTCCGCTCGTTGCGGACACGTCGTCATCGCCGACGACGCAGCGGAGCACCGTCTGCGCGCATGCGGGAAAATCGGCATCAACTGCGCGCGAGCAAATAAGATTTGTCACAAGATGAAAGCGATTTTTCCGCGAGTCTCTGCTGGACGGCACCAACGATTTGCTCGGCGTTGCCGGTGCAAAAGCCGGTCATGCAAGACACTTCGCGTTACGAATTCTTAGAGCCGATCACAAAGTGGACAAATTGCAGAGTCACGGTTTTACCCGGGGACAGGGGGAGCTCGAACACACACCACACATCGCGACATCGACATCGTCATCGCGGCGGCTTCGTCGTCGTGTCGAGCGTATCGTCACGCCGGGATCGTCGTCGCGTTCGCGGAGCGCCTGGAGCGCTTGGTGGAACGACGCGCGTTTCGACGCGCGCCGCGGATGCCTGCGTACGAGTTTGCGTACGAGTACGAGTATCGAGTCGGCATCCGGAGCACGGGGACCATTTCATGGATGAAGGCCTGCAGCGGGCTCGCTGGCGGCATGCTTGTTATTGCGTCCTGACGGCAGCGCCGGCCGCTGCGGTCGTCTCGTCCATGATGGTCCTCGCGCTCGCGTCCGTGTCCTCCGCCGTCGCACAGGCGCGTCCGCCGCGTGCGGCGGCGGAGGCCGCGACGGCGCCTGCCACCACCACGCCCGCCGGCGAGGCGGCGCGGGCCGCGGCCCGGGCGCGCGTGCCTT
>NZ_JACAAX010000058.1 GCF_013377085.1 Rhodoplanes sp. | reverse complement strand
CGGCCAGCAGGGCCTGCAAGGCCGGGCGCTCCATCGAGCCGCCCGAATAGCCGCCGTCGTCGTAGCGGGTCCGCACCAGCGTCCAACCGGCATGGAGCTGGCTGCGGATATAGGCCTGGGCGGCCTCGTACTGGGCATCGAGCGAGTTGAAGTCCTGCTCCAGGCCGTGGTCGGTCGAGACCCTTGTGTAGACGGCACAGCGGACCGGCTTTGGCCTGTTCACGGTCTTGGTCATGGAGCCAGCGCTCCCTTGGCCCGCAAGCCGAAGAACCGGGGCCCGTTCCAGCGCGTGCCCGTGATGGCGTAGGCCACCTTGGACAGACTGGCATAGGTCGCCCCGTTCCAGGCGAAGCCGGTGTCCAGGACCGTCACCCGCTGCAAGGCACCGTTCCACTCTCGCACCAGGATGGTGCCCGGCCGGACCCTGGCATCGTCACGGTTCTGGTGGTTGGCAGCCGGGTCTGGCTCTCCTGTCGGACCTGCGCCCATGCGATCGAGCAGCCGCCTGGTGTTGCGGTCGAGGTTGCCGAAGGCATCGGCCTGCAGCCGATAGGCCAGGATCCGGAACAAGAGATGGCGAGGTAGATGGGGCGGTGGCCGCCGCCCCATCATCGTGTGCCATCGCGCCCGCAGACCTTCGACGTCGAGACTGCGAAGGTGGGCGACCTCGGTCTCGACGGCGCTCGGATCGAGTACGCGTTCAGCCATGGCTAGGCAGCGTTGCACGCGGCCGTGACGGCACCCTGATTGAGCGCATCGGCCGCAACGATGCGGTAGGTCCGGCCGGCATCGGTCTTCTCGGAGACCAGTGTCAGGGCGAGCTTCTTGCGCACGACGGCCGCCAAGAACCCGCGCACCGAGTGCTGCTGCCAACCGGTCGCCTCCATGATGGCCGCGATGGTGGCCCCCGCGGGCCGCTGCAGCATCGCGATCACGTTCGCCTGCTTCGAGTCAGCTCGCATACGAGGAGGCGAAAGTGGAGCCGGTCGCGCTTCGGCAGCGGTCTTCTGACCTGCTCCGTTCGCCGGCTTCATTGCCCGATCCGCCAGCATCTCCCGCGGCTCTCGGCCCGACCCGGTCACTTTGGATTGGCGGCTGCCGCGCCCAGGTTCGTCGCCCTTTGCCCGGACGACACCTTCGCGGCTTCGGTCCGCCGCACGGCCGCTGCTTGCACGGGACTCAGCTTCGTCCTTTGACAGACCATCTTCGACCCGGATGGCAGTCAGGCCGCGCCGCGTGATGCGCAGCGCCATCGCGCCCTTCTCCTCGTCACGCCGCCAGACCGGCAAGGTTCCGCGTGCCCGCACCTCCTCCAGAAGGCCCGCATCGAAAAGCTTCGCCGCGGCCTTTTGCGCGGCGCCGCGCTTCGGGTTCGTGGGAAGCTCAACCCCGCGGTCGTCGCGCTGGGCGGCGGCGGACAACAAAACGAGCTGGGTGTCGGTAAGTTTGAAAACTGGCATCGGGATCCTCCGTTCGGATGCGGCGCGCCACTCGCGCCGTCACCGACGAAACCCCGCAATGGCGCACCGGCCGGCGGGGAGGATCCCGATCGGAGCACACCGCCCCGTTCAGGCCCGCACACTACCGCTCCGTTTGCGCAGGAAGGCCAGTCGTTTCCGGATAATCTTCCTGCGAATGTGATTTCGCCCAATCGAAGCTCATCTCTGGGCCGTTCTCGGCTCTGCTTCAACCCTGCTTGCCTCATCGTAATCTGCGTTGTTCACCGTCGATGAGACGGACTTTCTCTTCATCCGTCAGAACTCTCGTCTGCTCGATGCTGATTGGTCCATTCCCGATGATCCGCACCGTACTGTCGGCGTCGTAGTTCAGACTTTGCCTCCCGCGATTTCGCCGATCGTCAGCCGGACGGTCGTCTTCACCCGGCGAGCCGCCATAGCCTAGGATTTCGACGATGATGACCGAGGGGCGCTCGGACGGAACGGACTGGGCCGGCGGCGCCTCCTTGGCGGCGGCCACGGCGGCGTTGGAGGTGACGGTGAGCGCGCCGGTGTTCGAGCTCTGCACCGTCGGCAGGCCGGCCGACTTGCCCTGCACCTGAATGTTGGCGGCGTTGAGTATTTGCACCGCGGCGAGATTGACATTGCCGGAGACGCGGATGCCCGCCTCGCCGGCGTCGATCACGCCGAGCGGCGCTATCAGGTCGATGTCGCCAGCCGGCACCTCGGGGATCGGATTGAGAGTCGCGATGCCGGCGCCTGACGAGGGCACCTGCGACGACAGGCTCACATGGCCGTAGTTGTCGTAGACGCGCCTCGGCGGGGTGTAGACCACGGTGGTTTTGGAGCCGCGCCCGGCATTGATGTTGCCTTCCGCGGACCAGGCGATGATGTCTCCGCCGAAGGTGGTCATGATGCGCGACAGGCCGAGCAGGATGCTGCCCTTGCTGTAAAGCTGGATGTCTCCTTGGCCCTGTGTGACCAGACCCGCCGATGCCGGCGGCACCAGTCCCTCGATGCCGATGATGGTGCGCCCGCCCGGGGTGAGCGTCTGGATATCGCCACCCTTCTGGGTGCGGACGCCGGAGGCGCCATACATGGTGATGTCGCCCGCGCGCACCAGAGACTGACCATTCGCATCCTGGTCCGGAAACAGCGCGGCGATCGCGTCGCGGCCGCGCAGATAGCTGCCGTAACGGGAACTGGTGCTGTCGTTGTACTCACGGCCGCCGGCGGTCAGCTCGGCGAAGTAGACCTGACGCAGGAAGATGTGCTGCCGCTCGGGCGCCAGGGTGCCGAAATAGGCCAACGCTTCCGCGTCGGTGCCGGTGAAGCCGTAGCGATCCTTCAGCCAGGCCGCGAGCTCCTTCTCATAGGTCTTGGCAACCTTGCCGGGCTGATCGGCAAGCGGCACCCCTGCCACCGCCAGCCGGGCCGGATCGAGATAGAGCGCCGCCAGGCTTTCGTAATCCGGTCCCGCCGCTCCGACGCCGGCCAGCATCGCGATGCTGGCGCCCGGGCGGGTGTCGCCCGACGCGATCGCTCCGAGACTGGTGATCGCGCCCTTGTCGGCCTGGTACAGGTTGCGCCCCGCCGAGATTTCGAGCGCGCCGGGGCCGGCGATGTCGATATTGGCGTAGAGGATGTCGCGCCCGGCGGACATGATCGAGACGTCGTCAGCATCGTCGTGCACGATCAGGTTGCCGTGCGAATACCCGTTGATGGCGGCGCCATATACGGTGACACCGGGCGCAAGGCCGGCCGCGACGATGTCGCGGCCGGCGCGCACGACGACCGGAGCCGATGCATTGAGCCAAGTCGTGCCGCTCAGAAACGTCACCGTCTCGCCGGTGACGAGGCCGACGATGTCGCCTTCACTCGCATAGAAGCGCACGGGATCCGCATCGTCCGCGCGGTCGAGCGCGATTTTCGCATCGTTCGGGCCGAACACGAACAGCGACCCGTTGATCGGGCCGCCGGTGTTTACATTCCGGATGCCGTTTGGCGACGCGTTGGTCACGATCAAGTTGATGTTGCCATAAACGTCATTTTCATAGCCTGCGAAGGCCGGATTGAACGGCGTCGGCAATGCCGTGCCGGTGCCGGACAGGCTGAACGCATAGTGCCCGGCATAGATCGAATCGGCGGCCAGCATCTCCAGCGAACCGGTGGCCGATGGCGCCAGGGTGATGGTGGGATAGACGGCCGAAGCGTTGTAGCGCATGAAGGGCAGCGCATCGATGCCGTAATAGATGCTGCCGCCGAGCGCTGCCGCCCGCAGGATCGACGGATAGGTGAACCATCCGTCGGCGCTGTTCTGGTCGCTGTTGCGATTCGAAGAGCCGATGCTCCACGTCTCAGACGTCGAGGTGGTCGGCGTGAGGTTGCCGCCCGCGGAGATCAGATTGATCGCGGTGTGGTCGGTCCACAGGGTGAACCAGCTTCCGCCGCCGCCGGCATAGTCGACGCCGCCGGCCGAGAAGGCGGAATTGCTCGGCGTATTCGACCGACCTGGATCGCCGGCGCCGCCGAGCACGAGATCGCCCAGGGTTTGCAGATAGACCGTGGAATCGCCGGGCACCACCGTGATGCCGGATGTCGCCAGGGACTGCGTCGCTTCATACGGGTCGGCGCCGCGGGTATCGTAGCTGTCCCTCAATCCGTAGATCAGCTCGATGCCGCCGATCGATGCCGCGGTCACGCTCATTGTGCCGCGCAGGTTGATCAGCGAGCCGCCGAGAGCCTGCTTGTCATTCGAGGTGGTGATGGCGAGATTCGGATTGAGCGAGCCGGCAATCCGCATGTCGATATCGCCGCCGCCGGTCAGGGCGAGCGATCCGTCGGCGCCGACGCGGCCGGTGCTGCCGACGGCAACCACCAGACCCTGGCTGCGATCGACGCCGCTGGTCTCGCCGCCCGTGCTGTTGCGCTGCGTGATCGCGCCGGCATTGCCGCCGACCCGGATGGTGATATTGCCGCCGCCCAGCGCGCCGATGCCGGTGAACCCGACGAGGTCGGGGATTTTTGACCCATAGCTCGTATTCGGCACGTAGGTGCCGAAATTGATCCACCACGAGGTCGCAATCTTATCTTTGACCGCCGCGGTGCCAGAGCCCTGGCGCCACAGCCAGTTGCCGGTCAGCACGCTCGCCGGGCTTGCCCGGCTGGACTGGCCGTAGATGTCGCCGACGAGATCGCCGCCCGCCGCGATCAGGACGTTGCCGCCGTGATCCGGGTACCAGGCCTTATAGGACGCCAGTGCGGCGGTCGTGTATTCGGCGTTGGTGCCGCCGAGCAGCGTGCCATCGGCCATAACTCCGCGGGCGAGCGTGTAGCTCGGATCGACCGCGGTCGCCGTGCCGGCGGTGTAGACGCCGTAGAGCGACTGCATTTTGATGCTGCCGGCGGCGACCAGCGACAGGTCGCCGGTGCCGGTGCGGACCACGCTGAACGAGGGCGCGACCACCGTGGTCGTTGCCGGCAGGCTGATGGTGCCGAGGTAATTTTGAGCAGGGTCCGTGAAATCGGACGGCAAGAAGAAATCGGCCCAGGAGTAGCTGGGGTCGCCGTAGAGCGTGGCCACCTCGAGGCGGGTCTTGTGGAGCAGTGCGGACGGATCGGTGATGCCGTCGGGAAGGTAACCGCCCAGAACGACCATCAGGGCATCGACTCCCTTCTGGGTCAGGCCCAATTCGATATTGCCCTTCGCAGGAGCCCAGAAATCGGCTGGCATCCCGTAGTAATCCACGGTCTCCTCCCATGAACCGCCCAGCAGCGCGGCGATTTCGGCCTTCGATTTTCCGATCAGGTCGCTCACCGTAAAGCCATAGTCGCCACAGACCACGGCGCAAAGAGCCTCCGCTCCCGCCCGGCTCAGATTGAGGACATCGCCGCCCGAGGCGTACCGCGAGACATAGTGGGTGTCGGCCAGAATGATGTCGCCCTTGCCGAGGGCGTTGCGCGCCCGCACATTGGCCGAGCCGAGATCGGCACCGGCCACCAGCGTCAGGTCCGACGATTTCGCGCCGGCGGCCAGCATCGATGCGAGCGCCCAGTTGCGGCCCTGGATGCCGCCGGTCGTCCCGCGCAGATCCACCGCAGCGCCACCGACAAGTTTGACGTTGGTCTGGGCCGGGATCAGCGACCCGGCCGCGAGCGTCATCTGCGCCGTGGAGGTCATGTCCACCGGCAGCGGCACGCCCTTCGGCCAGACCAGCGCCGCAAAGCTGGCGGCGCTCTTCAGCACCGTGCCGGCGCCGAGCTGCATGCCGGCGGTCAGCGTCACCGCATTCGGCAGGACCATGCCGGCGGCATAGGCCACCGAGCCGTCGGCATTGTAGATGGTCGCCTGCACCACCGTACCCGCCGACAGGGCGAGCGAACTTCCCAGGGTCGCGCGCACCGGCAGCACCGTGCCGGCCGGCAGCGAAATTGTACCGGCTCTCTCGGTACCGAAATAGGCCGGAAGGTCGTAGTTGAGCGTGACGCCGGCCTTGAACACCGTACCGATTTCGAGCGTGACCGCGGTGGCCAGCACCAGATCTCCGCCATAGGGCACCACGCCTTCCTCGAGCAGCCAGCCCTTGACGTCGTCGGGCGTCGACGGCGGCGGCGCAAAGCCGTCGTTGATGCTGCCGTGGATATTGAGATTGCCGACCGCGCGGATGTTGAAGGCCCCGGGCTCGCCGAAGCCGTAGGTCGCCGAATTCACGTTGCGATCGGCATTCGGCCCGTAGCGATAGCCCGACAGATCGAGATCGCCGGCCAACGTCAGGTCGCCGTTCGGATTGTCGGCGCTGACCTTGCTGACGATATCGACGCCGGGCCGCAGGTGATAGCTGCCGAGACCTGCGAGCCTGGCGCTCAACGAGGCATTGCCGAGTGCGGCATTGATGAAGGCGACGCTGTCGCTGTCGAGATCATCGAGATAGTCCTGCGTGATCTCCTGCGGCTTGTAGCCGGTCACGTCGGGCGCGGCGGCGAGCGGCGCGTCGTCATAGATGCGGAACGCATTGACCGCGATGGTCTTGGCGCCCCGGATCAGCGGCGTGCCCTGCACATTCACGGCGACGTCATTGGCGCCGTCGATGCCGCGCGTGCCGGCGGCAACGCCCGAGCCGCCGAGCCGCGGTGCGTTGAGCGTCAGCGTGCCGCGCGCCACGCCGTCATTGCGATAGGCACCTGCGCCGGACTCCACCTTGGTGCCGGCGCGCAGATCGATCGCCGCATTGCCGCCGATCGTCAGCATGCCCATCCGCGTTGTCAGGTCGATGATGGCGCGGTTCGGTGCTTCGATGATCTTGCCATAGCTGTCGAAGCGCATGCCGGTGCCGTGCGCGTCGAGCGTGCCGTTGACGGTGAGGTCGCCCATCGCCGCCAGCCGGATCTTGCCGACCTGGAAGCCGCTGGCATCGATGGTGCCGTTGACGGTGAGGCTGCCGCCGTCGATCGTGATCTCGACCTCGCGCGCCTTGACCTCGTTGCCGACGACGAGGCTACCCTGCTTGATCTGGAAGCGGCGCGCCCCGAACACCTCGCCGCTGTTGAGGCGGGCATTCAGCCCAGCGAAATCGGCCAGCGTCTGCGCATGAACGTCAAGCTCGGCCGCATCGTAGGGCACATAAGTGCCGCCGGCGTCGTAATAGCCGGTCGTGCCGCCACGGATACTGCCGGCGAGATCGACATGGCCGGCGCCCGTGCCGAGCGCCGTGACCGTCGCGGTTCCGCCGCTGTTGTGCTGCGCCGACAGATCGATCACCGATCCCGCCGCCTGGCTGATGTTGCCGGCGCGGCTGGTCATGACCAGATCGCCGCCCCAGCTATATTTGGTGACGTCGAAGAACACCACCGCGCGGCCCGACAGATCGAGCCGTGAGTTGTCGCCGAGCACGATGTCGCCCGTAGCCGTCAGCTCCAGCCGCCCCGACGGCAGCACCACGCTGGTATCGACGGTGATATTGGCGCCGGTCAGCTTCAGCGTCGCGCCCAGCGCATCGACACCAGCGGCTGTGCCGCCCGATCCGACGATGCGGATATCGCCGCCGGCCGTGATGGTGTTGACCGAGCCGGCCGCGCCGGTGAACAGCGGCGTCGTGATGGTGAGATTGCCGCCGCTGTATTGATAACCGCTCACCGCGTCATAGGTGCCCTGCCGGGCATAGACACCGAGCGTGCTCTTGTTGGTCGAGGTCACGGACTCGGCCGCCGCGATGTTGACGGCGGCAAAGCCGAGCGCGATGCGGTTGTCGACGACCGTGGTGCTGGGTTGGGCGTTCGGACCGTAGCCGAACACGACCCGGTTGGCCACGATGTCGAGCGTGCCGTCGCCGAGCCTGTCGGCCATCGCCGCGCCCGGCGCCGATGACGAGCCGGTCCAGACGAATTCGTTGGCGCGGATCGTGGCGGTGGTGCCGGCCGAGCCATAGCCGTAGATTGCCGGTGTCGTCAGCACCAGCCGGTCCAGTGTCGATGCGTCGAGCGCGACGTCGCCGAACACGTTGACCGCGTCACGCGCAGTGAGCGTGAGCGTCTCCAGCGCCGGCGCGCCGATCGCGGTGTTGCCCGCCAGCAATCGCGACAGCACGGCCTGGTTGAGGGTCAGCCCGGTCGGCAGGCGAGCGGCGGCCGCGGCTGTCGCGATACTCGCATCGGAGCCGAGATTGATCGCCGACAATCCCAGCACGAGATTGCGGGTGCCGTAGGAGACGTTGTCGGCGACGGTGACGGTGCCGGCCGTCATCAAGCCGATGGTGCCTTCGGAGGCGATCGTCGTGGTCAGGTTACAGCCGGCGGTGACGCAGGCGCCGATCGTGATATCGACGTCCGCCGCATCTGTCTCGCCCCGCAGCAACGTGATCACGCCATTGGACACGATCAGCATGCCGGCGTCCACAAGGTAGGGAGCACTGGTGTCGGTGCCCGGCGATCCGCGACCGATGGTGCTGATCGTCGCGCCCTCCTCGATCGTGATGGCGCCCCTCTCCTGGCGCCACGACCTTCCTCTCGAGTTGAAGACGATCTCGGCCGCCGACAGTCGGGCGCCGCTGCGCAGCACGATATCGCCGAAATAGCCGTTGTTCAGCATCAGACGCGGCGCGTCGAGCTTGCTGAGTTCGTCGGCGGAGACCGAGGCCGCCACCATCCCGGGGGTGGCTCCCTGCCCGGTCGCGACGATTTCGCTGATGCCGACGATCGAGACGGCCCCGCTATAGCCATCGCTGCCAGCCGCCGCCCGGATGCGCAGCGCGCCGTCGAACAGCAACTGCATGCGATCATCGGCGCCGCGCGCCTTGTCGAGCTGCATGGTCAGCCCGCCGGCATCGACCGTCATCCAGCCGCGCGAGACGCTCTTGAGCGCGGCATTCGCCAGCACGTAGGCGTCATAGCTGGTCTCGTTGAAAGACGAGTGCGTACGCACCTTGTCCGCCGCCGTGATGATGACCCGGTTCGGCAGGGAGGCGCGGATCGCGGTATTGGCGACGCCGAGATAGGCGCTGACGATGTACGAGCCGCTGCCGGTCGCAGCGACGCCGGTGACGGCGGGACTGACGGTACTGCCCAACTCCACGCGATAGGCGCCCGGCAACAGCGCATAGGTCGCGGGCATCAAGGTGTAGGTGCCGGCGGCAAGACCCGGCACGCCCTCCGGAATGGTGATCTGGCGGCCCACCGACGGCAGGCCGAAGCCTGCTTCCTGCACCACCGGCGCATAGGCGACGGAGCTGCTCGGCACGATCGCGTAGACCTGATTGCCCTTCGCGCTGTAGCCGAAGCCGGGATTGGCATTGACCAGCGGCGTGGTCAGGATGTTCACCGAGCCGCCGCGCCCCGAGACGAAGCCGGCGCCGGTCAATTGGCCGCCGCCCGACAGGTCGATCAGCGAGCCGGCATCGGCATCGATATGCAGGCCGTTGAGGGTGATGGCCGGACTGGCAGCCGCGACCGTCGCGCCGTTATAGGTGTAGCTGGTGCCATCGACCGTGCCGCCATAGGGCATCGCCAGCCCGACACCGCTGACCGAGGTGATGCTGCCCGGCAGCAGATGGACAGTATCCGTCTGCGGGACGCTACCGTTGGAGAGGCTGCCGAGCACGATTCGACCGAACGGCGCGCGCACCACGCCGCCCTGGTTGACCGTATCGGCGGCCAAAGTGAGGAGGCCGAAGGCGGAATACGGCACGTCGGGAACGGTGTCGCCGTAGCGCCGGATATTCAGCACGCTGCCGACGAGAAGCTTGGCTTCGATGCCGGTATAACCGGCGGTGATCGAGCCGGTGGCGCGGGTTGCCGGATAGATCTGCGCGGCGGTCACGGTGATATTGCCCGGCGTCTGCAGCGCGGCGCCGATCGTCCCGGTTCCGCCGAGCATGCGGACATCGCCGCTGCTCAGAAGATCGATCAGCGCGAAGCCGCGGCGATCGACGGTGTAGCTCTCGGCCTGGGTGTTGATGAGCCGATGCGCCCCGAACACCACGCGGTCGCGGATATCGATGAGATCGGCGGCGACGGAGAAGACCGCGCTGCTCGACTGTTGCGACGGCGTGCCATAGCCCTCGTCCCACCGCACCGTAGGCAATGTGTAAAGATCTTTGCCGATGCGGGTCACGCCGGCCAGCCGCACATAGGGCGCCGCCAGCGATACCCGCGAATCCGCGGCGGCATTGGCGCCGAGCGCGAAGGCGCCGGCATAGAGGCTCAGGCTCTGGTTCATGGCCAGCGTAACGTTGCCGTCGAACGAGATCAGGCCATCCGACAGCAGCGACAGCGTGCCGAAGCCGCCGGCCTTGATGCGATCGACGCCGAGCCGCGCGGTGCCGGTGACCAGACCGGCCTTGGCCTCCGCCATCGATCCGGCATCGGCGATGGCGCTATCGCCCTGGATGTCGGCGATGACCAGTTCACGATGCCGCAGCACATCGCCGGACGTCGATGAGCGCAAATAGTTCGGCGCCTCGAGCGCCAGCGCCAGCGTCCCGCCGGCGGCGTTCGCGCCACCGGCCGCCGCGCGCAGCGTGCCGTCGAGATAGAGGCCGTTGCTGGATTTTATGACGATGCTGCCGCCATTGCTGGCAACCTCGAGCGGCGTGCTGGCGCGCTGGATCCCGGTTCCAGCAATGTCGAGCACCGCGCTGGTGCCGGAGGCATCGAGCAGCGCGCCGGGCCGGATCACCACGAAGGCATTCGGCGTGAAGGATTCGCCGGTCGTCTCCCAGTCCAGCGCTCCGCCGATCAGAATCGAGCCGCCATTGCCGACCACGCCATAGGTCTCGCCGCGCGCATTGGTCGCCGTGACCGCGCGGGCCGCGACATCGAGCACGGCGTGTTCGCCGATCCAGATCAGGCCGGGTTTGTTGTCGCCGGTCCCCTGATTGAGGCTCGCCGAGGCCTGGGTCAGGCTGATGGTGCCGCCCGGCGCGGTCAACGCGCCGTCGATATTGAAGCTGGTGCCTTGCAGGCTGATCGACTGGCCGGCATCGACGCGGATCACAGCGCCGGTCTGAATGCCGATCGGGCCGCTCGCCGTCGTCAGGGTCCCCTCGCCGACATTGGAGCGCAAGGTCAGGCTGGCGCCGCCGCGCTGGGTCAGGCTGCTTTTGCTGGCGTCTTCGGTCCATTCCGGCGGAGTCCAGACGGTCAGCGCGAGCGAGGGATCCTCGCCGGTGGCGATCGAGAAGGCTGCGTCCGTCAAGCGATAGACCGGCATCGCGACATCGAGCCGGGCGCCGGCGGCGACCACGACACCTTGCCGGCCATTGATATCGTAACTGGAGAACCCCGATTGCAACTGCGACGCGTCGATCTGCAGGATCTCTTTGACGGCCGCCGCGCGCTGGAGCACCGAGCCCGCAGCGATCAGCGTTCCGGCCGCGATCGTGCCGTCCGACGGCGCCAACGTCCCGGCCGCCACGGTCCGGGTGAACGTGGTCGCCGACGGCAGGCCATTCGGGAACACCGCAGCCGGCAAGGTGTAGCCGATCAAGCTCCCCGTATAATATGTATTGATGCTGATGACCGTTCCAGCCGGGAGCGCCACGCTCGACCAATAGCTGATAGTGTAATGTGGTCCTTTTTTATCCGCGCCCGTTTCGATCAAATACGTAACGTAGGGATTCGACGTCAGCGGCGGCGTCCAGTCTGCTGCCAGCGTCACCTTTTCGATGACCGGCTTGGCGGTCAATGTATCGCCGGGCTGGAACCAAGTGGCCTGATAGGAATAGCTCGCCGGCAGCACCTCGCCGGCCTTGACCTGATAGTCCTCCAGCAGCACCAGATCGGCCGGCGCCGTCTCGCCGGCGCCGAGCACGCCGTCGGTCGCCAGCACCTTGCCGCCGATGGCGATGGCCGTGCCGGATTCGATCCTGAGCGTGCCGCCGCCGCTGACGCCGTAGGCGCGGATCGTGCCATCGAGGGTCAACAGGCCGTTGGCCGTCACGGTGGAATTCTGCTGGTCGGCGATCAGCGTCACGTCGCCGCCGCGGCCGCCTTTGGTCTTGCCGCTGGCGAGGATCGCCGCGCCCGACGAGACGTCGATGACGCTGCCCGCCTGCAATGTCACGTCATGGGTCGAGCGCAGCGTGACCGAGCCGCCGTCGATGAAGGCCTGCTTCGGTGCGTCCGCAGGGTCCTGCTCCACGTTCACCCACAGACCGCGCAGATCGAGCGTCGCGCCGTCATAGAGTGTGATGGAGGACAGGCCATTCTTGAGCAGCACCGCATAGGCGCCGCGGCCGCCGGCACCGGCGCCCGCCAACACGTTGTCGATCACCAGCGAGCCGCCGCGCGCGGTGACATCGGCCTTGATATCGACCACCGCCGCGTTGAGGTTGATCTTGCCGCCATCGGCGAGCGTGATCGCGCGATCGATCGTAATCGTGTTGGAGGTGCCGATATCAAGCCCGCCGAGATGGGTTGCATTGATGCGGCCGGCGTCGAACCAGGCGGTGTTGGCGCGGACCGACGGCAGCGCGGCGGTGGCGGACAGGCCGGCGCTGATATCAGCCACATCGGTGAAGCGGACATCCGAGCCGTACACGCCAACCTGATTTGGCGTGGCGTCGTAGCGGCCGAGGCCGAGCGTGCCTTCCAGCGGCACGGCGTTCTGCACCTGCTTGTAGCCGTCAGCGACGCCAGCGGCGCGCGCGCTGGTCTGCCGCTCGCCGGTGACGACGTCGGCGATGATGTCCGCCTCGAAGATTGCCGTCGGTGTCGACAGATTGAGACGACCGGCATCGCGGCCCACGGTGTAGCCAGAGTCGTAACGCCAGGTCGACAACCACCGCATTCGCGATGTCCAGGTCTCGGTCGCCACCACCTGCCCCTGGACTTTATGCGTGCGCACGGTGCCGAGGCCGGCCGTAACGAACGTCATGTCGGCCGGCGCGTTGTCGAACGTATAGTGGCGACCGTCGCTGGCGGTCAGCCAGGTCGAATAGATTCGGCCGCCCTCGTAGCTGACCGATCCACCGGAAATATCGAACTTTGCGCCCTGCTGCGCGATGACCTCCGGCGCCGCCAGCGTGATGGTGCCGCCCACAGCCGCCCATTCCCCGATGGTGTGGGTGGTGTTGGCGAGATAGCCGCCGATTTCGAGCAATCCGCCTTTGGTGTAGTAGCGGTCGCTGGCATAGCCGCCGGTCCCTGCGGGCACCAGCACCAGATTGCGGATATCGATCCAGACGTTTGTGTTGACCAGCGCGCCACTGTCGCGATTTGCCGGGGAGTCCCGCAGCTCGTTACCCTGCACGTTGACCAGCACCTGGTTGGCCGACATCGGCAGCAGTACGCCCCGCACACCCGAGACATCGATGATCGACCCTGTCTCGGCGAACACCCGCTTGCCGGCCGAGACCGCAACCTGACCGCCCTGTGCCATGGTCAGGGAGTTGTTCTTGAATTCGACCAGACCGCCGGTGACGATCTCGATGCGGGACTGGTCGAGCCTGTCGGTCAACGTCGACAGGTTGTTGAACTGGGTCGCCAGCGCATTGGTCCCGGACGCCGCGATCAGGGCGTCGCGTTGCGAGTTCAGCGCGGTGTCGGTGGAGTCCAGCTCCGGCAGGATGGCGCTGACACTGTTGCCGGTCAGCGTGACGCTGCCGGTCGCATCCGTCGCGGCGTTGAGGAGATGGATGGTGCCGCGCTGGTTGACCCAGGTTGTCGAGAGCAAAATGCCGTCCTGCACGATGGCGTGGCCGGCCAGCGTGATGTCGCCCTGCTGCGACAGCACCACGCCGGTGTTGGTCACCGTGCCGCTCGGACTGCCTGCGTAGAGCACGGGCGCGATCTCGTTGCCACGGGTGGTCGAGAACTGGTTGCTGTCGGTGCCGTAGCCGCGGCGCAGAATGAAGTCGTCGCCGGCGGCCAGCATGGTCTGGCCCTTCGGCGTGGTGATGCTTCCGGCGTTGACCACCTCGCTGCCGAGCAACAGCACGTAGCCGCCGCCCGACGTGACCGACGACGGCGCAGACGTCGATATCGAGGCGCCCGCCTCGACCACGACCTTGCCCCCGGCCGCGGTGAAGCTCGGCATGTAACTGTTGCCGGATTGCGTCGAATAGATGCCGTTGGTGAGGAACTGGCTGTCGGTGATCCCCGCCGTCGAGGCGATCAGGCTGCCGACGTTGATCTGGCTGGCCCCGCCGAAGATGATGCCGTTGCGGTTGACGACGTAGACGGAGCCGTCCGCCGTGATCCGCCCGAGGATCTGGCTCGGCCGCCCGAGCGGATCGGTGACGCGGTTGAGCGCCACCCAGCTCCGGTTGCCCTGCTGGTCGAAGGCGAGCGTGGTGTTCTGCCCGACATTGAAGCTCGCCCACTCGAGGATCGCCTGCGCCGCCGTCTGCCGGACCGTGACGGTAGTCTGGTCGCCCGCGACCGTCTGGGTCGGCGTCATGGCACCGGTCCAGGTCGTGACCGATTTGGCGACGCCGGGTCGGTTCGGGTCGAGTCCGCTGTCGGGAACCAGGCCGCCGGCGGTCAGCCCGTTTGGCACCCTGCTCCCCACCGCCATTGCCGCCGCCCGCGCCACCGCCTGCGCGTCGCGGATGGCTCTGAGCGAATTGTTCATCCGCGTCATCGCCTCGGACGCCGCCGACGACGCCTGCGCAGCGCTCGCCTGTGCCGCCGCCGTCGCCGCCGCGGCCGAGCTCACCACCTGGCCGCGCAGACTTCCCGCCTCGGATGAACCAGCCGCCGCGAGCAGCGTCAGGGCGCTCACGCCTGCGAGCAACGCAGCGTTGCGCGGGCGTCGGCGCGCCACCCTTTCGGAGAGAGCCGGAACGGAGAGAACAGGAACAAGGACGGACATCAGGCGGTTCCTTCAGCCACAACAGAACTTTGCCGCAGCAGCGAACGACACGGCCGCCCCGGCAAATAGCTCTCGTTTGGGTAGACTGACGGACCCCGTGCTTTGAGCCATGTCGGCGAGGAGAAATTTGAACGACGTCGGCGGCGGACTAGCTCAGCAAAATGATGCCGCCCGGCAGGCGTCGAAGCTTGGCGCTGAAGACCTCCTCCAGTTGCAGCAGCGCCTTGTCCATCTGGTCGATCCGGAAGCGGCCGCTGAGCAGCCTTCGCTCGAGAGACGAATTCATCAGGATGATGCGGCCAAGCCGGTATCGGTTCATCTCCTCGACGGCTTCGGCGAGTGGCGTGTTGCGGAACTCGACGATGCCCCGCCGCCATTGCGAATCGGCGATCGGATCGACCGTGCTGATCTTGCCCAAGCCATCACCATCATATCGGACCCGCTCGCCTGGGCCGAGCTCAGCGATCTCGTTGCGAAACTCGGTCCGCAACCGCCCCTCGAAGCAGGTTACGCTGGCTGACAAACGGTCGCGGCTCGGGATGTAACGAACATCAAATCGGCCGGAGTCACTCAGCGTCTTGCCGTTTGCGGCAAACACGACAAGGGGCCGCGCCGCACCGACCGGTATCGCGAACGATGCCTCTCCCGAAATCAACTCGACGCAATCCTGCGCCACCGTCACCGGACGGATCGCCAGGCTTGTCTGTGTATTCAGCTCGATCGCAACGGCATCGGCGAAGCGGATCGTCCGTTGCTCGCCCGTGCCCGTGCGATAATCTGCCTGCAATTCCGGAAGAGACGGCCACAGACCGAGCGGGGGTTTGACCAAGCCATAACCGGCCCCTGCGCCGATCGCAGCTATGCCGCCGGCCAATAGCGCGCGACGGTTCATCGCCGCACGGCGCCGCCCGAACTCCCGCAAGGGACCGACGAAGTCTGCACCCGGACCGTGCCGTGCGCGGCCGATCGCACCCATTCTGTTCCACACGCGTTCCGCGTCGTCATAGGCCTTGGCATGGCGCACGTTCTCCGCGCGCCAGCGCCGCGCGGCTTCCAATTCTTCCGGCGTCGCTCCTCCAGACGCGATCTTCTGCACCCAGCCGACCGCCTCGTGTTCGGCGCGGCTTACATCTGACGCTCGGCTGGGACCTTCACTCATCGCAATACCGCGCCCTCACTGCGCGCCACCCGAAGGTGCTGCTGGCTGTCTTTGTGATTCTCGATCCTAAGACTGTCCTGGAGCTCGGGACGGGCAACACTAATCCACCAATTCTTTCCAGCGCGCGAGGCAGTGCTTGTGCGCGAGCATGAGCTCTCTGGCGACCGACCGCCGCGAAATTCTCATTTCGTCGGCAATCACTTGGCGAGGGACATTGCCGACACGCGCGGCCAAGAAGATGGCGCGTCGCCGCGGTGGAAGTTCGGCCATGATCGTCTCGAATGTTTCCAACTCCGAGCGGGCGACCAGATCCTCCTCCGCCGTCGGTCGCTCGTCGCGAATTTCCAAAGCTCTGTCCAGATCGACGCTGCGGCTGTGACGCTTCTCCCGACGACGGTGATCATCGGCCGCATTCAAAGCGGCTCGAAACAGATAGTGTTCGGGCTGCTGGACAACACCGACCGGCTCCAGGCGGGCGAGGCGCAACCATGTATCATGCATCGCCTCCCCGGCGAGGTCGGCCGAGCCCAGGCGTTTCGTCAGCCGCGTCTTCAGATCGTCGTAACCGTCGATGAAAAGCCGACGCATGCCTGCCAAGGGACTCTCGCTCACTGTGCACCCACCAGGCGTCTTAGGCGGGCGTCTGCGACTGCACAACCCGGACCCACGCCCGGGCCGTCCGGCACGAACAATAGGCGAACCGGCTGTACGAAATCCGCTGGCGGCGGCTCACTGAATTTGAGGCCACGCAATGTTCTGTCGATCAGTTGATCGGCACTCGCCCTGCCCAAGGTGCCGATCCGTAGAACGTCTTCGACGGCGCCGTCCTGTGCAATCCAGAACACGGTCACAAGACGATAATGGCCGGGCCGGGCCTCGCGCAGCCGGCATAGGGCATCAAGCACGCCTTCTTGAATAAGGGCATAGTAGCGCCGATGTGCCGGCGGCGGCGCCTGTGTCGATTGGCGCTGTGGTGCGGGTAGGAGGATGAAGATGCCGTCAGCGATGAAACGGGCCGACAAGCCGGTACCACCCAACAGTCGCCGCAAGGCTTCGGTCGACGTCAATCGCCCCTGGACATCGCCCGAGATGCGCCCGTCCGTCAGGCCCCCTTCATAGAGCGCCTCGTTTCCCGTCGCATCGCCATAGCGACTGAGCGCCGAGGCGAGCGGTTGTGGAGGAACCGAGAAATGGATGAGCGCCTCTCTGCCATCTGATTGCGCGAGAGCCGGATTTGCGAGCGGCATCAGGCCGACGAGCATCAGTCCAAGAGCCCGATGGATCGCACGCCTGAGCCAACGGTGTCGCAATTTCGGCATGGCCCAACTGCAATATCGGCGCGATCAGCTCGCTGACGCGTTCTCGCTCCCGTCCAGCAAGTCCAGGTGCATTGGCGCGGGTCGTCCAGCCGTTGACGGTTCAAATTCAATGGCCAGCCACGCTCATCCCCGAGCTTTAAAGGCTAAACAGACGATATGTCAGGTTTACGACGCAGGGCGAACCTGCCTGCCACGCTGTCCTCGATGTACCTTCGATCACGGTTGGACCGGGCCGACGAATCCGGATGGATCTCAAAAAAGGGCCCGGCGCTGGATCGCTGTTCCTGGCAGACGCCTCATCAGCGGGCTTCCACCGTGATGCTCGCACCCGGTCCCATATCAGGTGAGCCGACAGACCGGTCATCTGGTCGACATGCTTGCGGGTCAAACTGAGACGCGCCAGATATGGCGAATCATAATTTTATTTCAATCACATAGGTGTTCGCAGTTATATTCGGACTGGCGCGCCATTTCGATGCAAAACTGGGCACTCCAAAACCAGCCGTTTGTACCCATCCGGTGAAGACCGCAGGGAAGTCAGGCCGGGCGGCGGTGCGGGGTGATCAGGCTGCTGCGGCGGCCGGCAGAGCCTTCCAGTTCCACGGCAGGAGGTCTTGGATGCGCTTGGCGGGATGATCGGGCAGACGGGCGAGAACGTCGGCGAGCCAGGCCTGTGGATCGATGTCGTTCAGCTTGGCGGATTTGATCAGAGTGTAGACGGCGGCGGCGCGGCGGCCGCCTTCGTCGGAGCCGGCGAGGGTCCAGTTGTTGCGGTTATGCAGAGGTCTCCATAACCGCAAGAACGCGCTCTTCGCCGGTTTGGATGGCGGCGCCGAGCATTGGGCCGTCGTCGCCTCGCTGATCGAGACCTGCAAACTGATCGGTCTCGATCCGCAGGTTTATCTCGCCGACGTCATCACCCGGATTGTCGACGGCCATCCCAACAGCCGCATCTACGACCTGCTGCCCTGGGCCTACGCCCCGCCGCAAGCCCTCAAAGCCGTGGCCTGAAAACGACGTTACGGATCACCTTCCACTGCCGCGGCACCACTTCCAGGGTCTCGGTGACGTCCTCGCCGAGCTTGCGCAGTGCCCCACCGCAGCACGGGCACGCCGACGGTGCCGGATAGACGATGCGCTCGCGCGGCAGATGCTCGGGCAGCGGACGACGCGCCGGATTCTTACGATCGAAGCCGCGCACCTGCACCGTGTCCTTGGCGGGCGCCGCGATCTTTGCCGCCGTCTCGGCTTCGGCTGCTTACCCTCGGACAACGCAATACGCAATCCCGCGGCCCACGCCGCATGGGTACGTTGGCTCGCTCCCCGCAGTGCGTGCATCGCACAGACCTTCCGGCCGCGCAGGCGATGGTCCTGATGGCGGACCCGGACGGCGCGATCGAGCAGCGGGGCGAAGCGCTCCTCGCGGACAGGATCACCCTCAATCTTGCGGCGGATGTCGCGGATCACGCGGCCGAGCCGGATGCGCAGGACGGCGAGCATGCGGCGGGCACGGTTGAACTGGTGGGCGTGGGTATAGCGCCCAACCATGATGGCGGCCCGCTTGGCGGCACGCCGATAGCCCTCTCGCGGCACGACGCGTTCGCGCGTGCCCAGTGCGACCAGCTTCTCGATCGTGGCGGCCGGGATTGAGCCGACCCGTCACCGACCGATCCGGCCGAACTCCGCCGGCGTGAGTTGCCGGGCCTGCTCCGCCGTGAGGGCACCGAAGCCGACGACCTGGACCGGCGCACCAGGATCGTAGCTCTGCCGGCCGGACGGCCGCCGCTCTTCCTCCTCGCGGCGAACCGGGGCACTGTCGGACGGCGTCCCCTCACCGCCGCCATAGCCGAGGATCTCGACGATGATGACCGAGGGCCGCTCGGACGGCGTCCCCTGCCGAGAGGCGGCGTCCACCGCGTCGCTCGCCGCCTTGTCCTTGGTCGGGGCCGCCAGAGGCGTCGCGGCCGGCGGCTGCACCTGCAGGCCGCTCACGCGGCCGCCGACCTGGATGTTGTCGGCGTTGCGGATCTGGTAGGCGACGATCGACAGGTTGCCGGTGGAGCGAATGCCGGCGTCGCCGGCGTCCACGGTGCCGCGCGGCGCCATCAGGTAGATGTCCGAAGCCGGCGTGTCCGGCGTCGCTTTCAGGGCGGCGATGCCGGCGCCGGTGGTGGCGCCGACCTGGTCGGGCTCGGCATAGGTGTTGGGGCTGACGCGCACGCGGACCGGCGGGAAGTTGGCGCTGGTCTTCGGACCCTGGCCGGCGTTGAGGTCGCCGTTCGACGACCACATGATGATGTCGCCGCCCTGCTCGGTGAACAACCGGCTCTGGTTGAGCACGAAATCGCCGTCCGTGAAGGTCGAGATGGCGCCGCCGCGCAGCGTCAGGATGCCCTCGTAGCCGGTCGGGATCGACAGGATCGGGAACGTATACCGACCGCCGGTGTTATAAATTGCGTAATTGTGCCGCGCGGCCTGCGCCGCCGTGCGCACCACCGAGCCGGCCAGCACCCGGCCACCCGGCCCCAGGATCGAGATGTCGCCGCCCCGAGCGGTCTGGATGGTCGACAGGCGCAGATCGAGATTGCCGGTCCGGACCGTCGTGGCCGCACCGTTTGCCCCGCCTTCGAGGCTGTTTTTCGTATAGCCCCAGGCCGCCGGGAACAGCAGGTTCACGGCCTCGTAGCCGCGGGCATATTTCTGATAGCTCGGCCCGTCGGGAATGGCCGCCGCGACCAGCTCGCCGAAGTAGATCTTGTCGAGGAAGAGGCGCTGCGAGATCTCGGGCAGCGCCTTGAACGCCGCGTAGGCCTGATCATAGGTCACATTGACCGCCCCCTGCGGCAGAGAGGTCGGCCACTTGGCCCGCATCCAGGCGATCAGCTCGGTACCGTAGACCGAAGCGGCTCCGTCGTCCGCAAGCAGGTAATTCGGCAGTTGGGCGAGATTGGCCGGATCGAGATAATAATCGCGAAAACCATCGTAGTTCGCGCCGCCCGCGACCCCGAACATGACCGCCAGGCTGGCCCCCTGCTTGGGCAGCCACGGGTTCAACTCGTTGCCGACAGAGAGGATGCCGCCGCCATAGGCCGACGTGGTCGTCGTCGACGACTTGATCACGGCGGACGGCATGAACGGTCCGAGATTGCGCCCGGCCTCGATGACGAAATCGCCAGGTCCGCCGATCACGAAGGTGTTGCCGAGCAGGGTCGGCTGCGCCGTGCCGGTGGCGCCGAGAAGATTGTTCACGGCCAGAATTTGGGAGGTGCCGATGATGTCGCGGCCGGCGGTCACCCGGGTGATGTCGGTCGAAGACAGGTTCTGGCCATAGAAGATCATGTTGACGATGTCGCGGCCGGCCGAGATGCGCGCCTGCTTGGGAACGGAGAGGATCAGCGCGCCGCTCGACGTTCCGATATCGGTCCCGGCGGCGATCCGCACCGGCTCGCTGTCGTCGGCATGGGTGGCGACCGCCTTGTGGTTGAGGCTGCGCTGCTGCTCGGTAGTCGTCGGGGAAACGTAAGGGAATTCCAGGGCGATGGTACCCACCGGAGAGCCAGTCGCCGGGAGCGCCGTGACGCCGTCATAGGCGGTGTAGAGCCCCGGCAGCAGGCCGAGATCGGCGTCCAGCATGGCGATATTCCCCGCCGTGATGCTGCCGCCGGCCAGAAGCTCGAGCTCTCCGGTCGGAGACGGCATCATCAGAACCTGCTGGCCAAAGGACAGGGAGTCGGTCAGCGAGACCAGCGACAGACTACCCGGCAGAACGCCCCTTGTGTAAGAACTCGGTGCGTTTGCGGAGTACCCCAGCGTCACCGCTCCGTCGGCCAGCACCGAGATGCTGCTGTTGGGCAGATAGAAAACATCCGCATTCAGATTGTTGGACGCATTGCTGAGCTGCGTCGGACCAACCCCTGCGACCCCCCCGAGCGACACCGCCCCGAGGACGTCGAACCGCACGGTCGCGTCGGTCAGGCGCAGCAGGTTCGCGTCGGTCCCCGCGGAGACGAGACCGCCGGCGGCCTGAACGAGGCCGGCGCCGGATGCGACGTCGAGCCTGAGGTTGGAGATGCTGCCGCTCGACGACAGCATCACGTCGCCCCGGCCGAAGGTCATCAGCGCCTTGGAGGTCACGCCGGCCGAGGCCGTCCTGGCGGTGGTGAGCGAATCGGTCGCGACGACGGTGAGGCCGAGTATGTCGCCGCCGGCCCGGATCGAGATGTCGCCGCCGCCAAGCGTCGCCACGCCGCTGCGGAACAGCTGCGGATCGATCTTGGCCCAGGTGTCGGTCCCGATCGCGCCCACGCGCCAGGGCTCGTCGGAGCCTCCGGCGAACGACAGGGTCGAAGAAATCTGGGCGGCGAGGTTGGAGGTGACCGATTGGTCGCGCCGGGCCAGCACGCTCCCTTCCGCCGTGATCGAGACGTCGCCGCCGCCTTCGGCATAGACATTGTCCGAGACCAGTACGCCCACCGCGCCGCTGGCGAAGCCGGAGGTGCCGGCGATCCGGCTGCCATAGCCGTAATTGGCGGTGGACCCGAACAGCGTGCCGGTCTTCAGGAACGCGGTGGGGTCGATCGTCACCGTCCGGTTGGTCTCCGGGTCCACGGCGGTCCGCACCGACGTGTCGGCGACATGGCCTGCGGTGTAGACCGCGGCCCCGCCGAGAGTGACCGGCGATCCCTGCGTCGCATTGTTGTAGTTGTAGACGGTCTGCAGCGTCAGTGCGCCGCCGGTCAGATCGACGGACCCGCCGGACGCCAGATTGATCGACCCCACGCCGCTGCGCACCAGCGAAGTGACAATTTCCGTCTTTTGGCCGTAGGTCGAGCTGAACAGCGGATCGACGTATTTCTGGAAGATGTAGGCCGCCGTCTTCACGCTGACGACGATCCCTCCGCCGCTCGCCATCGTGTAGGGATCGGTCGCGCTCGAACTGGTGACCGCCGTGAAGAAATCGCCGCTGGCGTCCGCCGACGATGCGTTGCTGACGTACAGCGCGTGGAGATATGCATCGTATTTCGGATTGCTCGGATCCGAAATCTTGGCGATGTCTCTCAGCCTGACCGCGCTGAAGTTGGCGAGCGGACTGGACGCTCCGGAGCCGGTCTGCGTGTCTACGCTGAAATCCAGATAGATCAGGTCGGACTGATTATCGATGGTCTTGGCGGCGGCCGTGTTCGGAAGCAGCACGCCGGACCGTCTGTCGGTGCCGTAGTACAACGTCTGGCCGGTGTAGCTGTAGGTGTCGGTGGTCTTGCTCGCCAATACCGCCGCCAGCCAATTGGCGGAGGTCGCCGTCGACGTGGCGTAGTTGGAGGCGCTGTAGGTCGTGTTGTCGGTTTGATTGAACTTGGTGCCGTAGCGGACCGTGACGATCGATCCGCCGTAGCTGTAGCTGTACGAGCCGCCGATCGCGAGCATGCTGGCCGTGTCGGGAGTGGTGGCGAGCGGATTGGCGCTGGCCGCGAGCGCCCCGCCGCCGGTGCGGGTCAGCGCGGCGCCGGCCACCAGGTCGAGGCTGGTCGAATCGGCGTAGGTCTTGGTGCCGAGCGCCGGGAACAGCACGGCGCTGCCGAACGGATCGCCGCTCTTCTCCGGCGACACCGAATTGCCGTCGGCCGAATAAGGAACATAGATCGTCGCAGGCGCGTTGGTGCCGGACAAACTAATCGTCGTCGCGCGGCTGTTGTTCACCGCCACCGCCGGCACACCGGTCGTGACCTGGGTGGTCAGATTGCTGGACCCGCTGCTGAACGCCACCACGATGCTGCCGGTGCTGACCACGGCCGCCAGATAATTAGCATCGGTCTGGTTGCGGAACTGGAAGAATCCGTCGCTGATGCTCGCGTTGATGGTGAGGTCGCCGGAGGCTTTTAGCGCAAACACCGGCGCCTCGCCGTAGACACTGCCGCCGGTGCGATAGAGCATCGAGACGTAGCCGCCGGCGAACAGCGCGGCGTCCTTGCCGGGCAGAATGTAAGGCAGCGTCACCGAGCTGCCGCCGGCGCCCGTGAAGGTCTCGCTGCCCATCAGCCCGGCGGCCGTCGCCCTTGCGACATCGACGGTGCCGGCGGCGAGATTCCAGTTGCGGTCGAGCCGGACGTTGCCGTCGAAGCCGAGATCGACGCCCGGCTTGGCGTGGAACGCCGAAGAGGCGTTCAGGCCGCCGAGAGTGCCGTAGCTGGCCGAGACGTCGAAGTTCTGGATGACCGGCACCAGGCTGCCCGCCTGGGCCGCGTTCGCAAAGTAGTCGCCGCGCGGATCGATCACGGCGGTGTTGGTCGCCGCATCGATGGTCACCCCGGAACCGGCGATCGCGCCGAGCGCGCGGAGATCGAAGCTCTTGACGCCGACGAGATCGATCTCGCGCGCGCCTTTGATGCTTCCCGCGTTGGCCACCGACACATTGACGCTGTCACGACCCGCCGAATTCACCACCGGCGCCCGCAGGATGACGCGGCCGCCGAGGTCGCCCTCGACGAACAGGTAGTTCTTCACCGAGTTCGTATAATAAGGCACCACCCGGTCGGCGGTGTTCTTCGCCGAGACATCGATGACGGCGCCGGCCGCGATCGCGACTGCGCCGCTGCCGATGGTCCCCAAGGTGACGTCGCCGGCCTCGGCCTGCCGCGAGTCCCAGACACCATAGCCGTCGGCATGGGCATCGATCACGGCCGTGGAGGCCAGATAGACTCCGCCCGCGCCGTAGAGCGAAACCGCGCCGCCATTGGTGCCGGACGTGTCGACGCTGCCGGCAATGGAGACCATGCCGCCGTCGCCGGTCAGCGACAGGCTCGCGGCCTTCAGCGTCTGCCCCTGGGCGAGGACGAGGTCGCCGGTCCGGGTGCGTATGACGATATCGCCGTTGAAACCCCGGTTGCCCGCCACGCCCGCCAGCAGCGAGAGGTCGAACGCCCCGGCGGTGTCGAGCGTGAAGCTCGCGGCTCCGCCCGGCGCCGTGCCGTCGATCGTGCCGCCGAAGGTCACCGTGCCGTTGCTGGCGCCGAGCTTCAGCGTGCCGCCCATGCCCGCCGTCCCGCCGACCGAGACCAGAGTGCCGGCGCCGAGATCGATATTGCCGTGCGCGCTGGTGATGGACAGCCATCCGCCCGGCGCGTCCTGCGTCACCGGATCGGCGGCATCGCCGAACGTCTTGGTGTAGCCCGGCGTCGCAACCACGGCGCCGTCGGCGAGCGCAACCCCGTTGGCGGCCGCGATGGTCAGATTGCCGGCCGTGAGCTTCACCGCGGTCCGCGCGATCGACACCGTGTCGCCCTCCAGCGACAGCGTGCCGCCCGGGATCGCGGTGACGGCGGCGACCGCGCCGGAGCCCTGCGCATCGATCCTGAGCGCACCGAGGGTCTTCAGCGACAGGGTCGGCGCCTTCGGCGAGGCGAGGCCCGCGACGTTGTCGCCGAGATAGGGCGTGTGCAGGGTCAGCGCCCCGAGGCCAGTGTCGAGCTGCGCCGCAGCGCCTTGCGCGAAGATGCCGTTGGTAGCGGCGAGCGTCACGCCGCCGGCGAAGAAGTCGGTCTGGGTTATCGGCGTATCCGCGACCAGCCGCGCGTGGAAGTCGGCATTGAAGGGGATATTGAACGCGGTCGTGAAGCTGAAGCTTCCCGCAGCTTGGTTCCCGTAGCTCGCGCCGTTGGCATACTTGAAGCCGTTGGGGAAGTAGTACGATCCGGTCGCGATGCTCAGGGTGGCCGCGCTGAAGATCACGTCGGCGTCGGTCGCCAGCGTGCCGCTGGCGATGGCCGAGGAAGCGATGGACGCGCCACCAGCCAGTTGCACGACCGTTCCGGCCGGGATGACGAATTGCGTCGGCTCGAAGAGCGTATAGTAGTAGACGCTCGCTCCCGCCGGAAGCGTGATGGTCAGGTCGCTGGTCAAGGTGGCCTGGATCGCAGACGCGACGATGCTCGCCTTGGTCTCGATGCGTCCGCCAGTGAACAGGATCGTATTCGCCGAGAGCGTCAGCGAGCCGTTGCTCGCGGTGCAGGTGGTGCAATCGGCGGAGTTGCCGGTGTTGCCGAGCATGATGGTGTCGGCCGTGATCGTCGCCGCGCCGCCGTCGGCGCTCGCCAGCGTGTGGGCGTCGAGGGCGAGCTTGCCGAACGAATAGCTGCCGCCGGCGATGTCGATCGCGGTCTGCGAGCGCAGCGTCAGCACCGCGCCCAACCGGCCGAGGAGATCGGCCAGGCCGGCGGACGCGACCGTGCCGCTGTAATGCGTGGGATCGACGCCGATGCCGATGCGGGGGGCAGAGATCGCCAGGTACTTGGTGCCAGACAGCCCGATCCCGTCGGAAATCACGTTGCTGCCGCTGGAGTCGAACAGCAGGACACTGCCGTTGAACTGGGCCTTGCCCACGCTCAGCGATGCCGTGCCGGACGCGTTGGTCCGCTGCACCAGCCGCTGCGGGCCGTTGGCGAGGCGCAGCAGCGCCCCCGCCCCTGCCACCGAGCTCGAGCCGATCAGATAGGCCCCGGTGCGCGGATCGGTCAGCGTGCCCTTGGCGGTCAGCACCGACCCGTCGTCGACCGTCACGCTGCTGCTGCCGACCAGCAGGATCTCGTCGGCCGAGAGAGGCGCCGACGCGGCGTTGGAGATCCGCACCGACTGCGCCGTGACATTGATCGCCGTGGTGCCGTCGGTGTTGTCGGTGCGGATGCCGCCGATCATCAGGCTCGCGGCATTGAGGTTCGACAGGCTGTCGGCCGTCACATACAGCCGTCCGTCGCCGGCGACCGCCTGGCCGGCCGAGGCCGTGACGGTGATCTTGCTGCCGCCGACATCGACCAGCGCGCCGCGGCCGCCGCTCGCCGCCGCCGTCGACAACACGCTGTCGATGGTGAGCGACGTCGCCGCGTTGATCTGCATGTACCCCGCGTCGACGGGAAGCCGGGCGGCCTGCGCGTTGTTGTCGGCGGCCTGCTGGGCGAAATAGGCGTTGCCCGTGGTGAGCACGATCTTTGATTGGGTCTGCACCGTCGACTGCGGCAGCACCCGGAAGAGACTCGTGGCCGAAGAGCTGGCCCCGCTCACGGCGTCGCCGTAATGGCCGGTGACCAGCAGCGTCCCGGTCGGCAGCACGGTCGAGGTGCCGGGCGACACGGTGGTGGAGCCGGCCTGCTCGACCACCGCCATGCCGCCGGGCAGCATCGCATATTTGGCCGGAAGCAGCGTGTACCAGCCGGCGGCGAGCCCCTGGCCGCCGTCGAGATAGACGCGCTTGCCGACCGAGGACGTGGCATAGAGGCTGCTATAGCCGGACGAATAGATCGGATCGACCGCCGCCGCGGGGGCGTTGGAAAGGCCGGGGACAATGGCATAGACCTGCCGGCCGTCCGGATATTGATAGCCGTTGTTGCCGGTGTAGGTGTCGGCGTTCAGACGATCGAGGACATCGCGCGAGCCGCCGGTGCCGGGCACGAACTCGTAGGCATAGACGTCGCCGCCGCCGGTGAGATCGACGCTCGCACCGGCTTTGACCGAGATCGTCGCGCCGTTGAGAACCAGAGTCTTCGCGGGCGCCGCCGTCAGGGGCGAGTTGTTGGTCGGCGAAAAATACCATTCCAGCGTGTCGGTGGTGGTGCCATACGGAATCGACAGGCCGTTCGCCGAGACCGAAGTGATGCCGCCCGCCGCCAAGGTGAGATCGGCAGTCGCCGGGGCGAACGTGGTGGAGGCCCCACCGATCCCGAAATAGGTCGCCGTCGTTCCGAGCGTCAGCGTGCCGAGCGGCACCCGCAGAATCCCGCCTTGAATGATATGAGCGGCGGCCACCGTCAGGCTGGCGCCGGCCGAATAAGGCGCCGACGGAACATCCGCGCCGCTGCGACCGAACCGGATGGTGCCGTTCGCGTTGGCGCTGGTGATCGCGAAGCTCGACCCGGTGGTCGGATAGACCTGTCCGGCGTTGATGGTGAGGTCACCATTCGCCGCCAGCGCGCCGTTCAGCGTATAGAGCTGGGTCTGCGACGTCGTGCCGGGGGGCATCCAGGGCTGCTCGCCGATCAGTCGAACGTCACCCGTCGCATTCAGGGTCGCGGTGGCGACGGACTTGTCGAACAGCACCGCCCCGGTGATGTCGATCGAGCCGGCGTTGAACGTCACGCTGCCCCGGCCAGCCGTGCCGAGCGCCGGGTTCTTGATGGTGTCGATGCTGCTCAGCAGGCCGACATAGGGGACGTTCACCACCAGATTGCCGCCCGCCTTCACGGTCGGCACCAGGTCGTCGTCCTGATACGCCGTGGTGGTCGCGTTGTAGTTCGCCGTGCCCGTCAAGACATAATTGCGGCTGGTGACGAACAGCGCACGGCCGAGGTCGACCGCGACGTCGCCACTCGAGGACAGGCTGCCCACCGCGATCAAGGTGTCGAAGCCGGACCGGGCGATGGTGTCGGCGGAAATGCGATTTGCGATCGGCGTCAGGGAATCGTGCTGGACCAGCACCGGATCGAGCAGCGACAGGGTGCCGTTCTCGGCCTGCGGCGCGCCGCCGAAGGCCCGGATGTCGGCGCTGCCGGAGATGGTGAAGCCGGCGCCGGCCGACAGGGTTCCGGCATCGCTCCACACCGCCGAGGCGACGAGCCCGGGCGAGCGCAGGCCGGTTCCCGCGGGGCCGGTCACCAGATAGGTGTCCGAGGCGCCGGACAAATCCACCGTCGCGCCCGATGCGATCGTCAGCGTGTTGCCGCTCTGCGCCGCCGTCACACCCGGAATGATCGTTACGCCCAGTTCGACGGAGAAACTGGTTACAAGCGCGCCGTAGACGCCGCCCAATGCGGTCCCCCGGGGCAGTTGGAACAGCATCTGGCTCGTCGTCGCCCGCGGCGAGGTGACGATGCTGCCGCCGGCGACGATGCGGCCGGTGAAGCCGGTCTGGCCGGTGGCGCGATCGTAGGAATAGGGGTTGCGGATGCTGACGCCCGACACATCGGTCACGCTGCCCGCCGACAGCACCATGCCCTGATTGGCATCCAGCAGACCGACGAAATATATCGGATAGGAGTTGGTACTCGTGCCCGCGCCCGCCAGTTGCGCGTTGGTGAGATTGCTGGCGTAGCGGCTGGTGGCCTCCGAGGTGATGGAGCCGTCGGCATTGACCGAGAAGATCTGCGACAGGTCGCGGATGCCGAGCGGAATGACTTTCGTGGACGAGCCGCTGATATCGTAGGGCTCGTACAAGGTCGGCAGGAACGACTGCTGCACCAGGCTGCCGCCCGGCAGTCGGATGGTGCCGTCGTTCAGCAGCTTCGCCACTGTCAGGCTTGCCCCGGCGGCGGCGCTGACGCGGCCGCCCTGGGCAACGTGCAGTTCCATGAGCCCGCCCAGCGTGAGGTTGACCGGCTTGGCATCCCAGGCATTGACGGGCACGGCAGGAGTCAGGACCGAGTAGAGATCGCCGCCGGAGGCCAGCGTCTTGAGCGCGGCGGCCTGCGCCGTATCGAGACGGCTGGAAAACACCGACTGGGTCAGGTTCAGGGTCTGCCCCGCCCCCACCGTGAGCGTCTGCGTGTCGAGCAGCGCATTGGTGCCGCCGGGCCTGGCGGTTACCGGGACTTGGACTGCGGAGTAGAATCCGCCACGCCCCGAATTATAGTTCGGGTCGTAGGTCAGTAAGTTTCCTTGAGCATCAACCGGATAGTAGTACTGCAACTGACTGGCTGGAATATAATAAGTCCAGTCATCGCCCGCACTGTAATAATAATATTGATTACTCGACGTGTCGAATTGTAACGCCACCAAAGTGCCATAGTCGTTCATGTAATAAGTCGAAACATACGTCTTCTGTGCAATGGTCGTCTGGAACTGGAACGTGTTCGGAACAAGCCGCGTCTTGTACGACGTGATTTTGTAGTTGGCGAAGCCGGCCTTGCTGACGAAATCCATCGGCAGCCGGGTGGCGTTCGGCCCGGCCTTTCTGGACTTGTCGTCGCTGAAGGCGAATTCCGGCGTCACCAGCGTGAAGGTGCCGCCGCCGCCAAAACCGTTGGCCTTGATGGTCGCCGCGGCATCGATGAACACGCCGGAGGTGATCGCGTCCGGATTGACCGGGAAGTACCCCGTGGCGGGGTTGCCATAGACGAGGCCGTTGACGCGGAAGCCGCTCAACGTTCCTCCCTGCCCGGCCGAGCCCCCAGACAACGGGAAGTACGTCGTGGTGTTGTAGAGGCTGAGATCGCCGCCCTTGGCGGTCAGCACCAGCTTGCCGTTGGGATCGACGTAGCCGCCGCTCGACACGTCGATCGTCGCGCCGGCATTGATCCGGATGCTGCCGGAGATGTCGGTCGCGCTCGCCGGTGTGGCCTGTCCGCTGGTCACCACCTCGTCCAAGGTGACGCGGGGGGCGACGTAGAGCGTGATCGCGCCGCCGTCGAGATACGCCTTCCCCTGGACGGCGTCGCCGGTCGCCCCGAAATCGTTGGTCCACTGGCCCTTCGTCGACAGCGTGCCGTTCACGGTGATGTCGAACGATCCGACGCCGTAGGTTTCAGCGGAGAAGCCGAGCTTCGGAATGAGCTGGCTGTCGAAGGTCTCGAGCGTGATGCGGCCCGAGGGAACGCTGACCTGGCCGTCGATGGTGATCCGATGGCCGGCGAAGACGTCGAAGACGCCGCCGGCGGCGAGGTCAACCTTGGCCCCCTGCGCCACCGAGACCGAACCGGTCGTGCTGAAGGCGACCTCGGCGAAGCCGGACTGCGACAGCAGACGGTCGGACAAAAGGACCGTGCCGACCCGCGCCGGATCGAGATAGGACGAGGAATCGCGCGACGATATCGTGACCGTGCCGTTCGCGCTCGTCACCACCTGGCCGAAGCCGAGACTGCCGGACACCGCGTGGTAGTCCTGATCGCGGACGACGCGGATATCGCCGCTTTCGAAATAGTATTGTGCCGCCGACGTGTTCGACGTGGCCAATCCCTGGATGATCAAGGCCCCGCCCGACGGAAGCTGCGAGGACGCGGCCTGCAGCTTGCGCGAGTCGCCGTAGATCGAGCTGGTGGCCGTGCCGACCTTCGCCTGGGTCTTTTGACGGCTCCCGGCAAAAGCATCGGCCGTGACCGCCCCTTCGAACACGAGGGCCGGAGCCACGATGCTCAGCGCGCCGGCATCCCGGCCCTCGGTATAGCCGCCGACCAGGTGCAAGCCGGTCCTCATCCGCGACTCGTACTGTTCGACGACGTTCCAGTGAGCGTGCCGGATTTCGGTGCCGTTATAGATGCCCACATACGTGGTGTTGATGTCGGCGCTGCCGATGTCGACGACGCGGCCGTCGGCGGAAATCAGCTTGGTTGTCTTGATCCAGCCCTGGTCGTAGGACAGCCAGCCGCCCGAGACGTTGATCACCGCGCCGCTCTTGACGGCGACATAGGGCGCCATGCTGGCCGGCAGGATGATCGGCACACGATCGCCATTGCTGTTAGTGGTGTAGCCGTTGACGTTCGAGAAGGAGCCGGCCCCGATGGTGACGTTGCCGCCCTTGGTCATCAGTTGCCGGACCGAGACGCCGACCTGCTCGTAATAGGATTTTGCGTCGATCAGTGGCGAGCCGATCCAGGCGACGCCGTCGTCGCGCACGCCCGACAGGGTCGGGTCGATGGTGACGGTCGCTCCGTTGAGGAAGCTGTCGCGATAGAGCGATGAGTCGGCCAGCTCGTTCTTCTTCAGCGGACCGATCGTGATCTGCTGGCTCGCGACCGAGACCTTCACGTTGGTCAGGCCGCTGGCATCGATCACCGCGCCGCTTTCGACGACGACGCGTGCAAAGTCCGAATTGCTCGCTGTGCCGGTGGCGCTGGACGTCGCCCCGATCGTAATGTTACCGGACGGCGCGTAGATCAGCGTGTCGCCTTCGACATGGATCGCCGCAGCGCTGACCGACGCGGAGCGGCTGCTGAGATTGCCGATCAGGATCTGCGACGCCTTGAAGTTGCTGATAGACGTTGCATCCTGCGGCAGAGTTTCGCCGCTGCCGTCGGGCAGGATGCCGAGCCGGGCACCCGGCGCGATGTCGATGGTCGAGCCGGAAATCTCGATGGCGCCGTTGCGCGACACGCTGGTGGTGGCGACGAGCGTTCCGTTGACGAGCGCCACGCTCCCGGAGGCGGAGGTATTGTTGATGCCCACGCTGATGATGATCGACCCGCGCGGGCTTTCGATCACCCCGCTCGCCGTATTTTCGACCACGCGTGGGAGTGCGGTACTGCCGAACCCGGCGACCGCAGTCAAGCCGCGCAATCCCGGGTCCGCGCTGTCGCTGGCGCCCGTGGCCGCAGCGAGGCTCAGGGTATCGCCGGCCGCCAGGATGACCTGCCCGTTGGTCGCCGACAAATAGCCGGAATTGCGCACCGATGGCGCGGTCAGCAGGATGTAGCCGCCGTCCCCGGCCGTCAGGCTCGCACCCGCCTCGACCTCCACCTTGCCGGTGGCGACAACCTGGCTCGCAGCCGTTCGCTGCCCGGAGAAAGTCCACTGTGTGGTCGTATCTCCCAAAAGTCCGTAGGTCAGGAACGACGCATTGCGCTGGGCCGTCGACCAAGCCGCGTGGGTGGTGTCGTTCTGGAATCGCCCGACATCGAGCGTCGAGGCGATCAGGCTGTGGACGTTCACCTGCGAACCGGCGCCGAAAATGATCCCGTTCTGGTTGATCACCAGCACGGTGCCTTCGGCCTTGATGGTGCCGAGGATCTGGCTCGGGCTCGCCGCGCTGCCGACCACTCGGTTGAGCGCGATCCAGGCGTTGGCGCCGCTCGAATCCGTGCCGGCGCTCTGGTTGAAATAGAGGTCGGTCTGGCGCCCGACATTGAAGCTGTCCCAGGAGAGGATCGCCCGTTCCTGGGTCTGCTTGACCTCGACGCTGATGCGGCCATCCGATTTCGACGTTTCGACCGGCAGATTGGCGCCCGTCCACAGCGTCAGCCCGTCCGTGGTGCTGTTGGGATTGGCGACCGGCCGCAGGCCGCCCGGCGCGGTTCCGTTCGGTACCGGGCTGTCCGCTTGCGCGGCCGCTACGGCGCGCGCCGCCGCCTGCGCGTCGCGCATCGCTTGCAGCGACGAGTTGATCTGCGTCATCGCCTGCGACGACGCGGTGGCCGCCGCCTGGGCCGCGGCGGTCGCGGCATTGGTTGCCGCCGTGGTGGCATTCACGCGGCCCGCGTGCAAGTCGCCGGCCATAGCGCCGACCGAGGCGACCAGCAACGCCGCGACGCTGACGCCGGCGAGGAGCCCGAGGCGCGAGCGGCCGCCCGAACGGTGCGACGCCATGGTGCTGCTCGCCTCACCGGGACAGCGGCGCGAACGGAAGGAAACATGAGAACGGTGCATGGCGGGTCTCTCGGAGAGCGCAACATTCGGCGCGACGCTCGCCCCCCGGACCAGCGCCACATCCCCTTAGACCGCCCGACCCCCTCCACCGCGACATCGCTTTTGGTGAATTTTCGATGACACGCCGGCGCTCACGACAGGATCACCACGCCGCCCGGCAGCCGGCGTACGCTCGCACCGAGCGCGTGGGCCAGGCGTTCGCCCGCATCCGCCAGCCGATCGATGTGGAACGTCGCCACGACGGAGAGGTCCGCGAGCGCGTTGTTGACCAGGATGACGCGACCGGGACGATAGCGATTGATCTCCTCGATCACGGAGGCGAGCGGATCGTCCCGGAACTCGAGGAGACCCCGCCGCCACGCGGTCAACCGCTCCATGTCACCGGAGACGACGTCGCTGGGGCCCGTCCCGTCGTAACGGACCACCTGCCCCGCCGCGACCGACACCACGCCGCGCGCGTGCTCCACCCGGACCGCGCCGGACAGGCACGCGACCGCGACCGCCTGCCGGTCGCACCGGACATCGAGTTGTGCGCCGATCGCGGTCACCCGCCCGGAGGCGGCCGCGACCATGAGCGGCTCACCGCGGGTCTCGACCACGGCTTCGCCGGAAATCAGCTCGATGGTCGGCGTTCGGTCAGCGGCCAGATGAACCGCGATGCTGGTCCGCGTGTTCAGCTCGACGCGCACCCGCTCGGTGAGATCGAGCTGACGACGCTCGCCGGTCGCCGTGCGGTGGTCGGCTCCCAGCTCCGTGAGCGACGGCCACAGGCCGAACGGAGGATCGATCGCGCCGACCATGCCGGCGACACCGGCCGCCGCGGACGCCCCGATCGCGAGCGCGGCCCGCCGGCTGATCCGGCGCGGCGCCGCAGCGGCCCCGCCGATCGCCCCGGCCGCCCCGCCGGCCGCCAGACCGGCGGCCGCCGGCCCCGACATCTCCCACGCGAAGTTGGCTTCGGCGAACGCGATCCGGTGTGCCCGACTCTGCGCGCGCCAGCGGGCGAGCCGGTCGGCATCCGCCGTCGTCGCGCCGCCCACCGCGAGCCGCAGGACCCAGTCGAGCGCCTCGGTTCGGATCTGGTCCGGAATAACGGCAGTCTCGTTCATGTCGTTCGTGTCCTCGCCCGGACGGAGACACCCGTTGCGCGCATCGTCCATCATGCAGACGGCTCCGGCGGCTCCGGCGGCTCCGGCGCGACACGGCCGGTTCGGCCGAGACGCCGCATCACATGCTCGAGGGTCCGCTTGACGTCGCGCTCGACCATGCGGACCGAGAGGCCGAGCCGTTCCGCGACGACCCGTGTCGGCTCGCCGTTCACCCGCACCGCCACGAACACGGCCCGGCAGCGTGGCGGCAACTCGGTCAGGGCCTGCGTCAAGGCCGCGACCTCGAAGCGGGCGGCGGCGGTCCGTTCGGGATCGAGCTCATGGCCGTCGAGCTGGCGAAGCTGCTCGATCTCGGCCGGCGCGAGCCGACGCCCGTCGACCTTGCGGAGGTCGGCGGCAACGTTCAGGGCGATACGGAACAGATAGGATTCGGGCCGCTCGACCGGACCAGACCCGACACCGCGCGACAGCCGCAGCCAGGTCTCGTGCAGGGCTTCCGCGGCCAAGTCGCTCGAGCCGAGCCGGCTCGACAGGCGCTGCCGGATCGACGTGTAGCGCTCGACCAGAAGGTCGCGCAGGAGGCCCCAGGGCGCTTCCCCCGTCATGGTCCGACGCGCGCGAATTCGCTTTGGGCGCAGGGCGACGGCCTCCCGGGCTGCGGGAGAAGCAACAACGTTGCCGGCTGCGGCAGGCCCATCGGCGGGCGCTCCGCGATGCGAAGACCCGTCAGTTGCTCGACTACGGCCGCATCGCGCGCCGCTACGCCGGTGGAGCCGAGAAGGGCGGCGCGCTCGATCCGTCCGGACGGCGCGATCCAGAGCTGCAGGGGCAGGCGGTACGATCCCGGCCGGGTATTGTCGTATCGGCAGAGCTGCCGCATCACCGATGCCTGGATGAGGCTGGCGAAGGGCCCGAACAGCACGGCGGCCGACGCCGGGCCGAGATCCGGGGGCGCCGCGTTGCGGACAGCGAGGCTGAACCCGCCGGCCTCCAGGGACATCACAACCAGGTTGGTCGTCGAAACGGCTTTGTCGAGGGCTTGGCGCGGCGTCAACTCGCCGCGGACGGCAGGTGCGCGGAAACCGGCAACCACCCCACCACGCGCCACGACGTCGACGCCGCCGATCACTCCGATCGCCCGCAGCGTTTCGCCGAGTGGCTGAGGCGGAAGGTCGTAGCGCACGACAGCGCCCGGTGCGACAGTGTCGGCGGGCGAGACGGCCTGCGCGCGGACCGGCAGGACAACCGCCATCGCCGTCGCGGCGAGCCCGACCGCCGCGAACCCGGCGGCGCGCACGACTGCGGCGTACGAGACCGCGGCAAGCTCGACCAGAGAACGATGCCGAGGCTTCAAGGCCGATCCGACCACCCTGCCCTCCGCGTGGATCAGATCTGCCGCGCCACCGGCTCGACCAAAAACGACGCCACGACGGCTTACTAGCCGCGTGGCAGCGCCAATATAGCCTCCGTTGCTGGATAGACCGGTTGCGTGACCATCCGGTGACACCGACACATGGGCTGGCTCACACCAACCGCGCGTTCGATCGCTCGGCGTGGCGAGGATTGCAGCAACCGGCCTGAGAGCCCGTTTGGAAACCGGAGTGGCGGGGCGACGGTGGCTGTGATTCAAGCTGTCCATGTGGACAGCAGCGAATCGAGGCCGAATGGCCGACATCGAGAAGAAGGCGAAGCGCTACCCGACGGACCTGACGGACGAGGAGTGGTCGCGCGTCTCTCCGCTGCTTCCGAAGCCGGGTCGAACCGGCCGTTGGCGGCGCATCGATCTTCGAGAAATCCTGAATGCAGTTCGTTATTTGGCTCGGACCGGATGCGGCTGGCGCATGCTGCCGAAGGACTTCCCGCCCTGGCCGAGCGTCTATTGGTGGTTCCGGCGCTTCGTGCGGCTGTTCCTGTTCCGGACGATCCACGACCTCGCCGTGATGATCGACCGTGAGCAGGCCGGGCGCGAGGCGAGCCCCTCGGCCGGCATTCTCGACAGCCAGACCGTCAAGGCACCGGCATCGGGCGCGCAGCGCAGCTTCGACGGCGGCAAGAAGATCGTCGGCCGCAAGCGGCATGTCGCTGTCGACACCGACGGCCGGCTTCTGCTGGTGAACCTCACGCCGGCCGGGATCTCCGACAGCGCCGGCGCCCAGATGATCCTGGCGGCGATCCGCAAGCGATGGCCGTGGATCAAGCGCCTCTTCGCCGACAGCGCTTATGACCGGGGCAAGCTGATGGACAAGGCCGAGTATCTCGACTTCGTCGTCGAGGTGATCCGCCGCATGGAGGGCCAGCAGGGCTTCGAGGTCCTGCCGCGACGATGGGTGGTCGAGCGCACCTTCGGCTGGATGATGCGTTGGCGCCGCCTCGTCCGCGATTACGAGGCCAGGATCGACGTTTCCGAGGCCATGCTCCACGTCGCCATGGGAAGTCTCCTCCTCCGCCGCATCAGCCATTGAACGAGTTTCCAAACGGACTCTGAGCGCATCCTGAGACGAACCGGCTTTCATTCCGCCGAAATGCCTAGCCCGTACGGATAGGCAGCCTCCTATACAAATTTGTGATACGGTTTCCGGGTGATTGACTCGGAGGATTCCGAGACTGTTGCGAAGCA
>NZ_JACAAX010000057.1 GCF_013377085.1 Rhodoplanes sp. | reverse complement strand
GACCAGAAGAAGGCCGAGGAGCAGAAGAAGAAGCTCGAGGAACAGAAGAAGAAGGCCGAGGAGCAGAAGCGCAAGGAAGAGGCGCTGAAGAACCAGCCGGCCTTCGACCCGAGCAAGATTGCCGCTCTGCTCGACAAGCGCACCCCACAGCGCCAGGCCGCGATCGGCGACACCATCAACCAGACCGCCTCGCTCGGCCTGCCGACCGGCCGCGCCGCCACCCTGTCGCAGAGCGAGATCGACGCGCTGCGGGCCCAGATCCAGGCCTGCTGGAACCCGCCCGCCGGCGCCATCGAGGCCAAGGAGCTGGTCGTCAAGGTGCGGCTGCAGCTCCGCCAGGACGGCTCGCTCTCGGTCGACCCGACCGTGATGAACCGCGGCGGCCACCCGTCGTTCCAGATCGCCGCCGAGGCGGCGATGCGCGCCATCAAGCGCTGCCAGCCCTACAAGCTCCCCATCGCCAAGTACGATGTGTGGAAGGATGTTGAAGTCACGTTCGATCCCCGCGATATGTTCCGGGGCTGACGGCCAGTCCGGCCCGGGCCCGAGTCAAGGTCCGAGTCCAGATTCAGGTCCGATTGCAGCCGCTGCCCCGCGGCTCCGCCCTCCGGGCGTGAAGAGGAAGAATTCCCATGCTCGAGCGCGTCACCCGTCGCCGTCTCCTGCTCGCCTCAGCCGCTGCGGCGGGCGCGGGAGCGCTGGCCGGCTGGCCGAGCCGTCAGGCCCATGCGGTGCTGTCGATCGACGTCACCCAGGGCAATGTCCAGCCGGTGCCGATCGCGATTCCCGACTTCGTCGGCGGCAGCCCGGCCGACGTCGAGGCGGCGCGCGGCATCAGCCAGATCATCACCTCGAACCTGCGCCGCTCGGGCCTGTTCGCCCCGATCGACCCGGCCGCCTATATCGAGAAGATCACCACCATCGACACCCAGCCGCGCTTTCCCGACTGGCGCGCCATCAACGCCCAGGCGCTGGTGACCGGCCGCCTCACCCGCCAGGCCGACGGCCGCCTCAAGGCCGAGTTCCGGCTGTGGGACGTGTTCGGCGCCGCCCAGCTCACCGGCCAGCAGTACTTCACCTCGCCCGACAATCTGCGCCGCATCGCCCACATCATCTCGGATGCGATCTACGAGCGGCTCACCGGCGAGAAGGGGTATTTCGACACCCGCATCGTCTTCGTCGACGAGACCGGGCCGAAGGAGCGCCGGGTCAAGCGGCTCGCCCTGATGGACCAGGACGGCGCCAATGTGCGCTATCTCAGCCGCGGCGACGACCTCGTGCTGACGCCGCGCTTCTCGCCGACCTCCCAGGAGATCACCTACATGTCGTTCGGGCAGGGCGAGCCGCGCGTCTACCTGCTCAATGTCGAGACCGGGCAGCGCGAGATCGTCGGCAATTTCCCCGGCATGACCTTCTCGCCGCGCTTCTCGCCGGACGGCCAGCGCGTCATCATGAGCCTGCAGCAGGGCGGCAACTCCAACCTGTTCGTGATGGATCTGCGCTCCAAGGCGACGACCCGGCTCACCGACACGCCGGCGATCGACACGGCGCCGTGCTTCTCGCCGGACGGGGCGCGCATCTGCTTCGAGTCCGACCGCGGCGGCAAGCAGCAGGTCTATGTGATGTCGGCCAGCGGCGGCGGCGCCCAGCGCATCAGCTTCGGCGACGGCAGCTATTCCACCCCGGTGTGGTCGCCGCGCGGCGACTTCATCGCCTTCACCAAGCAGGGCGGCGGCCGCTTCGGCATCGGCATCATGAAACCGGACGGCTCGGGCGAGCGCCTCTTGACCGACGGCTACCACAACGAAGGCCCGACCTTTGCGCCGAACGGCCGCGTCGTGATGTTCTTCCGCGACCCCGGCTCGGGACCGGCCCTCTACACCATCGACGTCACCGGCCGCAACGAGCAGCGCGTCCGCACCCCGAGCTTCGCCTCCGACCCGGCCTGGTCGCCGTTGCTGTCGTAGGCGACGCCCCGACCCACGACTGCGGCTCCTCTTTAACCTCTCCCCGCACGCGGGGAGAGGTCGGAGTTCGCGCGAATGCGCGGACTCCGGGTGAGGGGGCGCTTCGATCCTGCCGCGACGCCCCCTCATCCGTCTCGCCGCTCCGCGGCGAGCCACCTTCTCCCCGCAAGCGGGGAGAACGAGAGCCGCCGCCGTGCCCGAGGCGCGAAGCGAGCCTTCACGCGCTTCGAAGAGCCTCTCTGCCACGCTGCCGCCGCCTTCACGACCCATTAACCATTCCAAACGGTTTCCGCCGATTCCATATCTCCCGGGGTACGCGGCAACGCCGCATCAAGGTTGACGGAACCTTCGCTTAACGAAACAGGGGCTATTCCGTTAGGCACGCTTCAAGCCGGGGGGCACATCCGGCGCCGAGCAGTTGAAAGGAGTTACGGCATGCCGAATGTCTCTCGTCTCCGCACCGGTGCAAGGATCGCGGCTGCGCTCGCATGCGTGCTGCTGATCACGGCATGCGCCAACAAGCCGAACGATCCCAATGCAGGCCTCGCCGGCGCCGCCGTGCCGGGCAGCCAGCAGGACTTCGTCGTCAATGTGGGAGACCGGGTGTTCTTCGAGAGCGATCAGACGGACCTCACGCCGCAGGCGCGCCAGACGCTGGAGAAGCAGGCGCAGTGGCTGCAGAACTACAGCCAGTACGCCTTCGTGATCGAAGGCCATGCCGACGAGCGCGGCACCCGCGAGTACAACATCGCGCTCGGCGCCAGGCGCGCCCAGTCGGTGCGCGACTATCTGATCTCGCGCGGCATCTCGGCCCAGCGCATGCGCACGATCTCGTACGGCAAGGAGCGCCCGGTCGCGGTCTGCAACGACATCTCGTGCTGGTCGCAGAACCGCCGTGCCGTCACGGTGCTGAACGCGAGCTCGTGACCGCCTGATCGCCTGTTTCGCCCCGCGCGCCGGCACAGCGGCCGCGGGCGACCAGCGGGCGGGGCGGTCGCATTTTCGACGTCCCCCGCGCTATGATGCGACCATGACCAAGCGAAACGATCGGCCTTTTGTCGGGCGCGGCGCCTTCTGGCCCGCGCCGTCCGGAGTCTTGTCGACCCTTCTGCTGGCCGGCGTGATCGCGCTTGCCGGCGTGATGCCGGCCTCCGCGCAGATGACGGAGTCCGAGCTGGTGGTGCGGCTCAACCAGATCGAGAGCCAGATGCGCCGGCTGACCGGCGACCTCGAGCAGCTCCAGTACCGCAACCAGCAGCTCGAGCAGCAGCTCAAGCGGATGGGTGAGGACGTCGAGTTCCGCTTCCAGGAGCTCGGCCGCGGTGGCCGCGGCGCGCCCGCGGCGGCGCCCGGCGGCATTCCGGGCCGACGCGGCGAGGCGCCCGTCGCCGCTCCGCCGCCGCAGCAGGCCTATGCGCCGCCCCCGGGGGCGACCGAGCTGCCGTCTCCACCGCCCCAGCCGGCTTATTCGGGCGGTCCGGCCTATGCGGCCGCCGATGCCGCGCCCGCTCCGGCGCCGTCCGGTCGCGGCCGGCGCGGCGACGCCTTCGATCCGACTCAGCGGCCCGATGCGCCCGGCACCCCGCGCGTTCTCGGTCAGCCCGGGGCGCCGCTCGACCTCGCCAGCATGGCCGGGGCCGCCGCCGCCGATCCGGCGCTCGCCCGCGGCCAGCCCGCCGCCGGACTGCCGGCGCCGCCGCCCCGCAATCCGAACGCCACCGGCGTCCCGACCGGCGACCAGCTCGCCACCCTGCCGCCCGGCCAGTCGGCCAAGGACGAGTACGACCTCGCCTACGGCTACGTGCTGCGGCGCGACTACGTCCTGGCCGAGCAGACGTTTCGCGAGTTCCTGCGCAAATACCCCGGCGACAGGCTCGCCCCCGACGCCCAGTACTGGCTCGGCGAGAGCCTGTTCCTGCGCCAGTCCTACAAGGATGCGGCCGACGCCTTCCTGGCCGTGAGCCAGCGGCCGGGCGCCAATCCGAAAGGGGCCGACGCGCTGCTGCGGCTCGGCCAGTCGCTCGCCGCCCTCAACCAGAAGGAGCTCGCCTGCTCGAGCTTCGCCGAGGTGGCCCGCCGCTATCCGCGCGCCTCCGTCAATGTGAAGCAGGCCGTCGAGCGCGAACAGAAGCGTGTCCACTGCTGACGACGGTCCGACGCCCGGCGCTGTCGCGCCGCTCGGCGAGGCCGAGGCGGCGGCTCTGTTCTCCGACCTCGTGGCTTTGCCCGCTCTGCTGCTCGCCGTCTCGGGCGGCCCCGATTCGACCGCACTTCTGATTCTCGCCGCCCGCTGGCGCGCCGGCCTGTTCGCCGGTCCGCGCCTGATCGCCGCGACCGTCGACCACGGCCTGCGGCCGGAGGGGGCCGCCGAGGCGGCAGTGGTGCGTAAGCTGGCCGGCGGGCTCGGGCTTCCCCACCACACCTTGCGCTGGACCGGCAAAAAGCCCGCCGCCGGCCTGCAGGAGGCGGCCCGCGCCGCGCGCTACGGGCTGCTCGCGCAGGCCGCCCGCGAGGCCGGCGCCCGCCATGTGCTCACCGCCCACACCCGCGACGACCAGGCCGAGACGGTGCTGTTCCGCCTCGCCCGCGGCAGCGGCCTGTCGGGCCTCGCCGGCATGGCCCGGGTGGCGGCCGTGCCTTTATCGCTTCGGAAGGAAGATCCCCCCACCCCCGACCCCTTTGGCGCGCAAGTGCGCGCCCAGCCATTCGCTGACGCGAATGGGGGGAGGGGAGCCGAGGCGCTTTGGCTCCCCTCCCCCCGCGAGCGAAGCTCGTGGCGGGGAGGGGTCGGGGGTGGGGGGCAGGCCACGAACGAGGTGCTGCTTTTGGTCCGTCCGTTCCTGGACATCCCCAAAACCCGGCTGATCGCGACGCTCGCGGTCGCCGGGATCCCGTTTGCCGATGATCCGTCGAACCGTGATTCACGCTTTACCCGGGCGCGGCTTCGCACCTTGCTGCCTGGCCTTGCCACGGAGGGCCTGTCGGCCGCCCGGCTGGCCCAGCTCGCCGCCCGCATGCGCCGCGCCGACGCGGCTCTCGAGGCCGCGGTGGAACGGCTCGCCGGCGATCTCGGCCTCAGTCTCGACGGCTTGGGGGCGGCGCATGCCGATCCCGCCCAGCCGGCCCGGCTCGACGCCGCCGGCTGGGTGCGGGCGCCGGCCGAGCTGCGGCTGCGCCTGCTCGGCCGGCTGATCGGCCGCGTCGGCAATGGGGGAGCGGTCGAGCTCGGCAAGCTCGAGACCCTCGCAGCGGCGCTGGCCGCGGCATGCGCCGGCAGCGGACCGGATGCGCGGTTTCGCCGCACGCTTGCTGGCGCCATGGTCACGCTGGCGGCCGGCGTCCTGACGGTCGAGCCTGCCCCGCCGCGCCGCAGCGCGCAAATCGTCGCGCCGGCGGTGCCAACCCCCACGGAAACGTGACGAAAAGCCGTTCACCACGGTCCGGCAATGTCGTCGCAGGGGGGCCACCGTGCTTGTGGGGCGGGGGCGAGGCTCCTACATTGGCCGATATGCTCCGACACACCGGTGTCGTGCGGGCTCCTGGTCCATGTCTGTCTGGTCCACGTCCACCGCCTGCGCCGCATCGGTCACCGCCCCCGGGGCACGAGGACACCTGATGAACGCCAATCTGCGGAATTTTGCTCTCTGGGTGATCATCGTTCTGCTGCTGCTGGCGCTGTTCACTCTTTTCCAGAATCCCGCGCAGCGTTCGGTGTCGCAGGACATCGCCTTCTCGCAGCTCCTGAACGAGGTCGATCAAGGCCGGGTGCGCGACGTCGTCATCCAGGGCCCCGAGATTCACGGCACCTTCACGGACGGCCGCAACTTCAACACCTATGCGCCGAGCGATCCGACCCTGGTCGACAAGCTCTACAAGAAGAACGTGACCATCACGGCGCGGCCGCAGCAGGACAACGTGCCCTGGTTCGTGTCGCTCCTGGTCTCGTGGCTGCCCTTCGTGGCGCTGATCGGCGTGTGGATCTTCCTCAGTCGGCAGATGCAGGGGGCGGGCGGCAAGGCGCTCGGCTTCGGCAAGTCGCGGGCGAAGCTTCTGACCGAGGCGCACGGACGCGTCACCTTCGAGGACGTCGCCGGCGTCGACGAGGCCAAGCAGGACCTTCAGGAGATCGTCGAGTTCCTGCGCGATCCCGGAAAGTTCCAGCGGCTGGGCGGACGCATTCCGCGCGGCGTGCTGCTGGTCGGCCCGCCCGGCACCGGCAAGACGCTCTTGGCGCGCGCCATCGCGGGCGAGGCCAACGTGCCGTTCTTCACCATCTCGGGCTCCGACTTCGTCGAGATGTTCGTCGGCGTCGGCGCGTCGCGGGTGCGCGACATGTTCGAGCAGGCCAAGAAGAATGCGCCCTGCATCATCTTCATCGACGAGATCGACGCGGTCGGCCGCCATCGCGGCGCCGGCCTCGGTGGCGGCAACGACGAGCGCGAGCAGACGCTGAACCAGCTCCTGGTCGAGATGGACGGCTTCGAGGCCAACGAGGGCATCATCCTGATCGCCGCGACCAACCGCCCGGACGTGCTCGACCCGGCGCTGCTGCGCCCGGGCCGCTTCGACCGCCAGGTCGTGGTGCCGAATCCGGACGTCGTCGGCCGCGAGCAGATCCTGAAGGTCCACGTGCGCAAGGTGCCGCTGGCGCCGGACGTGAACCTCAAGACGGTGGCCCGCGGCACGCCCGGCTTCTCGGGTGCGGACCTGATGAACCTCGTCAACGAGGCGGCCCTGATGGCGGCCCGGCGCAACAAGCGCATGGTCACCCAGGGCGAGTTCGAGGACGCCAAGGACAAGGTCATGATGGGCGCCGAGCGCAAATCGCTCGTGATGACCGAAGAAGAGAAGATGCTGACCGCCTATCACGAGGGCGGCCACGCCATCGTCGCCATCAACGTCAAGGCGACCGACCCGGTCCACAAGGCGACGATCATTCCGCGCGGCCGTGCGCTCGGCATGGTCATGCAGCTCCCGGAGCGCGACAAGCTGTCGATGAGCTTCGAGCAGATGACCTCGCGGCTCGCCATCATGATGGGCGGCCGCGTCGCCGAGGAGATGATCTTCGGCCGCGACAAGGTCACGTCGGGGGCCCAGTCGGACATCGAGCAGGCGACCCGGCTCGCCCGCATGATGGTGACGCGCTGGGGCTTCTCGCCCGAGCTCGGCGCCGTCGCCTATGGCGAGAACCAGGACGAGGTCTTCCTCGGCATGTCGGTCGCCCGCCAGCAGAACGTGTCGGAATCGACCGCCCAGAAGATCGACGCCGAGGTTCGCCGGCTGGTCGAGGAGGGTCACGACGAGGCCAAGCGCATCCTCACCGAGAAGCGCGACCACCTCGAGCTGCTCGCCAAGGGCCTCCTCGAGTTCGAGACCCTGACGGGCGACGAGATCAAGGACCTGATGAACGGCAAGCGGCCGAACCGCGAGTCGGTGATCGAGCCGTCGGGCCCGCGCGGCTCGGCCGTGCCGAACGCCGGCAAGCCGCGGCCGCGCCCGGACGTGCCCGGCGCAGGCGACATGGAGCCGCAGCCGACCGGCTGAGGCGAGGCCGTATCGACACGAAAACGCCCGCCGGTCGCGGGCGTTTTCTTTTGAATGCACGGCGTCTGCCCTCCCTCTCCCCGCCAGCCGGGGAGAGGTGAACCCAGCACCGGCCCGTAAGCCCGATTTGCCATGACCGAACATCCGTCCTCTCCCGAGCACCATCACCAAAGGCCCGGCCGCGCACCGCCGCTGGTGACGGGCGCCGGCTTTCTGCGCGGGGCGCGGCTCGCCTTGCCGGTGATGCCCGGCATGATGGCGATTGCGCTCGCCACCGGCGCCAGTGCGGCGCGGGTCGGCCTGTCCTTCGGCGAGAACCTGGTGATGTGCGCCACCATGTTCGCCTCCGCCTCGCAGCTCGTGGTGTTCGAGCTGTGGCCGGACCGCTTCACGCCGGACGCCGTGCTCGGCCTTGCCTTGATCGCCCTCACCGTGAACGCCCGCATGCTGCTGATCACGGCGTCGCTGCGGCCCTGGATGGGCGGCCTGCCGGCCTGGATCTATCCGCTCCTGCACCTCACCTCGGATCCGAGCTGGATCGTCTCGATGCGCTACCGCAACGAGGGCGGCACCGACGCGGGCGTGTTCTTCGGCGCCAGCGTGCTGCTCGCCTCGTTCTGGCTGTGCTTCACCCAGCTCGGTTTCGTCCTCGGCGCACTGGTGAGCGAGCCGAGGCGCTGGGGCTTCGACCTGATCATGCCGGTGTTCTTCGCCGCCATGCTGGTGCCGTTGTGGCGGGGCCGGCGCAATGCCGTCCCGTGGGTGGTCGCCGGAGCCGTCGCGCTCGCGGTCGAGCGGCTCGTCGGCGGCTGGTACTTCATCGTGGCCGGGGCGATCGCCGGCGCCGTCACGGGAGGCTTTGTGGATGACCGGCGCGACTGAGCTCGGGACCGGCCTCGGGCCGGCTCTCGGGACCGACCTCGGCGTGTGGATCGCGATCGCGGCCATGGCGGCCGTCACCTATGCGATGCGGGCCGGCGGCTTCTGGATCATGGGCCGGGTGCCGCTGACGGCGCCGGTGCAGCGCATGCTGGCGGCGCTGCCGGGATCGATCGTCGCCGCGACCGTGTTGCCCTTGATGGTCAACGGCGGCGCCGTGGTGGCGCTCGCGGTCGGCGCCGGCGTCGCCGTGATGCTCACGGCGCGCAACGATTTTCTCGCCGTCGCGGCCGGCATGGCGGTCGCCGCCATCGCCCGCGCCGCTGGTCTGGGGTAGCATTCCGCGGCCGGCCCGAACCGCCGGCGCGGATGGAGGCGACCATGCGGATTGCGGTCTTGTCCTTTGCGCTCGCCTGCGCGGCGACGCTTCCGGCGCCGGCGCGCGCCAACGACTCCTCGGCCGAGCTCGCCACCGGCGGGCTGGTGTTCGTCAAGAACGACGATGTCGAGATGACGTCGGAGGATCTGTATGTCTCCGCCGCCGAGATCCGGGTGCGCTACCGCTTCGTCAACAAGGCCGATCGCGACGTCACCGTGCATGTCGCGTTTCCGATGCCGGAGATCAAGATCGACGGGCCGGACCAGAACATCTCGGTGCCGACCGAGGACCCGGTCAACCTGCTCGGCTTCGTCACCACGGTGAACGGCGCGGCCGTCCGCACCGAGGTCGAGCAGCGCGTCACGGTGAACGGCACGGACCATACGGCCCTGCTGAAGAGCCTCGGCGTGCCGCTCGCCCCGCATCTGCGCTCGACCAGCGACGTCCTCGACAAGGTGCCGCGGGACAAATGGGACGAGCTGATCAGGCTCAGGCTCGCCGAGATCGAGGAGTACGACGTCGGCCAGGGCATGGAGAAGCACCTCTCGCCGCGCTGGTCGCTGAAGACCACGTTCTACTGGCAGCAGACCTTTCCGGCCCGCGCCGAGACCGCGATCGAGCACCGCTATCAGCCGAGCGTCGGCGCCAGCGTGCAGACCTCGCTCGCCGCGCCGTCGCTGGCGAAGGAGCCGTGGGTCGCCGACTACACGCGCAAATACTGCATCGAGCGCGATCTGGTCGCGACGCTGGAGCGCGCCCGCAAGGCGGCCAAGGCCGAGTTCGGCCCGCCCTACAGCGAGCAGCGCATCGACTACATCCTCTCGACCGGCGCCAACTGGGCCGGTCCGATCCGCGACTTCCGCCTCACGATCGACAAGGGCGACACCGACAGCCTGGTGAGCTTCTGCGGCAACGGCGTCACCAAGACCGGGCCGACCACCTTCGAGATGCGCAAGACCGACTTCACGCCGCAGGGCGATTTTGCCGTGCTGATTTTGAAGAAGCTGAAGCCGGAGCCTTAGCGCCCGCGACCGGAAGGCGACCCCTGCATGATTTCCGCAAAAGCGCGCGCCGGCGTGCTGCGCACCCGCAGCGGCGAGCACGAGCGCGTCACCTATGTCGAGCTGTTCTTCGATCTCGTCTTCGTGTTCGCCATCACCCAGCTCTCGCATCTGCTGCTCGAGCACCCGACCTCGCTCGGCATGCTGCAGACCGCGATGCTGCTGTCTGCCGTATGGTGGGTGTGGATCGACACCTCGTGGGTGACCAACTGGCTCGACCCGCAGACCGTGCCGGTGCGCATCATGCTGTTCGTGCTGATGCTCGCCGGGCTGGTGCTTTCCACCTCGATCCCGCTGGCCTTCGAGACGCGTGCGCTTCCCTTCGCGGGCGCCTACGTGCTCATGCAGCTCGGCCGCTCGCTGTTCGTGCTGTGGGCGACGCGCCGAACCAGCCCGGGCAACTACCTCAACTTCAAGCGCATCACCGCCTGGGCGGTGCTCAGCGCGCCGCTGTGGATCGCCGGCGCGCTGGTCGACGGCGAGGCGCGATATCTGTGCTGGGGCGCGGCGCTGGCGTTGGATTTCATCGCGCCGGCGACGGGCTTCTGGACGCCGGGCCTCGGTGGTTCGGCCACGGGCGAATGGGACGTGGAGGGGCATCACATCGCCGAGCGCTGCGCGCTGTTCACGATCATCGCGCTCGGTGAATCGATCCTGGTCACCGGCGTGACGTTCGGCCGGATGGACTGGACCGCGCCCACCGTCGCGGCGGCCGTCACGGCCTTCGTCGGCAGCATCGCGATGTGGTGGATCTATTTCAACATCGGCGCCGAGCAGGGCACCGCGCGCATCGCGTCGTCCGACGATCCGGGGCGGTTGGCGCGGCTCGCCTACACCTACGTGCACCTGCTGCCGATCGCCGGCATCATCGTTGCGGCGGTGGCCGACGAGCTGGTGCTGGCGCATCCGTCGGGCCACACCGACCTGAAGACCGCGGCTGCCGTGATCGGCGGCAACGCGCTCTTTCTCGTCGGCAACCTGATGTTCAAGCGCATCCTGCTCGGCCGCCCGGCGCTGTCCCACATGGTCGGGCTCGGCCTGTTGCTGCTGCTGGCGCCGGCCGCGCTGGTGCTGTCGCCGCTCGCCTTCGCGGCCGCCGGCAACGCCGTGCTGGTGGTGGTCGCCGTGTGGGAGACGTGGTCGCTGCGCGGCCTGGTCGAGGCCGAGGAGGAGATTTGATACCAGTCCTCACTGGCTTCGCCCCTCGCGTCATGGCTTGGCTTGACTCGGCCATCCATCAATCTGCGGAAAAGTAAGTCTATTTCAAGAGATGGATACGCGGGTCGAGCCCGCGTATGACGAGTCGGAGCATGTGACGGCTGGTATGATCAGCCCCGGCGGATCTTCGACAGCAAAAGGCCGGGGCGAGCCCCGGCCTTCGGCAGTCGCATCCTGGACAGCCTGTGTCGGATCAGCTCCCGACGCCGTGTCCCTTCAGGGCGGCGTCGATCTCGTCCAGCGCCGACGGGTCGTCGATGGTGGCCGGCATCACCCACGGGTCGTGGTCGGCGATCTTCTTCATGGTGCCGCGCAGGATCTTACCCGAGCGCGTCTTCGGCAGCCGGTTGACGCAGATGGCGATCTTGAAGGCCGCGACCGGGCCGATCTTGTCGCGCACCAGCTTGACGATCTCGGCCTCGACGTCGCTCGGCTTCTTGTCGACGCCGGACTTGAGCACGACGAAGCCGCACGGCACCTCGCCCTTGAGCTCGTCCTTGATGCCGATGACGGCGCATTCGGCGACGTTCGGGTGCGACGACAAAACCTCTTCCATCCCGCCGGTCGACAGCCTGTGGCCGGCCACGTTGATGATGTCGTCGGTGCGACCCATGATGTAGAGGTAGCCGTCCTCGTCCTTGAAGCCGGCATCCGCGGTCTTGTAGTAGCCCGGATAGTCGACGAGGTAGCTCTCGGTGAAGCGGTCGTCCTGCTGCCACAGGGTCGGCAGGCAGGCCGGCGGCAGCGGCAGCTTGACGACGATCGATCCCATCTTGTTGACCGGCAGCTCGTGGCAGCCCTCGTCGACAATCTGCACGTCGTAGCCCGGCATGGCGACGGTGGGCGAGCCCGGCTTCACCGGAAGCTGGCCGAGGCCGATCGGGTTGCCGGCGATGGCCCAGGCCGTCTCGGTCTGCCACCAGTGGTCGATGACCGGCACGCCGAGGATGCGCTCGGCCCACATCACGGTATCAGGGTCGGCCCGCTCGCCGGCCAGGAACAAGGCGCGCAGCAGCGACAGGTCGTACTGCGCCAGCAGCTTGGCGTCCGGATCCTCCTTCTTGATGGCGCGGAAGGCGGTCGGGGCCGTGAACATGGTCACGCATTTGTGCTCGGCGATCACCCGCCAGAAGGCACCCGCGTCGGGCGTGCCGATCGGTTTGCCCTCGTACAGGATGGTGGTGCAGCCGTGCAGCAGCGGCGCGTAGACGATGTAGCTGTGGCCGACCACCCAGCCGACGTCGGAGGCCGCCCAGTACACCTCGCCGGGGTCGACCCCGTAGAGGTTCTTCATGGTCCATTTCAGCGCGACCATGTGGCCGCCATTGTCGCGCACCACGCCCTTCGGCCGGCCGGTCGTGCCCGAGGTGTAGAGGATGTAGAGCGGATCCGTGGCGGCGACCTGGACGCAGTCGGCGACCCGGCCCGACTTGAGCGCGGCGGCGCGCAGCATGCCCCAGTCGTGGTCGCGCCCGGCGATCAGCTCCGCCTGCACCTGCGGCCGCTGCAGCACCAGGCAGGCGGACGGCTTGTCGGACGAGAACGCGATGGCGGCGTCGAGCAGCGGCTTGTAGGGGATGACGCGGTTGCCCTCGACGCCGCAGCTCGCCGTCAGGATCACCTTCGGCTTGGCGTCGTCGATGCGGGTGGCGAGCTCCTTGGCCGCGAAGCCGCCGAACACCACCGAATGGATGGCGCCGATGCGGGCGCAGGCCAGCATGCCGATCAACGCCTCCGGCACCATCGGCATGTAGAGAATGACGCGGTCGCCCTTGCCGACGCCGAAATCGCGCAGCATGGCGGCGAGCGTGCGCACCTCCTGCAAGAGGTCGCCATAGGTGAGGGTGCGCTTGGTGTTGGTGACCGGGGAGTCGTAGATCACGGCCGGCTGGTTGGCGCGGCCGCTCTGCACATGACGATCCACCGCATTGTAGCAGGTGTTGCACACGCCGCCGACGAACCAGCGCCCGTAGATGCCGGCGCTCGGATCGAACACGGACTTCGGCTTCTCGTACCAGTCGATCGCCTCGGCGGCCTCCCCCCAGAAGGCGGTCGGATCGGCGAGCGAGCGGGCATAGACCTCGTGATAGCGGCTCGCGGCGGTCGAGCCGTCGGAACGCATTGCGGATGCGGAATTCGTCACGTCGCTTCCTCCTGATCGGCATGCCCGCGGTTCCCTCGCGCGTAGGCGAGAGGTCCGGACGCGGCTGCCATTTGCTGTCCCGGGGGCTTTTGCCTGTGATTGTGCCGCACTCGCGCTGGTTTGCAAGAGTATTGCCGCTTAGCAATTGGTCGTTCGGGCGATGGATCCGGCTAATCCGAGCTGGCGTCGGCGCGGCGGATCGGCTTTGATGCCGCGCCTCGCCGTTCCGCCGCTCTCAGCCATCTGTCGACCGTGGACATCATCCAAGATCCCGTCTTCTACCTCGTCGCCCTGCCGGCCGTGATGGCCATCGGGCTGTCCAAGGGCGGCTTCGCCGGCGTCGGCACCATGGCGACGCCGCTGCTCGCCCTCTACGCGCCGCCCCTGCAGGCCGCCGCCATTCTGCTGCCGATCGTGATCATCCAGGACATCATCTCGATCTGGGCCTATCGGCGCGACTGGGATCCGTGGAACCTGAAGATCCTGCTGCCCGGCGCGGCGCTCGGGGTCGGCCTCGCCTGGGGGATCGCGGCGCATGTCTCGGACGACGCCATCCGCATTGCAGTCGGCCTGATCGGGCTCGGCTTCGTGCTCAATGTCTGGTTCGGCCGCACCCCGAAGGAGATGCGCAAGCCCAACCCGGTCGCCGGCGTGTTCTGGGGAGCGCTGTCGGGGTTCACCTCGACCCTGTCGCAGGGCGGCGGCCCGCCCTTCCAGGTGTTCATCCTTCCACAGAAGCTGCCCAAGCTGCGCCTGGTCGGCACCACCACGATCTACTTCGCCGTCGTCAACGCCCTGAAAGTGTTGCCCTACTTCGCGCTCGGCCATTTCACCGGCGAGGCGCTGGGCACCTCGACCGTGCTGCTGCCGCTCGCCGTCGTCACCAATTTCCTCGGCATCTGGCTGGTCAGCCGGACCCCGACCCACCTTTTCTACAAGATCAGCTACGTGCTGATCTTCCTGATCTCGATCGCGCTGTTGTGGCAGGGCGGGTCGCACCTCTGGGCGCGCGCCTGAGGCGGCGCCCGGTCGGGCCGCGACATTGTTTCGAGGCGGGCCGTATTGGAGGCCACGCCGCGCTTCGCTAACCTCGCTCCGACGCATTTTCAGGGAGTGATTGCAGATGAGCCAAACGGCCTACGACACCGACCTCGACCGCAACCCGGCCAACCACCAGCCGCTGACGCCGCTCGTCTTCCTGGAGAGGGCCGCGCGGGTGCATCCCGATCACCTCGCCGTGGTGCACGGCCCGCTGCGCCGCACCTATCGCGAATTCCACGCGCGGGCCAAGAAGCTCGCCTCGGCATTGGCAAAGCGCGGCATCGGCCGCGGCGACACCGTCTCGGTGATGCTGGCCAACACGCCGGCCATGCTCGAATGCCACTACGGCGTGCCGATGACGGGCGCCGTGCTCAACACGATGAACACCAGGCTCGACGCCGCCATCATCGGCTTCTCGCTCGACCATGCCGACGCCAAGGTGGTGATCACGGACCGCGAGTTCTCAAAGGTGATGAAGCCGGCCCTCGACGCCGCCAAGGTGAAGCCGCTGGTGATCGACTACGACGATCCCGAGTTCACGGGCGCGGGCGAGCGGATCGGCGCGCTCGACTATGAGGAGCTCGTCGCGGACGGCGACGAGGGCTTCTCGCGCCAGGGGCCGGGCGACGAGTGGGACGCGATCTCGCTCAACTACACGTCGGGCACCACCGGCAATCCCAAGGGCGTCGTCTATCACCACCGCGGCGCTGCGCTCCTGGCCATGGGCAATGTCGTCACCTGCGGCATGACCAAGCACCCGGTCTATCTGTGGACCCTGCCGATGTTCCACTGCAACGGCTGGTGCTTCCCGTGGTCGATCTCGGTCGCGGTCGGCACCCATGTGTGCCTGCGCCAGGTGCGCGCCAATCTGATGTACGAGCTGATGGCCGAGCATGGCGTCACCCATCTGTGCGGCGCGCCGATCGTGATGTCGACGCTGCTCAATGTGGCGCCCGGCGACCGCAAGATCCTCGCCGGCCCGGTGCAGTTCTTCACGGCGGCGGCGCCGCCGCCCGAATCCGTGCTGGTCGCCATGAAGGAGGCCGGCTTCGAGGTGACGCATCTCTACGGCCTCACCGAGACCTACGGGCCGGCCGTCATCAACGACTGGCACCGCGACTGGGACTCTCTGCCGGTCGACCAGTGGGGCACCCTGAAGGCGCGCCAGGGCGTGCCCTACATCCCGCTCGACGGCCTCAGCGTGAAGGACCCCGCCACCATGGCGGACGTGCCGGCCGACGGCACCACGCTGGGCGAGGTGATGTTCCGCGGCAATGTGGTGATGAAGGGGTACCTGAAAAACAAGAAGGCGACCGACGACGCTTTCGCCGGCGGCTGGTTCCACTCGGGCGATCTCGGCGTGATGCATCCAGACGGCTATGTCCAGCTCAAGGACCGCGCCAAGGACATCATCATCTCGGGCGGCGAGAACATCTCCTCCATCGAGGTCGAGGACGCGCTCTACAAGCACCCGGCCGTGGCGGCCGTCGCCGTGGTGGCCAAGCCCGACGACAAGTGGGGCGAGACGCCCTGCGCCTTCGTCGAGCTGCGCGAGGGCATGACCGCGACGTCCGAGGATCTGATCCAGTGGTGCCGCCAGCACCTCGCCGGATTCAAGTGCCCGCGCCACGTGCTGTTCGTCGAGATCCCGAAGACCTCGACCGGCAAGATCCAGAAGTACAAGCTGCGCGAGATGGCCAAGGAGGCGTGAGCCGAAGTCCGAGTGATCAGGTCGGATCCAGGACAATTGACGTCAACGCTCGGGGCTGCCCCCCGACCCCTCCCCGCCGCTTCGCGGGGGGAGGGGAGTCGAAGCGCCTCAGCTCCCCTCCCCCCGCTCGCGAAGCGAGTGGCGGGGAGGGGTCGGGGGTGGGGGGAAGCCCCGGGGCAATGACGTTGGTTGCTCTCGCCCCGAGCCGATCGCAGCCCCCGGTCAATCCACCTTCAGCCCGAGGCGGCGCACCAGGCCGCCCCATTTCTGCTCCTCGCGGTCGATGTCGGCGGCGTACTCCTCCGGCGAGCTGGTCAACGGCTCGCCGCCTTCGGCGCGGATGCGGCCCTTGACCTCGTCGGACTGCACCACCCCCTGCAGGATGGTGTTGAGCCGCGAAATGATCGGCTGCGGCGTGCCGGCGGGCGCCAAGAGGCCGTAATGCAGCACCGACTCGAAGCCGGGCAGGCCGGATTCGTCGGCGGTCGGCACCTCGGGCAGCAGCGGGAAGCGGTTGCGGCTCATCACGGCGATGACGCGCAGGGTCTTCGCCTCGATATTGCCGAGCGCCGGCGCCAGCACGCCGAACGCCACCGGCACATGGCCGCCGACCAGGTCGTTCATCATCGGCCCGGTTCCCTTGTAGGGCACCAGCGTGACGTCGACCCCGGCGCTCGCCCGGAACAGTTCGGCCGTCATGTAGCCGCCGGTGCCGACCGCCGAGGTGCCGATGCCGAGCGTGCCGGGCGCCTGCTTGGCCGCCCGGATCACGTCGGCGATGGTCTTGCCCGGAAACGACGGATTCGCCAGCAGCGCCACCGGCATCGAGGCCATCAGGCCGATCGGGGCAAAGTCCTTGCGCGGGTCGTAGCCGGCGCTGGCGAACAGGCTCGGATTGACCGAGATGGTGCCGGTATGGCCGAGCAGCAGCGTGTAGCCGTCCGGCTGGGCGCGGGCGACCGCACGGGTGCCGATATTGCCCCCGCCGCCGCCGCGGTTGTCGACGATCACCTGCTGGCCGAGTGACGCCGACAGCTTGTCGGCGACGATGCGGGCCATGGCATCGTTGCCGCCGCCGGCCGGGAACGGCACCACGAGGGTGATGGGGCGGGTCGGCCAGGCCGGCGCCGTCGTCTGGGCGAGGGCCGGGGCAGCGGTCTCGATCGCGGCCGGGGCGGCCAGCAGCAGGGCAGCGAAAGCCAAGCTGGCTCGCCGCGACACGCGTGCGTGCATCCGCATCTCCTTGTCGTCCTCTCGGGGCTCGTCGGGTCGTTTTCTTGGGGGCGTCCTCTCCGGGGCGCTCTCCCGCACTCTCCAACAACCAGCCGGCGGCCGCTGCGGCAAGCGAGCCGGCGTGGCACGTCAAAGATTGTCTGAAGATATATCTTGCGCTATGTCTCATCTCATCCTATCTAGCGATATATCAAGAAGGAGAAAGACATGTTTGGACGACATTGTGCCCCCCATGAGAGCGAAGGCCACTCGGCCGCCGGCCGGCACGGCCGCGGACGCTTCGGCGGGCCGCCCGGCTTTGGCGGCGGGCGCGGCTTCGGCGGCGGTGATTTCGGCCGGGTCGGCCGTATGCTGGCGCAGGGCGACCTGCGCCTGCTGGCGCTCGCGCTGATCGCCGAGCAGCCGCGGCACGGCTACGAGATCATCAAGGTGTTGGAGGAGAAAACCGGCGGCTGGTACGCGCCGAGCCCCGGCATGGTCTACCCGACCCTGACCTATCTCGAGGAGGCCAGCTACGTCACGGGGCAGGCCGAGGGCAGCAAGAAACTGTACACCATTACCGAAGAAGGCCGCGCCTACCTGGCCGAGAACCGCGATTTCGTCGACGCGGTGCTCGAAAGGCTGGAGGCGGTCGGCGAGAAGGCGGAGCGCTGGCGGCACCGCGCGGAGCGGGACGAGGAGGCGCAGGGCCCACGCGTGACCCGCCTGGTCGATGCGGCGATCGGCAATCTGCGCGACGTCGCGGCCGAGCGCTTCGCCGCCGATACGGATGCGGAAGCCCGAATCGTCGACATTCTGGCCCGGGCCGCCGCGGAGCTGCGGAAGATCTGATCAGGTCAAGCAGGTCGATGAAGCAGAGTAAACCAGGGGGCGGCGGTCATCGGCGGGCCTTGAAAGCAGAACCGCCGGCCTCGTTCCCGAGAGCCGGCGGATCTACGAAACAACAACGATGTAATTCTAACGACGTCTCAGTGTACGCTGCCCTGGTGCCTGATCCGGACGATCGCATCCTTGAGCTGCAGTTTGCGACGCTTCAACTCGGCGAGCTGGAGTTCATCGACTGACGGATGCTGGAGGGCCTCCGATAATTCCGCCTCCAACATCCGATGCCGTTGTTCGAGGTCAGCAAGCGAGAGCGTGGCCATATGGCGATTCTCCTCTTTGTCAGATTGTTGCCTGACTCGGATAGTGTGCCATGACAATTCCGACGAGTCGACGGTGATTGATTGTGCGCCGCACCGAAACGGCGTCGTGGTCCGTGACCGCCCCCGTTGGAAAGCTTGAAAAAATGCGGTCGGCGCGCGATACAATGCGGCGAGAGGCCGCGACCGAGTTTGACCGGGTGATGACAGAACCGCAGCCGGTGCAGCGGTCCGAGGACCGGATTGGTCCGATGACGAAAGCGTGATGACTCGAGTCCGGCGGCTCGAGCTCGATGACTCTGGCGGTCGGTGGGCGAACGCGGTCCGATGAACGAGAACGAAGCCGACCTGACGGGACAGCTCGCACGCCTGCGGCAAGAGCATCGCGACCTCGACGTCGCGATCTCGGCCCTGCAGGACGCCCCGGGCTCCGACATTCTCCAAGTCCAGCGGCTCAAGAAGCGCAAGCTCTGGCTGAAGGACCGGATTTCCTTCATCGAAGATCAGATGACACCCGACATCATCGCCTGAGCCGGCCGCGTCCGCTCCGGGCCGGGGTCTCCCGCCGGCTGCGCTTGCGGGCGTACATGGCGGCGTCGGCTCGTGCCAGGGCAGCCGCGGCATCGGCCGGGTCGGCGAGAGGCGCCGTGCCGGCCGAGGCGCCGACCGCGATCTCGGCCTCCCCCCAGTGCACAAGGGTCGCCGCGATCATGGTCTCGAGGGTGGTGGCCTTGGCCGCCGCGTCCGCGTCGGCGAGATTCCACAACAGCACGGCGAACTCGTCGCCGCCGAGCCGCGCCAGCAGGTCCGAGACCCGGACGTGGCTGCGCAGCACTGCTGCCACGGCCTGCAGCACGGCGTCGCCGGCGGCATGGCCGTGCTGGTCGTTGACCGGCTTGAAGCCGTCGAGATCGAGATAGACCAGCACCAGCCGGCCGCCATAGCGCTGCATGTGGGCGGCCGCCCGGGCGAGCTCGCGCTCGAAGCCGCGCCGGTTGAGGAGGCCGGTGAGCGGGTCGTGAAGGGCGTGCGCCTCGAGCTCGACGACCCGGGCCTGTGTCGCGGCGAGCTCGGCCTCGAGCCGCGCCACCTCATGGGCGAGCCGGGTCGTGACCTCGACGCGCTCCACCTCGCCGGCGAGCCGCCCCGGACCCGAGCGGGCCGGCGGCCGCGCCGCAACGGCGGGCTCCGCATCGGCAGCCTCGGATGTGGCGGCCGGCTGTCGCCGGATCGGCCCGCTGTGCCCCGTCCGCCGTTCCGCCGATTTGCCCCGCATCGCCGCCGCCATCCCCCGGCCGCACCGGTGTACGTGATTCGGGGCCATCGCCGAAGTGCGCCGCGTTGCTTGCCAGGGGGACGACCGTACCTATAAAACGCGCGCTTCCGGACCGCGCATGCGGCCGTCCCCGTTACCGAGAGACTCAGATGAGCGCGACTCCGGTGGCCATCATCATGGGCAGCCAGTCCGACTGGGCCACCATGCGGCACGCCGCCGAGACGCTCGACGCGCTCGGCATCGGCCATGTGAAGCGCATCGTCTCGGCCCATCGCACGCCGGATCGGCTTTACGCGTTCGCCAAGGGCGCGCGGGCCGCCGGCTTCAAGGTGATCATCGCCGGGGCGGGCGGGGCCGCCCATCTGCCCGGCATGACGGCCGCCATGACGATCCTGCCGGTGCTGGGCGTGCCGGTGGAGTCGAAGGCGTTGTCCGGCGTCGATTCGCTCTACTCGATCGTCCAGATGCCGCCCGGCGTGCCGGTCGGCACGCTGGCCATCGGCCGCGCCGGCGCCATCAATGCGGCGCTGCTCGCCGCCTCCATCCTGGCGCTCGACGATGCGGCGCTGGCCGGCCGGCTGGAGGACTGGCGCCGCCGCCAGACCGAGGCCGTCGCCGAGGCGCCGACCGAGGAGGCCTCCGCGTGATCGTTCCGCCGCGTCCGCTGGGGCCGGACGCCACCATCGGGATTCTCGGGGCCGGACAGCTCGGTCGCATGCTGGCGCTCGCCGCCGCCCGGCTCGGCTTCAAGTGCCACGTGCTGTGCCCCGACCCGCAGTCCTGCGCCTTCGACGTGGTGCGCCGGGTGACCGAGGCCGACTACACCGACAAGGAGGCGCTCGACCGCTTCGCCAACGATGTCGACGTGGTCACGTACGAGTTCGAGAACGTCCCGGCCGAGACCGCGACGTTTCTGTCGGCCAGAAAACCGGTGCTGCCCGATCCGAAAATCCTCGCCACCACCCAGGACCGCCTCGCCGAGAAGACTTTTGTCACCTCGCTCGGCATCGAGACGGCGCCCTTCGCCGCGGTCGACGACCTGGCTGGGCTGGAAACCGCCCTGGCGGCCGTGGGCCGCCCGGCGGTCCTGAAAACCCGGCGGTTCGGTTACGACGGCAAGGGCCAGGTGACGATTCGGCCGGGGGACGATCCCGCGGTCGCCTGGGCCGAGATCGGCGAGCAGCCGGCGATCCTCGAGGCCTTCGTGCCGTTCGAGCGCGAGATCTCCGTCGTGGCGGCGCGCGGCCTCGACGGCACGGTGCAGAGTTTCGATCTCTGCGAGAACCAGCACCGCGACCACATCTTGAAAGTCACCCGGGTGCCGGCGGCGGTGCCCGACGTTGTCGCGGCCACGGCCCGCGACATTGCGGTCCGGATCGCCGAGGCGTTCGGCTATGTCGGCGTCCTCGCCGTCGAGATGTTCTGGGTCGCGGAGGGCGGCGGGCGGGTGCTGGTCAACGAGATCGCGCCCCGCGTGCACAATTCCGGCCACTGGACGCTCGACGGCTGCTCGGTGTCGCAGTTCGAGCAGCATATCCGCGCGGTGGCAGGTTGGCCGCTCGCCGTGCCGGTCCGCCACGGCCGGTCCGAGATGCTCAACCTGATCGGCGCCGAGGTCGACGACCACAAGGCCTGGCTCGCGGTCCCCGGCGCCGCGGTGCACCTCTACGGCAAGCCGGTGGTCCGCCCCGGCCGCAAGATGGGCCATGTCAACCGGGTGTTTCAGGACTGAGGGGCAATCGCTGCGGGGCAGGGTCCCGCGAATGCGTCGATATCGCGACGCATGATGGACTTCGCCGCGCGTTTCTGCTACACGCCCGCCCACCTGGGAGCCCGCGCGATCGTCCGACCGCTGGCGGACCGCCCGCCAGATCAACGACAAGCTTTCGAGAGGACGCTTCGTGCAGGTACTCGTTCGTGACAACAACGTCGACCAGGCCCTGAAGGCGCTGAAAAAGAAGATGCAGCGCGAGGGCATCTTCCGCGAGATGAAGCTGCGCGGCCACTACGAGAAGCCCTCCGAGCGCAAGGCGCGGGAGAAGGCCGAGGCGATCCGGCGCGCACGCAAGCTCGCCCGCAAGCGCGCCCAGCGCGAGGGCCTGATCCCCGGCAAGCCGAAGCCCGTCCTGCGGACCGGTGGTCCCGGTGGCGCCCGCGGCCCGGGTGGGGCCGGCGGCGGCTTCCGCAGCAGCGCTCCGCGCTGACCGGCGACGGCGCGGGCGGTAACCTCGTCCGCGCGAAATTCTTCGACAGCGGCGGCCCGCCCCAAACTTGCCGCCTTTGTCCGTGACCCAAGGCCTGCCGCGTCGTCGCGGCGGCTGTTTGGGCGTCACGAGGACGATCATGACGACGCGGTGCGAGAGTCTCGGCTGGTCTGGCCTGAGCCGCGCCGATTTTCCGATGCGATCCCTACAAGACCGATCCCCACAAGACCGTGACCTCGCCACGCGATCGCCAGGGCGGCGCCTCGCTTGGCTGTCCACCGTGCTGGTGGCCGGCGCGCTGGCGCTCGGCGGCTGCTCCACCATCATGAACATGCCGACCACGACGGTCGACGATTCGGCATCGGCGGCCTCGCCCGCCAACCTCGCCTCGCTCACCGCCGTCCTCACCAAGAATCCGAACGACCCGCAGGCCTACAACATGCGCGGCTCGGTTCTCGGCCAGTCCGGACGCTACCAGGATGCGCTGGCCGACTTCAACAAGGCGATCGCGCTCGATCCCAAATATGCCCAGGCCTATGCCAATCGCGGGCTGGCGCAGCGGCAGACCGGGCAGCTCGATCAGGCACTCGCCGACTACGACCACGCCCTGCAGATCGATCCGGCCTATGCGGTCGCCTATGTGGGTCGCGGCATGGCTCATCGCGACAAGGGCGAGCTGCTGCAGGCCCTGCAGGACTTCAACAAGGCGATCCAGATCCGGCCCGACAACGCCCAGGCCTACTACAATCGCGGCCTGCTCTATCAGAGCCAGCGGCAGTACCAGTTCGCCATCGACGACCTCTCGACCGCGATCGGGCTGTCGCAGCAGCAGGCCGAGCCGTATGTCGCGCGCGGCCTCACCTACATGGCGGTCGGCGATCTCAAGGCCGCGGCCGGCGACCTCGACGACGCCGTCCTGGTCGAGCCCGAGAACGCCCAGGCCTGGGCCAGTCGCGGCCTCGCCTATGAGCGGCTGAACGACAAGGAGAAGGCGGCCGGCTCCTACGCCCGCGCGATGAGCATCCGCCCGGGTTACCAGTCCGCCGGCGACGGCTTCAAGCGGGTCGGCGGCGAGGTCGGCAAGACCTACACGACGTTCAACTGAACCCGCGCCCGCAATTTTCGCCGATATCGATCCATACTCCGCTCATTCCCGTGCAAGCGGGAATCCACGTCTTTCTTTGCGGGGCTCCTGGGTCCCCCGCTTTCGCGGGGACGAGCGGCTCGGTGCATACTTACTTCGGCGGGAGAGACACAGGTCACTCCAGCGCCTCGGGCTCCGTCGCCAGGAAGGCCTTGACCGCATCCAGCGCGCCGAAGTCGTCGAGATCCTCGTGGTCGGCGCCCTCCAGCCGCACGAAGCGCTTCGGCGCCCGGATCTCTGCATAGAGGCGCTCGCCGAAGCCGATCGGGATGGTGCCGTCGGCGGTGCCGTGCAGGATCAGGGTCGGTGCCGTGATGGACGGCGCGCGCAGATCCGAGCGGAACTGGTCCTTCATCAACAGCCCGATCGGCACGAACGGGTAGGCGCGGCGGGCGACATCGGCCGTCGATGTGTAGGGCGCCTGCAGGATCAGCCGGGCAACCGGGCGGGTCGCCGCCAGCGCCACCGCCACCCCGGTGCCGAGCGACTCCCCGTAGGCGACGATGCGGCCCGGCCCGTAGCGCTCGGCGCAGAAGGCGTAGGCGGCGTCGGCATCCATCAGCAGCCCGGCCTCGCTCGGCGATCCGGTCGAGCCGCCGAAGCCCCGATAGGCGACCGCCAGCAGGCCGACGCCGTCTTTCGTCAGTGCCGCAAACCGGGGGCCGCGATGCCGCAGGGCGCCGCCATTGCCCTGCAAGTAGAGGATCACGGGCCGGTTTTCGCGCGGTGCCAGATGCCAGGCGACCAACCGCTCCCCGTCGACCGTGGCGAGCGTCACCTCCTCGGCCTGCGGCAGGTGCGCCGCGGTCGGGGCCGTGCGGGCCGTATCGGGCCGATACATCAGCCAGCGCTGGCCGAGAAAAAGCAGCACCACGAGGCCGGCATAGACGGCGACCGCCGCGAGCAGCAGGCGCACCACCATTGTCGTCATGATCGGGGTCGGCCGACGGGGCGGCGGGTCCCGGGGCCGCGCGGCTGCGTCATCGGTCCTGCGTCGTCCGCCGCTTGCTCTTGGGAGCTGCCGTCGCGGGCCTCTCGGAGTCCGGTCCGTAGGCCAGGAAGAACGGGTTCTGGTAGCAGTTGCCGCCCATGCCGGCGATCGTCTGCTGGCACTGCCAGAGATTGGCGAAGTAGCAGTTGGTGGCGCCATCGAAGGCGCCGCCATACTGGGCGCACCACGGATAGATCGGATAGGCGACGGCGCGGCTCGCCTGCATGTCGGCAGCGAATGCCGTGGCCACGAGCCCGAGCGTGATCATCAGGGCACGCATCGGCAACCTCCTTCACTGATGGTGCGATCCGCCACGCTATCACGCCGGCCCGGCTGCGGGCAGGCGCCGAGCACGAGCCCATGCGGAAGCGGCCATGCTCCACACGCGGGGACGCCGGAGCGACGGCCGGCAGCAGACGCGTGTCTGTCGCCGCGCCGATGCGGGGTTCGATCCTACTGGGTGCGCTGCTTCGACTTGCGCGCCGGCGCCACCGGCCGCTCGGAGTCCGAGCCGTAGGCCCAGTAGAACGGATTCTCGTAGCAGGTCCCGCCATTGCCGCTGATCGCCTGCCGGCACTGCCACAGATTGGCGAAGTAGCAGTTGCTGCCGCCGCCGCGGCCGCCGCCGTACTGTGCGCACCAAGGATATATCGGATAGGCCTCGGCGCGGTTCTGCCGCATGTCGGCGGCAAAGGCCGCCGCGACGAGCCCGAGAGCGATGAGCCATCTCCGCATCGTGACCTCCTCGGCTGGGTGTCGGTCCGCTCGGCGAGCGTCCGCTTGGTGTTGGTGGTCGACCGCACGAGGCTACCACGCCGGCCGCCGGGCGGGCAGGCGTTCGGATCACGATCGGTCACGACCCCGTGCAGGGGCGAGGTCGACGGCGCCGGCCCGGCCGGCGGGCCGGATCAGTTCTGCCGCACCCGGCGCCGCTCGCGCGGCTGCGCGGCGCCATAGCCGTAGAACGGGTTCTCGTAGCAAGTGCCACCGTTGCCGCTGATCGCCTGCCGGCATTGCCACAGATTGGAGAAGTAGCAGTTGGTGGCGCCGCCGCGGCTGCCGTACTGGGCGCACCACGGATAGACCGGGTAGCTCTGCGCGCTCGCTGCTGCGGCATCGAGGGCGAAGGCTGCTCCGAGGGCCGCGAGGGCGAGGAAGGCCGAGCGCATGGGATCCTCCACGGGTTTGCGGCGCACGCGTCGAGCCGCCCGCCGCGGTTGTGCTCCTTTAGAAGCCGCGGCGGACAGAATGGTTCGACAATCCCGCGATCGTGTTCGCGCGGTCGGGGTCACTCGCGGTTGGGCGTGAAGCCGCAGGCCATGCCGGCGATGATGATGCGCTGGATGTTCGAGGTGCCCTCGACGATCTGCAGCGACTTGGCGTCGCGATAGAAGCGCTCGGCCGGATACTCGGTGGAGTAGCCGTAGGAGCCGAAGATCTTCATGCACTCGTTGGCGGCGTGCACGGCCGCCTCTGAGGCGGCGAGCTTGGCGACCGAGGTCTCGTACTGGCTCGGCTTGCCCTGGTCCTTCAGCCAGGCGGCGCGATAGACCAGCATCTGGGCGGCCTGATGCTCCACCACCATGTCGGCGATCTGGGCCTGCACCATCTGGTGCTGCGAGATCGGCTTGCCGAACTGGGTGCGGCCGTTGGCGTAGTCGATGGCGAGATCGAGGGCGCCGCCGGCGAGCCCGAGCGCGCCGGCCGCGCAGCCGAGCCGGGTCTGGTTGAGCTGCCACATGCAGATGCGAAAGCCCTCGCCGGGCTGGCCCAGCACGTTCTCCTTCGGCACCTTCATGCCGTCGAAGACGAACTCGCCGGTCGGCGCGCAGTGCAGGCCGAGCTTGGTCTCGATCGGCCGCGCCGAGACGCCGGCCCAATTCTTCGGCTCGATGATGAAGGCCGTCATGCCCTTGTTGCCGGCGCTGCGGTCCGTGTAGGCGTAGAGCAGACCGGCATCGCCGACATGCGCCTGCGAGATCCACATCTTGTTGCCGTGGACCTCGAAGTGGTCGCCCTTGTCGATCGCATGCGTCTTCATGCTGGCGACGTCGGAGCCGGTGTTCGGCTCGGTCATGGCGAAGAAGCCGAGCTGCGTGCCGGCGACCCAGCCGGGAACGTATTTCTGCCGCTGCGCCGGCGTGCCGAACTTCGACACCGTCAGGGCGGGGCCGAGATTCTGCATGTTGAAGGGCAGCCGCCACGACGCCGAGATCTTGGCGATCTGCTCGGCCATCAGCACGGATTCGAAGAAGCCGAGGCCGGTGCCGCCGAGCTCCTCGGGCACGGCGCAGCCGAAGAAGCCGAGCTCGCCCATCTTGGCGACGCGCTCGGGCTTGAAGGCGTGGGCGCGCTCCTCCTCGGCGAGGGTGGGGGCGATGTCCTCCTCGGCGAAGCGCCGCGCCGTCTCCTGGACCATTCGTTGTTCGTCATTGAGGTCGAATTGCATCGGAGTTCCGTGTCACTGTCACGTTCGAGGATGAATGCGCATCGCGCGATGAAACGGCCCGCGGCTGGGCGCGGCGTCTCGCACCGGTAGCCCGGGCCGGGCAGACGATCAATCGATCAGCAGCAGAACGTCGCCGGCCGCCACGGCGTCCTTTTCCTGGACGCGCACCGCGAGAATCGCTCCCGCGCACGGCGCGTAGACGAGATGCTCGGCCGCGCCGGTGGCGACGACCACCAGCTCGTCGTCGGCCTCGACGGTGGCGCCGGGCTCGACCAGCACCGACTGCACGATTCCTGCGAGCGGCGCCCGCACCTCTTCGGCCATGTGCTCTCCCCCTTCAAGGACCGCGGTCCGGACCGGCCGGCGTCGCGGCGAGCGCAGTCAATCATCCCGGGGCGGGACAGGGCAACCGGTCCGAACGACGGAGGGGAACGGCCGGTCGAGCGCCGGCGCGAGGTCAGTGCTTCAGCTCGGAGATCGGGTCGCCCGGCTCCCAGCCGAGCGCGAAGCGGCCGGCCTCGGTCATCCGCTCCGGCGTCCACGGCGGGTCCCACAGCAGGCGGACATGGACGCGCGGCGTCTCGGCGAAGCGGCGCCGCACCGCGTCGCGGGCCTGGGCCGCCATGGTCTCGCCGAACGGGCAGGTCGGCGCCGTGGTGGTCATCTCGACCACGATGCCCTCGCTGGTCCAGTCGGCCCGGTAGACCAGCCCGAGATCGACGATGCTGATGCCGATCTCGGGATCGAGGACCTCCTCGAGGGCGAGCAGGATGTCGGGATCGTTCATGGATCATCCTTGCCGGCGGGCCGGTCCGGTCGTGGCGTCTGCGCCGGGTCGGCGGCCGCGGCGAAGCAACTGGGCGGGCGGACCGCAACGGTCCGGCGCGCAGATTGGGCAGGCGGCGGACCGGATCGCCTTGTCATAGGTCAAAAGCTTGGCGGCTTGGACCAATTCTCGTTCTGGCCAGGCCCCTGGAGCCGGCAACGGGAGATCGCGCCGGGCCGGCTCGGCCGTCGTCCGGTCCGGTCAGGAGCCCTGCTCGGACACCAGCACCCAGTCGCCCTTGCGGATCTCCAGGAGGCGCAGCGCCGACAGGTCGAGGCCGGTGTGGTCGGTCGGCGACATCGTGAACACGCCGCTGGTGCCGATGTAGCCGCGGGTCTGCTCGATCGCGTCGCGCAGCTTGGCGGGCTCGAAGCTGCCGGCGCGCTTCGCGGCCTCGACGACCAGCATGAGCCCGTCATAGGCGTGGCCGCCGAAGGCCGAGACGGCCTGCCCGGTGGCCTTCTGCCAGGTGCTGGCATAGGCCTGCAGCACCGCCTTCTGCGGGTCGCCGTCGGGCAGCTTGTCGGCGACCAGGAGCGGCGCGGCCGGCAGCCGCACGCCCTCGGCGGCCGGGCCGGCGAGCGCGATGAACTGCTTCGAGGCGACGCCGTGGCTCTGATAGAGCGGCAGCGGGATGGCGAGCTGGCGGTAGCTGCGGGTGACGATCGCCGGGCCCTGGCCGTGACCCGCCACCACGACGGCCTGCAGCCCGGCCTTGCGCTTGATGGCGGAGAGCTGCGCCGTCACGTCGGTGTCGGCCGGTCCGTAGGTTTCCTCGTGCGCGATGGTGATGCCGGCCGAAGGCGCCGCCTTGACGCACTGGTCGCGCATCGAGCGGCCGAAGGCGTCGGTGCCGGACATCATCGCGATCGTCGTCAGCTTGCGCCGCTTGAGGTCGGCGAAGATCTTCTCGCAGGCCATGCGGTCCGTGTGCGGGGTCTTGAACACCCATTTGTGCACCGGCTCGACGATCTGCACGGCGCCGCCGAGCGACACGAAGGGGATTTGGGCGGCTTCGAGCACCGGCATCATCGCGAGCGTCGTCGCCGTGGTGGTGCCGCCGATCACGGCGACCACCTTGTCCTGCTCGACCAGCCTGGTGGCGAGCGTGCGCGCCGTCTCCGGGTCGCCGCCGTCGTCGTGCAGGATCAGCGTGAGCGTCTCGCCGTTGACGCCGCCGGCCGCATTGATGGCCGCGACATAGAGCTCGAGCGTGCGCTTCTCCGGCGCGCCGAGATACTCGGCCAGCCCGGTCGCCGAGACGACGGCACCGATCCTGACCTCGGCCAACGCCGGTCGCGCGCCGGCGAGAGCGAGGAGCGCCAGCACGGCGGCGGCGAGCGCGAAGACGAATCGGCGAGTAGCGGACATACGGGGGCTCCCTCCCGGGCGACAATGGGTTGCTTCCGTCCCGACGTGAACGAATTCTTGTTGTTCGAACCGTGATCTTGACGGCTGCGGGGAGCGAGCGCAAGCGCCGCACGGAGAACTCACGCGCCCGCGCGCAGGGCGCCCTGCGCCGCGGTCCTACGGAAGCGGGGCGGGGCGAAGCGGTGATAGAAGCGGTCGTCGCCCGCCGCCATCTCGGTGAGGAGCGCACCCGGCGCGAAGCGCGGGCCGTCCTTGGCTGCGAGCCGCCGGCACAGGGCCGCGAAGGCGGCCGTGCCCATGTGGTCGATCCAGCTCAGCGGACCGCCCGTGAACGACGGAAAGCCGAGCCCGAGCACGGCAGCGACGTCGGCCTCCCGCACGTCCGTGACGACCCCCTCCTCGACGCAGCGCACCGCCTCCAGCACCTGAACGGCGAGAAGCCGCTGCGCGATCTCGGTGATGTCGGCGGGCCCCGGCCGGTGCCAGGATCGTCGCGGGGCCGGCCGGCCGCCGCCGGCCGGCTCGCTCCCCACCGCGCCGGTCGGCCCAAGCCGCTCGGCGAGCGCCAGCGGGCCGACCGCCATGCCGGCGCAACGCGCCGCCGTCTCGATCACGGCTTTGGGCACCCCTTCGGCCAGCAACTGGCGGCCTTCGCCGAGATAGCGCATCGCGAGCCGCGGCGTGTAGGGCGCGCCGGCGACCATGATCGGCGTCTTGCGTAGCGCCCGCACCAGGTCGAAGGCGGCGGCGAGCGCAGTCGCGCCGGTTTTCAGGCCGGCGACGATCTCGACCAGCGGCGTGTCCTCCGCCGGACCGACATGCAGCCCGAGGACGCGGGCCGGCTCCCGGCAGCCGGTCGCCAGCTCGTCGATCGCCAGCGTCGAACAGGTGAGGGCCAGCATCGTGTCCGGGCCGGCCGCGGCGTCGATGCGGGTCAGCAGGGCGGCCGCCGCGCGGCGATCCTGGCCGACCGCCGCGACGACCAGGTCGCAGCCGGCGAGCCGTTCCCATCCGGCCGCGGCATCGTCGCCCTCGCGGCCGGTGTCGATTGGCACCACGTCGAGGCCGGCCTGCACGGCCGCCTGCGCGATGCCGGCGCCCGTGCAGTCTGCGCCGACCACGCCGATCGTGCGCATCGCCCGGTGCGGCACGCCGGGCGGCCGCCGTGCGCCCTTGTTCAGCTCCTGCACCGAGACGAAGCGGACGCTCATCAGCGCGACAGCCTCGGGCGTCCGCAGCACCGCCGCGAACAGCCGCGCCTCGACGTCGAGGGCGAGGTCCATGGGGAGCTGCAGGCCCTCGTAGACGGCCTGCAGGATGGCGCGCGCCGCCGGATAGTTGTTCGCGGTGTCGCGGCGGCAGCGCGCCACCTCGGCCGCGAAGGCGGCGCTGCCGGCGCTCGACCACAACGGCTCGCCGGGCGGACGAAAGCCGGGCCGGTCCCACGGCGCCACGGCGCTGCCGCCCGACAGAATCCACGCCTTGGCGGACGTGATCAGATCGCTCGGCGGCACGATGTCGTCGATCAGCCGCAGCGCGCGCGCCCGCTCGATCCCGATGTGGTCGCCCGACAGCATCAGGGCGAGCGCGTCGGCGAGCGGCGTCAGGCGGGCGATGCGCTGGGTGCCGCCGGCGCCCGGGAACAGGCCGATCCGCACCTCCGGCACGCCGACGCGGGTGCGGGTGTGATCGGCGGCGATGCGGCGATGGCAGCCGAGCGACAGCTCGAAGCCGCCGCCGAGCGCGGTGCCGTCGATCGCCACGACCCACGGCTTGCCCGAGGTCTCGATCCGGCGCGCCAGCCCCGACAGCCTGCGACCGTCCGCGAGCACGCGGCGGGCCGCCGCCTCGGCGCCCTCGCGCAGCACCAACGCGTCGAGGCCGCGCCCGAAGGCCTCGACCATCACCAGGTCGCCGCCGGCGCAGAACGTCTCCTTGCCGGAGCACAGCACGGTGCCGCGCACCGCGGGGTCGGCCGTCACACGGACCAGGATGGCGGAGAGCTCGTCGATGACGTCGAAGTCGATGACGTTCATCGAGCGCCCGGGCATGTCCCAGGTCACCACCGCGATGCCGTCGGGATCGATCGCGACCGTGAAGCTGCGCTCCGCCATGGCGTGGTCCGCCGGGTTCACCAGGGCTCGCCGGAGCGGTGCAGATAGCGTGCGCCGGTCGCGTCGCGCTCGGCGCGCAGGTCGGCGTCCGGATAGCGCACGCTGTCGGCGCCGGCGCGGCTGCCGACCTCGAGAAACACGGCGTCGCGGTCCGAGCGGTTGACCAGGCAGTGGCCGTTCTCGGCGCCGGCCTTCCAGGCGGCGGCGTCACCCGGCCGCAGCACCGTCTCGCCGTCGTCCTCGCACAGCACAACCTCGCCTTCGAGCACGAAGACGAGCTCGTCCTCGGCTAAATGCCAATGGCGTTGCGAGGACGCCGCGCCCGGCGCCAGCCGGCAGATGTTGACGCCGAACTGGCCGAGGCCGGCGGCTCGCCCGATCCGTTTTCGCGCACGCCCCGCGACGGCGGCCCGGAAGGGCTCCGGATAGCCCGTGGCGGTGTCGAGCGGGATGGCATCGATGTCGATCTTCGGCATGGGGCGTTGGTCTCCTGCTGATGCTGGCGGGGGTCGCGGGCTCATACCCGCTCGATGATGGCGGCGGTCGCCATACCGGCGGCCGCCGTGGCGGCGATCAAGGCGAGCGTCCGGTCGCGGCGCTCGAGCTCGTCGAGGGCGCGACCTAGCATGATGGCGCCGACGGCGCCGAGCGGCCGGCCGAGCGCGATGGCGCCGCCATTGGGATTGACCCGCATGGGGTCGGGGCCGAGCGTGCGGATCGTCTCGATCGTAGGCCCGGCGAAAACCTCGTCGATCTCGATCACGTCGATGTCGGCGATGATCAGCCGCGCCCGGCGCAGCGCCTTGCGGATGGCCTCGGCCGTGCCGTCGAGGCCGGGGCGCGGCTCCGTCGCCACGGTCGCGAAGGCGCGCATCCTTGCGCGCGGGCGCAGATCCGAACGGCGGCCGATCCGGCGGTTGCCGATCAGCACGGCACCGGCGCCGTCGGCGGCAGTGGCGCTGTTGCCGGCGTGATGCATATGCGCGACTGCCTCGACCTCCGGATGGGCCTGGATCGCCACCGCGTCGAAGCCGGCCTCGCCGAGCGCCGCGAAGGACGGCGGCGCCGCCGCGAGCGTGTCGAGCGCAGCGTCCGCCTGCACGGTCTCGTCGCGGGTCAAGAGCGTGATGCCGTTGACGTCGCGCACCGGCGCGACCGCCTGGCGGAAGCGGCCGTCGGCCCAGGCCGCCGTGGCGCGGACGTGGCTCTCCACCGCGAAGGCGTCGAGCCGGCTGCGCGACAGGCCGGCACGCGTCGCGATCAGGTCGGCGGCGATGCCGGGCGGAACATGAAAGGCGGCGAGCGCGACGGACGGATCGACGGCGAGCGCGCCCTGCACTGGAACGCTGCGGCTCGCCGAGCCGACCCCGCCGGCCATCGCCATGTCGTGCTGGCCGGCCATCACGGCGGCGGCCGCCAGGTTCACGGCATCGAGCCCCGAGGCGCCGAAGCGGTCGAGCAGCAGCCCCGGCACGGCGGCGAGGCCGGCCGCGATCGCGGCGGCGCGGACCAGGCCGGCGGCGCACTCGCCGACAGGATCGACGCAGCCGAGCACGATGTCGTCGACGAAGCCGGGGTCGAGCCGGTTGCGCGCCTTGAGCTCGGCCAGCACGGTCGCGGCGAGCGCCAGCACGGTCACGCTTCGCAGCGTCCCGTCCGGCGCGCCGCGGCCGCTCGGGGTGCGGACATGATCGTAGACGAAAGCGTCCGGCATCCGCTGCTCCCGCCGCCCCTGCGGCGAAGGCGCCCGGGCTCTTGGCGGCCCGGCGAGGGGGCCGGCTCATGTTAGCGGCCGCCGCAGCGGTTCGCCACGGGCGTGGGGCAGCCTCACCCGGGCGCTGCCTCCAATCGCTTGATCGTGATCGTGCCCTGCTGCCGTACGCGAGCGAGATCGTGCGCCGCCTGCAGGCGCAGCCAAGCCTCGGCGCTGCTGCCGATCGCTTGCTCGAGGCGGACGGCCATCTCCGGAGACACAGCGCTCTCGCCGTTGATCACCTTGTAGAGCTGTTGGCGCGTGACCCCGAGGCCGGCTGCGGCCTCGGCCACCGAAAGCCCGAGGGTCTCGATCTGATCCTTCACCAGTCGCCCCGGATGCGGGGGATTTTTCATCGGCATGGTCGTTCTGCTTCAGTGGTAGTCGACGAGATCGACATCGAAGGCGCGGCCATCGTCGAAGCGAAAAACAATCCGCCAATTGGCTCGGACTGTGACGGACCAGAGCCCCTTCAGATCGCCGGTCAGGCGGTGAAGCCGGAAGCTCGGAAGGTTCAGGTCTTCGACCGTCAGCGCGACATCGAGCAGGCCGAGGATCATCTCGATCTTGTCGACATGCTGCGCGTTCACGCCTCTCGGATCGCCGTCCTCGAAAAGCCGCTTCAGTCCCTTGTGCCGAAAGCTCTCGATCATCGATCGTCCTTTCGATCGAGTCAATCGTCAATTTACAGTTGTCAAACCGTGGAGGATCGGCGGCTGCAACGGTCGATTGAAATTCAGCCCGCCGCCTTCGACTGCAGGCGCTGGTCGAAGCGGGCGGTCTCGATCACGGCGCGGACATGGGTGCCGTCGCCCACCGGCTCGACGGCGTCGCGGGCCGTCACCCGGAACGTCAGGGTGCGGCCGTCCACCGCGACGAGCTCCGCCTCCGCCTCCACCCGCATGCCGACCGGGGTGGCGGCGTGGTGCTCGACCAGGAGCCGGACCCCGACGCTCTGCCGGTCCTCCGGCAGCACGCCGGCGATCGCGTCGACGGCGGCCGCTTCCATCAGGGTGACCATCACGGGGGTGGCGAGCGACGCGACGCCGCCGCTGCCGACCCGCGCCGCGGTGTGCTCGGCGCCGACCACCAGGGCAGCGCGTCCCTTGAGCCCGACGATCAGACGGGAAAGATCGCTCATTGTCCGAATTCCCATGGCGGCAATGCCGCACCGACCCTAAATCGCGCCTCGATTAGCCCCGCTTAACCGCTTCTTTACCGTGCTCCGTCGAAAGTCGGGACAAGGATCGCTGATCACGCCCCGATTCCACCGTTCGTTAACGAACTCGGCTCCGGCGCGTCCCTTTGCGGTTCTGTTTCGATGCGTAAAGCCGGGTAACCACATGACAGGCGCGCCAGGGTACGTCAAAGGGAGTCGCCGCGATGCGCGGGACACGGCTCCGGACGCTGCGCGCCGGACCGGATCGTCGTTCCGGCGCTGGCTGAATTCGGTCATCCCGGAGCCCCACGAGGATCTCGCCGCCGCATCTGCCGCCGCGCCGCCGGAGGCGCCCGTTTCGCCGTCGTCCTCCCACCCCGCCGCCGCATACGGGCCGACCGAGCCGCAACCCGAGCGCCCGCAGTCCCACACGCCCTTCTCGGCTGACGCCGCGCCGGCCCAGCCCTTTGCCCGGTCCGCGTCGCGGTCGATGCCGGACCGCGACCTGGTCGCACTGTGCAACCGCTTCGAGGGCATCACCAGGCAGCTCGAGCGGCTGGTCCGCACCACCCTGGATCCCGCCGGCCGCGGTGACGGATCGGCGTCCGCGAAGGCCGAGGGCAACGGGGCCGAACCCTACACGGATGATCCGTTCGACCGGGTCGTCGCCGAGATCGCGGCGCGCCAGCGGGCGCTCGACGGCGAGGGGGCCCCCTCGGTGCCGAGCATGTTCGCGTCCGTGCTGAGCCCGTCGGCCTTGCCGGGCGGGCCCGACCTGTCGCGGCTCGAGGAGCAGCTCCGGCTGATCACCGCCCAGATCGAGACGTTGCGCTCGCCCTGCCGGGCCGAGGAGCTCGCCGGCGATCTGCGCGAGGAGCTCCGCCAGATTGGCCGCGCCGTCCACGATCTGGTTCCGCGCCATGCTTTCGAGGCGCTGGAAGGCGAGGTGCGGGCGCTCGCCGCCAAGCTCGACGAGAGCCGCGGCGCCGCCTTCGATTCGGCCACGCTGGCGCCGCTGGAGCAGGGCCTCGCCGAGGTCCGCGAGGCGCTGCGCGGGCTCGCGCCGGGCGAACTCGCCGGCTCGGTCAACACGCTGTTCCACAAGATCGACCAGGTCTCGGCCGAGGGCCTCGACCCGACCGTGCTGAGTCAGCTCCAGGGCGCCGTCGACACGCTGCGCGGCATCGTCTCTCAGGTCGCCTCCGGCGATGCGCTCGCCGCCCTGGTCGCCGAGGTGCGCGCTCTGTCCGAGAAGATCGAGCGCGAGCCGCCGCCCGCGCCGCCTCCGGCCGAATCGTCGCCGGACATCTTCGCCAATCTCGAACGCCAGATCAGCGGCATCGCCGAGACGCTCGCGAAGCAAAGCGCCGCGCAGGCTGCTGCCCCCGTGTCCGGCGAGACGGCGGCGTCTGCCGCCCCGGCCGTACCGCCGACCCTCGAGCCGCTGATGGCGTCGCTGGCCGAGCGGCTGCAAAAGTTCGACCTGATGGCCGCCGACGAGCGCCCGTCGCTCGCCCCCATCGAGGCGCAGATCAGCCGGCTCGACGACAAGCTCGACCGCTTCCAGGCCGGGCGCGACGACGACGCGGTGCTGCGGCCCCTGCAGGAGCGCATCACCGACATCGGCGACAAGCTCGATCGCATCAACACCGGCGGGCTCGATCCCGCCATGGTGGCGCAGGTCGAGGACCGCATCCGCATGCTCGCCGACAAGCTCGATCGCATCGAGCGGTCGGCGCTCGATCATCCCGGCCTCGCGCCGCTCGAGCAGCGCATCGGCCAGCTCGTGCAGAAGATCGAGCAGTCGGAGTCGCGGCTCGAGATGCTGCCGGCGCTGGAGCGCGGCATGGCCGAGCTGCTCGGCCATGTCGAGGCCCTGCAGACGGCCCGCACCGCGACGCCGGAGGCGACCCCCGCCTTCGCGGCGCTTGCCCGCGACGTCGAGAGCATCCGCCACACCCAGGAGGACGCCGACCGCCGCACCCGCGAGTCGCTCGACGCCGCCCACGGCACTCTCGGCCGCATGGCCGACCGGCTCGCCGCCATCGAAACCGATCTGCGCGCCGCGCCGCGCCGCGTGCCGGAGGCGCCGCTGGCGCCCGAGCCGCCGCCTGTCGCCGCAATCGTCGCTCCCGCTCCCGCTCCGGGGCGTGCGAACGGGTTCGCCATCCCGATCGGCCCGCCGCCGCGGCCGGCCGAGATGCTGTCGCCGCCGGTCGCGCCGCTCGGCGAGACCGGCCTGTCGCCGGACGCACCGATCGAGCCGGGCTCCGGGCCGCCCTGGCAGCGCGGCAGCCGCAGCGCCGCCGACCGCATTGCCGCCTCGCAGGCCGCGCTCGGTTCCGCCGCCGAGCCCGCCGCGCCGGCCGGCGCCCGCCCGAACTTCATCCTCGCGGCCCGTCGCGCCGCCCAGGCGGCGAGCGAGCAGCAGGGCCCGGCCATGCCGGCGCCCGGCCTCGGCGATCCCGAGGGCAGCCGCGGCCGCAAGCTCACCGATCGGGTGAAGGCGCTGTTCATGACCACCAGCGTAATCGTCATCGCGCTGGCCCTGGTGCCGATCGGCCTGCGCTCCTTCGGGCCCGACGGCGGTCGCCCGGTCGAGATCGCCGCGCCCGCGCCGAAGGCCGACGACACGACCGCGTCGGTCGCGACCGTCCCGGCCGACACGGCCGGGCGCAGCAACGCCAAGCTCGCCGACCTGGTTCCGCCCACCGATCTCGCCGCGGCCGCCCGCGCCCTGGCCGCCGCCTCGCCGACCGCCAAGGCGCTGATCGAGCGCCATCTGCCGAAGATCAAGGACGAGACCTCGCTGCTCGCCCCGCCGACGCCGTCGGCCCCTGCCACCGTGCCGGCCGCGCCGCCGAGCCTGCCGGCGGCGACGGCGTCCGCCCCGGCGCCCGCCCGCACCCTGGCCGCGCTGCTGAAGTGCCCGGCCGGCATGGCCAAGGTCGTCCTGGACGGCGCGGCGAAGGACGCCCCCGGCGTGAAGCTCGCCTCGGTCGCCGCGTGCATCGACGC
>NZ_JACAAX010000056.1 GCF_013377085.1 Rhodoplanes sp. | reverse complement strand
GCCGCGGTCCACATCGCCGCGACCGTCTGCTACTGGTTATGAGTCCGGACCCTAATCGGATTCCGCTCTAAGAGCACGCGACAGCAACAGTTCGCCAGGCTCCCGCCGTCGCCGAACGGTCATCTCGCGCCGGGCATCGAGCGCTGCCATGACACCAAGACAATATACCTGCACGATGTCTCCAGGCAGGCGACACAGGACGGCACGCCGTCGTCGCGGACACTCTCACGCGTGCTCACGCCGCGGATTCGGCCGTCATCGGCAACAACGACGAGAGGTCGAAACCGGTTTTCGCCGGTCCGCAGGCGGCGGCCAAAGACACCTTCGCCCGCGCCTCCTGCATCGGCCGATGTCACGTTCAACGCGCGCCGCGTCGCTCCACCTTCTGGTCGAAATAGGCTCTCTCCTCCTCGGTGAGAGCCTGCCGCTGTTGCGGAGTCAGGTGCCCATTGCCGACCAGCCGGAACGCGCTGTTCGGATCGTAGCGCTCCTCGTCGCGGCTGCTGCGCCGTTGCCTCTCGTTCTGGCGCGACGGCGGCGCATTCTCGTCCCCTCCCCCGTAGCCGAGGATTTCGACGATGATGACGGAGGGACGTTCGCCGCCGCGGTCGGAGGCAGGCGTTTCGGCGGCCTTGGCCGCGGCGCCGGCGGCGTTGTTGGCGGTGGTCAGGGCGCCGATGTTGGGGGCTGCGGGGGCGGCGGGCAGGCCGGCCGTGGTGCCCTGCACCTGGATGTTGAAGGCGTTGAGGATCTGCAGGGCGACGATGTTGAGGTTGCCCGCCACGCGGATGCCGGCGGCGCCCGCGTCGACGGTGCCGTGCGGCGCGGTGAGCACGACGTTGCTCTTGGTCGGGTCCTGGCCCGGCACCGAGAGCAGCGCGCCGATGCCGGCGCCGGTGACGAGGCCGGCCGGCGAGACCCGGCAATAGCCGTCGGTGTCGCAGATCAGTTTCAGGGGCGGATAGGCCGTCTTGGTCTTCGGGCCCTTGCCGGCCTTGAGGTCGCCGTTGGCGCTGAACAGATCGATGTCGCCGCCCTGCTCGGTGAAGATGCGGCTCTGGTAGATCTGCACGTCGCCGTCCGTGTAGGCGCGGATGGTGCCGCCCTGCAGGGTCAGGATGCCCTGCTGGGCCGCCGAGAGGCTGTCGGATGAGTTCGAGCCGACATAGGCCGAGCCGCCGGGGCCGAGGATGTTGATGTCGCCGCCCGTCTGGGTCTCGATCAGCGAATGCGCCATCCGCAGGTCGCCGGTGCGCACCCTGACGGACGCGCCGTTCGACGAGCCGGTGTTGTTCTGCGTGTAGCCGAGCGAGGCCGGGAACAGCGTGGCGATGGTCGCGTAGGCGCGGGCGTATTGCTGGTAATAGGCGCTCGACGCGGTGTTGTAGTCGGTGCTGACCTGCGTGAGGAAATCCAGGAAGGCGCGCTCGACCAGAAGCTTTTGGCGCGCTGCCGGCAGCGCCTGGAAGGCCGCCCAGGCGTCGCTCTCGCTCACCCCGAGGACTCTTGCGATGGTCGGCAGATAGTCGATGCCGGCAGTCTTGGCCGCAGCCGGATCGATGTAAGCCGCGATCGCCGCGGCGATGTCCATGCCGTTGCCGACCCCGAACAGCGCCGTGATGTCGGCGCCCTCGACCGGCAGATAGGACTTCACCACGCTGCCGCAGATCGCGCTGCTGCAGTTGCTGCCGTCGCCGACCGCAAAAATGCCGCCGCCGGAGGCCGTGGTGGTGAACGGCCCGAGATTGCGCCCGGCCTGGACCAAAAGATCGCCGGGGCCGTAGAGCGTGAAGGTGCTGGCGTTGTTCACCACCACACCGGTGCTGAGCGTCGTGATCGCAGCCAGGATGTCGCGCCCGGCGATGATGCTGGTGATGTCGGAGGCCGAGTTGTTCTGGCCCGTGAAGGTGGTGTTGACGATGTCGCGGCCGGCCTCGACCTTGGCCTGCTCGATCAAGGTGAAGATGCCGGTGATGTCCTGCCCGGCATAGATGATCGCCGAGCCAGAATCGCCGGCGTGCACCGCCGACGCCAGCACGGTCGGGGTCGGAATCCCCAGAATGCTTTGGAGCCCGGAGTTGTTGGCGTCCAGCATGGTGACGCTGAAAGTGGTCGGGTTGCCGGAGGCGTTGTAACTCGCCGTGGCGAGCGAGCCGCCGGCCGCCAGCGTCAGCGAGCCGGTCGCCGAGGGGAACAGCGTCAGGTTGTTGACGATGGCGATGTCGCCGGTGATCGCCTCGACCTCCAGGGTCGCCGGCGTGGTGACGACACTGTCCGACCCGGAGCCGACGCCGTTTCGGGTGAACAGCGTCCCGGTGACCCCGTTGTAGCTGATGGAGCCCGGCTTCAGCGTCTCGATCGTGATGTCGCCGACCGTGCTCATGAGCGCGACGCCGCTCGAAGCACCAAAACTGTCGAAGCCGACGCCGAAGCCGGTGGGCAGGCTGGCGGTGACGAGCCTGGCGCTGTCGGCCGGAATCCGGGTCGGCTCGAAAATGCCGCCGAGCGTGATGTCGCCGAGCGCCTGCACGGTGATGAAGCCGTCCTGCACGGCCAGCAGCAGCGGCACCGCCGTATAGGTGGTCTTGCCGGAGTTCGGATCGGTGATGGTCGGCACGCCGTTGTTGTAATAGGTGGTGGCGACCTGGGTCGCCTTGCCGGTGACGGGGTTCTTGGGATCGGCGACCGCGTCGCCGCCGACCTGGATCAGGCCGGTGCCGCGGCCGACATAGAAGGTCGAGCTGTAGAGATTGCCGCCGGCCTGAACCAGAAGATCGCCGCCGCCGTAATAGTGCACGACCGGCGTGCTTCCGGCCGAGGTGCCGCCGGAGACCTGGAGGGTCTCGGGCAGCGACACCGAGATGTCATAGATGTCGCGCCCGGCTTTCAGCGTGACATTGCCGCCGCCGAGCGCGCCGATGCCCTGGCCGAAAGTGCCGTAGTTGATCCAGGCGCCGTACTGCACGCCGCCGGCGCTCGAGTCGAACGGCGTCGCCGTGCCGGTCACCTTGCCGGCGGTGAAGTACCACGCGCTCCAGAACTGCCCAGTGGAGACGCCGACGCCGCCGGTCTGGCTGCCGTCGCTGTCGGTCGGGGTCTCGATGCCGATGATGTCGCGGCCGACATTGATCGTGATGTTGCCGCCGCCCGTGGCCCACACCGGCGTGGTGAGGAGCCCGTTGGACGTGGTCGTGGTCGTGAGCGTCGGCGCCGTGTAGCCCACGGCGTTGGCCGCGACCGTGCCGGCGGTGTAGACCACGCCCGGCGCGGTCTGGTCGAGCAATTCAAAGCTGCCGGCCGCCGCGATGTCGATCGAGCCGGTGCCGGTGCGCAGGATGGTCGGCACGTCGATGGTCAGCGTCCGCCCGAGCGAATCGGTCGCCGGGCTGAGATAGGCGGTATGGCTGTCGATGGTGACGTTGCCGGTGCCGGTGCGCGTGGTAGCGAGCGGATCGGCGCTCGCGGTCGCCGCGCCGGCGACGATCCGGTACGACGTGCTTGATGCCTCCGCCGCCAGATTCATCCCCGCGATCGGCGACATGTTGCTCGACGACGCGACCGGCGACGGGCTGTTGTCGACCTGGGCCGAATTGACCGTTCCGGCGGCGACCGATGCGGCAAGCAATGTCGGGTCCAGCACCTTCGGGGTCTGGCCGTACTCGCCAATCCCGTAGTTGGTCGCGGTGAGCTTCGAGTTGCTCCAGTTCTTGTAAGCATTGATATAAGAGGAATAGGCACTCAGATATTTACTGTAGAGATTAAGGTTTGCAAAAGCGCCATTCCGGCTGGAAATCTGAGCCCAGTAGGAGTTCGCCAGAGCTAGATTTGTAAGCGCTGTTTGAGCGTAGTTATAGATAGCAGAGCTGGTATTCGCAACAGTGGTCGTCGCGAGCGTAATTCCGGTCGCAACAGAACCGTCCGTTTTATATGTCAGAGCTTTATAATAGGCCCTGTTAAAGTACAGCCCATAATATAGATAGTTTTTATATTGACTGATGTAGCTGTACGTATAGGTCGATCCCGAGCTTGCCCCGTAGAGGTAGTAATAATAATCGGATGTGTCGCTGCTGTAGCCGAGGGCCGTATAAACCGTTGGCGCCGTCAATGTCTCCAAAGAAGCAACATTACTGACCCCGAGCGCCTGGATTTTTCCCGCGCTGATCGTCGTCGTCGCGCATGCATACGTCGCGGCACTGGTGGTACAAGTGGAACCTGTCGTCACTGCCGTATAGGCGGTGGAAGCATTTCCATAAGTATTTCCGACGACCGTCGTCACCGTCCCGACCGCGCTGGTTTCGGCAAACCCGTCGGTGATGCTGGCCTTGATGGCGACGTCGTTGGCGGCGCGCAGCGTCAGCACCGGCGCCTCGCCGTTGTGGCGATAGACGAGCGTGCCGCTGGAATTGGTGGCGCCGAGATTCCAGTTGGTCAGCACGCGGATATCGCCGGAATTGATGCCGGTGGACGGATTGACCAGTTCGACCTCGGGTTTCAGATGCAGCATCGAGGCCGGCAGCGCCGTCGTGGAGCCCGAGCCGGCGATCTGCAGTTGCGCGCCGGCGAAGCTCGCCGCGACCGCGGCGTCGTTGCCGCTGAACGGATTCTGCACGAAGCTCATCAGCGTGCCGGCTCCGCCCGACTCGACACCGCCGACATAGCCGTAGAAGGTCTGGTGGCTGTCGTTGTAGCTCGTCGGAACGAAATTCTCGTTGGCCAGCAGATAGGCCAGCACCACGGCGGTGCCGCTGTAGGTCGTGGTGCTGATCGTGGTGGAGTCCTGCTTGATGGTGACGGTCAGGCTCTGTGTCGTGCTGTCCCAGACATAGGTCGCGGTATAGGGCTTGTTGCTGGTGCCGTAAGTGATGCTCTGGGTCGCAGAGGTGAAGCTCAGGCCGGTGCCGCTCCAGGTCGCCAGCGCCGTGGTGGTGGGCGTGGTGGCCCCGCCGATGATCGTATAGGTGGTGGTGAGGCCGAAGCTGCCGGCGAGCAGCGTGCCGGTCGCGTCGTACCAGCCGGCGGGATCGACGATGCCGTCGAAGTGCTTTGTCAGGACGCTGGCATTGTCGGTGGTGCTCCAGGTGGCGAAGGCATCGGCGACAATTCCGTTGCCGGAGGGCGTGCCGTCGGCCTTGGCGTTGGTGACCAGCGTACCCTTGAAGCTGACATTGATGGTGTTGCTGGTGAGGATCGGGGCGCGGACGATGACGCTGCCGCCGGTGGTGTCGATATTGCCGGTGGAATCCCCCGGCCCGCCGGAGACGTCGAAGATCGCGCCCGACGCCACCGTGATGGCGCCCGAGGCCGGCACGTTCTGATAGCCGTAGGTGCCGTTGAGGCTGCCGTCGGGCGTGCCGGTGGTGCCGAGCGCGATGGTGCCGCCGCGCTCGGTGAGCGTCGAGGCGCCGTCGGCATAAGCGGGATCGCTGGGGTCGTCGGCCTTGTAGCGGGCGTAGAGCCTTGCGGTCGATCCGATGGTGATGCCGGTGGCGCCGGGTGTGCCGGCAGCCGCGGTCGAAGTGCCGGTGGCATAGAGCGCGATGGTGCCGCCGGAGGGGCTCGACGCATCGATGGTGCCGTCGACCAGAATGCTGCCGTTGTTGGTCACCAGCAGCACATTGGCCGAGGTCAGCGTCTGGCCTTGCGCGATGGTGATGTCGCCCTGGCCGAGGCTGATTTCAAAACTGCCCGTGAACGCGGTGAGCGGCAGGTTGCCGGCGAGGCTGCCGGCGCTGAGCACAAGATTGCCGCCGAGGTCGTTGTAGGCCGCATTGCCCTTCAGCGTGCCGTCGAGCGTCGCCATGCCCTTGGCCGAGATCGCCAGCGTGCCGGCATAGCCGTTGCCGGCAGCCGAGACGTCGACGGTGGCGCCCGAGGCGATGCTCAAATTGCCGGCGTCGGCGATCAGCTTGATGGTGCCGCCCGGCGTGTCCTCGACGAGGTCGAACAGGGTGACGCGGGTGCCGGCGGCCGTGAGGCTCGCACCGGACGATACGATGAGATCGCCCGAGGTCGCCTCCAGCGTCAGCTTGCCGGCCTGGGCGACCAGGGTGCCGCCGGCGACAATCGAGCCGGCCGTCAGGGTCAGGCTGCCGCCGATCGCGCTCGGGTCGAGGGTCGGGGCCGTGCCGGCGCCGCGCGCCAGCGTCAGCGTGCCCGTGGTGGTCAGCGACTGCACGGCGCCGGCGTCGGCGACCACGACGGGCGCTGTGAGCGTGACGGCCGCGGCCTTGGCGTCGAGGCTGCCGGTGCCCGTGAACGCGAACTCGGTGCCGGCCGTCGCCGTGACGGCGGCGAAGCCGGACGCGGTCTTGGTGCCGGCCGCGAACGTGACGACGCCGGCGGCGTCGAGCACCAGCGCGCCGCCGCTCCCGGCCGTGTTGGCGCCCGCGGTGCTGACCGTCGCCTGGCTGTTGGTCAGGACGATGTTGCCGGCCGCGACCGTGGTGGTGCCGCCGTCGCTGTAAAACCCGCTGCCGTCGAAGGTCAGGGTTTTAATCGGCGCGTCGGCGCGGCCGAAGGCGGCGTCGCCGTAGAGGTTGAACACCGAGGCCGAGCGCAGCCGCACCGTGTCGGCGCCGGCGAAGCTGGCGATCAGGCTCGACGACACAACGAGGCCGCCGCTGCCGCCGCCGATATTGACGATGTTGGCGGCGAGATCGAAGTTTTGGGCGGTCAGTACCGCGTCGGTGGCGACCGACGTGGTGCCGCTGGTGTCGAGCGTCAGCGTGGTGCCGGCGAGCGTCGCGCCGGCCCCGATGGTCAGGCTGCCGAGCGGCGTCGCGGCGACAGTGTTGCGCGTCACGCTCACCATGCCGCCGGCGGAAACGCGCAGCAGCGATCCGTCGCCGCTCGCCCCGCCCGTCACGCCGACGATCAGCGCGGTGTCGGCCGCCGACGTGACGCTGCCCTTGGCGACGACGACGCTGCCGGCGTCGACGACGAGCCCGCGGCTCGCGCCGGCCGTGGTCGGGGCGAGCGACACCAGCAGCAGGTCGGGCCCGCTCAGCGGATGGGCGGCGTCGGTGGCGACCTCGAGGTTTTGGGCCGACGCCGTGATCAGGGTGCCGGCCGTGGTGGTCGAGCGGGTGCCGCCGATCAGCACGCTCTCCACTCCCAGCGCCGAGATCTGGTCGGCATCGAGGATCAGGTAGCCGCTGTAGGCGCTGTTGCCGGCAAAGCTCGACCTGAGGTCGCTCGCCGCGACCAGCAGGCTGGTGCCGGTGATGTCGACCTGGCCGCCGCGCCCACCCGATGCGGGCGCGAACAGGTTGGTGGCCTCGAGGCCGAGCGCGGTCGCGGCGGCGATGACCAATTGGCCGGCGTCGATCGGCAGGCGCGGCGTCGCGGTGCCGTTGGTCGCGGCGAGCGCGGCGAAGTAGGCATTGCCGGTGCTGATGTCGATCTCGGAGTATTTGTTCCAGGTGCTGCTCGACTGGATCTTCAGCAGCGCCGTCTGCGACGACGTCGCTCCGGTGATGGCGTTGGTCAACGTGCCGGTGGTGATGATCGAGCCGTCGGCCGTGACGGCGTTGACCGAGGCGGCGGCCGTATTGGTCGAGATAACCACGACCCGGTAGGCGCCCGGCAGCGTCGCGTACATGGCCGGCATCAGCACATAGGTGCCGGCCGCGATGCCGTTGCCGCCGGCGAGCGTCACGGCCGTGCCGGCCACCACCGTGGTGCCGAAGCTCGGATCGTAGGCCGCCACCTTGGCGGCGGCGCTCGGCACCAGGGCGTAGACGGTCTGGCTCGTGGTGGTCAGCACGTTGCGGCTGCCGCCGGTGCCGGCGACGAACTCGGTGGCGTAGACGTCGCCGCCGCCGCGCTCGTCGATCACGGCGCCCGCCTGGGTAGAGACGGAGGCGCCGCCCAGCACGATCAGCTTGGCGGGCGGGCCGCTGAGCGTGACGCCGCCGTCCGTCCAGGTGGTGCCGTCCGTGGTGGTGCCGTAGGGAATGGAGAGCCCGGCCGCCGACACCGAGGTGACGCTGCCCGCGGCGAGCGTGACGCTGGCGGTGGTGCGGGTCGCCACCGACGACAGGATCGCATTGAGCACGCCCGTCAAGACGTTGCCGACCGGATCGTAGGCGTTGCTGCCGGTGTCGGCGGCGGCGCCGACATAGATGGCCGGCAGGGTCTGGCTGGCGCCGTAGCCGAGCTGGATGGTGCCAAGCGGGGCGTAGAGCGCCCCGCCCTGCACGATGGTCGCGGCATCGACCAGGATGGCGCCGCCGGCCGACAGCGGCGCCGTGGGTGTCGCCCCGTTCGACGCGAACGCGATGGTGGCGTGGGTGCCCGCCGCCGTGCTCGGGGCGAGCCCGAGCGACATCAGCAGGAAGGCCGCATCGGTCGCCGGATAGACCTCGCGGGCTGTGACGGTCAGGTTGTCGGCGACCAGCAGCGCGCCGGCCGACGGCATGCCGCCGGAGCCGCTCGAGGTCAGGCTGGCGGTGCTGGTCGCGCGGTAGGCGACGGTCGTGAGATAGGCGGCGATGTCGGACTCGCCGCCGTTGAGGAAGCGCACGTCGCCGCCGCTGACCAGATTGACCTGGGCGGCGTTGGCGACGCTGACGACGCCGGCGAGGTCGATCTGGGCGCTGGCGCGCAGCGTGAGGGTGCCGTCGGCGAGCGTCGGGGCGACGACCGTGCCGCTGAGCCAGCGGATGTAGCCGGCGTCCAGTGTCACCGTGGTGGCCCCGATGGTGGGGATGCCGGAGGCCGTCGCACTCGACGCGTAGGCGGAGGCCGGCGACGACGGGCCGAGGCCGCCCGGCAGCAGCGTGATGTTGCCGTCGAGATAGAGGGCGCCCGGGATCGCGAGGCCGACATGGCCCGTGAAGGCGATGGCCGTGCCCATGAGCGACACCGTGTCGAGGCCGCTGTTGGCGGCATCGATGGTGTCGGCCGTGATGAAGGCCTTGCCGCTCGCCCCCGGCAGCAGCGCGCTCAACTGCGCCTGGGTGGTCGGCGCCGTGCCCCCGGCGAAGGCGGCGGCGACGTCGCCGCTCTGGGCGATCACGATGGTGCCGTAGGCGTTCACCGCGGTGCCGTTGCTGGTGGTGACCAGCGTGCCGAGGTTGAGCCTGCCGCCCGAGGCGGAGGCGGCGCCGCCGGCGGCGTCGATGGTGCCGGCGAAGTACAGGCTGGTGCCGGACAGCGTCAGGGTGCCGCCGTTGCTCCACACCTGCCGGGTCGCCAGCTCCGAGCGGCCGAACGTCGCCGCGGCCGTCGGCCGCTCGACCGTCGCGCTGGCGCCCGACAGATCGAACCGCGCGCCCGCCAGCGCCACGATGGTGCCGTTGCCGGCGGCGCTGAAGCTCGACAGCGTGATCGAGCCGGCATCGAGCGCCGTGCCGGTGGCGTAGGCAGTGACCTTCGGATTGGGCAAGAACACGCCGGAGACGTCCAGCACGGCGTCGGCGCCGATCCAGATGTCCTGCGCGGCGCCCCACAGGCTGGAGTTGCGGACCGCAGATTCGTCGGTGGTCAGCGTGATGCTGCCGGCCGGCGCGACGATCGCGCCCAGCACCGTGATGGCGCCGGCGGCCGTCAGTGTGACGGCGGCCTGCGGGTCGGCGACGATACTGGCGCCGGCGCCGATGACGATGCCGGCCGTGTTGCTGGTGACGTCGCTGCCGCCATTGGCATAGCCCTGCTCGGTCAGGCTGAGCCTGACGGCGTGGCGCAGCCCGTCGGCGGCGAGGCCGAGGCTGGCGAACTCGCTCAGCCGCGCCCCGGTCGCCGGCAGGCCGGCGGCGGCCGAGACCAGGTAGTTGCTCTGCTGCAGCGTCAGTGTGGTGCCGGCCGTGACCGTGATGGAGCCATAGGTCGCGGTCAGCGCATAGGCCGAGAAGCCGCCGGTGAAGAACGAGGTCGGCAGCACGATGGTGCCGGCCTGGCTGCCCGACGTGATGGTGGCGACCGCCGTGGCGGCGCCGTCGATGGTGATGATCGGCGCCTGCAGCGTGAGGGTGCCGCCGGTGGACAGGCCGCCGGCCAGGATGGTGCCGTTCATCGCCACGGTGGCGGCGTTCGGCATGTGGGTGCCGGTCGGCGCGATCGCCGCATAGGTGGTGCTGATGCTCGGATCGACCGAGACGTAATAGCCGCCCAGCGTCGCATCGTAGGCGAGATGGTCGGTGAAGCTGCTGGCATAGGTGAGCAGCGACAGGCTGCCGCCCTTGCCTGCGGCCAAGCCGTCGGAGCCGGTCTTCAGCACGCCCTTGGTCGTGACATAGCCGCCGCTGGAGACGTCGATGACGCTGCCGGCGGCCAGCACGATCGACTGGGTGGTGTCGGTCGCGCTGGTGACGATGTAGCCCGACGAGTTGCCCTTACCCGTGTAGGTGCTCTCGTTCAGCGTCTTGATCGAGACGGTGCCGCCGTCGATATAGGCCGCGCCCTGCAGCGTGTCGGCGTCGAGGCCGCTGTCGTTGACCCACAGGCCCGAGACGTCGAGCAGCGCATGGGCCCCGATCGTCACGGCCGCCACGGCCGGCGCCGTGTTGGTGGCGGCCGTCGGCGTGTCGCCCGTGATCGTGATGCTGCCGGAATGCGCCGTCAGCGTGCCGTCGATGGTGGTGACGCCGGTCAGCGTGATGGCGCCGCCGGAGCGCACCGTGAGGCTGGCGCCCTCCTGCATCGACAGCTCGCGCGCGCCCTTGATGGTGATCGAGCCGAAATTGGCCGCCGACAGCACCGCCGTCGAATAGGTGAGGATCGAATAGGCATTGGTGTAGGACAGCCCGTTGCTGAGCGTGACCGTGGCGCTTCCGGTGGGCAGCGTCAGCACCGAGTCCCGGCCGAATCCCGCGCCGAGCACGTCGCCGGCGGTCTCGGCCAGCACCACGGCGTCGGCGCTGGTGTAGCTGTCGGGCGCCGTCAGCGTGATGGTCAGCGAGGCGCCGGTCGGCAGCTCGTCCGGCGTCGTCTGGGCGCCGCTCGTCCCGGTCGCCGTCTGGGCCAGCGCCCGCTGGCTGGTGCCGATCACGATGTCGCCCGCAATCGTCCCTTCCAGCACTGGGTTGACGGCCGTGAGCGCGATACTGCCGGCGTTGACGCCGTCGATATACCCGGCCTTGTAGGTCGTGCTCGGCCGCAACAGGTTGGTGTACGTGTCGGTGACGCTCCAGTGCGCGTGGGCGACCGCGGTGGTGCCGGCGAGGCCGCTGTAGGTGATGAACGGATCGGCACTGCCGATGTCGTAGACCTTGCCGTCCGCGCCGATCAGCCTTGTGGTCGACACCGTCGCGCCCGTGAAACTGATCCAGCCGCCCGACACGTTCACGCTCGAGCCGGGCGCCGTGATCACGTCCTTGTAGGCCAGGCCGGACCCGATCGTCAGCGAGCCGCCCTTGGTCAGGAGCTGGTCGATTTTTTGGGTGATGTTGGCCAGATACCCGGCGCCAGAGGACGCGAACAGCGGCGAGCCGACCCAGGTCTCGCCGTCGGAACGGGTGCCGGAGCGGCTGAGGTCGATGGTCACAGTCTGGCCGATCAGGCTCTGCGCCAGGGGCGTGTCGGCGACGTCGTTGGCCGTGACCACGAAGGTGTAGAGATAGTCGCTCACCGAGCGCGTCACCCCGGTCAGCCCGGCGAGGTTGATCTCGCTGCCCTGTTCCAGCAGCACCCGCCCGGTCCCGGCCGTGGCGGTCGACGGCAGGCTCACCGTCATGGCCGCGCCGGGGGCGACGATCAGCGACCCCGACGTCATGTCCAGGGTGGTGGCCGTCACGGCGATCGACGGCGCGACGAAGCTCGACACCGAGCTGGTCGGGATCGTCTCGCCGTTCTGCTCCGGCAGGATCGTGGTGATGCTGCCGGAGCCGAACAGCACAAGCCCGAGGTCGGGATTGCTCGCCGTCGGCGTGCCGGTCGCCGTCAGGGTGAGGGAGCCGGCTCGCGTGATGCTGGTGGTCGCCTCGGCGAAGCCGAGCTGATCGACCGTGTCGCCGACCAGCGTGACATTGCCGCGGGTCGACAGCAGGATGCCGTCCGCCGTGTTGACGGCATAGGCGCCCCCCGAGACGGCGGCCGGCGTGTAGACCAGCGACGTGCCGGTCGGCACCACATTGGTGACCGTCAAGCCGGTCGCGCTCGAGCTCGAGGCGGGTTCCGTCAACAGCACGGTGCTGCCCGCCGCCAAAATGATCTGCCCAGCCGCCGTGGCGATGCTGCCGGCATTGCTCACCTGCGGCCCGATCAGCGCCACGTAGCCGCCATTGTCGAAGCCCGAGACGTTGTCCGCCGTCGTGATGATGGCGCCCTTCTCGACCACGACGCCGGCATTGCCGCCGGCCGACGGGCTCGTCGACAGCACCAGCGTGCCGCCCGTGGTCGTGGTCGCGCCGTTGAGGTACAGCCCGCTCGCCAGGAACTGGGTGTTGCCGTTGGCCTCGTTGGCGGGCGCCAGCACGGCGCTGCCGCTCGCCGTGGTCTGCGCCACGCCGCCGACGCTGATCTGGGTGTAGCTTCCCGTCGAATTGAGCACCCCGTAATTGGTGGCGCTGCCGCCGTAGCTGTTGATGTCGAGCGACGAGGCGATCAGCGTGTGGACGTTGATCTGGCTCGTCCCGGTGAAGATGATGCCGTTGGGGTTGATGATCAGCACCGTCCCCTCGGCCTTGATCTGGCCGAGGATCTTGCTCGGGCTGCCGGTCGCATCGATGCGGTTGAGCACCACCCACGAGTTGCCGTTAGTAGAGTTGCCGGCGCTCTGGTCGAAATACAGCGTCGTGCTCTTGCCGACGTTGAACTGCTGCCAGGTCGCGATGGCGCGCTGCGCCGTCTGCTGCACCGTCACGGTCGTCTGGCCGGCGCTGGTCGTCTGGGTAGGCAGCGTCGCATTGACCCACAGGCTGGTGTCGCCCGCCGTCACGCGTGGATCGACGACGAGGCCGCCCGTCGACAGCCCGTCCGTCACCCCGCTGCTCGCCGCCGCACTCGCCGCGGCCCGCGCCGCGCTCTGCGCCGCCCGCATCGCCTGCAGCGTCTGCGACGCCCGCGTCAGCGCCGCCTGGCTCTGCGCCGCGATCGTCGCAGCCTGCTGCGCCGCCGCCGTCGTCGCCGCCACGGTCGCGGCCGCCGCAGACCCCGCCCCCGATCCCGCCATCCCGGACCGGAGATCGCCCGCAACCACACCGCGACAGCCGATCACGAGCGCAAGCACGCTCGCGCCGGCGAGAAGCGCCGCATGGCGGAGGCTCCCGCCGGCACGGCGGCGGACGACGTCGACAGAAGAGACCGGCATGGAAGAGGCCTTTGAAATTGCAGATCGCACGACGACGCGGCCACGGCCGGCGAGGGCCATGATCCGCGATCCTCAGGAGAGACGAAAACCCCCGCCCAAACGTGAACAAGAATGTTTGTGAATTATTAACGTCGAAGCCGACCGTTCGGTCAGCTCACCAAAACCAGCCCGGCGGGAAGGAACCGTGCGGTCGCACCGAATGCCTGCTCGATCCATGTGAGCACTTCGTCGATGCGCTGAATCCGGAACCGCCCGTTGACCGGATTGCGTCCCAGAGCCGCATTGACGAGGATCACGCGGCCCGAGCGATAGCGATTGATCTCCACGATCACGTCTTCGAGCGGCGTGAACCGGAACACCAGGATGCCGTCCTGCCACGCCGCGACTTCGGCCGGATCGACGCCGACGGCCGGGCCGAGGCCGCCGGGACCATACCGGAGCTGGTGCTGCGGACCTATTGCTGCGGATTGGCTACCATGATCGGCGCGAATCTCCCCCTCGAGGCAGGTCACCGTGACCGTGTCGCCGAAGGCCCGGACCTGGAACCGCGCGCGCGTCGCCTCGCTCCGGCCGCCGCCGGCCAGCACGACCAGCGGTCTCGACGCCTGCGTGGAGAAACCGGCTTCGCCGGACAGAAGGCGAACGCGATCAATCTCCGGCGACGGCATCAAAGCAATGCTGGTTTGCGTGTTCAGCCGGACCGAGACGTCCGCAGCCAGATTGATGTGCCGCTGTTCGCCGGTTGCAGTCCGATAGTCCGCCGCCATTTCGGCGAGGGACGGCCACAACCCGAAGGGAGGAGTGACGAGAGCATATGCCGCGGCGCTCGCTGCGAGCGCTCCGGCCCCCCCGAGCGCGAATCGCCGGCTGATGGTGGGAGGTGACGGCGCCAATGTCGGGATGCGGCCTTCTTCCAGCAGCGTCCGCCCAGCCGGCCCGAAATCCTTCCATCGCCGTGTGGCTCCCGCAAAGGCCGCCGCATGATCGGGACTTCGTGCGCACCATTCGTCGAGCGCCATGGCATCGTCCGTGGTGGCCTCACCCGAAACGAGCCGAGTCACCCACCAGTGTGCCTCGCGCTCGAGATGCTCGTTTTCGGTGTCCCGGCCAGCCACGGTCATGTCTCGCTCACCGGAGGTCGGGACGTCCCGATCTCGTGGGGTCTCATCGTCTCCGACGTTTTCGAGTGGTCCGATGTGAACCCCCTCCCGCTCAGCCGCCGCAGGCGCGCGGCACAATAATCCTGGGCCTCCTGCAGTTCACGTTGAACCAGCCGCACCGAGATCCGATAGCGCAGCGCGATCTCGCGCCGCGGGGCGCCCTCCAGACGAGCCGCGAGCAGGATGGTGCGCTGGCGTGTCGGCAATTCCGCCAGGACCGTCATGAGGGCGCGCAAGTCCGAGCGGGTCTCGGCGACCTGCGAGGGGCTCGGCGAATCGTCTGCGATGCCGAGCAGCGCATCCGTTTCCATCGCGGTGAGGCGGCGGGCCTCGGCACGCCGCCGGTCACGAGCGATGTTGACGGCGGTCTGAAACAGGTACGCATCCGCATGCCGAACGCCGGCGATTTCACCACCCTGGGCAAGGCGCAGCCAGGTGTCGTGCAAGACATCACCGGCCAGATCGGCCGAGCCGAGCCGGCGGGTCAGCCGTGCCTTGAGATCGTCGTACCTCGTCAGGAGGTGCCGCCTCAGTGCGGCAAAGACGGCGTCGCTCATGGTCGTGAGACCCGCGCGGTCGGAGGCGGTGCGGAGGCGGTTTCGCAGTCCAGTTCCGCGCCCTGCGACCGTGGCGCCACCACAAGGGTGACGGGCTGGGCAAAACCTGGCGGAGGCGCTCCGATCGGCAGTCCGCGAATCTTGTCGTCCACTGCCGAATCGAGATCAGAATCGCCGGTCGAGCCGAGGATTTCAACGCGTGAGACCGTACCCGATGCAGCGATCCAGAAGCTCACGGCGACCCGATAATCGCTCGGCCGAGTGTGTGCATCGAAGCAGAAAGCCTGCCTGAGCGCACCCTGAATTCGGCCGTAGTAGCGCGCGACGACGTGCGGCGAAGCCGTGTTGGTCGGGAGATTGGACGGCAATGCAGTGGTCGGAACCAGCACGAAGGCATCGTCGGCCATGTAGCGCGGCGACAAGCCGGTTCCGTCGAGCAGGATATGCAGCGCTGTCTCGGGTGTGAACACACCTTTCACGCCCGTGGTTCGGCGCCCCATCGCGAGATTGCCGTTATAGACCACCTCTCGCCCGGCCGCGATACCGTAGGCCTCGAGCGCGGAAACCAGTGGCTGCGCGGGAATATCGAAGGCGACAGGCCCGGTCGACCGAACGCCTGCCCCTCCCATCGGCAGCGGGGTCTCCGCAGCGACGGAATCAGCGATCACATTCTGCACCGCCCCGGCGATGAGACATCCGAGCACATAGCGATGAAAACTTGCCAGAAACTGACGCACTGCGGGCACCACCGGGCATAGCAGACCACACAATGATGCCGGCTCATTACGTGAATGTGTCACAATCCTCCGCCTGGGTCTGTCACGTCCCGGATGGTGGTGTAGCAGGGCGGTAGTGGCGCCGCTCGCGAGCGCGCCTCCCATAGCGCCGTAGCGAGCGAGCGGTGTCGTAAGTGGTCATCGACGGTCCGCCGGTAAGGTCGGGTTGCGACACACGACGCAACCGAGGAACCATCGATGACCGACGACAGAATGGACCTGCACGCCCTCGTGGAGCTTGCAGCCGAACTCGTAGGGGCGACGGGCCTTGCCCTTGCCGATGCACTCCGCCTCCGGGGCGTGCAGCGCATAGACTTTCCGGCCGCGCTGCCGATGGTCCTGGTGGGGCACCCGCACGGCGAGATCGAGCAGCGCTCCGAGGCGTTGCTCGCCTACGGGGTCGCCGTCGATCTTGCGGCGGATGTCATGGATCACCCGGCCGAGCCGGGTGCGCAGGAAGGCAAACTTGCGGCGGGCGCGGTTGAACTGATGGGCGTGGGTGTAGCGACCGACCATGATGGCGACCCGCCGGGAGCTCTGGCGCAGCACGACGCCTTCGCGCCTGGCCAACGCCACCAGCTTCTCGATGGCGCGATGCGTCAGCCGGGCGTCGGCGTAAGCCTCAGAATCGAGTCACCCACGGCGAGGACGAGACAATAGGTGGCGATGTGGAGGACCAGATAAACCTGCGTGGTGGGCGCCGCCCTCTAGCCGGTGCGATCGGATGCGAGCTGGGTCTTCTGCAACTCGATGGGGTTCTCGGCGATTATGAGAGGGGCTGCGACGCACGGGCGCGCCGCCGAGCCGGATTCTTCTATCCCCGTGTCGTCCGGTACCGTGTTTGCAAGTTCCGGCTGATGTTGCGCTCGCGGACCCAGCCGAGGAGCTGGGAGAGGGCATCGACCTGATCGTCGTAGCGGCCGCCCGGGAACGAGAGAAGCTCGCGGCGGAAGGCATCGAGCCAGGGTGCGCGGGCCGGAAGGGAGACCTTGCCGGCTTCGATCATGGGAGTCACGGCCTGCAGGCGAACCACCTTGTCGCCCAGCGGCTGACGCTGGATGACCTGGATCTGCTGATACAGGTCCTGGATCAGCGGGATGCCGGAGCCCGCCGCCTCGATCAGCGTCGTGGCGTTGTGACGACGGGCCTCCTCGACGATCCGTTTGCGAAGCGCCGGGAAGTCGAGCCGGACGCGGATGACGTCCAGGATGTCGACCTGCCGGGTTGCCCGGACCATGGCGACAATGCCGACCGAGTAGTCGTTGACCTCGCGATCCTTCATCGCGGTGTCCCAGCTCACGACCATGGTGTCGTACGGTCCGCGCTGGGGCTGGCCATTATGGGTCGCGAACCACGACCACGTCACCAGGCCTCCCTGGTCTGGGATCGGCTGTTGCTGGTACTGGGCTTCGAAGGTGCGAGAGCCCAGGTCCTCCTTGATCTGGTCCAGCACGTCCCGCGGCTCGCGGACCGGATCGAGGATCTCCCCGACCTTGCGGTGATGGACCCGTCCCGCCCCGATCGGCAGGATCTGGTCGGTCTCGGCGATGGCCGGGATGCAGAGATGATCCCAGCCGCCCCGGTCGAGCAGGAGCCCGGCGAGGTCTTCGGCATGGAGACGCTGCATCACCACGACGATCGCGTCCTCGGCCTTGTTGTCGAGGCGCGAGCCGACCGTCCCGGTGAACCAGTCCCAGACCCGCTCGCGAGCCGTCTGCGACATGGCCTCGTCCGGCTTCATGGGGTCGTCGACGACGATGAGGTTCCCGCCCCGGCCGAGCAGCGTGCCACCGACCGAGGTGGCGAACCGGAACCCACCATGGGCCGTCTCCATCTCGGTCTCGGTGTTCTTGCCGGTGAGCTTGGTCCCCGGAAAGAGCTGACGATAGCTCCGGTGCGTCATCACGGTGCGGCAGTCGCGCGCCAGCTTCGCGGCAAGATCGCCCGAGTACGACGCACAGATGATTCGCCGCGTCGGGTCTTGCCCCAGCACGAAGGCCGGGAGCGCGATCGAGGCCAACAGGGACTTGCCCGACCGCGGCGGTACCGTGATCAGAAGGCGGCGGGTACGCCCCGCCGCCACCTTGGCCAGGGCATGCGCCATGGCCGGGAATGCCACCGTGCCGGAGAACATCGTCCCCGGGTTGACGATGTTGAACGCCTTGGTAGCGAACAAGGCGAAGTTCGACCTATACGCCGCCACGGCATCGTGCAGGGCCTCGCTCATGAGCACGTCTCCTGGTCGCCGCGGTCGTCATTCTTGACCAGGGAGTCCTCCTCTTCCGGCGTACTCCCGTCATAGAGCCGCACCAATTCAGCGACGGCGGCGAGATCGCGATCGTCAATCGGGGGCGCCTGGACGGTCGGCACAGCCTCGAGCTGGCCGGTGCGGCGCGCCAAATCGGCAAGGACCGCGAACGCCTTGGTATCCTTGTCGGCCGCCGCCTTGTGGACCTGCTGGCGGATCGCCACCTGCCACTTGGTCGCCTTCCGGCGCTTGCCGTTTCCGCTGATGACGATCGGCGCTTCGAGCTCCTCCTTGAGGATCGTCACGAGATTCTTGCTCCCCTGCGGCCGGCCGCGCGGATTGCCCGACTGGCCGGGCTGGAACTGCGACGACCGGGGCGGCTTGCCGAAGCCGACCTCATAGGAGAGCCCCTCGAGCAGGATGGCCCGCTCGTCCGGCGTCGCCTCCTGGAGGCGGCGCTTGAGGTCGAGCGCTTCACGCGTCTTCTTGTTGTTCTTGGACATTTTTCGTCTTTCTTATCGTGTCAGTGAATGGAGCCGCCGCGCACGGCAGCTTCCTCGGCGAAGATGCGGCCCGTTTCCGCATGGACGGCATCGGACTTGGTCAGGGTCTCGAAGCGCCGGATCGTCACGTCGACGTAGCGCGGCTCGATCTCGATCAGGCGGGCGCGCCGCCCGGTGCGCTCGGCGGCAATCAGGGTGGTGCCGCTCCCCCCGAACAGGTCGAGGACGATCGCGTGACGGGACGTCACGTCCTTGATCGCATCCGCAACCAGGGCGGCCGGCTTGACGGTCGGGTGGAAGGCCAGCTCCTCCTGGCGGCCCACCTTGAAGGTGTTCACACCGGCGTACGACCAGACGTTCGAGCGGTTACGCCCGAAGCGGCCGAGCTCGACATTGTTCGCGTGCTCGCCCTCGCCCACCTTGAACACGGCGAAGAGTTCGTGCTGGCTGCGGTACAAAGACCCCTGCCCGCCGTTCGACTTCGTCCAAACGCAAATGTTGCGCAACCCGGAGTAGATCGGCTTGCCTGCCTCGACCAGGTCGGCGATGTGGCGCCAGTCCATCGCCACATAGTGGAGCGCACCGTCCCTGGAGACCCGGACGGCATGACCCAGCACCAGAGCGAGAAAGTCGCGGAACTCGCTCTCCGACATCTCTCCGCTCGCCATGGCGAACTCGGGGTGCTTGACGCCGCCGCGGCCCATGACGTGCCCCTCGATCGGCACGTTGTAGGGCGGATCCGTGAACACCATGTCGGCCCGCTCGTCCCCGAGCAGCAGCCCGAGCGAGGCCTCGTCCCGGGCGTCCCCGCAAAAAATGCGGTGACGGCCGAGGCGCCACAGGTCGCCGACCCGCGACACCGCGGTCTCGGGCGCCAGCCCGACCTCGTCGTCGCGGCTCGACTGCGCCTTCTCCTCGTGATCGGCCAGGACCACGTCGATCTCTCCCGTCTCGAACCCGGTGAGATCGAGCGAGAGATCGACGGCCGGCAACAGGACCGACAGCTCGCCCAATTCGACGGCCAGCATGTCGCGGTCCCAGCCGGCCCGCTCGGCGAGCTTGTTGTCGGCCAGCACATAGGCGCGCTTCTGCGCCTCGCTCAGCGCCCCGATCCGGATCACCGGGACCTTGTCGAGGCCCAGGAGCTTTGCCGCCCCTACCCGGCCGTGGCCGGCGAGAATCATCCCGTCCTCGTCGACGATCACCGGGTTGGTGAACCCGACCTCGCGGATGCAGCCGGCCAGGGCCTGGAGCTGTCGCTTGCTGTGGGTGCGGGCGTTGCGGGGATTCGTGCGCAGCCCCGTCGTCGGCAGCCACTCCACCGCGAGATCGCGGATCACTTTGACTTCATATTGTACCATTTAGTCATTCTCCTTTTTGTTCTTGTTAAGGGCGCCCACCTCTCGGTCGGCGCCCCGCGTCGAGCTGACCGAACTCGGCCAGTATGAAGAATTATAGCATTCTTTTTCTAGGATGTCAAGGATCTCATCCGGGGCGCCCTCGCCGCACCGGTTCGGCTTGCGGCAGCAGGTAGGCGATCGCCAGAACCGCGTCGGCGATTTCCACCACGGCAAACCGCTTGCTGCGCGACACGTAGGTCTCGATGTACTCGACGAGTTGCTCCCGACCGGCGCACAGGTTGGACAGGCGAGACCCCGGCTTGCGGGTCCGCTCACTCAAGACCCCGTCCTTGCTCACGGTCTCGGCGACCAGGTAGAGGCGTTGATCGGGCGCCAGATAGCGCATGAGGCGCAATCGTTCGCCAACGGAAGCTTTCTGGCGCAGAGCCTCCTCGATCGTCGCCTCGTGCTCGCGCAGAAGCGAGCCCGTCGCCTTATCCAGCAGCGGCCGGAGGCGCCGCAGGAACTGGATCGTCTCCGTCTGCGGATGCCCGGCCGCGAGCAACTGGATGCCGATCCACAATGAGACAATCGCCTCAGCCGAGTACATATTCTCGCCGCCCCGTCCCTGCGGCGTTCCATCCAGGAAGGCGAACCGACGCTCCCAATCCTCCCGAGAGGTCGTATCGATCTCCATCTTCCGATCGATATCGATCAGTCGCTTCACGGTGTGAACGAACTGGATGACCGGCTCCACGCCGATGGCGCCATCCCCGGCCACGGCATGCCACAACGCCCATTCGACCTGGTTCCGCTTGTACATCCGCCTCACTATGTTGCATTACCAAGTTCTTCATATCGGCGTACCGGCTCTCTTTGTCAAGGGGCCATCTATCCGCCTCCTGGTGGAGGTCCTTCTCCGGGCTCATTGGCCTGGATCGCCCCTCGCACCTGCCGCACAACAGGCCTCGTCTCGACCGCATCGCGCGTGCTGTGGGCACCGTACCTGTGCGGCGCAGAACGAGAACGGGCCAGACATCGGCCAACATGAGGCGAACCATTCGCCGCGGCGGCTGGTTCTGTGGCGACCACGTGCCACAGGGACCGAAGGTGCGTTCCTCCGGATAACGGCCCGAGCTGAGGTGTCCCGAGCCCGTCCGGCCTCGGAAGCCCCGCTGACGCAGCGAAGCGGTAAGCTTTCGAACTGTCGGTCGACTGGCTTTCTCTGTTCGACGACCGAAATCCCTGCTGGGTCGCAGAATTTTCCCTGTTCGGCCGCGCAGGGAAGTGCTCCCTATGTCACTGAATACACGCCTCGCGCCCGGGCGGCGTGACCGGCCGATTACCGAATCACAAGCCATCCCTCACGTCGGCCGCGAAGGTCCGTTTCTCGTCATCGGTCAGGGGGCCGACACCGAGGATCCGCACCGGCCCTCTCGGATCGTAGACGGGCGCAGCGTTGTCGCTTCTCCGCTCGGGCTCCCGGTTGCGACCGCGTTCTTCGCCGTCCTGCGAGCCGCCGTAGCCGAGGATCTCGACGATGATGATGGAAGGCCGGTCGGTGGCGCTGGATTGCGTCGGTGCGGCGGCCTCTTTCGCGGCGGCACCCGCGGTGCTGGACGCCGAGAGCGCGCTCCCGATGTCGGGCGCCTGAACGGTCGGCAGGCCGGAGGCGCGTCCCTGCACCTGGATGTTGGCCGCGTTGATGATCTGCAGGGCCGCGAGGTTGACGTTGCCCGACACGCGGATGCCCGCTTCGCCGGCGTCGATGGTGCCGAGCGGCGCGATCAGGTCGACGTCGCCCGCCTTGACCTCGGGAATCGGCGCCAGCGTGGCGATGCCGGCGCCCGAGGACGGCACCGTCGGGGCCAACGTCACGTTGCCGTAATTGTCGTAGGTCCGCTTGGGCGGGGAGTAGATCACCGTGGTCTTGGCGCCGCGACCGGCATTGATGTCGCCCTCCGCCGACCAGGCCAGGATGTCGCCGCCGAACGTGGTCATGAGGCGCGACAGACCGAGCAGGATGCTGCCCTTCGAATAAAGCTGGATGTCGCCCTGCCCCTGGGTGATGAGGCCCGCCGTGGAGGGGGGCGACACCCCTTCGACGCCGATCACGATCTGCCCCCCCGGCACCAGCATCTGGATGTCGCCGCCGAAATTGGTGCGCACGCCGGAGCCGCCATACATCACGATGCTGCCGGTGCGCCTCGCGGCGCCGTCTTGCGGGAACAAGGTGGCGATGGCTTCGCGGCCGCGCGCGTAGGATCCGAAACGGCGGCTGGTGGGATCGTTGTATTCTCGGCCGCCGGCCGTCAGCTCGGCATAGTAGACGCCACGCAGGAAGACGTGCTGCTGCTCGGGCGCCAGCGCGTCGAAAATGGCCAGCGCCTCCTCGACCGTGGCCACCGTGACACCGTAGCGGGCCTTCAGCCAGCCGATCAGCTCGGCTTCGTAGGTCTTGGCGACCTTGCCGCTGCCGACGAGCGGCGTCCCCGCGGGCAGCAGGTTGGCGGGATCGAGATAGCGGGCGCGCAGGGCAGCGTAGTCCGGCCCGTCGGTCCCGACGCCCGCCAGCATGGCGATGGAGGCGCCGGACCGCGTGTCGCCGATGGCGACCGGACCGATCGAGGTGATAGACCCCTTGTCCTCCTGGAGAATGTTGCGCCCCGCCGACACCTCCAGCACGCCGGGGCCGGCGACGTTGACGTTCGAGTAGAGGATGTCACGCCCCGCCGATACGACCGAGACGTCGGTCTCGTTGCTGTGGACGATCAGATCGGGGTTCGTCAGCGTCCCGCTGGCGACGATGTCGCGGCCAGCCCGCATCCGCAGCGCTGCGCCGGCCATGTACCAGGTGGGCACGCTGCGGTCGGTATAGCTGCCGAAGGACCGCATATTGCCGGTTCCGAGGCCGACGATGTCGCCACTGACCGCATAGATGCGGATCGGCTCGGCGTCGGGGTTTCGTGCCGAAGCGGTCGCCGCCGTATCGGGACCGAAGGCGAACAGGGCGCCGTCCCCCCAGGGCGACTTGCCGGTGGTGTCCGGATCGCCCACCACCCCGTCGCCATCCGCCGACAGGTTGGAGACGACGGCGGTGCCTCCGCCGGGACGGCCGACGAAGGCCGGATCGAACGGCGTCGGCAGCCGCGTGCCCGTCGCCGACAAAACGAGCGTGTGCCGCGACACATAGGGATCGACGTTGATCCACTTGCCGCCATAGATCGAGCCGGCGGCGAGGATCGACAGCTCGCTCGCGTCCGACGGCGCCAGGATGTCCGAGGTGAATCCGCTGGTCGTCAGCCCGGCGGAGGCGCCGTAATAGATGCTGCCGCCGAGCGCCGCGACCCGCAGGATCGACGGCCAGGTGTCGGCAAGGTCGGCGCTGCGGTTGTCGATGACGACCGAACCGGCCTTGCTCGGCGCCATGTTGCCGCCGGCCGAGGTGAGATCGATCGTGGTATGATCGGTCCACAGCGTGAACCAGCTCCTACCGCCACCGGTGTAGCCGGAGCCATTGGCCGAGAAGACGGAGCCGTTGAGCTGGTAGCTGCGCGTCGCGTCGCCGGCCCCGGCGACGACCATGTCGCCCTGCGTCTGCAGATAGAAAGCGGAGTCGCCGGGCACCAGCACCAGCCCGGACAACGACGCCGCCCTGGACGCCTCGAACGGATCGGCACCGCGCGGATCGACCGTGTCGCCGACGCCGTTTGATCCCCGATAGATCGTCCGGATTTCGCCGATCGACGCGGCCGCGAGCTGCGTCGTTCCGCGCAAATTGATGACGCTGCCGCTGAGCGCGGTGTCGGATGCGACCTCGTTGGTTTCACCGAGGGGATTGAGCGCACCGGCGACGCGGATGTCGATGTCGCCGCCGCCGGTCAGGGCGAGCGATCCGTTGCTGCCGACGCGGCCGGTCGAGCCGACGGCGACGACCAGGCCCTGACTCCGGCTCGTATCGTGGGGTTGCTGATCCTCGGAGCCTCTCGTATCGATCTTGCCCGCATCGCCGCCGACCCGGATGGTCACGTTGCCGCCGCCGAGCGCGCCGATGCCGGTGAAGCCGACCACCACCGGCGAGCTGATCGTCCCCGAGCCGGTGTCGAGGCGCGCATAGGTTCCGAAATTGATCCACCAGGCGGCCGCGATCGTCGCGTCGACGGCCGCGCTGCCGGAGCCTTGGCGCCACAGCCAGTTTCCGGCGATCGCCGACGAGGTGTTGGCGTAGCCACTGGCGGCGTCGACGATGTCGCCGACCAGATTGCCGCCCGCCGCGATCAGCACATTGCCGCCGTGGTCGGGATACCAGGCCCGATAGCTCGCCAGCACGCTCGCATAATCAGCCGAGGAGGCACCCAGAACGCTGCCGTCCGACAAGGTTCCCCGCGCCAGATTGTAGGCCGCCGCGGTACTCGTCGCGGTGCCGGCCGTGTAGACGCCGTAGAGCGAGTCCATCCGGATGTCGCCGGCGGCGACCAGCGACAGGTCGCCGGTTCCGGTGCGGATCACGCTGAACATCGGCGCGACCGTGTCGACGGCGATCAGGGGCCCCTGCCCGCCCGGTCCGCCGATATGGACGCACTGAGTCGGATCGGATGTGCAGACATTGAAGGCTGGGTCGAGCGCCCAAGCATCGACCGGCGCGCCGGGCGTTCCGCCGTAATAATTGTCGGCCGACCAGAGCCAGGACACCCGCACGCACTGGCTCGCGTCCTGCTCGCAGACATTGGCGCCGGGCTGGAGCGCCCAATCGTCGACCGGTGTGCCGGGCGTTCCGCCGTAATAGTTGTCGGCTGTCCAATACCACACGCCGCCGGGCAGTTGCTCGTAGATGTTCTTCACCGAGTAATGCGTATCCGCCAGGCGGATCGTGCCTTTCGACGCGGGATTGGTCGCGCGCCGGTCGGCGGCGGCGACGTCGGCGCCGGCGACCAGGGTCAGGCTCCAGGAGGTCGCGCCTTCGCCCAGCATCGGCGCCACGGCCCAGTTCCGGCCCTGGAAGCCGGCGCTGGCGGGACGAAGATCGATCGGCTTGTCGTCGGGCAACTCCACCTTGGTCATCGACGGGATCAGCGAGCCGCGCGCCAGCGCGACCTGCGCGGTCGTGATCATCTGCACCGGCAGTTTCACGCCCTTCGGCCAGGTGAGCGCCGCCACCGCCGTCGCCGTGCCGAGCGGCGTCCCGGCGCCGAGCGTCATGCCGGCACCGAGCGTGACGGACGAGGTCAGCACGGTTCCGGCCCGATACGCGACGCTGCCGTCGGCATTGGTGATGGTCGCCGCTACGACCGTCCCGGCCGACAGGCTCATCGGGCCGGTCAGCACCACGTCCACCGGCAGCACCGTGCCGGCCGGCAGGGTCATGGCGGCGACCGGCACGGCATAGTTGAGGGTCACGCCGGCCTGGAACGTGGTGCCGACGTCGAGCACCACGCCGTCGATCGGCACCACGATGTCGCCGCCGAACGGCGTATAGCCGTTCGGGTAATAGTCGCTGCGGGCCTCGGTCAGCACCCAGCCGCTGTCGTCGGGCGTCGCCGCCGGCGGCGCGAAACCGTCGTTGATGCTGCCGTTGATGTCGAGATTGCCGGCCGCGCGGATCACCAGCATCCCCGGCTCGCCGAAGCCGCGCAGCGCCGCATTGCCGCGGTCGGCGCCCGGACCGTAGCGATAGCCGGACAGATCGAGATCGCCCGACACGCTCAGATTGCCGCTGGGATTGGTGACTGCATTGCTGACGATCTCGACGCCGGGGCGCAGATGATAGGCGCCGAGGCCCGCCAGCCGCGCGCTCAATGCCGCATTGGCGAGCGCGGCGTCGATGAACGCCACGCTGTCGCCGTCGATCGCGTCGAGGTAGCCCTGGGTGATCAGTTGCGGCCGGCTGCCCGACACGTCGGGTAGCGCCGCCAGCGGGGCGTCGTCGTAGGTGCGGAAGCCGTAGACGGCAATGGTCTTGGCACCGCGCACGTCCACCCTGCCGAGCACGTCGACCGCCACATCGTTGCCGCCGACGCGGGGGGCCATCAGGTCCAGCGTGCCGCGCGCCGTGCCGTCGGCGCGCGCCGACTCGGAGCCGGCCCGCAGGTCGATCACGCTGCCGGCCGACAACGTCAGCCGACCCGCCACGGTCGTCAGCGCGACGATGGCGCGGTTGGAGCTGTCGATGATCTTGCCGTAGCTGTCCAGACGCAGCCCGGTGCCATGGGCGTCGAGCGTGCCGGCGACGGTGAGGTCGCCCTTCGCGGCCAGCCGGATCGTGCCGACCTGGAACCCGCTGGCGTCGATCCTGCCGGCGACGGTCAGGCCGCCGCCGTCCATCGCGATCTCGACGGTGCGGGCCTTGACCTCGTCGCCGACGATCAGGTCGCCCTGCTTGATCTGGAACCGGCGCGCGCCGAACACCTCGCCGAGGTTGAGCCGCGCGTTGAGGCCGGCGAAATCCGTCAGCGTCTGCGCCCGGATCGTCACCTCGGCGCCGTCGAAGGGCACAACCGTACCGCCGGCGTCGTAAGAGCCGGTGGCGCCGCCCCGGATCGCGCCCGCGAGGTCGACATGTCCGCCGCCGGCGCCCAGCGCCGTGGCGGTCAGCGTGCCGCCGCGGTTGTGGAGGGCGGAGAGATCGATCGAGGAGCCCGCCGCTTGGGTGATGTCTCCGGCGCTGCTGGTCAGCACGAGATCGCCGCCCCAACTGTACTTCTCGACGTCGTAGAGAGCGACTTTCCGGCCCGCCAGATCGATGCGCGCCCGCCCGCCGAGCGTCACGGTCCCGGCGGCGCTCAGGGTCAGCCGGCCCGAGGGCAGCACCACGGCGGTGTCCACCGAGATACTCTGCCCCGCGATGGCGAGCGTCGCGCCGAGCGCGTCGCTGGTGAGGTTAGTCGCGGCACCGACCGGTGCCGCGATCGTCACGTCGCCGCCGGCCGAGACCGTGAACTTCGATCCGGCCTTGCCGGTGACGAGCGGCGCCGTGACGGCGAGGTTGCCGCCACTGTAAGTCCAGCCTGTGCTGGCGACGTAGTCGCCGCGGCTCTGATAGACCGACAGCGTGCTCTTGCCGCCGGCAGCAATCTGCTCGCTGGCGTCGAGTCGGACGGTCGAGAAGCCGAGCGCCAGCCGATCGTCGACCGCCGTGCTCGACGGCATGGTGTTGGGGCCGTAGCCGAACAGGATCGACGCGGCCTTGATGTCGAGCACGCCGCTGCCGAGCGCCGAGGCGATCGGCGCGCCGGGCGTGCCGGCGGCGCCGGTCCAGACGAACTCGCCGGCCCGGATGGTGGCGACGTCGCCGGCCGCGCCGTAGCCGTAAATCGCCGGCGTTCCGAGCACGAGCCGGGCAAGCGAGGAGGCATCGAGCTCGACCGTGCCGAAGACGTTGACCGCATCGTGCGCGTTGAGCACCAGCGTCTCGAGCGCCGGCGCGCCGGTGGCGGTGTTGCCGGCGAGAAGCTGCGCCAGCCGCGTCTGGTTGAGCACCAGGCCGGCGGGGAGCCGGCCGGCGGCCGCCGCCGCCGCGATGCTCGCGTTCTCGCCGAGATCGACTGCCGAGACGCCGAGCACCAGGTTCCTGGTGCCGTAGGCGACGTTGTCGGCGATGGTCAGCGCCCGGTTGGTGGCGATGGCGATGGTGCCGTCCGACACCAGTGTCGTCGTCCGTCCGCAGGCGGCGGTGATGCAGGCGCCGATGTCGATGTTGACGCCGGTGTCGGTGTAGGAGGGCTGCGCGGCGAGGACGAGGTTGATCCAGCCGCTCGACACCACCAATGCACCTTCGGCAACGAACACGTAGCCGTCGCTGGAATCGAAAGCCCTGGCGCCCGTGCTCCTGGCGATGATCGACGCGCCTTCCTCGATGGTGATCCGGCCGTCGGCATACGCGCCCACGGCATCGCGGCGGCTGCTGCCGAGGATCACCTCGCCGGCCGCGATGGTGGCGCCGCTGCGCACGACGAGGTCGCCGGTTCCCGTGATGGTGACGAAGCGCCCGGTTTGACCATAGACGGAGACGATCGACGCGTTGAGCAGCAGGCGGGGCGCATTCAACGCACTGAGCGCATCGGCGTCGACCGAAGCGCCGGGCATTCCCGGCGTCGCCGACTGGCCCGACGCCAGCACTTCGGAGACGCCGCCGATCGAGACGCTGCCCGCATAGCCGGTGCTGCCGGTCTCGGCAGTCAGCCGGACGGCACCGTCGATCGTCAGCGCCGGGCGCACATCCCCCGCCGCGCTCGCGGCCAGAGTGATGACCAGAGACCCGGAATCCAGGGTCGTCATCGCGCGCGGCACCCCGAGCCGCACCGCATCGGCCAGGACGAAGGCCTTGTAGTCCGTCTCGTTGTAGGACGAATGGGCGCGAACCGCGGCGGCCGAGGTGACGAGCACCCGGCTCGGCAGCGCGTCGCGGATGCCGGTGCCGACGATGCCGAGCGTGCCGGCGACGAGCCACGAGCCGTTGCCGACTGCGGTGGCACCGGCGAGTGCGGTCTGGTCGCCGGCGCCGATTTCGACCCGGTAGGCGCCGGGCAACAGCGCATAGGTCGACGGCATCAGCGTGTAGGTGCCGGCGGGCAGGCCCGGGACGCCGGCCGGAATCGTGATCTGCCGGCCGATCAGCGGGGTGCCGTAGCCGGCTTCGGCGGCGACCGGCGCGTAGGTGGCGGTGCTCGACGGCACGATGGCGTAGACGGCATTGCCCGCGCTGCTGAACGCGTAGCCGGGGCTGGCGCCGGCCAGCGGCGTCTTGAGGACGTCGACCGAACCGCCGCGGCCGCTGACGAAGCCGGCGCCGGTCAACTCGCCGCCGCCCGACAGGTCGACGATGGCGCCGCTCCCGATGTCCAGATGGGCGGTGTTCAGCAGGATCGATTTGCCGCTGGACAGGCTGACCGCGCTTCCGTTCCAGTTGTAGGTGGTCCCATCGGTGGTGCCGCCATAGGGCATGGTGAGGCCGGCGCCGCTGACCGAGGTGATGCTGCCGGCGAGCAAATTGACCGCTTCGGTCCTGCTCGCGCCACCGAGCGAGCCGAGGGTCAGGCTCCCGAACGGTGCCCGCACGATGCCGCCCTGGTCGATGGTCTCGGCGAGCAGGGAGAGCTGGCCGAAGGCCGAATAGGGCATGGGCACGTCGCCCGAACCGTAACGCCGTATGGTGAGCGAGCTGCCGGGGGCGAAAACCTCACCGTAGGCGTTTTTGGCATAGCCGGCGTAGATCCGGGCAATGGCGTCCGTCGCCGGATAGATCTGCTGCGCGGTCAGCACGATGTCGCCGGGCGCCGCCAGTTCGGTCGTGGTTCCCCCCGAAAGGCTCTGGCCGGGGGTGCCGCCGAGCAGGCGGATGTCGCCGCGGCTCACGAGATCGACCAGCGCGAAGCCGCGCCGGTCGATCGTCGCACCCGTAAAGGCGTCGCTGCCACTGGCGCCGAACCCGACCCGGTCGCGGATGTCGATCAGATCGGCGGTGACCCGGAACACTCCGTCGCTCGCCTGCTGCGACGGGCCGTCGGCCCATCCGACGCGGGGAAGCTTGTAGTGATCGCGCACGACGCGCGTGACGCCGGCCAGAAGGACATGGGGGGCGGCCAGCGAAACGGTGGCGCCCGCGGCGGTGTCGGCACCATGGGCATAGGTGCCGGCATAGAGGCGCAGGCTCTGGCGCATGGCGAGCGACACGTTGCCGTCGAAGGAGAGCACGCCGTCGACCAGCAGCGACAGCGTGTCGAAGCCGCCGGCCGCGATATGGTCGACGCCGAGCCGCGCCGTTCCGGTCGCGAGCCGGCCCGCGACCGTCGCCGCCGTCACGCCCTGCGGCAGGAGGCTGTCGCCCTGCACCTGCGCCAACACCAGTTCGCGATGGCGCAGCACGTCGCCGATCGTGGATTCCGCCGGGTAGTTGGCCGCCTCCAGCGCCACGGCCAGCGTGCCGCCGGCCGCGCCGACGCCGCCGGCCGCCGCCCTGAGAGTGCCGTCGAGATAGAGGCCGTTGTTCGACTTGACGACGATCGAGCCGCCGTCGCTGGCGACCGTCAGCGGCGTCGACGTCGCCCGGAAGGATGTCGCGCCGAGGCCGCTCGCCGGAATGTCGAGCACGGCGCTCGCCCCGGAGGCATCGAGCAGCGCGCCCGGCCGGATCACCACGAAGGCGTCGGGCGCAGAGGCGATGCCCTTGTCCTCCCAGTCGAGACCGCCGCCGATGCGGATGGTGCCGCCGTCCGTCACCGTGCCGTAGCGCCGGCCGCGGGCGTCGACGGCGGTCGCCGCCAGACCGGAGACGTCGAGCACGCCGTGTTCGCCGATCCAGATCACGCTCGGATCGGAACTGCCGATGTCCCTGGCCGTATCGAGGGCGGTGAACGCCCGATCGAGCGTGATCGTGCCGCCGCGGGCGCTGAGGCGTCCGTCGACCGTGATGTCCCTGCCGAGGAGTGTCAGCGACCGGCCGGGATCGACCGTGATCGCCGCATTCGCATCGATGACCACCGGCCCGCTGGCTCCGCTGTTGCCACTGGAGCCATCCGTGGTGACGGCGCGCAGCGTCAGATCGGCGCCGCTGCGCCGCGTGAGCACGCCCTTGGCCGGGTTCTCCAGATCGAGCGGCGGTGTCCACAGATCGAACGCCGCCGCCGGGTCGGCGCCGGTGGCGATCGAGGCCGATGCGGCAGTCACCCGATAGACCGGCATGACCACGTCCAGCCGGGTTCCGGTGGTGACGACCACGCCGGTCCGGCCGGTCACGTCGTAATTCGAAAAGCCCGTCTGGAAGAGATCGGCGGACAGCGCCGTCGTCGGCAGAACCGCGACGTCCCGGCCGAGGCCGGTGCCGGCCGACAGCACCGACCCGCTCTTCACTGCGAAGTCGACCGGCGACGGGTTGCCCGCCTTGATCGTTCTCTGCTGCTCGGGGATCGGCATGCCGTCGGGAAAGACATCGCCGGGAACGACATAGTAGGTCGGAAAATACTGGGCACGCCAGATCTGGATCTTCGAACCGGCAGGGATGAAGGGTATCTTTGCTCCGTCCGACCGAGCCGTCACCACAGCATTTTCGTCGACGTAATAAATGCTGCCATTCATATAAATTATATATTGGTTGCGTCCACCCGACGATTTCGGCGCGGCCGGCGGTGTCCAATCCCGAGCCGGAGTGAAATTTACATTCTCCTTCACCCCGGCCGGCCCGATCGCCTCGCCGGGCAACGCCAATTTGGTCGTGTAGCTGTAGTCGACCGGCAGCACGTCGCCTTTCCTGACCGCGTAATCCTCGGCCAGGACCACCCCGGCGAGCGCCGTTTCGCCTTTCTTCAGCACGCCGTCGGTCTCGGTGAGCTTGCCGCCGATCGTGATCGCCGTGCCCGAGGCGATCTTCAGCGTGCCGCCGCCCGAGACCCCGTATCCGGCGATGGTGCCGTCGAGGGTCAGCAGGCCGTTGGCGGTGACGTTCACCACCTCGTGATCGGCGATCAGGGTGACGTTGCCGCCCTTGCCGCCCTTGGTTTTCCCGACGGCCAACTGTGCAGCGCCCGAGGAGACGTCGATCCGGCTACCCTTGGCCACCACCACGTCATGGGTGGAATCGAGCCGGACGCTGCCGCCGTCGATCAGACCCAGTTTGCCGGCATCACCGGCATTGCCGAGCAGGTTGACCCACCGACCGCGCACGTCGAGCGTGACGCCCTCACCGAGCGTCATGGTCGATCCGCCGTCCTTCAGGAACGCGAGAGTGCTGGTGAGGGCATCGGCGGGGACGAAGACGTTGGTGGCCGTGATGCTGCCGCTTCGCGCCGTGATGTCGGCATTGATGTCGACGACCGGGGCGATGAACTCGACGGCACCGCCGTCGGCCAGGGTCACAACATGATTGACCGCGATGGTTCCCTTGGTGGCGATGGACAGGCCGCCGAGGCCCTGGCCGTTCAGGCGCCCGGCGTCGAGCCAGATCGTATTGGCGGCGCGGGCGAGGACGTCGCCGGCCTTCATGCCCGCCGTGACGTCGTCCACGGCCCCGATCTTCACCTCGGACCCATAGGCTCCGACGCGGCCGTAGCCGGAGTATTGCCCGATCGCCAGGGTGCCGGCCTGGGCGACGGTCTTTTGGGTGAGCTTATAGCCGTCGGTGACGCCGGACGGGCGGGCCGCGGTCTGGCGCTCGCCCGTGGTGACGTCGGCGACGATGTCGCCTTCGAACACCGCGGTCGGCGTGGACAGGACGAGCCGGCCGGCGTCGCGGCCGACCGTGTAGCCCGGTTCGTAGCGGGTCCGCGTCGCGCCGGGCCACAGTCGGTTCGACCACGTCTCGGTGACGCTCCAGCGGGCATGGGTGCGCGATCTGTCCGAGCCGAGGCCGACGACCGTCACGTTGGAGGGCACGCTGCCGATGTCGTAAGTTCGGCCGTCGCTGCCCAGGACGCGCGTGGTGGTGATCCAGCCGCCGGCGTAGCCGACGGAGCCGCCCGAGATGTCGAAGGTCGAGCCCTGCTGCGCCACCACCTGCGGCGCCGCCAGCGTGATGGTGCCGCCGACCGCCATCCGCTCGCCGATGGTGTGGCCGATATTTCCGAGATAGCCGGACACTTCGAGCAGGCCGTCGGCCGTGTAGTAGCGGTCGGTGGCGTAGCCGCCGGTGCCGGCGGCGACCAGCACGAGGTCGCGGATGTCGATCCACACGTTGGAATTGACGAGGCCGCCATTGTCGCGGCTCGCCGAGGAATCGCGCAGCTCGTTGCCCTGGACGTTCACCTTGATCGTGTTCGCCGACATCGCCAGCGTCGTGCCGGTGGTCCCGGAGACGTCGATGGTCGCGCCGCTCGCGGCGAAAACCCGCTGTGCGGCGCCGACCGCGACCTGCCCGCCCGGAGCCGAGGTGAGCGAGCCGCTCTGGAAGTCGACCAGGCCGCCGGTGACGATCTCGATGCGCGACAGGTCGAGCCGATCGGCGAGCACCGACAGGTTGTCGAACTGGCCGATCGCCAGCGTGTTGACCCCGGAGGCGGCGATCAACGTGTTGCGCTGGGAATCGAGCGCCGTGGCGGTCGAATCGAGTTCCGGCAGCACGGCCGTGACCGCATTGCCGGTCAGCGTCACGCTGCCGTTGGTGTCGCTCGCCGCGTTGAGCAGGTGGACGGTGCCGCGCTGGTCGACCGAGGTGGTCGACAGCAGCAGGCCATCCTGGACGACGGCGTGGCCGGCGAGCGTGATGTCGCCCTGCTGCGCGAAGACGAGACCGCTGTTCCTGACCGATCCGCTGGTGCTGCCGGCCCGGATGACGGGCACGATTTCGTTGCCGCGGGTGGTCGAAAACTGGTTGACGTCGGTGCCGTAGCCCTTGCGCAGGATGAAGTCGTCGCCGGCCGCGAGCTGCGCCTGGCCCTTCGGCGTGGTGATCGAGCCGAAATTGTCGACCTCCGTGCCCATCAGGAGCACGAAGCCGCCGGCGGAGGTCACCGAGGCCGGGGCGGCGGTGGTGATCGTCGCGCCCTGCTCGACGACGATCTTGCCGCCCGCGCCGGTGAAGCTCGGCAGATAAGTCGAGCCGCTCTGCGTCGAATAGATGCCTTTGGTCAGGAACTGGCTGTTCGTGATGGACGCGGTGGAGGCGATCAGGCTGCCGACATTCACCTGGCTCGATCCGCCGAAGACGATGCCGTTCTGGTTGATCACATAGACTTGGCCGTCGGCCTGGAGGTTGCCGAGGATCTGGCTCGGCGCGGTGCCCGCCGCCACGCGGTTGAGCGCGACCCAGCTCGCATTGCCCTGCTGGTCGAAGACGAGCGTGGTGCGCGCCCCGACGTTGAAGCTGGTCCAGTTGAGAATCGCCTGGGCGGCGGTCTGTTCGATTGTGACGGTGCTCTTGTCGCCCGAGACGATCTGGGTCGGGGTCGCGGCGCCGACCCAGGTCTTGACCGGATTGGCGACGCCGGAGGCGGCGAGGCCGGAATCCGGCACGAGGCCGCCGGTCGCGAGCCCGTTCGGCACCGCCACGGGCGCCGTGACGGACGTCCCCCGCACCAGCGCGGCCGCGCGCGCCGCGGCCTGCGCTTCGCGTATCGACCGCAACGTCCCGGTGAGCTTCGTCATCTCCTGCGACGCGGTCGCCGCAGCCGTCTGGGCCGCGGCCGTCGCGGCCGCCACCGAGGCCGCCGCCGGCGACGTCGGCCGCTGATCCCGCAATCCGCCCGCGCCGGCCGGTATCGCCGCGATCAGGAGGGCGAGCGTGCTGACGCCAGCGAGCAGGGCGGCGTGGGCCGTCGCGCCGGCCCGGCGCGGCATCGCTCTGCGCGCCGGATCGCCGGCAAGACGCCGCGTCTCGGCGGCACGATCGAGGACAGAGGCGACAGCGACGGACATCACGAACCTTCTCGGAAGAGGAGCGGCACGCGACGTGACCTCCTCGAACGGCCGGAATCCGGGGTCGACGAGCGCCGGCACCGGACACGATCGGGAGTTGCGGCCCGGCAAAGCAGGCCGCGCCCCATCCCGCTCTTGAGACGAAGGCCGGCAGCAATCAGCTAACCATCACACTGAAATTCTTTCGCGGAGGGGATCCTACGTCAGCAGCATGAGGCCGCCCGGCAGCATCCGCACCTCGGCGCCGAGAACGCTGCGAATATAGGAGATCACCTCCTCGATCCGCGCCAGCTCGATCCGGGCGGTGACGCGGCGACGTCCGAGATCGTCGTTGAGCAGGACGATCCGACCGCGCCGGTACCGGTTGATCTCGTCGACCACCCTCACCAGCGGCTCGTCCCGGAAGATCAGATACCCGCGCTGCCACGCCGTGATCGCCGCCGGGTCGACGGCGCCGACCGTGCTGATGCGCGTCGCCGTGTAGACGACCTCCTCATCGGCCCGAAGCGTGACCGCGCCACCACGGCACGCGACCTGCACCGAACCCGCGACACAGGTAACGCGGACCTCCCCCGCATCGTGGCGCAGATTGAACTGAGCGGCCGCGGCAACCACGCGGCCGTCGGCGGCGATCACGGTCAGGGGCCTCGACGAATCCGCTTCCGACCGGACGGCGGCCTCGCCGGACAGCAGCTCGATGCGCGGCCCGTCGCCGTCGATGGCACGGCGGACGATGCTGGTTCGGGTATTCATCTCTAACGAGACGTCGCTGGTCAACGCAACCCGGCGTCGCTCCCCGGGCGCGGTGTGATAGTCGGCCAGCAGATCGGACAGGGACGGCCACAGTCCGAGCGGTGGCCGGGACACCACGACAGCGGCCGTCGCGGCGGCGGCCGCCATCGCGCCGCCGGCCAGCATCGCCCGGCGGCTGATCACGACGCCGCCCGCATGCACGCCGACGGCGCTCGGCACCCGGTCTCGCACCGTCGCACATTCGCGGGCGGCGGTTCCAAGCGCCTCCCAGACGGCCAACGCACGACGATACGCGTCGGCATGCGCCGCACTGCGGGCCCGCCACGACTCCAGCTCTCGCAGGTCCTCAACGGTCGAATCCCCGGAGGTCGCCCGTATCAGTCGATCCAGCGCCTCGTCTTCCAGGATCATCGCTTGCGGTTGCATCATGGCCGGGCTGTCGCGCTGGTTCGCCTCTCTGTTAGACGTTTCATCGTGCCCGACAGCTCACCGCGGTTCGTCGTTTTTTCGCAGCCGTTCCGCACAGTGTCGGACCGCCTGGCGCAATTCCTTCTGAACCATCGTTCTCGAGATGTTGAATCGCTTCGCGATCGCCTCGTGGCTCATCCCGTCGACCCGAGCAGCGATCAGGATCGCGCGGCGGCGGGACGGCATCTGCGCCAGGACGGTCTTGAGTGCCTCGACGTCGGAGCGAGCTTCCATCTCCCGGGAGAGGTCCGGCGGTCCGTCCTGGTGCCGCAGCGTCGCCAAGACTTCGGCCCGGGACGCACGACGGCGCTCCTCGCGCCGCTGGTCCGTCGCGAGATTCAGCGCAACCCTGAAGATGTAGGATTCCGGCTGCCGCACCACGCCGGCGGCGTCGGAGCGTTGGAGACGAAGATAGGTCTCCTGCAACACCTCCTCGGCGAGCTCGCGGGATCCGAGAGAGCGCGTCAGACGTGCCCTTATCGTGTCATAACGCAGAACGATCATCTGTCGCAGCGATGTCCAGACGGTGTCGGACATCATCGCACCCGCGACGCAGCGCGGAGGCCGTCCTCGACGCATCCGGCGAATTCGTCCGGTCCGGTCGGCTCGATTGCCAAGGTGACGGGTTGAGGGACACTGCGTGTCCGAACCGGAAACACGATCGTGCGGATCGCCCGGACGATCGCCGCGTCACGTTCGACGTTGCCCGACGACCCGATCATCCTCAGCCGGGAGACTCGTCCCGTGTCGTCGATCCAGTATTGCAGGGCGACGCGGTAGGCTCCGGGCCGGGTCTCCGGATCGCGGCACAGCGCCTTCATCAGGTCGGCCTGTATCGCGCCGTAGGAGGCGACCGCGGCACGCTTCATCCGATGGAGGCTTTCCGCCGCCTCCGGCGGCGGTGTGATCGTGATCGTATCGGCGGCGATGACCTGCGCGGTCAGGTCCGATCCCTCCAACAAGACCCGGAGCGCCGTTTCGCGGTCGTAGGACCCCTTGACAGGCCTCGACCAGCGGCCCGACGCCACCACCGCCTCGAAGAAGATCTGAAGACCACTCGTGGCCCCGAAGGCACTCAGCGCCCGCTCAAGCGGTTGCGCCGGAATGTCGAAGTCGATGCGCCGCTCGGCCGCAACAACGACCTGTGCAGAGGCGATCACGATGGCACCCAGCCATATTGCTCTGTACGCCCGCCGAAACGACGAACGCGCCCGACGCAGCACGGCCGCCATCCACCAGCCCTCGATCACCTGCTGTGAGCACCAGTATCGACCCTAGGCAGCCATTGTTACAAATCCATGTCACAATCGCGAGGCGGATCAATTGCGTGGGGGCCCCTGAACTCCGGTCGCGTCGAACGATCCGACATTCGCCGAACGCGTTAGGTGCCGTCGAGCCGATCCGCCGCTATCGGTTCTCGAGTCCTTGCCGTTCGGAATCGGCCAGTTGTTGCCATTGCTCATCAGAGAGGACACCGACTCCGAGAATCTGGAGGGCACTTTTTGTGTTGTAGGTCCGCTGGCTTCTGATCTCACGGCTACGCTCGTCGTCGCGCCGCCGCAGCTCTTCGTCCTCGCCGCCGCCGTAGCCGAGGATTTCGACGATGATGACGGAGGGGCGCTCGGTGCCGCGGTCGGAGGCCGGGGTCTCGGCGGCCTTGGCGGCCGCGCCGGCATCGACCGTGCCGTGCGGGCGGTGAGCACGACATTACTCTTGGTCGGGTCCTGGCCGGGCACCGAGAGCAGCGCACCAATACCGGCGTCGGTGACGAGGCCGGCAGGATTGACCCGGCAATAGCCGTCGCTGTCGCAGATCAGCCGCAGGGGCGGATAGGCGGCCGAGCTCTTTGGTCTGCCCCCAGACGTCGAGTTTCACTCGTGGCGGGTCGTACTGTTGGGCACGCTTCGCTGTTCTGATGAGTAGTTTCACTGCTCGACCAGCAGAATTTCCCTGTTCGTCCGCGCAGGGATATTTTCCCATACCTTTGAAATAACGCGGATATTCGCCGACCATCCGGCTCCGAAGCGGCTCGATTCCCGAAATTTCCCTGTAGATTCCCGGCGGAACAGGGAATCCGAGGGTGGAGACCCGTTCGATCCGGACTGCGTCCGCCACCACGCACTCTGGTCGAACCGCAGGAAAGTCGGGCGTTCGTGGAAACGCCGA
>NZ_JACAAX010000055.1 GCF_013377085.1 Rhodoplanes sp. | reverse complement strand
GAGCCCTTGAATCAGCCGACGATCCGCCCTGCAAGCAAATTGAGTACGGACCCTAAGCCTCCTCCTCCTCCTCCGCTGGCGCCACCCCGCGGGGCATGTCCGTTGCGATCAGATGCGTCACGGCCGGAAAGCCCGGCGCGTTGAGGGCGCGGATCTCGTCCTGCAGCACGCGGGCCGCGCGGGTGATGCGCTCGTGTTGGCGCAAATGCTCGAGCCACGACTCGACCATGAAGGTCTCGACGAAGCGGCCCTCGGCCGCCGCGTCGTCGAAGACGGCCCACGCATAGGCGCCGTCGCGGCGGCGCTCGTGCTCCATCACGGCGAGCTTGTCCAGGAACGTGTCGCGGTCCTTCGGATCGATGCGGTACTCGATGCTCACCATCACGGGGCCGCGGTCGGGCGCCACGTCCTGCGACAGCACCGGCTGCGGCCAGTGCATCGACGGCGACAGATCCACGCCGAGCCCGGTCTGCAGTTTTGCCCCCTTGGTCAGCGGAATGGCGGCCAAAAGGCCGGCGGCGGCGATCAGCAGCGTCCATGGCAGCCCGATCTGTCCGGCGAGCTTGCCCCACACGAGGCTGCCGAGCGTCATCGCGGCCGACATCACGGTGACGAAGACGGCGAGCCCGCGTCCGCGCACCCAGTCGGGCAGCGCCACCTGGGCCGAGACGTTGAGGCTCGACAGCACCTGGATCCACGCCGCGCCGGCGATCAGGCTGGCGGCCAGTGCCGGCGCGGGATGGCGGGCGAGCGCGAACAGCACCAGCGCCACGGCCGTGCCGATCGTGCCGGCGGCGACCAGCCGGTCGGCGCCGAGCCTCGCCTTCAGGCGCGGCAGCGCGATCGCGCCGAGCAGTGCGCCGACGCCGATGGCGCCCAGCATCACGCCGTAGAGCTGCGGGCCGCCCTCGACCCGGTCGCGGGCGATCAGCGGCAGCAGCGCCCAGTAGGCGCTGGCGAACAAGAAGAAGCCGACGCTGCGGGCGAGCGTCGCGCGCAGATGCGGATTCCTCCGCGCATGCCGCAGGCCGATCCGCACGGCGTTGCCGAAGCGCTCGGCCGGGAGCTGGCTCAGGCGCGCGCCCTTGGTCTGCCACCAGGCGAGCGCCGCGATCACCAGCACGAAGCCGAGCGCATTGAGCAGGAACGGCGCGGCGAGCCCGAATCCGGCAATGGCGAGGCCGGCGAGCGCCGGGCCGATCGCCCGGCTGATATTGATGCCGACGCTGTTGAGCGCGACGGCGCTCGGCAGCTCGGCTTTTGGCACGAGCTGCGGCACCACGGCCTGCCAGGCCGGCGCCACCATGGCGGCGCCGACGCCGGCCGCGAACGTGAAGCCGAGCACCAGCGTCGGCGTCGCGCCGCCGACGAGCACGATCAGCCCGAGCAGCGCCGAGGCCATGAGCGTCGCGGCCTGCACGGCGATCAGCAGGCGGCGGCGGTCGACGATGTCGGCGAGCGCGCCGGCCGGCAGCGCGAAGAGCGCCATCGGCAGCATAGTCGCCACCTGCACCAGCGACACGGTGAGCGGGTTCGGGTCGAGCACGGCGATCAGCCAGCCGGCGGCGGCGTTGTACATCCAGGCGCCGACATTGCTGATCACGGTGGCGCTCCACAGCACCGTGAAGGTCTTGTGGCGGAACGGCGCGAACGCGCCGGGTGTGGCGGAACCGGGCACCGGCGCGGCGGGGGCGGGGGATGTCATGGGCCGACGCTAGCGGCGGGGCCCGCGGTCATCAACATGCGCGCCGGCCGTGCCGTCATGCGCGCGCCGATGCAATCCGTCGTGACGGCGCCGTGAACGTCCGTCCGAGGGCTGCCCTGCGTCCCGACGAAGTGCTTCGAGATACGAGGTTTTCCCGGTCTGGAGAGCGTCGGGCTTGCGGCCCCGGCGGGCGTCGGCCAGGGCGCTTGCCAGCAGAACGCATGAACCTCTGCGAAGGGGGTGCCGGCGTTTCCGTGTCCCACATCGAAACGAAATCCGTAAAGTTTTACGATGCCGACCGTCTCCACATCTACCAAGTGGCCAGATGCGGCTCGCGCATAAGCATCGATTTACTGCCATGTGTTTCACTGGATTCTCGGCGGTCCCTCGAGGCTCCTCGCTTCGTAGCTGCAGAGGACAGGATGGCGGTTCGGTTGGTCGTCCGGGTGTGGCGCCTCATGGCTCTGGGGCTGGCCGTCTGTGTCGCGCCCGTGGGGGTCGCGGCCGGTGACGCGCCGCTGCGGATCGGCGGCACCGGAATGGCGCTCGCCGCCATGCGGCAGATCGGCGACAGCCTGCGGACTGCGGCACCGGACATCCGGGTCGAGGTGATGCCGAGCCTCGGCACGCCCGGCGGGCTGCGCGCCCTCGCGGCCCGGGCCATCGACATCGCCGTCGCCGGACGCAACCTCACGGCCGAGGAGCAGGCGACCGGTCTGGTCGAGGCTGGCTGCGCGACCACACCGCTCCTGTTCGCCTCGTCGCATCCGGCGCCGGCCGGGATTCGCCTCGCGGATCTGCCGACCCTGTATGCGAATCCGGGCCCGGCTTGGCCGGACAGCACTCCCCTGAAGATCATTCTGCGGTCGCGCGCCGGATCCGAAAACGGCTACCTGGTCGCCCTGGGGCCGGCGATGGCTCCGGCGCTGGAGCATGCCTACAAGCGGTCCGGCGTGCCGATCGCCACCACCGACCAGGAGAACGCCGAGATCGCCGTGCGCACGGCCGGCTCGTTCGCCATGATGTCGTTGCTGCAGGTCCGCGCCGAGCGGCTCGACCTGCGGCTCGTCACGGTGGACGGTATAACGCCCGCGGTCGCGGCCGTGGCGGACAAGACCTATCCGATGTCGGCGAGCATCTGCCTGGTGCTGCCGGCGGCGCCGAAGCCGGCCGCGACAGCGTTCGTGGCCCATCTCCGGTCCGAGGCGGGACGCGCGCTGATCGCCTCGCTCGGCGCGACGCCGTTCGAGTAGCGCCATGACCGTCACCCGTTCCTTCGCCCATCTGAACCGTGCCGTGCTGATCATCGCCGGCCTGGTCGGTGCGCTGGCCGGCATCGGCGGCCCGGTGATGTTCGGCGTCACCGTCTACACGACCGCGGAATCGCGGCTCGCCTACCGGACCGAGCTGGCGGCCCGCCGGGTGGCCGAATACGCCTATGTCCAGGGCGACATCTGGCGGTTCGCGTCGCACCGCGTCGCCGACTTCATCGGCTTTTACCGGATCGACGAGCACCAGAGCGTCACCGAGCCCGGGGGAGGGCTGGTGGCGGAGGTCGGCGCTCCGATCGAAGGCCCGGCGCTGCGGGTTGACAAGCCGATCGTCGCCCACGGCACGACGGTCGGTATCGTCCACGCGGAGATCAGCCTGATGCCGCTGCTGGTGCGGATCGGCGTGGTCGGACTGTTCGGCCTCTGCATCGGCGTCGCCATCTTCGTGTCGGCCTATCTGGTGCCGCTGCGCTCGCTGCGTCGCGCGGTCGCCGAGCACGAGGAGGTCCAAGGCAATCTGCGCGGCCAGATCGAGCAGACTCGGGCCGCGCTGCAGCTCGCCAGGGAGGCGACCGCCGCCAAGGCGAGCTTCCTGGCCATGATGAGCCACGAGATCCGCACGCCTATGAACGCCGTGATCGGCCTGTCGTCGGCGCTGCTCGACACCAGGCTCGATCCCGAGCAGCGCCATCTCGCCGACACCATCGTCCGCTCGGGCGGCGACCTGCTGCGGCTGCTCAACGACATTCTCGATTATTCCAAGCTCGACGCCGGGAAGGTCCAGCTCGAGGCGCTGCCTTTCTCGGTGGTTGCCGTGGTCGAGCAGACCGTCAGGATCATCGAGGCGCGCGCCACCGAGAAAGGCCTGCCCCTGCGGGTCGCCCTCGATCGTGACGTGCCCGCGCTGCTGATCGGCGATCGCGCCCGCCTGCAGCAGGTGCTGCTCAATCTGGTCGACAATGCCGTCAAGTTCACGGCGGCCGGCAGCGTCGAGGTCGCGCTGCGCTGCACTGGCCGGACGGCGACGACCGCAACCCTCGAATGCGCCGTGCGCGACACCGGCATCGGCATCGCGCCCGAGCAGATCGGCCGGCTGTTCGGTGAGTTCGCCCAGGCCGACACCTCGATCAACCGGAAGTTCGGCGGCACGGGTCTCGGCCTCGCCATCTCGAAGCGGATCGTCGAGCAGATGCACGGCACCATCCGGGTCGACTCGACGCCGGGTGTCGGCACGACCTTCACGGTCACGGTGACCCTGCCGATCGGCGAGGCGCGCATGCAGGCCGCGGCCGCGCCGGTGGAGAAACCGTCCGAGCCGCTGCCGCCGAAGGGCCCCGGCCGTTCCCTCGCGGTGCTGCTCGCCGAGGACGACCCCACCAACCAGCTCGTCTTCTCCAAGCTTCTGGAGAGCGTGCCATCGACGCTCACGATCGCGGCGAACGGCCGCGAGGCGCTGGAGCAGGCGCGCGGGCGCACCTTCGACGTCGTGTTCATGGACATGCGGATGCCGGAGATGGACGGGCTCGAGGCGACCCGCGCCATCCGGGCGCTCGGCGGTGCCTGGACCAGCATCCCGATCGTGGCGCTGACCGCCAATGCCTTCGCCGAGGACGTGCGGGCCTGCTTCGACGCCGGCATGAACGACTTCATCGCCAAGCCGCTGCGCAAGGCCGTATTGCACGACCGCATCCGCCGGGTGCTGGCCGGCGAATCGGTGACATCCCCACACCCGACCGACGCGGCGGCCTGACGGGGGGCGGGGTACCGCACAGCAGGGCTGCCGCCGCGATGCCTCACGCCAGTCTTCGTTGTCATCGACCTTCATCGTCATTGCCGGGCTTGACCCGGCAATCCATCGATCTTCGAAAGAATCTCTTTTCAAGCGATGGATTCGCGGGTCGAGCCCGCGAATGACGAGTCGGAGTTTGTGAAGACTGGGATCACGCCATGCCGATCGCCTCGGCGATGGCGACGGTGCGGCGCGCCATCTCGGCATGCAGCCGCTCGACCATGCGGCCGTCGATCTGCACCACGCCCTTGCCGCGGTTCTCCGGCTGGTCGAACACGGCGATCATCTTCTTGGCCAGCGCGACCTCGTCGACGCTCGGCGAGAACACCTCGTTGCACGGCTCCACTTGGTTGGGATGGATCAGCGTCTTGCCGTCGAAGCCGAGGTCGCGGCCCTCGGCGCATTCGTGCTTGAAGCCGTCGAGGTCGGACAGGTTGTTGTAGACGCCGTCGATGATGTCGAGCCCATAGGCGTGGGCGGCGAGCACGCAATTGGCGAGCCAGCCGGTCATCGGCGCGCGGCCCGGCACAAGGCGGACGCGGGTCTCCTTGGCGAGGTCGTTGGTGCCCATCACGAAGCCGCCGAGCCGCGTCTCGCTGTCGGAGGAGGCGGCGGCGAGCTCGCGGATGTCGAAGATGGCGAGCGGCGTCTCGATCATGGCCCAGATGCGGACGCGCGGATCGGCATGCATGTCGAGCAGGCGCTGGCCGATCATCTCCAGCGTCTTGGGAGACGACACCTTGGGGACCAGGATGACGTCCGGCCGGGCCGGCACCGCGGCGTCGATGTCGTCGCTGAACCACGGCGTCTCGACGGCGTTCACCCGTACGAACACCTCGCGGCGGCCGAACCCACCGCCCTTGACGGTGGCCGCGACCAGCTTGCGCGCCTCGGCCTTGGCGTCCGGCGCGACCGAATCCTCGAGGTCGAGGATGACGGCGTCGATCGGCAGGGTCTTGGCCTTCTCCATGGCGCGGGTGTTCGAGCCCGGCATGTACAGCACGCTGCGGCGCGGACGGATGCTCATCGTCTATCTCCGGAAAGGCGTTGGCCCGCCCGGCTTCTCGCGGGCTGAGCGGCGAAGCGACCCTAGAGCATTTACCGCCGGGGAGGGAACCGGCTTTTCCGGGAAAAGCCGCGCCGGCAAGGTGGGGTCCGGGGCGGGGTGCCCACCCTCAGGAACATTTATGGATCATGAATCGATGGCGGGGGTGAACGGGTGCCCCGGCGGTTGGTTCGCCGCCTTCGTGCCGCCGGAGGGCTCCCGTTCGCCGGCGCGACGGGCTCGCTCGGCCATTCTCCGATCCGCTGCCGCGCGACCGCCATGGGCTTTTCGTGGCGATCTGGGCGGGAGTGGCTCCGGCGACGTCCGCAACGCCCTCATCACGTGTCATGGCCGGGCTTGTCCCGGCCATCCACGTTCTTGTTCGTTGAAATTCAGAAAAGACGTGGATGCCCGGCACAAGGCCGGGCATGACGAGTCGGAGGTCTTGACAGTCTCAGATCGTCTGGTTGTAGGCGCCGACCTCCGGATGCGTGCGCAGGACGCCGTCGACGGCGGCGAAGATGTCGCGCATGCGGGCCTCCGACACCGGGCTCTCGACCACGACGACCAGCTCCGGCTTGTTGGAGGAGGCACGCACAAGCCCCCAGGTGCCGTCCTCGACGGTGACGCGGATGCCGTTGACCGTCACGAGGTCGCGGATCTTTTGCCCGGCGACGAGCGCGCCCTTCGCCTGCGCTTCGGTAAAATGCTTCACCACGGCGTCGACCACGCCGTACTTGGTCTCGTCGTCGCAATGCGGCGACATGGTCGGGGACGACCACGTCTTCGGCAGTGCGTCTTTCAGCTCAGACAGCGTCTTGCCGGGGTTGCGGTCCAGCATGTCGCAGACCGCCAGCGCCGAGACGAAGCCGTCGTCGTAGCCACGGCCGAACGGCGTATTGAAAAAGAAGTGCCCCGACTTCTCGAAGCCGACCAGCGCGCCCAGCTCGTGGGTGCGACGCTTCATGTAGGAGTGGCCGGTTTTCCAGTACTCGGTCCTGGCGCCGTTCGCGATCAGCACCGGGTCGGTCGAGAACAGGCCGGTCGACTTAACGTCGACGACGAACTGCGCGTTCGGATAGAGCGCCGAAATGTCGCGTGCGAGCATCACGCCGATCTTGTCGGCAAAAATCTCGTCGCCCTTGTCGTCGACGACGCCACAGCGGTCGCCGTCGCCGTCGAAGCCGAGGCCCGCGTCGGCGCCGTTCTCCAGCACCGCATCCCGGATGGCGTGGAGCATTTCCAGATCTTCTGGGTTCGGATTATAGCGCGGGAAGGTGAAGTCGAGCTCGACGTCGAGCGGCACCACCTCGCAGCCGATCTTTTCAAGAATCGCCGGCGCGAAGGCGCCCGCCGTGCCGTTGCCGCAGGCGCAGACCACCTTCAGCTTGCGCTTCAACGGCGCCCGGTTCGTCAGGTCGGCGATGTAGCGTTCCGGGAAATTCTCGACGAACCGGTAGGCGCCGCCCCCCAAAAGATCGAAGTCGGCGGCCAGCACGATCTCCTTCAGGCGCGTCATCTCGTCGGGCCCGAAGGTGAGCGGCCGCGCCATGCCCATCTTCACGCCGGTCCAGCCGTTGTCGTTGTGCGACGCCGTCACCATGGCGACGCAGGGCACGTCCAGCGCGAACTGCCCGAAATAGGCCATCGGCGTGATCGCCAGCCCGATGTCGTGCACGGTGCAGCCGGCGGCGAGCAGGCCGGAGACCAGCGCGTATTTGATCGATGCCGAGTAGCTGCGGAAGTCGTGTCCGGTGACGATCTCGGGTTTTACCCCGGCACGGCGGATCAGCGTGCCGAGCCCCATGCCGAGCGCCTGCACGCCCATCAGGTTGATCTCTTTCTCGAACAGCCAGCGCGCGTCGTACTCGCGAAAGCCGGTCGGCTTCACCAGCGGCTGCGACTCGAACGCGTAGGTGTTGGGCGAGAGGGCGGCACGGGGCAGGGGGTACATGGGGACCTTCTTCTCAGACGAGCACCCGATCTCGAATTTCGGCAGATCGATGATCCACACGACCCCGGGCTTCTCGTGATGACGTGACCGTCCTCTTGCGTTCCCTCCCCCCTTGTGGGGGAGGGACAGGGAGGGGGGTGGACGCTTGCGCCGGAGAGTGGGGTTACCCCCCTCCCCAGCCCTCCCCCACAAGGGGGGAGGGAGCAGGCCGGGGCAGCGCTCTGCTCCAGCCATCAGAGTCGGTGTGATCGCGTGTCACGCCGCCGCCGTGCCTTCGCCGGCCAGTGCCGCGCCGACGATCGCCTTCGCCTCAGAGACGATCGCCTGCAGATGGACGGCGTTGCGGAAGCTCTCGGCGTAGATCTTGTAGATGTTCTCGGTGCCGGACGGGCGCGCCGCGAACCAGCCGGCCTCGGTCGTCACCTTCAGGCCGCCGATCGCCGCGCCGTTGCCCGGCGCGTTGGTGAGCTTCGCCGTGATGGCGTCGCCGGCCAGCTCCTTGGCCGTCACGGCGGCGGGCGACAGCTTGCCGAGCCGCGCCTTCTCGTCCGGCGTCGCGGCCGCGTCGATGCGGGTGTAGAACGGCGCGCCGAACTCCCGCGTCAGCTCCTGGTAATGCTCGCCCGGGTCTTTTCCGGTGACGGCCGTGATCTCGGCGGCCAGGAGATCCATGATCAGGCCGTCCTTGTCGGTCGTCCACGTCGTCCCGTTGCGACGGAGAAAACTCGCGCCGGCGCTCTCCTCGCCGCCGAAGCAGATGGAGCCGTCGACCAGGCCCGGGACGAACCATTTGAAGCCGACCGGCACCTCGGAGAGGCGCCGCCCGAGCTTCTTCACCACGCGGTCGATCATGCTCGACGACACCAGCGTCTTGCCGACGGCCGAGTCGGTCGGCCAGTCCTTGCGGTGGGTGAGCAGGTAGCGGATCGCGACCGCGAGATAATGGTTCGGGTTCAAGAGCCCGGCCGAGGGCGTGACGATGCCGTGCCGGTCCGCATCGGTGTCGTTGCCGAAGGCGACCTGATAACGGTCTTTCAGCGTCACCAGGCTCGCCATCGCATACGGGCTCGAGCAGTCCATGCGGATCTTGCCGTCGTGGTCGACCGTCATGAAGGCGAACTGGAAGTCGATGTCCTTGTTGACGATGTCGATGTCGAGCCCCCAGCGCGCATTGATCGGCGCCCAGTAGGGCAGGCCGGCGCCGCCGAGCGGGTCGACCGCGAGCTTCAGCCCCGCCGCCTTGATGGCCGCCATGTCGACGACGTTGTCCAGGTCGTCCACATAGGGCTGGACGAAGTCCTCGCGATGCGTCGTCTCGGCGGCGAGCGCGCGCTCGAGCGGGATGCGCTTGACGCCGCGGTTGCCGTCGCGCAGCAGCGCGTTGGCGCGGTTCTCGATCCATTTGGTGGCGTCGGTGTCGGCCGGTCCGCCATGCGGCGGATTGTACTTGAAGCCGCCGTCCTCGGGCGGATTGTGCGACGGCGTGATGACGATGCCGTCGGCGAGATGCTGCTTGCGGCCGCGGTTGTGGACCAGGATGGCGCGCGAGATCACCGGGGTCGGGGTGTAGCCGTCGTCGCGCTGGACCACGGCCGTGACGCCGTTGGCGGCGAGCACCTCCAGGGCGCTGCGCTCGGCCGGGCGCGACAGCGCATGGGTGTCCTTGCCGAGATAGAGCGGTCCGTCGATGCCCTGGCCGGCCCGGTACTCGCAGATCGCCTGCGAGATCGCCAGGATATGCGCCTCGTTGAACGAGCCGGCGAGCGAGGTGCCGCGGTGGCCCGAGGTGCCGAAGGCGACCCGCTGGGTGGCGTCGTCCATGTCGGGGGTGCGCTCGTAATAGGCGCGATCGAGGCGGCCGAGATCGACCAGCAGCTCAGCGGGCGGATGCTTGCCGGCGAGGGGAGAAATCGTCATCGCTCTGTCCCTGGGTCGGGTCGGGACCTGGCCGGGTCTGACCGGGTCCGGCGGAAAACGCCGGCCAATCTACCGTCCCCGTCCCGGTTTGGCACGCGGGGTTTTGGCGCTGCGATACGTCGTGCCGGGGCACGGAGAGCCAGGACTCCCGACCCGTCATGCCCGCGCTCGTCGCCCGCGTCCAGGTCTAAAAACGGCGTCGCGACAAGGACGTGGATGGCCGGGACGGAGCCCGGCCATGACTGTGGAGGAGGGTGGGCGCCGGCGTCACTGCTCCAGCACGAGCCGGCCGTTGCGGTGCTCGAAGCGCACGCGCGACAGGAACGACATGCCGAGCAGGTTCTGGGTCAAAACCTCGTCGGGCAGCACCAGGGCGGCGACGTTGTAGACGACGAGGCCGCCGACATCGACCCGGGTGATCTCGGTCGGCGCCGCCATCACGGTGCCGTTGGCGGTCGAGACCCGCGCCGTGAAGTCGCGTGCCGCCGGGCGGACGCCGAGGCGCGCGGCGTCGCTCGCCTTGAGTGCGATCACCGAGGCGCCGGTGTCGACCAGGAACGACATGCGGCGGCCGTCGAGGGTGCCGTCGGTCTGGAAATGGCCGCGGTCGTCGGGCCGCAGCGTCAGGCTGCGATAGCCGGAGGAGGCGGGCGTGACCGGCGCGGCGACCGGCGCCGTGCGGGCGGTGGCGTCAAGATAGAGTTTCGGCGCAAACGCGCCGATGGCGAGCGCCAGGAGCGCGAAGACGAGGATGCTGCGCATCGCGAATCCCTCGAACAGACGAGGCGGCATTGCAGCACGCCGGCGCTGAGCGGGAGGCTAACGGCGGCGCCGGACTTTGGGACGATGGTGAAGAGAGTGTCGGCCGGATCACTATAAGTGCTCGAGGTTCGGCGTTCTTACCTCTCCCCGCGTGCGCTCTACGGGATGCACACATCGCTTGCCATGCATGAGATCGTCATGCGCGGGCTCGACCCGCGCATCCATCCTGCTTCGCAAGAAGACTTGTTTAGCAGAACGATGGATCGCCGGGTCAAGCCCGGCGATGACGCCGATGGGTGAGGTCGCTCCCTGCCAAACCGCGAACTGCCTCGACAATACGAGATGTGTGCATCCTGAAACGCACGCGGGGAGAGGGCCTCACGTCCCCCGCGGCTTGGCGCGGTGGGTCGCCGGGGCCGTCAGCGGGTCCTCGGGCCACGGGTGCTTGGGGTAGCGCCCGCGTAGATCGGTGCGCACGTCGGCGTAGGAGCCGCGCCAAAATGTCGGCAGGTCGCGGGTGATCTGCACGGGCCGGTGCGCCGGCGACAGAAGCTCGACCACCAGCGGCACGCGGCCGCCCGCGACGGTGGGGTGGCGGTCGAGGCCGAACAGCTCCTGCACTCTTATGGCGAGCTTGGGTCCCTCCGCGCTCTCGTAGTCGATCGGCACGCGCGAGCCGGACGGCGCCTCGAAATGGGTCGGCGCCTCGTGGTCGAGCTTTTTGCGCAGGTTCCACGGCAGCAGAGCGTGCAGCGCGTTGGAGAGATCGTCGGCACCCAACTCGGCGAGTGTGGTCTTGTCGGAGAGGGCAGGCGCCAGCCAGTCCACGATGGTGGCGAGCAGGGTGTCGTCCGACAGGTCGGGCCACTCCTCGCCCTCGTGCCGGTGCAAGAAGTTCACCCGGTCGCGCCATTGCGTCAGACCTGTCGACCACGGCAGGCGGGCGAGGCCGAGGCTGCCGATGTTTTCCGCGAGGCGGCGGGCGGTCTCGTCGTTGGGCACGACCTTGACGGGGCGCTCGGCGAGCGCGACGGCGCCGAGGCGCCGGGCCCAGCGGGCGCGAAGACTGGCAGAGGCGGGATCGAACGTCACCTCGTCGGTCTCGACGATGCGGTCGGCGAACAGCGCCTCGATGTCCTCGATGGCGACGGGCGCGGCGAGCAGCACCCGGCTGTTGCCGGCGCTGCCGGCGAGCTCGGCCACGGTGAGGAACGACTCCCGGGCGAGCGCGGAGGCGGGGTCGACGGTGGCGCCGCGGCCGCTCGCCAGCAGCACGGCACCGGTTCCGCCGCCCCGATTCCTGGCGACCCGATCTGGATAGGCGAGCGCCAGCAGGGCGCCGGCCGTTTTCTCGGCGCTGCCGGACAGGCGAACGCCGTCCGGGAGGCCGACGCTGCCGGCGATGCGGCGCCCGGCCGTGGCGATCTCGGCCCAGCGCGCCGCCATCCGGCGTGCGTCCTCGGCCCGGCGGGAGCGGTCGCGCCGCAGCCCGTCGACGCGGTGGCGGATGTCCGGGTCGGTACCGCCGAGCCCGCGCTCGGTCACCACCACGGCGATGTCGGCGGCGAGCGGGGCGGCGCCGAGCCCGGCCGCCGCCAGCACCATGCGGGACAGCCGCGGCGGCAGCGGCAAGGCGCGCAGGCGCTGGCCCAGATCGGTGATCCGCCCGTCGGCATCGAGGGCGCCGAGCGCCCGTAAGAGCGCGCCGGCCTCCGCCAGTGCGGGGGCGGGGGGCGGGTCGAGAAACAAGAGCTTGGCCGGATCCGTGACGCCCCAATGGGCGAGGTCGAGAACGAAGCCGGTCAGGTCGGCGGCGAGAATCTCGGGCTGGACGAAGGGTTCGAGCGAGGCCGTCTCGCGCTCGTCCCACAGGCGCCAGCAGACCCCGGGCTCGGTGCGGCCGGCGCGGCCGCGTCGTTGATCCGCCGCGGCACGAGACACCCGGACGGTTTCCAGCCGGGTCAGCGCCAGATCCGGCTCGTAGCGCGGCACCCGCGCGAGGCCGGAATCGACCACCACCCGGACGCCCTCGATGGTCAGCGAGGTCTCGGCGATCGAGGTCGCCAGCACCACTTTTCTACGGCCCGGCGGGGCCGGCGACACGGCGCGGTCCTGCACGTCGGCGTCGAGCGCGCCGTAGAGCGGCACCACGTCGACGGCCGGGTCGGCGATCTTTTCGCCCAGCAGGGTCTCGGTGCGGCGGATCTCGGCGGCGCCGGGCAAGAACACCAGGATCGAGCCGGTCTCGGCGCGCAGAGCCCGCAGCACCGCCTCGGCGACCTGTGGCTCCAGGTGCTTGCCGGGATCGCGCGGAAGATGCCGGGTCTCGACCGGGAAGGCGCGGCCTTCGCTGGCGATCACGGGGGCGTCGCCCCGCACCGCGTCGCCGAGGCTCTTGGCGATGCGCGCCCCATCGATGGTGGCGGACATGACCAGGAGCTTCAAATCCTCGCGAAGACCCTGCTGGGCGTCGCGGGCGAGCGCGAGGCCGAGATCGGCGTCGAGCGAGCGCTCGTGGAACTCGTCGAACAGCACGGCCGCGACGCCTTCCAGGATCGGGTCGTCCAGGATCATGCGGGTGAAGACGCCCTCGGTGACCACCTCGATGCGGGTCCGGCCGGAAATCTTCGAGCCGAACCGCACCCGGTAGCCGACCGTCTCGCCGACGGCCTCGCCCAAGGTGGCGGCCATGCGGGCGGCGGCGGCGCGGGCCGCGAGCCGGCGCGGCTCCAGCACCAGGATCTTTTTCCCCTTCGCCCAGGGCTCTTCGGCCAGCACCAGCGGCACCCGGGTGGTCTTGCCGGCGCCGGGCGGCGCCACCAGCACGGCGGCGTCGCGCGCCGCGAGGGCGGCGACCAGCGCCGGCAGGGCCTCGTCGATCGGCAACGGCACGTCGAAACGGTGAAAATCAGTCATGCGCGTTCCAATAACACCTCGACCCCGCCGCCATGATCCGCGCGGGGCGCCGGCTGCCCACGTCCTTGTGTCTGGACAGCGCCGGCTCCGCACGGCTTTTCTGCCCGCCGGCGCCCCGTGCCGGTGCGGACCAGGCGATGGACGGGTGGACCTACACCCCCTGGATTAACCGCAATTCCAGACCCCCCTTGCGGGCAGGCCCGATTCTTGCCCTCTTAACGGGGGCGTAACCTAATTCTGTCCGGAATCGGGACTCGGTTCGGGACAGGGCAGACGCCACAAGCAGGCTAGGACGGACGATGGCAACCCCCGTGCCCACCGACGCCGCCCGGATCGACTGGGTCGACACCGCCAAGGGCGTCTGCATCATCATGGTCGTCATGCTGCACTCGACCTTCGGGGTCGAGCTGGCGGTCGGCGGCGAAGGCTTCATGCACGCTTTCGTGGCGTTCGCGAAACCGTTCCGCATGCCGGACTTCTTCCTGATCTCCGGCCTGTTCCTGGCGCGCGTGATCGACCGCGACTGGCGCACCTACACGGATCGCAAGGTGATCCACTTCGCCTATTTCTATCTGCTGTGGATGACCATCCAGCTCGTCGTGAAGGCGCCGGGGCTCGCCTCCGAGCACGGCTGGGCCGGCGTGCCGGGCCAGTATGCGCTCGCCTTCATCGAGCCGTTCGGGACGCTGTGGTTCATCTATATGCTGCCGATCTTCTTCGTGGTGACCAAGGCGGCCCGCCAGCTCCGCATCCCGCCGCTCGCCCTGTGGCTGGTGGCGGCTGCGCTGGAGATCGCGCCGATCCACACCGGCTGGACCGTGCCGGATGAGTTCGCTGCCCGTTTCGTCTACTTCTACACCGGCTTCCTGCTCGCGCCCCGCGTGTTCGCCATGGCCGAGGCGGCGTCGGCGCGCCCGCTGGCGGCGTTCGCGGGCCTCACTGTGTGGGCGCTGGTCAACGGTGCGCTGGTGTTCGGCGGCTACTCCGACCTGCCGCTGGTCTCGCTCGCGCTCGGCTTTGCCGGCGCCTGTGCCGTGATCGTGCTGTCGGTGCTCCTCGCCAAGGCCTGGGTGTTCGCGCCGATCCGGTTCTGCGGCGAGCACTCGATCGTGGTCTATCTCGCCTTCTTCCTGCCGATGGCGGCGACCCGCGCCGTGCTGCTCCACACCGGCGTGATCGACAGCGTCGGGGCGGTGTCGCTGATCGTCACGGCGGCCGCCATCGCCGGGGCGATGGCGATGTGGTGGGTGGTCCGCAACACCCGCTTCGCCTTCCTGTTCACGCGGCCCGACTGGGCGCATCTCGTGCTCCGCCGCGCGCCCGCCGGCGGCCGCCTGCAGCCGGCCGAGTAGGCGCCGACGCGTCGACCCCGGGCAGAGGAACCTCCGATGGCCCTTCGAGTCGTCCGCCTCGGGACGCCGCGCCTCGCGCAGGAAGGGACCCGGATCGGGACGGTGCGCCGGCCGCCGCGCGGCGTGCGGAAAGAGGATTACGCGGCGGAGAACTGGTTCGACGTCTGGCTTCCCGAGCTCGCGCCGAGCCTGCCGTTGATGGCGAAGGCGCATGCGGCGGCGACGACCGCCGAATGGAAGGCCTTCACGCGCGCCTTCCGGGCCGAGATGGCGGCGCCGACGCCGAAACACCTCCTCGATCTGCTCGCCACCCTGTCGCACGGCGCGAATGTCTCGATCGGCTGCTATTGCGGGGACGAGGCGCACTGCCATCGCGGCGTGCTGCGCGAGCTGCTCGTCGCGTGCGGCGCCTGGATCGAGTGAGCGCCCGGCGGCGCCATCGTCGCCCGGACGGTCCTGTAATGCCCCGGAACGACGGCAAATAGGCCCGCGGAGTTACGTTTTCATCGTTGTTGACAGTCGGGCCTGTCAGGATCGCTATACATCGGATATTCGCGGCGGTGCGATGCAACTCTTGCCGGTCCAAGCATTGTCGAAGCGACTAATTCGGTATTTTCGACGGACGATCATCGACGTATCTCCCTGGCTGGTTCGCCGTCGAGGTAGCGGTATGAGCGTCGAATTGCATCGCGGCCTTTCCGGTCGAAAAAGATGTCGCGACGGAGTCGTCACGACATGACCGCAGCGAAGACATTGCGAAGGATTGTTTACGGCAAACCATAGAGGGTATCCCGATGTCAGAGAGAAGCCTGTCCGGCCTGACGGAAGCGGAAGCGATCGAGTTCCACAATCAATTCAAGACGACGTTCAGTGCATTCGTCGTCATCGCCGTGCTCGCACACGTGCTGGTGTGGGCCTGGAAGCCTTGGTTCTGAGCGAGAGGAAATAGATTATGGCTAACCCGGCAGACGACTACAAGATTTGGCAGGTCATCAACCCGTCGACGTGGCTTCCGGTCATCTGGATCGTGGCGTTGCTCGTCGCGATCGCCGTGCATTCCTTCGTCCTCAACAATCCGCGCTACAATTTCATCAACGATAAGACGGCCGCCGAGAAGGTCGTGAAGAAGTAGCATCGACGCCGGGGTCGGTCACTGGCCCGGCGTCGTCGTCGAAACCTCGGCCGGCCATTGCAGCCGGGACGCTGACTTCGACGACGATGCAATACGGTTGCTGATGGACCGTTCGCGCAGGCGCAGGGGGAATTTCGCCCCCTGCATGGCGTGGCCGGTCCATTGGCCTTGCGGGTAAGGCGTCACGCGGTTCTCCATCGGGTATCGTGGATTGCCCTGCACCGCAGAGTATAGAACCAGGACCCAGGCCGCCGCCGGACGTCCTCATGTCTGCTGGACGTTTCTCGCGACTCGAAAAGGCAACGGAGGCTTACGTGGTTATTTCTGGTGAGAGTACCGTCGTCATTCTGCTCGTCGGCGTTTTGGTCGGCTGGTGGGCCAACAGCATCGGACGCGGCCTCGGCTTCGATCTGATCGGCGATGTCTTTGTCGGCATCGTCGGCGCTCTGGCCGGCACCTGGCTTGCCCGTCGCTACGGCGTGCAGATTCCGGTGAAGCTGATCGGGCCGGCCATCACGGCCGCGGCCGGTTCGGGCATCCTGCTGGTCGCCCTGCGATACGCGGAAGGCTTCTGGAAGGCACAGCCCGGCCGATAGCGCCCCTCGTCTCGGCGCCTTCCCGATCGAGGCGAGCGCCGGCTCGCGAAGACGGACGAGATACGGGCGAGACGACGCCGGCTTCGGCATTGTCGTCCCAAAGACGCCGGCCCCTTGGTGCAGTGGACTGGCGCAGCCGGCCGAGAGTGTATAGTTCGGGGCCCGATTCCGTAGCCCCGAGTCCTGCATGTCCGCCGAACCGCTCGCCCGCCCGCTCCGCAAGGGCGACCACGTCTTCCTGATCGACGGGTCGTCCTTCGTGTTCCGCGCCTATTTCGCCATGTTCAAGGCGGCGCAGAGCCGGGGCCGCGCGTTCACCCGCTCCGACGGGCTGCCGGTCGGCGGCGTGATGGCGTTCTGCAACATGATGTGGAAGCTGTTGCGCGAGGGGCTCGACGGCGTCAACCCGACCCACATGGCGGTGGTGTTCGACTACTCGGGCAAGACCTTCCGCAACGACATCTTTTCCGACTACAAGGGCCACCGCCCCGAGCCGCCCGACGAGCTGATCCCGCAGTTCCCGCTGATGCGCGACGCGGTGCGGGCCTTCGGCCTCATCCCGATCGAGCAGGAGGGCTTCGAGGCCGACGACCTGATCGCCACCTATGCGCGTGTCGCCCGCGAGGCGGGGGCCGACGTCACCATCGTGGCCGGCGACAAGGATTTGATGCAGCTCGTGCGCGACGGCGTCCTGATGTACGACCCGATGCCCGGCAACGAGCGCCGCATCGGCCGCGACCAGGTGATCGAGAAGTTCGGCGTGCCGCCCGAAAAGGTGCCGGACGTGCAGGCGCTGATCGGCGATCCGACCGACAACGTGCCGGGCGTGCCCGGCATCGGCGTGAAGACCGCGGCGCAGCTCATCGGCGAGTACGGCGACCTCGACGCGCTTTTGGCGCGCGCCGGCGAGATCAAGCAGGAGAAGCGCCGCCAGACGCTGCTCGACAATGCCGACACGGCGCTGATGTCGCGGCGGCTCGTGCTGCTCGACGACCATGTCGACGTCGCCTGTCCGCTCGACGATCTGCTGCTCGACGGCCGTGACGCGACGAAGCTGATCGCCTTCCTCAAGGCGATGGAGTTTTCCACGCTGACCCGGCGTGTCGCCGAGGCCCTGGCGATCGATCCGAACGACATCGAGGCCGATCCGGTTTTGCGCGCCAATGCATCGGTTGACGCATCCGCAGGGGCGCCCGCTGCCGCCGGCGAGCCGGTCGGCGAATCAGCTCCGGCGCCGCGCCGCGCCGGCGCCTCGGGCCAGCTCGGCTTCGACCTCGGCGACACCCGTCCGCCGCCGGCGGCGCGACCGAACGGCGGCGGCGCGATCGTCGTCACGCCGGAGGCGCTGGCGGCGAGCCGCAAGGACGAGCTTTCGAAGCAAAAGCTCGACCGCACCGGCTACGCGCCGATCGGGGATGTCGCGACGCTGGAAAAATGGATCGCCGCGGCGACCGACCAGGGCTTCGTCGCGCTCGACATCGTCACCACCTCGTCGGATCCGATGCGCGCCGATCTGGTCGGTCTCGCGCTGGCGCTGGCGCCGGGGCGCGCCGCCTATGTGCCGCTCGGCCATCGCCGCGGCGACGATCTTCTTGAAGGCGGCGGTCTGTTTCCGGGCCAGGTCGATCTCGGCGAGGCGCTGGCGCGGCTCGAGCCCATGCTGGAGAGCCCGGGCGTCCTCAAGATCGGCCACGATCTCAAGGCCGACCTGCACGCGCTGATGCGTCACGGCATCGAGGCGGTGGCGATCGACGACGTACAGCTCATGTCCTATGTGCTCGACGCCGGCATCGCCCCGCACGGGCTCGCCGATCTCGCCCACCGGCATTTCGGCCACGAGGCGCTGGCGCTCGCCGACATCGCCGGCAAGGGCAAGGCCCAGGTGCCGTTCGAGCAGGTGGAGATCTCGCGCGCCTGCCCCTATTGCGCCGAGCAGGCCGACATGGCGTTGCGGCTGTGGCGGCTGTTCCGCGCCCGCCTCGTCGCCGAGCACATGACCACGGTCTACGAGACGCTGGAAAGGCCTTTGGTGCCGGTGCTGATGCGCATGGAGCGGCGCGGCATCGCGATCGACCGCGAGATCCTGTCGCGCCTTTCGGGCGAGCTCGCCCAGAAGGCGGCCGCGCTGGAGGACGAGGTTCAAAAGCTCGCCGGCGAGCCGTTCAATCTGGGCAGCCCGAAGCAGCTCGGCGACATCCTGTTCGGGAAGTTCGGCCTGTCCGGCGGCAAGAAGACCAAGACGGGTGCATGGTCGACCTCGGCCAACGTGCTCGACGAGCTCGCCGAGCAGGGCCACGTTCTCCCGGTCAAGCTTTTGGAATGGCGGCAACTGACGAAGCTGAAATCGACTTACACGGATCTGCTGCCGACCTTCGTCAATCCGCAGACGCGCCGGGTGCACACCACCTTCGCGCTCGCCGCCACCACCACGGGGCGGCTGTCGTCGGCCGATCCCAATCTGCAGAACATCCCGGTCCGCACCGAGGAGGGCCGAAAGATCCGCCGCGCGTTTGTCGCGCGGCCCGGCACCAAGCTCGTGTCTGCGGACTATTCGCAGATCGAGCTGAGGCTCTTGGCCGAGATCGCCGACATCCCGGCGCTCAAGACCGCGTTCAGCGAGGGCATCGATATCCACGCCCTGACCGCGTCCGAGATGTTCGGGGTGCCGGTCGCGGGCATGCCGGCCGAGGTGCGCCGCCGCGCCAAGGCGATCAATTTCGGCATCATCTACGGCATCTCGGCCTTCGGCCTGGCCAATCAGCTCGGCATTCCGCGCGAGGAGGCGGGCGCCTACATCAAGCGCTATTTCGAGCGATTTCCCGGCATCCGCGACTACATGGAAGCGACCAAGCTGTTTTGCCGCACGCATGGCTACGTGGCGACCCTGTTCGGCCGGAAGTGCCACTACCCGGACATCGGCGCGTCGAACCCGTCGCTGCGCGCCTTCAACGAGCGCGCCGCCATCAATGCGCGCCTGCAGGGCACGGCGGCCGACATCATCCGCCGCGCCATGGTGCGGATGGAGGGCGCGCTCGCCGCGGCGAAGCTCACGGCCCGCATGCTCCTGCAGGTGCACGACGAGCTGGTCTTCGAGGTGCCGGACGGCGAGGTGGAGAAGACCCTGCCGGTGGTGACGCGCGTGATGGAACAGGCCGCCATGCCGGCCGTCGCGCTCTCGGTGCCCCTGCATGTCGATGCCCGCGCCGCCGACAATTGGGACGAGGCGCATTGATGCACCCGGAGCGCTGGATCAGCTTCGGTCGCGCAGCGGCTGGAAGCTGATTTTCAACCGATGGTCGATGTTGGCTTGATAGCCGATTGAATTACCGACACTCGATCGATCGTCGACTTCCGTATTTCACAATAACGGAAGCGCTGGAGACCAACGCCTGCCGATCATCCGGTGGATGGCTTCGCTGCATCAGTCCGCGTTCGCATAAGACGCCGAAGCTCGCGGCTTCAGGCGAAGGTCGGCTACGCCCCCGTCAGCCGCCGCGACACGGACCTCGACCGTCGTCCGGATGGTGCCGGAGGGCAGTCGCGGCCCCGAGTCGTCCGCATTGATCGCCAACCGATGGGTCCGCTCGGTGATCAGAGTCACCGCGTCGCTGTCGCGGCGCTATTGAGGCTGGAAATCGACGCTTTTGAGCAGCGCGACCACACGCGGCACCTCACCGGCGATGAAGGTCTCCGTCTGGTCGATCGATTCCGCCACCGGTTCGAGAAACCAGCCCTGCAGCTTCTTGACGATTTCGGGATCGGCCATCGCTTCGCGCATGACGTCGTTGATGCGCTGGCGGATGTCCACCGGCGTGCCCTTGGGCGCCCAGATGCCGTACCAGGAATCCGCGACGAAATCGGGCACACCGGCCTCGATCATGGTCGGGATTTGCGGCGCCAAGGGTGAGCGCTGGCGTGAGGTGACGCCGATCGCGCGGAGCCTGCCGTCGAGCGCCGCCGGCACCATCGTGAACGCGGAATCGACCATCAACTGGACGTGCCCGCCGAGCACGTCGGTCAGGGCCGGAGCGGCGCCGCGATAGTACGCAAGGGTGAATTTCACGCCCGTCCGGCGCATGAAATCGATGGCCGCCAGATGGGCGGGCGCTGTGAGCGAGGGGACCGCAAAGGTCCACTCCTTGGGAGCGCGCTTGGCTGACTCGAGGATCTCGGTAAGCGTCCGCTCGGGTCGCTGCGGCGCTATGACCATCACCAGCGGGGCGCTGGCGGTTCGCGCCACGCATTCGAAATCCTTCTGCGGATCGAAGGTGGCGCCGCGCAGAACCAAGTTCAACACGACGTGATTGATGGCAGAGCCGAGCAGCGTATACCCGTCGGGTTTCGCCTGCATCACCGCGGTCGTGCCGACCACGCCTGCGCCGCCCGGGCGGTTCTCGACGATTATAGTGGCGCCGAGCTTGTCCTGCAGGCGCTCGGCGGCGAGTCGTGCCATGCCGTCGACGCCCGCACCGGCCGGGAACGGCACGACCATGCGGATCGGTTGGCCGTGCGGCCAAGCCGATTGCGCATGCACGGCCGGTCTGGCGAGCGCGCTCGCCAGGGTCATGCCGCCGCCGATCAGGAAGCTGCGTCGTCGCATCGTCGTTCTCCTTTTGCGATGGTGCGCAGCGCGGGCGCACTGCATGTCCCGGACGACCTGACAGTCGAAGAGAGGTGCCTGTGCGGCGTGCCTCGTGGTGGTCCTGCGAGAACGGCGCAGACGGTTTGCCGGAACGTCATGGCAAGGGCCGCTCGTTGCCCTGGGAGGTCGTGGGAAAGTATCCTTCCGAGGCACGCTTCAGAACGTCGTCACGATCGAGTCCCTGCAGTCCGAGCAACGGGATGAGCGTGTTGTCGGCGGTGAAGTCCCGGCCCAATGCCGCCGACGCCAGGTCGATCGTCGCCTCGTGGAGGGGAGCCGCGATGCCCGCCGAGCGCGCCATCGCGGCGGCGAACACCAGTCCGTACGAGATGTCCTGCGCGAAATAGCGATGCGCGATGTCGCGTGGGCCGCGCGGGCCGCGCCCGGCGGCGAAGAGCGTGGCGTTCATCTCGGCCATCGACCCCAGCGGAATGCGGAAGGATCGATGAAAGTGCTCGTTCACGCTGTGGATCTCGTGCCCGAAGGCGGCGCCGATCGCGATCCGTTCCCGGTCCAGGGCTTCCATCAACCGGCCGACCGACGGTGTCGTGTGGCCGTAAGGCGCCCATGTTTCGCCGTGCTCGACGCGCGAGACGTTCAGGAGACAGACCGGGACGTGGAAGATCGGGTTGCAGTTCGAGAGAAGCGCGATGGCGAGCGCATCGGTTCTCGTCGCGAACCGGTCACCGAACAGCGTTCGGCAGGTGGCGATCCCGGCGTCGCGCATGTCGCCCGGCATGACCGCCGCGTCGATGCGTGGCCGGATCGTGCGGATATCGACGGTGAGCGGTCCGGTGCGGTGCGCCGTGGCGATCGCCGTGCTCCAGGAGACGACCGGAAGGCGGATGCCGCGATCGTGGAGAAGACGTGAGAGATAGACTGCGCCGAGCGAGTGCGCCGCCTCGATGATGACGGTGGTGCCGGGCTGCAGAAGCGGAGCAACGGCGTCCATCACGTCGGCATGCCCGTTGGCGTCCAGTGCCAGAATGATGGTGTCGGCGCTCGACAGCGCGGTCGGGAGATCGGCGGCGCATGTGATCTCCCAAGACCCGTCGAGGGCCCCTGTCGCCGCGAGCGGCGATGTCGGCGGCATGCCCACGAGGCTTCGCCCTCGGGGCGACCAGACGGCGGGCCGATGTCCCCGATCGGCCAGGACGGCCGCCGTCGCCAGGCCGATCGCGCCGGCTCCGAGGATCGCGACCTTGTCTCCTCGCACGGCGGTCATGGCTCGAGCCTTTCGTGCATGGGCGCTTCCGCGAAGAGCTCGCGGACCCGGATCGCGCTGTCGAGTCCGCGCAGTCGTGCGAGCAGAGCACGGCCGCCGCCGTCTCCCAGGAGCGGACCGACGTTGCGAAGGAACTTCCGGTCCAGCCGTTCGTCCGAGATCGGATTCGTCGGTTTTCCGGTCGCCGCCGCCTGAAGATGCGAGATGCTGCGGCCGTCCCTCAACGTCAAGGTCACCCGCGTGGCCTCCGTCGCCAGCCTGCTGACCTCGTCGTCGTCGAACAGCGCGGCCTTGTGCATCGTCACCCGGCCCATCACGGATCGGATCGCGTCATCGCGGACGGTCTCCTCCGTCAGCAGGTCGGCGGTGAAGTGGCCGTGGAGGAGGATGCACGCGATGGCGAACGGCATCGAGAACTGGGCCTGGGTCACCGAATCCGGACGAGGAAAGGTCAGGTTGCTGGCGATGTGGCTCGTGACGTCGCAGCGCACCTCGACGATGTCGGCGCGATCGATCGCGTGACGGTCGATCAGGTGTTCGAGCGCTTCCGCCGCCGCCTGAATCGACGAGCAGGCCGGGTACTCCTTGAAGGAGGTGCCGACGTCGGCGAAGTGTCCGAGCGTCGCGAAGGCGGCCGCATTCCATTGTCCGCCGTTGACCACCTGCACGAGGCCACGAAAGCCTTCGACGGCATCCGCTGGAGCCTGCGCCCCGGCCTTCGCCAGAACGGCTGCCCGGACACCGGTCTCCGCGGCACGGCCGACCAGGCCAGGCTTCATGTCGGATCCCACCGCGATGCGCAGACCGCCGGCCTGTATCGCAGCGATCGCGATCGCCTGGCTGGCGCGGATCGAATCGAGGCGGAGAATGCGCGCACAAGCGGCGGCCGCGCCGATCGGGCCGAGAACCGCGCTGTTGAACCAGCCGCGATAGAAGAGGCTGTCCTTGTCCTTGCGGTAAGGCGATTCCGACAGCGCTTCGGCGAGGACACGGACCACCTCGGTCCCGATCGCGAAAGCCGTGACGACATCGGCCCCGGGCGCATCCTCCTCCTCGGCGGCCGCCAGGATGGCGGGAAGAAGGACGGCCGGCGCGAACACCATGCCGACATTGAAATTGGCGTCGAAGTCCAGAACGTGCGCCGCAACGGCGTTGACGTGGGCTGCGCCGGGCGCGACGAGCGCGACGCCGGACACGCCGATCAGGCTCGACCGGCCCGCCCGCCATTCGGCGAGGGCCTGATCGCGCGTCATGCGGGCGAACGGCATATTCGCGCCTGCGAAGCCGACGCCGATGCCGTCGACGATCGCGCGGCGGGCGGCCGCGCGGGCGGACGGCGGAACGTCATCGTGCCCGGTGTCGGCCACGAAAGCCCCCAGCGTCTGCGCGACCGTCGTGTCGGCGGAGGCCCGGGTCATCGGCAGCGGTCCTGTTCGTTTGCGCCCCAGGCCGCAGCCCGAGACAGGCGACCGCCAATGCGTGACGCACGGGTCGCCTAGTCGAAAATTCCAAGTCGCCCCGCCGAACGCGCCGGCCCGGCGGCCGGGAGTGGGCCGAAAGTTCTCGTCCACGAGGCGTCGATCGATCGCACGACCGCGGCGCTGCGTCAACAAAATTGACACTATCTGGCAAAACAAGAAATTGACAGATAGTGTCGACCGATCAGGGCGACGGTCACTTCCGGGCGAAGCCGCGAGGACTCCTCGAATCCAACGATGTCGACTCTGCCGGCCCGTGACGGAGCGGGCATTGTCAGGACACTCGCCGAAGCCGTTTGCGCCGTGGCACGCCTGCGCGAGTCGCGACAGCAGACCGCGACAGCAGACGGATCAGAATCGCTCCTGCCGGCGAGCAAAGGAACACGCCGCGGCGCCGCGTGTGCCGGAGTGGAGCTGTCGGGGTGGGACGCTCTCCGCGCACGGCGGCTCGTCGGGCCATCGATGACGGGAGACGAGACACGCCGCGCGGCCCGATGATCACGGCGTTTGACGGGCCCGGTCGTGTTCTTTAATCACGGCGGCAATCCCTCGATGGGCCAAACCTATGCGCAGACCGAGTCAGGTATTGTCCGTCCTTCAGTTGTTCGAGGCCGGCGATGCCGTCTGGACAGTCGAAGAGATCGCGCAAAGGCTCGGCGTGTCGGTCCGCACCGCGTATCGGACGGTCGCCGAGCTGACGCAGAACGGCTTTCTGGATCCCGGATCAGGGGAAGGCTACGTGCTCGGCCCCGCATTCATCCGGTTCGACCGGATCATCCGCCAGAGCGATCCGTTGATTCGCTTCGCGTCACCCGGCATGGCGGAGCTGCTCGCCGCTTACGGTCGGAGAGCGGCAGTGCTGCTGTGTCGTCGCTTCCGCGACTGCGTCATGTGCGTTCACAGCCTCGAGAGCGAGCCCTCACGCCCCATGGCGAGTTACGAGCGCGGTGTCGGAATGTCGCCGTTTCGCGGCGCCCCGGCCAAGATCATGCTGTCCTTCCTTCAGGATCGCGTGCTGCGTGGCATCTATTTGCGCAACGAGCACGCCATCCGCGCCTCGGGCATCGAGTCGTGGCAGCAGTTCCGCGACGTGCTGCAGGACATCCGCAAGGACGGCTTTGTCGTCACCAAATCGGAGATCGGCAAGAGCCGCGTGGGCATTGCGGCTCCGATCCTGCGCGGAGACCAGATCCTCGCGAGCCTGAGCCTGGTCGTCGAGCCCGGCGCGCGCGCGGACATCGAACGCCTGTCGGCCGTGGTGAAGCGGGTTGCGGCCGACATTTCCGCAAAGTTGACCGCCGCCGACACGGTCGGCAGCCCGTCGAAGGGCCGCGCCGTTGCAAACCGAAAGCAAACCCGCACAGGGCCGCGGCCATCGGCGGTTACGCTCCGCCGCCGCGGGACATAGGCCCGGCGTACCGTCGGCCGATCCGCCAGCCAGCAAGGGCCGGCGGCGATGCACACCGAGGGCGACAAGGCCGTCGCTATGGGGATCGTTGCGCGAATCGTCGCGGTGGTGCCGCAATGCCGCGCCAGGAGAACGATCGGCATTGGTCCTGAAGGAGTGGCATCTTGGCTGGCGATGAGACTGCCTCCGGTTTCGCGCGTCGTGATTTCCTGGCCGCGTCCCTGGCGATGAGCAGCGCGCCGGCGCTGGTGTCGGTCGCGTCCGGCCCGGCCGTGGCGCAGGCCGCCGTCGCGGCGGAGCCGCCCGCTCCGCCGCCCCCGTCCGCGGCCGCTGCGCGAAAAGCGGTGGAGTCGGTGAAGGACGCCGTCCTGCGCATCTCGCGCGAGGTGTGGGCGACGCCGGAGTTGTCGCTGAAGGAGGAGAAGTCCTCGGAGATTCATCTGCGCGAGCTGCGCGCCGCGGGCTTCAGGATTGTCAGCACGGGCACGTCGGGAACCCCCACGGCTTTCGTGGCCGAATGGGCGCAGGGGACGGGCGGCGCCAAGATCGGCTTTTTGCCGGAATACGACGCGCTCCCCGGTCTCGGCAATGCCGCGGAGCCGCGCCAAATCCCCGGGCCGACCGGCGCCGCGGTCGGCCACGGCTGCGGCCACAATCTGCTCGGCGCGGGCTGCACGGGCGCGGCCTTCGCGCTGAAGACGATGATGACGGACGCCGGGACGCCGGGCACCATCCGGGTTTACGGCTGCGCGGCCGAGGAGACCGAGGGCGTCAAGGTCTACATGGCGCGGGACGGCCTGTTTGGCGATCTCGACGCCTGCCTCGCCTGGCATCCGACGCCCGTCACCGGCACGGGCCTGCTGCGCACGGCGGCGGCCGACATGTTCCGCGTCCGGTTCACCGGGCGCTCGGCCCATGCGGGCGTCGCCCCGTGGGAGGGACGCAGCGCGCTGAAGGGCGCCGAGCTGTTCGCCATCGGCGTGAATTTCATGCGCGAGCACATCCAGCCGACGGCGCGGCTGCATTACGTCTTCACGGCCGCGGGCGTCGCCCCCAACGTGGTGCCGGACCATGCCGAGGTGTGGATGACGATCCGCGACAGCGACCGCCAGCGGGTCGTGGCGATGACCGCCTGGGTCCGCCGGATCGCCGAGGGGGCGGCTCTGATGACCGAGACAAAGGCCGAGTTCGATCTGACCTTCGGGATCCACGATCTGCTGCCCAACGCGCCGCTGGCCTCGCACATCCATCGCCATCTCACAGCGGTGGGCATGACCTGGACGGATCAGGAGCAGAGCTTCGCCCGCGCCTGCCAGAAGGAAATGGGACTGCCCGAAGCCGGCATGGCGACGTCGATCCTGCCGCTGCTGCCGGAGAAGACGACCGGCGGTGGCACCGACGTGGGCGACGTCAGCTACAACACGCCGACCGGCCTGTTCGGCTGGGCGACGATGCCGCTGGGCGTCGGGCTCCACACCTGGCCGGTCACGGCCTGCGGCGGCATGTCGATCGGCGACAAGGGGTCGCTCGACTCGGCGCGCGTCATGGCCGGCGTCGGCTTCGACCTGATGACGGATGCGGCCCTGCGCAAGGCCGTGCGGGCGGATTTCGACCATCGCGTCGACGGCCGCACTTATGTCTCGCCGATCCCCAAGGAACGGCTCCGCCCCGACGGCATTCCGGCACACCTGCTGCTGCGGGACGGGACCGGCGAGGTCGTCGACCAGCTTTACCGGCCGTCTTAGGGGAGGGGCCGCTCGGTCCGGGTCTACCGCGCCTCCGCCGGCACGATCGGCTCTGCTGCGGTGACGATCGACTCCGTCGCCGCGACGGTGCGCGGGGGGCGGCCGAGGCTTTTGAGGAAGGCCCGGTAGGTCGGGTGCTGGGCCAGCGCGTCGCCGCCGGCGCTGATCAGGGCGTCGACCTGCTCGACCGGCAGGCGGAAGCGGGTCGGCACCGCATTGAGGGCTGCGGCGCGGGCGGGATCGAGCTGGTTGAAGGCGACCCGGCCGATGAAGCCGTCGAGGTCGCGGCAGTTCCAGCCGGCCGTCGTGCCGCGCAGCCGCTGCACCTCGCCGGCCGACAGGCCGCAGCGCCAGCGGATCAGCTTGTCGCGCCACTGCTGCAGGCTGAGCTGGAAGGCGCTGTAGCCCGACCACACGCTCGAGGCGAGGGCGGCGTTGGTGGAGGCCGCGATCAGCTCGACGCCGGTGGGGCCGTCGAGCGTCTGCGCCCAGGTCCCTTCGGTCGCCTGCTCGGAATCGACGACGATGAACAGGATGCGGCGCATCTTGATGGCATGCGCTGCGGTCAGCGGGCCGTAGGGCGTCTGCGCCGCCTCGCGGGCCACCGTGAAGCTCGACAAGCCGAAATTGTCGACCACGCCGCCGTCGACCAGCTTGACGTAGCGCATCGAGCCGTCGCGATAGCGGGTCATCCCGTTCGCCACCGCCTTCATCATCGGGCTCGCGGTCGGGTCGTCGCGGGCGCGCGCCATCCAGGCCGGCAGCGGCGCGTCGCACTTGTCCGGGAAGGTCTCCAGCACCACCGGCGCGAAGGCGAGCGGCACCGCCGCGGAGGCGGCGACCGCGGCCGAGATCGGGTAGCTCGAAATGTCGCTGCACAGCGCCGCGAAGGTGGTCGGGCTGAACACGAAGGGCGTGCGGTTGTAGATGTCGCTCGCATTGATCACCACCTGCGGGCGGCGGTTCGCCAGCATGGCCCCGAAGGTGGCGCCGCCGAACAGGTTGGCGTCGAGCCAGCGGCGGAACGGCATGTCGCCGTTGATGCCGCCGCCGAAGGCGCGGGCGATGTTGCCGAAGCTGACCGCGGTGTTGAGCGCCGCCTCGGCGTCCTGGATCAGGAACCGTTCGCGGAAGTCGTCGAGCGCGGCGCGGCGCCGCAGGCCGAAATAGGCGGCCGTGACCGAGCCGCCGGACACCCCGGTGACGATGTCGACCCGCTCGAGCAGCGTTCGTGCGTGACCCGAGGACGGCATCTCGGTGCGGGCGAGCTCCTTGAGGACGCCGAACGAGAACGCCGCGGCGCGCGTGCCGCCGCCGGAAAATGCGAGGCCGATCATCACGTCGTCGTCGGACGGAAACTCGGTCGGGCCGGCGTCGCCGAGGAGCGGCGTCGCGGTCGGGACGTTGGCCGGCAGATTCTGGATGTGGGCGCACCCGACCAGGGCGGCGCACAGCACGGCCAGCGCGGCGACGCGACGAGGACTCATCGGAACAACTCTCCCGGCCGCGGTCTCGGCGCGCCCACGTCCGTACAAACCGATGCAATATGGCACCATCGAGGTTACGAGGGCTTTACCGAGCCCGACCGGCGTCGGCATGGCCGGGCGGTACCCCCGCGAGCGGACCGGGGACGGAGCGCGTCACGGTTGCCCCAAAGGGGCCAACCACCGTCCGACGGACGTCGGCGCACGGGCCGTGCCGTGCGCTGGCTGCATGGTCGCAAGGCTTGTGCCGCGGGGAGCGCCGACGTTGTTCGCTTGACTTGCATCCGTCCTTTCAAGAGCGTCCAGAGCGGCTTAGGGCCGGCGCCGATGGCCGAGGCCGACTCGTGAGCGGGTTGGGGGAATCATGGACCACGGCTTCGTTCCGAACGTCTGGTTCGGACTAGACCCGATGGTGGTGTCGACCGCCGTGCTGGTGATGACCTATGCGGTCGTCATCTGGGACAAGCTGAACCGGGCGATCGTCGCCCTGCTCGGCGCCGCCGTCATGATCCTGGTGGGCGCGCTCGACCAGCACGAGGCCCTGAAGGGCGTCGACTGGAACACCATCGGGCTGCTGACCGGGATGATGATCCTGGTGTCGATCTCCCGCCGCTCCGGCATGTTCCAGTATCTCGCCATCTGGGCCGCCAAGAAGGCCAAGGCGCATCCGGGTGGGATCCTGATCCTGCTGCAGATCACCACGGCGGTGCTCTCGGCCTTTCTTGACAACGTCACCACGGTGCTGCTCGTCGTGCCGGTGACCATCGCGATCGTGCGCGAACTCGACGTGCCGGCCTATCCGTATCTGTTCGCCGAGGTGTTCGCCTCCAACATCGGCGGCACCGCGACCCTGATCGGCGATCCCCCCAACATCCTGATCGGTTCGCTCGCCGGCCTCGACTTCAACGCCTTCGTGGTCCATCTCGCGCCCGTCATCGTGGTCGTGATGGCCGCGCAGCTCGTCATGATCCATCTGCTGTGGGGACGCGAGCTGAAATCGACGCCGGCCCGGCAGGCACTGGTGATGGGCATGGACGAGCGGTCGGCGATCGAGGATCCGGTCCTGCTCGAGCAGTCGCTCGCGGTGCTCGGGATCGTCATCGTCGGCTTCGTGCTGGCCCGGCCGCTGCATCTCGAGCCGGCCACCATCGCGATGGGCGGCGCCGCCGTGCTGATGCTGCTCGACAACTGGCAGCACCACGCCGAGAGGCAGTCCGAGAACGTCCACAAGACCTTCGGCGACGTCGAGTGGATCACCATCTTCTTTTTCGTCGGCCTGTTCATCGTGGTGCACGGCGTCGAGGTCGGCGGCCTGCTGGCGCTGCTCGCCAACAAGCTCGTCGCGGCGACCGGCGGCGACATGGCGACGGCCGGCTATGCCATCCTGTGGGCCTCGGCGGTCCTCTCGGCGATCGTCGACAACATCCCGTTCGTCGCCACCATGATTCCGCTGATCAAGAGCATGGCGCCGGCCTATGGCGGCCCCGATGCGATCCTGCCGCTGTGGTGGTGCCTGTCGCTCGGCGCTTGCCTCGGCGGCAACGGCACCCTGATCGGCGCCTCCGCCAACCTGACGGTCGCCGGCATCGCCGACCGCAACGGCGTGCCGTTCCGCTTCGTCACCTACACGCTCTACGCCTTCCCGATGATGCTGGTGTCGATCGCCATCGCCCACGTCTACGTCTGGCTGCGGTATTTCTGAGCTGCGACCCCGCCGGTCCCCGACCGCATCAGCCCGGTGCTCAACAGCGCCAGGCCGGAGACTCGAATATCTCGACCAGAAAGTCGATGAACACGCGCAGCCGCGGCGCGATGCGCTTGCGTTGCTGAAACACCACCGACACGTGGTGGGCGTGCGCCCTTTGATCCGCCATGACCTCGACCAGGCTGCCGTTCCGGAAGTCCGCTCTGGCGTAGTACTCGGCGACCTGGGCGAGGCCGAGCCCCGCCTTGGCGGCCGCGACCAGCGCATCGCCGCTGTTCATGACGAGACTCTTGGCTGCGAGCGGCAGATCGGGAGGCGCCCCGCTCCGGAACAGCCACGTCCGAATCTGTCCATTGCGCGGCCGGCGATAGCGCAGGCACGCATGCCGCGCGAGATCGGCCGGAGTCTGCGGCGCGCCGTGCTCGGCCAGGTATTGCGGCGAGGCGCAGACCACATAGTCAACCGAGGCGAGCTTTCGCACGATCATGCTCGATGACGGCAGCTCGCCGATATGGATGATCGCGTCGAGTCCGGCGCGACTGAGGGCAGGAAGGAAGTCCCCGACCACGATCTCGATCGACACGGTCGGATAGGCGCGGGTGAAGTCCGGCAAATGCGGGATCACGCACACACGAGCGAGCGCCGCCGGCATGCCGATGCGCAGCCGACCGCTCGGCAGGCGTGCCGCTCCGGCGACGCTGATCTCGGCCTGCTCCAGGTCGGCGATGATCCGCTTGCACCGCTGATAGAATTCACGGCCTTCCGCGGTCGGATCGACGCGCCTTGTGGTGCGCTCCAGCAGCCGGACGGCGAGCTTCTGCTCGAGCCGCAGCACGGCCGCGCTCACGGCGGACGTGGTCACGCCGAGGGCGCGAGCGGTCTCGCTGAAGCTGCGGGTCTCGACCACGCTCAGGAACACCAGGATGCCGTGCAGGCGGTCGATGGCAGGACCTCATTGTCAATGCTGCAGTTGAAACTCAGTGAAGCATCCGAAGTCGCCAGGATCCATTAGTCTGGTCCCGTACGCAATCACTCGGCTCCGGACGGCCCGCCCGTCGGCCGTATCCGTGATCTGGGCCGCTAACCGGGAGCGGAAGCAGATGCGATCGACATTCAGGCTCGAAGGCAGGGGCACGCGCAGGAGCGTCCTGACCGGACTCGCGGCGACCATTGCCGCCCTGGCCGGGCGGCCGGCCAAGGCGGCGGACTATCCGACCCGCATCGTCACGCTGATCGTCCCGTCGCCGCCCGGCGGCGGCACCGACACGCAGGCGCGCATCCTGGCGCCCAAGCTGAGCGAGATTCTCGGGCAGGCCATCGTGATCGACAATCGTCCGGGAGCGAGCGGCAATATCGGCGCGCAGGCTGTTTCGAAGGCCCCGCCGGACGGCTACACGCTGCTGGCCATGATCTCGTCGCACGTCATCAATCCCTACGTGCTCAAGGCCGTGCCTTACGACATCGACCGCGACTTCGCGATGATCTCCCGAACCGTGACGGCGCCCGGGGTCCTGGTCGGCAATCCGTCCCTGCCGGCGAAGGATCTGCGCGAGCTGCTCGCCTATCTCAAGGCGAGCCCCGGCAAGGTCGCGTTCGGGTCGGGCGGCACCGGCAGCCTGTCGCATCTGATCGTCGAGCTGTTCCAGCAGGACACCGGGGTGTCGCTGCTGCACGTCCCCTATCGCGGCACGCAGCCGGCCCTGACCGACGTGATCTCGGGGCAGACCTCCCTCATGGTGCCGGACCTGACGATCGCGCTCGAGCAGATCCGGGCCGGTCGCCTGCGTGCGTTCGGGGTCACCAGCGCGACCCGGTCGCCGGCGGCTCCGGAGATCCCCACGCTGGCGGAAGCGGGGCTGCCGGGCTTCGACGCGGTTCAGTGGTTCGGACTGGCGGCACCGGCCGGAACGCCGGCGGCGGCGGTGCGGACCCTCCACGCCGCCGTGGTTCGCGCCTTGCAGGATCCGAAAGTCAAAACCCAGTACACCGACCTCGCCATGACCCCAGACCCCAGCCCCTCGCCGGAGGACTATGCCCGGTTCGTCCGCGAGGAGGGCGTGCGCTGGCGGAAGGTGGTCGAGGATGCACGGATAGCGCCCGAGTAACGGCCGTTCGGCCGGCGGCTCGGAAACCGAGAGCCGAACGATCGCCGCGGATCGCAAGACAGACAGGAGAAGAGATGACGCTCGTCCTCAGAGGCGTGATGCAGAGCCCGGTGACGCCGCTGAAGGACGACTTCAGCCCCGACTACGAGACGTTCGAGCGCCTGGTCGACTTCCACGTTCGGACCGGCGCCACCGCGATCTCCTGGCCGCATCACAAGGCCGAATCGCACAATCTCACCATCGCCGAGCGCAAGGCGCTGGCCGAGGTGGCGATCAAGGCGGTCGCCGGACGGGTCCCGGTCTCCATCCATGTCAGCGCGCTGGCGGTCGAGGACACGTTCGACCTCGCCCGGCACGCGCAGCAGTCGGGTGCCGATGCGATCATCGCGATCACCCCCTACTTCTGGAAGTATCCGCCGGAGGTCATCTACGAGCATTTCGTGCGTCTCGGCACCACCATCGACCTGCCGCTCATCGCCTACAACTCGCCGAGCTATCTCGACGGGATCGAGTTCACCGGGGAGCTGACCGCACGCCTGATCGAGCGGCTGCCGAACTTCATCGGCATGAAGGACGCGAGCTTCGACAGCGAGAAGTTCTTCGAGATTTTGCGGGCGGCGCTGCCGTTGCGGCCGGACTTCGCCATGATCGCCGGGGTCGAGTATCTGCTGCCGTCGGTCGCGCTCGGGGGCGCCGGCTCCTATTCGTCCGCCGGCGCCATCTGCCCCAATCTCTGCGTCGCCCTCTACGAGGCCTGTGCGGCCGGCGACTGGCCGCACGCCCGCGAGCTCCAGTACAAGCTGTCACAGCTCTGGCAGTTGTTCCGCGATCAGTATCCGTCGTCGCTCAAGGGCGGCATGGTGATCATGGGACGCTCGGTCGGTCCGACCCGCCCGCCTCTGCCCACCGCCTCGGCGGAGCGCATCGCCTTCATCGAGAAGCGTCTCGTCGAGCTCGGCATCGTCGAGACCGAGCCGCACGGCTGGTGAGAGAGGACAGATCATGACTGCAATCCGGTTCGGTCTGGTTCATGCCCCACTCACTCCGTTCACGGGCGATCGCGCGATCGATTACGCGTGTTATGCCCGGCTGATCGATTTCCATCTCCATCACGGGGCCGAAGGCCTGGCGCTGCCGATGCATGTCGGCGAGTCGGTCAGTCTCTCGGTCGAGGAGCGCAAGGCGCTGCTGGCGTTCGCCCTCGCGCAGGTGCGCGGCCGCGTGCCCGTGATCGTCAATGTCAGCGAGGCCGGCACCGCCATCGCGGCGTCGCTCGCCGCACATGCCCGCGAGGCGGGCGCTGCGGCCGTGATCGCCTCGGTCCCGTATTACTGGACGCCGCCGCAATCCATGCTGGTCGAGCACTTTGCGGCGATCGGCGCCGCGGCAGGGCTGCCCTTCCTGGTCTACAATGCACCGACCGAGATGGCCGACGTGACGTTCTCCCCCAAGTCCGTCGTCGACCTGCTCCAGCGGCTGCCGACCTTCGCCGGGCTGATCGATTCGAGCCTCGACTGGCAATACATGATCGAGGTGGTGACGGTGGCGCGGGCGGTCAGGCCGGACTTCCAGTTCGTGTCCGGCACCGAATACATGATCTCGGCCGGTGCGATCGGCGCGACCGGGCTGCTGTCCTCGCTCTCCGGCGTGGCACCCCGGCTCGTTCGCACTCTCTACGATCTCTGCCGGGCCGAAAAATTCCGTGAGGCGCGGCCGGCGCAGGAAGATGCCGCGATCCTGTTCAGGGCGCTTCGCGACCTCGGGCCGGCCGGGGTGAAGGCGGCGGCCCGGGGCAGGGGGCGGGACTGCGGACGACCGCGCCCGCCGCTCCCGGCGCTCGACGAGGCCCAGACGCGGTCGTTGATGACCAGCCTGTCGGCCGTCAAGAGCCTGGACGCGGAGCCGCGAGACTGGCTCTGACCCGACGGCCCGACCCGACGGAGGATGCGCGGTGAACGATCAGAAGAAGCCGGTCGCGATCGTCACCGGCGCGTCCTACGGCGTCGGAGCGGCCACGGCGCGCGCCTTGGCAGAAGCCGGCTTCGCCCTGGTGCTGACCGCGACGCGTGCCGAGAACCTTGGGGAGACCGTCGCGTCGCTCGCGGACATGGCACCCGTCGCCGCGGTCGGGCTCGACCTCGCGTCGCAGGCCAGCATCGACACGGTGGTGCCGGCGGCCCTGGCGCAGTTCGGCCGGATCGACCTCCTGGTCAACAATGCGGGCCGGAACCTCCGCCGGAAGGCGGTCGACGTCACCCGCCGGGATTGGGACGACCTGATCGGCGCCAATCTGACGGGAACCTTCTTCCTGACCCAGCAGGTCGGCCGACACCTGATCGCCCAGGCCAGCGGAGGCCGGATCGTCACCATCGCGTCGGTTCACGGGCTGGTCGGCGCCGGCGAGCGGTCCGTCTACGGGATCAGCAAGGCGGGGCTGCTGCAGATGACCCGGATGCTGGCGGTCGAATGGGCCGACCACGGCATCACGGTCAATGCGATCGCGCCGGGCCGGCTCGATACGCCGTCGCCGTCGCGGGCCGGTACCGGGACGGATCCGGCCTATATGGCGGCGATGCTGACGCGCATTCCCCTGCATCGCCTCGCCACCGCCGAGGAGGTCGCCGCCGCGGTCGTTTTCCTGGCGGGTGCGGCCGCCGCGTCGATCACGGGCCAGACCCTGGTGATCGATGGCGGCCTGACGGTCGTCTGAGGCCGCGGTTCAGCGGGCGTCCGCCAGCCGCCCCACCACGTCGTCGGCGAGCGACAGCGCGCTGGTGAGGCCGGGCGACTCGATCCCGAACAGGTTGACCAGGCCGGGCAGGCCGTGCTCGGCCGGGCCCTCGATCAGGAAGTCGGCGGCGGGCTCGCCCGGACCGGTCAGCTTGGGACGGATGCCGCAATAGTCGGGCGTGAGCGTGCCGTCGGGCAGGGCCGGGAAATAGGTGCGGATGCTGGCGTAGAAAGCGTCGGCCCGGCGCGGGTCGACGTCGTAGCTCTCGGTCTCGATCCATTCGACGTCGGGCCCGAACCGCATGCGGCCGGCGAGGTCGAGCGTGACATGGGTGCCGAGCCCGCCCTCGACCGGGGTCGGATAGATCAGTCGGGAGAACACCGGTCGGCCCGTGTATTGGAAGTAGTTTCCCTTGGAGAGCACCAGCCGCGGTAGGCGCTCGGTCGGATAGCCCTCGGTCGCCAGCGCCAGCCGCTGGGCGCCGAGGCCGGCGGCGTTGACGACCGCGTCGACCGTCAGGGTGCCGGGCTCGGCACCGCCGAAGCGTACCTCCCACCCCGCCGCGCCGTGCGACATGCGCTCGACCGGCGTGCGGAACGCGACCGCGCCGCCGGCGTCCTCGAGGTCGCCCTGGAACGCCAGCATGAGCCGGTGGCTGTCGACGATGCCGGTTTCCGGCGACAGCGCGGCGGCGACGCAGGCGAGCGCCGGCTCCAGCCGCTTGGCCTCGGCAGCGGTCAGCAGGGTCATACCCTCGACGCCGTTCTTGGCGGCCTGGGCGCACAGCATGTCGATTTTCCCGAGCTCCGCCTCGCGGGTGGCGACCAGGAGCTTGCCGCACTTGCGGTGGGGGATGCCGTGGGCGTCCGCATAGGCGTAGAGCAGCCGCCGGCCGCGCACGCAGTGGAACGCCCGCACCGAGCCGGGCGGGTAGTAGATGCCGGCGTGGATCACCTCGCTGTTGCGCGACGACGTGCCGGTGCCGATGGCTCCGGCCGCTTCCGCGACGACCACATCGTGCCCGGCGAGCGCCGCCGCCCGCGCCACCGCGAGCCCGATCACCCCGGCGCCGACCACCAGAACCTGCATGCGGTCCTCCCCGCCGCACCCTTCGGCGGGTGGCGGCCGGCCCGTCCGCTAACATCCCGGCCGGGCGGCCGCAATCGTCGCCGGCGTCCACGCGTCTCGGGCCGGCGGGAGCCGGCGAGATTGTTCGCAGCCCCCTACCGTCGCCGGCCGACCGTTCCCACATTCCTTGCGAGAGGTGCGGCGCCTTCCGGGGCCGTGCCGTTTGGTACATTGGCGCGCTTGCGCGCCCTGTGACGATGGTCCCCTCGCGCCTTCGGGGCGGGCGGGCCAGGCCGAGGGAGAAGTTCATGAATTTCGACAAATACACCGACCGGGCCCGCGGATTCGTTCAATCGGCCCAATCGCTTGCTCTTCGCGAGGGGCACCAGCAGTTCGCCCCCGAGCACATGCTCAAGGTTCTGCTCGACGACCCGGAGGGCCTTGCCTCTGGGCTGATCGACCGCGCCGGCGGTCGCTCGCGCGACGTCCTCATGGCTGTCGAAGGGGCGCTGAAGAAGCGGCCCAAGGTCGCCGGCAGCGGCGCCGGCCAGCTCTATATCGACCCGGCGCTGGCGCGGGTGTTCGACACCGCCGAGAAGGCGGCCGAGAAGGCCAAGGACTCGTTCGTCACGGTCGAGCGGCTGCTGCTCGCTCTGGCGATCGAGAAGGACACCGAGGCGGGCCGGGCGCTCGCCGCGGCGGGCGTGACGCCGCAAAACCTCAACGCCGCCATCGAGGCGCTGCGCAAGGGCCGCACCGCCGATTCGAGCTCGGCCGAGAACGCCTATGACGCGCTGAAGAAATACGCGCGCGACCTCACCCAGGCGGCCCGCGACGGCAAGATCGATCCGGTCATCGGCCGCGACGAGGAGATCCGCCGGACGATTCAAGTTCTGTCGCGGCGGACCAAGAACAACCCCGTGCTGATCGGCGAGCCCGGCGTCGGCAAGACGGCGATCGTCGAGGGCTTGGCGCAGCGCATCGTCAACGGCGACGTCCCCGAAAGCCTCCACGACAAGAAGCTCCTGGCCCTCGACATGGGCGCGCTCATCGCGGGCGCAAAATATCGCGGCGAGTTCGAGGAGCGCCTGAAGGCCGTGCTGCAGGAGGTCACCTCCTCGGACGGCGGCATCATCCTGTTCATCGACGAGATGCACACGCTGGTCGGCGCCGGCAAGGCCGAGGGGGCGATGGACGCCTCCAACCTCTTGAAGCCCGCGCTCGCCCGCGGCGAGCTGCACTGCATCGGCGCCACCACGCTCGACGAGTTCAAGAAGCACGTCGAGAAGGACGCCGCGCTGGCCCGCCGGTTCCAGCCCGTCTTCGTCGCCGAGCCGACCGTCGAGGACACCATCTCGATTCTTCGCGGGCTCAAGGAGAAGTACGAGGCCCATCACGGCGTGCGCATCACCGATGCGGCGATCGTCGCGGCCTCGACCCTGTCGAACCGCTACATCACCGACCGCTTCCTGCCCGACAAGGCGATCGACCTGGTCGACGAGGCGGCGGCGCGGCTGAAGATGCAAGTCGACTCCAAGCCCGAGGAGCTCGACACGATCGACCGCGAGATCATCCGGCTGAAGATCGAGCAGGAGGCGCTCAAGAAGGAGCACGATCCCGGATCTCGTGCGCGGCTCGGTGCGCTGGAGACCGAGCTCGCCGCACTGGAGAAGCAGTCGGCCGATCTCACCAGCCGCTGGAAGGCCGAGAAGGAAAAGCTCTCCGACGCCCAGAAGCTGAAGACCGAGCTCGACCAGCTTCGCGTCGAGCTGGCCAACGCCCAACGGCGCGGCGAGTTCCAGCGCGCCGGCGAGCTCGCCTATGGCCGCATCCCGGAGATCGAGCGGAAGCTCGCCGCCAGCGAGGCGGCCGAAGCCAACGGCGCCATGGTCGAGGAGGCCGTGACGGCGGACCATATCGCCCAGGTGGTGTCGCGCTGGACCGGCGTGCCGGTCGACCGCATGCTGGAGGGCGAAAAGGCGAAGCTCCTCAAGATGGAGGACAGCCTCGCCCGCCGCGTCGTCGGCCAGACCGAGGCGGTGCATGCGGTGGCGACCGCGGTGCGCCGGGCCCGCGCCGGCCTGCAGGATCCGAACCGGCCGATCGGCTCGTTCATGTTCCTGGGTCCGACCGGCGTCGGCAAGACCGAGCTGACCAAGGCCTTGGCCGAGTTCCTGTTCGACGACGAGCAGGCGATGGTGCGCCTCGACATGTCGGAATACATGGAGAAGCACTCGGTCGCCCGGCTGATCGGCGCGCCGCCCGGCTATGTCGGCTACGAGGAGGGCGGGGCGCTGACCGAAGCGGTGCGGCGGCGGCCCTATCAGGTGATCCTGTTCGACGAGATCGAGAAGGCGCATCCGGACGTCTTCAACGTGCTGCTGCAGGTTTTGGACGACGGCCGCCTGACCGACGGGCAGGGCCGCACCGTCGACTTTCGCAACACGCTGATCATCATGACGTCCAATCTCGGCTCGCAGTTCCTGGTCGACCAGGCCGAGGGCGAGGACTCGGACGCCGTCAAGGATCAGGTGATGGCGGTGGTGCGGATGTCGTTCCGCCCCGAGTTCCTCAACCGCGTCGACGAGATCATCCTGTTCCACCGGCTCAAGCGCGAGCAGATGGGGCGGATCGTCGAGATCCAGCTCGTTCGGCTGCAGAAGCTTTTGGACGACCGCAAGATCAAGCTGACGCTCGACGCCCGCGCCAAGGAATGGCTCGCCGACAAGGGCTACGACCCGGCCTACGGGGCGCGGCCGCTCAAGCGGGCGATCCAGAAGGCCCTGCAGGACCCGCTCGCCGAGCTGATCCTGTCCGGCAAGATCAAGGACGAGGAGGCCGTGAAGGTGACGGCCGGCAAGAACGGCCTAGCCTTCAACGGCGAGACGGTGGCCCGGGCGGCGTAACGTCGTCGCAGTTGTTGCGATGGGAGAGCGGTCGGGCCCCGGTGTCCCGGCCGCTTTTTATTGCGCGGCAGGGCACTCGTCGGGGGACATTCACGCCGCCGTCGTTCTGACAGCGACTTCACGGGCAGGCGAAAAACCGCAAGGTCGCTGGCGATCCGGGCGGCTCGCTCGAAGTCATCCTTCGCGGCCGCGTTGCGGTGATCCGCCTCGCTCAGCGTGCCGAGATCGGAGGCCGAGCTCCGACAGAAATATGCCATCGGCAGGACGCCGCGGCTGTGCTTCGCGGCCATGGCCGGGTGGATCGACTATGCACGATCACGTCAGCGTCCTGGGCCGACGCCTCGACCGGAGCGGAGGTCGTGGAGGCGCGCGGCGGTGCGAGCGTTGCAGGACCATGCTCCGACATGCGCGACCATCTACGATCTGTTATCGCCGACTCGATCCGGTGCCGTCCGGCGGTCCTGTTCACGATCGACGTGGTCAGCGTGTCGTCCGCCTCAGGTTGGCGATCTGGCGGAAGAAGTCCCATTTCGGCTGGGCGGGGCTCCCCAGCAGGCTCGCATTCGCGGGAACGTTCGAGATGACGCCGGCCTGGGCCCCGATTCGCGCGCTCGTTCCGACATGCAGGTGCCCTGCGAACGCCGCCTGGCCACCGACCTGCACGAAATCCTCCAGGGTCGTCGAGCCCGAGATGCCCACCTGAGCGACGATCACGCAACATCGACCGAGGGTGACGTTGTGGCCGATCTGCACGAGGTTATCGAGGCGCGATCCCGCTCCGATCACGGTGTCTCGCGCGGATCCCCGGTCGATCGTCGTGTTGGCGCCGATCTCGACGTCGTCCTGAATGACGACACGTCCGAGCTGGGGAACGGTCAGGAAGCCGTCTTTCGCCATGGCAAATCCAAAGCCTTCCTGCCCGATCCTGGCTCCCGGATAGACGTACACGCGCTCGCCCAGCAGCGCGTGGCTCACCGTGGCATTGGCCCCGATGCGGCTGTCCCGGCCGACGACCACGCCGCTGCCGATGACCGTGCATGGGCCGATCCGACAGCAAGGTCCGATGATCGCTCCGCTCTCGATGACACAGAGCGGCCCGATCTCGGCGGACGGATCGACGACAGCGCTCTCGGCGACGACAGAGCTCGGATGGATGCCGGGAGACACCGGGGACGACGGATGGAAGAGGGCCGCGACCCGTGCCCAGCTCGCGTAGGGATCGGCGCTCCGGATCGGAACCGCAGACCGCGGGACGAGCTCGTGCATGTCGGAGTGCACGATCACGGCGCCGGCACTGGTCAGTTCGAGCTCGGACAAATAGCGGCGGCTGGTGAGAAAGCTCACATCGGTCGGACCTGCCGTCTGCAGGGGTGCGACCCCGTCGAGCAGGAGGTCGCGCTCCGGCGCGACACCGCCGGCTGCCTTCACCACCTCGGCCAGCGAATGCGGTCCGTTACTTGCGAAGAACCGGGGATCGCCGGTGACGGAATCGATCATGCTGTCGCACTTTCGCGAGATGTTGCTGGTGCAGTCGAACGAGCCGAGGAAGCGCGAGATCGAGCCTCGCGCCGCGGCCGGTTCGACCGGGGCCGTGCGCCACGGTATCGGTCCGCAGGACTCGCATGTGGATCGAAGGGATCGGCTCGCTTCGGCGCCGATACGCTCGTATGGCAGGCCTTCGTGGCGGAGACGTGATGGGTTCTTTGCCGCGTGTTTCCGCAGTTCAGGTCCCTCGACGACCACGGCGTCGAGAGCTTCGGAGCGTTGGACGAAGTGCGCGCGATGCGGCAGGCGTGAATAAAAAAGGCGCCCCGCCGAAGCGGGGCGCCGTGGATGTCGACGAACCTCGACGGTGCCTTCACACGTGCTCGGCCGCTCCCGCCACGCCGGCGGCCTCGGTCTTGGCTTTCTCGGCGGTGCCCATCCCGTTGAAGAAGGCGTTGAGCGCTACCGAGACGATGGCGGCGAGCAGGATGCCGGACTCGAGCAGCGGGTGCAGGCTGTGCGGCAGCGCTTTGAAGAAGTTCGGCGACACCAGCGGGATCATGCCGAAGCCGACCGACAAGGCGACGACGAACAGGTTGAAGCGGTTGCCCTTGAAGTCGACCGCGGTGAGGATGCGGGCGCCGGTCGCCGCCACCATGCCGAACATGACGAGGCCGGCGCCGCCGAGCACGACCTGCGGCACCGCCTCGACCAGCGCCGACATCTTGGGCAGCAAGCCGAGCAGCAGCATGATGACGCCGCCCGCCGCCGTCACCCAGCGCGACCGAATGCCGGTGACCCCGACCAGGCCGACATTCTGCGAGAACGAGGTGTAGGGGAACGTGTTGAAGATGCCGCCCAGGAGCGTGCCGACGCCGTCGGCGCGCAGGCCGCGGGAGAGCGCCTTCTGGTCGATCGTGCGGCCCGTCATCTCGCCGAGCGCCAGGAACATGCCGAGCGACTCGATCATCACGACGATCATCACGATGCACATCGTGACGATGGGGACGAGGTGGAACTGCGGCATGCCGTATCGGAACGGCACCACCACGTCCACCCAGGCGGCCGAGACCACCTTCTCGAAATGCATCACGCCGAGCGCGGTCGCCAGGACCGCCCCCGCGATGATGCCGAGCAGCACGGCGATGTTGGCCAGGAAGCCCTTGCCCCATTTGATCAGGGCCAGGATCACCAGCATGACGAACAGCGCGATGCCGAGCCCCGGAAGCTGGCCGTATCCTGGATTGGGGAACGCGCCCGGCACGCCGTCGACCACGCGGGTGAGGGTGGGCAGGCCGCCGCCCGCCCAGTTGATGCCGACCCGCATCAGCGAAATGCCGATCACCATGATGATGGTGCCGGTGACGACCGGCGGGAACAGCGGCAGCAGCCGGCTGATGAACGGCGCCACCAGGATGCCGAACAGGCCGGCCGCGATCACCGAGCCGTAGATGCCCAAGAGCCCGATGTCGGGCGAGGCCGCCATCGCCAGCATGGGGCCGACCGAGGCGAAGGTGACGCCCATCATGACGGGCAGTCGGATGCCGACGCCGGGGAAGCCGACGCACTGCACCAGCGTGGCGAGGCCGCATGCGAACAGGTCGGCGCTGATCAGGAACGCGACATCCTCGGGGGGCAGCTTCAGGGCGCGGCCGATGATCAGCGGCACCGCCACGGCGCCCGCATACATCACCAGGACGTGCTGCAGCCCGAGCGTGAGCAGCCGCGGAATGGGCAACATTTCTTCGACGGGATCGATGGCGCGCTGCAAGGTCTCCCCCTCACGTTGAAGGCATCGGACGAAGCGACAGGCACGGCATGTGCCAGATCGCGGTCGCGCAGAATCTGCGCCGCTGTTCGCATGCGCTAAGCAGTCCGCCGCAGGATGCGGCAGAGCGGGCGAGCATGATCATGTTTTGGGAGCAGATGCGTCCGAGAATTTACGGAGAGGGCCTTACCGGCTGCTCTGCGCGACGCGGGCGGGGCTCTGGCCCATCATGCCGTTGATCCGGTCGCGCTCGCGCTCGAAGCTCGCCAGCGCCGGGCCGTCGAGCACGCGGCCGCGCGGCAGCCGCACCCGCATCGGGTCGACCAGGCGGCCATTGACCAGGATCTCGTAGTGGAGATGCGCACCGGTCGACAGGCCGGTCGAGCCGACGAAGCCGATCACCTGACCCTGGCGGACCTTGGTGCCGATGTCCATGCCGCGCGCATAGGCGGTCATGTGTCCGTAGGCGGTCTCGTAGCCGTTGGCGTGGCGGATGCGGATGTACTTGCCGTAGCCCGACTCCCAGCCGACCTTCTCGAGCGTGCCGTTGCCGGAGGCGAAGATCGGCGTGCCCATCGGGGCCGCCCAGTCCACGCCGGTGTGCATCTTGGTGTAGCCGAGGATCGGATGGTGCCGCGAGCCGAAGCCCGAGCGCATGATGCCGTTGGGGACCGGCTTGCGAACCAGGAACTTCTTCGCGCTCTTGCCGGTCTCGTCGTAATAGTCGACGACGCCGTCGTCGGGGGCCTGGTAGCGGTAGAACTTCTTCGCCTCGCCGCCGACCACCAGGCCGGCATAGAGAACCTCGGTCTTGCCGCCGGGATCGTCCTCGCCGGCATAGACCACCTCGAACGAGTCGCCGGCCTGCGCCTTGCGCTGGAAATCGACGTCATAGGAGTAGATGCGGACCAGGTCCTCGATGACCGGGCGCGGGATGTTGTTGCGCAGCGAGGTCTCGTAGAGGCTCTGATAGAGGCGCACGCCGGTGCCGTCGTCGTCCTCCTCGACCTCGGTGACCTGCTGGGTCATCGCGCTCTGGACGTCGACGGATACGTATTTTCCAAGGTCCGAAAGAGCGACGACGGCCTCGGTGGCCGTTTCGCCGATCAGAACGACTCGCGCCGGTTGAGCACGGCCGCCTGCTCCGGGCGACAGCAGCACCCGCAGCTTCTGGCCTTCCTTGAGGGCGCTGTCGCGGCCGCGCGGCCCGAGCAGGGCGGCGATCGCCTTGATCTCTTCGGGCGTGGCGCCGAGCTCGCGCAGGATCGAGCCGACCGTGTCACCCTTCTTGACGGGCAGCACGCGCTCGTTCGCCGCCGCGCCGCCGGTCGCCTGGGCGGCCGTCTTCGGCAGCAGCGTGATGTTCTCGGGAACGATGCGGGCCTCGAAGCCCGCATAGGGATCGATATCGCCTTCGACCGCATAGGCGAGCCGGGTGGCGCCGGTGAGATCGGCCGAGGCGTAGCGGGTCTGGCCGGCGCCGGTCCAGTTGGCGGCCTCGCGCACGCGGCCGAGAATGTCCTCGAGCGGCACCGAGACGGCGATCTTGGCGCGCGGCAGGACGCTGCCGAGGTCGCGGGTCACATAGGTGACCTCGGCGTCGGGGGCGGCGCTCGCCAAGTCTTCGCTGGCCGATGCGTTGGCGCCGGGCTCGGCGATCAGCTTCTGCGGGTTGAAGGGCGGGATGCTGGCGGAGGCTTCGCTCAGCGACAGCGACAGGTTGGCGCCGACCCGCACATAAGGCCGGACTCGCACCATCTCGCGGTCACCGATGCGGGCCGTGGTGGAGACCCGGATGACCTGGCGGGCCGCGACCGACTCGGTGACGGCCGGCAGACGGTCGCCCTTGCGCATGCCGGTGCGTTCGCCCTGGCTGCCGAGGGTGCCGCGCAGGCCCGCCTCGAAGCGCTCCGGGCTGGCCGCGAAGTTGGCCTCGCCGTCGAGCGCCGCGAACACGGCGCCACCCATCAGGGCAGCCCCGCAAAGACCCGTCAAAATGGTGGCGCTGAACCACTGGACCGAGATGCGGCGGCGGTCGAGCTCGCCGACCTCGCCGTCGACCGACAGCGGCGGCTCGTTGCCGAGATCGATGGCCACGGAACCCGGTCCCGGCCGATACGATCCGCGCGGCCTGCCTTGATCCACTGCCCCGGTTCCCCCTCGTCGAACGGCCCTGGCGAGCCGTCCTCCATCCCCGATCCGGCACCGCCCCCCGGCGGTGCGCGCCCGGCCGTCGCCGCCTCGTGCGGCCCGGACCCGGACGTCTGGCGGCGCGTCGTCTCACGCCGTCGGATCCCGGAATGGAACCCTTTACCCGTAACCGCCACAATCGCCAGACGTTTGTGGCCGCATTGGGGCTTCGCCCGTGCCCTCGGTAAAGACCCGCGCCGGTGGTGCGCCGGCGACACAGTTTTGGGCTGCCGCCTCGCTTCGGACGGTCCGATCGCCGGACTGACGGTGCCGGAGCGGTGCTCTCCCCGCGAGGTCGCGTCAGGCGACATGGCCCCCCGGGCCGCCGGCGATGTCGCAATCGGCATCGGAGGGGCATCGGCGGTCCCGCAGGCCGGACTTGTCTGGACACCTGTCGGGGCGCCAAGCCGACGAGATCATCCGGCTAGGCCCGGCGGCCGGACTCGTGCCGGCAGGGCGTCGAACGGATCGCGGCGGGACGCGGCGTTCCGGGCCGAAACGACGGCCGGGAGCAATACGGCGCCATCGTCGGGGGTGGCCGCACCCGCTCGACGAACTTCGCAACTGCGAAGGGCGGGCCCCGGCGCGCGGCCGGGGCCCGCCGTCCGGCACAGCCGGCGCCCGGCGCGGTGGCGGCGCCAAATCGTCCGGCCCGTTCAGGGGCCTCCTCAGAGGGCGCCGCCAGTCCATTTAGGTCGTCCCAAAGGGTTGCGGCCCCGCTATCGGTCAGCCTTGCTGTCCGACTCCCAACAGATTGTTAGCACAGCGGAAAATCGGATGACGAAAATTCCGTGAAATCGCAGTTGACATCGGAGTTTGCGGGGGGCATATAAGCGTCATCACGGGCCGCCGCC